>NZ_JACIAU010000011.1:0-1116 GCF_014194105.1 Rhizobium sp. BK529 | reverse complement strand
CCCTGCTGGTTCCAGATTGAATGCAACGCGGGTTGGAATCTATATGACCTGGTCCTCCATAGCCAATAGATGCTGGTTGAAGATCTCCGTCGGTGTCTGAAATCCCAGGCACTTCCGAGGCGTGGCATTGAGCCGGTCACACAAAGAACGGATCTCCTGATTGGTCACGTCCAACACGACGGTTTCCGGAGGCAGGTACCGACGAACCCGTTTGTTGGTGTTCTCGACCGTGCCTTTTTGCCATGGCGCTTGCGGATCGCAGAACCAGGCTGCCGTTCCCATGCCCTTTTCCAGCTCTCGCCATGAGACAAATTCGAGGCCTCGGTCGAACGTCAGGCTTTGCCGGGCTTTCGCGGGCAGGGGTGCTAGATGACTTACCAGTTGGTTCATGATCGGTTTTGAACGCCTGTCGTTGTTGCGGAATAGAACGGTATAGCGGCTCTTGCGCTCGACGATCGTGGCGACATTGGCGGATCCATGCTCCTTCCGGAAGATCATCAGATCGGCCTCCCAGTGGCCGAATTCGCCGCGTGAATTGATGGCTTCAGGCCTATTTCGAATGGCGCATTCGATTGGAAAAACGAGACTTCTCGGCTTGCGCGCGTATCTTGGACGCCGTTTCCTTCGCCGCTCCGGCAAATGCCGAGCCAGTTGCTGATCCCGGCCTTCCTGAGAATAGACATACTGATAGATCGTCTCATGGCTCAATCTCACAGCCGAACCGCTGACAAGCCTCAGACGCCCGGAAATCTGTTCCGGTGACCAGCCGTCCTTCAGCCGGTCGATGACCGCTGCGCACAGATGTGGATCGCGCAACAGCTTGCGATAGCGACGTCGGCGGCGCTCGGCCATCTGATGAGCCGTCACATGCCAGTATCCTTCGGCGATTGGAACTTCACGGTCATGCCAGAAATTCCGTCGTAGCTCTCGGCTGATCGTCGAGCGGTCGCGGCGAAGGGTGCGAGCGATCTCCGCCTGACTGATCTTCTTCTCATACATCCGCGCAATGACGCGACGTTCGTCCATACTCAACTGCACAAATGAGCGGGCCATTCCATCCTCCTGAAATCATGGCCATTATTGTCTTCGTTGCATTTGAAATTGGAATCTGCCCCC
>NZ_JACIAU010000010.1:2500-6562 GCF_014194105.1 Rhizobium sp. BK529 | reverse complement strand
GGTTTGGTTGCGGGGGCAGGATTTGAACCTGCGGCCTTCAGGTTATGAGCCTGACGAGCTACCGGGCTGCTCCACCCCGCGTTATCCAGGCGACGCTTGCGTCGTCCGTCCAGGTTTTTGCCTTATGGCAAAATACCGATTGCGCAAATCCATAGGATTTGTCGCGGCTACGTAAATCGCGTTGCGATTTACGGATCTGTGCCGAGCAAATTGCTGTGCAATTTGCCTCGTGTTTGTGTGGCACCGTGTGTTTGTGTGGCACCGTTAAAAGCAAAAGAGCCGCTTTTAGCGGCCCTTTGATCGGCTTTGGGCCGTTAGTTTTTCGTGATGAGAAGATTGAGTTTGTTTTCGCATGTAGCTTTCCGAAGCTTTCAGCTTCGGGCACATGCGTCTGAGTTGCGTTTAGCAGACCTGGCAGCGACCGACTCTCCCGCGTCTTAAGACGAAGTACCATAGGCGCTGGGGCGTTTCACGGCCGTGTTCGGAAAGGGAACGGGTGCAGCCACCCCGCCATAACCACCAGGTCAGCGAAGCGCAACTTGTGTGAGAAGCTGGATTTGGAGCGAATAGGGAATAGTGAGTAGCGAATAGATTTCGCTGCCGCCCTTTCGCTGGTTTTGAACACGTCTTTTAACCTTTCGCGGGGCACTGTCGGCCGGGGCCGCAAGCGCAAAGCGCGTCGCCGGTTGTCCGGCGCGCCGTCCGCAGCGCCATTGGCGCGTGAGGACAGAAGGTCTGGCACATCGATCCGGACAAACGCTTTAGCGTTTGCCGGGTGATGAGCATAGTCAATGAGAACGATCAAGCCAATCGAGCTATTAGTACCGGTAAGCTTCATGCGTTGCCGCACTTCCACACCCGGCCTATCAACGTGGTCGTCTTCCACGGCTCTGATAGGGAACACTCGTTTCCAGGTGGGTTTCCCGCTTAGATGCCTTCAGCGGTTATCCCGTCCATATATAGCTACCCTGCTATGCCCTTGGCAGGACAACAGGTCCACCAGAGATATGTCCATCCCGGTCCTCTCGTACTAGGGACAGATCCTGTCAATATTCCTACACCCACGGCAGATAGGGACCGAACTGTCTCACGACGTTCTGAACCCAGCTCACGTACCGCTTTAATTGGCGAACAGCCAAACCCTTGGGACCTGCTCCAGCCCCAGGATGCGATGAGCCGACATCGAGGTGCCAAACAACCCCGTCGATATGGACTCTTGGGGGTCATCAGCCTGTTATCCCCGGCGTACCTTTTATCCGTTGAGCGATGGCCCTTCCACGCGGGACCACCGGATCACTATGACCGACTTTCGTCTCTGCTCGACTTGTCAGTCTCGCAGTCAGGCGGGCTTATGCCATTGCACTCGACGAGCGATTTCCGACCGCTCTGAGCCCACCATCGCGCGCCTCCGTTACTCTTTCGGAGGCGACCGCCCCAGTCAAACTACCCACCATACACTGTCCCGGACCCGGATGACGGGCCGCGGTTAGACATCCATGACGATAAGGGTGGTATTTCAAGGATGGCTCCACAGAAACTGGCGTCCCTGCTTCAAAGCCTACCACCTATCCTACACATGCCGACACGAATGCCAGTGTAAAGCTATAGTAAAGGTGCACGGGGTCTTTCCGTCTGACCGCAGGAACCCCGCATCTTCACGGGGAATTCAATTTCACTGAGTCTGCGTTGGAGACAGCGGGGAAGTCGTTACGCCATTCGTGCAGGTCGGAACTTACCCGACAAGGAATTTCGCTACCTTAGGACCGTTATAGTTACGGCCGCCGTTTACTGGGGCTTCGATTCAAAGCTTGCACCTCTCCTCTTAACCTTCCAGCACCGGGCAGGCGTCAGACCCTATACGTCGTCTTGCGACTTCGCAGAGCCCTGTGTTTTTGATAAACAGTCGCTACCCCCTGGTCTGTGCCACCCCATCATACTTGCGTAAAATGGGGTCACGCTTCTTCCGAAGTTACGCGTGCAATTTGCCGAGTTCCTTCAACGCAGTTCTCTCAAGCGCCTTGGTATACTCTACCTGACCACCAGTGTCGGTTTCGGGTACGGTCTATACGGTGGAGCTATTTCCTGGAACCGCTCCGCTGCCCTGATAATCCAATAAACCAGAACAACTTGTGCGATCCGTCACTTCCACCAGGCCCACGAATATTAACGTGGTTCCCATCGACTACGCGTGTCCGCCTCGTCTTAGGGGCCGGCTAACCCTGTTCAGATTAACTTTAAACAGGAACCCTTGGTCTTTCGGCGAGAGGGTCTCTCACCCTCTTTATCGTTACTCATGTCAACATTCGCACTTCCGATACCTCCAGGAGCCCTCACGGGTCTCCCTTCATCAGCTTACGGAACGCTCCGCTACCACTCCTCTTAAAGAGGAATCCTCAGCTTCGGTGCATGGCTTTAGCCCCGTTACATTTTCGGCGCAAAGACCCTTATTTAGACCAGTGAGCTGTTACGCTTTCTTTAAATGATGGCTGCTTCTAAGCCAACATCCTGGTTGTTTTGGGATCCTCACATCCTTTCCCACTTAGCCATGACTTGGGGACCTTAGCTGGAGGTTAGGGTTGTTGCCCTTTTCACGACGGACGTTAGCACCCGCCGTGTGTCTGCCTGGTAGTACTTCCCGGTATTCGGAGTTTGGTTAGGATCAGTAAGACGGTGAGTCCCCATAGCCCATCCAGTGCTCTACCCCCGGGAGTATTCGCCAGACGCTCTACCTAAATAGATTTCGCGGAGAACCAGCTATTTCCGAGTTTGATTGGCCTTTCACCCCTAGCCACAAGTCATCCCAATCTATTGCAACAGATGCGGGTTCGGTCCTCCAGTTGGTGTTACCCAACCTTCAACCTGCTCATGGCTAGATCACTCGGTTTCGGGTCTAATGCAACGAACTATATCGCCCTATTCAGACTCGCTTTCGCTTCGCCTACACCTACCGGCTTAAGCTTGCTCGTTACACTAAGTCGTTGACCCATTATACAAAAGGTACGCCGTCAGGGTTGCCCCCTCCGACTGTTTGTAGGCATCCGGTTTCAGGTACTCTTTCACTCCCCTTGTCGGGGTGCTTTTCACCTTTCCCTCACGGTACTTGTTCGCTATCGGTCATGCACGAGTACTTAGGCTTGGAGAGTGGTCTCCCCATGTTCAGACAGGATTTCACGTGTCCCGCCCTACTCTAGGACATCAATGATATCTACGCGTACGGGGCTGTCACCCGCTACGGCCGAACTTTCCAGATCGTTCCGCTTTAATCACTGATGCCACTGGCCTGGTCCGCGTTCGCTCGCCACTACTTGCGGAGTCTCGGTTGATGTCCTTTCCTGCAGGTACTTAGATGTTTCAGTTCCCTGCGTTCGCTTCTTACCCCTATGTATTCGAAGGTAAGATACCTTATCACAATGCTTGGAAACCTGAGGCGCCTTCGACGCAGCGAATAGCCAATAGCGAGTAGCGAATAGTTTTTGAACCCTATTCGCTATTCGCTAAATCCTATTCGCTCATGCGCCAACGGCGCATCAGATTTTCCAAGCATTTAAGGTGGGTTGCCCCATTCGGAGATCCATGGATCAAAGCTCATTCGCAGCTCCCCACGGCTTTTCGCAGCGTATCACGTCCTTCATCGCCTGTGCATGCCAAGGCATCCACCAAATGCCCTTACGACACTTAATCGTTCTCATTGCCAATGCTCATCTTTAGTTGGATTTGGAATTCCTTGTCCTTCTCGCTTGCGCTCGAAGGGGTTCCAAATCTGACCATACGGCCAGCCCAACAATCTGGTTACCTTTTACAACCAGATCATTCAGATGCCATCGACGTGTTCGACAGGTCTGCTTTATTGGAGCTACGCCGAGCAGCCCACTTGCAGCCTGTCATAAGACCAGCTTCTCGAGATAAAATCCGGTGACGCGCGGTCAGGCAACGCCAATCCAGCACCCTGTCAGAAGCATTCCGAAGAATGCCAACAACAAGAATGCCTTAAGGACAAGCTTCCTTCCTACCTCCAGCCCCTCCACCACATCCGGCCGGCTAGGCCATCCATGGTTTCTTAAA
>NZ_JACIAU010000009.1:0-57261 GCF_014194105.1 Rhizobium sp. BK529 | reverse complement strand
TACGATGTGATCGAGGCTGGAAACGCCCTTGAGGCGGTGGCCATCCTGGGGCAGCGGAGGATCGACGCCGTCGTGACGGACGTCGACATGCCCGGGGGCCCCAGCGGGCTCGATCTCGCCAGGATGATCTCGTCCATCCATGGGAACGTGCCGGTGATCATAACGTCGGGCGGACATCGTCTCCGCGCCGAGGACCTGCCGGGTGACGCCGTCTTCGTTCCTAAACCCTACCGGATGGACGCGATCGCGGCGATGGTCGGGGAGATGACCGATCGGTCGAACCTGCGGATGGCCGGCTAGGCGAAGTCTCCGATCCTGCCGGACTGGAAAACGATCTCCGGTTCGCCTTCCTCGCCGACGACCGGATCTCCCTCGCGCTTCCACACGACGACCCCTGCGTGCGTAACCGCCAGCTCGCGCGCCTCTTCGAGGGCAGCCTCCTTTGTTGCAGCTCTCCGCGGTCCGAAAGCTCTGACGGGCTGGTCGCGCTCGTCGAGATCGAAGGCGAGCACGTAGAGCGTGAAGAAGGTACCGGGCATTCGAAGGTTCTCCGTGGAGTCCTCTAACGCCTTGCCGGCGTATCTGGTTTCGTCGCTGCCACCCGTTCTATCGTCGCCCGGCATAACGCATCACCCTGCTTGCCGGAGTCGTTCAGGCAAGGTGCCTCGGTTCAATGAAGGCTGGGCCGACGACTCCTTCAAAATGCTCACCTGGCGCAGCGCCAATAAAATTCCGATCAGCCGTCACCTCCAAAAAATTCCGATCGATCCAGGAACTATCCGAGCGAGCGCAGGTTTGTGGCGCTCATGGGTGAACGGCCAGCTGCTCGATCTTGCGAGATTTCGGGTGCCGCTCACCGGCCGATCGACCACGACGAACAAGGAGAGACGCATGCGCGCGCTAGTCTGGCACGGCAAGGAGGACATCCGGTGCGATACCGTATCGGACCCCGAAATCGAACATCCACGCGATGCGATCATCAAGGTCACGAGCTGCGCGATCTGCGGCTCCGATCTTCACCTGTTCCATAATTTCATCCCCGCCATGAAGCCGGGCGACATCATGGGACACGAGATGATGGGAGAGGTGGTAGAAACTGGCTCTCAGATGAACGGCCGCCTCAAAAAGGGCGACCGGATCGTTGTTCCCTTCACCATCAACTGCGGCGAATGCGACCAATGCAAACGCGGCAATTTCTCCGTTTGCGAAGGGACAAACCGCAAAAAGGAGATGGCGGACAAAGCGTTTGGCCACACCACGGCGGGGCTGTTCGGCTACACCCATTTGACGGGCGGCTATCCCGGCGGTCAGGCGGAATACTTGAGGGTGCCGTTCGCCGACGAGACGCACATCAAGGTTCCAGACAGTCTCACCGATGAGCAAGTGCTCTTCCTTGGCGACATCTTTCCGACGGGGTGGCAAGCAGCTGCCCAATGCGACATCGAGCCGACCGATACTGTCGTGATCTGGGGCTGCGGCCCCGTCGGCCAGATGACGATCCGCAGTGCCGTGCTTCTGGGAGCCAAGCAGGTGGTTGCCATCGACTGCATCCCGGAACGTCTGTCCATGGCTGAAGCTGGGGGTGCGATCACCATCAACTTCAACGATGAGAGCGTCATCGAGCGGTTGAACGAGCTGACCGACGCTAAAGGTCCTGAAAAATGCATCGACGCGGTCGGGCTGGAAAGCCACGTCTCGATGGGCCAGCCCGATACTCTGTTGGACCGCGCCAAGCAGGTGGTGATGCTGGAGAACGACCGTCCGCATGTCCTGCGCGAAATGATTTATGTCTGCAGGCCGGGAGGGATCATCTCGATCCCCGGCGTCTATAGCGGCCTCGTCGACAAAATCCCTATGGGCATGGCGATGAACAAGGGCCTCACCTTCCGCATGGGGCAAACGCATGTACGCCGGTGGACGGACGATCTGCTGCGGCGCATCGAGGATGGTCAGATCGATCCCTCCTTCGTCATTACCCATACCGTCGGGCTCGAAGACGGGCCGGAAATGTACAAGGTGTTTCGCGACAAGCAGGACAGCTGCATCAAGGTCGTCCTGAAACCTTAAGGAGGGTTCCGACATGGCATTTCTCAGCAGCATCACCCGTTCAGAAGGCGACCCCAAAGTCATCAAGTCAGGGCCAAGTTCGCTCAGCTCCTCCGATCGGCTGGCGCGCAATCTTGGTTGGTTCAGCATTGGATTGGGGATCGTCGAAATATTTGCGGCCAGGAAGATCACCCGTGCGATCGGCCTGCGCGGCCAGGAAAATCTGGTCCTCGCTTTCGGATTGCGGGAGATAACATCGGGGTTCCTTACGTTGTCGGTCGACAAACAGGTGGGGCTTACCAGCCGGATCGCCGGTGACGGGCTCGATATTGCCACCTTGGCAGCGGCCATGCGACCCGACAATGACAAGCGGGGCAATGCAGCACTGGCGTTGATCATGGTTGCCGGCATCACGCTTCTCGACATCGCGGCAAGAGGGACGAGCACGATCCGCCATGCCCGCTACAAAGTTCAGCGACGGGACTACGCTGACCGCAGCGGTTTCCCGAATGGGGTGGAGGCATCGCGCGGCGCCGCCCGCAGACAGCTCGAGGATTTGCGGGCGACTTCCGACAACAAAAGCAGGCCTGCCACAAGGCAGGCCGGCGCCGGTCACGATATGAAGCATTGATCGCAGGAGCGCCTGGGCAAGCCGGCGGGAACGAGCCACTGAAGCGTTGGAGGCGATCACCTTCGAAAGGCTTCGCAGATCCCCAGCGGGAGGGGAAAGTTGGATCTTGAACAGCTCCTCGGCGTCGGGTTGATGTTCGTCTTCCTCGCCGACATCTTCTCCACTGTCCTTTACGCGCGCGCCGGCACAGGGTTGCTCGCCCCTGTTTGGGACCGCCTCGTTTGGACTTGCATCAAGGCCTTTGCTTGGCCCTTTGGCCGCGCCCGTTCTCACATCCTGTGCTTTGCCGGGCCGATCATTGTTGTCGCACTGATCGCGTTCTGGGCTGTTGGGCTGACAATCGGGGCAGCTCTCGTCATTCATCCTGAGCTCGGTACCGCGATCCGGCCGAGCAGCGGTGACACACCAACCGACTTCGTCGCCGCTTTGCTTGTGGCGGGCAACAGTCTCTCGATCGTGGGAGGCGGGGATTATGCACCGCATACGTCGGCAACCCGCATCCTCTTTCTGACCAACTCCCTCATCGGCGCCTCGGTCCTGTCGTTGGTGTTGAGCTATCTCGTGCAGGTTTATTCGGCTCTGCGTGAGCGCAACGCGTTGGCGCTTACGATCGATCTGTTGACAGGCGGCACTGGTGATGCGGCCGAGATGTTGGCCCGACTCGGGCCCGATGGCGATTTCGCCAGCGCCGCGAGCGAGTTTGGCAACCTGTTGCGGTCGCTCGCCGCGACGAAAGAGGCCCACCATTTTTACCCGCTGCTGTTTTATTTCCGGTTCAAAGAGCCCTCTTATTCCGTATCGCGCATGAGTTTCATTTTGCTCGATCTTACCACGCTGATCGACACAACGCTGGACCGAAAGAAGTACAAGGTCACAATCGGAGCGGCGTCAGTTGATGCGCTGCGTCAATGTGCTCGCCTCTTGCTCGCGACGTTGGATCGAAATTTCCCCACAGTCGACGAAACCGACGGCGCCAGCCGGCCAGACTATTTCCATCGGAGCTATTCCGTTGCCGTGGAAGTCTTGCAAAAAGCCGGCATTGAAACGCAGCCGGACGCCGCCCGCTATGTCGATCAACGTCGGCAGTGGGAACCACTTGTCCGTCGCGTAGGGATGACCTTGGGCTACGAAATGGATGAAATCGATTGCCGCCGATCAATCGCATCGTAGCGGCGGGGGCGCCTGTGCGTCGCGCTCATCCTCGCCCTAAGCGTCTGTCCACGGTTTCTACACGTCCCGCAAACCGAAATGCCTTGATAACATCGATGCCGCATCGGTGATATCCTTCGTTGTTGCTTGTCTTCGGCTGCGACCACCGTGTGACCTTCCGGATGTCCGATGATGGAATTTTTATCGGTGAGATCGTTCGCCTCAACACGTCTCCTCGACAGATTGTCGTCATTTGCAACGTGCTCGTCAGTTGCGACCGCTTGCTGCGTCGCCTTTTGCCAGCATGCTCTCGACCAGCTCGCCCTCGCTTTTTCCCGACCGCGCTGCGATTTCTGCCAGTGACAGAACGGTGGCAGCGCCGACCTCAGTTGTAGCGAGCCGACGCTTAATTGATAATCCCGTGATTTCCCGCAATGCGCGCTGCTACCTCCTGTGAAAGCTGCGTTTGCGTCCCCCAGAAGTTGCCTTGTTGGACATTGCCTTTCACAGTAGTGGCCCAGACGATCGTATCATCCGCATTTCGAGTAAGCCGCAGCGACGTCCACACTGCACTTTCTTCGGTGCGAACCCTGCCTTCGAGCCGGTAAGTCGGGGGTGGTGCCTTGACGCCGATGACGACTTGCACAACCATTTTCGGATCCTGCGCCAGTTTTGCTACGACGCTATCTGTTAGGCCCTGTGCAAACATCAAGTTTGGTGCAGTTTCAGGTAGTGCTTCAAATGGTTCCACGCGGACAACCGGCAGTCCGTAAGTTGTCGCGGGAACGCTGCTGACGGATGCGGGCCCGAAGCTCCCTGAAGCGACTGCCAGCAGCAGCATGCCCATGCTTGCTAAAGCCAAACGCCGGTTGAGCATCGGGGGCAGACGCAGGGGGACGCGCGCCGGCAATGGATGGAACGGACAATCACCTTGTGATTTCCGGTGCGCGTCGGAAGCAACCTGGCAACCTTCGCATGCCTTCCGTGCAAATACCGGAACGTAGGTTCCTTTAGGGATGTCGATGAGTACAGGATCCTCTTTTCCAAGTGTCAGATAATACATTTCCAGCTCGCTTCTTAGCCGCATAGCAGCAGTCCGAACACAAGGATCGGTTTGTGGATCAAAACTGTTGTCGCGGTTGAAGATAGCCAGGGCTATCGAATATGCTTTCAGGTATTTTGACCGCCCTTCAAGAGTTTCGGTAACCACGAAGCTAAGCAGAGTTTGGATCCGCTTCGATCGATTGAGATCGCTCGATACGAGAATACGCTCCAGCTGATGTCGCACCTCCTCTGGGGCCAGATTTGGAGGGATGCTTGCCTGCCTGTCTAACTCCGCCATGTGAACCACCGCCGCAAGTTTCTGCAAGTCGGCTCTATTAGATGCACGCTTCGCGATTGTCGCAATAAAATCTTTTAACTCGCGCCCGCAAAGGAAAGCGTCACATCGGATCCGCGTGCGCGATCGAACGCATCGCGCGTCCTGCTCAAGGGGATTGCGTTATCCTAGGCGTGCATGGAACATCATGCCGGTACTCGGACGACTTCCCGAACCCGGCCGTGCGTTGCGACCGATGCGGCGTGGAACTCGAAAACTCTTCAGCTGTGAGTGCCTTCGAAAACCACCAAGCCTGTCTGAAAGCAACCCCGTGCTGACGCATGTAATCTGCCTGCTCCTCGGTTGCTATGCCTTCCGCAACGGCGAAAAGGCATGGTCCCGAACGTTTATCCGACCCCATTGGCGCGCCCGGCAAATGCTGCGGCGCGGAGGGGTTGATCTCCACCCAAACAGGTCTGCCGGATCTCGGAGAGTGGGTCGCAAATGCTGCACCGCACCTTGTCTGGAATCAATGACAGCAGCCGGGGCGCCAAAATAATCTGAAGCTGTTCGAAGAGCCGGCGGCCCGGCCGCTATCCCCGTGGCAGGAAGGAGGACGGCATGCGCGGTTTCGGTGTCCATTCTGAGGTGGGAAAACTAAGAACCGTTTTGGTCTGCCGGCCGTCCCTGGCTCATCAGCGCCTGACGCCCGCAAACTGCCACGATCTGCTTTTCGACGATGTCATATGGGTGCATGAGGCCCAGAAGGATCACTATGATTTTGTCCTGAAGATGCAGGAAAGAGGGGTGGAAGTTCTTGAGCTACACGACTTGCTCGCTCAGGCACTCTCCAACAAGCAGGCGCGTGATTTCGTATTGGATCGACGCGTCACTCCGAACGTGCTCGGCTCGCAGATCGCCGAAGCGATGCGGCCCTGGCTCGACGCAATGCCGGAAAAGCAGCTCGCCGCATTCATGATCGGCGGTATTGCGATTTCAGACCTGCCTGATGTCAAGGCGAAGTCGCTGATGCTCAGCGCCCTGCCGGAAACCGAATTCGTCATCCCGCCGATTCCCAACACACTGTTCCAGCGCGATCCCTCCTGCTGGATCTATGGCGGCGTGACCTGCAACCCGATGTTCTGGCCGGCGAGACGCGCCGAGACGCTGATCCAGCGCACGATCTACAAGTTCCATCCGATCTTCCATGGGGGTGATTTTCGCATCTGGTGGGGCGATTCCGATCATCAGTTTGCCAACGCTTCTATGGAGGGCGGCGATGTCATGCCGATAGGCAACGGCACCGTCCTGATCGGGATGGGCGAGCGAACGACCTATCAGGCGGTGGGCCAGGTGGCGCAGGCGCTGTTCAAGAACAAGGCTGCGAAGCGAGTGATCGGGTGCCTGATGCCGAAGAGCCGCGCGGCCATGCACCTCGATACCGTCTTCAGCTTTTGCGACCGCGATCTCGTCACGCTGTTTGCCGAAGTCGTTGGCCAAATCCGCTGCTACAGCATGTATCCGGTGGGCGATGACGGCACATTCGAAATCCGTCCCGAAACCGAGCCGATGCTCGACGTCGTCGCCCAAGCGCTCGATCTGCCGCAACTGCGTACCGTCGAGACCGGCGGGAATTCCTATCAGGCCGAGCGCGAACAATGGGACGACGGCAACAATGTCGTCGCGCTCGAGCCTGGCGTCGTCGTCGCCTACGACCGCAACACCTACACGAACACGCTGCTGCGCAAGGCGGGCGTTGAGGTCATCACCATACGCGGATCCGAACTCGGCCGCGGCCGCGGTGGCGGGCATTGCATGACATGCCCCATCTGGCGCGACCCGGCTTACTGACAGTCCCATCCAAGACAACAGACCGACGGAGCAAGACCATGAGCTTCAATCTGCGCAATCGCTCGCTTCTCACCGTGCAGGATTATACCCCGCGGGAATTTCGCTATCTCCTCGATCTTGCCCGGGATCTCAAGCGGGCAAAATATGCCCGCACCGAACAGGAACATTTGAAAGGCAAGGAAATCTGCCTGATCTTCGAAAAAACTTCGACCAGAACCAGATGCGCCTTCGAAGTCGCCTGCTCGGACCAGGGTGCCAATGTGACCTATCTCGATCCCTCCGGCTCGCAGATCGGACACAAGGAATCCTTCAAGGATACGGCACGGGTGCTAGGCCGCATGTATGATGCAATCGAATATCGTGGGTCGGCACAGCAAGGCGTCGAGACCCTCGCAAAGTACGCCGGGGTGCCGGTCTACAACGGCCTGACTGACGAATACCATCCGACACAGATGATAGCCGACGTCATGACCATGCGCGAACACAGCGACAAGCCGATCGCGCAGATAAAATATGCCTATATCGGCGATACGCGTTCGAATATGGGCCATTCGCTGCTGATCGTCGGCTGCCTGCTCGGGATGGATGTGCGCATCTGCGGCCCGCGGTCGCTGTGGCCGTCGGAGGAGTATATGAAGATCGCCAAGGATCTGCAGCAGGCCTCGGGCGCACGCTTGCTGATCACAGAAGATCCGAAAGAGGCGGTCAAGGACGTCGATTTCATCCACACGGATGTCTGGGTTTCGATGGGCGAGCCAAAAGATGTCTGGCGCGAACGCATCAAGCTGCTCACTCCCTATCAGGTCAATCAGGACCTGATGAAGGCCACCGGCAATCCACAGACCAAGTTCATGCATTGTCTGCCGGCATTCCACGACACCGAAACGACGCTCGGCAAACAGATCGCCGAAGATTACGGCATGGAAAACGGGCTCGAAGTCACCAATGACGTCTTCGAATCCGAGGCCAATGTCGCCTTCGAGCAGGCAGAAAACCGCCTGCATACGATCAAGGCCCTGCTGGTCGCGACATTAGGAGATTAGCATGCGTATGGTTATTGCGCTCGGCGGCAATGCGCTTCTCCGGCGCGGAGAAGCCATGACCGCCGATATCCAGAGGCGGAACGCATGCATCGCCGCTGAGGCGATCGCGCCGCTTGCCGCCGAACACGAGATCGTCATAACGCATGGCAATGGTCCGCAGGTGGGTCTGCTCGCGCTTCAGGGCGCAGCCTACAAACCCGAGGAAGCCTATCCGCTCGATGTTCTCGGCGCCGAGACCGAAGGCATGATCGGCTATATGCTGGAGCAGGAACTTGGCAATCTCCTGCCGTTCGAGCAGCCTCTCGCGACGCTGCTGACCATGGTGGAAGTCGATGCCGATGATCCTGGGTTCCAGAATCCAACCAAGTTCGTCGGCCCGGTCTATGATCAGGCGGAGGCCGACCGGATCCGTGGGGAGAAGGGCTGGGTCTTCAAGCAGGATGGCGAAAAGTGGCGTCGCGTCGTGGCCTCGCCCGTGCCAAAGCGCATTTTCGAGATCCGGCCGGTTCGTTGGCTGCTGGAAGAGCGCACCATCGTCATCTGTGCAGGCGGCGGCGGTATACCGACCATGTACCAAAAGGGCGCAGATCGAAAACTGATCGGTGTCGAAGCCGTCATCGACAAGGACCTATGCTCGGAGTTGCTGGCACGCGAACTTCATGCAGATCTGCTGATTATGGCGACGGATGCCGAGGCCGTCTGCACAGACTGGGGTAAACCATCTCAGAAGGCGATCCATCGTGCTCGCCCCGATGATCTCAAACAGTTCTCCTTCCCGGCCGGCTCTATGGGGCCAAAGGTGGATGCGGCCTGCCATTTCGCGCGTGCCAACGGCAAGACGGCCGCAATCGGTTCTCTCTCCGATATTGCCGGGATGGTGCGCGGCGAGCGCGGAACAATCATCAGTGAGAGTTTTGCAGGCTTGGACTGGCACTGAACGTTCCAAGGCAAACTCATCCCGAGACGGCCGGGCGCGATGCCGCACCCGCTGCCGTGTCTTTGTTTGCCGTTTCAGCCGCATTTCGCCTCTGCCAGACATAAACGGGGATACCGAGCATCAGCAGCACCAGTCCGTAGAGTACCGGTTCGGCGCCGGAGCCATAAAGGGTGAAGATCGCAAAAACAAATGCGATGGCTTCAATTGCGCTGACCCTTGGCATTCGCCCGAGCGTCACGCCCGCAACGAGGGTTCCGGCAAGCGAACAGAAGGCGTAAGGCACGACGGCAGCCATTGTGCTGAGCCCCACCATCAGCCGATAGACTGCGGCGAAGCCCTCTGAGCCAAGCGCCTGGACGATCACCAGGATCGTTGCAAACGAGGCTGAGATGATCATGCCCCATGCCGGAACGCCATGGGAGGAGAGCCGGGCAAAGAGCGGCGGAAACAGACCGTCTCGCGCCGCTGCCATCGGAACCTGTCCCATCAGCAAGGTCCAGCCGTTCAACGCACCGATCGAGGAGACCAGGACTGCAATCGAGATCGCCAGCTCTCCAGGGCGCCCCCACATGATTCCCGCGGCCTGGGAGAAGGGCGCGACCGAATGAATGAGTTGTTCGCGCGGCACGAGGCCCATCACGACGATTGTGCCGAGCACGTAAAGCGCGGCGGCGATGGAGATACCGAGCACGGTCGATCGCGGGATGGTGCGCTCGGCATTGTCGACATCACCCGCAGGGACGGTCGCCGATTCCAGCCCGAGATAGGCAAACATGGTGAGCGGCGCCAGCGTCGCGAACGACTGCAGCAGCGGCTGGCCACTCGGATTGAATTCGGCAAAATGTGAGCTATCGATATAGAGGAGGCCGATTATGGCTACAGCGCCGAAAGGCAGCAGCTTGGCAAAGGTCGTCACCTGCGCGAACAAGCCTGCTGCGTGAACGCCGCGAAGGTTGACGAGAACGATCGCCCAGATTACCCCCAGTGTCAGTACGGTTGCGGTGAAGCGATTGGCAAGGGCAGGGAAGAGGTCCACCATCACGCCGGCAAAGGCGATCGCGATGACCGGCAGGGATGTCCAGATCGAGATCCAGTATCCCCAGGCGATAAGAAAACCGGCGAAATCGCCATAGGCGAGCTTCGTGTAGGCATAAGGACCGCCGACTGCGGGCACGAGGCTTGCAAGATGCGCGAAGGTGAGGCCGAGGCAGATCGCGCCAGCACCCATGAGGATCCAAACGATGATCGCAAGGTTGCCGTAAGGCGCGACGGCGGCAGGCGAAAGATAGAAGCCCGACCCCACCATGTTTCCCACTACGATGGCGGTGCAGGCAGCAAGTCCCAGGCTCTTGCCATTTGGCGGCGTTGTCATGTTGTTCCCTCCCGCGAGGCGGCCTGATCCGTTGCCGATCAGGGCTCGGATGGCGATCCATTCCAGCGATCTTCCCCCCAAAGATGGGGTGCCGCAATCCGGTTCAATGCGTAGTCGTGAGCGTCCCGGAGGGTGTTCTGCGCACGCGGGATCGGGGGCGGTCAGTGTCGAAATCGCTGTTCGAACACGTTGATCCTGCTCAATGCCTGCCACCGTTGCGTCAGCTATTTTGAGAACTGAGCATCATTTTTGGTCTCGGGAGTTAGAGCGATGAAAATGTTCGTGATCATTGGACTTGCCGTATTGACTGCTGCTGCTGGAATTGCCCCGGTCGAAGCGCAGCAGGATCGACGTGAATATCGGAGAATGAACTGGAGCGAGAACCTGCCCGACGCGGTGCGAGCCTACCACGACAAGCGATTCACAATTGTCAGCTACAGAGTCGCAGGCTTCTCCGAAACCGGCTCGCACCCTCAACCGGGAAGCGAAGAGCATGTCAAAGCCATCAGGGACGCCATTCGCTCCAACAAATGGCTGGTGGCCCAGCTCAAGGCCAAGAAGCTCAGTGCAAATGACATCGAATGGGTTTCGCGCGCGCGCAACGGTAATATGACCTTCTATACCAAATAACGCACATCTGCGCCTGAGACTATGAGGCAAAGACCCGCCGCCCTGTTGCTCCCGATAATCGGCACGTAATACCTTATTACCCAGACGAGCGAGCCGGCAAAGGCTTAGGGTTGCCATTGTTCCAGGCCTTGCTTCGCTTCATGATCGGCACAAACGAGCTGGCATGACCCGCCGGAGGTTGCCCGAAATGTTAAGCGAGCAAGGCGTTCTCAGGATTTCGATTGCTGCGACCGTCGTCGTCGCAACGCTTGGGGTTGTTTTCGGGATCCTTTCCGGATCCTTTTCGATCGCTTTCGATGGTGTCTATTCGCTGGCCGACGCAGCGATGACAGCGCTTGCGCTCTGGGTTTCCAGCCTCATCATAAAATCGACCCAGAGCGACGCCCGCTCCGGCAGGATCCGTAACCGCTTTACCATGGGCTTCTGGCACCTGGAGCCGATCGTGCTGATGCTCAACGGTTGCCTGCTGATGACGGTCGGCGTCTACGCGCTTATCAGTGCGATCATCAGCATCCTGAACGGCGGCCACGAACTGCGCTTCGGCATGGCCATCGCCTATTCGGCGGCGACCGTGCTCGTCTGCGCTGTCATGGCTGTTTTGGGCATCAGACTGAATCGCCGGATCAAATCCGATTTCATCTCGCTCGACGTCAAGGCCTGGATCATGTCGGGCGGCATTGCGCTCGCGCTGCTCATCGCATTTCTGATCGGAATGGCGGCGCGGTCCACACCCTTGGCCTGGCTTGCCGCCTACATGGACCCGGCCGTCCTGACGCTCGTCTGCCTTGTCATGATCCCGCTACCGATCGGCACAGTCTGGAAAGCGCTGAAAGAGATATTGCTGATTGCGCCTCTCGATCTGCAGGAACATGTCGATCGCATTGCCTCGGACACGGTTCGCCGCCTCGGTTTCGTTTCGCACCGCGCCTATGTCGCCCAGGTCGGCCGCGCAAAGCAGATCGAGCTCTATTTCATCGTGCCGGAAGGGCTTCCCGCAAAGACCGTGGAGGAGTGGGATGCGCTGCGCGACGAAATAGGCAATGCGATCGGCGACGAAAGCGCTAATCGCTGGCTGACGATTGCCTTCACCGCCGATGCGGAGTGGGCCGAATAGGCGAGCAGGAACCCCGACTGCTGGAGCGGCATCGAAAAGCTCTGTGTCACGTTGATTGCAATCAACGACGCTGCGCGAGCCGTCATATACGATCCTTCCCCTGAGATGCAGGCGGCTGCAGGGCGGCCGCAGCCTTTGACACCCCGGTTCTGGAGGAAGGCATGGAATTCCAGACGGCATTTCCTATCGCTGTTATCGATGAGGATTTTGACGGCAAGAGCGCTGCCGGGCGCGGTATGCGCGATCTGGCTTCCGCTATCGAGAAGGAGGGATTCCGGATCGTCTCCGGCGTGTCCTACGAGGATGCACGCCGTCTCGTGCATATCTTCAACACCGAATCCTGCTGGCTGGTTTCCGTCGACGGCACCGAGGACAAAGCGACGCGCTGGCAGGTGCTGGGAGAGGTTCTCGCTGCCAAACGGCGGAGAAACGACCGCATGCCGATTTTCCTCTTCGGGGACGATACGACCGCGGAAGATGTACCGGCCACAGTGCTTCGGCATGCCAATGCCTTCTTTCGGCTGTTTGAGGACAGCGCAGAATTCATGGCGCGCGCGATTGCGCAGACCGCCCGCAACTATCTCGACCGACTACCGCCGCCGATGTTCAAGGCCCTGATGGCTTACACGCTGGAAGGCGCCTATTCTTGGCACACGCCGGGCCACGGCGGCGGCGTCGCTTTCCGCAAGAGCCCGGTCGGTCAGCTCTTCTACACGTTCTTCGGCGAAAACACATTGCGCTCCGATATCTCTGTATCGGTCGGCAGCGTCGGTTCGCTTCTCGACCATGTGGGGCCGATCGCCGAGGGCGAGCGCAACGCGGCACGCATCTTCGGTACAGATGAGACCCTTTTCGTCGTCGGCGGCACGTCGACCGCCAACAAGATCGTCTGGCACGGCATGGTCGGGCGCGGCGATCTCGTGCTTTGCGACCGAAACTGCCACAAGTCGATCCTGCACTCGCTCATCATGACGGGCGCGACACCCATCTATCTGACGCCCTCGCGCAACGGGCTCGGCATTATCGGCCCGATCTCCAAGGATCAGTTCACGCCGGAATCGATCGCCGGCAAGATTGCCGCCAGCCCCTTTGCCGGGCAGACCAGCGGCAAAGTTCGGCTGATGGTCATCACCAACTCGACCTATGACGGGCTCTGCTACAATGTCGACGCCATCAAGGCGTCACTGGGGGATGCGGTCGAGGTGCTGCATTTCGACGAGGCCTGGTACGCCTATGCGAATTTTCACGAGTTCTACGACGGCTTCCACGGCATCTCGTCGAACCAGCCCGCGCGGTCGCAGAACGCCATTACCTTCGCCACGCACTCGACGCACAAGCTGCTGGCGGCGCTTTCGCAAGCATCGATGATCCATATCCAACATGCCGAGAACAAGCGTCTCGACATCACCCGCTTCAACGAAGCCTTCATGATGCACACCTCGACCTCGCCGCAATATGGCATCATCGCCTCCTGCGATGTCGCGGCCGCGATGATGGAGCAGCCGGCGGGCCGTGCGCTGGTGCAGGAGACGCTCGACGAGGCAATCAGCTTCCGCAGGGCGATGAATGCCGTCAGGGAACAGACAGAAGGCACCTGGTGGTTCGATGTCTGGGAACCGACGGTCGCTGAACAGACGCCGAGCGATACCCATGCCGACTGGGTTCTGAAGCCCGATGACGCCTGGCATGGTTTTACCGGGCTTGCCGAAAACCACGTCATGGTCGACCCGATCAAGGTGACCATCCTGTCGCCGGGCCTGTCGGCAAGCGGAGTGATGGACGAGCACGGGATACCGGCAGCGGTCATCACCAAGTTCCTGTCGTCACGGCGCATCGAGATCGAAAAGACCGGCCTCTATTCCTTCCTCGTTCTCTTCTCGATGGGCATTACCCGTGGCAAGTGGAGCACGCTCGTCACCGAGCTTCTCAATTTCAAGGATCTCTATGACGCCAATGCGCCATTGACCCGGGCGCTGCCGGCGCTCGCCGCAGCCCATCCGGAGGCCTATGGCGGCATGGGCCTGAAAGATCTCTGTGAGCAGATCCATGCGATCTATCGTAAGGACGATGTGCCGAAGGCGCAGCGCGAGATGTACACGGTGCTGCCTGAAATGGCCCTGCGTCCCGCCGATGCCTATGACCGGCTGGTAAAGGGCAAGATCGAAAGCGTCGAGATCGACAATCTCATGAACCGCACCCTTGCGGTGATGATCGTTCCCTATCCGCCGGGAATTCCCTTGATCATGCCGGGCGAGCGGATCACTCAGTCGACGAAGTCCATCCAGGATTACCTGCTTTACGCCCGCGACTTCGACAGCAAGTTCCCCGGTTTCGAAACCGATATTCACGGCCTTCGCTTCGCGCCCGGTGATGGCGGACGCCGTTACCTTGTCGATTGCATTGCAGGGGAGGGGCAGGAATGATCCCGCGTGATGTGAAGTCTCCGACGGTCGCCATACCCTTCCACAAGATGCTGAAGATCGTGGCGATCATCGACCGCGACAATTCTCAGGCACAGGCGCTGGTGTCACAGATCACCGCTGACGGATTCGAGGTGGAGTTGCGCGACGATTATTCCGCCGATGTCTCCGAGGATGCTGATGTCGGCGCCTATATCGGCTCGGTCGAGGGCGGCAAGCTGCCGGCGGCGCGCAGCTTCCTTCGTTCCGTCAGGGATCTTGGCTTTCGAACACCGATCTGGGCGATGGCGGATACGTTGACGATTGCGGATATGGATGTCGTCGAGATGGCCGGCGAGGTGGACGGCTTTGTCTATCTCGGCCAGCAGACGCCGACCTTCTATGCCAAGCAGATCGTCTCCAGTGCCGTCAATTACGGCAAATCGCTCTTGCCGCCATTCTTCGGCGGCATGATGGCTTATGACGGTGAGGCGAATATCGCCTTCGATTGCCCAGGGCACCAGGGCGGTCAGTTCTATCGCAAGTCGCCGGCCGGACAGCTCTTCTTCAAATATTTCGGCGAGAGCATTTTCCGCAACGATCTCTGCAACGCCGACGTCGATCTCGGCGATCTGCTGATCCATGAGGGCCCTGCCGTCGAAGCCCAGAAACAGGCAGCGCGCATCTTCGGCGCAGACCGCACCTACTTCATCCTGAACGGGACGAGCACGTCTAACAAGGTGGTCGCCAATGCGGTGCTGCGCAGCGGCGATCTCGTGCTCTTCGACCGCAACAATCACAAGTCTCTGCATCAGGGCGCACTCGTGCAGGCCGGCGCGATCCCGATCTATCTGCCGACCGCCCGCAATTCGTTCGGCATGATCGGCGCTGTCGACTGGGCAGCCTGGGACGAGGCCTGGCTGCGGCAAAAGATAGAGGAACACCCGCTCGTCACCGACAAAAGCCAGGCGCAGGCGGAAAGGCCTTTTCGCCTCGCCTGCATCCAGCTCGCGACCTATGACGGTACGATCTACAACGTCCGCCATGTGATGGAGAAGATCGGCCATCTCTGCGACTACGTGCTCTGGGATGAGGCTTGGATCGGCTACAACGCTTTCCACCCGCTTTTCGAGGGCCATAGCCCCATGCGTCTCAAGGACTTGCGGGGGGATATGCCTGGACTGTTCTCCACCCAGTCGGTCCACAAGCAGGGTGCCGGTTTCTCGCAGGCGTCGCAGATCCACAAGCGGGACGAACATATCAGCGGCCAGCGCCGGTTTATCGAGCACAAGCGCTTCAATGAATCGCTGTTGATGCATGTCTCGACCTCCCCCTTCTACCCGCTCTTCGCGTCGCTCGATGTCAATGCCAAGGTGCATGAGGGCAAGGCCGGCGAGATGCTCTGGGATCGTTGCATCGAACTCGGCATCGAGGTTCGTAAGAAGCTGCGCGGCTTCGTCGAGCACTACGAGAGCAAGGCGACGAGCGCCGAAGAACAATGGTTCTTCGATCCCTTCGTGCCGGACAAGGTTTCGGTCTCGGGCTCGAAGCACACTAGCGATCTCATCGACACCAGGTGGGAAGATGTGCCGACCGAGGTGCTGAAGCACGAGCAACAATGCTGGCGGTTCGATCCGGAGGCAAAATGGCATGGCTATTCGGGCTATGCGCCTGATTACACCATGGTCGATCCCAACAAACTCACGCTGCTGACGCCCGGCATCGACCGAAAGACGGGCGAATATCGCGAGTTCGGTATCCCCGCCACGGTCGTCGCCAACTATCTGCGCGAGCAGCGGGTGGTTCCGGAAAAATGCGACTTGAACAGCCTTCTCTTCCTGCTCACCCCCGCCGAGGACGAGAGCAAGCTGAATACGCTGGTCGCCAAACTCGTCAAGTTCAAGAACCTCTGGGATCGCGATGCGCCGCTGCAGGAAGTGCTGCCGACCGTCTTCGCGGCCAATCGCGAACGGTATGCCCGCTATACCGTCCGCCAAGCCTGCAGGGAGATGCACTCCTTCTATCGCGAAGCAGGGGTCAAGGAGCTGCAGCGTCTCTGCTTCCGCTCCGAGAGTTTTCCGAAGCCAGCGATGGCTCCCAAGCAGGCCTATGAATGGTTGGTCGCCAACAATGTCGACTATGTGCCGTTGGCGGAGGCCGCCGGCCGCGTTTCGGCGACGTTGGCGCTGATCTATCCGCCCGGCATCGGCGTGATCGTGCCCGGAGAACGCTGGGATGACCGGGCGCGGCCTATGCGGGACTATTTCCTCGCCTTCGAAGAATCCTTCAACCGGTTCCCGGGCTTCAACTATGAGGTCCAGGGCGTGTTCCAGGAGCGGATCGATGGGCGGATCAAATTCTACACATATGTCGTGCGCGAGTAGGGGGTAGGGAGGATTTCGTCATGACCGATAACACGATGCATCTCGCGGCCGAGACCACTGCCAAGAAGAAGATGAACCTGGTGCAACTCACCTTCATCGTCGCCGTCAACATGATGGGTTCAGGCATCATCATGCTTCCCGCCAACATGGCCCAGGTGGGCGCGATCTCGCTGCTGTCCTGGCTCGTGACCGCCGTCGGCTCGATGGCGATCGCCTATGGTTTTGCCCAGGCCGGCCTTTTCAACCAGCGCCCTGGTGGCATGTCCGCCTATGCGGAAGATGCCTATGGGAAAGACGGCTACTTTCTGGTGTTCTTCCTGTACTTCCTGTCGCTCGCGGTCGGCAATGTGGCAATCGGCATTTCGGCCGTTGGTTATCTCGCCGGCTTCTTTCCTGGCTTGACCTCGACCCCCATCATGACCTGCCTCGCGCTGATCATCCTTCTATGGCTGACGACGGCCGCCAATTTCGGCGGTCCGCGGATCACCGGTCGCATCGGCTCTATTACCGTCTGGGGCGTCATCTTGCCCGTCGGGCTGCTGTCGATTATCGGCTGGCTGTGGTTCAGCTCCAGCACATTCGCAGCCGCCTGGAATCCGAAAGGCCTGTCGCTTGCGCAGGGGATGGGATCAAGCATTTCGCTGACCCTCTGGGCCTTCCTTGGCATGGAGTCTGCAGCGCAGAATTCTGATGCCGTCGAAAATCCCAAACGTGACGTGCCGCTCGCCTGCATGTTCGGCACACTGGGCGCGGCTGTCATTTACATCCTGTCGACGACGGTCATTCAGGGCATCGTGCCGAATGCGGATCTCGCCACTTCGACGGGGCCGTTCGCGCTCGCCTATGCCACGATGTTCAATCCGACGATTGGTTCGATCATCATGGCGCTTGCGGTGCTCGCCTGCCTCGGCTCGTTGCTCGGCTGGCAATTCACCATTGCCCAGACGGCGAAGACCGCTGCCGACGAGCGGATGTTCCCTTCTATATTCTCGCGCGTGAACGAGATGGGAGCGCCTGTGCGCGGCATGATAATCCTCGGTATCGTGCAGACCTGCCTTGCCCTGATGACCATATCCCCGACGCTGAGCGAACAGTTCTCCGCGCTCGTCAACCTCGCTGTTGTCACCAACGTGCTGCCGTACATCATCGCGCTGTCGGCGCTGTTTGTCATGATGAAGGTCGCCCGTGTGCCTCCGGCTAAATACAACCTGAATGCGGCGATCGCGCTTGTCGGCATGGCCTATAGCGTCTTCGCAATCTACGCCTCCGGCAAGGATGCGGTGCTCGGCGGCATGATCGTGACAGGCATCGGTTTCATCATCTACGGCCTGATCGCGCCGCGTTTTTCGGGTGGCGCGAACCAGGCTCCGGCCGAATAACAGAGGGAGGACCAGATATGCCAAAGAGAAATGGTCACCGGGCGGTTATCGCCGCCTTCGCTCTCGCCGCCATGGCAGCATCCGCGCTCATCGCGCCCGCGCAAGCCCAGACGCTCGATCGCGTCAGGACGAACAGTGCACTGAAGCTCGGCTACGATCCGGAAGCCAGGCCATTCTCCTTCAATGCCGAGCAGGGCAGGCCGGATGGATATGCCGTGGCGCTGTGCGACAAGATCGCCGATAGCTTGAGGGCACAGCTGAACCTGCCGAAGCTCGATGTGGAATGGGTGCCTCTTCCAGGCGATGCCAAGGTGAATGCGATCGAAAGCGGCGCGGCCGATCTTGTCTGCGGCGCAGAGCCGGTGACGTTGACGCGTCGCCAGCAGGTCTCCTTCTCCATCCCGATCTTCCCGAGCGGCACCGGCGCGCTGCTCAGTACCAACTCTCCGCTGGCGCTGCGGGAAGTGCTGCAATATGGCGAGCCGACTAGCCGTCCCGTCTGGCGCGGTTCGCCGGCTCGCACGATCCTAGAACATAAGACGTTCTCTTCGATCGCCGGAACCACGAGCGAAAGCTGGCTGACCGATAGGATCAAGACCTTCCAGCTCGCGGCGACCGCCATGCCGGTCAACACCTATCAGCAAGGTATAGAGCGTGTGCTGGACGGCAGTTCGGCAGTGCTTTTCGGTGATATGCCGATCCTCATGGATGCTGCCGCCCGCAGCGATAATTCCGGCAATCTCATCGTCCTACAGCGCCATTTCACCTACGAACCGCTCGGTCTCGAGTTGGCACGTGGCGATGAGGACTTCCGTCTGGCTGTCGACCGTGCATTAAGCGAGACCTATGCCGCGCAGGACTTCCGAACCTTCTTCACGACGTGGTTTGGACCGCCGGACGAGGCAACGGTGTCGTTTTTCCGGCAGACAGCCCTGCCGGAGTAGGTGCCCGCGGTCTGCGTCGCTGCGCGTTGCCCCGACGCTCAAACGATGCTCTTTAGGCTGAAGACGATTGCTCAATTCCCGCCCCTCCGGTGCAGCTCTTCAATAGACATGTCCGACATCGTGCAGGACTTCCTCGCGCGGTCGAAGCGATGACGGAGCGGGCGGGAGATGGCACCGCGACCACATCATATGAAGAGGGATTACTCGGTGCTCCAGCTCAGACAGGTGCTTGTCGTGATGCGATGAGTTGCGCATCCGACGCGGGGCCAAGTCTGGGGGCCACTCCAACCGTAGCAATCTGAGGGCATCGCTCTAGATCTTCGTTGGCTCCTTCGTCGCCTTCATCTCTGACCGTCGGCACCGGCGAAGTCGCGTCGGCGACCATTCTCAAGGTTAGGCAGAAAATGAGTACGTCTGGCGAACGCAGGGGACCATCGTGGCGCCTGCTCAGTGCGTTGGTAAGCAATATGGCTCGACCCACAGTTCCCGGCACCATGCCGCCTGCACGGGGAGTTCGCGTTCTGTCGTTTCACACTGCCAGAAGTCGCTGGCGACGTACGACATGCTTTGCAGCGATGGCCCAGTCGGTGGGTTTCATGAAGATTTTGTCGTTGCGGTAGAATGGCGGGAGGAGCCTGTCGTCGGATCCGGTGACGAAGGCGAAGGGGATGTGTCGCATCTTCAAGACTGCCGCGACCGAATAGACCATTTCACCTGACAGATTGACATCAAGCAATGCGCCATCGAGGCCATGTTCGTGTTCGGCGATGTCGAGTGCCGCGGAAACGGAGGAAACTGACAGAACTTCGGCTCCGAGCGAATTCAACCGCTGTCTGGCATCCGCCGCGACGTGGTAATCATCTTCCGCAAGCAGGAACCGATAACCTCCGAGAGCCGATTGGAGCGAGAACTTCTTGTGCGCAACGAGGCGACAAAGCGCTTCCAGACGCTCCGGGCATACCAGGCCGCGCCGATACATTTTCATGACGCAGCTCGCAAGTGCGGCCCTGTTACCCGCGCCGGGCGAGAACCATGGTTCCGAGCTGATCTTCGTGAAGACCTGCCGCATCACCTGCACGTCATAGTGAGAAAAAATGCCGTGAGCCAAAGCAACTGTCATGGCGACCTCGTCTCGTTTTGGAACGCAAGGGCATGTTTTCAACTTGACAGCCGCGAATCAAGCTCGCTTCGTCAAGAACGTGGCTTTGGACTCTTACCGTACAAACTATCGTTTTCCGCGAAAGATCGCACCTGGGGCCGTGGTGCAGGCGCCCGCAACCTAGCCGACCTGCTCCACCGATAACGTCCCCGGTTGAAGCGGCTTGATCAAAGAGGTCGCCGACACAGTCGGATCGAGCCACTCTGCCCATGCGTCACGCTCGAGGATGACGATCTGGCGATCGTGGTAGGGCAGGATGTCCGGTCCCGGCTCCATCGTCAGCATCGTGAAAGCCTGACCCACATCCGGCGTATCGCGCCAGATGCCGGCGATGCAGAAGATCGGCTCGCCCTTCTTCGTGAACAGCCACTTGTCCTTGCGCTTCTTTTTTGGGTCTTTCGGATCCGTGAACTCGTAGAAGCCATCGGCGACGATCAGGCAGCGATTGGACGTGAACTCCCGTCCCTCAGAGCGGAAATTATAGACCGGCCGCTTGTTCGGCCCCGGCCAACTCCAGCGTCGCTGCACGAGCTCTGTCTCATCGCGGGCTCCGCCGATCGTGCGGATGATAGGGCCGAAGTCTGTGATCTTGATATCCTCGCGCGCCTGGAGGTTCGGTATGCCTTCATCGAACCGGATCCTGATCTTGAGATCGGCGAAGTCCTTTGCGATCGACGCGGTATCGACCATCAATCGGTAATCATTGCACATGGTTCCTCCCTTCGAGGCATCGATCGGTAACGGCGAGCCGCTGCAGGTGCAATATATGGTCGGATCGCGCGCTCGCCAGCGCAACAAGGAGATCTTCGGCCTCCACCCTCGGCAGACGGAAGGCCCAAGCAAGAGCTCGATCTTGTCCGCTGATTGCGTTCCTGGTATGTTCTTGGATATGAATGCGACCGTTTTTCAGTCCGATGCCCCTCTCGACAAGCGCCGGATCGTCGTCAGGCGCAACGGCAGCGATGTGGAGATGGTGGAACTGCCGTGGGGGCTACGAGCCCGCGATGGCCGTGCCCGCGCCGTCAGTGTCGTCCGATCCGAAGGCCGACGGTTCCCGACCCATCGCTGCCTGGTGCCAGCGTCCGAGTTTCGTCACAAGAACTTCAGTTTTTCGCTCGCCGATGGCGACTGGTTCTATTTCGCGGGGATCTGGCGGCCTGCTGCAGAAGATTGGCCTGAGGGCTTTGCGATCCTGACGATCGAGGCAAATCCTGATCTCGCGCCTTACCAAGACCGCCAGATGGCGGTGCTCAGACGGGATCAAAGGATGGCATGGCTCGATGGAAGGGTGCCGGAGGACGAAATCCTGCGCCCGCTACCTGAGGGGACGTTCCGTGTCAAAGATACTTCACGCGCGTCCGATCAGCCGGCGCTGGCAAGCTAGAGCGCCAGTCGCAATTGTGGCTCCGCCTCCGCAGCGCGTTCCAGCGAGGACAAGGTGACGCCGAGCAGGCGGATGCCCTTGCGCGGCGGGAAGATTGGTGCGAGCAGCAGATCGACGATTTCGTCGAGGTCGCCGATCACCGACAGAGGTGCGGAAACCGTCTTGCTGCGGGTGATCTGGTTGAAGTCGGCATATTTGACCTTGAGCGTCACCGTCTTAGCACCGATCCGGTTGGCCTCGCAGTAACCCCAGACCTTTTCGATCAGTGGCTGGAGCCCTTGGCGGGCCAGCTCATAGGCATGAAGGTCCTCGGAGAACGTATCTTCGGCGCCTACCGATTTGCGCACCCGGTCCGGCTTGACCTGGCGCTCGTCAATGCCGCGGGCGATGCCAAAGAAATAGGGTCCGGACTTGCCGAAATTCTGGACAAGGAATTCGAGCGTCTTCTCCTTAAGATCAGCGCCGGTATTAATCCCGAGCCGGCGCATCTTTTCGGCCGTCGCCGGACCCACGCCATGAAACTTCTTGACGGGGAGGGCTTCGACGAAGACCGGCCCGTCTCTCGGTGTGATGACAGCCTGGCCGTTCGGCTTGTTGAGGTCGCTTGCCATCTTGGCGAGGAACTTGTTGTAGGAAATACCGGCCGACGCGTTGAGCCCGGTCACCTGTTTGATCTTGGCCCGAATTTCCGACGCTATCTCGGTGGCGACTGCCATGCCTTTGAGATTTTGCGTGACATCGAGATAGGCCTCGTCGAGCGAGAGCGGCTCGATAAGCGGCGTATATTCGGCAAAGATATCTCGGATCTGCTGCGACACTGTCTTGTAGACGTCGAAGCGCGGCGGCACGAAGATCAGCTCGGGACATTTGCGCTTGGCCGTCACCGACGGCATGGCCGAGTGAACGCCGAAGGCGCGAGCCTCGTAGCTTGCCGCCGCCACCACGCCGCGTGCAGCCGATCCGCCGACGGCGATCGGCTTGCCGCGCAGCTCCGGATTATCGCGTTGCTCGACCGATGCGTAAAATGCATCCATGTCAACATGGACGATTTTCCGGACGGGAAAGGAGCTTACGTTCTGCATTCCAACTTCACGGATTGCGATGGATCGGCTGCAAAAAAATCACGTTGAAACAAAGAGAGAACATAGCAGGGTTCGGGGCGATATCAACGCTTTAATAAGCGCGTGACTGAGGAGCGACCATGAGCCGCCGAAGACGTCGTCGCGCGAGAACATGGCCAGGGACGATGCTGACGAGGAACTGATGACGGCGGGGCCAGCGTTCGGTAGTCTATCGCGTTGTCACCGCTAAACTAAAGATCGGTTGGAGAAAGCGAACGAAGCCGCGCACGACGCCCTCGAATGGGATCGGCGGTTGCGCAAAGCCAAAACGCAAGGTCGCGCCTTGCTCGCTTGCAGACTGAGGAACAAGGTCGGCACCACTCGGTCCGGTCGGGTCCGGTAGATCGGCCGCGAGCCGAGGATAATATCCAACAGCTAGATGCGTTGGTACTGGTCTACCCGGCAGGCTGGCGGCGATAGCGCGCCAGCGCCCGTGCCGCGGAGGGGCTTGGGTCATCTGGGGACAATCCTATAGCGGCCAGCATCAGGAGGCGGGCCTCATGACGCAGCATAGCTTAGTCCCAGAGAAAATCCGGCCCGGTTGTCTGATAGGTCAGCCGCAAGGTCCCGTCAGGCTGAACCACATACCGTTCGAAGACACGGTACCCGAACTGCCCGAGAAAGGTGTTTTTGACGATCGTCCCAGGCTTGTAACGAGAATGGACGACTTTTCCGCCGTAAGTCAGGCTCCCCGGTAAAGGAGTGGGACCCGGTCGCGCTGTGGCCTCTGGCGTGCTGCAGCCGATGACCAATGTAGCGACAAGGAGGATCATCGCACTTGTTGTTGAATGCTTCACCGCCGAGATCCTTGATTAATGACAGACTGTTGTGGTGATCAAACGCATCTTCTCCTTCAACGAACTGCCGGGTAAGGCCGGTGCGGGTACCATCGCCAAATGGCGAGGATTTGCTCTTCAACCGACAGTTCCATGAACTTCGCCTGATGATGAAAGTTCCCGAGCGGGACCGCACGCGCACGCAGTTTGAGGGTACGTCACCAACCTCCGGTCGCTGCGACACCTGCCAAGGCGGAAGTTCAGCAATTTCCGTGGGTATCGAGCTCTGAGAAGCGAAACCACCAGCCGCCAGACGCGTTGTGATGCTTTAGAGAACGTTATCAGGAGAGAGCCAATGGGCGACGACAGCACGACGACAATCCGAGCCACGTTCGAAACACGGGAAGCGACCGATATTGCGGTCGAGCATCTGGTTCAGCAGTATGGCATCTCGCGCCCTGACATCTTCATCGAGCCCGCCGCCGGCCGCAATTCCGCCGGCTTGGTGCCCTCGGGGGGCGACGCCTCGCATGAGGAGGGCGCACGTCGCGATGCGCCGCTCAAAGGCGAGATCGAGGTTTCGGCGGACGTCAAACGCAGCCAGGTCGGCGCTGTCGAGCGTTGTCTTGAGGAGGCCGGCGCCCTGCGGGTATCGAGCCGCTGAGCATGGCCGATAATCTGTCGAAATACCGCGCCAAACGCGATTTTCAAAAGACCAGCGAACCGAGCGGTGAAACGCAGGTCAGGCCCTCGAACCGCCGGCGGTTCGTGATCCAGAAGCACGATGCGACGCGGCTTCACTACGACCTGAGGCTTGAGCTCGACGGCGTGTTCAAATCCTGGGCGGTGACCAAAGGACCATCACTCGATCCGCATGACAAGCGGCTCGCCGTCGAGGTCGAGGATCACCCACTCGACTACGGTGACTTCGAGGGCACGATCCCCAAGGGCCAGTATGGCGGCGGTACGGTCATGCTCTGGGATCGCGGCTATTGGGAGCCGGAAGGCAGGAAGTCGCCGCAGGAGGCTTTGAGGAAAGGCGATTTCAAGTTCACGCTCGAGGGCAAGCGGCTGCATGGCAGTTTCGTCCTGGTCAGGATGCACGGCGATCGGGACGGCGGCAAGCGGACGAACTGGCTGCTGATCAAGCATCACGACGATTATTCCGTCGACGAAAACGGCGCCGCAGTCTTGGAGGAGAACGCGACCTCTGTCGCCTCCGGCCGCACCATGGACCAAATCGCCAACGGCAAGGGCCGCAAGCCAAGCCCGTTCATGATGGCGAACGCGGATGTCGAGGCCGACGCCGTCTGGGACAGCACGCACGGCCTGGCGGCGGCCGAGCGCAAGAAGCGACCGCGCAAGGATGTCGCGACGTCCACCGCTGCCGATCTGCCGGATTTCATCGATCCGCAACTATGCGAAAGGCTTGATCGGCCGCCCGCCGGCGACGATTGGCTGCACGAGATCAAGTTCGACGGTTACCGTATCCAGATGCGGGTCGCCGATGGAGCGGCGACGCTGAAGACGCGCAAGGGCCTCGACTGGACCGGAAAATATCCCGAAATTGCCGCTGCGGCCGCCGATCTTCCCGACTGCATCATCGACGGCGAGATCTGCGCGCTCGACGAAAACGGCGCACCCGATTTTGCCGCGCTTCAAGCTGCTCTATCTGAAGGCAAGACCGCCGATCTCGTCTATTTCGCGTTCGACTTGCTTTTCGACGGCGGCGAGGACTTGCGGCCGATGCGCCTTATCGAGCGCAAGGAACGGCTCCAAAACCTTATCGACGCCGCGGACGGCGATCCGCGCATCCGCTATGTCGAACATTTCGAATCCGGCGGCGATGCCGTGCTTCGTTCAGCCTGCAAGCTGCATCTCGAGGGCGTTGTCTCCAAGCAAATGGATGCACCCTATCAATCCGGCCGCACCGACACCTGGGCAAAGTCAAAATGCAGGGCCGGCCATGAAGTGGTGATCGGCGGTTACGCCAAGACCAATGGCAAGTTTCGGTCTCTGCTGGTCGGCGTCCATCGTGGCGATCACTTCGTCTATGTCGGTCGCGTCGGGACCGGCTACGGCGCCAGGAAGGTCGAGACTCTGCTTGCGAAACTGGAGGCGCTTGAGACGGGAAAATCGCCCTTCACCGGTATCGGGGCGCCGAAGAAGCAGGCTGAAGTGGTCTGGGTGAAACCGGAGCTGGTCGCTGAAATCGAATTCGAAGGCTGGACGGCAGACGGCCTCGTGCGACAGGCTGCCTTCAAGGGCCTGCGCGAGGATAAGCCGGCGAAAGAGGTCGAGGCCGAAAAACCTGCATCGCCTGCTCAGACCGATACGGCCGGACCTGCCCGCACGGTCAAGAGCAAGTCTGCCCGCCGCAAGGGCGCTAAGGCCGAAGTCATGGGCGTTCTGATTTCCAATCCCGATAAGCAGCTCTGGCCGGACGCCGGCGACGGCGAGCCCGTCACCAAGGAAGACCTAGCCCGCTATCATGAAGCGGTCGGCGCCTGGCTGATCGAGCATATCAGGGGCCGGCCGTGTTCGATCATTCGGGCGCCGGACGGTATCGGCGGAGAGCAGTTTTTTCAACGCCACGCAATGCTTGGCACCTCCAACCTTCTGGAATTGGTGAAGGTCTTCGGGGATAAGAAGCCTTACTTGCAGATCGATCGGATCGAAGGACTCGCAGCCATCGCCCAGATCGGCGGGATCGAACTACATCCTTGGAATTGCGAGCCCGGCAAGCCGGAAGTGCCCGGCAGGCTCGTGTTCGACCTCGATCCCGGACCTGATGTTCCGTTTTCGACCGTGGTGGCGGCGGCCCGCGAAATGCGCGATCGGCTCGACGAGCTCGGTCTGGTCAGCTTCTGCAAGACCACTGGCGGCAAGGGATTGCATGTTGTGACCCCGCTCGCCGTCAGCAAACGAAAACCATTGTCCTGGGCCGAAGCCAAGGGCTTTGCACACGACGTCTGTCAGGAGATGGCGCGCGACAACCCCGACCTCTATCTGATCAAGATGACCAAGAGCCTTCGAGGCGGCAGGATCTTCCTCGATTATCTGCGCAATGATCGCATGGCGACAGCCGTCGCACCACTCTCGCCGCGCGCGCGTCCGGGCGCCACCATATCGATGCCGCTCACCTGGACGCAGGTGAAATCCAACCTCGACCCGAAACAGTTCACCTTACGTAGCGTGCCGGCGCTTCTTGCTAAAACATCCGCCTGGCAGGACTATTGTGACGGCGAGCGGCCGCTGGAGCAGGCGATCAAGCGCTTGGCCAAAGGACGACGCGCCGCATGATCTGGCAAGCGCAGCTTGCAGGCGATGTCTGATGGACGAAGCAACAGAAGAGACATCCAAACCACGGCAGCCGACCGAGGGAGCGGCGACCGATCTGCCTTTTATGTCAGGCCTTTTAGTCAGGCGGCCGGCTTCTCGTTGAGATCGAAGACGGCGGCGTTGTCCTGTACCTCGCGCAATCCCTTATAGGATGCATGACGTAAGTTACCGTCATCGGTCCAGCCGCGGAACTCGATTTCGGCGATCAACGTCGGCTCGGCAAAGACGAGGTTCTTGCCCTTGAGCGCGACTGCCGGTCGACTGGTTCTCAGTTTGTCGAGCAGCGTGCGCAGCTCCTCGGCATTCTTGGCATCGAACCCCGTGCCGACCGAGCCGACATAGATCCATTCATCGCCGTTGCGGGCGGCCAGAAGCAGACTGCCGATGCCACCGCGCGCCACTTTTGATTGCTCATAGCCGACGACCATGAAGCTCTCGCTCTGGACACATTTGATCTTCAGCCAGTCACCGGTGCGGCCGGAGCGATAAGGCCGCTCCCGGTGCTTGGCGATGATGCCCTCGAGCCCCATTGAGCAGGCATTCGCCAGAAGCTCGGCGCCATCGCCGGGCACTTCCTCCGAAAGCTGGATGGCGCCGGTGGCCCCGTCCAGAAAGTCCTCAAGCAGGTGCCGTCGGACGGAGAGCTCCGTTTTCGTCAGATCGTGACCATCGAAATAAAGAAGATCAAAGGCGAAGAACACTGATTCCATGGAGGCGCGCTTTCCGCCCCGACCGCCGAGCGAACGCTGTAGTGCGCCAAAATTCGAACGGCCCTCCTTGTCGAGAACGACCGCCTCGCCGTCCAGGATCGCCGTTGCGACGCCGAGCTTCTTGGCTTCCTCGGCGATCACCGGGAACCGATGCGTCCAGTCGTGCCCCCCGCGGGTAATGATCCGCACGCCCTTTGGTTCGATGTGGACGGCGAGCCGGTAGCCATCCCATTTCATCTCGAAGGCCCAATCCGGACCTCGCGGCGGGATTTTCTTCAAGAGCGCCAGGCAAGGCTCAATTCGCTCCGGCATAGGATCGAAGGGAAGATTGGGTTGCGTCGGGTCGCGGGAACGGGCCGGCTTCGACTTGAGAACCTGGTCGTCCTGGAGAAGCGGTTTGACGCGGCGGCTCATCTGCCCGCCCGCTTCTCGGCCGCAACCGATTTCTTCAGCGCATCCATAATATTGACGACGTTGTTGGCTGGTGACGACGGCTGAGGTTTCGCTTTTGTTTTGGCAGGCTTTTTCAATGTCTTCTTCTTGGCGGCAATGATGTCGAGCAGCCGCTCCTGGACGGGATCGGCAACCATTTTCGGGGTCCAGTCCTTCGTCTGTTTTGTGATCAGCTGTTGAATAAGCGGCATCAGCTCCGGCTCCGCCTTTTCGTCGCCGATAGCCTCGAAATAGGCGTCCTCGTCGCGGACCTCGTCTCCGTAGCGCAGCGTCCACAAGACGATGCCCTTGCCGCGTGGCTCGAGCATGACGGCGCGTTCGCGCCGCGAGATGACGAGCCTGGATATTCCGACCATGTCCTGCGCCTTCATGGCATCTCTAATGACCGAAAACGCTTCCTGACCGACCGGATCGTTCGGCGAGAGATAATAGGGCGCGTCCAGCCAGATCCAGTCGATGCTGTCGCGCGCGGTGAAGGTGGAAATATCGATTGTCTTCGTGCTTTCCAGCGCGACATTCTCGAGCTCCTCGTCTTCGAGAATGACGTATTCGTTCTCTCCGCGCTGGTAGCCCTTGACCTCGTCCTCTTCCGTGACGTCCTTGCCTGTCACGGAATCGACGTAATGGCTGACGACGCGGTTCTGGGTCTGACGGTTGAGCGTATGGAAACGGACTTTGTCACTCTCCGACGTGGCCGGCATCATCTGCACCGGGCAGGTAACGAGGGAGAGTTTGAGATAGCCTCGCCAGTAGGGACGTAGAGCCATGGCGGCGTCCTCCGATCAGCCGGCGCGACGGGCCGGCGTTGCCGCTGTCTGCTTGGATTTTACAGCGCGTTTTGCAGCTTTTGAGCGGCCGGCGCCGCGGTTGGCATTGGCGGCGGTACGCTTCGGCTTGGCGCCCTCCGCTGCGATCCCGGCACTCTCGCGCAGGGCCTGCAAGAGATCGCGGGGCTTGGACGCAACCGGTGCCTTCTTCTTCGGCAGTGCGCGGCCCTCGATCTTGGCTTTTACCAGCTCGGCAACGGCCGCCTCATAGCGATCGTCGAACGCACTGGCGTCGAAGCTGCCCTTCTTCGTGCCTATGATATGTTCGGCAAGCTCGAGCATCTCTCCTTCGATTTTGAGGTCCGGCATGTCTTCGAATGCCTTTTCCGACGAACGGACCTCGTAGTCGAAGTTCAGGGTCGAGGCGATCAGCCCCTTGCCATGCGGCCGGATGAGAACGGTGCGCATCCGGCGAAAGAGCACGGTGCGGGCGATACCGGCCACATGTTCCTGTTTCATGCCATCCCGCAGGAGAATGAAAGCATCCTCGCCCATCTTGTCGGGCGCCAGATAGTAGGGCTTGTCGAAGTAGGTCGTGTCGATCTGCGAGCAGGGAATGAAAGCTTCGATCCTCAGGGTCTTGTCACTTTCAGGCACCGCGGCTGCGACCTCCTCTGGCTCGAGAACGATATATTGGCCGTTTTCGACCTCATAGCCTTTGACCTGGTCCTCGCGCTCCACCGGATCTCCGGTCTCGCCGTCGACAAATTCCCGCTTGACCCGATTGCCCGTTTTTCGATTGAGGGTGTTGAAGGCGATGCGTTCGGATGAGGATGCAGCCGTGTAGAGCGCTACCGGACAGGAGACCTCTCCGAACTTGATATAGCCTTTCCAACTCGCTCTTGGCCCTGCCATTGCCTGACACTCCTGACGCAACTCAAGCGATTCAAGCGAATCGGCATCCAATTGTTCCGAGCCAAAACGAATCATTTTTCAATGACTTAACCGGGCGCCAATGCGCGCGTTGCGAGTCCCCTTTAAAGCGATGATTCCAATGCATCTTTTTTCCGCTGCGCGCGTTTTCGAAGGAGACAACCTGAAAGGAGTCCCTCTATGAGCAAGCGTGAACTGATCGATACGGGAAGCGATAAACGCTACGTTCGACGCGACCACAACGGCAGGTTCAAGGAGAGCGTCGACGTCTCAAGGTCGCTCTCGGCAGATGCACGTCATGCCGCAGAACACGAGGCCAAATCCGGGCAGGGCGACAAGGGCGACCGCAAGCGCTGACCTCGGCAGGCTGGCTACCACAGGCCGGAGGGCGTCGATCGCCTTCCTGCTTTCATCGATGAATGCTGCCGGCGGAACTGCTGCGGGTAAGAGAGAAGAAACGACGCTAGGGCCTCTTTTGTTTTCCATTGCGCCGCGTCCCGCAGCACGTTCCGGAAGCGACAATGTTATTCGATGTCGTCCATGTCGGCTGTCCCCAGTGACATTCCTGCGGCGATCAGACCTGGAAACCGCGTCTGGCACCGGTCGATCCCGTCTCGGGCAACCATTCTCGGACAACCCATCGAGATGCGTCTTCGAAGCTGCACGAAGCTGAGGCTCGCTCCGTATTGCTTGACCAACGCCTGGCGGTCGAGTTCGGCGCGGCGATCGCATGCGGGGCATTCGACGGCAATGGTCGGGCTGCGGAATTCGCGCAGCGTCAGAACCTGGCTATTTTTTCTTATGGATGACATTTTCTGCGTGCTGTGGATCTGTAGGCTTCTCTTGTTTGATTTGAAAGGACTTTTGGCGGCCAATCTGGTGTGGGTTGTCGCTGAATAGGAATATCCACCCGCTAGATGCGCGTTGACTCACATTCACAACAGGAACAAATAAGGAACATATGCGCTTTTGCGCAATTAGGAAACCTGAATCTGATGATGAGCGGCCATGGCTCAGGCGAGCGCAAATCCTGTCATTTCCGAGCTGAGGGAGCGGATTCGACATCTCGAAAGAGACGAAGGACGCGAGCAGCCTGTCCTACCGTTCGGCGTCCCGGAGATCGACCAGGCCCTGCCTCGGGGCGGGCTGGTCTGCGGTGCCCTGCACGAGTTCGCGGGTGGCGGGGCCGGCACGGTGGATGGCGCGGCCGCCGCTTTGATGGTGGCCGGAATAGCGGCGCGCACGAAGGGCAAAGTGCTTTGGTGTCTGACGAGGCCCGACCTATTTTTTCCGGCGGTCTCGCAGGCCGGCCTGCACCCCGATCGGGTCATCTTCTGCGAAAGCGATCGCGAGGAGGGCGTTCTGGCATCGATGGAAGAAGGCCTGGCGTTCGGGGGGCTCGGCGCCGTGATCGGAGAACTGGTGCGATTGCCGATGACCGCGTCGCGCCGCCTGCATCTGGCCGCCGAGAAGACCGGCACGATGGCGATCGCCCTCAGGAGGTGGCGAAGACAGTCCGAGGCCTCTGACTACGGTCAGCCGACGGCATCCACCACGAGATGGCGTATCAGCGTTCTGCCCTCCGAGCCGTTACCCGTCTCCGGAGTAGGCCGCGCCAGATGGCTGGCCGAATTGATGCGCGTGAAAGCAGGCGAGTGTGCTGAGTTCGAAATAGGAGCCTGTGATGCCAAGGGTCGTATCTGTTTACTTCCCGTTTCTGCCGACAGATCGGATCAGACGTCATGGCGACGCCGTTCCGGCTGACCAGCCTCTGGTGGTGATCTCGAAAAGCGGATCGAAACGCTGGATTTCGGCTGCAGATAGAAACGCCCGAAAGCTCGGTCTCCATATCGGCATGCCGGCGAGCAAGGCGCAGGCGATGGTCTCCAACCTCGCCGTCGTGGAGGCCGATCCGATCGCAGACGCTGCTGTGATCGAGCGCCTGGCACTGTGGGCGCTTCGACAATACAGCCCAGTGGTCTCGGTGGACGGAACCGACGGAATCGTCATGGACACGGAAGGGGCTGACCATCTCCAGGGTGGCGAGGAACGCCTGATGTCCGGGCTGGTGAACATGCTCCGCGCGCGGGGCCTCACCGCAAGGGTAGCCGTCGCAGATACATGGGGTGCGGCCCATGCACTCGCCCGCCTGACATCGGCCGAGACAACGGTCGTTCCTGTAGGCGGTATTGCCGAAGCGGTGGTCGCATTGCCGATCCACTGCCTGCGGCTTTCGCCAGAACAGGTCAGCGGATTAAGGGCAATGGGTATCGAAACTGTGGGCGAACTCTCGGCTCTGCCGCGGGCTCCGCTGGCACTGCGCTTCGGCCCGGAGCCGGGAAGGCGGCTCGACCAGTTGTTCGGCAGAGTCGCCGAACCGATCGAGCCGTTGCGCACGCCCGAGTTGGTCGAGGTGTCGCGCAATTTTCAGGAACCGATCGGGGCTGCGCAAACCATTGCAAAATACGTCCGCCGCCTCGTGAACCAACTGACGACGAAGCTGGAAGCGCGTGGTCTAGGTGTCAGGCGCTCCGATCTGGTCATCCATCGCGTCGATAACACCCGGCAATGTCTCCGCGCCGGACTTGCCAAGCCGGTCCGTGATCCTGACCGTCTCTCCAGACTGCTCTGCGACCGCATCGAGAAGATCGATCCGGGCTACGGCATCGAGCGGATGGTCCTCGTCGCGATCATGGCAGAACCCCTCGAAGAAAAGCAGATCGCCTCGTCCCTCATCGACGAGCCGGTCGTCGACGTCACGCCGCTGGTCGATATTCTCGGCAATCGCGGCCAGTGCCTCTATCGGGTCACTCCCGTCGCCTCCGACGTTCCCGAACGCTCCGTCGCCCGCATCGGGCCAACCGTTGAGGAAACGGGGGCGGCGTGGGCCGCCAAATGGCCGAGACCATCACGTCTCCTGCCATATCCGGAGGAGATCGAGGTTATCGCGGTCCTGCCGGACCAGCCGCCGGCAGTTTTCACCTGGAGGGGTAAGCGTCGCCGTGTGAAGCGGGCCGATGGACCCGAGCGGATATTCGGCGAATGGTGGACCACGCCGTTGGAGATGCGGGCCGTCCGCGACTACTTCGTCGTGGAAGACGAAACGGGCGAGCGATACTGGGTCTTCCGCGCCGGTGACGGCGTCGATGTGACCACGGGCTCGCACAAATGGTTTCTCCATGGGGTCTTCGCATGACATACGCCGAACTCCAGGTGACGACGCATTTCAGCTTTCTCAGGGGCGCAAGTTCGCCCGAGGAGCTGTTCGCGACCGCTGCTGCATACGGCATCGACGCGATCGGCATCGTCGACCGCAACAGTCTCGCGGGTATCGTCCGCGCTTGGGAGGCAGCCAAAACGACGGGCGTTCGGCTCGTCGTCGGATGCCGTCTCGACCTCAGGGAGGGAATGTCGCTTCTGGTCTACCCGACGGACCGCCCGGCCTATTCCCGACTGACCCGATTGCTCTCGCTCGGCAAAAGTCGCGGCGGCAAGGGCAAGTGCATCCTCGATATCACCGACGTCGAAGTCTACAATGAAGGGCTTCTGGCTATCCTGGTGCCCGATGAGGCAGACGACAGCTATGCGGGTCAGCTTCGCAAGCTTGCCGCCATCTTTGGCGATCGCGCCTACGTCTCCCTTTGCCTTCGCCGCCGGCCGAACGATCGCTTGAGATTGCACAATCTGTCGAACATGGCAGCACGTCATCAAGTGAAGACCGTCGTCACCAACGACGTCATGTTTCATGAGCCCGGACGGCGGCAGTTGCAGGATGTCGTCACCTGCATCCGACACGGCACGACTATCGACGACGTCGGCTTCGACCGCGAACGGCATGCCGACAGGTTCCTAAAGGCGCCGGAGGAAATGCATCGGCTTTTTTTTGACTATCCCGAGGCCTTGGCGCGCACGCGTGAGATCGTCGATCGCTGTCGTTTCGATCTCGGCCAATTGCAATACCAATATCCCGACGAAGCCATTGTGCCGGGCCTCGATGCGCAGCAATCGCTGGTGAAGTTTGCGTGGGAAGGGGCGGCCGAGCGCTATCCGGAAGGCGTTCCGCGAAAGGTCAGGAAGGCAATCCTTCACGAGCTGGACCTGATCCGGGAGATGAAATACGCCCCATATTTCCTGACCGTTTTCAATATTGTCAGATATGCGCGTTCGCAGGGAATTCTGTGCCAAGGACGCGGCTCGGCCGCGAATTCGGCCGTCTGCTATTGCCTGGGCATCACATCGATCAATCCCGAGACGTCCGACCTGTTGTTCGAACGCTTCGTATCACGCGAACGCGACGAGCCGCCCGATATCGACGTCGATTTCGAGCACAATCGCCGCGAGGAGGTGATCCAGTGGATTTATGAGACCTACGGTCGTTCCCGGGCGGCGCTGGTCTGCACGGTCACCCGCTATCGCACCAAAGGGGCTCTGAAGGACGTGGGCAAGGCGTTGGGCTTGCCGCAAGACCTTATCGAACAACTGTCCTCGGGCGTCTGGGGCTGGTCGGAAGGCGTGGGCGAGCGGCAGCTCAAGGAGAACAATCTCAACGCAGCCGACTATCGCTTGCGTCTCGCCCTCGAACTGTCCTCGCAGCTGATGGGGGCTCCGCGCCACCTCGGACAACATCCTGGCGGTTTCGTACTGACCCAGGATCGCTTGGATGACCTGGTGCCGATCGAGCCGGCTGCCATGGACGATCGACAAGTCGTCGAATGGGATAAGGACGATCTCGAGGCGTTGAAATTCATGAAAATGGACGTTCTCGGGCTTGGCATGCTGAGCTGCATGTCCAGAGCCTTCGAGCTCCTTGCCGAACACAAGGCGCTACCGATGGGGCTTGCCGACGTCCCACAGGAAGAGGCGCAGACCTATGCGATGATCCGCAAAGCCGACACGCTCGGGACGTTTCAGGTGGAATCCAGAGCCCAGATGGCGATGCTGCCTCGCCTGAAACCCAGAACCTTCTATGATCTGGTAATCCAGGTGGCGATCGTCCGCCCCGGCCCGATCCAGGGCGATATGGTTCACCCGTATCTGCGCCGACGCGAGGGCAAGGAAGAGGTGGTCTACCCAACGCCAGAGCTCGAGGCGGTGCTGAAGAAGACCCTCGGCGTTCCCCTTTTTCAGGAAAGCGCCATGAAGGTCGCCATGGTGTGCGCCGGCTTTACCGCTGGCGAAGCCGACCAGCTGCGGAAATCGATGGCGACGTTCAAATTCACGGGCGGGGTCTCGAAGTTCAAAGACAAGCTGATCACCGGAATGATCAACAACGGCTATACACCGGACTTCGCAGAGGAGACGTTCGGCCAGCTCGAAGGATTCGGCTCCTACGGTTTCCCAGAAAGCCATGCCGCCAGCTTTGCGTTGATCGCTTACGCGTCCTGCTGGGTGAAATGCCATCATCCGGATGCCTTCTGCACGGCGCTGCTCAACAGCCAGCCGATGGGCTTCTACGCACCCGCCCAGATCGTGCAAGATGCCCGAAAACACGGTGTTGAAATCCGGCCCGTCTGCGTCAACCGGTCCCGCTGGGACTGCACGATGGAGCCGATCGAGGGCACCGACCGCTTTGCCGTCCGATTAGGGATGCGGATGGTCAAAGGGCTGGCGACGAATGATGCCGCCAGGATCGTCATAGCCCGCGCCGACCAGCCATTCGTGTCGGTCGATGACATGTGGCGCAGGTCTGATGTCCCGGTCGCAGCTCTTGAGAAGCTGGCCGAAGCCGATGCGTTCCTGCCGTCGTTGAAGCTCGAGCGCCGGCAGGCGCAATGGGATATCAGGGCGCTGCGCGATGAGCCGCTGGAACTATGGGCAGCGGCGGCCGAGCGCGAATTAAGGACGATCCCGGAGATGCAGGAACCGCAAGTGACCTTGAAATCTATGACATATGGCCGAGAGGTCGTCGAGGACTACACGCATACGGGTTTGTCGCTGAGGCAGCATCCGGTCAGTTTTTTGCGCCGTGAACTGGCGAAGAAGGACATCGTGACCTGTTCGGAGGCGATGAGCCAGCGGGACGGCAGATGGCTGATGACGGCCGGACTTGTTCTCGTCAGGCAGCGCCCAGGATCGGCCAAGGGCGTCATGTTCCTAACGCTTGAAGACGAGACCGGCACCGTCAACGCAGTCGTGTGGCCATCGTTGTTCGAGCGTCAGCGGCGGATACTGATGGGCGCAAGCATGATGGCGATCAACGGCAAGATCCAACGGGAAGGCGAGGTCGTTCACCTTGTCGCCCAGAGGCTGTTCGACCTGTCTTCAAATCTCGCGGGAATAGGAGCGGGGGAACGTGAGTTCCAATTGCCGCATGGACGGGGTGACCAGGTCAAGCATGGTGGCGGGCCAGACACGCGGGATAATCCGAAGCCGGCAATGCAGGCGAGGAATATCTATATTCCCGATCTGCACATCGATACGCTCAAGGTGAAGTCGAGAAACTTTCACTAGGCCGGAAAACCCCAGAGCGGTCATTGCAGCAGCCTTAAACTCCCTTGCGCATCCGGAAGTCGGTGAGAATTGCCCGCCGTTTGTCGCCGCACCGTTCAGCGAACATGGTCCGGTAGCCTCCGATCACCAGGCAAAGCCGGTGCGAGCCTTTCAGACCCGTTCCAATGGCAGGAAAGGCGGGGCGGGTAGTCTCTGCTCGATGACGTCACCTGCTTTCACGATACCGCCCTTCAAAACGATCGTCATGATGCCTGCCTTGCGGATGAGCTCGCCGTTCGGCCCCCTGTCCAGGACGGCCTTCAACAAGCCCGGCTGAAAGCGGTCGATCTGGGCGCAAGGATTGCGAAGTCCTGTCACCTCAAGCTCGACATCCGGACCAAGTTTCAAAATGGTACCACGAGGAAGAGCAAGAAGGTCGACACCACTCGTCGTCACGTTTTCCCCGAGATCGGCTGGCCAAACCCGAAAGCCTTTGGACGCCAGCTCCTCGAACAACTCGGCGTGGATGAGGTGGACCTGTCGGAGGTTCGGCTGTGTCGGGTCGGTACGCACGCGAGACAGATGCTGGACGGTCTTGCCGAGATGCGCGTCGCCTTCGACGCCGAGACCGGCAATCACGCGGATCGCCTCAACTCTTGTCTTCGAAAACCTATGCCTTGAATCCGCTGCGACGGCGATGACCTTGCCCATGTCAGAAATCCGATCCGGTGAACGCTCTCAACAGACACCGACGACCGCGATCTAGCAAGCGGCGATCGGCCTCGTCCCGACCGCCTCTAACTCGATGATCCGCCAGCCGTCGAGGACATGGTCTTATGCCGTTCGTTTCCGAATTGATACCCGCAATGTTTAATCCTGCTGTTGCAGTTCAGGTGTCGAGGAAACCAGCCTCGACGGTTCGGCGCTTGGGCGTGCAGAGCCGCCGATATCGTCGGGACGTGGGGCCCACGTACTTTCTGAACATGTGGACACTGCCATTGAGCGCCTCATCATAAAGTGCCTCCGATATGTCCGCCCTACTGTTGCAGGGTCTTACGGATGTCTTTTCCGGCGATGGAACAAATGGCGCTGCCGAGACATATCCGGGCAGTTTCAACCAAGTCCGGCCTCGCTGTCGAGAAGGAGCAATCGATGCCTACGAAAAAGGAGCAGCCCATTTTGGTCGATGAAGGCGCAAAGATCGGCGAGCCCGTCCCGCTCGGCATCGTTGACACGAACACCGCATCAATCGGTATTCCGCTGCAATCGGAACTTGACGCTTCAAAGGAAATCAGCGCGCTGCGCAAGGAGCTGAACACGCTTCGCCAGCAGATCGCCGAGGCCGCCGGCGCAGTGAAGGGTGGGGCACGCCAGGCGGCGCGGCAGACCGAGGCGGCGGTCAAACTGTACCCAGTCTCGACACTGGTCACCGTCGCCGCAATCGTTGGCGTGTGTGCGTTTGCGTTCGCTGGCCAAAAGGCTGCGCCGTCGCGTTCGCGGTACGACCGGGCGCTCGACGACCTTCGCGATCTGTACGCCAGGCTGCGTGACCGCTTCTGATCGAATTTTCGGTCACGGTTGTCTCGTCGGCTTCATCTTCAGGCCCGCCAATCAGATGTTGGAGCCGACAATCCGTACAAGCCTTCTGATTGACAATCCCGCCTCAGGCCGCTGGGCCGTAAGGCGTCAGCAGACGCTCGAGCGTGACGGGCCGCAGGCCGCGCGCGTCGACGCCGACGTCGAACTGGCGGGGGAGGGGCTTTAGTCGGCCGTGCGAATGTCCGTGCAGGTTGATGGACTTCTTGCTCATCTGGTTCCAGGTCCGGAACGCGTAATGGCATAGGATGAGATGGTGTCCGTCCTGGCGCAGTTCCGCATAGTACTGCACGCTCTCCCATCCCGGTGAGTCAGTCGTCGTGCGCGTGTCGTTGTTGCCGATGATCAAGTGCTTCCGGCCGTTCAGCCGGGAGAGCAACGCCCCGCAGTCGCCCGCTTTTGCCGACATGAAGTCTCCGAGATGCCAGACCTCATCATCGGGGCCAACCGTCTCGTTCCAAATTCGGATCAGGGCGTCGTCATGGTCGATCATTCTGGAAAACGGGCGCTTGTCGAGGCGCAGGACGCGCAAATCGCCGAAATGTGTATCGCTCGTATAATAGTTCATCTGGCATATCTGGTGCTTCACGCTCGAACGTCCACGACTTGGCGGTCATCGAAGTCGGCTCGACATTGCGACTTCAGACGCCTGCAGAGGCGGGGCGGAAATTCCGCTCCGATCGAATCGCCAGGTGCGCCAAGATTGAAGAGCCTTGCGCCCAAAAATGCGGGAAGGACAAAGTGACCTCGTGGTACCGATCGTGATGCGGGCTTGGCGACCGCCGCAGCTAGCCGGACAATTGTCGGCCGGCCTCAAGACCGGAGCTCGGCAATCCGCGACCCTGCCTGGGAAAGCGCAGCGTGTCGCTCAACCGCCGAATGTCGGTATGGATACCTGGACCTGGCCGCATTGCGGCAGGTCCAGGCTCGCTTGCGTGGGACGGAACTCCCGGAAGCTTTTGAATATGATTCGCCCTTAGCCTGCAGGCTTTGTCCGAAAACGTACCGACTGACGCTATCGGCGAAGGGTTGCTGTCCTCAGCACATGATCGGCAGGCGAGATGGCCGGTGCGAGCGCGGGGAATGCGAGGGCGACCGCTGCGCACGTTGACGCCGTTATCTAAATCTACTCGACGTCAAGCATCCCGCTTGAAGGGGGCGGATCAGCGACGTCGCAAGAACCGACCGCCTTGGCTTCCCAGAATTTCTTTTCAGCTTGAGCTGGAACCAAAGCAGATGTTTCGAGGTTCGTTGATCGACGCGGCGGCCTTGACCTCCCGCAAGGCGAGATCGCCCCTCTCGATCGCTGCGTCGCGTTGTGAAGAATGCCTCCGGCACGGTCTCCCCCAGTCGGAGGCATTTTTATGGTTCGGGAAGAGGAAATATGTGGGTCATCAGTTGGTGAGCTGACATCCGGCTCCTGTACGAACCACCAAACCGGAAGAATTGGCGTCGCCGATATGCGAGCGCTCGTGATTAGGTCAAGCCTTAGTCTCGCCCAATATCGGTCGGGTATCGGATTCCGGATCTTTTTGGAGATAGTCGGTCGCGGCGACGACCCGAAAAATATCCACAAACTCGCAGCGACGGTATCGGGAGGGGCTCCGCAAAACACGGATCACGAGAGAAAGGGCGAGGTGTTTTAGGACCGGCTTTCATTTCTGTTGCTGCGTCGTGAGCCCATGGACCCCGTACGGTAGCAGACCGGATCCTTTTATTCGCTGACAAGTTTCCTCGCCTTTGAAGGAGCGGCGGTGACGGATGCCTGTCAGAGGAGAGCGCTATGACGAACGAGGACCCGTACGGATCAGCCAAGGCCACGACCGAATACGAGGCGCAGGGAAAGCGCGGGGCGCGAGCCGGAAAAGCCCTCTCCGGTTGGGCAGTTTTCGTGGCGGCCATCTTCGTTGGAACAATCCTCGCTTGGGTCGCGCTCCACGAGGGAGTCGAGACGAACCCTGCACCGGGTCCAACCGATGATGGAATTCGCTCGGGGCGCGGAGCAGCTCAGAACTGAACCGGCCAGATCAACTTGCGGGCTTGTCACCGCTTCCGCGCAGAGGGTTCTGCAAATTGCGAAGTAGCTTGCCGATCTTTTTCCGGTTCTGACCACCAAGAACGCGCAATAGCGCCTTCAAAGATTCACTCGTCATATGGTCTTCTCCTTGCTTTTGAGCGCGAGCCTGACACGCCCGGTGGATGTGTCGTCGAATGCTTGCCGCCGTCGAAAATCGCGCCTGAACCAGGTCGCTCGCGGTGAGATACCGTGATTGACGCGGGCCGGCACCGCCTATCCTTGGTTCTGCTTCGTTAGGGTCCCCTTTGCTGTATTATCTTCCACCAGGTGCCAGGCAACTTGTCGCGGCATGCACAATCCGGGCGCGGGGCTCTGCCATCCGCGCGCCGCGCTGTCCGCTCATGTCTAGGAAAATCACTAAGCTATAGCTCCCAATGCGCAATCTTCGCCGCAAGGAGCGTACATCTCAGGTGCTGCCAGTCAGCAACGTCCCGGCCCTAAGGCCGTCGCTCCGGTACGTTACCGCACACGGAAGCATCGTTGCGGAACCAAGCCGGCGCCCAACCATTGCGTGAGACCAGCATCAGAAGGAGGATAGTACTATGGTCACGACGGTCGGCGAGGAAGCCAGCATCGAAAAGCTAGTCACGAATCTAATCTACCTTGAGCATGACGCGATCGCCGCCTACGAGTCCTGCATCGATCGTCTCGACAATAAGGAACTCAGCGCGCAAATTGCGACGTTCAAACAGGACCATCTGCAACACCTTAGGGTTCTGACGGAGATGGCCCGGGAACTGGGTGTCGAGATACCCTCCGAAGGCGATATGAAGCAGATGCTGACGACAGGCAAGATCGCACTTGCAGATATGTGGGGCGATGCCGCGATCCTCAAGGCGATGAAGACGAACGAGGACGACACGGTCACCGCCTATCACCGCGCGATCCGGCACGAGGATGCGATCCCTGCGTCGAAGGCTTTCTTCATGAAGGCCCACCAGGATGAGGAACGCCATCGCGCCTGGATGAGCACAACCGCAGATACGCTGTCTTGATGGCACCAGCCCACCGCCCACTCGTGGCTGTCACGCGTATCGAGATCGCCGGTGACGGCGACGTGATCGTCGTCGTCATGACGAACCAGCATAGTGGCAAGCGCAGCTTTGGGGGTCGAGCTTGCCATTGTGTGACGACATTTGAAACGCAGTGGCGGTGAATTCGGGTTACCTGTCGGAGGAGGAAACCTGGAGTTGTCCGCTGACACGCGCGTCGTTCAGCAAGCTGCCTTTGAGCATGGCCTGGGTGACCTTGCCGTTGCGATAGGCCTCGATGACTTCACGATGGTCTTCTTCAAGCTCGACGACCGAGACCGGCTCAACAATTCCGAGCTCCGTCATGAAGCTGCGCAACCAGGTTGATTGTTCTGCCTCAAGATTCGACATGGAAAGGTCCTTTCATCGTCCGCAAGCCGTTTGAGCGAGCCTCGTCACGTGTCGTCGACGACGCCCGTTTCAGGACGCTCCTCGCCGCTGACTTCCTGGGTCAGCCACGCACCGTTTTCATCCTGGAAGGTGATCTCGGCTCCTTCGCCGGTGAGGCGCTGCCGTTTCGCAGCTGCGCGGGCCGCCTGGAGAGCCTCTTCGTGAGATGGAAATGTCTCGGACCAGACGTCAGCGACGCGATAGGCAAATCCCTCGTCATGTTCGTCGACATGATAGATTAACGCCATTGGATCCTCCACGTTACCTGACCACAACGAACCTCGATGGAGCAAGTTCCTTCATTGCCTTGTTGCCGCGGAGCAAAAAGCGCTGAAGCGTGCTTAGCCCTTGCCATGGCCGCTCACCATCGGCTGATCTTGCAAGGCACTCGCCCCAGTCCGAAGCATCGCGGCGAAGTCGAAAACCGGGCCTTTGCGTCCGCTAGCGTACGGCATCCCGCGCGACACAAGCGCGTTATGTCCTTCTGAAGAAGGAGGCGACCATGCCAGATACAGAGATCGCGCGGAAGAGAAACGTCATGAACGCCGAGCAGAGGATGGACGTCCTGGAACGGACAAGCCAGGCGGCACGGGAGGCACTGGAAGAAGAGCGACGACAGCGCGATGCCAAGACTGCCAGACTTCGCCTGGCGCGCATGCAGGCTGAAGCGCGAACCCGCCAGCTCTAAGAGCCTTCGCTGACTGCAGCGCCCTTCGATATCGGCCAAATACGGTGGATCGCCAGATGACTCATGTGCCCGCTGCGACGCCGCCTGCCCCTAAAGGGATCTCGATCGATGTTTACGAGTTACCGGCAGATGAACCACATTGTCAGCGACCTCGATGCCATGGCCGCGGAGGCAGAACTTGCCTCTGGTCTCACCTACATCTCCGGACTTGAAACGGGCATCACCGGCAAAAGCGGGGTGACGGCTTCGACTACTACCTGGTAGAGGGCAGGCGCATCACAGAAGCGGCCGAAATCGACCGGCTGAATGCTCTTGCAATCCCGCCCGCCTATGAGAATGTTATTATCTCGACCAATCCTTTTTCGCATCTGCAAGCCGTCGGAACCGATGCCCGCGGGAGGCGTCAATATCGCTATCATCCGCAGTGGCATGCGGAGCGGGGCAAGGCAAAGTTCGATCGCTTGGGCGACTTTGCTCGCCGGCTTCCCGACCTGCGCGCCAGGGTCGATATCGACCTTCGTTCCCGTGGCCTTACCCTGGACAAGGCATTGGCGACGGTCGTCTGGATGCTCGACAATCTTTACATCCGGGTTGGCAACCCGGCCTATGCCAAGACGAACAAGTCCTATGGATTGACTACGCTTCGCAGTCGTCACGTCGTGGTCGACGGCGGTAGCGTGCAGTTTCGGTTCAAAGGCAAATCGGGCAAAGAATGGAACCTCTCGCACGCCGACCGCCGGATTGCCAATGTCGTGCGCAAACTTCAGGAACTGCCCGGTCAAAACCTGTTCCAATACGTGTGCGAGGACGGTGCACGTCGCCAGATCACCTCACATGACGTCAATAGCTACATCAAGGACGTTACTGGTGGGGACTTCAGTTCGCGACAATTCCGGACCTGGGGTGCCACCTGCTTGGCGGTTGAGGCGCTTGCCTCGGTGGAGCCGGCCTCGACGAAGCGCGAGCTCGCCCGCCAGCTGAATCTGGCGATCGATGGTGTCGCCGCAAAGCTCGTAAATACGCGCTCCGTCTGCCGCTCGTCCTACATTCATCCCGCAGTTTTCGAGGACTTTCAGGCCGGCGTATTGGGCGATGTCCTTAGGCTCAGGACACGCAGTACCCGGCTTCTGGAATGGATGGACGTGGACGAAGTTCGGGTGCTGAAATGGCTACGCAAGCGCTCAGCGGGCTGATGGTAATCCTTTGGTCCAGGGCTGGCCGGCTTCCCGAAAAGATCGGACGATGTTGGGCGGGACGGTATCTTGTTTTGCAAGGAAGCGCCAAGATAATTGCTGAGCGATCACAGACACATCGAAATGGCCGTCGCCAAGATCAACAGGGGCGGGTGGACCGCACTCGGCCATACCGACGCCGCGCCAAGGCCCATGCGCGCCAAGGCCCTTGCGCTCGGTTGGCATCGGCGCGACAGCGCTCTCGGTCTCGATGAGGCCGCCTCAGCCTATCGCTCGTGGGCTCGCCAGTGGTTGACGGATAAGGCAGGGGCGACCTTTGCTGACGCCAGGAGTGGCGGGCCGAAGCCCGCCACTACTATTACATCTGTTCGCGTTGCGCGCCGCTGTTTGGAAGTGCCGGGCCGAGCGCCGGTTCAGGACCAAGCGGTTTCATCAAGGCGGTCACGAACTCGCCCTTTCCATCAACCGAGGGTCCTTCCGACCAACGGCCGGGAGCGGGCGTGCTGCCATCCTGATGGAAGCCGAGATAAGCGTAATTGAACTCCTGGTTTTCCTGTTCCTGTGGAAAGCTGTTTGGGATCGGGAAGACGCCCTTGGATCCGCCAAGCTCCTCGAGGGCCGCCAGCCATTGGTTCTGGTGCATCGTGTCGCGCGCGATCAGAAAGGACAGCATCTCTTTCATGCCCCGGTCGCTGGTCAGATTGTAGAGCCGCGTCGCCAGAACGCGTCCCGTCGATTCGGCGGCGACATTGGCCGTCATGTCTGCGGCGATGTTGCCGCTCGCGTAAATATGGGACATATCGAAGGGAACACCGTCCGAATCGACCGGCATCGCCGACAGACTGGCAGACAGCAGGTTCTTCATGTTGAGGCCGCCAAGGACCGCGCTTGCAACCGGATCGGCCGCCACTTCATCCTTGATCGAAACCGGAGCACCTTCAAGGTTGAGGGCAACAGCCGTCGCAAGCATTTCAATATGCCCGAGTTCTTCAGTGGCGGTGTTCATGAGAAGATCGCGGAACTTCGGATCGCCGCGAGCGCCGCACGCCTGGAAGAAATATTGCATGGCGACGCGGATTTCGCCTTCGACGCCGCCGATCGCCTGCTGCAATGCGCGGGCAAACTGCGGATCCGGCGTTTCGACACGTACGGGGAATTGAAGCTTGTTGTCTGTGTAGAACATGGACATCTCCTGGGGGGTTGGCAAGGTCCGGGTAACCAGCCCATCAAGCGATTGTTCCCGCCAACACTAGTCCGTATGCCGACGATCGATGCCAGAGGCCCGCTGGATGTACCAATGGGCGGCGGGTGCGGCAGACATCATGCCCTCCCGCAACAGACAGACCGGCAGACAACGCCAGGCTCACGTCTTCAAGGTGGAGCAGCTCGTCGATCCGCCGGCGCGGGCTAAGCAGGAATCTTGCGGATAGCAGAGAGGCGCGGCGGACCTTTCGGGCTGCCGATCAAGGATTTACAAGCCTCCGCGAACCATCAAGAGGCTTCGCAATGACACCAAGGGGCAATGCAAAAAAAGCCGTGGCTCTCTGCGGATCGCTTGCCCTCCGCCGCGTGGATCTGGGCGGGAAGGGTAATGGCGACGGCAACTGGAAGAGGCGTTGTCCCAAAGCGTACGAAGCAGAAAGGAGTGCTTGCGGCCGTTGCGGTAGAGACACATCTACTAGCGTGGCCTCGAAAACGTCCTCGCGTAACCGCTCGTCAATCGGTCCTCGCGCGGCTTCGCCGGTTCCGACACGCGTCGGGGGGCCCCGGCTGCCACCGTAACATCTAGCAGATCCCATGATATCGCGCGAACTTCTCGTCGTATTATTCCATGGCAGCGGTGCGTCTGGAGCCCAGATGATGCCGCTTGCCTCATCCTGGCGTTCATCCCTTCCAGATGCGAATTTCGTTGCTCCCGCCGCGCCCTTTCCCCATCCGCGGGGCCATCAATGGTTCAATATGGATGGCTATCAACTCCAACCGGAACGTATCGAGGCTGTTCGAGCGGCCTTCGACACCGTGGTCGGCGAAATCATCGACCGGGAAGGATTCCGCAATGCCCATCATCGCGTCGCCTTCATTGGCATATCGCAAGGTGCGATCGTCGCCCTTGACGCGGTTGCCACCGGCCGCTGGAGTATCGGCGCTCTCGTCTCGTTTTCCGGTCTTCTTCCGCCCGTGCCCGTCTCTTCGAAGAGCAAGCAGACACCGATCCTCCTCCTGCATGGACAGGCCGATCAGACCATACCGGCGTTTGCCTCGACGATGGCTGCGGCGCGGCTCGGAGCGGCCGGATTGAGCGTCGAACTCGAGGTGGAGGAGGGCGTCGGGCATACAATCTCCACTCGGGCAGCTGCAAAAGCGTTGAGCTTCCTTCACAAATCCTTGGTCCCTAGTGGGATCGAAGAATGACAACTCGGCCCTGGCCTTGGCAACGCTAGAAAGGCACAGTACGAGACGCGGTCGCGGGAGCTTCATGAGCTCGCACTGCAGCGGCTCGTGTCGCCTCGGAGCCGGATCGCTATCAGCGTGTGGCGCGCGGCATTACGCAGTTGGTGAGAAGCTCATGACGAGTCGCGAAGGCGCCGAACAGGCGGAGTAGGTCACGTGTCTGTTTATCGCCGAGTTTGTGGTCGCTCGCGAAACGCTCGACCTCCAAGACTTCGTTGGCCCGACCTGCAACAATGATTTTCGGGTGAAAATGCGTACTCATATGAAAGCGCCCTCCGCATTGCGGCATAGAAACGCCGAAGATCGCGAATCGTTCCGAAAGAAAACCCGCCTACCGAGAGCCACTGCCGCTCACTTTGTCGGTGGCGAGCTCGCGTGTCTGAGAAGGGCCAAGATGCGCGTTGCCGTCAGTACGGCCTGCTTGGGCAGCCGGACCCCGCGCTGATCGCGGCAGCGGGCCTTGTTCTATTCCGACTTTCATAAGGACCGCACTTTGCGAACAAAGGTGGGGCGTGAGCGACAACGTGGGCCAACGCGCACCTCATTGGCTATCGTGTCCTGGAAGCGCGCCAGGTGGTGCAGGCGCCGCGGGCAACGCCTTGTCTGTGCCTTCACGATCGGGCGGCACAATGGGCGCAGTAGGGGCCCTGGAGACATAGAGCCCGCCAATCATGGCCACTATCGCAATCAGGAAAGCCCCGATCATCGCCCCTACCGATCGTCGCGGATCCTGAGTGATCATCCCGACGGCCAGGGCAAGACCAAGCACGGCCGCGCCTCCTGCGACAACGAAAAGCCAGATATGGTTCATGTTCACGCTCCAGTTGTTATCGGCTCAAAACATGTTTGAGGCCCGCTTGTTCCAGGGCGCGCGCTAATCGAGATCGCGAGCTGTGTCGTGAGGGCCTACCGGCCGAGAAGAGGACACGTTCGCAGCTGTAGACGGGCGATCGGACAAGGAACGAATTGGGTTGGCCGAAGTTAAGCTGCGATCCCACCTCGGAGTGAAACGATGGCTGACAACCAGCTGACAAAGGGCAAAGCTCAATACGGGCCGCAAATTCCTCCGGCGCCTTATTCTGAAGTGGCTCGTCCCGATTGCCAACCGGTCGCCGCGGTTGACCAGCCGCAAGAGCAACCGAAATCGCCACTGCCTGACTACACGCTTTTGATGAGACAGGCCCTTGAAGGCCGAGCCTAGGCGGGCTGTGGCCGCCAACCGTTCCTGCCCATCAGGATCCGCCGGAACGGTAGGCGTATGTATCGACTGGAGGTCCAGCATGAGAGAAGCCGTCGGATCGATCCGACGCCTGGCAAGGCAAAAAGGCATCGAACTCATCCGCCCCTCACCCGACGGGCGTGCGGTGCGGGTTTCCGACGAGAACCTGCGCAGGATGCTTGTCGCGCTCGGGGAGAATGTCGATGGCTTCGTCTCTGGGCAGGTCAGCCGGTGTCACGCACCCGCTGATCTTGTCAAGCAACCGGCGTGGGGGCTCAGTCTGCAACTCTACGAGCTGCCTTCAAGCCGCAATTGGGGCATTGGTGACTTCAAGGATCTTTGGACCGTCTGCGCCATAGCCGGTCGTCTTGGCGCCGACTTTGTCGGCCTCAACCCCCTGCACGCCGGTTTCCTTTACGATGCCGGTCGGTGCAGCCCTTATGAGCCTTCCAATCGCAGGTTTCTCAATCCCCTCTATATTGCCGTGGACGAGGTAGGTGGTTTCGTCAGCGACCCTGCTGTAGACACGCAGCTTTCAGAATTGCGCGCAAGTTCGCTCGTAGATTACGAAGCTGTGGCACGCCTGAAGCTCGGTGTTCTTTCCTCGCTCTGGGAAGAGGGTCGAAAAGCCGCCAACCCGGCGTTCGAGAGGTTCGTCAGGGAAGGCGGTGAAAGCCTGCGGCTTCATGCGTTGTTCGAGACGGTGTCACACTATCAGTCAGCGGCCGGTTTGGGCGCCGGCTGGGCCTCTTGGCCCTCGGAGTACCAATCGCCCCACAGCGAGACGGTGAACGCTTTCGCCCGGGATCATCGCGCCGAAGTCGATTTCCATCAATGGCTGCAATGGCTGGCTCACGTGCAGCTATGCGAGGCACAGGAGTGCTGTCGCAAGGCCGGTATGCGGGTCGGCCTCTACCTTGATGTCGCTGTCGGGGAAGCGCTCGACGGGTCTGCTACCTGGAGCGAGGGACCCGCCTACGTGCGCGGAGCAGCTATTGGCAACCCTCCCGAGCCCTTCGCCGTTCAGGGACAGGATTGGCGATTGGCGGCCCTGCGGCCCGACAAGATCACGGTCGGCGAACCTTCGCCATTCACCCGCCTCATGAGCGCCTCGATGCAATATGCCGGCGCCATCAGGATCGATCATGCCGCCGCCTTTGCGAGACTTTATCTCGTTCCGACCGATGCGACCCCGGCAGACGGTGCCTATGTTCGCTATCCAACCGATGACATGCTGGAGCAGCTGGCGAGCATCTCCCTCGAGTTCAAATGCCTGGTCATTGGTGAGGACCTTGGAGAGGTCGCAAGCGGATTGCGCGAGGACCTCGCCTCGGCCGGCGTGCTTTCCTATCGCATCCTCTCCTATGAGCAGACAGCCGATGGTCTCGTTCTTCCGCAACACTACCCGCAGCTTGCGCTTGCCTGCGTCTCCACCCACGATCATCAGACCTTCACCGGATGGTGGAAGGGCGCCGACATCGATCTTCGTCTGGAACATGCGCTTGTCTCGGAAGAGACAACGCTCCAACATCGAGAGACCCGGACCGAGGAGCGCAAGCGGGTCCTCGAGGCTTTTGCAGCATTGGGTCTCGCCCGACCAGATCGAAAGCCGGGCACCCACAAGCCGGAACAGCTGGCCGTGGCGGCACATGAATTCGTTGCCATGACGCCATCAATGCTTGTCTCCGTTCGTCTGGCGGACCTGACGGACGAGCAGAAGCCGACTAATATTCCTGGCACCGACAAGAGCTATCCAAACTGGAGGCCGAAGCTCTCGTCGGATCTGGAGGCTCTGGAAAAACATCCGGTCGTTCGCCGTGTTGCAGCAATTATGAACCGCTATCGTGCGCGCCATCCGGCAGTTGTCGGGACGCCCTGACTATTCGCAGCTCTTGCATCGGTTTGGTTTCGATGCTGCTTTTCCTTTTCTCCTGGCCAAGGCTTCTGCCCTCGCAGACCCTTCGTTTAATGCACAGAACCGAGCGGGCCCTCTGGCCTGTGGCTCAACGGTACGGGCGCCATCCATCTCGTCAAGGAGCCAGCTGCAGTGTGTCGGCAGCCGCCTCGCCCTTCACATCAGGTTCGGACCTCGATGAGACATGTGTACGCTAGCGCACCCTCGAAGGTGTCGGGGAACCAGTCACGACGACGCAGGTTCGAGGGCGAGATGACAGGAGAGCGGCAATGCATGCGCCAGATTGGATGACGATTTTTTCTGTAGCCACTTTAGCAAGTTGGATGGCTGCCGGAGCGATGGCGATATTCGGCGTCCACGAAAGCGTGAGGCATCCGGCCGCGACCCATGCGGCCGAACTGCTGATGGCTGGTTTCATGGTCATCGGTGCGACCTCTATCACCCTCGTCATCCTGATGTTGGCGCTGTCGTGACAAGTGTCAGCCCCCGTATCGCGCCCGTCTTTCCCTTCTTCGCCGGATTCTGCCTTGGCGTCGGTATCGGCGGATTTTTCGACGGCGTCGTCTTCCACCAGCTTTTGCAATGGCACCATCTGTTCAGTTCCTGGTATCCGATCACGTCGTTCGAGAACCTGCGGTTCAACATATTGTGGGACGGCGTGTTTCATTCTGCGGCCTATCTGTTCATCCTGGGCGGGCTTTTCCGCTTATGGCGTGCGGCGCGCCTTGTTCACTTCAGGTGGTCGACGCGGTGCCTGGCAGCCTCCATGTTGACGGGATTTGGAACCTTCAACCTGATCGAGGGCCTTGTCGATCATCAGTTGCTGGGGATCCATCATGTCAATGAAACCGTCGCTCGAACCCACTGGCTCTACTGGGATGTCGGCTTTCTGGCCTGGGGCGCAGCGATGCTGCTGATCGGCCTGTTGCTGTGGAGGCGCACGCATGCGTGACATCAGAGCGGCTCTGTTGAAGGAAATAGTGACAGCGTCTATTTGGGCCGCGTTCGGCCTCGGCGTTCTTTTCGCCACGCGACCAGTTTGGTCTCAGCTTCTTTTTGCAGAAACGGGCGCGCTTACCGATCAGGTCGCCATTCGTTGCCTCGGGCTTTAGCCGTCGACCCACTATCGCTCGGTCGCCAGCCACCGAGCTGTCGACATTGACGCCAGCCAAGGGCCGCCTGCCTTATCGTTCGATCGTGCCGTTGCGCCGGATCTTTCTCTGCAGAAGCAGAATGCCGTAAAGCAGCGCCTCGGCCGTCGGCGGACAGCCGGGGACGTAGATGTCGACGGGGACGACGCGGTCGCAGCCGCGTACGACCGAGTAGGAATAGTGATAATAGCCGCCGCCGTTGGCGCAGGAGCCCATGGAAATGACATAGCGAGGCTCCGGCATCTGGTCGTAGACCTTGCGCAGCGCCGGCGCCATCTTGTTGCAGAGCGTGCCGGCGACGATCATTAGATCGGACTGGCGCGGGCTGCCGCGGGGTGCGACGCCGAAGCGCTCGACATCGTAGCGCGGCATCGACATCTGCATCATCTCGATGGCGCAGCAGGCGAGCCCGAAGGTCATCCACATCAGCGAGCCGGTTCGTGCCCAGGTGATGAGTTCATCGGTGCTTGTCACCAGAAACCCCTTATCGGCCAGCTCGGCATTTATCATCCCCATTGTCGGATCGTCGCGCCGGCTTTCGCCGGGAAACTTGAACTGTGTGGGCGCTGGCTGCGTGTGATGGGGTTCATCTGACATTGTATTTCTCCTGTGTTGGGCACCAGACAGGCTTCGGCGGCAAAAGTTTCAGTCTGGCCGGCGAAAGATTGCCCTTCGGGGGGAACACGCGCGACCGTCTCAGGTTGGAACGCGTCAAATGCGGGGTGTTCATGCGTTTTGTTCCTTCACTCGTACACGGCCTTGCGGATTACAGTTCCGGCGCTCTCGTACTCGCAGTGCCTGTCGTCGTTCAGGAGCCGGAGCCCGCACGTCACGTGATGATGATCATTGGCACTCTCGTTCTTCTCAACGCGGTCCTGACCGATTACCGAGCTGGCATTCTGCCCTTTCTGCGGCTTCGCCTTCATCTGCGCATCGAGGCTGTCCTTGGCGCACTCATGATCGCCCTGCCATTCATCGTCACGTTAACCTTGCCCATGGCCATCATGACCTGCCTGTTCGGCGTGACGTTCCTGCTACTCGCGGCAACCACGGTGCTTCCAGAGCAAGCTTGCGGAAAACGTCGGCGTGACAGTGCGTAGCCGCGGCGGCGATAAGGCAGGATCAATTCCGCTATCGATCAATGCGGCTGGTCGCGAGCGGGCGCACGCGAGGCGATCTCGCTCAGAGCCTTCGCAATCGCCAAGGCAAGCCCGGCAGCCGCTACAGCGCGGCCCTCCGGGGTCGTTGAATTGGCAAGGCCATAGCCGTGCCGACGAACGATGGCCAGGGCGCGGTCGAGCGCGAAGAACGGAACAGCCGGGGCATGGACGCTTCCCGCGTCAAAGGCTGATCACTTCCGTGCGTCCTCGTGGGTGTGGTGGCGATCTCGTTCGCCACCCCCTCCCGACACGTCGCTTCGCCTCTTGCTGTCGGCCGCCGCCGGCGGCCTTTTGACCTGGAGCGGCGCCTTGCCGTTTTCGTGTGATGCACCCGGCCCACCCTGGCGAATGGTGGACGGGTTTTTCGATGATGTCGACATGGATCCTCGCTTCATCGGTCCTGCTGATAACCCTGATGGGTCGTGTTGACTTTGCTATTGCCCTGTTGTCCAACCCTATCCGGGTTTTTCGCCGACGTTTCTGCGACCGATCCCTGCTCCATGCGGGTGTGGTCGCCGGGACCCTTGTCGGACCGGTTGCCGGCCGGGACGGGGGGAAGTTTGCTCTTCATGTTATCCTCCTAGTCCGGATCTCGGTTGGCGGCATGATCATGATACTGTTCGGTCTGAACCGCCTTGTCATCTAGGCCGCGCTCGCGAGAGTGCTGCGCCTTGTCCCGGTTGGACAGGACCATGTTCTCGGGCAACGCGTCCGGCTCAAGATCAGTCATTGCGCCCGATCCGTCTCCCTTGCCCCTGGCGCCGGCACCAATATGTTTGTGATCTGCGTTTGGCATACTATCCTCCTGTTTGGCATTGCCTCACCTGCTTCCAACAACGAGGGCCCCGCGAAGTTCCGGCACCAATCGCCTTTGAGCGGTGATGACCCCTTTATGTGTGGCGCCTTGAAGTGTCGAAACGAGTTCGACGATCGATCCCATAGATCGGGAGGCGCATCACGCGGTGCCACAGGAGGGCGAGGAGACAAAACCGCGGCGATCTTCCAGAGGGGCCATGCGTCGCTATCCCTCCCGTTCTGCCCGTAGGGCCGGCTCGGGGCCTGCGGAGCGAAGCAATGTCACACACCGCGATCACCCTCGGTTAGTCGACAGTCGTATGGGGAACATCATGGCTTGATCGAGGTTACGACTTTGATGAAAGGAGATTGCTCATGGGAATGACCAAACCGAAGGACGGCGCGCCCGGCACGACCGATCAGTCACCGCGCTGGGAAGGCCCTCAGGAAAACACGCCGCGTGGGTATCTGCCTGCAAAGGATAATCCGGACTTGGCCGAAGATGCCAATGGCGAAACCAACGCAGATCCGCAGGTCAAGAAGATTTCCGACGGCTACAAGCAGAAAGGCGAGTGATATGCCTGATGTAAGAAAGGATGCCGAGGGCCAGTTCGCACCGTCCAAGGGTGACCGAAATGCGACGGGCGTCGCCAGTGCCAAGCCAACGGTAATCACCGGCTCGGAAGACGCGACCGCCCACAAGACGCCTCCGCGCGGCAAGCACGTGAAGGAATGGGATCTCGATTACGATCCGTCCAGCTCGAATGAGGGCCGCATGCGTTAAGGCAGACGGCCTCATTCTCCGCCGGCAGTTGCCTTTGACGCGTGGCGTCAGGCTGGACATGATTCGAGCGAAGGAGTGTTTTCCATGGCAGATGGCAATCAAGGACCAGACTGGTGGTTCGCATGGGATGGCGGCACCAATACCAACCTCGGAATGGTTCGTTTCCTCGCCCTTCCTCTTGCCTTCATCGCAATCTTTGGAACGATCATGTGGTTGGTCCTACCCACACCCTGATCCATTGCTGCACACCAGCGGCGAAATTACGCTTCCGCGCCGACGGAAACGTGGCTTGCGCGTCAAGCTGCTCGCCGACGGGCGCGCCGATCCGCGCCTTCCTTGAAATGGAGAGCGTTGATAATCCGCAGGCAGTCCTATAGACGCGCAGACGCGCCTACCTCGCAGGCCGCGGCTTGGCCCAAGGCGCCGTCGGCTATGGATGATCGCGAGATCGTTCGCAAAAACCTCTCTGTGACGGTGGATGGCAGGCTGATCAGACCTTGGCGGTCTTTCCCGACATGCGCAAGGACAGGAACTTCTTCGTCAGCATTGTGACATGGCCATCGAGCCAGCCTGCCATAGCCTCCTCCTCGGCGAGATTGGCCTTCAGCCCGGAGACAGCGGCCATGAAACCACCCGTTTCCGCCACTGTCAGCAGCGATTTGTAAGCGGCAATTTCAAAGTTTTCGAAGGCGAAGTTGGCGAAGGCGTTTTTCAGGATCTCATCACCCGCCACCGTATGGCCAAGGGCGGCCATTGTTCCCGTCACAGACAGAGCCACGTCCTTCAGCGTTGAATGGTCCTCGCCAAGGCCAGTCAGAATCTCCTCGATCCGGCGGATCTGCCCCTGTGTCTCGGTAATGTGCTGGTCGAGCTTCTCGGCCACTTCCGGATAATTTTCGATGCGGCTGAGCTGCGGCTTCATGATACTCAGCGCCTGGTTTTCCATCGCCATGGCGCGGTTGTTCCCAGACCCGCAACAGGCCTCGACGAGCGTCCGATACCGTACCAAAAGAGGGAGCAGCTGGGCCGGTCTTCGAGGAGACGGCACCCGGCTCCTGAGATAAAGTGGAAGAGATTGGTTCGAGGCGACAGAGAAAGATCTGCGACGCGCTTGGCCTGAGGGCGTTGAAAATGGCCGGCTTGCCGGGCGGCGATGTCCCGGGCAATCGTCTTGACTTGCCGACCCGCCGGCCCGCAATACGGGTGACGGGCCGGGAGAAAATGCGCTGCCGCTATCTGGTCAGCAGGCGTTGGCCGCACCGGACTGGGCGGAACTTGTGGGGGCAGGGTTTCCGTTGCCGCTGCCTGTCGTACGCTGGCAGTCGTTTGGATCCCCACCCGATGCACCGGACGTGGTCGTATTGTCCGACGGATTGCCTGCATCCGCCCCGGAGCCAGTCGAATTGCTGCCGGCCGAGTTGCCGCTCATGTTACTGCCGCCCGTCGTGCCATTGCCCGCGCCGCCGCTATTGGTGCCGGATGCACTGCTACCCGACGACGCGCCGCCAGACGTGCCGCCGCCGGCTCCTCCCGAGCCTCCCGAAGACTGGGCCATGGCCGACGTAGCAAGCGTGAGCGCGAGCGCCGATGTTGCAAGGATTTTGAGAATCATGACTATCACCTTTGGTTGGTCATTGTTGCAGCGAGTAATCAGTTCTCGTTGCAGGGCGCTAACCACCGCCGGCCGCCGGGGTTCCGACGATACAGCCCACCTTGCGTGTTTGTCCTCCACCGTACGGAAAGCGCCGATCCTATCGGGGCCGCCTGTATAAAACGGCAGGGAACGGCGCACTTGTCCCGGTTTTGCCTTCGCCTTGAGAGCGGTGCCTCAGCCCTTGATGCTTAATTGTTTCGGGACACATCCGGCAGGTATTGACGGTTGACGATGGCCAGGGTCCTGTCGGGGCGAATGATATAGGTTTCTTCAACCCGCCGTCCCCATTCGTCGGTAAAGCCATGGGGGAAAGTCGACCCGACTGGGGAGCGGGTCAGCCTGCTGTGCGGCTGGCCCTTATAGATGATGCTGCCGGGGATAGGAGAAAGTCCCTCGCCCTGGACGGTCGAAGAGGTGCAACCTGCCAGCAGGCCGACGCATAGTATGCTGATCGCAATGAATCTCATGATGAGTTCCTGACGTCGAAGAGAGGCTTGGCGGGAAAGGCGGAGGGGCAACCGAGCGCCGCCCGAGGTTGCGGTAACGTCTTCCATCGAGCGGTTGGCAGCGGTGGGACTTCTCGCTTTATTCCACGCTCGCGCAGGCTCCGGATCGCGCCCTGCCCATGATGGGAGATCGGATCTTCGCGCTGCCCCTGCAGTTGCGTCAAGGCTCCAGCTTGTTCAACCGGAGCCGTGACCGCTAGATCATCATTTCGCCGCCGGTGACCGGGATGACAGCACCTGTCATATAGCTGCCGAGGTCACTCGCCAGAAGCACATAGGCGCCCGCCAGTTCGGCAGGCTGGCCGGCGCGGCCGATCAGCGTTTGCTCGCCAAACTTCGCCGCCTTTTCCGCCGGCATCGTGGAGGGGATGAGCGGGGTCCAGATAGGACCCGGGGCCACAGCATTGACCCTGATCCCCTTGTCGGCGACCATTTCAGCCAGGCCGGCCGTGAAATTCAGGACTGCCCCTTTCGTCGATGCGTAGGCAAGAAGCTGTGGCGAGGGCTGGCGCGACTGGATCGAGGTCGTGTTGATGATAGCGCTTCCCGGTCGCATGTGCGCAACCGCAGCCTTCGACAGAAAGAAGGGGGCATAGATGTTGGTGCGGAAGGTTTCGTCCCACTCCTCAGCAGAAATGTCGCCGATCTGCGCATAGGTGCGCTGGAAGGCGGCGTTGTTGACGAGGATGTCGATTCCTCCCAAGCCGCTGACGGCCTTTTCGACCAAAGCCTTGCAATGGTCTTCCGACTTGATGTCGCCGGGTGCGAGAACCGCCTTGCGTCCCGCTTGTTCGACCCACTTGGCTGTGTCGCGGGCGTCCTCGTCCTCGTTGAGATACGAAATGACGACATCGGCGCCTTCGCGGGCGAACGCGATCGCCACGGCTTTTCCAATTCCCGAATCGGCGCCGGTGATCAGCGCGACCTTGCCCTCGAGTTTGCCATTGCCCTTGTAGGACCGTTCGCCGTGATCAGGAACGGGCTGCATCTTTGCCGTGCTGCCCGGCGGTTGTTGCTGCTGTTCTGGATACGGGGGCTTCGGGCGCCGGATTTCTTCTGACATTTGTCGATCTCTCCTGACAGGATTGCGAAAGGTCAAACCGATGGGCCCCACCATTGTTCCTTCTGCGCTCGAGCCAATGCAACATTTCGTGGCAGCCGACATGTTCGGTTCGTCCTTCGATCGTAGTCGGCAGACGTCGCATGCGACTTTGTTGGAACCTAAGTTTAAAGCCATGAAACCGAGGTTTCAGCCCCCCAGCACGACGCCCGTCCTCTAAAGGGGAACCTGTGTGATCAGCAGCAGGGCGTTAATGACAGGTATCGAACAGTACGACCGCTCTGCCCGGGCAATGCCCCCTATTTCGAAGCTAGGGCCTGAACGCGCGTCAGATGCATGTGCAGGTCCGGCAGAATTTTCATAGCAGTTTTCTTAAGCTCGCCATCCGGGCCCTGCTTCGAAAACTGATCGAAGAGCTCGACTGCCTGTTGGTGGGCTGTCACCTGCGTCGACAGATAGGCTTGATCCAAGTTGGCTGCATCGGCATTCTGCAAAGCTTCGACCTTCAGGCGATATTCGCTATCAAGCTCCGTCGGCAGTGCGATGCCGTCCTTTTTTGCAGCCTCTGCCAAGAGCGGGCCGGCCTTGCCGTGGTCTGTCAGCATGTCCTGCGCGAATTGTTTGGCGTCGGAAGCCTTGCCCTTGGCGATTTCGATCTTTGCCGCTTCCATTTCGAATTGATTAGACAGTGCAGCTTTCGTGGCGAAGTCGGTGGCGTGTTTTGTCGCTACGTCGTCGGCAGCCATCGCGGGCATGGCTGCGACGATAATTAATGTTGATGCAAGGAAGGCCTTCATAGTGTTCTCAATCGATAGGACTTCACGACTAACATCGGCGCAGGCCAGAAGTTCCCGACCTCGCTGCTAGTCGGTTTGACCGCGCGCGAGGGAACATGTCGTCTCGAGGGTTGAAAGGAAGCCATTAATTCAAGGGCCAGACGCGTGGGATAATCGGAAACCGGCCTCGAGAAACCATCACAAGGCCGGAACGGCTAAGAGCAAATCAATGTTTACATTATCGTACCGCGGGATGGATGACGCTCCCTACATCCGTAAGCTGCGCGCTGCGTCGCGATTGCGGGCGCAGTCTCGAAAACGCGAAGCATCGCCATACGTCTTCAGGTTCAAGTAGCTGTAGCTGCGCAACGCCACGAGGTCGACGCTCTCGTGGCGGGAAGCAAAGCCGGCGAGTTCCATAATGCATATTATGCGATCTGCGTGTGTAAGGGGGCAGATTCCAATTTCAAATGCAACGAAGACAATAATGGCCATGATTTCAGGAGGATGGAATGGCCCGCTCATTTGTGCAGTTGAGTATGGA
>NZ_JACIAU010000008.1:0-82091 GCF_014194105.1 Rhizobium sp. BK529 | reverse complement strand
AGTCTCCGCTTCGTGGTCACGAGATGAACTCGCTTGTCCAGATTTAGATCGCCCTCGAAGCGGAGTATTTCCCGACATATTTAATAAAATGCGAATTTCTCGAGCAAGGCGTTCACTGTTCGATACTCATGGCGTCGAAACGTCGCCCCCGGTCATTCCTCGGTATTCAGCTATTTGCGACGTCGCGCGCAGATGGGACAAACGCGGTGAAGGCTGGCGGTTGACGCACGCGCGCTCATGCCTCAGCCCACGCGGAGGCCCTTTTCGTTCGCTGGCACCCCAGGATTGGGAACAAGAGCACATGGCGCAAGTTTCTGGGCGGATTCAAAATCATCCCATACCGTCTCGAAGGATCCCATGACCATTCCGACCGCCACGTACCGTCTACAGTTCCGCAATGGCATGACCTTTGATCGCGCGGCCGCGCTTGTCCCCTACCTCAAGCGCCTCGGGATCAGTCATCTCTATGCATCGCCGATCTTCAAGGCCGCGGCCGGCTCTACCCATGGCTACGACGTGGTCGATGCCAATGAAATCGATCCCGCGATCGGCGGTCGAGACGGGTTCGACCGGATGGCCAGGGCTCTCAAGGCCGAGGGGCTCGGCCTCATCCTGGACATCGTGCCGAACCATATGGCTGCGTCCCTTGAAAACGCCTGGTGGCGCGATGTCATCGAGCTGGGCGAGAAGAGCCAGTTTGCCCGGCACTTCGACATAGACTGGTCGCGCCGCCTGACCCTGCCATTCCTCGGCGACAGTTTCGAGGCGGTCCTGGCGGCCGGCGACATTACGCTGAAAACCGATCCCGGCAGCGGCAAGCCGGCCTTCGCCTATTTCGGGAGTTTCTATCCGCTGACCCCGGCCAGCTATGCTGGGCGGGAAGGCGTCTTGCAGATTTCGGACAAGGCAGGCATAGCCGCCCTTCACGATCAGCAACCCTATCGGCTGATGTCTTGGCGGGACGCGGAAAAAGACCTCTCCTATCGCCGCTTCTTCGAAATCACCGGCTTGGCGGGTGTGCGGGTCGAAGACGAGACGGTGTTTGACGACACCCATCGGCTCGTCCTCGAGCTTGTGCGTGACGGCACCGTCGATGGCTTGCGTGTCGATCATGTGGACGGACTGGCGGATCCGAAGGCCTACCTTCGCCGCCTGCGCTCAGAGGCAGGTCCTGATTGCTACATCACTGTCGAGAAGATCCTTGCTCACGGCGAGCAGATGCCCCGAGACTGGCCCGTCTCCGGCACGACCGGTTACGAATTCATCGCTTCCATCAGCCAGGCGCTTGTCGATGGCGGCGGTTTGCAAAAGCTACGCGACGCCTACGCACATGTGACGGGCGAGCCGGTGGACCCGAAGCGGGACTTGCGCGCCGCGAAACTCTTGATGGCGGATAAAAATTTCGCCGGCGAGTTCGCCGCCCTTGTCCGCCTCGCGCTCGAGATCCGCGCGTTGGACCAGCACGAACCGTTCCTTTCTGACGCGTCGGTGATAACCGCCCTGAAGGAGCTGCTCGTAGCCTTTCCCGTCTACCGTACCTACGGGAGTTCGCGCGGGTTGCCGTTGGAAAGCCGGACGATGCTGGAGCACGTACTCCAGTCGGTCCGTCAGCGACGTGGCGACGCCGATCCAGAAGCCATCGGTTTCATCGAGCGCATACTGAAGGAAGAAGTGGACGGCCCCGCCAGCGCCGCAGCCTTGAACTTTCGAACCCGCTTCCAACAATTGACAGGTCCGTTGATGGCCAAATCCGTGGAAGACACGCTGTTCTACCGTCTGCACGTGGCATTGGCGCTCAACGAGGTTGGCGGAGAGCCGCTGCCGTCAAGCTTCTCCTTGGAGCGCTTCCACGCCGACATGGCCAACCGTCTGGTTACGCAGCCCGATGGCCTCTCCGCAACATCCACCCATGATACCAAGCGCGGTGAAGACGCCCGTGCGCGCCTCTACACCATTACCGAAGCGCCCGGTATCTGGGCCGAGGCAGTCGCCCGCTGGCGAAGCATGAATCGCTTGAGTATCCAGCGCCTGGCCGACGGCCCTGCGCCCGAACCGGCTGTCGAATGGATGATTTACCAGGCGCTCGCCGGCGCATGGCCGACCGATCTCAGGGCGGACGACGAAAAAGGCATCGGTGCCCTTGAGAAACGCTTCCTCCCCTTCATCGAGAAGGCTCTCCGGGAAGCCAAGCTGCGGACGAACTGGGGCGAGCCGAACGAGGACTATGAGGCGGCGGTCATGGCCTACGCGCGCAATCTGCTTTCCACCGCCAATCGGGCTTTTCTGATCGATTTCGTTGGCACGCTTGAACCGTTCGTCCGGTCAGGTCTTGCAAACAGCCTTACCCAGACGCTCATCAAGCTGGCAGCACCGGGCGTTGCCGACATCTACCAAGGGTGCGAGGGGCATGATTTCAGCCTTGTCGATCCCGACAACCGCCGCGAACCCGATTTCCAGACCTTGCAACAACTGCTTTTTGAGCATGGAACGGCGACTTCTCCGCGCTCTGACTGGCAAAGCCAAGGCTTCAAACAGCAGCTCGTCGCAACCTTGCTTCACCTTCGACAGCAGGCGCCGACGCTGTTCAGGACGGGGGAATACCTGCCTCTCGTGGCGACGGGCGACGACGCGGCCAGGACGCTCGCCTTCGCACGTGCCGACGCACAGAACGCTCTGGTCATCATTGCCCCCCGCCTCGTCTTCAGCCGGTTCACTGCGGGTGCGCTATGGCGCGAAACTCCCCCGACACAGTGCAGCATCGCTCTGCCGCCGACCCTCGCCAATCGGCCCTATCGCAATCTGTGGAGCGGCGAAAGGATAGGTCTTTCCGACTCCATCACGATCGGCTTCATGAACGATCAGCCCTTCCTGGCGCTGTGGGCTGAATAGGCGATCTTGCCGCGCGCTGATCCGCGCTTGCCCATTCTGCGACTCTGCCCTTATGCCGGCTGTCAGACAGCTCGGCAGGACCCAGACATCGTCGCCTGGGAGCAAGAGAACTTCGGTCAAGAGAGATATATCCGGCATCCATCCGTCAAGCGCACCTTACGTTTGGAAGTCGGAACTTCCTGCCTGCCTTTCAAGTTTCTCGGACGCACCTGACGCGACGCCCTGCCCCATCATATTGGGCAGAATGTTTCGCAGCCACCTATCGAACTGAGGGCAAATGCGGCCGCCTCGAGCGGCCGGTTTCATGTCAAACGGAAAGCAGATGATGGAAACGACAGCCGAATCGATTGCCGCCACGCCGACAGCGCTCGCCCAGTTGGGGGCGCTCGCCATTCATTATGGACTATCGCTTGCGGGCGCTCTGGTGCTGCTTGTGGGCGGATGGATCCTGTCGGGTCTTGTCAGCCGATGGGCCTATAAGGGCCTGTCGCGGATTCACGGCATAGACGAAACGTTGGCGCGCTTCTTTGAAAACGTCCTGCACTATGGCCTCCTAATCCTTGTGTTCGTGATGGTTCTTGGACAGTTTGGGGTTCAAACAGCCTCGATCGTCGCAGCTCTCGGCGCCGCCGGCCTCGCCATCGGTTTGGCCCTTCAAGGCACCTTGCAGAACATTGCTGCCGGCATCATGCTGCTCGTCCTGCGCCCGTTCCGGGTCGGCGAATATATCGAAACCGCGAGCATCAAGGGCAAGATCATCGAGGTCGGTCTTTTTGCGACCGAACTGCGAACGGCCGACGGCCTTTACCTGCTCGCGCCCAATTCCACCTTGTGGAATACGCCGATCATCAATCATAGCCGGGAGCCGGAACGCCGGCAGGAACTGTCGATCGCGGTCAACAACGATGCCGATGTCGATCTTGCGAAACGAACCCTGCTCGCCATCGTCGCCTCCGACGAGCGGGTCCGACGCGAACCAAGCCCCCGCGTTTATTCCGACGATCTATCCGCTGACAAAACCACGCTCAAGGTGGAATACTGGGCGGCAACCCATGAATGGTCGGAAACCCGCCATGATCTTATCGATCGGCTCAAATCGGGCCTGAAAGAGAGGGAGATTGCCATCAGATAGTCGGCCGGAACGGTCGCATTCGAGGACGCGAGCGGTCGACCTGTTGGATCGGTAAGCACAACCGGTAGCGATCTTGGAGCCAGCAGGGAATACCTGCGGCGCAACGGCCTGCCGGTCCGACGCGCCCTTCCTGCGCGCCGTTTACCATCAGGCCGGCCACAATTTTCATGACCACGACGAAGTAGCCACCAGAGCATCGATCACTCTCCTCTGCCGATCGAAGATCCAGAACGGCCGGGCGGTGGCCCATCGGACCATGGTCCGACGCATTCCCCGGACTGAAGTCCGGGGCAAGGAACCGCCACCAGGAACCGCCGTTCGTCTGAAAGCCCAAGGTCGCTTCGACCGGGCAGTGATAAACATTCGATAGAGGAAATTCCCATGTTCAAGGCAGCCACCATCGCCTTCTCAGCAGCCCTTCTGGCCAGCACCGCATTTGCCCAGTCTTCGAGCACGGTCGGTACGGGCGGTTCATCGGCAGGCGGCGGAACTTCGAGCAGCACCGTTGGTACTGGTGGAAGCTCCGCCGGCGGCGACTGCAGCGCAGGCGCTACCAACTGTCCTTCGGGTAGCGCGTCGACCACGGGTACCGGCGGCTCTTCGGCAGGCGGCGGCACGTCCAGCAGCACCGTCGGTACGGGCGGTTCGTCGGCCGGCTCCGGTTCAGGTTCGTCTTCCACCCTCGGAACGGGCGGTTCCTCGGCAGGCGGCGGCACCTCCAGCAGCTCCGTCGGAACCGGTGGGTCGGCCGCAGGCTCCGGTGACGCCGGCGCGGCGTCGTCGGTCGGCACGGGCGGGTCCTCGGCAGGTAACGGCCAGAGCGGCAGCTCCGTCGGCACGGGCGCAAGTCAGACAGGCTCTTCCCATGAGAACAATGGAAAGAAGGGCTGCGCTCCCGGTCAAGTCAAGAAGAGCGGTTCCACCCAATCCTGCTAACTGCTCAGGCCGGCGCCTTCGGACGCCGGCCATCTGCCTTAGGAGGCCAGACAATGTCCACTACAGTCAAAGCACTTATCTGCGGGACCGCTCTTCTTGCTGCGGCCCAGGCGGGAGCCGAGGATATCAAACTTGACGACGGAACGACCTGCACGCTGGTTGAGACGCAGTCCTCTTCGGGCGGCACGTCCACCACGGTGACGGCTGGAAACGGCAAGGTCACATCATCCACGACGACCGGTACGGGGCCATCAACGTCGTCCTCGTCGTCCGCATCGAGCTCAGCGGCAGGATCAGGAAGTGTTGACAGCTTCTCGACCGCAAGTGTCACACGACCTGATGGCACCGTGATCACCAAGCGGTCCGATGGTACCTGCTCGGTCACCAAGCCCAAGAAGTAGGAGAAAAACATGAAAGCCACAAAATTGGTCGGCGCGACGGCGCTCGCGCTCCTGTCGGCGACGGCTGCTGTCTCGGCACAGCAATGCAACGCGGCAGGCACCGTCGCTACGGGCGGAAGCGCGTCGGCAGGAGGCACGTCCGCAAGCTCTGTCGGGACTGCGGGTGTCTGCCAGACCGACGACGGCACAACCTCGTCCATCGGCTCCGGCGGAAGCGCTGCGAGCGACGACGGCAAGGCGATGAGCAAGACGCATGTCAACGGCAACGACGATAAACTGAAGGCGCAGACGAACGCACAGGCGGTCGACAAGGGTACGTTCAGCAAGTCGAGAACGAAGACGAGCACTGACGGGCAAGCGCTTCAGAGCACCACGCGCACGATGTCGCACGTGCCTGGCCAAAAACCTGTCAAAAGCACCACCGATCAGAAAATCATCCTGCCGCAGCAGTAACCACCGAAAGGAAGTCCCATGAACAACCTCATCTGGCTCGTCGGCGCGGTCGTCATCATCCTGGCCGTCCTGAGCTTCTTCGGGTTTAGATAACTACCAGGGTCGGCTTCGCGCGGCGCAGCCGACCTATCATCGCAAAAACTCGTAATCTTCGCCAACTACTTCCGCCGCGGGCCTCTAAACGGCCTGCGGTCCGCATCCAAGAGCGCAAGTGTCAAAAATTCGCCCTTACTGCCTGCTCCGCTGCTTAATGCATTTGCGAAAGGCCTGATCGACCAACTAAAGACCCCCGCCTTTCGGATGGCTGCCCCACAGCTTCCGACGACGGATATCGCTTCGCGTTCCTGAGCAAGACAAACTGATTCAAGTCCTGCCATAGGGACGGGTCAGCGCTGACGCATCGATTGAGGGGGTTCTGTTTCAAACCGGGCCGCGCGCCCGCTCTTCGGCCTTATCGTCCGCGACATCCTCAACGCATTCCGCTTTCTGCGCAAGCTTTCGGCTCATCTCGCGAAGCTGCTCCTCGTCGAGTTTCTCGATGCCCACGAACTTATTCTGGGCCTGCGATGTCAGGATCAGTTCGTCCAGCTTTGCTTGCAGAGCCTTGCCGTCACGGTTTTGCGAGTTTTGGAGGACGAAAACCATCAAGAATGTGACGATCGTGGTGCTCGTATTGATGACAAGCTGCCAGGTCTCAGAATAGTCGAAAAACGGTCCCGAGGCCGCCCAAGCGAGAACGAGTGCCACCGCAAGTACGAACGTGGCTGGTTTCCCGGACAGATCGGCGATGGCAGTTGCAAACTTTGAGAAGATTTTTGATGACGTGTGGTCGCTCATGGATGCTCCTTTCCAGCCGACGGTAACGCAAACATGCTTTGCCCGGTTCCGGCAGAAGCAGAAGGTCGGACTTTGGTCCGAGGCGAGCCAGGCGCCTTGGACAATCGTTTTTGCAGACATTCTTCTGCTTCATCTTCATCCGGTCCCGGAACGACGGGCCAAGTACAACGTTTCCTTCAAGCCGCGATAACCGAAAAACCGGCCGGGAGCCGCACGCGACCGATCTTGATGAAGGAGACGAAATCATGATGAGCGGACCGATGAAGGCGCTTCTCGGCGTTCTTGCCGTGGTGGGCTATCAGAACAGGGATAAAATCGCAGAGATCCTGCGAGGCGTACAGAACCCGCAAGCCGGCAGTAACCGAGAGACCGCACAAGCCGGATCCGCGCAGTCCACAGGCGGTCTTGGCGGGATCTTTGGAGGCCCGGGGGGCTTCGGCGATCTTCTCGGCGGACTGACGACGGGTGGCATCCTGAGCGGTGGCTTGGCAGACCTCTTGAGGACATTCCAGCAAAACGGGCATGGAGAGACGGCGCAAACCTGGGTGCAGCCGGGCCCGAACGCGGCAATCAACGGCGATCAGCTCTCGCAGGCACTTGGGCCCGACATTCTCAACGAATTGTCTGCCAAGACCGGCCTTTCACGTCAGGACATTCTGGAGCGTCTGTCGCGCGACCTGCCGAAAGCTGTCGACGACCTGACACCGGACGGGAAGATTCCTGATCCCAGAGAGGACTTCCTTGACTCGGCCAGCACGGCGACGACTGATGGGCAGAAATCGGTCTAGACCCGTGGGTGAAACACCAATGCTAGACCAGTCAGGGTGGGTCTTCAATATGTCCGCAAGCCGCTGGTTCAATGGCCCGCACCAGCTCGGCTAGCTCCGGTCGTATCGCCTTCGATGGGTGCAGGATCTTTAAGGAGACCTCGGAGGCCTGAGGCAACCTGCTTCACAGTCATCGCCGAAATGCGCGTCTGGCCATTGAGTTTGTGTATCTTCACGGTCGTCTCCCGTGCGCGATTGCAGGTTCGAGATGGAACCGTGTTTCGGCTTCGCCGTTTCTGCCGAAAGCATGGAGAAAACAATGCGGTATTTCTTCCACATGAGATCACACGATGGCGACGAGCCTGACAATGACGGCCTTGAGCTCGCATCGATCGAAATCGCTCGTCGCGAGGCGGAAAAGTCGGCGCGGGAAATGGTTGCCGAACTCGTCACCCGCCAGGAGCGCATCGACGGCACACGCTTCGAAATCGCCGACGATCAAGGACGTGTTCTCGCCACCGTGCAGTTCAAGGACGTCATCAAGCTCGCCTAGTGGCCGTGGCCACGGGCGATCGGTCCGTTTTTCATACGGCCGCGCGCCGTAGTAGTCATCGATCAAAGGCAAATCTGGTTTGGGATCGGTCGGACGAGAAGCATGCGCTGCTTTGGCCTCTGACGCCGTGATCATTCTTCAGCGCCTTCTGGAACATGGAGGCCACCACGAAGTTCATTTCAAAACGGCGGGATCTCCGATGCAATGGCGCTCATGGCTGACCAACTTTGGATCGTGGACTGCAAGCCCCTGGGCGTTCGCGATCGTCATAACATATGGCGTATCCTGGTTTTTCTTCAGTCCGGAAACGCTCGAATGGCACGGCATCGCCACTCTTGCGACATGGCTTATGACACTATTCATTCAGCGCGCCGAGCACAGGGATACCCAGGCCATCCACGCTAAGCTTGACGAACTTCTGCATGTCCACGGGGATGCCAAAAACGAGGTCGGACACCTCGACGATCGGGAGCCCGAGCAGATCGAGGAATTCCGAAAAGACCATACTGTCTCCGATCAGCAGCTTGGAGGCTCCTAGAGCGCCGCGCCGGTCTTGCGGCCCGATCTTGAAGGAGCCTGCAGCCGCCCCGCATCCGGCGTTTTCCTAAATGGTGTCGTGACGTCTGCATCGATTTGTCGGTTTCGCGAGCGCTCTGCAGTGGCTTGGTCGTCAGGATCGAAAGTCTTCAAGATTCTATCCCGGCGGTTTCCGTGCTCATATCACGTTCGCCGTCTGCCCGAGGTGACGAAGGAGGAACGCCTGTCTCTCGAGTGAACGGGTGGCACAGCTTGTTGGAGCACAATCTTTAAACCTGCGGGCCCTTGCACCGGCAGCCTAGTCCGCTTCGGCGTCGAAAAAGCGGCTCTTCAGAGGTGGAAAACGAGCGTGAGCTCTGTTGAAGCGCGTCCACTCCGATCCCATTTGCCCTACTATGCCGAAGATAAAGTCGAAAACTAAAGAAAACGACGGTCTCGAGTTGATCCGGGAGTGGTCACTTCCGGTGGCGGCAACACTCGGGTCCGCTGTCCGGGTCAAGGGAATCCTACAGGAAATTCGCTCCCGGCTGCCGCCCCCACTAAGGCAGTCGCTGGACATGCAGGCGGCAGGCCTTATCCTAACGATGCCAGAGACGTCGAGGGCTGCGTTTCGCGCGGCCGCGTCGACTGTCTCCAAGGCGTTGGAGGACATCGCGGATCTTCCGATAATCCCTCGAGAGATCGACGATATCCTTACCATCACAGCTTCGGAAAGAAAGCGTTGGCTGGAGGATGGTCGCCTTTCAAGCGCTGGAACGCGAACTGTCAGATTGCAGGGACGGGCAAGAAGGATCACGTTCCACGTATTCAACCCACGTGTTGTTGAAGATCTGCTCGACCGCGCTGCCGTTGACAAATGGCGAGAGGAAGACGCCGCGGCGAAGGCAGAAAACCGCAGGCGCGCCGCCTACCATGCCAAGCTGACGCGCTCGCTGAAGAACAACAAAGGCAAGCGAACAAAACAGGCCGCTGACGACACTGGCGGATTGAAAGGATGGGACGACTTTCATAAAGACGGCCTGCTGCGCTAAAAGTGATACGCTTGGGCAATTTCGATCGAAGCGGCGACGAAGGTGACGTCGGTGGAATTGACGGCAATTGATGGCGGTCACTTCGATCTAGCGACTTGCCAACGATCGGTTCTACGAAGGGATGACTGGGACATGAGAGGTCCGGCTATTCCAGATGCGCGTTTTATCTGCGGTCCGACTTTGCTTTGAAGGAGGCGTCGTCCAAAACCGGGCCGCCAGCTTTTCGCCCGGATACCAGGGGGAGTGCTTATCTAGGTCTGCGGCTTTGTTCAGGATCGCCTGCGTCTGAATTGCCGGCATCCAAGGAAATCACGTTTGTTAAATGTCTAGCAGCCGGGCCGGGATGATAGCGGTGGACGCCGATGCGCGGCGAGTACGCTAGCGGACCGATTGTCGACATTAGCGACCGGCACGCTAGTTTCCGATCGCTGACGGAGCAAACTCAGCAGGAGAAGAGGCCTTTTGTTTCCTGTTGCAGGCTTCTTCTCCTTTTTTCCCAGCCGAAGATGTTGCCGAGGCGGTCGAACTTTCAGCCCAACGACACTGACCCTCCGCCTCCTGTCCAGCCGATCCCGTCTTTGGGGCCATGCCCCACGACGGAGTTCATGTTTGTTTCTCCGCAGACAATCGCCCACACGAGGATTAGCAGTCTTCACCCGAATCTTCCCGTTGGTCCGAGATTGATACCGCGACGCGAGCCCTCTGCGCCGGGGATAAGGCCTATGCGAGTCGTCAGCGCGTCTTTGTACGGTAACGGACGGCCGGTTCTATCACGGACCAAGGTCCGTGTCCGGGTGTCGAGGCCGGCGTTATGGTTGATCCGCGTCGTTCAGGGGGAGGCGATGATGACTTCTCTCATAATGGATATCCAATATGCCCAGGTTCGACTTTCGTCACTGACGAAACGCGAACGCCGGACGATCATAATGCGTATCATTCGTGAATTGATGCACCATCGGCAGGGCGCGCTCAGAGACGCACCGGCGGATGATTGTGTGTCGATCGACAGCTTGATCGTGTCGATGTCGGCGACCATTGCCGAAATTGCCGAGATGGAGGAGACCTTTTTGAAGCGAGTTCTTCACGAAGCGGAAGGTCTCATCGCAACGTTGACAACAATTTCTGAAGCCCGGTCGGTAGCGACTATCCACTGACACCTGATTGCTTTGAAACCAAGTGATGAAGGTTGGTCGCCAGGGCGTCTTTTCAGAACGGGCAGCACCGACGTGTCCTGGCAGCCAAAGTCTCTGTCGGCGGTTTCCTCTGATAACGCACCGCGGCTCGCCGATCGAACGGTCGGCCTCGAGCGTCGCGCATGACCAAACCTCGATCGTCCGTCTTCCCTGCACGGAGTTAGCTACGATGCACGCTCCATGTATTGCGCATGCAAGCGTGTGCGGTGGAGGGATTATTGAAGATCACTGGCATAGACACGTGGCGCAAACCTCACGAGACGATCGGCGAAACCGGACCAGCGCGTCCGCTAGCGTACCAAGCGACACTGTGCATGTGAATCAAGGCGGTATGGGGGAACCCCGGTCGCTTGGAGGCGTTAGATTGCCGCCTTGAAATGGAGACCGGCGCCGATGTCCAGCAATCGCGACCAATGGATCGCAGCTCGAGCTTATCACCTTTGGGAAGATGCGGGAAAACCGGTTGGCCAGCACGAAAATCACTGGCATCAGGCAGTCCTCGAACGCGACCTGCTCGAAAGAACACAGGCATCGACTGATGGCCATGAGGTTCTTGAGCGGTCGATGCGTGCAAGACCCGATCCTGGACCGCGCAGTGTTCTCGTTGTCGAGGATGAGCTTCAACTACGCGGTGTTATCGTCGACTTTTTTAACCAGGCGGGATACAGGACGCTTGAGGCGGCGAACGCGGACGAGGCGCTCGTGTTGTTGAAGAACAATCCGATCGATACGCTTTATGCCGATGTCGATATGCCTGGCAGCATGGATGGCCTCGGACTTGTCGCGAGCGTACGGTCGCAGTGGCCATCGATGCGACTGATCGTGACGTCAGGGATTGTGAAGCTGTCGCACAAGGACGAGGACGCAAGCGTCACATTTGTGTCCAAGCCGACTGCCGGCCAGCAACTCTTGAAGCTTATGGCTTAGTCGGCTTTCCAAGCGCTCTGTCAAATACGAGCCGATTGAACCTCTGGCCGATGCCGCCGAGCTCCGCAGAAGGCCCGCGCAAGATCGCGATTGCAGGCGCAGCCGTTAACAGAAGGCTCTTCAGATCGAAGCCCGCTGACGCCATCAATCCACAGCTATGTTCTGACGTCTGAATTCGATGCCCCGAACGTAGGACCGCTTCGGGAATCGCGCGCAGTCCACTTGATAGCGGCCCTCCGCCGACCGCGCCTCTTCTCCGGGACGCTAGCTCCTATTCGCGCAACTGACTGGCCGTTTGACAGTTGGCGAATATCGGTCTCGTCGAACCACCGGAATGGCCGGTCCGTAGGATTTGTCGATGGCAGCCTTTCTTCCGGAACTTCGCGCTTGAGACTGATGGAGAGCAGACCGCTGGTCAGCGTTTTCGACGCGAACATGAATCGGCAAGCTCGAACCGGCGCACAAATGCTCCGCCGGAGATCCAGCAATGCCGGTATTCGGCTTCCACGCGGCGCGATGTTCTCGCCGCTGGGAAACCTCGCCAGTTCTCGCGCGTTATCCCTCCGCACCAGGAAAGGCGAGCCGATGCAGCTGGCACAACACCTCGATCATGCACGACAGGTCGCCATGGATGCCCACGAAGGGCAACAGGACAAGACCGGAAAACCCTACATCCAACATTGCCAGCGTGTCGCGGATCTGGTGATGAACGAGGAGGAAAAAATCGTCGCCTACCTCCACGACGTTCCGGAAAAGGCCGCTGGCTGGACCATTGATCGACTCCGCGAGGAAGGATTTTCAGCCAGCGTAATTGCGGCAGTCGACGCGCTGACGCGAAGGCCCGGCGAGGATGACGCGGCTTTGGTCGCAAGGGCGGCAGCAAACACGCTTGCCAGGCCCGTCAAAGAGGCCGACCTGCAGGACAATCTCGTTCAGGCCGAACAGACCGGCCCCGACACGACAAAATTCGCGGAGGGGCTAGCGGCTCTTGCCGCGTCGGGCAATTGACAGCTTGTATTCACCGGATCCTTTATGTCGGTGTCTTTTCCAGCCATTGTGACAGATCGACCGGGTGCAGGCCCCCGTTCCTCGCCGCTATGTTTATCGGCGGCGGCTGCCGATACTACAAGGACTTGCCTCTGGGCAATTTCCGACGCGCCCTTTGACCATGAGGATGATTGATCGCACATGCCATTACAGCGCAAGAGCCGGGAGCCGACAACTCGCGATCTTTGTTTTTCACGAGGATCCACTCAACTTCGTGACGAGGTGTCCAGGCGGACCACATTGCTGAGCTGAAGGATCTTCGATTGCTCTGTCGTCAGCGCCGCGGCCAGCTCTTCGTTCCTGAACGGCTTGGCGACGACCGGGCGGGTGACATTGGCACCAGCCTCCAGCTGGTCGCTATACCCTGTCATCAGCACGACCGCCAGGCGTGGATAGTCGCGGGCAATTACCTCGGCGAGTTCGATCCCCGACATCTCAGGCATCATGACGTCACTTATCACGGCTTGGACGTCGGGATGGCTCCTCAAGATTGCGAGAGCCTCCGCCCCGCTCGCGGCCGTGAGGATCGTCTGAACAAATCCATCCAGGGCAAGCCGGACCGAGTCCAGAGACGCCGGCGTATCATCGACGATCAGAACGGTTTTCGGGAGGTCAAGGACCGTGTTTGTGCCCTCCTTCGGCACGCGTGTTGCGTTGGATTTCGGGAGTAGAAGGGTGAAGGCACTCCCGCGGCCGGCAAGGCTGGAGACCTTGACCGCGCCGCCCGCTGCTCGGGCGAAGCTGTGGACTTGAGTCAATCCCAGTCCGGCCCGCCCGTTTTCCTTCGTGGAGAAGAACGGTTCGAATACGCGCGTCAGGTCGGGGGGATCGACGCCCTTGCCCGTGTCCGTCACGCTCAGCGCCACGAACGCTCCGCGAAGAGTGGGATCCTCTACTACACCTTCCGGTACGTTTCGCGCCGACACAATCACACGGCCACCATTTGGCATTGCTTCGCGTGCATTGGTCAGAAGGTTGATCAGCGCGATTTCCAGACCGGCAGGATCCACATAAACGGGCCAGAGATCTTCCGGAAGATTGACATCCATGACCACGGCATCGTTGAGAGCCTGTCGCAGAAGCGGCTTGAGGTCGGAAAGCTTTAGTTCCAGCTCGACATGCGCGGCCCCTTGATTGGAGCGCCTCGAAAAGGACAGGAGACGTTGAGTGATCACCTTCCCCTTTGCGACACCGTCCGACATATGACCAAGGAGCTGCGTCACCCGCTGTTCATCGTTCCTGCGTCGCTTGATGCCTTCGATCCCCGACTGAAATACCATCAGAAGGTTGTTGAAATCGTGCGCCGCCTGACCGGTGAGTTTCCCCAAGGCGTCCATCCGCTGCCAGTTGGCCACGCTCTCTCGTTCCCGATTGCGAGCATTGACCTCCCGTTGAAGGAGAAATGCTGCCGCACCTGCAAGCAGGAGCGTGAAACAGCAGCTCGCAACCAGCAGCAACAAAGCTTTGCGGGCCAGACGATCGTATTCGGCAACCGGAATGCCTACCTTCACGCGCCACGGTGTCTCTTTGAGCGTAGCCTCGGCGATATGAAGGTCGTCGCCCCCTTTGAGGGTCGCAGAACCGGCGTCTGCGGCTGACAAGCGGGCATATTCGCTTTCCACCGCGCCGGCGAGGTCGGCTGCTCCGGTCGATGCGACCAGCCGATCCTGGCCATCAACAATCCAGGCTGGCCAAGTGTCGGGCACACCCGCACGAAGCAGGTCCGTGACCATGGCCGGGCGCACGATGGCCGATAGGACGGCCCGCAGCCGGTCCTTCCTTTCGATCGGAACTCTGATTGCGAAGGCGGGTTGGCCCTTTTGTCCGATGACGACGTTTCCTATAACCGCTTCTTGAGATTTAAGCAGTCTGTCGTGGCTCTCGACGTCGATGACCCGCCGACTTGCAGAGGGGTCGAGAGGCGGAAGAGCTAGGACAACGTTGCCCGCCTCGTCCGAAACGCGGATCTGGTCCCAGGCCGGAACGCGTTCGCGCAGACGGCGTGCGGTTTCTGCGAAACTGGAGCGCGAGATTGGAAGATCGAAGCGTGGCGAATCCGCTATGACCGACAACAGCTGGATCTGGGTGTTCAGTTCCCGTTGGACGGCCGTTGCAATCGTCTCGGCCCTGGCCCGCACCTCGTCGTCGAGGGCACGTCTCTGTTCGGCAACAAACAGCCATCCGATTGCGGCCGCCAGAATGATGACGGGTATGAGCGAGGCGCTGAGAAGAAGAAGCGCTGGCCGAGCTCTGTTCAAGCGATATCCCAAAGTTGTCCGTTCAGCGATCTGACATAGGCTTCTGTGCCAAACTTGCAAGCAGCCCGGCCTCCGCGCGTACGTTGGCGCAGCATGGAACGCCAGGTGGCGGACTGCCACACAGATTCGGGAAGAGAGCCAGCCCACAGCTCGTCCAATTTCTGCGGGTCGCACCTTCAGGCCCGGCGGGCTGCCCTTGGTGAGGTTGGAAGCTCGCCCGTGCCGTCGTTGGAGGTCTGTTCTCCCCTTTCCCGATCGACGAAGATCGGCGAAAGCGCCGGACCTTGATCTGAGTGCAGACCGGCGCTCCGTCTGCCAGCCGAAGCCTGATTGCGGGATCCTGCGGCGGCCAGGTCTCCATGAGCAATAAAGAACTCGTCTTCTTGATCGCACCCTCGGCCTTCGCGCCGGCGGCCGCCCTATGACGTCACATTCGGATTCTAAGTGTCGCAGTGAATCCATCGGGAGGGTAGGTAAGATCCACGCTCCCGCCGATGTGGGACGCCAGTCCTTCAATCAATTCAGTCCCATACCCCTTGCTGTGAGGCTTTGAGATTTGCGGCCCATTCTCCTCCCGCCATTGGCACACGATGAGCCCGCCCTTCAATTCCCACGTCACGTAAATTTTCCCGCCCGGTACTGAAGCGGCCCCGTATTTCATCGCGTTGGTGATGAGCTCGTGGAGAATCATGCTGACAGGGAGAACCTTCGAACTTTGGAGCTCCGCGGGCGGTCCAGAGGTTTCAACCCGTTCCGACAGCGTCGTGCCAACCGCGGCTTTCACCAACACTTCAAATTCAGCCCCCCTTCCAAGTGCCGCAATTTCTTGAGCTCGAAAGGTCGTGTCCAGTCTCCCAAGCAGCGCTTCCTTGAACCTCGCCACAGCCGGATCGTCGCTCCTGGTGTTTTTGATGACCGACCGAACGACGGCCGAGAGGTTCTTCAGGCGATGCCGCATCTCCGCGACGATGAAGTCCATCTCGGCGTCGTGGCGATGGCGCTCAGTGACGTCGTCAAAAATAACCAGGATATTAGGACTGTTGTTATCGGGATGAACCAGGCGCCGGGCGTCAATAAGAAATGTGCGCTGGCCGATTATCGGGAAATCATGCTTCACTTCAAAGCCGATGACTGCGGCCGACCGCGGGATGACGGAAGATATGAGTTGCCGAAGCTCGGGAATATCCCACTGCCCTTTGCCAAGCGCGAAAAAGTCCTGAGATAGGATCTCCTCGCGCTCAACCTTGAAGGTTTTGATAAACGCATTATTCGCGGTCGTTACATAAAAGTGTTGATCCAAAACGACAACGGGCTGGGTCATGGTGTCGACGACACCCTGAGCCTGCACGTGCCCGGTCTTCATCAGGCGATACAGATCCTCCAGCAACACGGATGCCATTCCCCCCGTCCCTGCATCGTCTCAAAAAGGCAACCGGAACTCATTTCAGAAAATATCCCATGACCCAAGATAATCCCTTTCGCATCACTGGCAATGTCCGCTGATGGCGTGAGGGATCCGAATTGTCGTTGCGGGCTCGCGTTGGTCTCTCCGGCCAGCCGCGATTAGCTAGATCAGGTCCAGCATTACGCCTGCCCCGGTATTCAGTGCACGCAGTCCGACCTGAACAAGCTCGATCGCGTTCGGCTATTGAGGATGGAATTCGCAATCCTATCGACCATTTCGCGGGCGCCGAGCCATCCATCGTGCACGAGGGTGCGCGCCATCGACAGGATCAGATCGCCTGAGAAGACGAGGGATTGACGTGACGTCGGCCTCGCCGGATTTTCAGGGCTGTCGAGGCCGACGATCACTGCAGCGACGAGGCGGCTTGCCTTATGCGTTACCGGTTCAAGAAGGCGAGAACGTCACGGCCACACCACGCTGCCGAAAGTAGGCCTGCATCAGCTTCCTCCCCGAACGATTGTTCTGCACGAGCCTGGCCGGGTCGAACACGGCCTCCTTCAAACCCGCTCGCGTCAACGCGGCCTTAAGGGTCGCAATATGCATGTCGATATCGACGTTGTCGGCCTGAAGTGATTGATAAATGCGCTCTATTGCATCCGCTACGGTCGGTTCGCCCACTATCGTACTCCGCTTGCTGTTTGTCTTCGCTTATCACATTTTTCGCCCTGACCCTATTGGGAGCCGCGGTAAAAGGATGGAGTGGGAGTGGAAAGGCCTATGTTTCGACGAAGACGAATGAGCGGTCGGCGGTCTCTGCCAAAGTGTCGGCGACACTGCCATACGAAAGTTCCTGGCCCGCGCGCCGGCTGACGCCGAGGACAATGAGGTCGAAGCGTCCCCTTCGGGCCAGCTTGAGAATGGCAAGTTCCGGTGCCGAAGCCTGTGGGGCGACTTTCTCGACATCAACCTCGTAGAAGGACGCGATTCGATCCAATTGCTCGAAGGCAGCCATGTGGGCATTCCCTGCGTCGCTGACCCGAGGAAGCGAAGTCGATTGCGTCGGGTCGCGGAAATAGACCGCTGTTATCGCAGCGCCCGTGGCTTTCGCAACGACCAAGGCGAATTCCGCAGCCCTCAGCGACCGTTCGGTGCCACTGATAGGCACGAGGATACGCAAGTCCCGATCTTTTTCCGGGATGATGCCACGCGCCGCGACGATCGCAATTGTACCCTTGAAGGCCGCGATCATCCCGGAGAGTTGTGCGCTGTATTTGCCGTTTTCGCTGTCTGCCGGCTCGACGCCCAAAAGCATGATGTCGTGGCCCTTCTCGGCAGTCTCCGTGAGAATCTCTTCAAGCTTACCGTCCTTGTCCCGAATGGAGACGTGAACCGCGTCGCCCTTCCCCGGTTCTGCGACATCGTCCTGCGCTTCGACCGCCGTTTCGGCAGTCGCCTTCACACGCTCGCTGATCTGTTGCGCGCCGTTGGCGTTGGTTTTGGCATCTTGCGGATCTGCCGTTCGGCCGTCCTCTCCCCGAATATCTAGAACCGTGACCGGCATTTTCCTCAGCGCTGCGAAATACCCCGATATCCGCGCCGCCAGATCGCTGCTTGCGGAGTGATCGGTTGCAAGCAGGATCCGTTCGAATTGCGATACGAAGCTTTGTTCCTTAAAGGCTTCGAGCTCGAGACGATCCTTCTCCTCCTTGCGCATCGGAAGGCGCGCGAGCGCCCAACGGAGCGTCGGCGGCATGGCCATCGTCGTGACCACCGCCATTGCAACGATGACGGAAAAAAGCCGCTCGTCGAGAACACCGACCGAAAGGCCGATCGAAGCAACAATGACTTCGGTGGAACCTCGAGCATTCATTCCGCATCCAAGGGCGATGGCCTCGGCGTTGGAGAAGCCGCCGAATTTAGCCCCGACAAACGCGCCACCGAACTTGCCGAGGCTGGCAATGACGATCAGTCCAACCGCCAGAAGCAGGATGGACCAATCAGTGAGAACGCTCAGATCGGCGTGCAGGCCGGTGAGACCGAAGAAGACCGGCATGAACAGGGCCGTCGTGAGTGCCCTGAGCTGCCCCTCGATCTGACGGGTAAGAATGGGGGATTGCCCGACGAGAATGCCAGCGACGAAGGCACCGAGCACCGTGTGGACGCCAATGGCGTCGGTAATGATCGCCATGGCTCCCATGATCGCGATAATGGCGCTTAGAACCGGCAGATCGCTTTTGAACCTGTCGTTCGTCCAGCGGATGATCTCAAAGACGACGCGTCGCCCGATCGTGAAACTGAAGGCCATGAAGAGAGCCGTACCGATGACGCTTTGTGCCAAGGTTGGAAGATCGACGGCACCGTTTTGCGCCAGGCTGAACGTCACGGCGATAATCACCCACCCCACGGTGTCGTCGATGATGGCGGAGGCTACGATCAGCTGGCCGACATTGCGCCGCATGAAGTCCATCTCGCGAACGACCGTCGCCACGATCTTCACCGACGAGATCGATAGCGCTGTCCCGAGGAAAAGCGAGGTGACAAGTCTCGCTTCCGGGTTAGGCAAGAGACTTGCGGGCAGGAGCTCTCCGAGGGCGAAGCCGAACGCAAAGGGCACGACAATGCCCGTCAGCGAGACGCCCGCCGCGGCCCGGCGCAGTCGCAGCGCCAGGGCGAGGTCGGTTTCCATGCCGGCCAGGAGCAGCAGAAACAGGATGCCGAGCTGCGCCACCGCATCAGCCATCGCTTTTTGGGTGTCGAGCGCGGGAAAGAGCGCCGACTGCGCGCCGGGCAGCAGATACCCGAAAACGGAGGGCCCGAGAAGGATGCCTCCGATGATCTGGCCCATGATGGACGGCTGCCCGATGCGGACCATGGCCTCACCGAGCAACCTGCCGATGACCACGAGGATGATAATCTGGACAAGAAAGAGCGCTTCGGACGGACCGGTAGACTTACCATCGGCTGCAAAGACTGGAAGGCAACTGCCAACGATAACGCAGGCTGCCACGGCAGGCAGCTCCCATCGACGAAGCTGCGGGAAAATTGCCCTGATTGTCATGCGCGAAGAATTCCCCATGAATGGTCTCGCATGAGAACGGACTGAGTCAGCTTCTGTTCCAGCCGGCACAAAGACGGGAAAATCGCTCCGACGATGCGCGCCTGTGGGGAACCGAGTGAACCGCCAGCAAGTTTCTGACAAAAAGGAGCCCCGTATGAGCGACCGTGAATATTCGGCCGAGGAACTTGCCGAGCATTATCAAATCAGCCGACAGCAAGCTCTTAGATACATCGCTCGCTTCGGTGGCAATCGTGTCGAGCTCGATCATCTCATTTCCTCGGCACCCAGAACAGCGATCCACCGCCCCGACGACGTGAACCGCAGCGCAGTGGAAGTTGCCCTTGAATAGGTTTTCGAACACGCTGCGGGCGAAGAAGACGCCCAAGGTCCAGACCCACGCCGGATGCCCCGCCATCTGGAGGCGATCGCTAGTGTCATGCGGGGGCCTCGCCAAACCACACGCTGTCAAGTCGCGCATGTCTGGCGTGCTCGATCCTTGTACGCGGAACCTTCCATTTCCTGCCTGGTTCGATCGCCATGAACGGTAGAGAGGAAAAAGCCAGCAAAGGCACGATCAAGTTGGTACTGACCCTTTTCGTCATCGGGATCATCGTTGCCGTCGCATATCTCACGTTTTTTACGCCTGGAAAGGTCGCCCCGCCAAACGCGCCTGCAACCAGTGAGGGCGCTGGGTGATCGCATCGAAGATGGCACTCGAAGCCGTGGCGCAGGAGCCGAATTTGAGCGGTGACCGTTGGCCTGCCTCTTGACCAAATAACGGACGCCTTGTGGCGGGGTGATAAGCTTCAGCCGACGCCCGACCTGTGGTGAAGCCGCAGCATCTGAGTGCGGTATCGCCTTTCGAGGATCAGCCCGGCGTTAGCGTTGCAACTCAACCGCCTTCCTTGGCCTCAAGGCGATCGAGCACCGCCTCAGGTGCGACATCCCTCTTGAGTTCCTCTACCTCGTCATCCGCTTCGGTTGGGACTTCCAGCTTTTTGGCGATTGCTTCCACCATCGCGATAAGGCGTGTCGTCTCGTGCTCGTTCAGCAAGCTGACCTGCAGGTCGAGATCAGCCCGCAGGTCATCCTCGGCAGCCATCCTGTTCTGGTTGATGAGCACGAATGTCGAAAGGAAGATCGCCTCTACCGATGCTGCCATCGCCAGTATAACGAGGGAGGGATCCCAGACAGGCATCCCCGGGATCAGGTTCGTATTGGCGATAATCCATAAACCGTACAAGACGATATGGATGTAAACGAAGGCCATGGATCCGGCGAACCGACTAATTGCGGCGGCAGCTCGCTCTTGTAGGCCCGCCGTGTCCGCTGCCTTGCGGCGGCGCTGCAAAATAGCGTCAATATTGCGGTTAAGCGCCGGATGCAGGCTGTCGGCAGCTGGTGTTGTGGGACTGGCTTTTGCAATGTTTTTCATGGTGATTTCCGGTCGCACTCTGTCATGTCGCGAAGGCCAAGAACTCGTCCCCTGCTTTTCCGAAGTCAATCAGAAGAACGCCACCCGGTTTTTGCTATGGGTAATCGTCGCGCTTCTGGGTGGTCTTATGATCCGTACTTGTCTCAGAGCTGTTCATCGCTGTTACTTTCCTTCGACACTCACTCTTTAACCTCGGCAGCAAACCGAAGTTCCGTTCGACGTCGCTCCAATCTTGTATAACGGTCGCAAGCAGACCCTTTGGGGCAACAAATTATCATGAGGCCGTGTCCCTGAACCTGCGCCGCACAGCTTGCTTCGCTGCTGCGCCTGCTCCCGTCGGACCGCCAGGCTTCTCGTCATGATCGACGCTGGCGACGTGAAGGTGCACCGATGGATGCAGCCGGAACTCACCGCATCGCTTTGCGTTTTCCCAGCCAAGCCCGCGACCGTGCACAGGCGTTCCATGATCGAGAGCAAAGACGACAAATGTGGAGAAGGTTTCCTGAAGTGGCCGGCGTATAGAACCTGCCTGCTTGCGACGGTCGCCCTATTGGCGTCTTGCTCCAGCGAGGCCGATCAGCAAAGACGCATCCTTCAGCAGATGGGGTCATGGATCGCGAGCGCCGAAATGATCACCGAGGCCCGATTGGACGGTCGCGTTCCCGCGACGTTCAGCGGCCCTGCTCTGGAGCGGTGCAGCCGAGAAGTTTCCGCGCTGGTAGATGAACTGAAGAACAGCGGGTTTTCTCCGTCCCAGACTGCTTTTGCCGACCTCCCTTCCCTACTCGGCCAAGCAACGGATGCCGCCTCAAGGAGGGATCGCCCGCAAACCGAGCGCGTCGTCTCAGCCCTCAGGCGCACACGGGACGACCTTGATCGGCTGAGGAAGATACGATGAAGAAATTGCTGGAGGTTTCGCTCGGGGTTGTAACCAGCGTCGTGGTTTCGTCGAACGGTTTAAGGTGGATTCCAGGAGGGCTGTCATGAGTGAGCTATTTCTCCAGGATCTGCTGGGCGCACGGGTGCTAGGACCGGGCAACGAGGTGGTGGGACGCATCGAGGAAGTCGTCGCAGAAGCGCATGGCGGCGAACTCTTCGTCGTCGAATACCACGTCGGAACCTTTGCACTTCTTGAAAGCCTGGCGTCCTCTTCGTTCGCACGCGCAGTCCTCGGAGCTGCCGGGCTTCGCTCAGGTGAAGGACTGGCTGTTCCCTGGGATCAGCTCGATCTTTCGAACGCAGCTTCACCAAGGTTGCTTTGTGATCCGCAGCAGTTGAAGCCGCCTCGTCGATCGTCCGCAAGCCCCTAATTGGCGAGAGCCATGTGAACGTTTGGGCCGACGCCTTTTTATTTGCAGGGCTGGTCAGCACGAGAGATCGAGCCTCCGACAATCGGTCGGGATATCGGACGCGCGGCCATCTTTTTCTTCCCGGCGATTATGCTAACGTCGGCCGGTATCCCAATGAGCAGGCAATTCATGCATTCCGTCAGCGATTTTCCAGCCGAACGTCTCCAGCAAATCCTCGATAGCGCGGTCGACACCGGCATCATCATGCTCGACCTCGAGGGAATTATTACCGGCTGGAGTAAGGGAGCCGAAAGACTTCTCGGATGGTCGCAGACGGAAATGCTTGGGCAGACCCTTGTCGCGATATTCCCGCCCGAGGACGGCGCAGCGGCGCTTCTTGCGACCGAGCTTGCCGATGCCAGGTCGAAGGGAAAGGGGAGCGGCGAAGGATGGAGGTTGCAGAAGGACGGCGGGCGGATATGGGCCGTCGGTGAGACAACGCCGATCCTGAATGACGACGGGCACATCATCGGTTTCGTTAAGATCCTCCGTGACCGCACCGAGCAGCGGGAAACGGAAATTGCGTTGCGGGAGCGCACCCGTGCGCTCGAAATTCTAAATCGCGCCGGCGCCGCTCTTGCCCGCGAAAATGATCTTGAGAAAGTCGTCCAGTTGGTAACGGACGCCGGCGTCGAGCTCACCGGTGCTCAGTTTGGCGCCTTCTTTTACAACCTCGTCAATTCGGCGGGCGAGAGTTATTTGCTGTACACACTCTCAGGCGTTGCCCGCGAGGCATTTTCCAAATTTCCGATGCCCCGCAACACCGAGGTTTTCGCCCCGACGTTCCTGGGCGAGGGAGTCGTTCGATCCGATGACATCACAAAGGACGCTCGCTACGGCAAAAACGCGCCGCACCACGGCATGCCGGAAGGACATCTTCCTGTTCGAAGCTATCTCGCGGTCCCTGTAATTTCGCGAACGGGTGAAGTGATTGGTGGCCTCTTCTTCGGGCATTCGGATGTTGGCGTGTTCGATGAATCCTCGGAAAGCGGGCTTGCCGGTCTTGCGGGCGAAGCTGCCGTTGCGATGGATAACGCACGTCTTTTCGAAGCCGCTCAGCGCGAGCTGCAGGAGCGACGGCGCGCGGAAGCAGCGCTTAAGGACCTCAACACCAACCTCGAAAATATGGTGAAGCAGAAGACGGACGAGCTTACGCGCAACGCAGAGGCTTTGCGGCAGGCGCAGAAGATGGAAGCAATCGGTCAATTGACGGGTGGGGTCGCGCACGATTTCAACAATCTCCTCCAGATCATCGTCGGCAATCTCGACACTCTGTTACGAAACCTCCCGGAGGAGTCGGGCCGGTTCAGGCGCGCCGCCTCCCAGGCAATGACTGGGGCAAGACGAGCCGCCGCTCTGACCCAAAGGCTACTGGCTTTCGCTCGCCGGCAACCGCTCGATCCAAAGCCTATCGATGCAAACAGCCTCATCCGCGGCATGTCCGAAATACTGCATCGCACCCTCGGAGAGATTTTCCAGATCGAGGTCGTGCTTGCGGCGGGGCTCTGGAAAACGGAGGCGGATCCGAACGAACTGGAAAGCGCGCTGCTCAACCTTGCCATTAACGCCCGCGATGCGATGCAGGATGGCGGCAAGCTCACGATCGAGACCTTCAACGCGCATCTCGATGAAGCCTACGCTTCGATGCATGCCGAAGTGCTACCGGGCCAGTATATCGCCATCAGCGTTTCCGACACCGGGACGGGGATGGATTCCGAAACGCTGTCCCATGTCTTCGAGCCATTTTTCACGACCAAGGACCAGGGCAAGGGCACGGGGTTGGGTCTCAGCCAGGTCTACGGATTCGTGAAGCAATCAAGTGGGCATGTGAAGATCTATTCCGAGGTGGGCGAAGGCACCACGGTCAAAATGTATCTGCCGCGATTGTCAGTGGAGAGGGCTGACGAGGAGGGCACGGAAGCCCAAGCGTTGCCGGAGGCGGCAGCAGGCGAGGTTGTCCTCGTCGTCGAGGACGATCCGGATGTTCGCTCCTATTCGGTCGAGTCATTGCGAGAACTTGGCTATCATGTTCTCGAGGCCAAGGATGGTCCGGCGGCGTTACAGACGCTGTTGAGCCACGGCAAGGTCGATTTGATCTTCTCGGATGTCGTATTGCCCGGCGGCATGAGTGGCGCGGAAGTCGTCGTCAAGGCGCGAGAAATGATCCCGACGATCAAAGCGCTATTTACGACAGGATATTCCCGCAATGCCATCGTTCATCACGGCCGTCTCGATAAGGGCGTGAATTTGCTCACAAAGCCATTCTCTTTTGAAGAGCTCGCCGCACGTGTGCGCGATGTTCTCGATCACTGAAGCGGCCGCGGCGATTGCGATGCCCCCTACTCTCGGTCCTGCCCTCACAAACAGGCTAGGTCGCAAGGTTGGCCGCAGGCATTTCCAGCGACAGAGAGAGCCCTTCACTCGTCCAGTTCTTTTCGATCAAGCCGTTAAGGCCGCGCAAGGCCGCCTTTTCGAGCGTGGTTCCGAATCCTTCACGGTTGGAGGCGTCCAATGGCGGAGAGCCCCGCTCGTCCCACGTTATGCGGAACGTGTCGCCAACCCTTGACGTGGCGATCGCCAGACTGCCATCGGGCGCGGACAGAGCGCCGTATTTGGCGGCGTTCGTGGTGAGTTCATGAAGAAGAAGCGCAAGCGAGGTGAGTGCATTGCCCATGATCGGCGCATCGGAGCCGGTGACAGCGATTTCGGGGCCTTGCTCATGTTCGTGAGGCGCGACGATCGCGCGGATGAGGGCCTGTACTGTCGTTGCCGCGCCGGTTTCGTCAATGCCGCTTGCCAGATTGGGCAGTATCAGTTCATGGGCGCGCGCCAGTGCGTGCATGCGCGCTCTGAGGTCGGTTTCCAGCTCGGCAACAGTGCGGGCGGGCCGCGCGCTCAATGAGATCAGCCCAGCGGTCATGCTGAAGAGGTTCTTGATGCGGTGATTGATCTCACGAAGCAGGACGTCCTTGTGTTCGGCCGCCTGCTTGAGCGCTGCGGCCTGCGCCGTGAGTTCATCCCTCTGCGCCTCGAGCTGTTGCCTTTGGCGGTAAAGTTCGAAGAATACCTCGACCTTGCTGCGCAGGATATCCGGCTCGATCGGCTTCTGGATGAAATCAACGGCGCCAGCTTCGTAGCCACGGAAGCGCCGTTGGCCGTCAGACGTTCCGGCTGTGACGAAGATGATCGGGATGCGCCGCGTGCGCTCATTGCCGCGCATCAGTTCCGCCAGCTCGAAGCCATCAAGACCTGGCATCTGCACGTCGACAAGCGCCAAGGCGACATCGTTCTGCAGCAGAAGCTCGAGTGCTTCGTCACCGGAGCGGGCTTTCAAAAGAAGGAGGTCATCCCGCCGCAGCAGTGCCTCCAGGGAGAGAAGATTTTCTTCCAGATCGTCGACCAGAAGAAAGGGAACAGGCCCCATGATTTGCCTCAAACCTCGTTTAGATATTTTGCAAGCGCCTCGAGTGACATGATACGAGCGCTCGGACACATTTGAATGGCCGCTTCGGGCATCGTGGGTGCGAAGGCCGTGCCCGGGTCTTGAACAAGCGTTATCCCATCGGCCTCAGCGACGGCCTGCAAACCTTTGGCACCATCATGATTGGCACCGGTGAGTACGATCGCGATCAAGGCTGGCCCATATGCGTCGGCGGCACTTTCAAACAGCACGTCGATCGACGGGCGGGAAAAAAGGACGGGCTCGTCGCTGGAGAGTGAAACGCTTTTATCGAGCTCGACGAGCAGATGATAGTCCGGCGGCGCGAAATAGATCGTCCCCGCAGCAAGCGGCGCCTTGTCTTCAGCCTCTTCCACGTGAAGCTGGCACTTGGCCCGGAACACCTCAGCTAAGACGCTGCGTTTGTCCGGCGGCACATGGACCACCACGAGGATCGGCAGCCGGAAGTTCCTGGGCAGGGCGGGAAGAATGACCGACAGGGCCTCAAGCGCGCCCGCCGATGCACCGATCACGACGGCTTCGGGTTCGATCGCCATCATCCGACCCGCCTCTGATAGATCCTCTCCTCGCGCACGAAGTCGCTGAAGGCTCCGGCATGGCGCGAGAACCGCAGGCTCTCCTTGGCACCCAGTCCGAGAAATCCTTTTCGGGCGAGCGAATCCTTGAATAGCCCCAGCGCGCGATCCTGCAGCGCTCGGTCAAAATAGATCAGCACGTTGCGGCAGGAAATCAAATGCATTTCCGCAAAGACGGCATCCGTGACGAGGCTGTGGTCCGAAAAGACAACGTTTCGCCGCAGCGTCTTGTCGAATAGCACCCTGCCATAAGCCGCCTGATAATAGTCGGAGAGCGAAGACTTGCCGCCGGATTTCCGATGGTTTTCGGTAAACAGCCGCACCCGGTCCAAAGCGTATACACCGGCTTCCGCAGCGCCCAGGGCTTCCTGGTTGATGTCTGTTGCATAAAAGAGGGTGCGCGCTTCGAGCCCCTCCTCCCGAAAAAGGATGACCAGGGAATAGAGTTCTTCGCCGCTGCTGCAGCCGGCGACCCAGATCTTCAGCGACGGATAGGTCCGCAGGTGCGGCACGACCGTCTCGCGGATAGCTTTGAAGTAGCTCGGGTCGCGGAACATTTCACTGACCTGGACGGTCAGGAAGCTCAACAGTCGTGGCAGCAGCGAGGGGTCGTGCAAAAGACCCTCCTGCAGCGCCGAGAAGGATGCAAAGCCCATTTGCAGGCGCGCTTGCTTGAGGCGACGCTTGATCGATGCCATCGCATAATTGCGAAAGTCGTAGTGGTATTTGAGGAACAAAGCTTCCAGAAGGAGCCGGATCTCGATGTCCTCGCTTTTTTCCGAAGGCCCGTCCGTCATTTCGGAATCCAGACCCGAACGAGCGACAGAAGCTTCTCGACGTCGAGGGGCTTTGCCATGTAGTCGTTGGCACCAGCCTCGATGCAGCGCTGCTGGTCATCCGGCATGGCCTTGGCGGTCAGTGTGATGATCGGTAGCTTCCTCCATTCGGGGTTCTTGCGAATTTGACGCGTGGCCGTCAGGCCGTCCATGACGGGCATCATCACATCCATCAACACCAGGTCGATCGCGAACCGCGGGTCGATCATCGCTTTCTCCAGGGCATCCAGCGCCTCCCGGCCATTGCGGGCAATCTCGATGATTGCGCCCCGCGGCTCAAGGATATTGGTAAGCGCGTAGACATTGCGCACGTCATCCTCGACGACGAGAATACGGCGCCCTTCGAGAAGCGCGTCGCGATGTTGCGCCCTGCGGATCATCTTCTGCTGCTCGGCCGGGAGTTCCGAAATCACCTGATGCAGGAAGAGGCTCACCTCGTCGAGAAGGCGCTCGGGAGACTTTGCCCCCTTGATGATGATCGATTTGGAGTAACGGCGCAGCTTTTGCTCGTCGTCCGCCGACAATTCCCTGCCGGTATAGACGATCACTGGGGGAAAGGCGTAGGCGCTCTCCTGGCTCAACGTCTCGAGAAGCGAGTAGCCGGATGCATCCGGCAGCGAGAGATCGAGGACCATGCAGTCAAAGGTCTCTTGTCGCAGACGTTCAAGGCACTCTGCCGCCGTGCTCGCGGTGACCGTCTCGACGTCCTGCGTCCCCAGCAGTTTAGCAACCGCGTCGCGCTGTACCGAATCGTCCTCTACGATCAGAACCCGATTGACGCGCTGAGAAAGCCTTGCGTCCAGCTTTTGGAGGACATCAACGAGTTCGTCGCGATTGACCGGTTTGACGGCATACCCGACGGCGCCAAGCGAATAGGCAGTTTCCGCATGATCGCCTGCCGATACGATATGAATAGGAATGTGACGGGTCTTGACGTCGTGCTTGAGGCGATCGAGGACCGAAAGCCCTGACTGGTCAGGCAGGCCGACATCGAGGATGATCGCATTCGGCATGAACTCCTTGGCCAATCGCAACGCCTCATCAGCCGTTCCCGCGATCAGCGCATGAAAGCCCATCTCACGTGACAGATCGCGCACGATCGAGGCGAACATCTCGTCATCTTCGATGATCAGCAGGACGCGCTTTGCGTCGGTCAGTGCAGCACGATCGTCCGCGATCTTGTGCACGGGGCCCGGCGCCGAAACACGGATTTGCTCCGGCATTGCGACCGGTGGCACGACGAGTGCGCCGGGCTTCAGGTCCTCCGGCACGATCTTTGCCGGGTCGTAGGCTTGGGGGATGGTGACGGTAAAGGTACTGCCCTGCCCCGGCTGGCTCGCAAGACCGATGGTGCCGCCCAGCAGGCGCACAAGCTGCCGGCAGATCGAGAGACCGAGGCCAGTGCCACCATACTTGCGGCTGATGGTGCTATCGGCCTGGTGGAAGGCATCGAAGACGTGGCGCTGCTGTTCGCTCGCTATGCCAATGCCGGTATCGCTCACGGAGAAGGCGACATGTCCGGCATCGGCGCTGCGGATCGACAGCGTGATCAGGCCGGCATCGGTGAACTTGACGGCGTTCGACAGGAGGTTCTTCAGCACCTGTTCAAGCCGCTGCGGATCCGTTTCGATGACCGCAGGGCAGTCCGGCGCGATCTCGATGGCAAAGTCCAGTTTCTTATGGGCCGTCAGCGGATGGAAAACCTGGCGAAGATTGCTCGCCAAGCGCTCGACCGTCATCATTTCGGGCCGAATCTCCACGTGACCGGCTTCGATCTTCGAAAGATCGAGAATGTCGTTGATGAGATTCAACAGGTCATTGCCGGAGGACTGGATGGTCTTTGCATATTTGACCTGCTCTTCGGTGAGGTTGTCTTCCGGATTGTCTGCGAGAAGCTTGGCAAGGATGAGCGACGAATTGAGCGGGGTACGCAGCTCGTGCGACATGTTGGCGAGGAAATCCGACTTGTACTGGCTTGCCTGCTCCAGTTCCCGCGCCTTGAGGCTGACGGCGGCATTGGCCTGCTCGAGATCGTCACGCTGCTTTTCCAGTTGCTGGGCTTGTTCTTCGAGCTGTGTATTGGTCTGTTCGAGCTCGACCTGCTGCTGCTCGAGGCGTGCCTGGGACTCCTTCAAAGCCCGGCTCTGTTCCTCCAATTCTTCATTCGAGACCCTGAGTTCCTCGCTCTGGGTCTGCAATTCCTCGGATTGTCGCTGGGTCTCTTCCAGCAGGTTCTGGAGTTCGCTGCGATAGGTCGCCGATCGAACGGCGACGGCAACGGCTTCCGATGCCCGCTCCAGAAGAACGATCACCCTCTCGTCGACGGGGCGCAGGAAACCGAGTTCGATCACCGAGTTGACGGCGCCGTCGACGCTACCGGGTAGAATGACCAGATGTCTCGGCTTGTCCGCACCGAACGCCGAACCGAAGGCGAGATAGCCGTCCGGCACCTCATCGATCACTATCGACCTGTCTTGCGCAGCTGCCTGCCCGAGCAGGCCTTCTCTTGGCCTAAACTCGATCGGGATGCTCCCATTGTCGCGAACTCCGTAAACGGCGGCCCGTCGGTAATTATAGCCATCACTGGTAAAAATGGCGCCTGCGACAGCGCCAGCGTAAGCGGCCAGAAAGTCCAGGATGCTGTTGCCGAGCTGCTCCAGAGTTTGATCCCCCATCATGGCGCTCGCCAGTCCGACCTGGCCCGACTGGAGCCACTCGTCCCGGCGTCGGGCAAGCGTGGCCCTGCGCACCAGATAGCCGATCGTCATCGTGAGCAGGAGCCCGAGAGCCCCGGAGAGTAGCGTGCTGACGAGCGCCGTGCGTTGGGCGCCATTCATTTCGCTAAGCCGCTGGATTCTGGTTTCTCCCTCGCTTGCCGTCATAGCGGCGACTTGCGCACGGATTGCATCCATCTCGATCTTGCCGCTATCGGAGTTGACGATGGCGAGTGCCGCTTCGAGGCCGGCGTTGCGGCGTAGATCGATCGATCTGGCGAGCTCTCCCAGCTTGGCTTCGACATGTTGCTGAAGCGTCGTCAACCTTTCGCTCTGGCCGGGATTACCGCTGGTGAGGCCCCTGATTTTGTCCAACTGCGGCCTGATCGCACGAAGCGCGGTATTGTAAGGAGCGAGATAGCTTTCGTCGTTCGTTAGCAGGAAACCGCGCTGCCCTGTCTCGGCGTCCTGAAGTTGCGAGAGCAGTTCATCGAGCGCGACGATCGCGACGTGGGTCTGGACTATTCTCGCGTTGCCCTCTTCCAGGGCCTGGAGATTGAAATAGGCCATGAACCCGCTGACCAGGAAAAAAAGGAATGCGCCGACAAGTCCAAGGGCGATAGGCGGATCAAGTCCCAGCATTCGTGTGGAAATACCGGACGGTTGGGATTGCATCGTGACTGTTCTCGTGGGCATTGACGGCGGGATAAATCGGGACATGAGATAACGCTGTCGATCGACGCGCCATCTCGCTTGACCGTCACAATTTGGGAGGCAATCCCGAAAGTGGTAGACCCAATCTGAACAATTTTGCGCTGCGCGCCTTCTTTATCACAGTGGCGCTTCGTCAGGAGAGTGAGCAGTAAACCGATCGGCGGCACGAAAGTGCGAGCGCTGGTCGTGTGCATACAAGCCTGCAGGATCCTGCCCCGACTTTTAAGGGGCGCCGACGAAACTGGCCGAAGTCTCAGGAGCTTCCGAATCTGAGCGTGTGTCGCTTCATGCGCAACCCGGGTTGGCCGACATCATGTCGTCAGCCAATGAACAGCTGTCATGCTCAGCCCGATCAAGTCTGGCGAGCAGTCCGCCAAATCTGTCATCGAGATCCTGCGGAATGGAGAAGGCCGCAAGCCGATGCAGCTGGCGCGCCGCCTCGGGATGACGTGAAAACTGCGGGACCGTTCTTTTGAGGTTGTCCTGTTCCATCGACCTAGAACTCGCTAGCCAAACCAATGTTCCGTCTCGGCCGGCCGTCAAGAGGAGTGGGATGCGGCGGATTGAAAACGCCGCAGCACGTGGCTGACCAGCCTCCTTGGCGCTTTCGAACAAAAGAACGCCAATTGCGTTAATCGCGCAAAGGAGTTGTCCATGCGCGTGATCATCGAGAGCCGTTTCGGGTTTATGCCGGGAGAGTATCCTGATTCGGCGAGCCTGGACAGAGCTCAGGAGTGCGTCGATGAATTCCTCCTTTTCGTCAAGGCGAACGATATCGGCAGTGACATTATCGACGAGATCGAACTACCGGTTCCCAAGGGGTTCCTGATCGGTGCGTTCTCCATCGTCATCGCCGCAGAACGGCGGCCCGATGTCAGAAACCTGCTGATCAAAGCGGGTGTCTCGCTTGCCCAATACCGGCCAGGCCTTGGCCCTCGCATCCGAATAAGGCCGGGTTCGCCCCGGTGGCGCCCAGAGCCGTCCATGGCGAAGGGGGCCGCTCTTCGTCTGGAACGCACCTTGGACAGTGTTGCTTGGGAGCGCGTCCAGCTCGCCGAGGCCTATCTTGGCGTGATCCGTCGCTCTCTCAACTAGCTCGCTCGCCGAGAACGCTGTGTCAGAAACCTGCCAAGCCAGAGCCGGTGCTAATCAAAGGATCATCGTCTACAAGTCGATGGTCCTGGTCAAAAAGCCGTGTTCTGCCGGCAGCCACAGCGCAAGGCCGCAGGTCGGCCGCGCGTCCAGGAGCATCGGCAACGCCGACAGGGCCTTCCTCGAAAGCCGAGAGCCTCGACGCGGTGACACGACGTCAGCGGGGCGCTTCTTGGTGAAGCAAAATTCAGGCCCTGATCCCCTTTTTCGACATAGAGATCGGCTGGCATGGACATCGCAGGAGATAACGCAAGGCTCCTTGTCTATCGCTTTTCCTCGCTCACGCCACTTCCCCTCTGCCGATGGGTTTAGGAACACGGGGCGCATTCGAAACGTTGAGTGAAAACGATCTCGACGGAGCCTCCATGCCAGCCACCACACACGATCTTGAGCCCCGAAAAGGCAGCCCGAGCCCACGGATAGACGAGGAGGAATTCAAGCATCGCTTCCTCAATCAATTTCGCGATCCTTCCTTCACGCCGCTTTCCGAGGAATTGCGAAAGATTGCAGATGCTGCGTGGGATGCCTATGCGAACTCGCGAAAAAGCCCAAAGACACAAAAAGCCGGAGCGGGATTTGCCGATCCCCACTACGATCTTTCAGTCGACTGGATCCGGACGTGGAGGGCTATCGGACGAGCGCAGGCTCGTCACGATGATGCTGGGGCGCCAAGGCGCGTTCTATTGATCAATGGGTCGTCGCGCAGCGAACATACCTGTCCTGGCGAGGTTTCGAAAAGTTTCCGGATGGTGGAGATGGCGCAACAGATCTTCATGGAAGCTCATGTGGAAACGGAATCGCTGGACTTAAGCAGAGTAGCCTCCGAATACGGGCGGCAGATCCACCCGTGCAAGTCCTGTTTTTCGACGTCTGCAGCCCTCTGTCACTGGCCTTGCTCCTGTTATCCGAACTACTCCCTCGGGCAGATTCACGACTGGATGAACGAGATCTATCCAATGTGGGTGGCAGCCCATGGCGTCATGATCGTGACGCCCGTAAACTGGTACCAGACCTCATCACCATTAAAGCTGATGATCGACCGGCTCGTCTGCGCGGACGGCGGCAACCCCGATCCAACCAGCACCCACGGCAAGCATGCGAAGGAAGCAAAGGAGATCGAGATGCGCGGGTGGGATTACCCTCGTCATTTGAAGGGGCGCTTGTTTTCTGTGATCGTGCACGGCGATACCGAAGGTGCCGAGAGCGTACGACGGGGCATTTCCGATTGGTTGCAATCGATGGGGCTCGTTTCGGCCGGGCCTCTCGCAGAGATCGACCGCTATATCGGCTACTGGGAGCCCTATGCGACGAGCCATGAATCCTTCGACAAAGACGAAGGAATGAAAGAGGAGGTCCGCAACGCCGCAAGAACCCTTCTCGAGGCAATGTTCGCCGCAAAACACGGACAACAGCTCACCGCCCGCTCAACCCTTACCCAGCCACGTCAAAAGTAGAACGTAGGCGGAGATCCGCGTTACCGACGGAAAAATCAGCCTGTCCCCCGGCGATCCCGATGTCGGTCACAGCCGCTCTATATCCATCCGCTGTCAAAGGCCTTTCATTGATGGCATTTATACCGATTGTGTCCGGCGGCAGCTTTGGTGGGTCGGAAACCTCCGTCATGACGCTCAGTTCGACACGAACGTGTTCTCGGCTCGCGGGCCTGAACCGGTGGCCGAGGCAACAACCTGGCGCGTTGGCGCAACACAGGCTCTGCGCGGGCCATCGAAGGGCTGGTAACTGTTATCCTCTGCCCGATAGGACTGGTAGCGGGCCGCGCACCACGCTTTGGCGGCGCTGTCGGCGGGTCCGGATTCGTGCTGTTGCGGACTCGCTCCGGCCGTCCTCAGAGGAGCCGAATACGGCGAGGTGCATGTTTTTGTCTGCCCGCTGTAAGCTCGATAGCTGTTGGTAGCGGGATCGAAAGACCGATAATGGTTGGAGCACCAGTCCACGTGCTCTGGCGACATCGTCGCTATCGGTGTTGCCTCCGGTTCGTGCGGGGCAGGCGCCTCGGCCCGCGAGGCAACCGCCAGTTTCGGCGCGTCGGTGACATAGCTGGAATAGACAGCTGGAATGCGTTCGTAATGTTGGCTGGCGACGTCTACCCGCACCGGTTTCGTCGTCCAGATATCCGGTCGCGAGAGGCTTTCGAACGTGTGAGGCCCGGGATCGGCCAGCACGACTGAGGCGACCGAGCCGGCGGCAACGCACAGGCCAATGGAACTCGCGATACCAAACGCCAGTGAAGCGATGGCCTTCATGATCAAAATCCTGCTTATTTGGAAAGAGACGGACGCGGCAGCGTGCCGCGTCCCAGGGGCAAGGTCAGTTGATGACCTGAATAACCTTGCGGGACGACGGCTCGACGATGACGCGCTCGTCGTTCACGATCGCATAGGAATATTTCGGGTTCTCCGGAACCGGCGTCACGACCACCGTTTCGGGAAGCGGCTGGCCAACCACGACCTTCTCCCTGACGACGACGGGGGTCGCGGGCGCCGGGGCCTGCTGGACATAGGTAACGACCTTCTGCGGCGGCGGATCGATTGCCGTGCCGACGATCGCGCCGGTTACGCCGCCGACAGCTGCACCGACCGGACCGCCGACGATCGCGCCGGTAATGGCGCCGCCTGCAGCTCCGTTGACCGTCGACGACTGAGCAAAAGCCGCGCCCGACATAAGTGTCGCGGAGACAGCCGCGCCGATCATGATCTTGTGAAACATCATATCCTCCTTTGACTGATGCGGCCATGGGACCGCAGGCCAAGAACGAGCGATCGCGCAGTCGGTTCCGGGAATAGGACTTTGGTCCGTGGTAGCTATCTTGCAGGCGGGCCGGGCGAACCAACGACCAAGCTGCTGGGTGGGCCACGCGGAGATTGTTGTCCGAGCAACACTGACGGCGGCCGTCGCGCGATAGGTCCACCTTCCATGCGTGCAAGCCCTGTTCGCGCCCCCCGCGCCAGGCTTGAAGCCGGCGCCAGTTGGCAGGAAGGGTTTGAGTTCGCCCATCATCACAGATGGTGCCGGCGCGCCATGATAGCGGTTGCGGCAGCTATCATCGGCGATGAGCCTTCGACGCCCATTTGAGCCAACAGGCGGTACGCTTCGAGAGCTGGTTTGCCAAGAAGCGTTAACCTGCCGGAACAATCCGATCCGATCGAGGTTGGTAGGCATCCGAACAGCCAGAAAATGCGAGGAAGACCATGCCGGAAGACATCTCCAAATCCGCACAGGATCCATTGAACGTGCAAGCCAGGACCTCGCGAGGGAATGACGGACCAGGTTCAGACCAGTCGGCGCCAAAGTTCAGCGATCTCAAAGCGAAGGTTTCCGAAGATTTGACGCAGGCCAGCGATGCCGTTGGAGAAACCACTGCGACGGTTATCGACAAGGTCCAGGAGACCGCCGTCGAACAGAAAAACTTCGCTGCACGCCAGATCGAGGGCGTCGCCGCTGCGCTTGAAAAAGTCGGCAATGAGCTGGAAAGCGGTGATCAACGCGATGTCGGGCGTCTAGCCAAGCGGATCGGTCGCGACGTCCAAGCGATCGCAAGCAATATGCAAGGGCGCGATCTCGGCGAGATTGCCGGCATGGCCGAAGATTTCGGCCGAAGGGAACCTGTGGCCTTCCTGGGGGCCGCAGCTTTGGCGGGTCTTGTGGCAAGTCGATTTTTGACCGCATCGGCCAAACGTTCGAAGACGCCCACGGCGTCCGGACAACCCGGGAGAAGCAACAATGGCTAAACCCAACGAAAATACACCTTTATCAGAATTGATCGGAGGGCTTCTTTCCGACGTAACGGGATTGCTGCGGAAGGAAATCGACCTTGCAAAGACCGAGGCCTCAGAAAAACTCAATAGGGCCTTGGGTGGGATCGAGACCCTGGTAATCGGGATCGTGCTCGCTATCGGCGCTGTGGGCGTGCTTCTTAGCGCTCTGGTCAGCGGGCTTTCAGCTGTCCTTGCTCGAAACGGTATGAGTGAGCCCACTGCGAGCGCGCTCGCGGCCGTGATCGTCGGGCTCGTTATTGGTGTGATTGCCTGGCTTCTCGTCTCGAGAGGCATTTCCGCGGTGCGAGACACGCAGCTGACGCTTGATCGCACAGCAGCGTCGCTTCGGCGCGATACTGATATCGTGAAGGAGAAAGTGTAATGGCGCATTCTTCCGAAAAATCCTCAGCCGAGCTGCAGCGCGAAATCGACAGGGATCGCGAAAGGATCGGAGCACGCATCGATGCGATCCAGGAGCGCATGTCGCCCGGACAGCTTGTGGATGAGGTCATTGCATACGCCAAAGGCAGCGGCGGTGCGGATTATCTCACCAATCTTGGAAAGGCGGTCAAAGCCAATCCATTGCCTGTCGCACTGATGGGCGTCAGCTTGGCATGGCTCGTTGCCAAGCAGGGCACATCGACGCGGACGCCAGGCGCCGACGACAGCGAGGTCAGGCCGCTTTATCCTGCCCGCGGGACGATCAAGCGCATCGGACCGCCCGAGGAGATCGGCGGTGTTCGCTACAGCCATTTCACCGATGAGTCCGGCGAACGGTTCAAGGCCCTTACCGACGAGACGGGTCGGCGAGCCGGCGATTTCCTCGACGCAAGCGGCAAAGCCTATCGCGGCTTTTCGGATGCTGCCGGCGAGCGAATTTCTGCCATTCGGGATGAGGCGGGCTCCGTTCTGGATGCGTCGTTGGGCTGGGCTTCCGATACCTGGAGCAGCGTCAAAGGAACGGTCGGCGGCGCAGCGGAGACGGTCGGTCAAGTTGCAGGCTCTGTATCCAACACCGCATCGTCAACGGGAACGGTTCTGAAAGAACAGTCAAGCCGGCTGAACAACGCAATCCTGTCTCATTTCCGTGATCAGCCGCTTGTCGGCGGTGCTCTTGCTTTTGCGGTTGGTGCGGCGATCGGAGCCGCACTGCCGCATTCACAGCACGAAGACGAGCTGCTCGGCGAAGCCTCGGACGCTGTCAAGGCGAACGCTGCCTCAAGGGCTGGCGACGTCGTGAATCAGAGCATGGATGTTGCCTCCGACATGCTGGACAAGGCCGTATCGGTGACAGCCGACGTGCACGATGCCGCCAAGGAGCGCATCGATAAAGAAATTGATGCCCTGAAGAACAGAGACGCTGCCGGCTAGGCGTCGTCTCGGATGCAGCAAAAGCACGCTCTCGTGATCGACTGTCACGGGAGCAGGTGGCGCTCCTCATTGCGGGTGCTTGACGTCCCCATGGGTTCGCAATTGCCTTTGGGCGCTTCGGCCGGCAAGGCGGAAGCACAGAGTCTGCGCGTGACGCCCGTCGCCGGAAAATCGATTCGCGAGGGGAACCTTGCCGGTCAGTGACGGTTGGAAGGGCGGCCATCGCGGCATGGTTGCGTAGGCGATCTTACTGGAGGCAATGATGGAGCGAATAGTCTATGCGGTCATCCTGGCGGGCCTCGCCGGCGTTGCCTACGCACACCAAGCGCCGTCTGGTTTCCAGTATGCTGCTTTCTGTTGCAACGGCGACGGCGAATCTGGCGATTGCCAGCCAATCCCGTCGCAGGATGTCAAGATCGACGGTGCCAACTATGAAATTGCGCTCAAGCCAGGAGATCATCGGCTGGCAACGCACGGGCACCTGTTCTCCGTTCCGCAATCGAAAGCAATGATGTCGATGGACGGCTTCTATCACCTATGCCTCTTTCCCAACGAAGACGTGGTGCGCTGCTTTTACGCTCCTCAGATGAACTTCTGAGAGCGATTGCCGTCGCTGACACCCTAACCGCAAAATGCTGGCCGGATGCCGAATCGCCTGGTGGGTGTCGTTCCGCATTGAACCGGCGGCGGTAGTTCGAGCATATGCCTGTCGTGAGCGGACTTGCCGAAACCGATGCCGCCGCCATCATGGCTATGCGAGTAGCAATCTCGCCCCGCAGCTTGATCGGCCGTCCGCCGCCGGAATATTATTCCATTTCCAGGGTCGGCTCGTGGCTTCAGCCATGACGGTCGATCTTCGTAGCAGATAGCCAAGGTCATTCACTCGATCGTCATGATCATGTGACAGTCGGACGGTTCATGCAATCTTCGGAGGGGAAAATGATGGATCTTTGGACAGAAAGCCGGGGACCGGTCAGGGCGACGCAACGCGATGTTCAAAAGGCCGGCGCGATCAACGCGCTGCTCGTGCATCCGATCGACGTCTTGCCGCGCCAGCCAGGCGACCCAATCCGTCCTTTCGCGCTGGGAATCTTCAATGAGATGCGCCCGCTTCTCAAGCCCGAAGTCGGGCTGACAAAGTTGAGGCGCGCGACCGCAGTTTATGTGAGGCTGAAACGGTATTACTTTGCGAGCGCCCAGCCAGGCGCCATGCGCCACGATTTGGCCGGCGCGCCGGTTGAGCCGGTTTCCGATAAGGACCGGCTGGAAGCGCAACGACGTTTTCTGGAGATGAAACAGTCGCTCACCGCGGACGCGCCGCCAGCCACAGTGCCTGAACGGCCGGAAGGCGCGCGCGAACCGACCAAGAATGAACTGATACGGGCCGCGCTTCTCAAGCGGCGTTCGGCGGCGGCAACATGAGCGTCTTTCAGCGCGAAGGGTCGTTGCTGGCAATGTCAAAGGTTCACCGAATCCAGCTCGACGGAAGAGTGGCGCAACAGTCGCCGCCCGGCGAGTGGATATTGAACCGAACCCTCTCGTTCGTGTCCAAAAGATGTCGGTTTGCCTTGCGCCGCAGTCGGCACTCACGACGATGTGGCAACCGGTCAGGCGTTTCCAACAAGCACTTCCGCTCCTCCTCGCGCGCTAGATCTAAATCGCAGGCGCCTCTTCAGAAACCTAGATCTTCCGTGATCGCGTGAATGGAAGGCGTTCGCTTCTTGGCCGCCATCAACAGGTCGAGTTCGACCGAGGACGGTCCGAAGCGCTCGTAGATGTTCTTGGCGCTTTCACGATCAAGCTTATATTTTCGTTCGAACTCTTCCAGGGAATAGGGACGGCCCCGCATTGTGCGTTTGCGCTCCGTTGTCGTCGTTTCAGTCATTGCAAGCTCCATTGTGCACTGGCGGCGTAATGGTGCAGGCTCTTGATTGTTCCGCGATTGCGTAACGGAGATATGCTTCGACGAAAGCGCCTGAAACTGGCGTGTCGAAGAGCTAAAGGGACCGACGGGGAGATTACGAGATTCCGATTTTCGACCGTCAGCGACGGCGCCTCGCAAGGTCGGAGTTCCGTCAGGCGCGCGCAGATAGCTGCGGCTCCGTCCTGAAATCAAGGACCTTCGCGTCCGACCGCAGGTAACCCCCTGCTCGCTTAACGGCACTCCGCTCTCAAGGTGCCATTGCGCATTTGTGCGCGCCACTCACGCGTGTCAGGTCGCGGGCATGAGCGCTCGGTGCGGTGGATCGCTGTAACGCTTCCGGTTTCGACGGGGTCGAGCGGGATCGAGATGCCCCCTTGGTCGTAGTCCTGACGGTAGCGATCGGTCCCAGGCGGCATACCCCCGAAACGACCGCTGGAGTCCATGTCCCCAAAAGACTGGCAAAAGCCGGGGGCGGTGCCGAAGCCGGCCAGAACAATCAACGTTAATGCGACGAGCCTGCGCATGACGGTTTTCCTTTTTGGTTGGCAGGAGGAAAATCGTCGTGGGCTCTTCTTGTTCCAGATGCATCCTCTATCCACAATGGTTCTCGAAAAGCTACGGCTCTCTCGACCGTCCTCGGCGATCACAGCGACACAGGCACGTCCAACATCCCGATATTCGCGCGGATCGACCTTCGGGCAGCGCCTGCGCCGGTTGGTTCCGCAGCCTCCCTCTCCCTAATGTCATGGCTTTGTCACACTGGCGGCGTTTTTCGTCAGGCTTAGCCGCTCGTCTTGAAGCGAATCGCGAAAGGCGCGAAGTGAGAAATCCGGGTGAAACGATGAGGGCGTGCGATTTGTTCAGGGTCATTGAGGGTGGGCTTCATTGTCCGGCCGCGCAAGATTGTGCGAGCGACGCGGTCTTAAAACTTCGCGGAGAGGGGCAGCGGCGTTTGCGGCAGGCAGGCATCGAACGCTATGAATCACGCCAAAGGGTAACGGGTCACGCCATCCCGCCATCGCTGAAGTTCTTCAAGCTGCAGATTGAATTTGCAGTCCAGGCTTTGTCGCAGCTGTCGCCCTTGCCGGCCGATTATATGTCCGACCGCTACTGGCCGCTGCATGAAAACCGGGCGGACCTTGGGTGAGGCAGCCCGTTCGATCGGTCAGGCGGGCGTCGCCGACCTGCCGCAGAGTCCTGCTGATCTCCTAAAGCTCGCAAGACGATTGGTATCAACGGCGATTTTTCACGCCTCGTGGCTCCAGCCTTCGGCAGCAATTTCATTCATTTCCTCGATCGTCAGGGACTTTTTCACCTTGCCAGCGTCCCGTCCGATAATTGGTCCCCCCTGCGGCGCAGGCCGGGGCGAGGGCTTCGATGGGCCCATCGCGCTTGCATCGATTCATTGGAACTGTGAAGTCTTTAAAGTGTTATGGCCTCGTTCGATCAACCGGGGACTTCCAATGAAGATCGCTTCCGCAATCGCAGTAACCTTCCTCTTGACGCTCACCCTTTCATCATGCGGCAATACGATCCGCGGCATGGGCCAGGATACGGCAAACACCGTCAATGCCACCCAAAATGCAGGCCATCGCGTTGCCAACGCAGCGAAGTAAAACCCCAATCAGCAAGCCCGCCGGCTGGTGATGCCGACGGGCGCCCTGCGGTGGCTTTGGTGAAACATCATAATTCACCCCACGGATTGCTCCTCGTCCGTTGCATCGAATGTGGCATGACCCTTTTAGCTCACGCCCCAATGCATATCGACAGTTGGGAAACGTCGTACTCAGGATCGTCATGATTATCGGAAGACAGCTCACGGCGGCGCGTGCACTTGCAGATCTCACCCAGGCGGAGTTGGCCGCGGCGGCCAATATTTCGGTTCCAATGCTGCAGCGGATGGAAGCGAGCGATGTCCCTGCCGAAGACATGAAGAATGACGTTGCGGCAGTCGTAGGCGCCCTTGAAGCGGCCGGCGTCCGTTTGATTGACGGCAGCTATTCTGGCGCCGGCGGCCCTGGCGTGCGGCTCGCTTCGCCGGTCGGAGCCTCGGTTGACGTCGACGAGGCGCAGACCGTGCAATACGAGGAACACCTGACGAATGACGCGCCGCCCGGCGCAGGCGGCTAGACGCGGATCAGTACGGACACCGCCACGCTCGTGTGCTCCTCCGCCTTCGAAGTCGCCATAGTCCAAAGGATGGCTCTTCTACCTCCACAGCCAGTCTTTTGCCGACCCGACCGAAGACGGCCCCTCGCGAGCGCCCATGACTTGAAGATACCGTCGTCGCGTTCCAATCGCAGATGACCGACCGCGGTGGCGCCATCAGGTTCCCTCGTATTGCGGAAATTCCGTTTGCTTCGTCGGGCGGAAAGCTTGTCGAGTAGCCGCAGAAAGTGGACTTCGATGGCTGGGTCGAAGCTGAGCTCAAAACGTGACGTCCTCTGCCGAGGCGTCGGCGGTAGTCACGGACACCGACCGCTGACTTTCGATCGATCATCATGCCAGCCTCGGTTTTCTCGACAAGATGACGATTGAAAGGCGTTGTCCGGGCTCCCGGGCCGACCCTTCATGCAACGCCCCCGATCCGCCAAGATCGAGGGCGTCGTGCAGGAGACGCGACATCTCTCGTGACACGTCGAGAGGAGACATGGCCGCCGCGCCCTTTCAACAAACTTCGGTCTGATCTAGATGTTCCCGCGGCCCTGCAAGAAGGTTGCTCGACCTCGTCGGGCATTTGCCAAGGGTTCCATAGGGGCGTTTTCATTTGCAGAATTTCGGTCTCCTTACCTCGCTTCGAAAGGTTGCCGGATCGGCGCCTCAGGCAAGGCAGGGCGAAGCAACCGGACGCGGGAGGGCTGTGCCGCCAGCTCAGGTCGAATTGATCAGTTCTCTAAGCCTTTCCGGATCGGTGACACCGATTTGAAACCATTTCACCAGGTCACGCGCCGCCTCATTCGCCTGCGGGCTCGCAAGCTGCAGGTTACGCGTCTGGCAATATTCGCTGATCAAGCCCTGAAGCATCTCGACGTCAGCCGGGGTGAGCGGCTGTCCGCCGTTCTTGTCGAATGCCTGAAACACCCACGCCCCCATCAGTATTCGCGCATCTACCAAGCCTACGCGATCGGCGCGATCATGCAAGCGGTAGCTGGGCTTCCATCGCCATGCACATTCTGCTGCCAAAAGACGTCGCAAACGATTTGCAGCGACGAGGCCGATCTCAGCCAATGTCCCTGCGAAATCGGACCTGTCGGTCAATTAGGCTCGTCGCCTTCCCATTTGAGATCGAAACTGCGCGGCGATCTCTCGTCGTTCGTCCATCGCCACAAGCAAAGTGCTCTTTTAATGGATCGGACGACGCCAAACCTCCCTCGCATGAACCTCTGCTTCCTGATTGAATGATACCGACGCGTACGTCCCGTCGGCCACAAGAACATGCCGCTTGCGACGTTTGAAGCCATTGCGGAACGTGTTCCTCATGGTCGTGAAACAGCTACGCACCATCAACTGAGATCGGTATTTTGTTCAAGGCTGCTCCCGCACGCCGGGCGTCGCCTCGCGTTGATCGGCGTCTTCAAGATCGCTTTTTACCATGTAGCTGTCGGCATGCTCGCGCGCGGCCTCCCGAAGCGCGTCGAGCTTGGGCACATCATTCCCCTCCAGTTCATCCTGCTCGTGCAGGATTTCGTGCTCGGCCTGCAGCCAATGTTCGTCCGCCCGGCCATCCGGGCGTCCGTGCGCAAGCCAGATCTCGCGTGCACGGTTGCGAATCCGGTCTGTCAGTTCCCCTCGTCTACCAGAACGCGAACTCGTAGCGCTGTCCGAGTTGGAGATAGACCCCTCCCGAGTATGTTGGACCATTGACGTTCTCCTTGATTGGGTCGAGGCGAACGCCCGATCCCGGGCATTGTTCCCAATCCACGAAATGATCGAGATAGCACGGAAGATGGGATCGTCTCATTCCGCTTCCTGCCAATGAGGATAGGTAACATAGGCCGTCACGCAGCCTTCATCATGCGCTCTGATTGTTACCTTATCACCGCTTTGCATGCTGACGATGTCGCCAGGCCCTGCCGTGAATGCGGCACGCTCCGTCCATATCGACAGTCGCCCCTGAATGACGATCATCGTATCGTGAACGGCAATCGTCTGCTCAAGGACGGCGTTGGGCCCGTAACGCCCGTAGCCGATCGTGACGGGACCATTATCTCGCTGGTCAAGCAGATTGCCCGCGAAGATGTCACCATCCTGCCCTGGCGATCGTTCGAATATTGCATCGGCTATCGTGAATGTGCGAACGACCACTGGCTACCTCCGGGATAAGGGACAACGCGTCCTGCTGGCGGAACGCTGCTTGCCGGCGTCTGTTCCAGCTTAGCCCTCTTGGTCCCGCGAGGGCCGATCATGGTGAGGGCCGTTTCAATCGGATCATCGTGGCCACCATACCACGACGGTCGACGCGCCATATATGAACGGCATAAGGACCCCAAACACCGTCCACGCAGCGATATTGCGGATCCCTCCGGAACCTGCACGTATCGTTCGCTGATTGCGGCTCATCGTCTCCTCCCCGTAGCTGGTGTTATCAGCCGCGCATGAAACGCCTGGAGCGGCCTTTATTTTCAAATTGCCACGCAAGATGGGGCGCTGGCATGACCGACGTTTCTACGGTCCGTTGGAGCCAGCGCAGTTCCCAAACATCGCGGATCGTGCGTCCCGGGACGGGGCATCGGGGGCGAGCAGGCGACGAGCGTTCTTTGCCTTGTACCCTAGGACTTGCGCGGAACGGGGAGGGCCGACGGGCGTTCCCCACCCACAACACGACGAGGCGCGAGGCAACCGGCCCTTCTTGAACGTGACGGAGGAAAGTCTGATGGAATTGCGATCGACAAGCCGGACGGCGTGGTGGCACAAGGCTACCGTATATCAGGTCTATCCCCGCAGCTTCGCAGACAGCAATGGCGACGGCGTCGGCGACCTGCCAGGCATCACCTCAAAGCTCGAATATCTCAAGGCCCTTGGCATAGAGCTCATCTGGCTTTCGCCGATCTACGCGTCGCCGATGGACGACAATGGCTACGACATTTCCGATTACCAGGCTGTCGCACCGGAATTCGGGACACTGGCGGATTTCGACGAACTTGTCGCTCAAGCGCGTCTTAGAAACATCGGCGTCATCCTCGACCTCGTGGTCAATCACACGTCCGACGAGCATCCTTGGTTCGTCCTATCGCGCGCGTCCAAGCAAAGCCCGTTTCGCGACTATTACATCTGGCGCAAGCCCGCCGACGACGGCGGGCCACCAAATAAACTGACGTCCTCCTTCGGCGGGTCCGCCTGGACGCTCGACGAGACCACGGGCGAATATTATCTCCACCTGTTCTCGCGCCGGCAGCCCGACCTCAATTGGGAAAATCCGAACGTCCGCGGCGCGATCTACCAGATGATGAACTGGTGGCTGGAACGCGGGATCGCCGGCTTTCGCATGGACGTCATCGACTATATCGGCAAACAGGTGGACCAGGCAATTGTGACGGACGGGCCGCATCTGCATGCCTATCTTCATGAGATGAACCGGGCGACCTTCGGCAGCCGAGACGTCCTGACCGTCGGCGAGACGTGGAGCGCAACACCGGGCTCGGCGCTGCTCTATTCCGGACGGGATCGAGAAGAACTGTCGATGATCTTCCAGTTCGAGCACGTGACCCAGCAATGGGATGAGATTTACGGGAAATGGCGCTCGCGACCGTTCGACCTGATCAAGCTCAAATCGGTCCTCAGCAAGTGGCAATATGCGCTTGCCGACGATGGATGGAATGCCCTGTTCTGGGGCAATCACGATCTTCCCCGCGCCGTCTCGAAATATGGCGACGTCAAGGGCTATCCGGTCGAGTCGGCAAAGATGCTCGCCACCGTCCTGCACCTTCTGAAGGGCACGCCTTTCATCTACCAGGGCGAGGAGATCGGCATGACGAATGCGCCATTCACCAAGATTGAACAATATCGCGACATCGAAACGCTCAATATGCATCGACTTCACCTCGAAGCCGGACTATCGCCAGAAGACTTCATCAAGGGTGCAAACGAAAATGGCCGAGACAATGCCAGAACGCCAATGCAGTGGACAAGCGGTGCCAATGCAGGCTTCACCACGGGCATTCCATGGATCGAGGTCAACGAGAATTACGCCACGATCAATGCCGAAGTGGCAATGTCCGACGAGCACTCGATCTGGAACCACTACCGCAAGCTGATCTCGCTGCGCAAGGCATATCCCGTCATCGTCTACGGTCGCTTCCAATCATATCTCGATCAGCATCCGGATGTTCTGGCCTATACCCGCACGTTGGACACCCAGCGGTTGACGGTGCTGTCAAATTTCTCGGCCCGGACCATTACGTTCGACCTTCCCCATGAACTGCTCGCCACGGGCCGATGCCTCATCAGCAACTACGATCCGGTTGACGCGCTGAAAACGACGATGAGCCTGCGTCCCTATGAAGCCTTCGCGGTGTTGGCGGAGGTCGCAGGTCGCGACGGAACAAAATCTTGAGACCGGTGTTTTCATCACCGCGTCGGGGCCATGAGGACAGCCATGTCAGGGTCAGTAATTGAGACAGGCGATTTTCGAACGGGTTTCGAACGGCGTTATTGCGTCGGAAGCGAATGTCTCCCCGACGGTGTCTCCTTCCGAGTCTGGGCACCTGCACACGCACAGGTCCACCTTGTCCTCGACAGCGGAGACGAATATCCGATGCGGACCGACGAGGCGGGCTATTTTCGCCTCGATCTGGGTGACGTGCGCCCTGGCCAGCTTTACCGATTTCGCCTCGGCGAGGACAGGGACCTTCTGGCAGATCCCGCATCACGATTTCAACCGGATGGCCCGGCCGGCTGGTCCATGGTGATCGACCCTGACGGCTACACCTGGCGAGACGACGGCTGGGAAGGCGTCAAACCCGACGGCCAAGTCCTCTACGAGATGCATGTCGGCACCTTCACGCCGGAAGGCACCTACTCGGCCGCTGCAGGCAGACTGCCGCTCTTGAAGGAGCTTGGCATCACGTGTCTGGAGCTGATGCCAGTAAACGAATTTTGTGGTGACTTCGGGTGGGGCTACGACGGCGTCCTACCCTACGCGCCGACCAGACTTTACGGTGCTGCCGATGAACTCAGAGCCTTCGTTGATGAGGCACATCGGCTGGGGATCGGCGTCATTCTCGACGTGGTTTATAATCACTTCGGTGCAGGCGAGCAGTTCGCACGATTCACGCCTCACTATTTCACCGACCGCTATGAAAACGAGTGGGGCAAATCCCTCAACTTCGACGGCGAAATGTGCGCCGGCGTTCGCAGCTTCATTGCAGACAATGGCGCATACTGGATCGAGGAGTATCACTTCGACGGGTTAAGGATCGATGCCACCCAAGCACTCTTCGATAGCAGTGACGACCATATCGTGGCGGTCATCGCGCGCAAGGCGCGGGCGGCAGCCAAGGGAAGATCGATCTACCTCGTCGCCGAAAACGAGCCTCAGGACAGCCGGCTGATCAGAGCTCCGGGCAAAGGCGGCTTCGGGCTCGATACGGTGTGGAACGACGACTTCCATCATTCCGCCACTGTCGCTTTGACGGGCCGCAACGATGCCTATTATCACGACCATAGCGGAACGGCGCAGGAGTTCGTGTCGGCGGCAAAATATGGCTATCTGTTCCAGGGGCAACGCTACGATTGGCAGGATGCAACCCGGGGGCGGCCGGGTCTCGATCTGCAGGCCTTCCGTTTTATCCATTTTCTGCAGAACCACGACCAGATCGCAAATTCGGGGACGGGCCAGCGCCTTGGACGGATCGCATCACCGGCACGCATGCGGGCAATGACCGCGCTCCTGCTTCTCGGTCCGCAGACCCCGATGCTATTTCAGGGACAGGAATTTGGCTCATCGAGCCCGTTCTTCTATTTTGCGGATCAAGGGGGTGAACTGGAGACATGCGTGCGCAACGGGCGACTCGATTTCCTGCGCCAGTTCCCAAACCTTAAGGACGAGATCTTCGCCGACACCATGCCTAACCCGGCAGAGCCTTCCACTTTCGAAGCTTCCAAACTGGATTGGAGCGAACGTGATCGCAACAGCGACCTTGTTGCACTTCATCGCGATTTGCTTTTGTTGCGGCGACAGACGCGCGTATTTGCACAAGCGTCGGCAAGTTGCCCGCGTGTATCGGTGGACGGAAGCGTTCTTGGTCGTTCGGCGCTTCTTCTGCGGTATTTCGCCGACGATGCGAAGGACGAACGGCTGTTGTTTGTCAACTTGGGCAAACATCTTCCGATCCTCAGCCTCGCCGATCCCCTCCTTGCACCGCCTGCGGGCTGTCAATGGACTGCCGAATGGTCAAGCGAGGATTTTGCCTATGGCGGAAGCGGCAGGCGGTCTGTCGATATGCAACGGCGTTGGGTGCTGGATGCCGACAGCGCGATTGTCTTCGCACCGAGAAAGGCCGATCAGAAGCCGAAACCTGTCGGCCCGACCTTGCTGCATTGGCAGCAAGCCATATCTCACCTGTGAAGGATGCCGTCCAACCTGCCAGGGAAACAAGGCGCGCTCCTTGCTTTTTTGGGCAAAAGGCACTTTGCCGGCAATTGGGGCCGCATCACCGGTCAAAAGAGCGAGATCTTCTGCGATGAAGCAGACCGTTTCGCGTTTCCTGCGCCTCGCCAACAAGAGGCGGAAGAGGGAAAACATTCCTTGGGGTGAGCGGCAGGACTGAAAGCGCGGATCGCAGGGACCCTGGTTGTTTGAGCCGGCCCCGACCGACATCTGGTTTAGTCGCGGGTCGCCTTCGAAGACGCCTCAACGTCTTTCGCCGGCGCCATGGTCACGAGATCCCGATACTGATTGAGGTCCAGATTGCCCCAGATCGACGGCTTTTGAGCAATCGCCTTGGATTTCCTGGTCTGCTTGATCTCGACAATGAACGGCTTGGTCTGGCGCATACATCCTCCGCACGACGAACCTGGTCGACAACGATCTCCGTTGTATCGGCCATAGCAACGGTCTCTACGCACGAAAGTTCCATTAAGGAACTCCGAGTAGGCCACGCATTGAAGAACCAACCCAGGATCGGCCCTCGGGTAGAGCAAGACCCTGCCGCTGCCCTCGGCTCTTGTGCCATCCGCCTGGCCCCTCAGCGGTGTCGATGGATTTGGACGACTGGTGATGTTGCTGGCCCTCTGACCGTGATCACATGAGAAACTTCCCGGACGGGCATTCTTAAAATCAGAGGATGCCATCAGGCGGTGCCCGGGTACGAAACAGGACATTACGGGAACTATTGATCGGAATGCAGATTTAGAGGCCGCATCACGGCAAGGCGGACGATATGACACAATCAGAGCTGAAAATTCTATCGGGTGACTACAGCCGTCTCGGGGCGACTTACGACGGCGAGGGTGTAAATCTTGCCGTCTTCAGCGCACATGCGGAGCGCGTTGAACTCTGCATCTTTTCAGGCGACGGAAAGACTGAGGTCGCGCGCCTTGTTCTGCCGGAATTTACAAATGAAATCTGGCACGGCTACGTGCCCGGCTTAAAACCGGGAACCCTCTATGGACTACGCGTGCACGGGCCTTACGAGCCGGACAAAGGTCATCGCTTCAACCCCAACAAGCTGCTCTTAGATCCCTATGCCAAAGAACTTGTCGGTGACGTTCGCTGGGGACAGGCACAGTTCGGCTATCAACTGGAAAGCGAGGACAAGGATCTATCCTTCGACGAAAGCGACAGCGCGGCATCCATGCCCAAATGCAAGGTCGTGGATCCATTCGAGTATGACTGGGGACATAACTCGGGCCCAGCTATCGCCTGGGCCAGCACGATCTTTTACGAGACACATGTCAAGGGGTTTACGCAACTGCACCCTGCCGTGCCGGAAGAGCTTCGAGGCACCTTCGAGGGCCTTGGCCAGAAAGAAATCGTCGACTATGTGAAGAGCCTTGGCGTGACATCGATCGAGCTGCTGCCGATCCACTGGTTTCCAGATGACGCGCATCTCCTCGAAAAGGGTCTCAGGAACTATTGGGGCTACAACAGCCTCGGATTTTTTGCGCCGGCCGCCCGTTATCTAGGACCAAAGGGCATTGCCGGTTTCCGCGACATGGTCAGAGCCTTCCACGATGCCGGTATCGAGGTCATCCTTGATGTCGTCTACAATCATACGGCCGAAGGCAACGAGCTCGGTCCGACCTTATGCTTCAAGGGCATCGACAATTTTTCCTATTATCGCACCCTGCCTGACCAGCCACGCTATTACATCAACGACACCGGGACCGGCAACACAGTCAACACTTCGCACCCCCGGGTCCTGCAGATGATCACGGATTCACTGCGCTACTGGGCGCAGGAGATGCATGTCGATGGCTTCCGCTTCGACCTCGGCACGATCCTCGGGCGAGAGCCGCAAGGCTTCGACCAGCGTGGTGGTTTCTTTGATGCCGTCGGTCAGGACCCCGCCCTGTCGAAGGTCAAGTTGATCGGCGAGCCTTGGGATATCGGGCCCGGTGGCTATCAGGTGGGTGGCTTTCCGCCAGGATGGGCCGAGTGGAACGACAAATATCGCGATACCGTCCGCGACTATTGGAAGGATGAGGACGGGACGGCGCAGGATTTTGCCGCCCGCGTTCTTGGCTCCGGCGATGTTTACGACCTGCGCGGCCGACGACCCTGGGCTGGTGTCAACTTCATCACCGCCCATGACGGTTTCACGCTGAACGATCTTGTTTCCTATAACGACAAACATAATGACGCTAACCAGGAAGGCAATCAGGACGGCCACAACGACAACCGCAGCCTCAATTACGGCGTGGAAGGACCGACGGAGGACGACGGCATCAACGCCGTGCGCGAGCGCCAGAAGCGTAACCTGCTTGCAACGCTGCTTCTTTCGCACGGCACGCCGATGCTGCTTGCAGGTGACGAATTCGGCCGCAGCCAAATGGGAAACAACAACGGTTATTGCCAGGATACTGAACTCAGCTGGCTTCACTGGGACGGCCTGCCGGCAAGTGCGGAAGCCCTGCGCGATTTTACCCGGCGCTTGATTGCGATGCGCCAGGAACAAGCAATCTTCCGGCGCGACAACTGGCGCGATGGCATGCTCGTCTCCTGGCTCAATCCCGGCGGCGGAGAGCAGACCGCGGAACAGTGGGCCGACGCCGGCAGCACGACAATCGGCCTCAGATTGCAACGGCAACAGACGAGCGGCGACGACGGCATGTGGCAGGACGTATTGATTCTGTTCAATCCGCATGACGGCGATGTGGCGTTCTCGCTTCCGCAATCGGCTCATGGATGGAGCGTCGTTCTTGAGACCGCCGATCCAACGGCTCAGGCGCGCGCCCTCGACGGTTTTGAATTTGTGCTGACGGCCCGCACTCTCGCGGTTCTCAGGCCCGCAAACGAAGGTGCTACTCATGACTGAATGTGATTTTGGCCCAAGAATTTCAGCGAACGCGGTGGAATTTCGCCTGTGGGCGCCCCTCGAGACCGAAATCGCTGTCGCGATCGAGGCAGGACAACCGAAAAAGATGATGCGATCCGAGGATGGCTGGCACCGCTGCGAAATTGTCGGCGTGCGGCCAGGAAGCACCTATTTCTACATCCTCCCCGGTGGTCTTTCCATTCCCGATCCGGCCTCCCGTTACCAGCCGCACGATGTGCATGGTCCAAGCGAAGTTGTCGATCCCAACGGTTATCAGTGGAAAGCAGCGGGCTGGAAAGGCCGTTGCTTCGAAGATCTCGTTTTCTACGAAATGCATGTTGGCGCATTCACGCGGGAGGGAACGTTCGTCGCTGCCATCGATCGTCTCGACCATTTGAAGGCACTCGGCGTCACGGCTTTGCAAATCATGCCGGTCGCCGATTTCCCCGGCCGCCGCAACTGGGGCTACGACGGCGTCCTGCCCTATGCGCCCGACAGCAGCTACGGGCGTCCCGAAGAGTTGAAGCGACTGGTTGACGAAGCTCATGCTCGCGGCATCTGTGTGTTCCTGGACGTCGTCTATAACCATTTTGGTCCGGACGGGAACTACCTTGCCCGTTTGGCGCCGCTCTTCACCGACCATCATAAGACGCCGTGGGGCAATGCCGTCAACTATGACGGGGACGGCTCTCGGCTGATCCGGGAGTTCGTCATTCAAAACGCCATCTACTGGATCAGCGAGTTCAGATTTGACGGCCTTCGCCTGGACGCAGTGCATGCCATCAAGGATGGGTCGAAGGAGCATCTGCTCCATGAACTGGCGCGGCGGGTGAGGTCGGCAGCCGGCGAGCGGAAGATCCACCTGATCGTCGAGAATGAAGACAATAATGCATCTCTTCTCGAACGCGATGACGAAGGCCATCCCAAGTTCTTCTCGGCGCAATGGAACGACGACGTCCATCATGCCCTGCATGTCGCGGCGACCGGCGAAACTTTCGGTTATTATGCCGATTATGGAGATGGATCGGCCAAGCTTGGACGAGCATTGGCGGAAGGATTTGTGTTTCAGGGCGAGCACATGCCCTATCGTGGCGAACAACGCGGAACGCCCAGCAAACATCTGCCGCCCTCCTCATTCATCTCCTTCATCCAAAATCACGACCAGATCGGCAACCGGGCTCTCGGCGACCGTATCGGCGCAAGGGCAGCAGCCGCCCTTCAGGCTATTGCTTGCGTCTACCTGCTGTGTCCGCAAGTGCCGATGATCTTCATGGGGGAAGAATGGGGCGCTGAGGAGCCCTTCCCCTATTTCTGTGATTTCGATGAAGATCTCAACGAGAAGGTCAGGACGGGGCGCCGCCAGGAACTGTCGCGCCTGCCCGGCTTCGATGCCGACGATCTACCGGACCCGACGGCAGAAACCACGTTCATCTCTGCCAAGCTCGACTGGGCGAAGGTGGATACGGAACAAGGCAGACAGTGGTTCAGCTTTTACCGGGACCTGATTTCCCTACGCCACCAGCGCATCGTGCCCCTTGTGACGGGCATGACCGGCGGCGGGCGCTATCGCTCATCCGCAGGGGGAGGCCTGATCGTCGAGTGGGACGTTTCGACCGGTCGCAAGTTGCGACTTCTGGCCAACCTCACCGACCAAACCGTCGAGACCGGAGAGCAGGCGGACGCTGACGAGAGCATCTTCCTGTTCGGCTCGTTCAATTCCGGTCGGCTGGGCGCATGGTCGGTACTCTGGTCCATCGCATGATCGCTTGACCAGCGCCTGCAAGATCGGACTCAGATTGATTGAACGCAAGCCGATGCGGCGGCCAATGACCGCTCCCGCTTGATCTGCGCCTGGGCTTCAAGGCACTCGCTCGCGGTGCTGATGAGCGGCTGCCTCGCCGCCGCTTGGCCGAACAGCGCGTTGCACCTGGTCGGTTTCCACTCCCCTCGCCCCCGCTTCGATCCTACTGGCGGGCTTTGCGGTCCGATTTCCCACCTTTTGCATTGGATTGCCCAAGGACCAAGGCCGACGCACGGCCGGGCGCATCGGCGAGGGCGTTTGCAACGAATGCTCTAAGGTGAGGAACATTTTGTGTTTTTCGATGTTTGTGTCCGGCAAAACAAGGAGACAACCATGCAAAAGATCGCTGTACTTTCCCTTGGGCTTCTGCTTTCGGCGACAGCCGCTTTCGCCCAGAGCGAGACACCGTCGACGTCACAGACCACACCGGCAGTCAACACCGAACACAATCCCGGTGCCCCTGTTGCCGGCAAGAACAGTTTCACCGAAGACCAGGCGAAGTCGCGGATCGAGGCTGCCGGTTATACCGATGTTTCCGGTCTCAAGCTCGATGATCAGGGCGTGTGGCGGGCAAGCGCCAAGAAGGACGGTAAGGACGCCGGCGTTTCCCTGGACTTCCAGGGCAATGTGACGATGGCAAAGTAATAGATTCTGCAACGATCGAGGAGACGAAGATGCGAACGATTACTGGACTGTATGACAGCTATGACGATGCCCGTGCGGCCGTCCGAGCACTGGAAAATGCGGGAATTCCCTCCGATGACATCAGCATCGTCACTAACAAGATGAACGGCCCCGAGGTGGAGGGCCAAGGAAGCTACGCCGCCGAAGGCGCCGGCACTGGCGCGGGCCTCGGTGCGGTGGCGGGCGGCGCAGGCGGTCTCCTGACAGGCCTCGGTCTGATGGCAATTCCCGGGGTCGGCCCGGTGGTCGCAGCGGGTTGGCTGGCCGCCACAGCGGCCGGCGCAGCTGCAGGCGCGATTGCAGGCGGCGCTGTTGGCGGCATCGTCGGTGCGATGATGAAGGAGGGTGTTCCGGAAGACGAGGCGAACTTCTACGCTGAAGGGATCCGCCGTGGCGGCTCAGTCGTGACCGCAAGGGTTGACGAGAGCCGGGTTGCCGAAGCACAGGCCATTCTTCACCGGTCACGACCGGTCGACTACAACGCCCGCCGGGCGAGCTACCAGGAGCAGGGCTGGAGCCGCTTCGACGAGGCTGCGCCGCCGTACACGTCCGAGCAGATCGAAGCTGAGCGCCAGCGGTATCGCTCCGGCCGCGTCTAAGGCACGCGTGATGAGAAAACTGGCGGCTTCTCGGGAAGCCGCCAGTTGTGATGGCTCTGCGTATTGGCAGATCCATACCGACTTTTGCGATGAGGCGCCCTTCCCTCGCGCTCTACCGCCGCACAGGTCTTAGAGGGCGACCGGAATGCGCTTCATGAAACGCGTCTGCACTGCGTCGCGACCGGTTCGTTGCGCTATGGCATAATCCAGCGCTTCCACGATCGCCTCCGGCGTGTAGGGCTTTGTGACAACGCCGATGCCGGCCTTGCTGTCCATTACGCTCTCTGGGTTGCCGGTGGTAAAGACGACGGTCGTCCCGTACGTCGACGATAGGATGCTACCGATCTCGGGGCCGGTCGGGCCATCGGCGAGGCGCACGTCGACAAGGGCAATCTGCGCTTGATTACCAAGACGGACCGCCTCGTCGCGCGTTCGGGCGGGCCCGATGACTTCGTGACCGAGGCGGACCAGAATATCCTCGAGATCCATTGCAATGAGTGCCTCGTCTTCGACGATTAGAATCCGCATCCTTCCTCTCTCGACGTTCAGCTCAAAGTGACGGGCGTCTCGGCCTCCGCCATCGATGCTACCATGATCGTAACGCTGATGATGCCTCTTGTATCCGCCGGCGCGTGATTATGGTCACCTTGGTGGTTCAAGGAACCACGACAGCTCTGGCGAGGCTTCGACGGACGGCATCGTCGGTGAATGGTTTTGCGATGACATCGAGCGATCCTTCAAGGCCAGAGCCAATGGCGCCGGGCGCGCCGGTGATGAAGATGACCTTGATCTGGAAACGATCGATCAGCCGACGCGCCAGCACAGCCCCGCTCGCTCCGTCCGCAAGACCAACATCGACGAGCGCCGCATCGGTGCGATGAGCGTGCGCAAGGGCCTGTTCCAGCGTTGCAGCCAGCCCGACCACCTGATGCCCCTCCTCCCGAACAATTCGTTCAAGCTCCAGGGCAATGATCGGCTCGTCTTCGACGATGAGAATGCGCATCGGTTCCTCCCGTGGTTGAAATCCTGTCGCCACCTGCGGCCCCGCGTCGTCCTCTTCGTGCAGGTACAAAGACTTCGCGTGCCTGCCCCGGAGCGCATGCCAACGGTGCGAAATTTCGTGGCTCGGGTGCGTGTGATAAAACGATCGAAAAATTGACATGCGCCAGCCGTTCCCATCGCCCCTGACAATGCAGTAAATTCCGACCGATAGGCGATGACGGCCCCTCTTGAACGGCGCGGCTCAGCGGGGCTTTTTTTCATTTCGGCAGATGTCACTGGCGTTTCTTGTGGCTCTGGGGTCGGCTTTGACGTGTTGTTCATGGGGCGCGCCGCCCCGCCACTGTCCAAGGTGAATTTCGTTGAGACGAAGCGATCGCGCGAGGAGGCAAGAGGACGTCTGAGTTCCTCTTGCCTATTGTTGATTAGTTGTTGTGTGCCGAGCAGGCTTCATCCATCGGCGTTGCATTGCTGCTGCCGCCTTGGGTCTGAAGGTTGCCGCTGCCCGTGCTGCTGGCGGCTTCGTTGCCGTTGCAGTTTGCGTTGACTGAACCGCTTGACGTCGTGCTGCCGGTCGTGGCGGGATCCGCGGCCATCGGCTTCTTGGTGTCAGCGGACGCTCCGCCGCCAGCATCGTTTGTGTTGCGGTCAATCGTTGCACCGGTCGGCGCAGGGTTCGACTGAGACAGGGCCGGGCTGGCAAGGCCGATCGCGAAAAGGGACGCGACGATTATTTTCATGCGCATGTGGTTCTCCAGGGGTTGCGTTGATCACGAGCCCTTAACCTACATGCCACCTCATTGTTCCGGCCCGAAGACGCCAAATGACCGTTGTCAAGGACACTCCGGGGCCAAGCGCGGCTGCCCCTCGCTCGGGCCAAACTGCCCACGCTGCAGCTGCCTTTCTGAACCAGAAGCGCTGGGCGGGGTAGAGGAACGATCGGCTGTTCTCTGGAACGGCTTGTCGCGTTGCCTGAGACGTGGGTGACCCGCTGACTGCAGACAGAAAGCGATCTTCACGCGTCATGGTCGTGGTTCCGGCTCTCCTCGCAAGAGGATCGTCATCGTCTCAGGTGCGACGAGATCGGATGCATCCTTGTGCGCTACATCACGCCCATGGGAGCGATCCAGATCGGGAACTTGCATCCGCACTGGGTGTTTTGGCAGCGAATGGGAGCGTTGAATGAAATGGAAGCACCGATCATCGTCGACCAATATATCGAAATCTACAGGCAGGGTGGACTGACCGCTTTGAACGCGACGCTCGGCGGCATGGAAACGGCCCATAGGGCTGACGTTCTGGCTGCCCTCGAAGGCCTTGGCTTTCACGTCGAGTGGCACCAGGTCGCACCTGCAACAGGTGGCAGAACCGGCATCGTCTGGTCCGGGCCGGGCGAGCGCTTGGCCTGATCGGGCGCGCGGACCTCCTATACAAGCCCATTGGTGTCGACAATCGATGCGGCGATGTAACGCTCTCCCGCCTCGTTGAAATAATAGACACAAACCAGCTTTCCGTCTGAGCGCAGCATCGATCGGACGTAGCCTAGATCGGGAAGGTGTCCATCGCTGCGGATGATTTGCTCCGCAGACCATGTTTCTCCGCCATCCGCACTGGTCTTCAGACGCACGCCGAAGGGCCTGGCCCTGACACCGTAGACCAGGAACAGACGCCCGTCGGCAGATATCGTCAGACTGGGCGGATTGCCGCCCCTGCCGGTGCTGTCAACGACTGTGCCGGTCCGATGCCATGTGTGGCCGCCGTCCGGTGAGCGATAGGCTTCGAGCCAGCCAGGATCGTCTACGCTGCGACCGCATCGCAAGACCGTCAGAATACTCCCGTCGGCAAGCATGGCGCTGGCGGGCATGATGGCATAGCCGTCGGGATTGCCGACCGGGGTTCCGATCACTCGGAAGCTTCTTGCTCCATCGCAGGTTTGCGCGCAGCAAGTCTCACCCTCTGTTCCATCAGCCTTGGCACGCGTGAGCATGAACAGAGCCCTCTCGGCTGACAAGGCGACGATGTCAGTGCGCGCGGCAATGCCCTCGTTCATCAGGCCGCTGAATGCATAGGGGCCTTCCCACCGTTTTCCGCGATTGCGGCTGACGTAAAACCAGCTGATCGCATCACCGCCGAGGCCCGTGCGGGCCGCCATGACAATCGTCTCGGGATCCAGAAAATTCACCGGGCTCGGTGGGGGTGGCAAGGCGAGGCCTTGAAAATGCGTCCTTGCCTTCAGACGCGGGGAAAGGTGTTCGTCTGCAGAAAGGCTTTCCCCACCCGGGATGAGGGCGTCGAAGGCTTCGATCGTCCAAGTGCAACCGCCGTCCAGACTGCGAGCCTGGAGCGGTGGAAAGGGACGGTTCTTGTCGCGCGCGTGCAGCTTTCCCTGACTGCCCTTGGATCCCGCCGCAAAAACTGCGAGCACCTCGCTGTCCCATATCCACGCTCCGTAATTGGCGGGCCAGGCTGCGAAACGCCCCTTCTGTCGATAGACCACGTGGTGCTCGGCCATCGCCATACTCGATACAATCAAAGCTTCAACTGCGAATGCAGTTTGACAGCGAGAATGAAGGCCGAAAGGCAAAGGCAGGCCGCGTTCGCAAGAATGATCGGCAGCTCATCCCGTAGCAGGCCAAACACGGTCCACAACCCGAAACCAGTCACGGTCAGAATATACATTCTCGTCGAAATCGCGCCGGTGTCACGGGTGCGCGCGATCTTGATCGCTTGCGGCACGAAGCTCGCTACCGAGCACACCGACGCTGCGTAGCCGATACCTGTTGCAATCTCCATGTCACGACCTCCAGCCGAGCAGTCCCGCGTTGTTGTCGAATTCGGACATCATCGAGCACGCATCACACCCAACAGATCTTCGAAGAATGCAATTCGTTGATCCTCTGTTGCAGTCGTCCTCGCAAAGACAAGACGATCCCCCTGGAGTACGGCATCCTTGCCCTGCGCCAACTTTTTGACAATGCCCGGCCCGGTCCCGGCGGCAAATCTGATCGCCAAGCCGCTCGGACCTGCCTCAAGCTTATAGATGCCGCGCTCGCGAGCGATGATCTTGAGCCTTGCGATCCGCAGCAGGGTCAGCACGTCCTGCGGCAACTCGCCGAACCGATCCTCAAATTCCTCCGCAAGTTCTTCGATCTGCGCGGCAGATGTCGCTTTTGCCAGCCGGATGTAGAGGTTGAGGCGCAGAGTCGGATCGCAGACGTAACTGGCAGGTATCGATCCAGTCTCACCGAGCACAGTGGAGACGGATCGTGGTCGGCGAGACGAACTTCTCGATCCCCCATCAAGCGCGTCTTCAAGCAATTTTTGATAGAGGCCAACGCCAATGGCCCTCATGTGGCCGGCCTGATCCTCGCCGGTGATGTCGCCGCCGCCGCGGATGTCGAGGTCCTGCAGGCTGATCGAAATCCCGGCGCCAAGCCTGTCGTTATCAATGAGTGCCGACAGGCGAAGGCGTGCCTCCTCCGGCAGCTCGCGCTCCGGTTCGGTCAGTAAGTAGGCAAACGCCTGCATCTGGCCTCGACCAACGCGACCACGCAGCTGATGCAACTGAGACAGACCGAAGCGATGGGCTTGCCAAATGAGGATCGTATTGGCTCGTGGAACATCAAGGCCATTCTCAATGATGTTCGTCGAAAGAAGAATGTCGCCGTCACCATCTGCAAAATCAACAACGACTCCATCAAGGGCTGCTGTCCGCATCTTGCCATGCGCGGTTCGGACCGACATTTCGGGAACGATCTCGCGCAGAACCTTCGCCAGATGGTCAATATCCTCGATGCGGGGAACGATGACGAAACTTTGACCACCCCGCCGATATTCGCGCAGAAGCGCCGCGCGAACGGCCGCCGGATCAAAGGGAACAAGAAACGTCCTGACGGGCCTGCGACGCGCCGGAGAGGTGTTCAGCAGGCTGACATCCTGCAGACCGGCCATGGCTGCCTGTAACGTTCGCGGAATGGGCGTTGCCGACATGGTAAGCCGGTGCAGAGCCGGCGAAAGGTTTTTGATTTTTTGTTTGGCGCGCGTTCCAAGACGCTGCTCTTCGTCGATCACCACCAAAGCGAGATCTGCAAAGGAGAGATCTCGCGCCAAGATCGCCTGGGTCGCAACCACAATGTCGATTTTCCCATCTGCAAGCCCCTCCTTGATTTTTGCGCGCTCGTTTGCTGTCACCAGTCTTGACAACATAGCTATGCGGATATCCGTCTGCTCGAAACGACGCTCAAACGTTCGGAAATGTTGGCGCGCCAGCACGGTCGTCGGAGCAATGATGGCAACCTGCGAACCGCAAAGCGCAACCGCTGCTGCAGCCCTCAGGGCGATTTCGGTCTTTCCGAAACCGACATCGCCACAGACGAGCCTGCTCATCTGCCTGCCCGAGGCAAGATCGGTCATCACGGCCTCGATTGCTTCGGACTGGTCGCGGGTCAATAAATAAGGAAACCGAGCCACGAACCGCTGATAGGCGGACGGCGGAGCCACGAACAGGCGTGCTTTCGTCTCCTGTCTCTGCTTGGCAAGACGGCGAAGGTGACGCGCGGCGAGGGCAATGTCGCGCAAGATCGCCTTTCGGCGCTTCGCCCATGCCTCCGTGTGCAGACGGTCGAGGGGCGCGGCGTCCGGTTCTCCCCCATATCGCCAAATCTTGTCGAAATCCTCCATCGGAACGAGGACCGACGCCCCGTCACGATATTCGAGCCGGACTGCGTCCTGGACCATTCCGTCAATTTCAAGGCTTTCAAGATCGCGCAAGATCCCGATCCCATGATCCTCGTGAACGACCGCATCGCCGATTTGCAGATCAGGCGCCGCAAGCGCCTGCTGTGTACCCCCATCCGAGCGAGGACCGACGATATCGCCAAGCCCGAGGACGACGAGATTATGCGCCGCGCAGAAGAAACCCTCATGCAAGTCACTCGAAAACGTCAGCAGCGCTCCTGGTGCGGCGTCCTTGACGGAGGACCACCGAAAGACGGGCTCGGCGCCGACATTGCTCATCCGTTCAACGCGCTTGCAGACGTTATCGAACACCTCACCCCGCCCCGCCAGCACCAGCTTTCTGCGCTCGCCAAGTGCGGATTTGATAAAATCGGCAAAGGCTCGACGTGGCTGCGGGCTTTCGTAAAACATGGGCACGGGCTCGCCGCCGGCAAAATCCACAGCCAACGAAGCCTGTCCATGCCTTGCCGCTTGCCATTCCTTGCGGTCGAGATAGAGGGAGTGCCCTTCAACCTGCAGACCGCCCCGTAAGGCGCGATGGGCTTGCCTGGCGTCATCTATGATGGCGTGATAACTTTCGGCCCTCGCATCAGATCCAGCCGCAAATATCATCGGTACGTCGCCGATCGCCTCGAACACGGTCTGAAGGCTGCCGTAGAGACTGAACAGGCGCCGTTCCATGTCCTGCGAGGGCGGCTGCTCGCTGTCAGGGCCATCAGAAAGCTCGCCAGAAAGAATCGCTTCGGAGGCTGGTCCAAACGAGACCGTATCCACGGTCTCCCGCGTCCTTTGCGTTAGCGCATCATAGATGCGCAATTCCGCGATCGCGCCCTTGGCGGAGAGCAAGACGCGGATCGGCGCTTCGCCGCCGGCAGGAAAGATGTCGATCACGTCACCGCGAATACTGTATTCGCCATGATCATCGACAACACTGTCTTCGATGTAGCCCGTTGTCTGCAGGTAATGCTCGAACGCGCTGCGCTCCAATGGCTCGCCCACCCGCAACCGGCATCGATTGGCCGCTATGACCGCGGCGGGCGGTACACGCTGGAGCATTGCATCGAGTGAGGTCACCAACAATCTCGATCCTTCGCTATGGGCCCACTGCCACAGCGCCTCCATTCTGCGCCCCATCGACTGGCGTGAGGGCGGCACACGGTCGAAGGGCAGGCAGTCCCAGGGTGGGAGAAGGATCGCGGCAAGCCGTGGATCGAGACAACGGACCGCATCAACGATTGCGCGCGCCCCGCCTTCGCTCAATGCAACATAGACAAGGCCGTGTCCGAATTGCCCCATCGCGACCAGAAGGCGATCGGCGACGAAGGCGGCAGGCAGACGTGAAGGCTTTTGCAGATCCGCGTCGGGCCCGCCCGGGACGCCTCCGGTCAAATCGGTCGTTCGCAAGATATCACCTTTTGTGGCGATGCGCCGGGGTAAGCCGCGAAGGTTTCCTGTTGAAGACGTGGACACGCCAACGCGCTGACCAAAGAAGTACGTTTAAAGAAGATGGCCACGCTGTCCGCTCTCTTGATCAGGCGTCGCGTCATGCGGGCGCCGCCTCTGCTTCTGGTCCGGCATGCCCCTCGCCTGCCACCTCGTCGAGTGCGGGTGCTCGTGTCGAGGTTCCACTCCATCTCCAGCCGGCATGCTCACGGTCTCGAGCTTTGCGTTTGCGCCTGCTGCCGGGCCGCTTTCAGCCGGGCGTTCTTCTCGTTGCGTCGACTGCGCTCCTCGTCAAGCGCGTTTCGCGCAGCCCGAGTTGTCTCTTCGAACGCCTCCCTCCGTCGCTCAAGTGATGTGGACGGGTGGCGTGGCGTATCGTCAATCATTGAAAGGCGCTCCTGGGCTAGTGAGCACCAAACGCTTCATGAGCAAGAACGATGCACGGCTGTACGCTAGCGGACCAAAGCCACGCGGATCGTCCGCATCGTTACGGACGATCGACGACGCGCGAGCAGCGGTGTCCTCGCTCGCTCCTAGATCATGAGACCTCCCGGCAGCGCCTGGTTGGCCCCGCACCTTCGCCAGCAGCCTGGGACAGGGCCGACAGGTCCTGCCTTGCCGCTGGCCGCAGGCCTCACAGCGAGTCGGGCGAATGGGGAAGCTGGCGCTTGTGTTCGCTTGCACGATAGGTTGAAAGAATTGTCTCGAAGGCGGCCTCTGAGACGGGCTTGCCTTCGAGAAAATCATCAATCTCACTGTAGGTCACGCCATAGACGTCTTCGTCTGGTCGCAGCGGAGCATCGGTCTCGAGGTCAGCGGTCGGAATCTTGAATACCAGATCGTCCGGTGCACCGAGATGGGTAGCGATTGCCCGCACGCGCCGTTTCGTCAGGCCGGCCAGCGGCACAACGTCCGCGGCCCCGTCACCAAATTTTGTAAAAAAACCCATGACGGCTTCGGCCGCGTGGTCCGTGCCGATGACAAGTCCGCGCGTCGTGCCGGCGAGCGCATATTGTGCGATCATACGCTGGCGGGCCTTGATATTTCCGAGGTGGAAGTCAAGCCGGCTTTGCACCATGAGGTCGGCCCCATCGCGCGTGATGGCATCGAGCATGGCATCGGCAGCTGGCTTGATGTCGACGGTTACGACCCGGTCCGGTGCGATCACCTGAAGTGACCTTTGGGCATCATCTTCGTCCGCTTGCCTGCCGTAGGGAAGGCGCACGGCAATGAAATGCGCTTGGTAACCATGCGCGCGAAGATCGGCTGCAGCTTGCTGGGCAAGCAGGCCCGCTGTGAGGGAATCGACGCCTCCGCTGATCCCGAGCACCAACGCCCGAGAGGATGTCGCGCGGGTATAATCGGCGAGAAATTGCCTGCGACGGCGTGCCTCTGTGGCCGGGTCAAACTCGTTCGACACGCCGAGCCGCTCGGCAATCTGTCTTTGCTGATCGTCGATGGTCATGCTCACCACACACAGTTGAATGAAAGAGCAGGCCTAGCTTCGCTCGACGAATTTGGCAAACCGGCTCATCTCGCCGTCTTTCGTCTCCTCCTGGTAAAGAAACTCCAGCTTGTTTTCGTCGAAAATCTGAAAGAACTCGTCCCAGTCGATCTCCTCGAAGGATTCTTCCTTCTCGCCGAAGTCGATACGAAGCAGCCCGCCCTTGCCTTTGGTGCGGATAACCGAGGGGCGTCCTTTTCGCGCCTCGACCCAGGCACGGATCGTCTTGTGATCGGTCGTCCGGTCAGAACTGCTCATTCTCGCCTCCTGTGGCTGCTGCCGAAACGCCCAATTAAATCTGTAGGAGCGGATCGTTTTTCTTCCAGTCTCGATAAGGGGCGAGGACCTGTCCCGGAAAACGGCGTTCGATTTCCTCCTCAACCAGCGCGATGCGCGAGAGAACCTGGTCGCGGCCGGCAACGTCCGCTTCCTCGCTGGCAATCTCAAGCTGGCGCATCATCGCGAAAACCTCCTCGATGCTCATAGCCGAAAGCTGCGATGCAATCTCTTCGACAGGCTTTGCCGACAGATCGGTGGCGGGCATACGCGTCTCCTTTTCGATTGGCACGGAACGTCGTTTCGACCGCATTGTTCCTCGCATCCGGACCAACAGGCTCGATCCCGGTTGCATCGCAGTTGAAAGGAAGAGCTTTCGCTCATCTTCGCTGCTGCCACGTCGGTCAGCCACGATTGGCAGCCCAAAGCAGGGCATGGATTCCGCCATTGTCGTGGCGCCTGAGACTACGGCGAGGAGGGCCGGCAATCCGATCACAGGAACAAACTCGTCTTGAACTGGAACGAGCGCGCGACCATGCGCCCGGCTCGCCAGGCGCATCGAACTTACAACTTCGTGGAACCTCGAGGCCAGCGCGCAAGTTTGGCTTGAGTGTATAAAAAGGAGATGAGCATGCTGGTGAAGGATGTAATGACAAGACAGGTAGTTACCGTTGCGCCCGATGCGAGCATCCGAGACGTCGCCCGGCTCATGTCCGAGATCGATACCGGCATCATTCCTGTCATTGAAGGAGACGTCGTTGGCATCGTGACCGATAGGGATATCGTCGTGCGTGCCGTTGCGGAAAGCATCGATGTCGGCTGCCCGATTTCGACGATCATGACGAGTGGGATTGAAAGCTGCCTGGAAAGTACGGAACTTCGCGAAGCGGCCGACAGGATGTCAGAGCTTCAGATGCGCCGGCTTCTGGTGTTCAGTGATGAAGGGATGATCACGGGAATCCTGTCGCTTGGCGATATCGCCAAACTGAATGAAGAGCTTGCCGGTGTTACGCTGGAAGAAATTTCGGACGACGAGGCGCGATAGCGCTTGTGGTCTCGAACTCGATGGCAAGCCTGTTTGCAATACGCTCGAGCACGCCGACCACCTAGACAACACCGATCAATTCCGCAAGGACGCGTGGCAGTCGCGATGCTAAAGCCTGCCGGCTTCCGCTACGCTGGCAACCAGAGAAGGGCCCCGCCGGCAAGAGTCAAAGTGACGACCAGCCGACCTAAGGCGCTGCGGCTTGCGAAATGTTCTATCTGTGATCAGGGCTGACGGTCAGCGGCCCAAGACCGCGGAGGATAGCCGAACTCGGCGACCGGGGACCGGCCGTGCTGCACAGCATCGCTATCCCAACATTCGAGAGTCTCCTGGGCAGGAGCGAACGTTGCGGTAGAGGGCCCTCTTGTTGTGCCAGACAGGTGCTCGATGGATATGACGACGATGCTGCTGTCGGCGCGTCCGTGGCAAGCGGAACTGCAAGGGTACGGCGACGTTGGTCATCCGATAAGGAGTCCATGCCATGAGAATATTCGGGAAGAGAGGCAAGATCGTGCACCCGTTTGAAGGAGCACCGGCGCTTGCAGGCGCGCTCACTCCAGGAGTCCTTCCGGTTTGGAGCGTAAAGAAAAAAATCCTGCGCAAGAATAGCGCCGCCGAGGCGGCCCCGCGGGCCTCCAGTTGCGCAGTTAGCTTTACGCACAATAGTCAGATCATCTCCGAACCCAGGCAATAAACTACCTCGTCAAGCGCTCCTCCTGTAGCGACGCCCTGGACAGTTGCTGGCTTCCATGAAGGAAGGGACGAAATGACTTCAAGTCTCAGCGCCAAACCCAGAGCATAATGAAGCTGCGATCCGTCCACTCTCCACAACAAGGTGGAATGCGCGGGCGCGAACTCGTTTCGGTCCGCCTTCGGACGGGAACATTGTCGTATCGCCCGCGTTGAGACAGGCTTTCGTGCGACGAGCACCATCAACACATTCAACAGGAGGAGCCCTCATGGCAACTGCGAAGACCCTCGATGACCTGTTTATCGATACTCTCAAGGACATCTATTTCGCCGAAAAGCAGATCCTGAAGGCTCTGCCGAAAATGGCGCGTGCAGCCCAATCCGAGGAGGGCAAAGCTGGCTTCATTCAGCACCGCGACGAGACCCAGGGCCAGATTGAGCGCCTAGAGCAGGTGTTCGAGCTGCTGGGCAAGCCGGCACGCGGCAAGACCTGCGAGGCAATCCAAGGAATCATCGCCGAAGGCGAGGAAATCATGGAGGAGTTCAAGGGCTCGCCAGCACTCGATGCTGGCCTTATTTCCTCAGCGCAGGCCGTCGAACACTATGAGATTGCGCGCTACGGCACGTTGATCGCCTGGGCAAACCAGCTCGGCCTACAGGACGCCGTTCCATTGCTGAAGGCCAACCTGGCCGAAGAAGAAGCGACCGACAAGAAGCTGACACAACTTGCGCAGGCGCAGGCAAATGCCAAGGGTCAGAAGGTCGCCTGAGGCTACGATGCTACCAGGGCCGCCGATAGGGCGGCCTTTTTTTGTTCAGAGGAGACTAAAAATGGCTAGATGATCATCGAAAGGTAACGCGGAGGACGGACACGATGTGCTGGCACACCGCCCAAGAGGCGCCGATCGCCCGACGATCATAACATCTTGCGGGTGTGCGCCTGCGGAACGGCCTTGAGCGAGAACTGCCAGCGCGTCGAGAGCTCAGTGTTCTTAAGGTCGTGACCGTCGAATACAGAAGGTCGAAAGCTATCATCACGGACGCGCCGCCGCCGAACGATTGTTGCAGCATGCTAAAAATCCGAGCGCCCGCGCTCGTCGACGATCACGGCCTTGCCATCGAGGATCCCAGTGGCCGCGCTGCAGCTGCGGGAAACCGTGCCTTCCAATCGTGGCCGCCGCGCGTCAGAATGCGAACGCCCTTCGGCTCTGTGTACGGATGGGGCAGCCATCCCACTTCACCTCGAAACCGGTTGCGGCCCTCTGGGCGGCTTTGGCTTCAGCACCGCAAGCCACAGGTCAATGCGTGCCGGATCGGAAGTTTTGGCTGTGAAGGATCTCGCGGCTTGCGCGCTTGTCGGCGGAGCGCTTGTCATCAGGAGCGTTTTGACGTTGGCGGGTTTGCCATCTCGCCACTACATCAGCAAATGCTCAAAAATCCAACACCGGTCAAAGATGGTGGGAACAAACGGACATGCTGTCGGTTGAGACGTCGGGATCGCGCGATTGAAGTGTGCCCCTCAATCTCCCCTGTTCAAGCGTGCGGTCCCATCCTCCTTACCTCTACGGGTGGTCTGAGCCCTCACAAGTGAGGATCTGACCTCCCGTCCAACCTGTCCTCTTCTTCGCGCGAATAGGAGGCGACGATGAGGGTCAATTCAGATGGCAGTGCAACTGGCCCCGGTTGACGCCGCTTCGTTCTCCAATCTTACGGGGTGAGTACCTTAACGCCGACCTCTCCCATGAGAAAGATCCCGATCGCTTCCTGCGTTGCCAGGATGCGCTGCACATCGTAGTTCAGGATCTGGTCGAACGCGCGGTCGACGTAGGATGAAAGCCGGAAGAGGTCCTGGTTGCGCTAATCAGCACGTGATCGCAAGTAATGCCGTCGCGCCTTCGCTCGATTTCCGCAGTCTCCCATCGAACACCACCGTCTGTTCAAAGCCCTGCTTTCGTCGATGAACAGCCATCCGCAGCCGCGCTCATCCTGGCATTGCCGCACTCGATGCGCCTTCGGCCCCGTCATGAGAGCCGCAGCCGAGGTGATGACGGGTCTCAGCAGATCGATGTCACTGGCCCCATCGATACTCCAGATGATTTCGCCCGCTTCCCCTTTAAGTCTTATTCCATCAGCGGATCGAGCGAGAAGTCCGTTAAAAAAATCGAGCGCAGCGACTGGCGCAGGACGATTGGCCAAGCGCGCGACGAGCACTTCATAAATCGCCTCACGCAGCGCGATGATCGTCTCGTAGAGGCTGTCGGCCTCATCTGGAATGCGATGCCAGCGTTCGCGGATTGCCTCAAGATGCTGGCTATCTCCAGTCACATTGGCGGCCATCCAGCGCAGAAATGCGTGCGCGTCCGGAAGCCGCTCTTCCCGAGCCGCGCGCAGGCGCCAAGCTGCTGTGTTCACAAAGCTTATAGCCAGATCCTCTTTGGGGCCTCCCGCTTTCGCTTTGGAATTCATGCGCGTGCTCATGGAACCTAATATCCCGATCCTGGTTGTGTTTATAACCCTCTAAGAGGTTATAGTCGGCCATGACACTTTCAAGACCATACATCGCCATGGCTGCGGCGTTTGCAGCGATTTATCTCATTTGGGGTTCGACCTATCTCGCTTTGGCGCTTGGGCTGCAAACCCTGCCCCCGTTTCTTCTGATGTCCGCGCGCTGCCTTGTCGGCGGCACGATCCTGTACGGCTATGCGAGAATGCGAGGCGCGGCACTGCCATCGACCAAGATGTGCTCCATTGCGATCATGTGCGGACTTCTCTTTTTTGTCGGGTGTCACGGTGTCCTGGCGGAAGCGCAACAGCGGGTTCCTTCAGGTGTGGCAGCACTGCTGCTGGCAACAATCCCGCTCTGGATCGCACTTTTGCAGTTCCTTATTCCGGGAGGGAAACGCCCAACCGGCGTGGCCGGTGCGCTTCTGGTTCCCGGCGTCGCGGGTGTCGCACTCATTGCATGGCAGGAAGTGACTTCCGGCGGGAATACGATGCATCCCTTGGACGTGGTTCTCCTGCTGGGAGCGTCCTTGTCTTGGGCAGTCGGTACCATTCTGTCGGAGCGTTATTCCTCCGAATTTGCCTCGACAGCCCTGGCAGGCCTCGAATTGCTCGCCGGCGGCGTTGCATTGCTCGCCATCAGCGCAGTCTCCGGCGAATTGGGAACGCTGAAATGGACGGAGATCTCCGCCGTCTCACTTGGGGGCTGGGCCTACCTCACCTTCATCGGCACGGTAATCGCCTTTTCCGCCTACATATGGCTCCTAAAACGGGTTGCTCCTGCCATGGTCGCCACCTACACCTTCGTAAATCCGATCATCGCCGTTGCCCTCGGCTGGGCTTTTCTCGGCGAACGACCAACATCGCTCATACTTGTCGGCGCAGTCATGATCATCGCGTCGGTTGCCGGGCTCCTGCTGAGCGGCGCAAAATCTGCCAAGAACGATAAGCTATCATCCTCTGGCGAGCCGCAGCTATCTTCTTGCCGAAATGATGAAGGGCACGCAGGCATTTAAGGAGAGCTTGCCTGCCACAAATGCCCGATGACAACGATCATCTGAGTTGGTGAGTGATGGCATGCTTTGGGATCTGCTAGCGAGTGACCAACGCCAGGCACTTGAAGAGCAAAGCACATCGACTTGAACCTGTCCCGCGAGAAACTGTGTTTTCAAGGCCTGGAGGCTGCCCGGTCCATTCAATCGCGTACCCGGACGGATCACGCCATTCGGCTTCCATCGCATGCGCTTGTCAACGTTTTCGCACTACCGCTCTTAAAAAGGTGTCAACCGGTGACCTGTTCGTTCCCCTGAAAAGCGCCGAATTCTTGCCAGAAGAGGGCACCTAGGCGCCGAAACGTCGATCAAGCTCTGTCAGTGCTGAGTCAATTTCATCTACGGTTACCGGTTTACTTGTGCCGGGCATGTAACGTAACGCCGGATTTGATCCGACGGCGTAGACGTCCGATATCCACGCCGCGAGGATGGTTCGTCGGTCGTCAGGATAAAGTGCAGAAGCGTTGACCACGTCTAGCGGGTGCGCGACATGCAACCCTTGGAGCAAGATCGCCGGACCCATTGCCACCGCATCGCTGGCAGCCTGCCGCAACATCTCGTGCATGTCTGGCCCGCTTACCGGACGTGCGGATCTCTGTCCCGCCGAAAGTGGGCGGCAACGCCGGGGCCCATCTTTGGCGCAAGTAAATCGTGCTTTTCGGCAAAGGCGGCGAACAAGCCACGCGCGGTCTCCGCTTCCACCTCGCCGCGCAATGCCGCGCCACAAGCCTTCAGCGCGATTGAGTGTGCGGCATCCCTCAACGAGGCAGGCCATTCTGAAAGGTATCGATACGCGTCCATAACACCGCCGACCTCAGCTGGAAAGCCAAGGCCGACAAGGATAGACACCGGCCGTTTGAACATGTCGGGTTTCATCGCTCTCTCCTTCCCAACCCGTAATATTACCGGGCGCCGCAAGTACGGCGTATATCGTTCGCTGATCGAGCGAGCCCGCTGAGCGTTCTCAAGAAGATTGAAGACGCGGTCGAAGCCGATGCTCGAGCGGAGGGCGTGTAGTCATGAGATGTTGCCATAGCCATATCCTCCTTGAAGCAACATGGGTACGCAAGTGCCGAAAGCGGCGCTCCCAGTAAAGGCCAGCCCCGTCATCAGCGGCTGGCGAAAATCGATTTGGTTTTCAGATTTCCGGATTCAAGAACCGAGTTGAGAAATTTTCAAGCCGGCGAGATGTCGCCGACAAGTGCGCGAGATGACTGACGTTTCCTATGGCTGGAACCGGCGAATACGGCAATCTCTAGTGCTCAGGGCGCCTTCGATCCGGCAAAGGTGGTGCGCGCAGCTCTGCAGGACGCGTCTCTTTTGTCGGCCTTCCGGCAACCACGGAAGCCATGATCGCCGAAAAGCCCAAGAAGGAAGGCGCACCCGTTATACCTACAGGCTTCGAAATGGACTTCTACCAATCAAGCCCGCCCGGTGGGCTACCTGGCGCCAGATAGCGAACGATCAAAGCCTCTGATGCAGGAGACGGAAAAGCTGAGCTCCTGACGGCGCGAATGAGATGTTTCGATCGTTCAAGCAGAAAAGCAGATGCGGCGGGGAATAAAGTGTCGAGATCTGCGATCGTCGATCGGGAGAGATTTCATTTTCCGGACGCGGGAACTTTCAAACGCGGGCGAGGTTCAAGGGCGGCAACGATCCGGAGCGGAGCTATGCCCAAAACATACTTTCGAATGAGCTCTCTGTCGGCCGCAGCTGCTGCTGTCGTTTTGTCAGCGCCGCCCGCCCATGCCCAGACCATAGAAAGGCTGACAAACAAGGTGAAGGAACTGGTAGCTCCTGTCGCCGGAAAGACCGATGACCGATTGCAGAAGGTCGCTATGTTCGAGCATCAGGTCACAGGGGTTACCGTTTCGGAGGATGGGAGGATCTTCGTCAACTTCCCCCGCTGGTCTGAAGACGTTCCAGTCTCCGCTGCTGAAGTGATGACGGATGGTTCAATCAGGCCCTATCCGAACGACGAGTGGAATGCGTGGCGAAACGCGAAGATGTCGGAACTTTCTCCGAAGGATCACTTCGTCACCGTGCAAAGCGTTGTTGCCGATGGCAGAGGTTCGCTGTGGGTCGTCGACCCGGCAGCGCCCAACAGCGAAAAGACGGTCAAGGACGGCCCGAAACTGGTGCAGATCGACTTGAAGACCAACGCTGTCAAACGCGTTTACCCATTCGGACCCGATGTCGCCGGTCCGGCTAGCTACCTCAACGACGTGCGCATCGCTCCAGATGGGGCGTTTGCCTATTTCACCGATTCCGGCTCGCCGGGCGGTCTGGTTGTTCTCGACCTGAACTCTGGAAAGGCGTGGCGGGTTCTGAGTGACGATCCCTCCACCCAGTTCGAAAAAGGAGTGGTCGTCCATGTCGATGGCGAACCACTTCGCCGACCCGACGGCCGTCAACCGCAGTTCAACGCCGACAGCATTGCGCTTTCGAAGGATGGCAAGACGCTCTATTGGAAGGCGCTCACCGGAAATACGATGTATCGCATTTCAACCGAGGCATTGCAGAAAGCATCCCAGGATCCATCTGCGGCGAAACCCGAGAAGTATGCCGACACCGAGCCGACCGACGGATTGTGGATAGACGACAAGAACCGCATCTTTCTAAGCACTATGGAAAACGACGGCGTGAAGATCCTTGGGCCGGACGGGAAAGTCACCCCTCTGCTCCAGGACAGTCGACTACGCTGGCCTGATACGTTCGCTCAAGGACCAGATGGCACCATGTACATCACGGCATCACATATTCAGGATTCGCCCTGGTTTCATCAGGGTTGGACCGACGATTCGTTTACGCTGTTCAAGTTCGCGCCGCCGGATTGACAAGTCGGAGAGAGCGACCTCGATCCCGCGCCGGTACGGGCCGTCACATCCTCTCGATCGAAGCGGAATTCCGATCTGATGCCCTGGCTGACGATTGGCGACGCTTCAGCACAGCAGCGGCATAAGGGTCAAATTGAACGGCTGTCATATGCCCAATGCAGCAGAGCCTGGCGCTGACGCGGCCGGCACCAGCAGTCCCCAGGCCTGCAGGCCCGGCGAAGCTGCGAGATATGGCGGCGAATGGCTTTCCAACGGGCGATTTGTCTCTCGTCCTCGCCAGGAATGCGACGCCCGTGGTAGTAGCGGCAGTACCACTGGAACCAGCCACGCGGATCGTCGGGGTATATCCATCCCTTGGCTCGCCAGACGCTGAGCGGTTGGCTGGCGTCGATACCGAACCAATTAAGTGACGGGTCTTTTCGCAGCGACGACAGGCGGGCCTCTGCAAACCAGCTCTTAGGAAATTCTTCCCGGCAATCGGTCATGTACTTGCCACCGAACACGCCGAGCGCGAGCATCTCGGCCGGTGTCAAGTCTGGCCGGAAATCGGGATGAAAGTCGCGGCCCATGGGCGCAACGAGAGCGTACCGGTAGCCTTGCTGCATTCGATCGTTCACGATGATCCACCGGGCTCTCATCGGACACCCTGCGATCGTAGTTGCGGGCGGTACCGCCGCCAGATGGAAAGGTTGAGTGCCGTCGCGAAGCTCACCCAGGCGAGGTAAGGCAAAAGCAGCAAGGCGGCGGCCGCAGTCACGGGGAAGAACATGATTATCGTCGTCAGGATCGCAGCCCAAAGCACGATGATCTCTACCGCTGCCAGCCCCGGCCGGTGAAGTGCAAAAAAGATCGGCGACCATGCGGCATTGAGCAGAAGCTGGACTCCATAGATGCCGAGAGGCAGTGCTCCATCGGCAATGCCCGCCTCAAGCCATACGAGCCAGCCCGAGAGCCCGATCAACGCATAAAGAACTGTCCAGACCGGTGCAAACAGCCAGTCGGGCGGGCGCCACCTTGGCTTGTCGAGCTGCTTGTACCAGTCGCCTGGTCTGAACATCACGCCGGTAGCTGCCGCAGTAAAGCTTGCGACCTCGAAGGCGACCAGCACGAGGAGGGAATGCATATCCATCCGCCAAACGATCGAGGGAACCGCCGGCGAGACAGGCGGTTCCCTTCGAAGGCCCTATCGGTTCTGGCTCGCAGCGAACCCGCCGGAGCCCATTGCAGAAAACAGGGGGACGATCTGCCATCCCGCCGATAGCCCGACCAGGATGTAAATGATCCTGGCGAACGCCGAGCCAGCCCCGAAGATGGCGGCCACGAGGTCGAAGCCAAATAGTCCGACCAGCCCCCAGTTCAGGCCGCCGATGATCACGAGGACGAGCGTGAAAATGTTGATGAACTTCATGGTTCTTCTCCAGATCGCGGACTAGGGCTCAGTGTTCAGGCGGCATCATCACCTGGTCGATGACGTGGATAACCCCGTTCGAGGCAGCAACGTCGGCAGCAATGACGGTGGCATCGTCTACCTTGACCGTGGAGCCGTCGACTTTGATGTCGATCATTTTGCCATTCACCGACTTCGCTTCATCGATCCCCGCAACATCCGCGGCCATCACCTTCCCCGCAACGACGTGGTAGGTGAGGATATCGGTGAGCTTTTGTCTGTTCTCCGGCTTCAAAAGAGTTTCGACCGTACCAGCGGGCAACTTGGCGAAGGCTTGATCGGTCGGCGCAAAGACCGTGAAGGGACCCGGGCCTTTGAGAGTGGCGACCAGGCCCGCCGCTTCGAGCGCGGTGGTTAGCGTCTTGAATTGACCCGCCTGCAAAGCGGTGTCGACGACGTCCTTCTCCGCGCCAAACGCGCTGACGCTGCTGCAAAGGGCGATTGCCGCAGCCAGTAAAAGGCCTTTCATTTTCATGGCATTTCTCCTCTCTGTGTGACGATACGAGATGCACGCGGTATTTCATATGGAGATAACTACTTTTCTTTCTACTCAAATTTTCGTGAGAAGAATGATAATTCTCTTGTGAAGAGAAGTGTGCTCGTGATAGTTTCTCGACATGAAAAGGAGTCTGCGACGTGCTCTCCGACACGCTGTCTAACGAGTTGCAGCGCTACGCGATCGGCCCCCGTATCAAGGCGCTGCGTCTGAGGAAGAAGCTGGGGCTGGTGCAGTTGGCCCAACACACCGGGCTCTCGCCTGCGATGCTGTCGAAGATCGAGCGCGGGCAGATGTTTCCAACGCTGCCCACGCTGCTTCGGATCGCCATGGTGTTCGGCGTCGGCCTCGATCACTTCTTCAGTGCCGAGAAGGAGGAGCCGCTCATCGCGATCGTCCGAAAAGAACAGCGTCTCAAACTTCCAAGCCGGCCGGGCGAAAAGCACCCGCCCTATCTGTTCGAAAGCCTCGACTATCCCGCTTCTGGCCGCCGCATGGAGGCATTCTACGCCGAGTTCCCGGTCGATGGGCCGCCCTCGGAGCCGCATCGACATGGCAGCGCCGAGTTCATCTACGTCCTCAGCGGTCGGCTTACAGTCAATGTGGATGGCAAGGAGGCCGTGCTGGATGGGGGGGACGCCATATATTTCGACTCTAGCGTTGCGCACAGTTATCGCCGTGAAGGCAAGGAAATTGCGACCGCTATTGTTGTAACTTCTTCGTCGGCGGTCGTTGACTGAGTATTCCTGAAACTCATTCCATTGCACTACGAGCGTCGGTTTTCAGGTGGGAACCTGCGGGTAGGCAACGGCGGACTTGCGGGAGCAATCGAATGGTCCTGCCTTGCCGCTGGGGACGTCTGCTTCTGGAAGCGGCCAAGCTGCTCTCTCCGACCGAGTGTGACAGACCTTCGGCAACTGGTTCCCCCTACATCTCGCCGGAGCCTGCCCTCTCACAAGAAACTCAAGCATCGAGCGGTTTCGGGTCATTGTCGGAATCGACATGTATGGCAAGGCCACAAGGGCCGTAGACGAAGCTGGACCGACGGATGAGGGTCGGGCTGTGAGCGCGCCGCAGCACCTGTTTCTGTGTTGACGGCCTCGGCAGCCGCAGAACGAAAGGACCTGTTCCTTCAGGCGAGCCGGCGCGACCGTTGCGGCGCGCAGATCAGCCGTGGCGTGGCGCGGGCCACCCCGCTGACATCCACTGTGGAAGTAGTATAGGAGTTTGAACACAAGAATCTCCGTGTCCTATGTCTGAACTCGACTGGCTAAGCCATCTTCTGCAAATCATTACGGTGACCGGCCAGCTCGAGGTCCGCTGCGCTTACGGCGCGCCATGGCGGATTATGTGGAACCGAGCTGCTGCGAACGAAATCCCCTACCACGTCATCGTCAGGGGCCGGGCCATTTTTGAAGATCCGGAGGCAAGGACAACGCGGGAGTTGGGGAGCGGTGATATCGTGCTGCTACCGCATGGCGCGGCGCATGTGCTGCATGACGGTAGCGGACAAACGCCGGTTCCCACTCAGCAGCGGCAGGCTTCTGCCGGTTGGATGCTGAGCGAGAACGACAGCAACGGTGAGCAGCTCGACCTCTTATGTGGCCGATTTTTCATCGCACCTCCTCATGATCGACTGATCCGTACCTATTTGCCGCTGAATCTCGTTGCCCGAGCTGGCCACGGCAAAGACGGTGCCGCATCCGCAACCAACCAATTGGCCAGTCTCGTGGGCCTGATGCGAATGGAGGCCGCAGGCGATCGGCCGGGAGGACGCGCCGTGCTCAATGCGCTTTCCTCAGCGCTGTTCACGCTGGTGTTACGCGCGGCCAGTGAATCCGAGAAGGCCCCCGCAGGCCTGCTGGCCCTCGCCGGCCACCCGCGACTGGCTCCGGCCATTACGGCCATGCTCTCCGATCCGGCCAAGCCATGGAAACTGCCCGGTCTGGCGGACCTGTGCGGCATGTCGCGTGCCACGTTCATGCGCCACTTCCAGGACAGGCTCGGTTGCTCGGCCCTCGACCTGTTGACTGATTTGCGCATGAGCCTGGCGGCCAACGAGCTGAAAAAGTCGGGGATCAGCACGGAGGCCATCGCCGAAACGGTCGGCTATCAGTCCGTCTCGGCGTTCCGACGTGTGTTTGCCGAGAGAATGGGGATGACGCCAGGGGAATGGCGCCGGCTCGCGCAATCGGGCTAGATACGCGCTCCGTAGGATGGGCTCGAATGGTTGATCCTTTCGAGCAGCAGTTTGAGGAAATCCAGTCTCGAAATCATCAGCACTGGCCGTAATATCGGCTCCGTAATCACTTGATGAGGGAGCCACCCAATGAACTACATCAGCAACACACCCCACGAATTGACGCCGACGAACCCCGTCATCGAAACAATTCTGAGCCGTAGTGCCGCCAAATATTACGACACTTCCGCCACACTGAGCGACGACCAGATCCGGGACCTGGTGCGCATCGGCACTTCGGCGCCCACCTCCTTCCACCTGCAGAACTGGCGCTTTATCGCAGTCCGGACGCCGGAGGCAAAGACCCGCCTGCGTCCGATCGCCTGGAACCAGCCGGCGATCACCGAAGCCGCCGTCACCTTCATCATCGTCGGTCGGTTTGCAGATGCCAGCACCGTGCCCGCTCGTTTGGCGCCGGTGGTGGAAGCAGGGATCATGCCGGCGCACCTGGTGCCGGAGTGGGAGGCTCCCGCGCGCAGCCTCTATGACAATCAGCCCCAGCGACAGCGTGACGAGGCGGTACGCTCGGCGACCTTCGGTACCGCAGCGATCATCTATGCAGCTCGCTCGCTGGGCTTTGGTTCGACGCCGATGATCGGCTTTGACGCAGAGGCCGTGCATCGCGAATTCGGGCTGGCTGAAGACGAGATCCCGGTCATGCTCTTGACCGTGGGACCGGAGCGGGCCGGCAACTGGCCGCAAAAGCCGCGCCTTCCCCTCGCCGACGTCCTGTCCTTCGCATAACCCTCGACCTGATCAACATTCATGGAGACTATCATGGCCAGAACCCGCGTTCTGACGCCGGAAGAGATACCGGCCGCATCCAAGCAGACCCTCGACGCTTTCACCAAAAACATCGGGTTCACCCCGAACATGATGGCAGCCTTCGCGCAAAGCCCCATCGCGTTCAACGCATGGGCTGCCCTGCTCGGCTCACTGAGCAAAACGCTAGACGTCAAGACCCGCGACAGCATCGGGCTTGCCGTCTCCGAAGTGAACGGCTGCAATTATTGCCTGACGGTTCACAGCTTTACCGCCGAACATATGGCCAAACTGCCGGCGGACGACATCATCCTCGCCCGAAAAGGGCATGCACACGATCCGAAGCGCGATGCTGCCGTCCAGTTTGCGCGTAAGGTCATCGTGACCCGAGGACAGGTCAGCGACGCCGATCTCAAAGCCGTCCGCGATGCCGGTTACACCGATGCGAACGTCATGGAGATCGTCGCCCTGGTGGCCATGTACTCACTGACGAACTTCTTCAACAACGTCTTCGACCCCGACAAGGACTTTCCCGCCGTTGCTCCGGCCGGCGCGCTCTGAGTCCGCAATTATAGCAACCTCATGAAGCTGTTGGATCAATCCCATGAACATCCTCCATATCGATAGCAGCCCGCGTCAACAGTCGCACAGCCGGCAGCTTTCGGCGGCGATCGTCGAAAGGCTTCTTCAGGTCGCGCCAGGCGCTGACGTCACCCGGCGTGACTTGGGATCGGAACCCCTACCCCAGACCACGGCCCTTTACGCTGCCGCGTTGGCGTCGCCGGCAACTTTGGCCGCCCCGCCGGTCGGTTCCCTGGATCTTTCAGAATTGCTTATCCGGGAAGTCGAGGCGGCGGATGCAATCGTCATAGGGACGCCCATGCACAACTTGAGCATTCCATCGGTCCTCAAGGCATGGATCGACCAAATTCTGCGCGTCGGCCGCACCATGACGTCAACGCCTGTTGGCAAGGTCGGAATGCTCCGGGACCGTCCGGTGTTCATCGGCGTGGCGTCTGGGGGCTTTTTCACCGGCAAGCGAGCCAACCAACCGGACTTTCTGACGCCCTATCTGTCGGTTGCGCTCAAATCCATCGGGCTGAAGACCCAGCAATTTCTCCCGCTTGAAGGCACTGCGTTCCTCAACTGGAGCCAGGCGTCGTCAGCGAGGGACAAGGTGCTCGCCTCTCTCGACCTCACCGCCGTGGATCACCTGCGGAAAACCCAAGATCAGCTCGCAGCGCTCTCAAGCGCGGGCAGTTGGTATCGAGACCACCCCTCGCTCCGGCAGCTGTCGCCAGGAGCATGTTGAGGACCCAGAGTTCCTGGCATCGCCATCTCCACCCGTCGGCGCAGCCCGAAGATGAACAAGAGGTTTCAGATGATTCAACATACAGCTAAACTTCCCCAGAAAGGCGACAGGATGATCGAAAGATCCGGGCCTCCCGATGACGCCGCTGTGCGCGAATGGATCGGGCCCGAGGCATTCGGACATTGGACCAAGCTGCGCGACTGGATCGACGAATTCTACCCGGGGGTTTTCGTGCCCGACTGGCTCTACGGCGGCAAGAACCGTGGTTGGTCCCTGCGCTACAAGAAGACCCGGGCATTCACCACTTTGGTGCCGGAATACCGGCTCCTTTCAGCCCTCGTGGTGATGGGCCGAGCAGAACGCGAGAGGTTCGAGGAGCGGCGTTATGTCTGGCGTCCGCAACTGGTCAAGCTCTACGACGAAGCCAAAACCTACGTCGACGGGAAATGGCTCACTCTTGGCATCTCGTCTGAAGATGATCTGCAAGATGTGGTCGAGCTTTTGACAATGAAACGCCCCCCGCCCTCGCGCCAATAGGGATCGGGGAGGTGTTGGACTGCCGTTATGAGGCAGCTCCAAAGAGACCCAAGCAGATGCCGTCAGCATCATGTCGTAAGCCGTAATAGGTGCCATCGGGAGGCAAGGAACCCGTAACTGCCAGCGCGAGAAGAAAACCCGCGTCTATGCAACAAATATTAGGAGATCATGATCATGAAAGCGATCGTAGCCACTGATGAAGCCAAAGGGACGGCAGGAATGACCGTCGAAGTGCGGCCCGAGCCGCAGGCGGCGATTAACGACGTCATCGTTGAGGTCCACGCGTCGGGCTTCGTGCCGACCGAACTGACCTGGCCCTCCACCTGGACCGATCGCGTCGGTCGCAAGCGGGCACCGTCGATTCCCGGCCATGAGTTCGCCGGAGTGATTACCGCTCTCGGCTATGGCACGAGCGGTCTGTCGGTGGGGCAGCGGGTATTCGGCCTTACCGACTGGTACCGCGACGGCACTCTGGCGGAATATGCGGCTGTCGAGGCACGCAATCTTGCCCCGCTCCCGGGTGACGTCGACTTCACAGTCGGAGCAAGCCTGCCGATTTCGGGTCTGACGGCATGGCAAGGACTGTTTCAGCATGGCCGCCTTCAGGCAGGCCAAAGCGTTCTTGTGCATGGTGCCGCCGGTGCGGTCGGTGCGATTGCGACGCAGCTCGCCCGCGAATTCGGAGCCTATGTCATCGGTACCGGCCGCGCTCATGACCGCCAGAAGTCGCTCGACTTTGGCGTGCAGGATTTTCTGGACCTCGATAACGATAGACTGGAAGATGTGCGCGGTGTCGATCTGGTGCTTGATGTCATCGGCGGCGACATTCAGAAGCGTTCAGCCGCGCTGGTACGAACCGGAGGAACGCTGATTTCCATCGTTGGTCCGGCCGAAGCGCGACCGGTCGATGGCTTGGCGATCGACTTCGTCGTCGAGACGGATCGTGCCCAATTGGGTGAGATCGTCCAGCGGATACGTGATGGACGCCTGAGGACGAACATCGGCAATGTCTCAACACTCGACAATGCCATTGCGGCATTCAACCCGATTGAACGGCGAACAGGCAAGACGATCATCGCCATCCGGCCGTGAAAGAACTTAGGCGCCGAGACGGAGCACATGACGAGACCCAGCGACCGTCTATCGAGATCCCGACGGCCGGAGCAACAACTCAGGCCGTCATTCAGCGACATACCTCCAGACGCGCGCGAGGCGCTCGCCACGGCAGGTCGCCTATCCTCTCAAACAATCTGACAGGTGAAGGGGATCGACCTTCGACCGGTCCCTTTCAAGCATCAGCTATTGGTTTTATCCACCTGAAGGGGACCAGCTGCATTCTCAGTAAAATCGCCATCCATTGCTGGGGTCGCACTCGACGTGGGGATGGAAGCAGGCTCCAGCAGAGGTGAGAGCTGCGCAATCCAATCGTGAAATCTCGCTGCCACTAGCCGCTCATGCGCTTCATCGAAAATGGTTAGCCAAAGAACCACAAGCCGCGAGCAGCGCCTGCACGGGAACGCAGTGTCAGCAGACAGATTAGAGGAACCAGGTGACGACGAGCCCGGCACTTGCAGCAAAAATAACTGCTGCCGTTACACAGCCCAGTACGTTCATGGCCCTGGAATTCACCTTGTCGCCCATGATCTGCCGGTTGTTGGTCATCAGCAAGATCAAGAAAAGCAGCGGCGGCGTCGAAAAGCCCTGCACGATGCCCGACCATACGAGAGCTCTCATGGGGTTGAAGCCCAAAAAGTTCAGCGCGACCGCAATGAGCGTGACAAGTCCGATGATGATATAGAACGTCGGCGCCCGCCCAGCCTTCGCATTGAGGCTGCCTTTGATCCCGAAGGACTGCGCGAGATCGTAAGCAGCCCCCGTCGTCATCACCGGCACGGCCAGAAAACCGACGGAGACAATCCCAGCCGCAAACAAATACCCGGCGGCGTCGCCAGCAATAGGTTTCAAGGCTTCGGCCGCCTGCGCGGCTGTCCCGATCTCGGTCTGGCCGTTCGCATGCAGTGTCGAGCCCGTCGCAAGGATGATGAAGTACATGATCAGATTGGAAAATGTCATGCCGACGAGGATTTCGCGGCTCGATTTTTGAAGATCGTCATCGCTCGCCCCCTTTCGTTCTTCCACAGTTGCCTTGCCCTCGGCGATCTCTTCTTCAATCTCCTCATTGGATTGCCATGTGTAGAGGTACGCAGACAGTGTCGTGCCGATGATAGCGACAACAATGGAGAGGAACTCCTTGTTGAATTCGACCGTTGGAACAAATGATCCCTTAAATGTTGCGAGGAAGTCAGGCTTTGAGAGAACCGCTGCGCCGGCATAGGCCAGCAGCGTCAAGGCCAGCCATCTGAAGATGCGGCGGATCAAGTCATAGGAGCCGAAAACTTGGATAACGAGCAGAATGGCGGCGACGGCCACCACGATTAGCGGTATGGGAACCGGCACCAAAATGTTGATCGCCGCCGCCATGCCTCCGAGATTGGCAGCTGCCTCGATCGTGTTTCCGATGACCACGCCGAAAAGAACAGACCATAACAGCCACCTTGGATAAAAGTCCCGGATCGCATGAAAGAGGCCGCGGCCAGAGACCTGACCGAGTTTCGATGATAGATAGACCACTGTAAACATCATCGGCAGCGTGACGGGTGCCGTCCATAAAATGGCGGGTCCGAATTGCGCGCCGGCGCTGGCATAGGTGCCGATTGCGGAGGGATCGTCGTCCGCAGCGCCGGATATGATGCCTCGGCCCAGGATTCTCCCGAGACCCCTCTTCTTGCTCTGTGAGGCGGGCGATCTCTTGAGGTCGGCTTCTGTCACGATGGCATATTCTCCGTGCGGGTTCCGCTGCTGCGGACGCGTCGCACACAAACTGCCATGCGCCGAGACAGTTCCCACGCGAATCCCGGCCTCGTCTCAAGTGGGGCAAATCACCCTTCGTCGGAACCGACGTATCAGCGTCTGGAGACGGCGTGGTGGTTGCGACATCGTTTTTATATTCTTCTCAGCGCAGCGGTAAATCGTCTAACGCCGATAGCCCGCATGAATAGACACGTATCCGCACGCCATCGTCTCCTGAAATCGGTCATGCCCATCAGGCCCAACCCTATGTCAATGAAGATTGTGCCGCGGCAACGTATGGCGCAGAAATCTGGCGCGTTAGGATTGCAGCAACCGCTGCCAGAATGCCTGCGTATAGGCCCGCAGCCGGTCAATGACCCCGCGGCAGTCGCCGCCTGCCTGGCTCTCCTTACGGAGCAGCCGCAGCAGAGGGCTCGTTCACGCGCAGACCGGCCGGATCGAGATGCAGGGGTTGGGCGCCGTACACGCCCGTGAGCGTAAGGCCGCGCGAGACGGCACATGGACACGTCCTGGGAACGCTGGACAGGAGGTTCGATGCTTCCTCCATTCCGCCAATGGTCATTTCATTCCGCACGGCGCCTGCCCCACCTGGGGGCTATTCGTCGCATGCACTCTCCGAGAAGGCGCCGGACTTTGGTCCGATTGCAGCCCCCTTTCTGTCCGCTATTTGCTGTTTTGCTGACAACTCCAGTGTCCGCACGAAAAGGGTGTTTTTCCCTGGGACCGGGAACCACCCTTTTCGGTTCTTGTCGAGGCCGTCGCCGACCTCAGTTGGTGTTTTCGCTATCGAACGCGCCGATAATTACCCGATCGCATAGACTCGCCCAGTAAAAATGCGTACTCTTGGCCCATCATCAGCAGTTCTGAACCGTTGGCGCTGATGGCCGAGTGTTTATACGTGCACCCGCTGACCGAACAGAAAAGGGTGTAACGTGCTCCGGCAATCCCACTCGACGACTATTTCCACTCTGAACAGACTTACGCGCCGCTACGTCAAGTCGGATGCAGACGCCGCTCGTCTTGCTGAACGTGCGCTTCGAATGATCTCAGACGATCCTACCGTCCTTGATGGCCCTAATATCGACGCGGCGCTGTTTCGTCTCGTGCACAAGATCGCAAAGGAGGGTTTTTCCAAATCGAGCTTTGACCATGGAAAATAGCAATCAACTGAGAAGGTGAGATCGGCCGAGCAATCTGACCGCCGTGTCTTTAAGAACGTCCACGGTGCTTAGGGGTGCCTTCCCGACAATGGCAGCATTTTCCAAAAGTGTCGCAATCTTGTCGGCGGCCGCGGAGTCGCCCGGAATTGGATAAACCCGCGCAGGGTCACGCAGTTGCTCTATCAGCTCTTTTATGTCGTTGACCATGCGCGCTTGAACTATGGCGTCTCGCGGATGTTCCCATTGAATCACCCCTATATTTGCAGAGGGCTTCTTTTCCTTGGTTTGACGTAAAGAAGGCTTCATGGGCAAAGCGAATTTCAGCGACGATTTCAAACGTGACAGCGTCTTTCGAACCGCTGGAGGCGACGGCAAGTCGCCTGCCTCTTTCCTTATCTTTATACCGACCACCATTAGGAGGTTCGCCGTTCGCGATCGGAGTGCAACAATTTCCCGCGGCGAACGCATTGGGTGGGCCGCGCTGTCGGGCTCTGCCATTTATGTCGTCTGAAGCTGAAAACAAAACGATGATATGTCAGAAGCAAGCGGACCAAAGACGTTCGTAGCGTTGCGAGAGCGCACCTTAGGTCAGGGCGAGCAACGGCACCACGTTAAACAACGGGACAACCCGCATTAAGCTTTTTGATAATGTAGGCGTAAGACCTTGGTCCGAGGCCAGTTCTCGCTGACGTAATATTCTGTCTTTTGGGGAAACCACACGCGTGGCTTGGTGGGCGCGCCGAGACCATCTCAAAGGAGCGTCAGGATGTCTTACCCGAAAGAACAGAATCAGCCCCGCAATGCCGCGCGCAGACATTTTCTAGGTGTTAGTGCGGCCACCGGTGCCAGGCTTGCCGGCTTGGCAGCCTTGGCAACGGCAATTTCCACGTC
>NZ_JACIAU010000007.1:0-219732 GCF_014194105.1 Rhizobium sp. BK529 | reverse complement strand
TCCATACTCAACTGCACAAATGAGCGGGCCATTCCATCCTCCTGAAATCATGGCCATTATTGTCTTCGTTGCATTTGAAATTGGAATCTGCCCCCCTTACATACGCAGATCGCATAATCTATGTTATGGAACTGAAATACGCGCCTGAAGAATCCTAAACAAACTATTGATCTGTCTGCATTTCTGGCTGTATCTGCTGCCGCCTCACCGGCTGCTGCGCCGAGATTGCGACGCCAGCCCGGTTGCGGCACCTGCGCGATATCGAAAATCTCGAAGATGCTGTTGCCGCAGGCGAATGACTGACGCGCCGACCGCAACTGCGACTTCCATACCTGTTTTGGCAAAATTTCGGGAAATACGAGGCTGTCAGCATCCGCCGCCGCCATCACAACCTATTCGAACCATCCGCTTGCGTTACGGCTTTCCCGCCGCCCGAATGGATGGCATTATCGCCGAGCATCCTGCAATCATCGAGGCGATTGCACCAAGAGATGTCGCTGCAGCCGATCAGGCCGCCCGCATCCACTCACTGAACTCATGCGATGACATGTTGAAGCGATACCAAGGCTTCGCCTCCGTCGAAGGACAGGCGGATCAGGACGCCTGAAACAGCAGCCGGAAACGCGTTCGGGCGTATCGCAGTTTCAATTGTGAGTGCAATTGTTCACCATTTCCTGAGAAGGCAAAGCTGGTTGACGCGCCATTGGATGATCTGGCAAGCAATTTCAGATAATAGCAGAGGCATCGATAGCGGAATTGCCTCGGAGTCATATCGTGAAATCTCGATTGCCGTTTGCGTTATTGGTTTCAACATTTGCGCTGGTCGTCAGCTCGACACTGACTTCGGCCGCAGGCTGGCAAACAGACACTGAAGGCACCTCCCATTGGCATGCGTCACCGCCGGTCGGGCAGTGCAACGTCAGCCGCGCTAGAAACAGAGCGATCCGCGCCGGCATCTACCGGAGCGAAATCGTCTATCGTGATGAGAATGTGCTGACCTTCAGAGGGTTGACGCTTAACGGAGATCGTAAAGAGATCACCTTCGGAAATGAGCCAAGCTGTCCGGAATTGGAATCGAGAGACATTCCGTAGATGTGGCGCAGCGGCTTGATGCTACCGCCGCGCCATCACTTATCCGCCGCTTCCGAGCTTCTTGTCAGGAAACACAAGCGACTTGATGACCACGGGCACCGCCCCTGATGTTTCCAGCATGGCGCCGATATCGATGAAGTCGAATTCATCGAGTTTAATGCCGTCGATCGAGACGAGCGCTGATATGCCCGCTTCCAGCTTGCAATGCATGCCAACGAGGCCGCCGACATCGCCATTACCGACGAGGATCAACGGGTGACCCTGCGAAAGGACCGGGGCGAGACCTTCGATCACGCCACGGCAGAAGCCGTCGAGCCGGCGATAACTTGCCGACCCTTCCCAGTCGTAGCAGACAGCAACCGGGCTTTCGCCGTTGCCGAGATCGAGCCGCGACAAGGATTCGGTGATACGGGCGGCGACATCGGCCGGTTCGATCCTTTCGGCGAAATCGATCGCCGGCTTGATCACCGGGATGTTGCGTACCGGCAGAAGCTCGAGCGGGTGAACGAAGATTGTGCTACCGCTCACCTGAACCGTATATTGCGAAGCGCCGACGACAGTGGCGCGGATGCCCTGCTCCGGCTTTTCAAGCCGCGGGGACCAGCGCTCCAGCCTCTCCCGCAACAACTGCGCAAGCAGCGGCCCAAGGTCGCTGAAGCTCTCGGGCGTGTCGGAATAGAGGAATTCGGAGACGCCGCCGGATACCGTCACGACATCGGGCAAGAGCCCTGCCGGCAAGTGCGGCAGGCGATGCAGCCCGATCATCTCTTCGCTCATCGCCCCGCCCTGCATGGCCTCGAACAGTCGGTCGACCATCGCAGAGGCGAGGATCCGCGCATCGGCATCGGACAGTGTTTCGCCGATTGCCACCTTAATGCCGGTCTTGCGGCCAAAGTAGCGGCCGGCCTCCTCGACGCGCGTAATTCTCCTGTTCTCATCGAAGGCGACGATGCGCGCGCCGATGTCGATGGCAGCGATGTGGCGGATGGTGCCTTGCGCACAGTAAGCAAGCTTGGACGTGCCGCCGCCGATATCGACGTTCAATACGGATTGCTGGCCACGCCCTGAAAGCGCGACAGCACCTGAACCGAAGGCCGCAAGCGTCGTTTCCAGTCCGTCACCGGCGCTGACGACCACAAACTTGCCGGTCTCTTCCGAAAAAAGCGTGCCAATCGCCCGCGCATTGCTGCGACGTACGGCGACGCCGGTGAGGATCAGCGCGCCCGTGTCTATATCGGCGGGTGTGATGTCGGCCGCCTTATACTGATCGGCAAAAAAGGCGCCGAGCGCATCCGCATCTATTTCGTCCTCGCCGCTATAGGGCGTCAAAAGCACGTCTGACTGGTGTAGCAGCGTACGCTCTACGACCATGTAGCGCGTATCGAGCCGCTCCAGCACAATGCGGGAGAAAGCGAGATGCGAAGTCGAGGAGCCGATATCGATGCCGACGCTGACCAGCACGATCTCGTCCTCGAGTTCCATGCTGCGGCCGATATTCGAAAAGAATATCCGGCCGCCCTGTTCTTCCTCGTCGTCGGACATGATCAGACGACGGTCGACTTCTTTGCCGTCGTATCGGCCGGCTTTTCGTACCATTCCGGCTTCATGCGGATCTCGACGCCGTTCTTCTTAAGCAGCGCTTCGTATTCCCGACGAATATAGGGGTCCTCCATCCAGTAGGGGATGGCGGTACCGCCTTCATTGACGTCGATTGCCGTGTAATCCGTATGCTTTTCGCCCGGCGCACCCGGATCGCGGCCGGGATTGTGCGGCCCGAACCAGGCCGTCAGGCGAAATGGATCTTTGGAGACGCTGAAATGCTGGTGATACCAGCGTGCCCCGCCAGGTGCTGCGGTCACCATGCCGAAGGGACCGTAATCCAGACGGCGGACGCGGTCGGCATGGCCATTCTGCCAGGGATTGACGCCGCATTCTTCCGGCCAGGTATAGGTATAGCCCTCGCCCTTCAGGCAGATCAGGATCGCCGCGGACGTGTGGGCATGCGCCTTGGAATAGCGGCCGTTCTCATGCTGGCCGATCCAGTAGTAGAAATTGTTATTGGTCATGAAGGGCTCGACGCGGCGATAGCCGACGGAACGCCGGTTATCGAGCGGCAGGTCGCAATTGACGGCATCTGGCAGGAAGTTGGTGCGGCGCATAGCAAGGCCGCGCACCGGATCCGGCTCGATTTCCTCGCGATATTTGTAGAAGTCGTCGGCACCCGAGAAGCGATCACGGAAGACGAAGGGATTATTATAGACAGCGTCGAAATTCTGAATGGCATTGATGACGACAGGTGCCGTCGTGCCGCCGATCAGCAGCGCAGGGCTGTTGGTGGCGTTGACGATGCGATGCCAGGCATTCATCGGGATCGAGAACATCGAGCCTTCCTGCCATTCGAAGACGTGCTTCTTGCCCTCGCCTTCCAGCCAAACTTCCGTCGAGCCGCGGCCTTCCGCGACGAGGTAGATTTCCTCGTACATGTGCTTTTCCGGGTTGAGTTCACCCGCTGCCGGAACTTCGACCAGGTGACAGCCCCACTTGGTTTCGGTGCCATAGAGCTGAATATACGTGCCGCGACCGCCGGTGCGCTTCCAAGGCTTCAGCGGCAGGTTCTTAACGTTGGAAACGCCGAGATCGCGGAAGACAGGAATGCCCTCTTCCTCCATGAACTGATCATAGGGCGTCGGCTGCTTCTTGAATTCGCCGAAGCCTGCCTTCTTCGTGCCGGCAGGCTCGTGCCAGTGCGTGCCTGTGCCGCCGCCAAGTGGATCCTGATGCATGGGTTTCTCCTCTCAATACGAGGCCGCCCCGGGCACTTCTGCCCAAGGCGCTCCTCCCAACTTAATGTTCCTCCATACAGAACATCGTTCCAATTTAAACTCAACGTACATCTGCCCGCCCTGCAAATCAAGGTCGGGCTGACATCCGTCACGAAAACAAAAGCGACTTGATCACGACAGGCACGACGCCCGGCGGATTGATGAATTCGCCGAGATCGACGAAGTCGAGTTCTTTCAACTGCACGCCGTCGATCGAGACCAGATGCGGCCCGATCTTCAGCTCGCGATCGAGGATGCGGCCAAGTGTGAGACCGATGTCGCCATCGATCACGAGCACGAGCAATTCATCGCGCTGCCCTTCAGGCGCAGCAAACATCTTGATCGCTTTGGCAAGTTTGAGAAGCCGCGGATAATCGGGTAGACCGGTGAAGGTAAAGGCAAGCGCGAGAGGTGCAGCAATGTCGCTGTCGCGGCGCGCGGCACCAGCGGCAAAGGCCCTGGCGATCGCCTCCGCATCAACATTTTCAGGCACGGCGTGGCCGAGATGGACGACCGGGATGTTATGAGACGGCAGGCCTCTGTCGCCGCTGCGATACATCGTCTTGCCGCTCACCTGTACGGTGAACTGCGAGGCACCGATAACCGTCGCGCGGATGCGTTGTCCGGCATCGACGATCGGAACGCTGAGACGTGGCGTCAGCTGCGAAACGATCTCCTTGGCAAGCATCTGGGCGATATCGCCGTGATCGGCCGTCTCATATTCGAAGATATATTCCGAGACCCCGCCCGAGAACGTGACATAATCCGGCCGAATGCTGCGTTCCAGCGGCTCGGTCAGCAGCAGCTTTTCACCGAGCGTGTCGAGCGGTGCACCGAGGATCTGATCGACGGCCGCGGCTGCAAGCCTTTTTACGATCGCCAGCCGCACCTCCGGCCTCGCGACCGTTTCGGGATCGGTCGAAAGGCCTAGCTCAGCGGCGACGAGTGCTGCCGATTCATCGACACGCGCCCACGTGCCCGTCTTGTCCCGCGCGACAAGACGTCCACCGACTGCAAAAGCCGCGACATCCAGAATTTCGCCCTTGCTGATCAAAGCAAGCTTCGTTGTGCCGCCGCCGATATCGACATGCAGCCCGCAGGCATTGCGCTTCTTGGAAAGCTCCGTTGCACCAGAGCCGTGTGCCGCCAACATGCATTCGAGCTTGTGGCCGGCTGTCGCGCAGACAAATCGACCGGATTCACTGGCGAAGATTTCGTCGATCGCCCGCGCATTCTTCTTCTTGATCGCCTCGCCGGTCAGGATCACCGCGCCAGTATCGATATGGCTGCGCTTGTAGCCAGCATCTTCATAACAATGCGCGAAGAAGTGCCGGAGTTCCTGGGCATCGATCGTGCCGTCAGGCAGAAACGGCGTCAGCAGGATCGGCGAACGCCAGACCACCTGCCGGTCGATCACCTGGAAGCGGCTCGACAGCTCTTCCGTCTCGCGCCGCATAACGACGCGAGCGAAGAGCAAATGAGATGTCGAACTGCCGATGTCGATACCGACGGTCAAGAGCTCAACAGTCTCCTGCTGCCATAGCCATTCGGATATGACCCGGCGCTCCTCTTCGGAGAGGTCGCCATGCTCGTGGTCGAAATCGAGATCGTGCACTTGAGGCCATTCCCTTTGCATGTCCCTGAGCCGCGCGATTCCTGCGCGGTTCGCCGGCAGGGTTTGTCAGCTTGCCGGGCCGGCGAGGATCGGGGTCTTGATAACACCGGTCAGGCTTTCCTTTGGCAGGGCCATGATAGCCGGCTCGTCGAAGATGTCACCCATGGCGGAGGGCACGCCCGTTTTCTGCAGTTCCTCGAGGAACTTGCGATGGACGCGCGGATCCTGATCCTCGTACTCGATTTGGCGACCACCATCCTTGACGGAAGTGGCGCCACCGCCTTCAGCACTCTTACGACGCAACGAGATGAAAGGATAACGGCGGCTGCCGAGCGAGCAGGCGACATAACGTGCGGGCTGATCGCAGGTGTTGAAATGCTGATGGTACATCCAGAAGGGCGGCGTGTACATGAAGCCGTGACGCCAGGGGATCTCCTTGAATTCGGATTCTCCTTCATACCACATCAGCGAATAGCCCTCGCCATCCACGGCATGGACGTGCGTACCGGCCGCATGACGGTGCGCCTTCTTGTAACGGCCGACCGGCATCTGCGATACGTGCGAATGCATCGTGCCGTCAGCCAGCACGAAGTTGACGTTGAGCGAGCCTTTGCCACGGCCATCAAATTCGTAAAGCTTGAAGCTCGTCAGATCGTGGACGAAGTTGGTCTCCCAGACGTTCTGGATCTTGCGGGCGGATTCCGCGCCATAGGTGTAGAGGATGCCCTCGCCCTCGAAATGCTTGGCGCCGCCAAGGCGGTCGTCGAATTCGAAGTCGTTTTCGAAGACGAATTTCAGATTGTGATAGAGGTTGATCGTCAGCGGCGCATCATTGGTGCATGAGAGACGCACAGTTTCTTGGCCGGAGCCATTGTGGAACTGATACTGGCAATTCAGCGGAATGGCGAAAAGCGCCTTCGGACCCCATTCGAAAGTCCGCGTCTCGCCATTCGGCAGCCAGACCGTGGTCGAGCCGTAGCCTGACAGAACGTAGAAGAAGGCTTCATAGAGGTGCTTCACCGGCCGCGTCTTCTTGCCGGGCAGGACTTCGATGACGTAGTTCGCCATGAAGTCGCCCATACCATTGGTATGAGCAAAACAGCCACGGGCGTCATAGCGGTCCCAGGTACCCGTCTCCAGCGCCAACAGGTCATGGCCGTAATCGAAGTGGATCGGGATGCCCTCGCCCTTCGACCAATTGCCATAGGGATCGACCAGAAACTTGGAATTGCCGGGATCGCTGGTCGCAACAGGATCGCTTACGGTTGGCTTTTCACTGACGGACATGATCTCACTCTCGATTTTCTGTTTTGGTTTCGCCACTGAAACTGATGGAGCGGCGGTTCGGCGCAATTGCGGACTGATCCGGCGCGCATGCGCGGGCGCAAATTTCAGTTCGGGGCTGAAGCCTCAGGCGACGCCCCCTTCAGCTGGCGACATGGGCCGCACGGTCTTGCCAAGATAGCTGGCCTCCGGCCCGTAAAGCAGGCCCTTTACGTCATCAGCCTTCAGCGACTTGATGATCTGGTCCACCTGGCCAGCTAGCGGCAGCATGAGACCGCCCTTCTGGGCAAGCTCCAGCGTCACATCCATATCCTTTTCCTGCCAAGTAAAACGCGTCGTGTCCCAGCGGGCGAGCGTTCCGTTCGTGCCCGGGCAGAGAAGCAGGATTTCGCGCATGCGCTGCGCGTCGATGCCATAACGCTTGGCGATCAGCAGCGTTTCGTAATTGGCGACACAATGAACCCAATGCAGCAGGTTGTTGCAGGATTTCGCTATCTGGCCTGAACCGAGTGGGCCGACACGCAGGACGTCACGGCTGTAGCACATCAGTACCGGGCGGATGCGCTCGACATCCTCCTCGCTGCCGCCGCAGAGCGACAGCAGTGTACCGGATTTCGCGCCCGACGCGCCGTAGACGACGGGCGCGTCGACGAGGCCGATGCCCTTCTCCTTGAGCTTCGGCCCAAGCTCAAGCATCGTCTCCGGACTGATGGTCGCAGCAACTGCAATGATCGACCCTTTCATGGCACTTTCGGCAAGCCTCTCGCAGACGTCGATCACCTGCTGATCGGTCGCGACGACGAGAATATAAGCCTCCGCTTCCGAGAGCTCAGAAAGTGCGCCCGCTGCCATGATGCCCTTCTCAGCGGCTGCGGCAAGGCGCTCGGCATCGACGTCGAAGGCGGAAACCTCATGCCCGTGCTCGAGCATGTGTCCCGCCATCGCGAGCCCCATTTCCCCTGTGCCGACTACCGCAACTTTCATACCTGTCTCCTCATATGCGTGTATGCGCTAAAGTGCTCAGCCTTCGTGCTGCGTGACCACGTCGACGAGGGCCGGAATGCCGCTCTTGACCTTGGCGATCGCCCTTTCGAGCGCGGCCCCGATGTCGTTCGCATCCTCGATCGGACCTTCGGCATACCAGCCAAGACCGCGAGCAAGCGTCGCGAAGTCCGGCGCAGGATCGAAGATATCCATGCCGATATAGGCGCGCTCTTCAGGCGTGCCGCGCTGGCGCGCCACGGTGATCTGATGCTCCCAGTCATTATAATAGGCACGGTTGTTGTGCATGACGCAGAGGAACGGCACACGGTGCTTGGCCGCAAACCAGAGCGCGCCGACATCGAACATCAGATCGCCGTCCGTCTGGCAGTCAACGACGAGGCGGCCGGTGCCTTTGTGTGCTAGCGCAACGCCCGTCGCCATACCGATCTGCGTACCCGTACCGAGCGCCTTGCCCGGCCAGCGATATGGCTTATCGAAATCCCAAAGCTTCAGCGCCCAGTCTTCGAACGCGTTGGTGGTCAGCACCCAATCCTCGTTGCGGACCTTGTCCCAAACCTCACTTGCAAGGCGGGCAAGCGTGACGGGCTTGGCATCCCAGTCGTTGCGCGCTTCTTCACGCCATTTGGCACGCTGGGCATCGTGCATCTGGGCAACGGCGCTGGCGCGCTCGGCGATGCGCTTGGCAAGCGCGCTGTTATCCTTGACGCGATCCTTGATCAGCGTCGTCAATGCCGGGATCGCAAGCGCAGTATCAGCCAGCACGCGCTGGGCGGTCTCCGGAAAACGCTGATAGTCGGTTGCCCATTTCGAGATCTCAATGTCGGCAAAGCCGATGTCCAGCCAGTCACAACCCTTCGGGAAAAGCGGTTTCAGCGTTCGGTTGATGCGATCGTTGATGTGGGTGGGGCGTTCCCAATCACGGCAGTCGAGCAGCGTGATCAGATCCGCTTGCTTAAAGACATCCTTGCTCATGCGCATGTCGAGCGGATGTTCGGTTGGGAAATTCAGGCGCCATTGCGTATCGACGACAGGGGCGCCCAGTGCTTCTGCAAGGCCGACCATGTCACTGTAGCCATTCTTGTCGCGACCGACGAATTGCGGCAAAAGCACAGGCCATTCAGCCGAGACCAGACGGTCAGCAGCCTCCTCCAGCGCTTTCGGATCGGGCGCGATGCGGCTCGGCACCTTCGCGGATTTCAGTGAAGGCAGCGCGATCGGCGCTTCCAGCGGCGCTTCCTGAAGGGCCGCGTCGTAACACATATAGATCGGGCCACGCGGCTCCGTCATCATGATCGAATAGGCGCGGGCAAAGCTGTCGACGACGCCGTCGATGCCTCCAGGCTGATAGTCCCACTTCACATAATCGCGGACCTGGTTGCCCTGCACATTGGCGGTATGGGCCCAGTCGACGCGAGGGCGGCGCTTGCCTTCATCCATTGGACCGGTCGCGCCGATCAGGAACACCGGCGCACGGTCAGTGTAGGCGTAATAGACGCCCATCGTCGAATGAAGGAGGCCGACGACGTTATGGACGATAACGGCGAGCGGCTCGCCGGTCGCCTTGGCATAACCATGGGCGATTTGCACCGCGATCTTCTCGTGCTGGCAGACCAGCATCGGCGGATTATTGTCGTTATGGTTGACCAGCGAGTCGTGAAGACCACGGTAGCTGGCGCCCGGATTGAGGGTGATGAAGGGAAAGCCATATTGCTTGATCAGGTCGGCGATGACATCCGACTGCCATGCAGAGGGTACGCCTTCCTTGTTCGCCGTCTTGTCAAGCGCGGCGGTCGTTACCTGGTTGTCCATGCTGCTTTCCTTCAACCGTCTTGAGAAGAGGCCGGGCGGCTTGCCGCCCGGCAATCACACATGGATCGATCAGTCTTCCTTGAGCGACTGCTTCAGGAAGTCGACAACTTCCGGCGTCTGGTTCATGGCACCCTTGACCAGGTTGCCGACGTCATCGCCGATCTTCGGATCGACCGGAACGCCGATTTCCTTAGCCTTTGCGAGGAATTCCGGGTCCGCGGTTGCAGCCGCATAAGCGTCGCGCAGCGCCTTCAGCCGGTCGGCCGGGATATCAGCAGGACCAGCGGTCAGGCGCGAGATGTCGCTCTGGGATTCAACGAGAGCAATGACGCGCTTGGCATCTTCATTGTTGACGAGAGACGAAAGCTGCGGAATGTCGGTTTCCGAACCGCCGATCTGCGCGATTAGCTTGCCGTTGCCGGCATCGACGAAGGGCTGAAACGTCGAACGCGAGCCGATGATGCCCTGCACTTCGCCGCGGCGCATGGCGAGCTGGTCGTCACTGCCGTTATAGCCGGAAACGACCTGAATCTTCAGGCCGAGCGCCTTGACGAGCATGGTTGTTTCGATCGTCGAAGCCGAGCCGACGCCTGCGGAGGCGAACTTGATCGGCTCCTTCAGATTTGCCAGGTCCTCATAGCTGTTGATGCCGGAATCCTTCGATACGACGATGACGCGCGGATCGGAGGAAACCTTGCCGATCCAGGACATCTGGGCGAGATCGAACTTGATGCCGGGGTTGCCTGCGAGCTGGCCGTAGATCAGGCCGGTGTTGAACGTGCCGAAAGTCAAACCATCCGGGTCGGAGGCGTAGATGAAGTTTGCACCGATCAGGTGGCCGGCGCCCGGCATGTTCTGTACGACGAAGGTGGAGCCCGGCAGATGCTTCTGCATGAACTGGGCGACGAGGCGTCCGTTCGTGTCATAGCCGCCGCCAGGGGCGGTTGCCACGATATAATTGACCGTCTTGCCCTTGAAGAAGTCAGGGCCTTCCTGTGCTGCGGCAGATCCTGCCAGCATCACAAGACCGGCACCGAGGCTAAGAGCCGTCGTGCGAATTGCATTGATATTCATAAGTTTCCCTCCCAGTGAGCTCTGTCAAAGTCTGTAAGCAGCTGCCGTTGATCATGCCGGCCGTTCCGTCTCCTCGGCGGATATTGCTGGCCGGCATGTTTTTCTTCTCGTCCGCAGGCTCCGACGCCGGCGGCTTGAAATTTGCCCCGTGCTTCGTCAGATGGCGCCGAGGCCAAGGGCGTGCATTGCCCAACGCGTCACGAAACCCGGATGAAGTTCGATGCCGAGCAGGCGCCCGAACATCAGGTAAAGGGCAAGCGTTGCGGCAATTGCGAGCGCCAGCGCAAACTTCCAGCTCGCTTCGCCCTGCCGGCGCAGGAATGTCAGCAGCATGATCGGAACGCTGATATAGAAGCCGAACAGGATGACCCCCGTGATGAAGCTCACGAAGTAGCCCCACATCACGACTTCCTGGCGCGCAGTATGCGGCCCGAATTCCGGCAGTTCCTCATGCTGGCTTTCTGGCGCACTGGCAGCGGCAATCTGCTCGCCGACCGACGCCGAGGCACTTTCATCCGGCGAGCGGAAAAGATCGAGACCAAGCTGGATCAGACAGAACACGATGCCCGGCAGGCCGACAACAAGCGGCATGAAACGCGCCTTTGCCGGATAGTCGAAAGAAATGGCAACCATGGACGTGAAGATGGCAAGCATGACGAAGGTCAGCGCCGTGCTGAAGTTGATGTTCTTCAGGGTCATGGGCTGACCTCCAGGTTGGACCGGCGTGCGGCCGGGCGGAAGTTGCGATAAAAAGCGTAGCCCATCAGCGCCACGATCATGGCGATCAGCACCAGCGACAGAGGCCGCAGGAAGAAGCTGAAGCCCCAGAGCTGCATGGCCTGATTGAGCGAAGCTTCAGCCTTGCCGCCGAGCACGAGACCGATGACGAACGGAGCACGCGGCCAGTCAGCACGCAGGAAGCCGTAGCCGATGACGCTGAACAGCACGAGGACGATCAGGTTCTGCCACTGGAAATCGCTGACGAAGCAGCCGAGAGACACGAAGACCAGAATGAAAGGCACCAGCATGCGGCCGTTCACGAAGGTCAGCACGGCGACCCAGCGACAGATGACCAGCAGCATTGCAACGGCGATCAGGTTGCCGACGACGAGGGCCCAAATCAACGTCCAGACGAGATCGAGATGCTTGGTCACCATCAGCGCGCCCGGCTGGATGCCGAGGATCAGAAAGGCACCGAGCAGGACGGCCATACCCGACGAACCGGGGATGCCGAAGAACAGCGTCGGCAACAGCGATCCGCCTTCCTTGCCGTTACTTGCAGTTTCCGGAGCAATCACGCCTTCGATCGCGCCCTTGCCGAAGCGCTCGGGATGCTTGGAGCTCTGCACGGCGTGGCCATAGCATAGCCAGGCTGCCGTAGAACCGCCAAGACCCGGGATCATGCCGATGATGGCGCCGATAACGGAGGTACGCACAACCAGCCACCAGTGACGCGGAACTTCCATGACTCCGGACAGAAGCTGCCGGTATGAGAAGCCCGAGTCCATCGGAACGGCGGAAATCGAGCCGCCCTTGGTGCTGAGCGATATCATTTCAGGCACGGCGAACATCGCGAGCACTGCCGTCACCAGGCTGACGCCATCCCACAGGAAGAGGAAGTCGCCCGAGTAGCGCGGCGTGCCGGTGATGGGGTCCATACCCACGGTCGAGAGCATCAGGCCGTAGAAGCCGACGATGAGACCCTTGACGATACGGCTGCCGCTCGAAAGGAAAGCGATGAAGCTGATGCCGAGCAGCGCGATCAGGAAAAACTCCGCCGGGCTGAACATCAGGATGACTGGTTCCAGAATCGGGATCATGATCGCGAAGACCACCGCGCCGATGATGCCGCCGACGCCGGATGCCGTAATACTGGCTCCGAGCGCCCGCGCCGCCTGCCCCTGTTTTGCAAGTGGGTAGCCGTCCAGCGTGGTGGCAGCATCGTCACCGTCGCCGGGAATGCCGAACATGATACTGGATATCTGGCCGCTGGTGCCGTTAACGGCGTGCATGGTCAGCAGGAAGACAGCGCCCGCCACCATATCCATACCATAGACGAATGGGATGGCCATCGCGATCGACAATTTACCGCCGATACCGGGCGTCACGCCGACGAGCAGACCGAAGACCACCGCGATCAGCATCAGACCCATAATATGAGGCGAGCTAACGAGGTTGAATAGCGCCCCGAACATAGTTTCAATCATTGCAGCTTCACTCCTCCCGCTACGAAAGCCGCAACAAGCCTTCGCCGCTTTCCCGCACTCCCCCTAGGTGCAGTTGTCCTCACCCGGCGCCTTAAGCCCCTGGCGTCTTGGGTTCATTAGGACCCCTCGCCAGAGCTTTGTCCAAAGCAAAAATTTATGCTTAGTCCACCACTTTTCTTGCTGGCTGGCAATGGGTATTCCGTAATGAGGTACGACGTTCCATTTAGGAGAACATAATTTAAGTATTTGTTTTTGAACTGAAATCGTCGCCGAAATAGCGTATATTCACAAATATCATCCGTAAAAAACGTGATTATGTGTAGGCTGGGCTCATCGCTTTGGAACGGCGGGAAATCGCTCGCTTTCACCAGCCTAAAAGGCTCATCTTATTGCTGAAAAAGATCGCCAACAGCGCATTCGATAAATTTTCCTTAGTGCGTCGCTAAGCGGAAATGGCGTGGACTCGGTCGCCAAGTGCGGAGCATCCTTCCCAAGTGTCGCCCAAGATTTCCCAATCGGGGCAGTAACGAGATGCAGGCAAGGGAGGGCCGAATTGGACAAGCCGGTAGACGCTCATATGCACAAGGAGGAAGCAGTCCCACTTTCCGATCTTCTGATTTCTTTCCTGCGGCTTGGAGCATCGTCATTCGGCGGCGGCATGTCCGGCTGGACGCATCGCGAGATCGTCGAACGCCGCGGCTGGCTCGATGACGATAATTTCCTGAAGACGCTGACGATCGCGCAGATCCTTCCGGGTGCCAATCCAGTCAACCTGGCGGTCTATATAGGCCTCAAGCTGCGGGGCTGGACCGGCGCTGCGCTGGCGTTCGCAGGAATGCTCGCGCCGGCTCTCACGGTGATTCTGTTGATGAGCTTCTTCTACGAGAAGATCAACGGCTATTCCGAGGCCCATACCGTTCTGCGCGGCCTTGCCTGCGTCGGCATCGCCTCGTCACTGACAATGGGGATCAAGACCGGGCGTCGCCTGCACCGGCACGCGGTGCCCATTCTTATCGCCATCGCCGTCTTTGTCATGGTCGGCCTCCTGCGCTGGCCGCTGGTGCCGGTCGTTGCGTTCAGCATACCGGTCAGCATCGTGGCCGCCTTCTTCGTGAAAGACCAGAGGCGGGAGAAGAAGCATGGATGATGCAAAACTCCTCAATCTCGTCCTTCTCTGCATTCCGCTGTCGCTCGTCTCCTTCGGTGGTGGACAGTCGATCATTGCCGGCCTGCAGCACCAGACGGTGGACGTGCTGGGGATGCTGAGCGCGCGTGCTTTTACGGATTTCTATGCCATCTCCCGCGCCGCGCCAGGCCCCGGCACCCTGATCGTCGCGCTGATCGGCTGGCATATTGGCGGATTACTGGGCGCACTCGCTGCGACACTTGCGATCTTCTTGCCGTCCTCGCTCCTCGTCTGCATCTGCGGCAGCATCTGGCATCGTCACCGCACGTCGGCCTGGGTCATTGCCGCCGAGCGCGGCCTGGCACCGGTCGCAGCCGGTCTGATCTTTGCTGGCGTTTATACGGTCGCGCAGTCGGCCCAGCTCAATCTGATCGAGATGGCAACGGTTGCAGCCGCTGTCGCCCTCTTGCTCTTCACAAAGGTTGGTCCTTATCCGATCCTGGCCGCAAGCGCCCTCGGCTATTTCCTGCTCAGCCTCGGCGGTTACGCCTAAGACCCAGCTTCGACACGCCCCTCCGAAAAATCGCCAACCCGGAATTGACCGGTCGGCGATTCCCGTTATTATCATTAAACAAGAACATCGTTCCATATATAGGAACAATCGATCCGGGAGGGCTCGATGTCAGATAAATTATTGTTACGCACGGCGCTGGGAAAACACGCTCACGTCAAGCCACTCGTGGATGGGCGCGTCTCGTCCAGCCGCGTCACCTTCGAGTTTCGAGACTACGATCCGCTGCCCAAGGCCTTCCGCACCATGGTTCGCGGCGATGAGCTCGATGTCTCCGAACTCGCCGTCGTCACGCACCTTCTCGCCCATCACTATGCCAAGCCGCTCAGGGGCATCGCCATCCCACTCTGGAACCGCCTGCCCCATGCCAATCTCGTCTGCCCGGTGGATTCGGCCATCCGCGAGCCGAAGGATCTCAACAATACGAAAGTCGGTGTGCGCGCCTATGCCCAGACATCGGGCGTCTGGGTGCGCGGCATCATCAAGGACGATTACGGCGTCGATCTTGACAGCATCACCTGGCTCACGATGGAAGACGCCCATCTGAGCGAATATACCGATCCCGCCAACACGGTGCGCAACGACAGGTCCATGGGCCTGCGCGAGTTGATGATGACCGGCGAGCTTTCGGCGATCATGGGCGAACGCGTGGTCGATCCCTCGGGCATCCGCACCGTCGTTCCCGAAGGCGACAAGGCGGCCGAAGCGTGGATCGAACGGACGGGGATCGTGCCGATCAATCACGTGCTGACGGTTCGCAATGCACTGCTTGATGCGTACCCCTGGCTTGCCGGAGAGCTGATGGAACTCTTCGAAGAGGCGCGGCGCGTCTCGATCGAAGAGGATGGCGCAACGCCACCGCCCGCCTATGGGCTAGAGGCGAACCGCCGGTCGCTGCAACTTGCCTTTGACTATTCCGCCGACCAGCAGGTCACACCGCGGCGCTATGAGGTCGACGCGCTGTTCGTTCGCATCTGATTGATGCCGGACACCAGTTCTCATCGATGACGCAAGGAGGATTGCGCATGATCATCGACATTCACGGACATTACACCACCGAGCCGCAGGCGCTTCACCAGTTCCGCGACAAACAGCTCGCCGGGCTTGCAGACGCCATGCGTCGGCCGCTCAGCACCGATCTCGGCATTTCCGACGATATGCTGCGTGAATCGGTGGCGCCGCAGCTGAAGCTTCAGAAGGAGCGCGGCAGCGATCTGACGATCTTTTCGCCGCGCGCCGCCGGCATGGCGCATCACGTCGGCACGGAAGCAGTCAGCATGCAGTGGACGTCGATGTCCAACGATCTGATCCATCGCATCTGTAAACTGCTGCCGGATAATTTTGCAGCCGTCGGTCAGCTGCCGCAGCACCCCGGCGCTGCCCCGAAAAACTGTATCCCTGAGCTGAAACGCATCGTTGAAGAACTCGACTTCGTCGGCGTCAACCTCAACCCGGATCCGTCCGGCGGCTACTGGACCGATCCGCCGTTGACGGACCGCCAGTGGTATCCGCTCTACGAGACACTCTGTGAGCTGAACGTGCCGGCGATGATCCACGTTTCGTCATCCTGCAATGCCTGTTTCCACCACACCGGCGCCCACTACATCAACGGCGACACGACAGCCTTCATGCAGCTCCTGCAGGGCGATCTGTTCAAGGATTTCCCGTCCCTGAAATTCGTCATCCCGCATGGCGGCGGCGCCGTGCCCTTCCATTGGGGCCGCTATCGCGGCCTGGCGCAGGAGATGAAGAAGCCACTTTTGACCGAGCATCTGCTGAAGAATGTCTTCTTCGACACCTGTGTCTATCACTATCCAGGCATCGAACTGATGTCGAAGGTGATCCCGGTCGATAACATCCTTTTCGCCTCGGAAATGCTCGGCGCCGTCAAGGGCATTGACCCGGAAACGGGGCATCACTACGACGATACGAAGCGCTATATCGACAAGCTCGAAGCGCTTGATGAGGTCAGCCGCTACAAGATTTTCGAGGGCAATGCGCGCCTTGTCTATCCGCGCCTCGATGCGCAGTTAATGCGCCGCGGCCGTCCGGGCCGGCCGCAATGATCGCCGCATCAGCAGCACGAAAGATCGTCGCGGTCCGAAATAATGGCGTTTTTCATCCACGAGGGCGGCAGGTCATCAACCGTCACGTCGGTAGCCGGTTTGAACGCCTTGAAGGCATGTCGGGTTTCGGGTGCTGTCCAGAAGGTCACGATTGTCTCGATCGGCGGACAGCCCGGAAGGCCGCAGGCGACTTCCGCCACCATGACCGGGACCTCGTCATCGAGGCCGAAGCGCTCGCGCGTCCAGTCCTTGATTTGGCGGACGGCCTCGATCTTTCCGGCGTTGCGGCTTGTGGTCTTCAGCATGGTTTCCGGCTGGGTTCGGCGGCGCTCGATCGGCCGCTTTCGATCGTGAGCATAGGGCGTGGCAGCGCCGCTTGTCAAAATGGTTTGTCTAAACTGAGGGCTCACCGGGCGGCGCTTATGCCGCAGGTCCACAGCTCGTATGAAGGGAGTGAAGCATGACAGAGAAGGTTCTCGCCGCAGTCCGCACCGGACCGAGCCAGATGGATTTCCGCGAATTTCCGATGCCGGACGTTCCGGAGGACGCTGCCCTCCTGAAAATGGAAGTGGCCGGCATCTGCGGCACCGACGTCAAGCTCTTCAAGACGCCGCCGAACAATGCGCCGACGATCATGGGCCACGAAAATATCGGCTATATCGCCAAGGCCGGCCGCGAATTCACCCGCCGCAAGGGCTTCAAGGAAGGCGATCTCGTCTTCGTCGAACACTATGTCATGTGCGGCAAGTGTCAGTGGTGCCATCAGGGTCAGTATCGTCATTGCGAAAATACCGACTGGCGCAACAACCCGGAAAGTATCCGCTACGGCTACACCTCGGCCGAGCGCGCACCCCATCTCTGGGGTGGCTTTGCACAATATGTCTATCTGCCGTGGAACGCCGTCGTCCACCGCGTGCCAAAGGGCGTTACGCCGGAGCTTGCCGGTCTCGTCACTCCAATGGCCAATGGTGTGGAATGGTCGCTCTTCGATGCAGGCGTCGGCTATAATTCGACCGTTCTCATTCAAGGGCCGGGTCAGCAGGGCCTCTCGCAGACGGTGATCTGCAAGCAGGCCGGCGCATCTCTCATCATCGTGACTGGTACGACCAAGGATACGGCACGTCTCGAGGTCGCCAAGCAACTCGGCGCTGATTACGTCATCGACGTCCAGAAGGAAGATCCGCTGGCCCGCATCATGGAGATCACCGGTGGCAAGGGCGTAGACATCTCGCTCGACTGTACCGCAGGCGCCGGAACGATCCCGATCCTGCTTGGCGTCGAAGCGCTCGTGCGCAAGGCGGGCACGATCCTCGTGCAGGGCGAGATGAAGGAGTTCCCCAACTTCCCGCTTGAAAAAGTGACGACCAAGGCGATCACCATCAAGAGTGCGCGCGGCCACAGCTACCGTGCGTGCGAATTGGCTCTGGAGCAGATCGCGTCCAACCGCTTCGCGCTGGACAAGATCACCACCCACCGCTTCGGCCTGAAGGATGCAGCACTTGCCATCCAGTCGGTCGGCGGCCAGGGCGTGCCCGATGTGATCCACGCATCGCTGTTGCCTTGGGAATAGGAGCACATCATGACCCTCGGTTTCAGGATCGTTCCGCGCACCCGCAAGGTGGATGCGGCCACCATCGAGAAGTTCCGGACCTTGCCCGTCGCCAATGTCAGCGATGTGATGTCGCGCATGACAGCTGGCGGGCCTGAGCTTCGCCCACTGCATGCCTCGGGTCAGATGTCGGGGGCAGCTTTCACCGTGAAGACGCGGCCCGGCGACAATCTGATGATCCATAAGGCGCTGCTGACGGCTGAGCCCGGCGATGTCATTGTCGTCGATGCCGGCGGTGATCTTACCAATGCGCTCGTGGGCGAGATGATGCTCTCGCACGCCATGAAGATCGGCGTGACCGGCGTCGTCATCAACGGTGCAGTGCGCGACTACGGCTGGATCAAGGCCGGGACCTTCCCGGTTTTTGCCGCCGGGGTAACGCACCGCGGCCCCTACAAGGATGGCCCCGGCGAAATCAACGTGCCGATCGCCTTTGGCGGCATGGTCATCAACCCCGGCGACCTTGTGATCGGCGACGATGACGGCCTTCTCTGTGTGCCCTACGGCATGACGGACGACATCTATACCCAGGCCAAGGCCAAGAATGAAGCGGAAGCCAGAACTGTGGCCAACACGCTTGCCGGCAAGCTCGATCCGAAGCTCTGGGTCGATGAAAGCCTGCGCAAGCTCGGCTGCGAAGGGCTGTAAGACAGGAGAGATTGATGGCAACGGCAATAATCGACGGTATCAGTACGCGCTACGAGGTGATCGGCAATGGCCCGCCCCTGCTGATGTTCTCACCGGGTGGTTTCGACGCCACGATCGAGAAATGGCGTACGCAGGGCATTTATGAGCAGATCCAGTTTCTGGAGCAGCTGCCTTCGCACTTCACCTGCATCCTCTTCGACCGGCGCGAAACCGGTCAGTCAGGCGGGCGCGTCGAGCGGGTTACATGGCAGGACTATGTCGCGCAGGCGACGGGCCTGCTCGATCATCTCGGCATCGAGAAGGCTCATATCATGGGCGGCTGCATGGGCTGCAGCGTGGCGATGGCCTTCGCCACGGAATTCCCGGAACGTGTCGACAAGATGGTGCTCTTCTGGCCCGTTGGCGGCGCGCGCTATCGCATGACCGGCCATCAGCGCTTCGCCGAACATCTGGCCTTCGTGCAGCAGAACGGGTTGGAAGCCGTCGTTGCACTTGCCAGGGAGAGCAACAAGGCCTTCGGCGCCGATCCGCGCGGCGGCCCATGGGTCTCGGTGCTTCGTCATGACAAGGAATTCGCCGAGCGTTACATCTCGATGAATGTTGATCATTACAAGGCGATCATCGCCGGCATGCCGCGCGGCCTCATTGATCGCGATACGTCGCCGGGCGCCGATCCTGAGGACCTTGTCAGGCTCGACATTCCGACGCTCATCGTCCCGGGCGCCGACTTCTCACATGCGACGTCGGCCGCCCGTTACATCCAGGAATGCATTCCGGGTTCGGACTACTGGGATATTCCGGTGCCGCAACTGTCAGCCGAAAACACCAATGCAAGGGTCATCGACTTCCTAAAAGCCTAATGTCAAGCCGGCAGCGCTTCCGGGAGGAACTGACCGCTTCGCTGCGTCAGGAAATCCTGGAAGGCGGCCATGACGGGGGTCATGGCCCTGTCCGTGCGGCTGATGGCAAACCATTGACGACGAATCGGCAGCCCGACCACATCGAGAACCGCAAGCTTGCCCGCCCGCACCTCGTCGGCGACGCTGTGGGCAGCAAGGAAGGCGAGCCCGGTATCGACCATGACTGCCCGCTTGATGTCCTCGACGAGTTCCATTTCGGTGATCGGACTGGCGGCTCGGCCGGGAACGTCGGCCATGAAGCGCTCGAAGGAAATCCGCGTGCTGGAATCGGTGCCGCGCACGATGAAATGCTCCTGCACGATATCCGCCTTCGAAACATCGTGACGTCCAACCAGGGGATGATGCGGGGGCGCGACGATCACCAGCGAATGTTCGCCAAAGATTGCCGCGCGCACGGAAATATCCCTGGGCGGCCGACCGACCAGGGCAATATCGATCGTCCGCTTCTTCAGACGCTCGATTGTCTCGGTCCGCCGGTCGATCACGAGGTCCAGGTCGATATCGGGAAACTCGTTGGCGAAGGCATTTTGCATGGCACTTGCAAAATAGCGGACCGTCGATACCGCACCCACCGTGATACGGCCGCGTTTGATGCCTTTGAATGCATTGAGTTCGTCGCTCAGGAGCTGAAGGCGGTCCTCGATATCGCGCGCGGCGGATAAAACCGCCCTGCCCGCTTCCGTCGGATACATGCCGTGCGCCATACGGTCGAATAGCCGGACGCCTGCCTCCGCCTCCAGCTGCTTGAGCTGCAACGTGACGGCTGGAGCACTGAGTCGAAGCACCTTCGCAGCCTCGACGATCTTGCCATGCGACTCGATGGCAAGTAGCGATCTCAGCTGGCGAAAGCTTATATTTTTCATAGCTTCAATAATAAAAAAACTTAATGCCGGCGTAAAGAGATTAAAATTTACTTTCGCCCCGTCCGGGCCTAGCGTCGTGACGATGGAGGGCAATTCTTCTCCGCTTTGCGCAGGAGACGCCTACGGCAAATGACCCCTTGCATTATCATCGTATGTTGACGACTTTGCCCCTCAGAAATTGTCGCCGACGCAGAACCCAGGAGGAAAATGAAAATGAGACAATCAATCAAGCGCGTGCTTCTGGCCGTTGCCGCCGCCGCTGTACCGGCTGCCGCCTATGCCCACCCGGCGATCGGTGAAGCTGCCGGCCTCGGCCATGGTTTCGCCCACCCGATGACAGGTCTCGACCACATCCTGGCGATGGTCATGGTCGGCGTACTGGCCTTCCAGCTCGGTGGCCGCGCGACGTGGCTGCTGCCCACAACCTTCGTGCTGGTCATGGCGGCTGGCGGTATGCTCGGCATGGCCGGCATCAACCTGCCCTTCGTCGAACTCGGTATTGCGCTTTCCGTTGTCGTGCTCGGCGCGGTCGTTGCTCTCAACATCAAGGCCCCGGTTGCCGCGGCAATGGCCATCGTCGGCTTCTTTGCGATCTTCCACGGCCACGCCCATGGTTCTGAAATGCCGGAAAATGCTGCCGGCCTCGCCTATGCCATCGGCTTCATGACGGCAACGGCCATGCTGCATGTTGCAGGCCTCGCACTCGGCTTTGCGATCGGGCGCGGCGGTGAGCGCAGCGGCTTCCTGGCAACTCGCCTTGCCGGCGGCATTGCCACAATCGCCGGCGTCGGCATCCTCGCGGGCCTCATCTAAAATCTTAGCGGACAAGAAAGGGCGGCAATCCAATGGATTGCCGCCCTTTTTTCATGTATTGATATAGGTTGATCAGCCGCGCTTCAGAGTGCGCTTGAACGCGGTCTCATCAATGCCGAGCGTGTGAAGGGCAGCGGAATTGGGAACGCGGCGTTCCCTGCGCGCCATCGAGCATTCATGCGCGGCGCCGACGAGGCTCATGGTCTCGAAGAAACCGCCGAATGCGCTGCGGACCCAGTCGGTGCGAGGCATGTTCCGGTAAGCAATCGTCGTCATCTGTCATCTCTCCGCGTCTATTGTGCGCTGCATATAACCTGCTGGCGCAGCCGCGGAAAGGGCTTAAGCATCAATGCTGATATACGGGGGCCGCATAGCAGCCCGAACCTGAGATAAGGAAACGCGTTAGATCACGAAATTCTCCATCGTCTCAGGGACGAAGATATCCTCAGGCTCCAGTCGGCGCTTCGATAGCCCCTGCTCGTAGGAATAGCGCAAGAACGTATCGAGCGTCTGGCGGTTCTGTTTGAAGCCGTAGCTCCAGTAATCGTCGCCCATGATCCGGCGGGCTTCCTCGACATGCGCGTTCAGCCAGGGAAGCATCACCTTCAGCGCCGCCGTCTCTTCAAGATCGCGGTAAATGCGCGCCTGTGCTTCGGCGAATGCCTTGTAGAGAGACTGTGCGATCCAGCGATGCGCCTCGTAGATCTCCCGGCGGATGACGATGGTATGCATGATCGGAAAGATTTCGGTCTTGCGGAAATAGTCGCGCTCGACCTGAACGAAATCCTCAAACAGCCGCTTCACATGGCACCCGTCATAGGATGAGGGCTTGCGCGCCGTAAACAGGGCATCGATATCCCCTTCCCTGATCATCGTCGACAGCGTCTGCTGCGGACCGATGCGCTTGACGCGAATATAGGGTGGCAGGTCCAGCGGCAGCTTTTCCGGCCTGTTCGGCTGCTCCTCGCCGCCCGTATAATGCGTCACGTCGTCTACTCTGACGCCGTATTCGTCCGACAGGATTCCGCGGATCCAGACGGGCGCCGTCATCTGATATTCCGGACTGCCGACGCGTTTGCCGGCGAGGTCGGACGGCTGGCGGATACCGGCGCCGGAATTCACATAAATCGAGGAATGACGGAAATAGCGCGAGGGGAACACCGGTATGGCGACAAAGGGCTGCGCCTCCGTGAAATGGGACACCACATAGGAAGACAGCGACATCTCGGCGATATCGAATTCCTTGTGGCGAAGCATGCGGAAGAAGGTCTCTTCCACCGGCATGTTCAGATAGACGAGATCGATGCCGTCCGGCACGACTGTCCGGTCCATCAGGGCCCGCGTGCGGTCATAGTTCCAGCAGCCGAAAGACAAACGAAGCGACGATGTCAGAATTCTCACTCCCCAACAGCCGGGCCTGATACGGAACTTGGGAACCTCCTACCAAGCGACTGACATCCAAGGAAAATCAGCTTCCGCACTCTTTAGCCGGACATGAAAATCCGACCTCGACCCTTGATATTTCCTTGGGATCATCGGGCTCACTCGGACAAATGTCCAAGATAAAGCATATTGTCCAGCTCATACGAAAATCGCTGGTCAGGCATCAGTGACGCGATCGATCGGATGTGCGTAGGGGCCGATGGCCGAGGCCAAACGGTCGACCATATTGTAGATGAAAGAGTGGAAGAGCCGCTCGTCCGCCAGCCCTTTGTGGGAGGCGTGCGCAAGAAAGAGCGTCAGCTTCACGTCGGGCCGTTCGATGCGCCGGGCGACGAGTTCGCCCGAGCGAATTTCTTCGGACACGATGCCATAGGGCATGATGCTCTGGGCAACACCGTGCACGATGAGCGCCTTGATCGCCTCCATGGATTGCACCTGATAGGTGATCTTGACGTCGACCGAGAGGCGCGACGCGGTTTCGTGCACACGCCGCCAGATGATGTCGCGGTTGGACACGAGTGCGAGGTCGCCCTCAACCGCATGCCGGAAGGAGACATCGGTCTCCTCAGATTTGCTGTCTGGCGCCGAAATCAGCAGCAGATCCTCCTCCATGAGCGCAATGCGCCTGAGGCCCGGACTGTCTTCGATATCGTAGGCGAGCACATAATCGAGTTCGCCGCGCTCCAGCGCATCGGTGAGCACGAAGCTCAGTTCCTCGACGACATGGAGGGCGATGCCCGGGAGCTGCTCGTTGGCCGCTACGAGAAGATCGGTTCCGATCAGCTTGAGGATGCTCGGCGTCGCGCCGAGCCGCACTCTGACGCGTTCACCACTGAGCGAAACCAGGTCGCGACGCGTCTCCTCGATACGCTGGAGAATTTCCAGCGCCCGTTCATAGAGCAGCATACCGGCCGGCGTGGCGCTAACGCCACGCGAATGCCGGTCGAGCAACTGGATCTGAAGCGAATCCTCGAGATTGCGGATCTGTATGCCGAGCGCGGTCTGGGCAAGGTTCAACTGTTCGGCGGCACGTGTGATGTTGCCGACTTCAACCACCTTGACGAAATAGGAGAGCTGGCGAAGTTTCATGTCAGTAGAACTGGTCAAAATGGACCTGGCCCTGCGGCACGCTAAGGTCGATCAGCATTTTCTGGATGGCCTGGCCCATCATCGGCGGGCCGGCGAAATAGATCTCGCATTGCGGAAGACGCTCAGCGAACAGTTTTGCGGCAATTTCATGCACGAAGCCGCGATAGCCGTCCCAGCCATCGTCCCCCGCAGGCATGCCCGACACCACAGGATGGTAATGGAGGGTGTTGCCGAAGCCCGGAAGCTCCTCCAGCATTTCGCGCCCGCAGATATCGCGTGCCTCTCTTCCTCCATAGATAAAATCCAGCCGCCGCCCCGCCAGGGCCGGCGAGACCGCCGCTGCCCGCGTCACCGAAATCATCGGCGACAGGCCTGAGCCGCCGGCCAGACAGATGATATCGCGCGGCGAATCCTCGCGCAGGTAGGCCATGCCATAGGGTCCGTCGATGCCGATCCTGTCGCCGGTCTTGAGCTTGTCGAACAACATCGACGTGGCTGCACCATTTGGCACCCGCCGAATCTGGAAGTGCCACTCCTCCGGCTGGTCTCCCCTGTTCGCCATGGAATAGGCGCGGCTGCCCTCGACCCCGGCAAGCGAAAGCAGCGCATACTGGCCGGAGAGAAATGCGACCGGTCTGTCGAGACGGAAGCGGAATTCTCTGATGTCGTGGGTTATGTCGCGGATGCCGACAAGCTCGGCTTCCTGCCGTACCGGCGTATGGGCGCTGACATATTGCGGCATCAGCCGGAGCTTGACGAGGCAATCCGTCAGCGGCCGCGCCTGGCAGCCGAGCCGGCGGCCCCGCTGGCGATCACGGTCGTTGAGGCCTGGCGCGTCAGGGCGAAGCTCCTCGATCTCGCCTTCGAGAAGATCGAAACGGCAATTGCCACAGGAGCCGACATTGCATTCGTATGGGAAGCCGAGACCGGCGCGAATTGCGGATCGCATGATCGTGTCTCCGTCGGCGCAGGACCATTTCGTATCGGTCCCGCTCAATGTCATCACGGTCATGCGTTCCTCCCTATCATCTTTGTCTATAGCCCGCTCCATGGCCGAGGCGGGATGAAATGGTCGCCACCGTATCCAGGAGTGACGGCGCGAAATTCTCTATGGCTTCGAGCGAGAGCCGCAACGACGGGCCGGCAACGCCGACGGCGCCGACAACGGCGCCGGTGGAATCGCGGACTGGGGCGGCAATCGCCCGGATGCCCGGCTCACTCTCTTCATCCTCGATCGCAAAGCCGCGCTGGCGGACTTCGGCGAAAATCTCGCGCACCCGCGCGGGATCCGTAATTGTATGCGACGTACGGCGCACGAGCGGTCCAGCAAGCAGGCGCTCGACTGTCTCCTCCGGCGCGAAAGCGAAGATCGCCCGGCCGACTGCAGTGCAATGCGCCGGCCGGCGGGCACCGAGGTCCGACTTGATGCCGACCGCCTGTGGGCTTTCCAGGTCGTAGACATGCATCACTTCGGTATCGGTCGGGATGCCCAGGATGATGGTCTCGCCGGTATGCTTGCGAAGGTCGAACAGATAAGGACGTGCCTCGTTCGAGAGATTCATACGGCGGCGCACCAGCGTTCCAAGCCCGAAGAGGCCTACCCCAAGACGGTAACGCTCGGTTTCGGGGTTCTGCTCGAGCAGTCCTTCGGCAACCAGCGTCACGGCAAGGCGATGCACCGTGCTCTTTGCCACCTTGAGCTTCTGAGCGAGCGCACTGACGCCGATTTCGACCTCATCTTCCGAAAATGCTTTCAAAAGGCGGATCGCCGTCGTGACCGAAGACAAGCGATTGCGCTTGGCAGGGGCGGCCTTTTTCGTACGTGCCGTTTCCTTCACAGATGCGTTCATGGCGTGCGTTTTCCGTCTTTTGCAAGGAGTGAGGGATCGTCCATAACACAGCTCCTGCAAATACTCACGCCACGCCTTGACGCATTCTCAGACCCTCAAGGCGCTCAGCATCTCGGCGACATAATCATCGCCGTTCGAGATGACGAGCATCGCCGCAAAGGGGCGCATCGACGTCAGCGTCCGGGCAAGATCGAGCGCCGGCACTTCCGCAGAGCTGACGACCAGGCCAGTCGTCATCTTGCTGCGCACGAAACAGGCGTTGCCGATGACTTCGGCCGCCTCCGCCGAACTGCCGGCCGTCGTCAACATGACGATGACATCGGCATCGGCGATTTCGTCCACCAGCGCCGTGCGCTTGCCGGAGAGATCCTCCAGAACCGCATCGACGGGCAGCATCTTCAGCGAATCGGACACCGGCTTGGCTTCGACATAACGCAGGAAATGCGCATGGCCTCCGGCGTAACCGACAGCCAGCCGTTCCAGCGTGGCCTCGGCGGTTTTGTCGAGTGCGATGATGCGCGATTTCCGCGGCCGCGAATTCGGATAATTGATCCGAAACCGCGCTTCTTCCGCAGTCGTTGCGCGAGCGCTTTCACTCAATCCGAGTTGCATGATCTGCGCTCCTTATCAGACGCTCGTCTGTGCCTTGCCCGAAATCACGGTCAGTGCTTCATCGGCGATATCGATATAGGCCTTGTCAGCCGGCAGCACGATTGCAGCCGAGCGCACGCGGTGATGGGCCGGATCGACGCCGGGCGGCGTTATGCCTTTGTCCTTCAATGCACGTGCCGCCCGCATCAGCCTGTGACGCGCCATGATGATGCCGTTGTCGGTCGAAACCAGGTTTTCCTTGCTGCGATCGACGATCGGTCCCATGCTTTCCTGCAGCGACGCATCCTGCATGGCGATGCCCTCGACGCCGGAATAGGTCGTGCCCTTACGCTGAGCCTCGCGATCCATCAGGTAATCATTGTCCTTGTTGGCGAGCGGCCGGTAGCTGCCCGGAACGTAGGCCACATGGATACCCTTGCCATCCTTCATCGCCTGACGTTCTTCCGTCGTCAGAGCGCGAACCGGATGATAGTCAAAGCTCCAGGCCCAACAATTTTCATCGTCGATCGGAATCCAGAAATGCCCGTGAACCGGGTGGTCGCCGCGCGGCGGAACCATGGTGAAGGATGGCATGACCCAAGGGGTGATGCGCCAGTAATAATGGCCCTCTTCCGCATTGCGGCGTGCGCCGATGTACAGGCCGCCCTGCATGTCGGTTACTTCGAAGAAGGGCCTCGCATCCGACATATTGTATTTATTGCCGCGCGCACCTTTGAAAAGCGGGTCGGAGTTCAAGCTGCCGCTATGGAGCCAGGAGACGTGGCTGGAATCGATGCCGCCTTCCATGGCCTGCAGCCAGTTGCACTCCTGCCAGCGCTTGGAGGTGAAAGTCTGCTCGGGTGGCACCAGCGCGAATTCCCATTCCGGATGCGGCGGCTGCTTGTCCGCAGGGCCCATATATGTCCAGAGGATGTCGCCGATCTTGATCAGCGGGTAGGACTTCAACTTGATCTTGCTGCAATAACCGCTTTCTGCCGGCTCGGAAGGCACTTCCACGCACTGGCCGGTATGGTCATATTTCCAGCCGTGATAGGGGCAGCGCAGGCCGCCCTGCTCGTTGCGGCCGAACCAGAGCGAAACGCCACGATGGGCGCAGAATTCATCGATCAGCCCATAACGCCCCTCACTATCACGGAAAGCCAGGAGGCGCTCGCCGAGCAGCTTGATACGCACAGGCGCACAATCATTGTCCGGCAGTTCCTCGGCAAGCAGCGCCGGGATCCAATAACAGCGGAACATCTCACCCATCGGCGTACCGATATCGGTCTGGGTCAGTAGATCGTTCTGTTCTTTCCTGAGCATGACAACTCCTCCTCGAGCTCGTCAGTGACCGACAGCTGCGCCGCGCCACCTCTGTTTCCTCCGGCCGATCGGATTTGCGGTTGACCTTCGCGCCGGATCGGGTATTTTTAGCGAGTGTTCCGTTATGCAGAACATCGTTTCGTTTTAAACGCTATATCGAGATAGCAGGCTAGTCAAGCGCTGGCGAAGTCGCCAAAGCAGGGAGGAAAGACCAATGGCGGAAGTGGGTACTCGGATCAGGCTGTGCTCGACCGATGATGTGGATTGGGATAGCGCGATCCGGGTCGAGGAAGGCGATCTCACGCTTGCCGTATTTAATGTGAACGGGACGTTCTACGTGACAGACGATCTCTGTACGCACGGTCCAGGTTCTTTGTCGGAAGGTTATCTCAATGGCCACACCGTGGAATGCGATTTCCATAATGGCCAGTTCGACGTGCGCACCGGCGAAGTCGTCGCCCCGCCCTGCATGATTCCGGTCAAGACCTACAAGGTCGTCGTCGAAAACAACGACGTGCTGATCGAAGTCTGACGCCCGTCGCTTGCGGAAGATAAAAAGTCGTATAATGTGAGATTAATTCGAAACGGGAGGAGCCGATCATGCAATCTCACAAACACGCGGAAGAACCGCAATCCGAGCTGTCGGAAAATACGCTGCGCCATGATGTATCCATGGCGACGCGCCTTCTGAACAGCCTGAAAATACTCGAATATAGCGGACATGTCAGCGCTCGTTTGCCGGGCGGCACGACCTTCCTGATTCAGCCGCAAGACAAGAGCCGCGCCGATGTTGCGCCTGACGATCTACTCGTCTGCGATCTCGACGGCAAGGTGGTTGCCGGCACGCCTGGCGTCAAACCGCCATCTGAAGTATTCCTCCATTGTGAGATTTATCGATCAAAGCAGGACGTGCAGTCGATCGCCCATTTCCATCATGACGTGACCAACGTCTTCACACTGGTCGAGGATGTCCCACTTCCGCCGGTCAAGAACCATGCGATCCGCTGGCGCAATGGTATTCCCGTTCACTCGGATCCTGCCCATGTCGATACGCCCGAGCGCGGCCGCGACATCGTTGCCACACTGGGCAATTGCCATGCGATGCAGATCCGCGCACATGGCCAGATCGTCACTGCCGAGACCGTACGTGGCGTTTTCATCGATGCCGTGCACCTCGTCGAGAATGCGGAAGCCGCCTATCGCGCCGCCTCGCTCGGCAAGATCAAGCCGCTGACCGAGGAAGAAATGGAATCCTTCGCCCACAGCTTCCGCCGCGGCCATCACATCCGCAAGCTCTGGAAATATTACACAGGCGGCGCCATTCGCGACGGCCTGTTCCCCGAGGCATGGAATACGGCGGCCTGAGTCGCATGCGAACCGGAGCGCAGAGCTTGCGCTCCGGTCCCGCGCGGCCGATTGCTTGCCGGCTGATCATCGCTTTATAGTGGCCCTTCCTGATATTGCCGAGGTGGGATTCGATTTGCTGACAGACTGGTGGTCCGATGGCGCGCAGCGCCGTTCTGCCAACTCATCGGTGGAGAGATCAGCTTGAACAGCCTGGAAAAAATGATCGGACTTCTCGATCTCTTCGATGCGGGAGAAGATACGGTAGCACTCACCTTCGAAGAACTCTGCGACAACCTCGGCTATACGCGTTCGACCCTCTACCGCTACCTCAAGATTCTGACGGATGCCGGCCTGCTGACGTCGCTGCCAGGCGTCGGCTACATGCTCGGTCCCAGAATTGTCGAGCTGGATTACAAGATTCGCACTGGCGACGTTCTCATCCGTGCAGCGCGCCCAATGATGGAAGAGCTTGCCGCCCGCTTCAAGGCCGTCGCCCTGCTCTGCCGCCGCTACAAATTCGAGGTGCTCTGCGTGCACCAGGAAGCGGGGACGGACGCCGTGCGCAGCAATTACGACCGCGGCCGCCGGCGCTCGCTGCTGCATGGCGCGGCCTCGATTGCGATCCTCACCTATCTTCCCGATCATCAGTTCCGTAAATTCTACGGGCTTGCGCAGGACGAGTTCCAAAAGGCCGGCTTCGGCGGCTCTCTGCCGGAGGTCAAGGCGAAATTCCGCCAGCATCGCGAGCGCGGCTGGGTGAGCACCAGCGGCGATGTCACACCCGGCGTTACCGGCGTTGCCGCGCCCGTCTTCGATGGCCGTTCCGAGATCATCGGCAGTCTCAGCCTGACGCTGCGCGACGGGCAGATCCAGGCAAAGACCCTCGATAATATCGCAGAACAGGTGGTTTTCTGCGCCGGCGTGCTTTCCAAGACGCTGGCGCGCAACTGATCCCCGTCAGTGCCCCGTGACCATAGCCGCCAGATCCTCGGCGTCTTCCGGGGCACTTTTGCCGCGCCAGACGACATGCATGTCCGGCCGCACCAAAACGAGATCGTAGCCGTAAATGTCGCGAACACGCTGCGACGCGATGTCAAGCGTCTCGAACGGTACGCCCCGCGCTCTGAACGCACCCTCGATGCCCGAAGTATCGATCGCCGTGCCGCCGAGCCGCAGCATGGTGTAACCGGGGCCGATATGGTCCTGGACGGGATCGTTCTCGCCCAGCCAGAGATGCGGCAGGCGGGCACCCGGCCATGTGGTCGGATGGTATTCGCGGAACAGGTGCTCCGGTCCGCCGGGCTCGTCAGTAATCACAGGCGAGCCGACATAGCGGTAGCCGAGTTCCGCACCGATCATTTCGTTGGTCTTACGCTGCTCGACATCGGCGATGCGTGCGAGATTGTCTCGCGTTGCCTGGCCTGCCTGTGTCTGATCGCGAATATCCGGCCGGTATTGTGAGCGCCATTGGCGCCGGCCGAGCGAAGCGTAGCGGGAAGCCCCGACATTGCGGTCACCAACCTGCCGGCGTTCGATTTCGTAGGAGCGCAGTAGATTCGGACCGCCCCAGCCCTGCAATGTCGCGGCCAGTTTCCAGCCGAGGTCGATCGCATCACCAACGCCGGTATTCATCCCGAGTCCGCCTGTCGGAATGACGAGATGGGCGGCATCGCCGGCGAGGAAGACACGTCCCGCGCCATAGTGGTCGGCAAGCAGAAGGTTCTGTTTCCACTGACCGACATAGAGCATCTTGTAATCGACGGGCACGCCGACTGCCTTTTCGAACTGGGCGGCCATGTCCTCGTCCTTCTCGACGACGGCATGCAGCGTCCAGTGTTTCGTCGAATCCTGCATGATGAGAAATGTCGCCTGCCCGTCGGCAACGTGATAATGACGTCCGCGACCAGGGCCATCGCCGAGTGGAATGCGGCTGTAGAGCTCTTCCGAATAGTATAGCGCTTGGCGCAGATGCAGGAGATTACCCTCGCCGCGCAGCTTGATTCCGAGCTGCTTGCGCACCGGGCTCGTCCCGCCATCACAGCCGACGACATATTTTGCGCGATAAGTTAGATTGCCTTTTTTCGTGATCGTATGCGCCGTCACACCGCCGTCGTCCTGTTCCAGCGAAACGAATTCCGAGCCATACCGGACCGTGACGCTCGGCAATTGTTCCGCCACCGACTTCAGCAATGGTTCCAGCGTGTATTGCGAGATCAGTTGATATGCCTCGAGCGGCTGGCTTGCATCCTCGGATCGACGAATCTCTTCCAGCGCCTCGTTGACCGATGGATATGGCAATCGCAGCAGCGGCGGCTCGTTCATCGCCAGAACCACGTAGACATCCATCGGTACGGAAGCGTCGAGTCCGGCCTTTCGGATCTTTTCCGAAAGGCCCATCCGGCGGAAGATTTCCATGGTTCGCGCATTGCAGCGCTCCATCTTCGGCAGGAACTCCGGCGCCTCCTTCTTTTCAATCAGCGTGCAGCGCACGCCCTTTTGGCCGAGGTCGATAGCAAGCGTCAGCCCGACCGGGCCTGCGCCAACTATGAGGACATCCGTCTGTTCCATGCTCTCCATCCCCTTGCTGCCCGCCAACCCGGTAGCGTCGGGCTCATTTATCGCGAGTTCGAAAGACCAGTCAATTCAAAACTAAAAAAATCCCACAATACAGGAAAAGTTAAAAAAGCGCTGGACAGGTGATTGCTGTTCTGCGCATGCTAACCTCAAATGACGTCGCGGCACGATTTGCCGTGCGACTCTTGGAGGAGTTCAGTGACGAAGAAGGTTGAGCTCACGCTTGCTTGCGGTGATTATGAGATCGTGCGGGCGTTGAAGGAAGGAACGGTCCGACCGGACGGAATCGAGTTGACGATCCTGACGGAGATGGATTCCACCACGCGTCACTGGCGCTTTTTGCGCAACGGCGAATTCGACGTCGCGGAGGTTTCGCTTTCCTCCTATATGGCGGCAAAGACGCGCGGCCTGCCCTTTGACGCGATCCCTGTCTTCCTGCACCGGCGCTTCCGCCACGGCTTCATCTTCACGCATACGGCGAGCAGCATCCGCGAGCCGAAGGACCTGATCGGCCGAAAGGTCGGTGTCAAAAGCTATCTGGTGACCGCATCGCTTTGGCTGCGTGGTTTGCTCGAAGGTGAATATGGCGTGCCGCACCAGTCGATCGAATGGTATTCCGAGCTGGATGAGGATGTGGACTATACGCTGCCTTCAGGCCTGAAGCTGCATAAGATCGCCGAAGACAAGTCCATAGAGCAGATGCTGGTCGATGGCGAGATCGACGCCTTGCTGCACCCTGATCTCATCGCCCCGATCAAGAAGCGCGACCCCCGCGTCGGCCGGCTGTTTCCGAACTATAAAGCCGAGGAAATCGCCTATTACGAGCGGACGGGCATCTTTCCGATCATGCATGTCATGGGCATCCGTCCTGATATCGTCGTGCGGCACCCGTGGGTGCCCATCAATCTCTACATCGCATTCGAGGAAGCCAAGCAGGTCGCCATGAAGCGTATGGAGAACCCGCGTATCGTGCCGCTCGCCTGGTACCGTGAAGCCTGGGAGGAACAGCAGGCGATCCTCGGCGACGACCCGTGGGCCTACGGCGTCGAGGGGCAGAATGCCAGGACGCTGGAGACAGTTATCGGTTACGCGCATCAACAAGGGCTGATCGACCGCAAGGTCGCGATCTCGGACCTCTTCCTCGACGTATCGCAGGGCCGCAAGCGCGGCGACAAACACCGTGTGTAGCGCCTGTGAGGGCGGTGACACCGCATTTGAACCGGCCTGGAGCGGCACTGGATTCCGCTGTGATAATTGCTCGGAGAACACGACGATGCATAAAGAACTGAAGCAGCGGATGATCGAGGCTGGCCGCATTTTGGAACAGGCCGGCCAGGGAGACTGGACGCGCGGCCATATATCGATCCGCGTTCCGGACCAGCCGGACCGCTTCTACATGAAGCCTTCGAAATTCGGCCTCGAAGAAATCACCCACGACAACATCATCACAGTCGATCTCGAGGGTGAAAAGGTCGATGGCGAATACAGTCGTCACAACGAGGTTTACATCCATTCCGAGGTGCTGCGTGCCCGCCCCGACGTCAATGCTGTCGTCCACACACACGCACCCTATGCCGTGAGCTTTTCCGCACTGGGCAAGCCGCTGCAGCCGATCGGTCACCCCGGCTCGATCTTTGCCGAAGGCCTGCCGGTCTTTTCAGAAACGACGGAGCTGATCACCACGCCCGAGCGCGGCAAGGCGGTCGCGGCTTGCCTCGGCGAGCACGGTGCCATGCTCCTGCAAAACCACGGCCTGGTGACGGCAGGCCCATCCATCGAACAGGCGATCTATCTCGCGCTGTCCCTGGAGAACGCCTGCATGATGCAGCTGTGGGTGGAGGCAGCAGGCGGCGCCAAGGCGCTCGGCAAACCCGAAGATATCAAGGCCAAGCGCAAGCACATGTTCCGCGAAGAGATGTTCAAGGCGACCTTCGCCTATCTCGTCCGCCGCCTGAAGCGCGGCTGAAGCGGCAAGACGATACGTTGAGGAGGAGTCCGATGTATTATATCGATGCGTTCAACCATTTTTTTCCTAAGCAGCTCTGGGATCGTATCCAGAAGCTTGACGGGGCCGGCAAGGATATCGGTCGGCGCATGCAGGGCGTGCCTTGCATCTACGATCTTGAAACCCGCTTCCGGGTGATGGACGAATTTTCCGATTATCGGCAAATCATCTCGCTTGGCATGCCGCCGCTCGAAGCCATGGGCGGCCCGGAACTCGCCACCGAATTTGCCCGCATCGCCAATGACGGACAGGCTGAACTCGTCGAGAAATATCCCGAACGCTTCGCCGGTTTCGTTGCCGCTCTGCCGATGAATGCTCCCGACGCCGCTGTGCGCGAGGCTGAACGCGCCTTTACCGAACTCGGTGCCAACGGTCTGCAGATCCATACCAACGTCAATGGCGCGCCGCTTGACGAAGAGCGTTTTTTCCCGATATTCGAAGCCGCCGCCAAGCACAACAAGCCGGTGCTTCTGCATCCCTCACGCACCTCGTCTATGGCGGATTACGCCACCGAGGACAAATCCAAGTACGAAATCTGGTGGACCTTCGGCTGGCCCTATGAAACCAGCGCCGCCATGGCCCGCCTCGTCTTCTCGGGCTTCATGGACCGTCTGCCGAACCTGAAGGTGCTTGCCCATCACATGGGCGCCATGGTGCCTTATTTCGAAGGCCGCGTCGGCCCAGGTTGGGACCAGCTCGGCAAGCGCACTTCCGACGAGGATCTGTCGCTCGTTCTGAAGCGCCTCAAGAAACGCCCGCTTGATTATTTCAAGGATTTCTATGCGGACACGGCCGTGTTCGGCTCGCGTGCAGCGACGCTCTGCGGCCTGGAATTCTATGGCAGCGACCGTATCCTCTTCGCATCGGACTCGCCCTTCGATCCTGAAAAGGGCCCGGGCTACATCCGCGACACGCTGAAGATCCTGAACTCTCTCGATCTTTCCAAGGAGGATATGGAGAAGATCTGCTTCCGCAACGCCGAAACCCTCTTCGGGCTCAAGAGCTGACACAGCTGCAAGCTAATCTGACGCGCGGCCGCCATGCATTGTGGCCGGCCGCGCAGACAATATCACGTCACGCGCCGCGGGATTTCGCATCCAGCGGCTGTTGATCCGGCCAGACATAAATCGCGGCTGGCCGGGAGACCCCCTTCAGCGGAAAAGAGCCCGCCTCCTCGAAACGGCCTGGCGCCTGCGAAACGAAGTCGGCTGATGCCAACAGGCTGTGGCCAACGATATCGGCGAGCTTCTCCATGCGCGCCGCTTCGTTGACCGCTCTACCGATGGCCGTGAAATCGAGACGGCGCGCCGCCCCGACGTTTCCGTAAAAGACTTGGCCGACGTGCAGAACGATATCGACGAGCAGTTGCGGTTCTCCTGCTTTCGCGCGCTCGCGATTGACAGCGGCATTGGCTTCCATGGCGGCCTGTGCCGCAGACAGAGCGCGATTGCATGCCTCGGCCGGGTTGTCGATATCTGCAGGAAAGATGGCGAGAAGACTGTCGCCCATGAACTTCAAGATCTCTCCACCCTCCTGCTCGACCGGTGTGCCAATCGCCTCGAAATGTTCGTTGAGCCAGGCAACGATGCGTTCGGGCCCATGCTTTTCGTTGAGCGAGGTGAAATTCTTAAGATCGGCGAGAAGGATCGCGGCATAGACCGCGGTACCGTCACCGCGGCGGATATGACCGCTGAGGATGTGGCCGCTGGTTCTAGCGCCCGTATAGACGGCCAGGACATCGGTAGCCACCCGCGTGGTGGCGATACGCCAACAGGCAAGGGACAGTGCTGGGACCATTTTCTGCAGATCGGCAATGAGCCTGTCCGAAAAGCCATCGGGATCGTCGACCGCAATCGAGAAGCTGACGCCAGCAAGCGCAGTATCACCGGGAAATGAAACAAGCTTCGTCAGATAGTCGGTAGCACCGAGCTCAGCGAGTTCGGTCAGCAGTGGAATCGGCGGGGCATCCGGTCCCGGCGGCAATCTCCAGCGGGCATATCGGAGATTATTTGTGAGGAGATAGGAGATGGGAGAGCGCCGGAACAGTTCCTGGCTCGCTTCATCATGCCCTTGAACCTCCTTCGAAATACCGGACGAACGGTACCAGGCGACCGAAAATCCTCTCTGCAGGGGATCGATCGACGGCATTGCTATCGACGCGCGAAGGATTGGGTATCCGAGATCCGCCAGCCGTTCTGCGACACCCTGCAAAATGGTGTCGATCGTATCCGTCGATAATCCCTCAGAGATGATCCAGTCGATCAGATCTTGCAAACAAGGCATGGCGACGTCCTTCTCCCTCCGCTTTTTTGGGGAGGTCTGTCGTTCTAACGCAATTTCATCAATGGTCCATTGGCCTGTCATTTTCGGCAGAGAGCGTCGTTGCAAAAATTTCAAACACCCTCGCCGATTGTGGTAAGATGCGGTGGAACAAAATGGCCTCAGCTGCGTAGTGTCTCCCTGGGACGCGAAAAAGCCTGTTATCGCCCTAACAACAAGCACAACTCCACTTCGAGAAAGGAAAGGAATGTGTCTACGACCATACGGACGGCTGATGTTGTGCCGCATGACGACCACGTCGTTACCGCCAAGGAAGCCTTGGAAGGGCTTTATCTGAGGCTCGAAATGGAGAAGGAGGTTCGTCTCGTTGCCGCGGCCTTACGCGCTGGCTGGTCGGCAGACGAAGCGTTGGACGCGATCGACCAGCTCCGGGCCGACGATACGAAACATTGAGGGCTCCCTGACGTAAACATTTCTGGGCCTTGGCATGGAAAACCATCGCTGTGGTTTTCTGCTGCGCTCAGACGGCGACCAGATGCCCCGGCGATACCTCATGATATTCCAGCGGCTTGATCTTGTAGTCGACGGGACGGATCGGGCTCCTGATCTCGTCATTGGCAGCAGTCCGCTTTTCGCGGCGGCGATCGGGATCGGGAACTGGAACAGCTGCCATCAGCTTCTTGGTGTAGTCATGCTGCGGACTTCCGAAGACGGCGGCCCGCGGGCCGATTTCGACAATTTCGCCGAGATACATGACGGCAACGCGGTGGCTGACGCGCTCGACGACGGCCATATCATGGGAAATGAAAAGGAAGGCGAGGTTCAGGCTCTGCTGCAGGTCGAGCATCAGGTTGATGACCTGTGCCTTAATGGACACGTCGAGCGCCGAGACGCTTTCATCCGCGACGATGACCTTCGGCTCCAATGCAAGCGCGCGGGCAATACAGATACGCTGGCGCTGTCCCCCGGAAAATTCATGCGGGAAACGGGAGGCCATGTCCGGCGTCAGGCCGACCTTGGTTAGGAGGTCAGCGACCCGCTCCTTCGCCTGTTTGGCTGTGCCCATCCTGTGTTCCAGATAGGGCTCGGCGATAGCATCACCAACGCGGATGCGAGGATTGAGACTGGCGAAGGGATCCTGGAAGATCATCTGCACGGTCTTGCGCATCTCGCGCATGCCTGCCTTGTCGAGCGCCAGCACATCCTTGCCATCGGCGATGACGGAACCGCTTTGCGCCTCGATCAGCCGCATGATCGCGCGTCCGGTCGTAGATTTGCCGCAACCGGACTCTCCGACCAGCGATAGCGTCTCGCCGGCGTAAAGATCGAAGGAGACGTTTTCGACCGCGTGGACGCGACCGGTCAATTTTCCGAAGAGGCCGGAATGAATATCGAAACGTTTGGTGAGGCTCTTCACCTCCAGCACCGGGCGGGCTGCCGCAGCAACCGTATCGGCGGTCTCGACCGGAGCATTCGATTCACCGGTCGCCGTATTGACGACAGGAAAACGTAGCGGCCGCTTGCGACCCTGCATGGAGCCAAGAACCGGCACAGCCGACAAAAGAGCACGAGTGTAGGGATGTTTTCCACGATGGAAGATATCGGCGGTTGCCCCCGTTTCCACCTGCTCGCCGCGGAACATGACAACAGTGCGGTCGGCGATCTCGGCCACGACACCCATGTCATGGGTGATGAACAGGACCGATGTGCCTTCTTCTTCCTGCAACATCTTGATCAGGTCGAGGATCTGGCCCTGGATCGTTACGTCGAGCGCTGTGGTCGGCTCGTCGGCGATCAACAATTTTGGCCGTGAGGCAAGCGCCATGGCGATCATCACGCGCTGGCGCATGCCTCCGGAGAAGCGGTGGGGATACTCATCAAAGCGAGAAGATGCCGAGGGAATACGGACCTTTTCGAGCAACCGGATCGTTTCGGCGCGGGCTTCGGCCTTCGACATCGATCTGTGGCAGAGCAAGGCCTCGGAGATCTGATCTCCGATCGTGAAGAGCGGATTGAGGCTCGTCATCGGCTCCTGGAAGATCATCGCGACATCGTTGCCGCGCACCTTGCGCATCTGATCTTCCGGCAGGCCGAGCAGATCACGCCCGCCGAGCACGATCTTGCCTTCGATGCGGCTCGAATCCGCCTGCAGCAAGCGCATGATCGAGAGTGAAGTGACGCTCTTACCGGAGCCACTTTCGCCGACAATTGCGACTGTCTCACTATGTGCGACATCGAAGGAGACATTACGAACGACCGGCTTCCAGGCGCCATCGACCCGAAATGATGTCGTCAGGTTCTGGACGGAGAGGACTGGCTCAGCCGTTGCGATGGATTGTGCCTGAATGCCGGTCATGATTGCTTCCTCAATTATCCGCAGTTCCGGATCAGTCCGGCCACTTCAGCACACCGTCGAAGCGGCGTTTGCTGCGATTTTCGATTGGCGTTGCAATGATTTCGTTGGACGCGCGCGCCTTGTCGAGCTCCTCAGCCAGACGGCTGGCGACAATCTTTTCCTGGCCCGGATGCAGGTTGCAGGGGTCAAGGTAGAAGTAGCGGTGTTCGACTTCGTGGTCGCGGACGATGATCGGCGGCGAACCGCGGCTGAGCGCATCGGCTAGATCCCAGGCGGTGATATGCGCCTCTTCGGCATCGACGATCAGCCGTAGGCGGTCGAGCGGGTTGTTGGTCGGATCGGGCTCGATCAGCGCGGTTACGCCGGGACGGCCGTCCAAAGTCTCTTTCCAGAGATTGAGATAGCTCGTCTCACGCTCTCGAATGCCGGCGTGGTCGCGCTTTTCCCAAGCTTCAAGCGCGGCCATCACGCCGAAGATGCTTTCCTTGCCCACCTTCATGCCGCGGCCGATACCCATGTTCTGCAGGAAGGCATTGCGCACCAGTTCCTTCTTGCCGGCAACGATGCCCGAAGTCGGACCGCCGAGAAACTTGTGGCCGGAATAGAGCGCCACATCGGCACCTTGTTCCAGGAAGATGCGAAGATCATATTCCGACGCTGCGTCGACGATGACAGGAACGCCTTTGGCATGGGCGATCTCGACGAACTCCTTGAGGTTCAGGAGACCGTAATCGACGACGTGATGCGAGACGACGTAGACGGCTGCAGCCGTCTTTTCGGTGATTGCATGCTCCATATGGAAGCGGTGCGTGGAGGTCGCCTGACCGATCAGCACGAGCTTGCCTCCGGCAAGGCGGATCGCCTGATCGACCGGCGCTCCATAGCTGACGACATGGCCCATCTGGACGAGAATTTCATTCTTCTCCGGCACGACGTCCGGCAGCTTTTCGACGGCGAGAAGATTGTTGCCGGTGATGGCGCCAGCGACGGCAAGCGAAATACCCGCCGAGCAGGAAGCGGTCACGAAACCTGCTTCGCCGCCCGTAAGCCGTGCGATAACGGCACTCGCTTTGCGCTGCAGGTCGTTGACCTCGACAAATTGCGGTAGGATCGACGACATGGCGGCGATCGCTTCGGGAACCACGATTGACGCGCCGAGGCTCGTCATGGTGCCGGAAACGTTGATGACCGGGCGAAGGCCGATCGATGTGCGGATGTCCTCAGACATGGGTCTCTCCAATTTCAATGTGTTGGGCCGGAACAATCATGTGCGTGCCCATCAATCCTTGATCGCGACGATGGCTTCGATTTCGACGGTGATGTTGCCCGGCAGCGAGCCGAAGCCGACGGCCGAGCGGGCGTGCTGCCCGATCTCTTCGCCGAAGACATCGATGAAGAGATCCGAGCAGCCGTTGATGACGGCGGGATGATCGACAAAATGCGGCACCGCATTGACCATGCCGAGCAGCTTGACCACCCGCTTGACGTGCGAGAGATCACCAAGCGCCTCGTGCATGACTGAGAGCAGATTGATGCCGGTCAGCTTTGCATGGCTGTAAGCAGCCTCGACGCCGATCTCGGCGCCGACCTTGCCGACATGCATGAATCCATCAGCCTCGCGCGGCCCCTGCCCCGACAGGTAAAGCATGTTGCCCTCCCGCACATTGGTGACGAAGTTGGCGATCGGCGGCGGTGAAGCCGGAAGCGTAATGCCGAGTGCAGCGAGCCGCTCATAAGGCGACGTGCCGATGGTGCCGGCGGTGGCGGGAGACTGGTTCACGCAAACTCCTGTCATGCGATTTCTTTTATGCTCTGGTCTTACCGGTAGGAATAACCGTGGCTGTGGCGCACAAGCTTACGGGCGCGCGGAACATAACGGCTGGAGGTGTAGGCCTCGTTGCCGATGACCGCATGCCGCGGCTCGAAGAGCTTCTTCAGAACCGAGACGTCGCCATTGGAATCGGTCGCCTCCAGATCGGAATCGACGAGATCGAAAATCGTGAACTCCGCCTGAGCGCCAACCGTCAGACGGTTGTCCATCGATAGCTTGATGACCGATGCCGGCGCATGGGTAACGGCGTTGATCACCTTGTCGAAGGGCATGCCCACCGACAGAAGCTTCGACATGGTGATGGCCAGATCCCAGACCGGGAAGTTCATCGAATGGCCATGCAGATCGGTGGAGATCGAGAAGGGCAGAAGACCGCGGGCAATTGCCGCTTCCGCCACCTTGAAGGAGAAGGAGGCGCCGCCATGGCCGATATCGAGGCGGATGCCTTCGGATGCGCAGCGTTCAGCGAGATTGAAGAGATCTTCGTCCTCCATGATGCTCGAACCCGCCTTGCCGTTAAAGCAATGGGTGACCACATCGCCGGGACCGAGGATTTCCAAGACCTCGTCATAAAGCGCCGGGGGCTCGCCGACATGCACCATCATCGGCACTTTGAGGATCTTGGCGATCTTCTTGCCGAGCTTGACCGGGGTGACACCCCAGGAGCCGGTGATCACATGGCTGGCGCGCACCTTGATGCCGACGATATGCTCGCTATTCTCGGCATAACATTCGAGGATGCGGTCGAGGTCGATATCTCTGATGTCGCGCAGTTCCGCGACACGGTTGCAGGCAACGAGACCGATCGAACCGAGGTTGAGGAAGGCCTTGATGCGCTCCTTCGACGGCTCGATAATATATTCGCGGAAGCCGTGGAAATTGGCTTCACCGGCAGAGCCGGCATCGACGAGCGTCGTTACGCCGCGCTCGACTCCGCATTCGGACGGGCGGATCGAGATATCGGTGCCGCCATGCCAGATATGCACATGCAGGTCGACCCAGCCGGGAGATACGAAGGCGCCCTTACCGTCGACGCGCGTCACATCGTCGGCGACCGCAAGCTGCGGACCGAGCTGCGCGATCTTGCCATCCGCGCCGACGAGGATGTCGATTGCCCCATCGGGCGTGTCAGCACCGAAGCCGACTGGCTTCACATTGGTGAGGAGAAGCGGTTTGCCCGCTGTTTCACCGGTCATTTAAAGGTCCTTTCGAAGTTTGGGATCGAGCATGTCGCGCAGGCCGTCACCGACCATCTGGAGCGAAAGCACGGAGAGAATAATGGCGACGCCCGGAAACAGCGTCATCCAGTCGGCCTGACCGATATATTGCCGGCCAGCGGCGATCATCGTGCCCCAGGTTGGAATTTCCGGGCTGACGCCGAGGCCAAGGAACGACAGGCCGGCCTCGGCAAGCATGGCGCTCGCAAAGAGGAAGGTTGCCTGCACCATGATCGGCGAAAGCAGGTTCCTCAGTACATGGCGCGTCATGATATGGAACGTCGAAATGCCGAGCGCCTGTGCCGCCTCAACATAGGGCAATTCGCGGATCACCAGTGTCGAGGCGCGGACGATACGCGCAAGGCGTGGTGCATAGACTATCGATAGCGCAATAATGACAGTCGTCAGAGACGGGCCGAGCGCCGCAACAAGCGCGATTGCCAGCAGGATATCCGGGAAAGCCATCATCGCATCAATCAGGCGGGCAATCGGCGTATCGAGATTTTTGAAGAAGCCGGCGAGCAATCCGAGGGTAACCCCGATCACGGCCGACAGCGCGACGACCGCAGCGCCGACCAGCAGCGACAGCCGGCCGGCGAAGATGGTGCGCGACAGTACATCGCGGCCGAATTCGTCGGTGCCGAAGAAATAAGTACCGCTGGGCGGCTTCAACCGGTTGACGATCGAAAGCTTCGACGGCGAATAGGGAGCAACCCATGGTGCCAGGACCGCCAGCAGCACGAAGATCACCAGGATGAGCAAGCCGACGGCGACCGTCTTGCGCTTCAGGAAGCGGCGGATGAACTTACGGCCTTCATTCTCGGCCGGTAGGATCGCGATATCCGTCATCAGTAGCGCACCCTTGGGTCGACAAGCAGATAGAGCATATCGATCGCAAAATTGATCAGGACGTAGAGTGCTGCGATCACCAACAGCGCACCCTGGATGACGGGATAATCACGGCGAAGGACGGCTGACACGACAAGATTACCGACGCCCGGAAGACCGAAGACGGTTTCGGTGACGACGGCGCCTGAGATAAGTACGGCAGCGGTTAGACCTAAAACGGTGAGGATCGGGATCAGCGCATTCTTCAGGGCATGCTTGAGAATCACCCGGCGCTCGATCAAGCCCTTGGCCCGCGCCGTGCGGATATAATCGTCACCAAGAACATCGAGCATCGAGGCGCGCGTGAAGCGCAAAATGAGCGCCGAGGACACGATTCCGAGCGCGAAGGCTGGCAGGGTCAGATGATACATGCGGTCGATGAAAGTCGAGCCCGGCCCGCCATATCCCGAGACTGGGAACAGACCAAAACGCACGGCGAAGATCTGCATAAGAATGAGGCCGAGCCAGAAACTTGGAATGCTAGCCGCAAACATAGCCAGCGTCGTTGCAGCCTGGTCGACAAAGGAGCCGCGGCGATAAGCGGCATAAATGCCGATTGGAAGCGCAATGATGCCAGCGATAACGAGCGAGAAGATCGTCAGGAAGAAGGTCGGTTCGGCACGATCGAGCAGTGCTGCCGTCACCGGCATATTGAGGAAGATCGACTGCCCGAGATCGCCCTTCAGCAACTGGCCGATATAATAGAGATATTGCACACCGATGGACCTATCGAGGCCGAGGCTCGCGCGCAAATCGGCAATATCCTGTGGCGTCGCATCGGGGCCGAGCATGACGGCAGCCGGATCGCCGGGAGTGACGCGAACGATGACGAAGACGATCGTGACAACGAGGAACATCACGACGATCATGCCAAGCAGGCGCTGGAAAATGTAACGTATCATGAAGCCTATCCTGGTGCCGGGCGAGCACGATGGAAAAGGATACCGGCGCGGACGCACCGGTATCCCCCGATGGAGCACTACTTCTTGATGGATGCGTTCCAGAAGTACGGCCACGGAGCCGGATCGACGCCTTCGAGCTTCGTCGACTCCGCCGATACCGCGTTGAAATCGCCAATCTTCATATATGGCACTTCATCATACATGGTCTTCTGGACATTAGCCCACAGTGCCACGCGCTTCTGCGGATCGACTTCCGAGGTGAAGGCATCGACGACGCTCTTGCGCGCCGGCGTATCCCACCAGCCGGGCGAACTCGGCGAGAGCGAGCCGATCAGCGCCGGCTCCGGAAGGAAGGGGCTGTGGCTGATGTAGATATCCCAAAGCTTCGGATCGGTGCGGCGCTGCGTCAGCGTTGCCCAGTCGACGACCTGCAGATCGACGGCAAAGCCGGCCGCCTTCAGATATTCGGCGGCGACCTGCGCCATCTTGTAGTGGAACTCGTACTGGCGGCTGGTCAGAATACGGATCGGCTCGCCATTGTAGCCTGCAGCCTTCGCCGCAGCCGCCGCACCTTCCGGATCGGCCGCATTATAATTACCCTTGACCCCGGCATCCGTATTCCAGGCGTAAGGCTTGGGATAGATGTCGCCGTCGAGCGTATAGAAATCCGTGCTTCCGAAAGCAGCGGCAAGCATGTCCTCCATGCTGAGCGCCTGACGGATTGCCTTGCGGACCTCGATGTTCTTAGCAATGCCTTCCTTGGTATTGAAGACGAAGACCGGGTAACCGAACGGCTTCAGGATGACAGGCTGCGACGCGGTCGAAGCCTTCAGCTTATCGAAGGATTCGACCGGGATCGAGTCGACGTAATCGTATTGGCCGGATACGGCAGCCTCAACGCGGGTGTTGGCATCCGGAACTGGCACGAAGCGGATTTCGTCGAGATATTGGTGGCGGGCGCCACCGTAACCGTCACTCTCGCCGTCGCGCGACTTGTAGCCGTCGAAACGGACGAGCTGGATATACTGATCCGCCTTGCGTTCCTTCAGCATATAGGGGCCGGTGCCGATGAACTCCTTCATCGGTTCATCCTGCTTTTCAGCGGGAATGATGATAGCGGCGGAATTGTTGAAGGCGAGCAGCGAGGTCAGCGGCGCATAGGGCTGCTTCAGCGAAATCTTCACGGTCGCCGGATCGGCAGCCGTGATGGAGTCGATAAAACCTGCTACCTGCTTGCCACGCGATGCAATCTTCATCCAGCGGTTCAGCGAGGCGACAACATCCTCCGAAGTCATGTCGGTGTTATCGTGGAATTTGATACCAGTACGCAGCTTGATCGTATAGGTCTTACCGTCGGCACTGATTTCCGGCAGGCTTTCAGCCAGAAGCGGGGTCACGCTCCACTTCTTGTCGAAAGTGTAGAGCGTCTCGAAAATATGCTGCGTAACGATGCCGACGAGGTCGGCGGTCGAGGACATCGGATCAAGCGTCGGCGGTTCGCCGATCGTCGCGACGTTGATCACGCCCCCCTTCTCCTGAGCCATCAAAGTTGTCGGCAAAGCGACCATCGCTGTGCCGAGAAGGAATGCGACAAATGTCTTCATTTCATGCTCCCGGTTTAATGTTCCACAATTATGTTATGTCGATTTTTATAATAGAATATCGACAGAAGTGGTCCTGTCAATCGGGAAAGTGGTTCCTTACGCAGAAATGAAAACTGCCGCCATGGGTAGCCATTGTCTGCAACTTGCTGGTTTAGGTTTCGTGACGTCCATTGCTAAAGGTAATGAAGCGGCTTCGCCTTGATAGGGAGCTCAGATGACCTTCTGGAAGCAACACGGGATCAGCTGTGGTGACGCAAATGGGGGCAGCGGCCCGACAACGGCTGTCGGTCTAAATAAGGTCGCAATGGCCTCTTGAAGATTCAATCTGAAGTTAAGTATATTATAACTAGAATATCGCAGGATTCTTTAATGATTTTGGTATATACCAAAAGAAGTAGCCATATCGGACTAAGGTCCGGGGTGCGCACCGCACAAAAAAAAGCCACAATACGATCGTGTTTACTTTATCGGGGACATTGAAGGCCGTCCCTTAGGGCGCGCATTGGATGAAGATCACTCCCTTGGCGCTCCGATTTGCGGGGGGCGCGCGCTAATAATCTAAAAGCAACCTCCACTCGGCCGGACTGAAATATCATTGCGCTGGACGCAAGAGAACCCTGAGGATTCTTTTTGAACTCAGGCAAACCCAATAAAACTTTATTCCAATTCTCGACATTAATCAAAGGTCTTAACGTTAAACTTCGGAAAGATAGCCGTAGCGTTGACCATTTCTTTGCGTTGTAGATACTCTGAATATAAGCAAATCGAAACATGCCATCTGTTGGAGAAGTCATGAAGAAAGTGCTTGTAGCAGGCGGAGCTGGTTTTCTCGGGTCGCATTTGTGCGACAGGCTTTTAAATCGCGCCGACGTCGAAAAGCTGGTTGTTGTTGACAACCTTTGGACCGGGCGTGAGGAGAATATTTCCCATATAAGGGATCCTCGCTTCCATTTCGTCCGGTCCGACGTGGAAAAGCTTCAGACTTCGGATAAGTTTGACGAAGTATATCACCTTGCTTCTCCGGCCTCACCTCCATGGTACATGAAGGAACCCAAGAGAACTATTTCGGCAAATCTCATCGGAGCGTTTCGTCTTCTGGACCTTCTGAAAAAAGGAGGCCGCTTCTGCTTCACCTCTTCCTCGGAGGTCTATGGCGATCCGCTCGTTTCGCCGCAGCCGGAGTCCTATAAGGGCCAGGTCGATTGCACCGGACCACGTTCGTCCTATGACGAAAGCAAACGCTGCACCGAGTCCTTGCTGTTCGAGATGCAGCGCACGCAGGGTCTGGACGTCAAAATCGTTCGTCCCTTCAACGTATACGGCCCGAGGACGCGACCGGACGACGGCCGCGCCGTCTCCAACTTCGCCGCGCAGGCGCTGACCGGCCGCCCCATTACGGTGTTCGGGGATGGCCTCCAGTCCCGAAGCTGGGGCTATGTCGACGATATCATCGACGGCTTTGCCCGTTATTTCTGGATGACCGAAACGGATTACAGGGGGCCGCTTAATGTCGGGAACGACCGGGAAATCGCAGTCCTGGAAGTGGCGCGGTATGTCTCGCGCCTGATGGGCGGTGTTCCGATCGTATTCGAGCCTTCGCCGCCGCACGATCCGACAAACAGACGGCCAGACCTGACGAATGCAAACTATGTGATGCCCGAATGGTCGTGCACGATTAGCTATGAGGAAGGCGTCGCCAAGACTCTGGACTGGTTCAGGGAGGAGATGAAAATTACCTCGGCAAAGGTTGCGCAGGGGGGCTCCCGCCGGCTGGCCAAGGCAGGACGCTGAACAGTTCCCCAGCACCTGGCGCAGAGTGTAGTAATGAGTGACGCCATACCGCGTGACATGAAAAACAATGTCTTCCCCGTGCCTATCCGGTACCTGGATCTTTCGTCGGATGACGTTGGTGCGAATGGCCCGGCGATCGGCGCCGGGCTCGTGGTCTTCGTTTCCGAAGGCCTCCCTGTTGGTCAGGCCTATATCGAAGAGCAAGAAAGCCCTGCCGCGCTGGCTGCGCGCGCCGTGCTGCCGGAAACTATCGAACACGCTCGGAATGTGACGCAGGCGCCGATCACGAACCGCGACGTCAGCCTCCTGATCTGCACCAAGGATCGGCCGGATCAACTGGCCAGATGCCTCGCATCAATCCCCAAACAATCTCTGCCTCCGGCTGAAGTAATCGTCGTCGACAATGCCTCAACCGGCGATGGCACCCGCCGTGCCGTGGAAGCGGCTGGCGCGACCTATGTGCGCGAGAACAGGATTGGGTTGGACTACGCTCGCAATGCGGCAGTGCGCGCGGCAAAGACCGAGTTCGTGGCGTTCACCGATGACGACGTCGTTCTGCACGAACGTTGGCTGGAGAACCTGATGAAGGCTTTCGACCGGCCTGAAATCGGATGCGTCACCGGCCTTGTCCTTCCCGGGGAGCTTTCCACGCCCGCCCAACTGATATTCGAAACTCATTGGGGATTTGGTAGAGGCTACAAGCGCCAAGACTTCGGTCCGGATTTCTATCGTCAAAGTGCGCGCCACGGGGCGCAGGCATGGCTGATCGGCGCCGGCGCAAGCCAGGCCTTCCGGCGTCGGGTGTTCGATGAAATCGGATTGTTCGACGTGCGGTTGGATATGGGTGCGGCAGGGTGTTCGGGTGACTCCGAATTCTGGAACCGGCTTCTCCATTATGGCGGCACCTGTCGCTACGAGCCGACGGCTGTTTCCTGGCATTTTCATCGCAAGGAGATGAAGGGACTCGCCAAGCAAATACGCCAATATATGAGCGGTCACGTGGCGGCACTGCTGGTCCAATACCAGAACACCGGAAACCGGGGCAATCTGCGGCGCATTCTGGTTTCGTTGCCTCAATATTATCTCCGGAGGCTGAGGAGACGGCTGCGCAAGGAAGCAACTTCGGACAACTTCTTTCTCAAGGACGAAATACTGGGCTGCCTGAACGGTGCGTGGTATGTCCTTCGCCGCTGGAAGATGCCAGCATGGTGACAGCCGCATCGAAGCCGGACATATCGTTCCTCATCCCCGCCTACAACGCGGCGGAGACCGTGGCCGATTGCCTGGGCAGCTTGCAAAAACAGTCGGTATCGAACTGGCAGGCGGTGGTCGTTGACGATGGTTCGAAAGACGATACCTGGAATGCGCTCGAAGGCTTTGCGAAAGCTGACAGCCGGATCCTGATCCATCGTCAGGCGAATGCCGGCGCGGCCGCAGCGCGTAACGCAGCCGCCGGCTTTGCGACCGCCCCTTTTCTTTGCATGCTCGACGCGGACGACTGGCTGGATCCAACTTTCATCGAATGCATGCTGCCGATTGCTGCGGATGGCCCCCAGCCGGTGATCGCATGCTGCAGCTATCGCCGCGTCACGCCGGATGGCCGGATGCTCGAAATCGAAACGCCCCCCAATCTGGCGGGCGATCGAGCAAAGCGGGAATTCTCGTCATTTTGTGCCCTGGCCATTCATACAGTGGTTTTTCCCAAAGACCTTCTCGTCCGGCTTGGCGGCATGGATACCGAGCTGCAGACCTGCGAGGACTGGGATCTCTGGCTTCGTATGGCGTTTGCAGGAGCTGAATTCAAACAGGTCGACCAGTGCCTTGCCTTCTATCGGATGAAGGCCGGCTCGCTCTCGGGCGATCCGTTTAAGATGGTAAGGGACGCAATCCGGGTTACCACCAGGGCGCAGGCCCTCGGCGTGGAAGAGAAACCGTCGGCGGATGATGAGGATGCCCGGTGGACGGCGCCGGCTCTCGGGCAATTGCGGATGCTCGCCTGGACCGCTTCGGCCAACCTGTGTACGGGAGCTGATCTAGCCGCGCTAGCGGAGCTTTTACCCGAATTTCCCAACGCCTCAGGTTATGAGAGCTTTCTCGGCGCGGTGATATTGCATGGATTGCAAACAGGTCTGGCAACGGCGAATGCCGCCGATCTCATCGATTTGTCAGAACGCTGGAAACCAGCATTTCTCGACATTGTTCAATTGCTCGAGCAATACTCGCTGCCCGGGACCGGGCGCCGCCTGGAGGAGTTCGTTGTCTGGTCAATCTCGGCTGCCGATAAGTCGCGCTCCTACTCGGTTGGCCGTCTGCAGGTGGTTGCAGTCGACACCGGCAACCTGATCTCGGTTGCCAAGGCGAACGGGGTCGATACGCTGCTACTGCACGTCTTTTCCGAAGGGAAACATGTCGGATCGTATGTGGGCCCTCTGTGGGGAGACCTCTCCGTTCGCGCTCAACTCAGGCTCATCATCGATGAGCTCCGGGCCGGAGATCACGTGCCCACCCCTTTGACCTTTACTTATGGCTGCTCCTGGGCAGCCGAAGCCGTCCGCAACACCAGGGTTTTGGGCAAAATAGCCCGGCAGCGGCGGGGGCGACGACGTCAGCTCAACCAGCTCTCCTACGCGATACGTCGGAACGTGCTCGTCAAATCCGCGGCGACGGAGGCTGGGGACAATGACGCACGTTTGTTGGAGGTGCAGTCCCGTCACGGGCGGCAGTTCCCCGGACCAGTTGCCGAGAGGAGCGGCGTGTCTGCCGAAACAGGAGATGCGCAGACGGTTTTGCCGGAACCCGCAACGAAAGAGGAATATTGGGAGCGTGTTTTCGAGCGCCCGGACCCGTGGAACTACCTGTCTGTCTACGAGCAGGTTAAATACGACCAGACGCTGAGCCTTGTTCCGGAAGGGGTCGAAAAAGCGCTCGAGCTCGCCTGCGCGGAAGGAATATTCACGGCGAGGCTCGCTGAGAAGGTCGGTTTCCTGACGGCTACGGATATTTCGCGCCGCGCCATTGAAAGGGCATCCGAGAGATGTCGGGCGTGTACGAACGCTGAGTTTCGCGTCCTAGATTTCGTCGGGAGTGAACTTCCGCCCGAGCAGGATCTGATCGTCTGCTCGGAGGTCCTATACTACATGGACGACGAGAAGATCCTGGAACAGGTATGCCGGAAGATCGCGGCGGCGTTGAAACCGGGAGGGCGCCTTATCACGGCACATGCCCATATCCGTCGCGACGAACCCGACAGAACCGGTTTCGACTGGAACAATCCGTTTGGCGTAGGCACGATCAAGGAAGTCCTGTCGAACCTCCCTGAACTGGTGCTGGAAGAAACGATCGAGACCGAGCTTTACGCAATCCATCGGTTCGCAAAGCACACGACGGCAAAACCGGCCGCCGTGCGGATCGAAGCTTACGGCGCCCCTCTCGACGCAGATGTAGCCAAGCACATTATCTGGGGCCCGGCCGGCGTCGATCGCGGGGCGGTATGGACGAACGAGGTGACGACTTCGGTTCCAGTGCTGATGTATCATAGAATTGCGCTCGACGGGCCGGACGCACTCAGTCGGTTTCGGGTCGCGCCGGAGATCTTCCGCAAGCAGATGCAGTTCCTCCGGCGGCAGGGCTATTATACGCTGACTGCCCAGAGCCTTGCCGCACTGCTGCGCGAGCGCAAACCGATCCAAGGACGTCCCGTCGTCTTGACGTTTGATGACGCCTATCTCGATTTTCTCACCGATGCCTTTCCCATTCTGGCTGAGAGCGGGTTTGGCGCAGACGTTTTCGTGGTGACGGACAAGGTTGGTGGCTCGTCGGATTGGGATGCCACCTACGGGGAGCCGGCCCCGCTAATGTCCTGGGCCGATATCCGGACTCTGCACCGACAGGGTATCTGCTTTGGATCCCATTTGGCGTCTCACAGGCCGGCGAGTTCGCTCGACAACGCCACATTGCTTGGCGAAGCTGCTCTGTCGCGTAATGCGCTCGAAAACCAGCTGGGCGAGGCTGTGACATCAATCGCCCTTCCCTTCGGCTCCATCGATTTCCGTGTCCCCAGCATTCTTGCCCACACCGGTTACGAGATCGGCTTTTCGACGAAGCCTGCAAGGGCGAGCTCTGCTGACCAAGTGCTTTCCCTACCACGCCTTGAAGTCCGCGGTGACCTTCCACTCGGGGCCTTTGCCGAGCTGATGGGCCAACCCGATGCGTTCATTGGATAGCAAGCGATGAGCGCTCCTTTCCTCCCTTTGGTCACGGTCATCATTCCGGCCTACAATGCCGAGAAAACTCTTGTTGACACGCTTCAGAGCGTATCGAACCAGACCTATGAACGCCTTGAGATCCTGGTAGTGGACGACGGCTCGCGGGATAAAACCTACGAGCTGGCAAGTGATTATCGCCTCAAGGATCCGCGTGTCAGGGTTCTGCGGCAGGAAAATGGCGGGGTAGCGCGTGCCCGCAACCACGGGATTCACGAAGCAACCGGAAGCTATATAGCCCCGATCGATGCCGACGATCTCTGGCATCCCCGCAAGATTGAGTTGCAAGTCCAAGCTCTGAGAAGCTTTCCCGAAGGACGAGGGGTCGCCTACAACTGGTATGTGGCAATTGACGCGAATGACTTGATTTTCAACCATTCGAGACCCGTGCTGCACAAGGGCGACGTCTTCGAAATCATGGCTCGGGAAAATTTTATCGGTAATGGCAGCACACCGCTCATGCCGCGCGCCGATGTTCTGGCATGCGGTGGCTATGATCCGGCGTTGCGTGATCAAGAGGCCGAGGGATGCGAAGACCTGAAACTCTATCTCGCACTCGCCGAAAGCCTGCCCTTCGCTGTGGTTCCTGGTTTTCTAACCGGATACCGGTTCACTCAGGGAAATATGTCGAGCAATGCCTATCGCATGCTGAAATCTCATGCCCTGGTGATGGCAGAGGTCAAAAAACGCCACCCGCGGCTTGCCGCCATCGTCAGCGTTGCGGAATTCGACATGGCACGATGGTACTTCAAGCGGGCGATTTCCAGCGGAGATCAAGATCAGGTCAGGAAACTGGCGCTGATGCTTGCGAGACGGTTTTCCGCGAAACTCGCCGTCTACGGCACTCGCCTCGTCTGGTACGCGGCCAAACAGCAAGCGCGACGGCTGGCAAATCGGTCGCCAAAGGCTCCAATACCATCTGGCCCCGCGATCAGCATCGCATTTCCAGAAAGCGGTACGTCATTCCACGATCGGTTTAAAGTAGCTGTTATCGGTGAGGCCGGTGAGTTCACCACGCTGCGCGCGGGTGATGCATGACGACGATGCGAAAGTCCGCTTCGGGCAAGCCACCAAGGCCCCTCAATCTGGTCGTCGCGGCCCGTTTCCGAGAGCTTTTACAACTTATTCCGACGCTTCGGATGAAGACCTTTGTGATGATTTCAGTCGGCATCCTTAGCGGTCTGATGGAAATGGTCGGCATCACCTTTCTTGTCAGCCTGATTTTTGTCCTTGGACAGCAGGGATCTGCTTCCGGAACAGCTGTCGGCTGGTTTCCCGCATTTTTCGGCGGGTTCGATACCGCGATCTCAAAGCCGATGCTGGTCACGGTCCTCATCTGCGCGATCATCCTCAGGATCGCTCTGGGCTTTGCCAACTCCATCATTGCGAGCACCGTCAGTCATCAGATCAGCGATCGAATCCGGCGCCGTCTTTATTCAAAAATCCTAACGATCCCGTTCCAGCGCTTTCAGCATTACGAGCGCAGCGACATCATGAATGTGATCGCCACTGAATCCTATGCCGTCGCTTCGGCACATGCGAGTCTCGTTCGCCTCGGGATCAGTCTCGGGACCATCGTGATCTTCGGCGCCGGAATGCTGGTGATGGCATGGCCGATCGCTCTGCTCGGACTTGTCTTCGGCGTTGTCCATAATCTGACGCTCGGCCTATTTGCCGATGCTTATCGGCGTATCGGCGAGACTGCCCTTTCGGCCGTGGAGGATCTGACACAATTAACATGGACTACATTGCAGACCTTGAAGGCGGTAAAAAGCTTCGGGCTTGAAAACCGCCACGAAATCATTTTCGACGCCCTTTCAAAGGATGTTGGGCGGGCCTGGTCCCGCTCCGATCGTTTGGGCGCGGCAACCTCGCTGCTGAGTGAGGCGCTGACGTTCGGCGTGATCCTGACGATTATCCTGTCTTCGCAATTTCTCCCGGTGGATTTCCGCGCAGCATTGTCGGCCACCGTCCTTCTCTACAGACTTCAGCCACATATCAAGGATTTCGACTCCCAGATTCTTGGCCTGCACGCCATGGAAGCCTCCTTGCAGAACGTTCTCACGATAATTTCCGAAGCGGACGATGCCCGAGGGGTCTGCGACGGGGAAGAGCTGAGACATCTGAAGGGCGAGATCGTTTTCCACGACGTCTCCTTCCTCTACGAGCGAAGCAGCGTGCCCGCCGTCAGCCATGTCAGCTTCTCGATTAAGATCGGCGAGACGACCGCGCTGATCGGCCCGAGCGGCTCCGGCAAGACGACGATCCTCAACATGGTTCTCGACCTCATTCAGCCGACCGAGGGTCGCATCACCGTTGACGGTAAGGATCTTTCGACCATTGAACGGTCAAGCTGGTTGCGACAACTTTCAGTCTCCGGCCAGGATGTCGAGCTGATGGAAGGCACCGTCCTCGACAATATCCGCTTCCGTCGCGAGATCTCCGAAGAAGACGTCCGTTGGGCAGCCGATATGGCCTGCGCGACCGAGTTCATCGAGAAATTACCCTACGGCTTCGAAGAGTGGCTGGGCGATGAGGCGATCAGACTTTCGGGCGGCCAGCGGCAGCGCATCGGCCTGGCGCGGGCGCTTGCGGGCCGACCTGAAATCCTGCTTCTCGACGAAGCCACCAATGCACTTGACGAAGAGACAGAGACGCGAGTGCTTTCTCTTCTGCTCGAAGAATACAGCAACCGGACCCTGATCATCGTCAGCCACCGATCGTCCGTTGCCCGCCTGATGCAGCATCAGATCCACCTCGCCCCGGCTGCGGCATAGGGGAAAACCGATGGAGTCTGGAGAAACTTTTGATCCCTCTCAGCCGCTGGTCTCGGTGGTTATTCCAGCATTCAACGCTTCCACGTTTATCGAGCGCACATTGCGATCTGCAACTCGACAGACCTATCCGGCCCTGGAGATCATCGTGGTCGATGACGGTTCGACAGACGATACGGCAGACCTTGTCAAGCAGAGCGCGATGATTGACCCACGGATCCGCCTGCTACGCACTCCAAACCGCGGTGTTTCTGCCGCAAGGAATACCGGCATCGAGGCATCATCAGGTCAATTTGTGGCATTCCTTGACGCGGACGACCTATGGCATCCGACGAAAATCGAGAAGCAGATAGATGCTCTCAATGGCCTTTCCTCGCAGTGGGCGGCGGTCTACGTGCTGCATTACGTCATCGATCGCGACGATGAGATCATCCGGCCCGGCGCGTCCAATATTGCGAGAGGATACATTTACGCTCGGCATCTGAATTTCAAATACATTGGCAATGGAAGCGCGCTTCTTGTGCGACGGGATGCAGCGCTTGAGATAGGTGGATTTGACAGCTCGTACGCCGCAGCAGGTATTGGAGGCTGCGAAGACCTCGATTTCGAGCTCAGGTTAGCTGCACGCTACTGGATCGAAGTCGTCCCCGAACGCCTGGTGGGCTACAGAGAATATCCCGGCAACATGTCTTCCAACCACGCTCAAATGGGGCAAGGCGCTTTGGAAGTCATCAAACGCTCGTTGGCCGCAAATCCGCAGCTTCCGAAATATGCAGCCAAAAGCGCCGTCGCGCTTACTCAAAAATACGCATTCCGGCAGTACAGAAAAGCCAGGAATTTACGTCTGACACTCGCATCTGCTTGGGCAATCCTTCAGGATGACCCGCGTTTCATATTTAGGTTCGTATGGCATAGTTGCCTACGCCTCATAAAAAGACGTCTGAATCTCAAGGCGACGACAGCGCAGGATGAAGGTCCGCGACTGGACAGATTGAGATTCGACGAACAAATCGTCCTTTCGCCTATTGAAGGCCCGGAAGAAACCATAAAGTCACGGCGTCATCTGATGCGACTGACTGCGACGGATGCGAGGCTGAGTTCAATCCGTGAGAGCGCCGAGGGAATAGCCTCTCAGGTGACGAAATCGGAAGGCAGCATAGCCCCTAATGGCCGTCAGGCGGAACATCTGCTTTAGACGTGATGTCCACTATGTTCTTGCGATGGAAGATGAAGAGGCCTGCGAGAACGATGATGACGGAGCCGACCAGAATCTGCTTGTCGGGTAATTCGTCGAAGAAAATGTAACCAAGGATAATTGCCCAGAGCAGCAGGCTGTATTGGAGGGGCGCAAGCAAAGAGGCGGGGGCCAGTTTCAGTGCACGTGTGATCATCATATGGGCGCTGCCGGCGATGATCCCTAGTGCCAGCATGGCTGCGAAATCGATGGCGGATGTTGCGCGCCAGTCGCCGATGCTGAGTATTAGACCTGTGAACAACGCGCCGATTGTTTGCCAGGTGACAAGCGTGGCATCGCTTGTCTGTCGCAGCCGGCGGCCGAGGATCAGCGTCAGCGCGAAAGAAAGGCTGCCGATCAGGCCAAAGACCGATGGCCAGGACAACATGGCCGCCGACGGTCTGAGCGCAATCACGACACCGATGAAGCCGATGATGACGGCGAGCCAGCGACGCCAGCCGATTGTCTCACCCAGGAAGAAATGTGAAAGGGCGGCGACATAAATGGGGCCGGCCATGTAAAAGGTCATCACGTCTGCGAGGGGCAGATAAGCAACCGCAGCGTAGAAAAAGGCGACATCCCCCGTCGTCAGGATAACGCGCAGGATTTGCAGGGGCACGCGCTCGACCTGGAACAGCGAGCGAGGTCCTTGCCGGACAATCATCGGCGCAAGGATGAGAAAAGAACCGAGCGAGCGGATGACCAGCACCTGGCCAACCGCGAAGCTCGTCACAAGCCATTTGCCCATGGCGTCGTTCAGCGAGAACAGGAAATCGCCAAGCAGCATCAGAAGCACGCCGAAAAGCACCGTGTTTCCTGCGGCCTTGCTGACGCGTAAATTCATGATTCGTCCCAATTGGTTAGGCTTCTTATCTCCCATAGAGCTTCATCCTGGCAGCGTCGATTCCCGACTGACGATTTGCCGGAATTCTAATCATTCAGAGGAATTCGACGCTTGTCCGGTGTCGTCAAATCCCAACGATAGCGGGGACGCAGCCGTTAAAGTGATGGGTGAACTGCGGTCGAAACAATCGGCATCAATTTTCGTCGCGATCACATTGAAAAGACTGCACACTTCTCCCCTTCCCCACGGGATCGTCTTGTGGCAATGGTCACGCTCATGAAGGCGATTTCCGGCACCAATCTCGAGCAGGCCAAGTCACACAACAGGCGTGTCGTGATTGAGGCTGTCCGCACCAACGGTCCGCTATCGCGCGCGGCGATCGCGCGGATGACGGCGCTGACGGCACAGACCGTCTCGAACATCGTCGAGGAATTGCAGCGATCACACCTGCTCGTGCCCGCGAAGGCGCAGAAGCTAGCCCGCGGCCAGCCGATCATTCCCTATTCGATCAATCCGCATGGGGCCTATTCGATCGGGCTCGAACTTGGCCGCCAGCGCGCCAATGGCGTGCTGACCGATCTCTCCGGCGCCGTCTGCGCGCGCATCGAACGCCATATAGAGCATCCGGATCCCAAAGAGGCCATGCCGGTTTTGGCTGCGATCGTCGAGGATCTGCAGCAAGTCTTCTCTTTCGATCGCAACAGGCTGCTCGGTGTCGGTATGGCGCTGCCTGGCCGTTATGCGGAGGGAGGCGTCACGTCGCTGAGCCCGCTGAACTTGCCCGGCTGGCAGGACTTTCCCGTCGGCTATGAGCTGGAACGGCGCGTGAAGGTGCCCGTTCTTGTCGAGAATGACGCGGCCGCGGCGGCCATCGGCGAGCGCCTGCACGGCGTCGCACGCGGCTTCAATAGCTTCGTCTATCTCTTCCTTGCCGGCGGCGGCGGTATCGGCGCCGGCATGTTTCTCGATGGGCATCTCTACAAGGGCAGCCGGCACAATGCCGGTGAGATCGGCCACATCATCGTAGAGCCGCATGGCCGGCTCTGCAGTTGCGGCAAGCGCGGTTGCCTGGATCGCTACGTCTCTCCAACCGTCGCCTACGAGTTCATGGGCATTGCCGATGCCGAGGAGCTTTCGCCCGAGGATCTCGACACGCTGATTGCAGAACGTGGCAAAGGCCTCAATGCGTGGCTGGATCAGGCCGTTCAGCCGCTGCGGCAGACGATCGATTTCCTTGAGCTGGCCTTCGATCCGCAGACAATTGTGCTCGGCGGCAGCATTTCCACCATCATGATGCGCCGACTAGCCGAGCGGCTGGAGCCGCTGCACGTGCCGATCGATCCGACCGAGGAAAGGACCATTCCGCGCGTCATGATCGGCACGACCGGCAAGGATACCGCAATCCTCGGTGCGGCCGCCCTCCCGATCTTCTCGGAAACCAATCCACGCTTTGACGTGCTGCAGAAGCCCGTCGGCTAATCTCCGCCTCGCTTCCAGAGGCGAAGACTAGGTCGCCGTTGTCCCAAAATCGACTAGGACTGTTGCAGCCCATAGAGCAGCGGCATCAATCCGGCGAGCGCCTTGAAGCGTTCCCAGGATTTGGAGGACGGCCTCGTCCAGCCAGTCTCGGCAAGCGCCGAAAGACGTGGGAAGACGAGCCGGTCGAAGACGGCACGATCCGTCATCGGTTCGGACCAGATACAGGCCTGAATGCCGCGAAGCTTCTGCTTCTGCATCTCCGTCCACCCGCCTACGGGATCGAACGTATAGAGTTTCTCCGCATCCGACGTACCGGCCCAGCTCGCACCTGGCTCGTCCCAATCCGGCCGCAGCGCCATATCGAGATAGTAGACCTGCCCCGGGCAGACCACGATCTCATAGCCGCGATCGGCAAGTTCGGCGGAGATTTCGACATTGCGCCATGAGCAGAGGTAGCTTTTCGACTTGTCGATGACGTCACCGTGCGCCGCTTCCTCCCAGCCGCCGGTGATGCAGCCCCTGGAGGCGAGAAAGGTCTGAATGCGCTTCAGGAACTCTGCCTGCAGAATCGCCGCGCCCGAACCGTTGATATCGTCGGCACCATGCGTGTTGGTAATGACATTCAGGCGCCTGGCATGAGCATCAGCAACTCCGTCACCTGCGACCGATCGCAAGCGGGCGAGTGCTTCCGGCGAACCGGACCAGGCGCCGAGCGGCACTTCATCAGCGCCCACGTGAATGGTCTTGAAGGGAAAAAGCTCGATGAGTTCCGAGAATATCGTCTCGATAACCTCATAGGTCTTTTCACGCGCCGGATTGATGCAATTGTCGGGGAATCCCTGAACCGAATAATAGCTGCCAGCCTCCTGCGGATCGCGCAGCTCCGGCATTGCCTGTAGCATGGCGTAACAATGGCCGGGAATGTCGATCTCTGGCACGATCTCGATCCCAAATCCCTTGGCACAGGCGACGATCTCACGGATGACTGACTTGGTATAGTAGCCGCCAGTGCGTTCCGGGCTGGACCCAAGCAGCGGCGGCACGGCCAGCCCGTGGCCTCGCCATGCGCCGATTTCAGTCAGCGCCGGATAGGCATCGATCTCGATACGCCAGGCTTCGTCATCGGAAAGGTGCCAATGGAAACGATTGAGCTTGTTCCAGGCGAGCACCGCCATCAGCTTCTTGATTTCCGCCTCCCCATAAAACTGACGGGCAACATCCAGATGCAGGCCGCGCCAGCCCATCGACGGTTCGTCGACGATCTCGCCGGAGGCGGGAAACTGGAAGGTCCGCGGGTAAAGGCGTGCGCCGCGCCAGATCTGGCCAAGTGTGATGAGGCCGTAGAGGAACCCGGTCCGGCTGCTCCCCTCGACGATAATTGCCTCCCCTTCGAAGCGCAGCCGGTAGGCTTCGGGACCGAGGCCGGCAGCCTTCTTCAAGGTTATGGGTACCGCGCCTTCTGCAGCCGAACGGATGATTCCTTCGACGGCGAAGAGTTGATCGACCAGTATCTTGAAACTATCCGCAGCAGCCCTTGCGTCTGGACCATCAGCCTGCAGAAAGAAGCCTGCCGGCAAGGGTCGTCGTGAGGCGACGGCCACATGGTTAGGCCAGGGAATGATCGACACCTGAACCGGTGCGCTGGCCGGCACTGGAAAGATCTCGGCGCCGCGCTTCAAGGGAGCATTGCTGGCGGCTGAACGCGTCGGCTCGAGCCCGAGCGAAACGGTGCTGCCATCAGCTAGGGCGAGATAGGCGCTCGTTGCACCATCCGTCCAATGGCGGAACTGCCAGCTCAGCTCATGAACAGCTATCGTCCAGGTTTCGCCTGTGTCGAGGACGAAACCGTCCGGTGGCTGGAATTCGGTAAAGTTCGACAGCCTCTTGGAAACCGTGGCCCCCTCGACGCGGCCGGCGGGATCGACCCGGCCGGGGCCGCTGACGCAGAGCGAGAAGCCGGAAAGCGGCTCGGCAGCGAGGTTCTTGAGCGTCAGGACATAGGAGAAATCCTTGCCATCGACTGGTGGATTCCAAAGGGTTTCGAGCCGCAGGGCCTGAGGTCGCGGAGTGGACATGATCGTTTCTTTCTTTTCGGACTGTGGAAATCAGCTCTTGAGCATGCCGGCATAGATGCCGGGAGCGGAATCGGGGATTGGAATGGCGCCAACGGCTTTCTTGTAGAACGCGGAAGGGCCGACATCGCCGATGATCGCGTAGCCGTAACCCATCGCCTTCAAGTCATTGAGGCTGGCAAAGAGCAGCGCCCGACCGATGCCGAGCCCGCGAAGGCTTTCGTCCACGCCTGTTGGACCGAAGAAGTCGGGTGCCGTTGCCTCATGACAGGAAAAACCGACGAGCTTGCCTTCGCGCGTGGCAATGAAACAGGTCGGCGGCTTTCGCGTCATGGCGACCGTTGCCTCGCTGGCCCAGGCTTCGTTGAAATGTTCGCCGATCCAGCGGATGATCAGTTTCAATTCGGGCGGCAGTGCACGGCGGATGGTGACGCCCGCCTTTGCCATGGCGTCCTGTGATCTTGTGTCCTGCGGCAAGGTCGATAGATTGACGAGATAATCCATTGGAAACGTCCTGTTAGGTCTGCGCGCCAAGGGCGCGGATGAAATGATCGGGGCCGACCCGCTCGATGACGACGGATTCCGGACGGCTGAGCGAACGAACCCGCTCCGCCTGCTCGAGGAATCGTGCGCTTCCGCCGGTCACGAATGGGCGTCCGCCATCGGGAACGGCCGAAAGCAGGAGCTGGGTATAGGGATGGCGCGGGTTGGACAAAACCATTTCGGTATTGCCCCACTCCACCATCTGGCCGGCGAACATCACCACGATTTCTTCGGCCACATGCGCTGCCGTCGCGATGTCGTGGGTGATGTAGAGCATCGCCAGTTCGTTCTCCCGTTTTACGCGGGCAAGCAGGTCGAGAATGTCTTTGCGGATGGAAACATCGAGCATCGAGGTCGGCTCGTCGGCCACCAGCACGCTCGGCTCCACAGCCAGCGCCCGTGCGATATTGACCCTCTGACGCTGGCCGCCGGAGAGTTCGTGCGGAAATTTCTGTTTCGAGATCGCAGGGTCCAAACCGACGCTCGTCAACAGTCCGGCGATATCTTCGTCGAGGACTGAGCGCGACATGTTCTGCCGGTGGAGTTGCAGCGGACGGGAAAGGTGATGGCCGACCGTGAAGGCGGGATTGAGCGACGAAAACGGATCCTGGAAGACCATCTGCACGTCCTTGCGATAAAGGCGCTCGTCTTTCGCCGTCCCTTGGGCGGCCAGATCCTGTCCGCGAAAGAACAGCTTTCCGCCCGTCGGCCTATCGAGGCGCGCAATGATACGGGCGCAGGTCGTCTTGCCGCAGCCGGATTCGCCGACCAGCGCCAGTGCACGACCGGGAAAGAGCGAGAAGGAGATGCCCTTCAACGCTTGCACCGGGCCGAAATGGCGCTTGATCTCTTCCAGCCGTATGACGGCGCCGGCTGGGGACGGATATGACTCGGGCTTCATGCCAGTGCTCCTGAAAGGTGAGGCTTGCTTGGAAGCTGCGGAATGGCGTTCCAGAGTTTGCGCGTATAGTCATGCAACGGCGCCTGACTGACCTGATGTACATCGCCGACTTCGACGAGCTCGCCCTTCAGCATGATGCCGATACGCTGGCAAAGCTGCGCCATCAGGTGCAGGTCATGTGTGATGAAGAGGACCGAGAAACCGTAGTTCCGCTGCAGATCGACGACCTGTTCCAGGATTTCGCGCTGCACGACAACATCAAGCGCGGTCGTCGGCTCGTCCATGATGATGAATTCCGGCCTCAGCGCCATACAGATAGCGATGACGATGCGCTGGCGCATGCCACCGGAAAACTGATGCGGATAATCGCTGATGCGGTGCGGCGCGATGCCGACGAGCCGGAACATCTCCTCGCCGCGCGCCCGCGATTCCTGTCGCGAACATCCCGTATGCCGATAGAGCACATCGTGGAACTGCGCTTCGACCCGCATCAGGGGATTGAGCGAATTCATCGCACTCTGGAAAACCATGCCAATGCGCTTCCAGCGGATTTTCTGCAGGTCTCGCTCCGGCATTTTGAGCAGATCCTGCCCGTCCATACGGATGGCACCGCCAGTGATCCAGGCCGGCGCCTTTGAAAGACGTGTAATGGCATAGGCAATCGTGCTTTTGCCGCAGCCGGATTCGCCGGCCAAGCCGAAGATTTCGCCCCGGCCGATATTGAACGAGACGTCCTTGACGGCTCGGAATTCGCCTTTGTCTAGCAGGTAGTCGACATTGAGCTTTTCGATTTCCAGGAGATTGTCGCTCACAGGCCTGCCTCCAGCTGGCGGTTGCGGGCACGGGTGAGGCGGAACCAGCGTGACAGCGCCGGACCGGAGCGAAGCTGCGGATTGGCGATCTCGTCGAAGGTGAAGTTGAGCAGCGCGAGGCCAAGTCCCGTCACGGCGATGCCGAGCGCGGGAACACCGACGTCCCACCAGGCACCGACCATGATCGCCGAAGCGTTCTGGGCATTGTAGAGCATGGTGCCCCAGGAGACTTTCAGCGGATCGCCAAAGCCAAGATATTCGAGCGTCGTCTGCGCAACGATGGCGTAGATGATGCTGCCGACGAGATTGATGCCGATCAGCGGCGTCAGGTTCGGCAGAATCTCCACAAAGATGATGCGCCAAGCGGGCTCGCCAATCATTTTTGATGCGGTGACGAAATCGCGATTACGCAGTGCCATCGTTTGCGAGCGCGTCATGCGCGCTCCCCATGGCCAGGACGTCAGTGCGATGATCGTCATGATCGTCATCGGTCCCACCGTGCCGGCAAAGGAGGCGAGCAATATCAGCAGCGGCATGTTTGGAACGACCAGAACCGCGTTGGTCGCCAGATCGAGCGCCGCATCCGTCTTGCCGCCGACATAACCGGCAATGAGGCCGATTGCGGTGCCTATGACGGTGATGGCAATGCCGGTTGCAAAGCCGACGGTAAGGGAGCTGCGCGCACCCCAGACGAACTGGCGATAGACATCGCGGCCCATCTTGGTGGTGCCGAGCACATGCTCTATGGATGGCGGCTGATGGGAACGGCCGACGCGTGCGCCGGGTTCACCGGGGGCAATGACGGGCGCAAGCACTGCCATCAGCCAGAGGCCGACGATGATGATGAGGCCGGCAACGGCTTTCTTCTGGCCAAGGATGGATCTCAGCGTGAAGCTCATTACACAGCGTCCCGCAGTCTGGGGTCGATAAATCCGTAGATGATATCGACAAGGAAGTTTGCACCGAGCGTTGCGAGCGTCATCAGTAACAATTGCCCCTGGATGACCGGATAGTCGCGGGCGATGCTCGCCGTGTAGAGCGTGAGGCCGAGCCCCGGATAGTTGAAGACGATCTCGGTGACGATCGAGCCGCCGAAGACGGCGCCGAGCATTAGCGCAAGGTTCGTCAGCACCGGAAGCATCGCATTGCGGGCGCCGTAGCTGAACATCACGCTTAGATGGCTGAGCCCCTTGGCCCGGCCCATCGTTACATAGTCCTCGCCGAGCACCGAAATCATCGATGAGCGCATGGTCGTTTGGAATTCCCCGATCAGGAATGGCGACAGCGTCAGCACCGGCATGATGGCGTGGATGAGGACGCTGCCGGCGAATGTGACGTTGAATGCGGGATCGAGGTTTGGATCATAAGCATAACCGACCGGCAGCCATCGCAGCGACACACCGAACACAAAGAGCGTCGTCAGCCCTACGATGACAGGCGGCACCGAAATCATCACGACCGCGAGAGGCGAAACGATCGTGTCAAAACGTCCGCCGCGCCGCCAGGCGGAGACTGCACCCAGAACCACGCCGATGCAGAGCGAAAAGATGATGGCGGTGACAACGAGGAAGATGGTCCAGATCGTCGAACGGCCGAGGACTTGGGTCACGGTCTGCGGATAATATTTGACGGAGACGCCGAGATCGAAACTCGCGAGACCTTTCAGATAGTCGCTGAATTGCAGGAGCATCGGCTGATCGACGGCACCGAACCGCGCCTTGATCGCTTCAACTGCCGCGGGCGTTGCCCGCGGGCCGAGCTGGGCGACCATGGCGTCGACAGGTGTCCCCGGCATGAGCCGGGGAAGGACAAAATTCATCACGATGGCGAACGCCAAGGCGACCGCATAGACGCCCAGGCGCCGTCCGGAAACACGCATGTCCCTGTCCTCGCGGTCTTATTGGACCGGCTTCAGGCGCAGGAGATGCATGAGGCGCATCCGGTTGTTGTCATGATCTTCCGGGTTCATGACGGGATCCTTGTCGGTCACCCAGCCAGTGAAACGCTTGCTGGAGAACTGGTACCAGGTCGGGCCGTTGAAGACGGGAACGACCGGGAAATCGTCGGCGACGAGCACCTGGATGTCGTTGAAAATCTTCTTGTGATCCTCATCCGACGTCGCCTTCAGATACTGATCGAAGAGCGCATCGAGCTTCGGGTTCTGATAGCGCGAGGGAGCTCCGGTGACGCGTCCAGCATAAGCCGTCGACAGGCTCTGATAATAGCCGCGGAACGGTGTGGCGCCATCGGCGCGCGAGTTCATGACGACCTCGAAGCTGCCGTCGAGGATCTGCTTGCGCCACTGTTCGTATTCGGGTGTCGCGACGGACGCATTGATACCGGCCGCACGCAGGCCTTCGACGGCGATCTGTACGGCGTCGATCCAGTCGGTCCATCCGTTTGGAACGATGATCGCAAAATTTATCGGCTTGCCACTCGGCGTCGTGCGGAAGCCGTCCGAACCCTTCTTGTAGCCGGCATCGTCGAGGATCTTGCTGGCCTTTTCGGTATCGAAGCCCATGAAGGCATCCTTGTCGCCCTCGGCTTCCTTATTACGCCAGCCTTCAAAGCGCGGTGGCAGCCCCGACGCATGCTCGTTGACGACGGGATAACCGAAGCCGGCAATGTCGACCATCGACTTGCGGTCCATCGCAAGGCTGAAGGCGTGACGGAAGTTCAGGTCCTTGTAGGCCTCCAGATTGCCCTCGTCCTTGCTCTTGAAATTCATCTGGAACGCGACGGTTTCGGCCGGCGGCTGCCAATAGCCATTGTGGTCAGCGTCGAGTGCAACGAAGGTCTTGTCGATTTCCGGAATGAAGGAACCGATCCAGTCCATATTGCCTTCGGGCAGGATGGCAAGCATCTGATCGTTGCCGGAAATCTGCGGCAGCCGCAGGCAATCGACATGCAATGAAGCCGCGTCCCAATAGTTCGGATTGCGGCACTGTTCATAGACCTGAGGGGTAAAGCGGCGCACTTCCGTCATCGGTCCCGAGCCGACCGGCTTCTCATTCTTGAAGGCGACGGGATCGGAGACGTCCTTCCAGACATGCTCGGGAACGACGGCGAGATCGGCAAGCGATTCCGGGAAATCGGAATTGACGGCCTTGAGCTTGATCGTCACCTCGGTCGGCGATGGTGCTTCGACCGATGCCACGGTTTCGCCGACACCGATCGTATCGAGTGCCGCATTCTTCAGCATGAGATCGATCGTGTATTTGACGTCGGCCGAAGTGAACGGCTGACCGTCCGACCATTTCACGCCCGGACGCAGTTCATAAGTGATCGATTTCATGTCGTCGGAAAACTTGTAGTTCGTCGCAAGGCGCCAGACCGGCTTGCCGCCATCCTGCGCGTTGAAGATGACGAGCGGCTCATAGATGAAATCCATGGTGCTCTGCCGACGCCCGGCCAAGTCGAACGGATTGAAGTTCTGCACCCAGCTTGTCTGCTCTTCGATATGCATCGTCAGTACGGATTCGGCGGCAGAGGCAGCCGATACCCCAAAGGCCATAACGACCGTCAATGCGGTTGCCGCTGCCCAACCGGCGCGCGTGGTAACCCTGCGGATTAAGCTCTTATCCAGTCCCATTTCATGTTCCCTACTTTGTTATTTTTGGATTCAATCAAATTGATTTAATCAAATTATTGCATGGTTTCGGATCCGGTCAATCGGGTGGAAACTAAAAAATTTCGACCGCGGAGATCTGAACTTAATTGCGTCGACGCACCGCTTGGCAGGATACTCGCCAATCGCAGGCTGCGCGAAAACGAAGTAGTCGCCCCTATTGGCGGGCCACGGAGCTTAACAGCGCCTGGTGCGGTGCGTTCCTCGGTCTTGTACCAAGGACGCTGCTCATGCCTCCCCTTCGTGATTGGCGCGAGCGCCCAGGCATGGAGCGGCAAGATGGAGATTCTGGAGAAAAACCTCACGACGGGAGGGCCTTTCGTGGCAGGAGATCAGTTCACTCTGGCCGATATCCTGACCGGTCTTCGGTCAATCGCTGGCTTCAAGCACCGATCGAACGGAGCGAGCTATCGGCGGTCGCGGCCTATTTCGAGCGGCTTCAGCCAAGGCCATCCTTCCGACGGGGGCGGCTACGACACATTTCCGTAAGGTTGTCGCCTGACGAGGAGGACCGCGAATATGATGTCTATTGCTGCTTGGGCTGGGGTGCCTGCTGCGGCGTCTCGCCTGGTCGAATGACCGGCATATCGCCCGTGGGTGGGGGCGTTTCAACCATTCCGCGATCGCCAGTCGGGGGAGGCGTCAGCACGCCTTTGCAGCGTGATGTATCACTTTCCTTTCCATCATCCTCCGCCTGCCGATCCTTTTTAATGGAGGGCTGGCTATCCGCCTGGCAATCCGGTTGTTGCCGCGTGCTGTCGACCTGGCCCACGGCGGCCTGCGGTCCGACAAGGAGCAATCCCAAGCCAAGCAGGAACAAGAGCGACTTGCCGGAAAGGTGTTGTTTGCGAATCTTGCTCATAAGCGGCCTCCCCGCTTTGCGATTGATGCGCTCATATCCATCCAACCAGCATCGATTTTGAAAGTTCCGAATACGCACAGACAATTGACCCTCGGAATCTACGCCGGCAATCGCTACTTCATTCCTGAGGTCAGCTGAGAGAAGGTGAACCCGTGCAAACGGATCTGCAGAGAGACATGACGGCCTGGTTCCACACACTGGGGCCCGTTGAGCCCGTTGAGATGGTCGGGCTTTGGAGAGGAGCCGGTATACCATCAGGGCATCCGCTCGACGGCGTCCTTGAAAACCTCAGATGGTTCGGCAAACGCTTTCATCCTGATATGCGGGCGGACGCATTGCTCTTCCAATGGCGGCCGGGGCGGCTTGTCGCAATCGATCCGCGGTTCGTCCCCATCACGCTTGCGATCAGGCTCTCATCCCTGGGGCGTACCGCCTTCGGCCGTGGTCTGTTTTCCTATTTTCAGAAGGCGTTCCGCGCGCAAGGTACGACGGCTGCCCTGGATATCCGCACACTCGATCAAATCGCAAGCGCTGCCATGGTCTACAACGAGCAGCCGATCGTCGACCATTTCAGACGCGTGAGCGATGATACGTTGGCCGGGATGATGTGCGTGCGTGGTGACGAAAGGCGGTTCTTCTTCAAACTCACGAAGATCGGAGCCCAGAGTTAGGACGATGTGGAGAACAATCGCCCGGGCGATCCTGGCGGCTTCGATTGCGGGCAGCAGTTTCGCTGCAGATGCAGATCGCGGCGCGCGGATATTCCGTTCCTGCGCTTCATGTCACATCGTCAATGACACCAGAAGCACATTTGGCCCCTCTCTGAAGGGTGTCGTCGGACGGCGAGCGGCGATCGTTGGCGACTACGCGTACTCCCCCGCTTTGAAGAAAGCCGGCGAAGACGGGCTTATCTGGAACGAGCGCGAACTGGCGGAATTTCTCGCCAGCCCGAGCAGGAAAATCCCCGGCACCAAGATGCGCTTCTGGGGACTTTGGAATTTCGAGATCGATGACCTCATCGCGTTCCTCAAGGCAAATCCCTAATCTCGACTCACGCCGCACGAACCAAAAAGAAAAGGGCGCTCTACGACTTCATGTCGGAGCGCCCGTGGCTTGTGTCGGCGTCAGTTGCGGCGGAAACCGACATCAGGCAGAAACAGATGACCGGATTCTGAACAAAATGGCAACATCGGCATTTTATGAATGACAATTTGCCACTGTCCGTCCACCTGATTTCCACAGCTTATCCACAGGCTTCGCAACGGGTATTTTAGGACATTCAAACACATAGAATGAGTACCGATCTGTCCCATTCAAACGAGATGTGACTTGCGGATGACACCCGGAATTTCTTCCAGATCCGTGATTCTCAAGGCTGCGACGCGAGGCTACTGTTTCCTTTCTCCTTGAGCGCGGCGGCGGACGCTCGGAGGTGGAGGCGGCAGGCACAGAGGGGTCTGTCGCCTCCTCCAGTTGAAGCCCTTCAGCCTCGCAATTCGAACGCCAGCAACGCGTGGCGCCCTTGCTGCCAGCGATTCTTCTCCTAAGATACACCAGAACGGCCCTCGCCGGTGCAGACCAACCATGGGAGAAAGCAATGCCAGAGGCCCTCGTCGTCCGCCGCGAAACGCATCTTTCCGCCCCGCCCGCTGCTGTCTTCGCTCTGCTGACGGATCCTGAAAAGATCCTGCGCTGGATGGGAACGGAAGCTGAGATCGAACCGCAGCCCGGCGGGCTTTATCTCGTCAATGTCACCGGCGCCCGCTTTGCGCGCGGCTCCTTTCGCGAGGTGGTACCGGTTCACCGCCTTGCCTACAGCTTTGGCTGGGATGGCAGCGAGGAAGTTCCACCGGGTTCGAGCCTCGTCGAGATCGATCTGATCGAGCAACCGGACGGCACGCTCTTGCGTTTGACCCACACAGGCCTGCCCAATGAAGAGCAATGCGCCGGTCATGCCGAGGGTTGGGCACACTATCTCGGCCGCCTGAGCGCAGTGGCAGCGGGACGCGACCCGGGACCGGATATCTTTCATGGCAGGAAGTAACCAGGCTTCCTGCCTCATTGTGACGCCGAATTTATGCGAGATACGGCGTGAGATTGGCTTGCGGCATGCTTATTTGCATTCGTAGCCACCGCTGACATCGGGTAGCCGGTGTGGCATGATCGACATATGGATTTACCCGCCCATCTCGCCTGGCTGATCGATGAGGCTAGCGCCTCATCTGGCCCGGAACAATTCATTGGCGAGCTTGGCCGCCGCTTGGCTGCTGATGGCCTGCCTCTTGCGGGCGGCGCTCTTACGTTTGCTGTTCCTCATCCGATAATTTCACGCCGTACCTGGTTATGGCGGGCGGAGAGCGACACGGTGATCGAGGCGCTCGCCTTTGCCGGCAGCTCTCTCGATAAGGCCGCCGGCGACTGGCTTGCCGGGCTCGGGCCGGTACAGGAAGAGAAGATCGGCCCGGATGTCCGCGGCTTGATGTTGGGCTGGGCGGGGTTACGTCGGTTCTCCCCGGCAGAAGCGGATCGATTGCATCAGGCCACGCGCTTTGCGGCAGCACCTCTTGCGGCTCTGACCGCGCGAACGTCGCTCACAACTCTGCTCGAAGCCTATCTCGGCCGCCGCAGTGCTGCCCAGGTGCAGGCCGGAGCGCTGGGCCGCAGCGGCGGCGAGACGATCCGCGCGGCGTTGCTGTGCGCTGATCTGCGCGATTTCACCGCCCTCTCCGAGGCGACGGAGCCGTCGCTCATGATCGACACGCTCGACGCCTGGTTTGATCGTGTTGCCGGCGCGGTACACGCCTTCGGGGGCGAAGTGCTGAAATTCATTGGTGACGGCGTGCTGGCGATTTTCCCCGTTACCAGCACGCCGCGCGAAGCCTGCGAGGCGTCCCTTCGCGCTGTGGCAGCAGCTCGTGCCGGCATGGCCCATCTTGATGCCGCACGTCGAACACAGGGCCTGCCGCCCCTCCCATTTGGCGTGGCGCTGCATTTCGGCGAAATGCTCTGGGGCAATGTCGGTGCGGCCGACCGGCTGGACTTCACCGCGATAGGCCCGGCCGTCAACCTGGTCAGCCGGCTGGAAGGGCTCTGCAAATCCCTTGGTCATCGCGTGCTGATATCGGGCGCGCTGGCTGCTGAAATTTCAACGAAACTGGTGCCTCTCGGCGAACATCAACTGCGCGGGATTGCAGATCCCTGCGCCGTCTTTACCCTGCCGAGGGATTGATACATGCGGCGACGAGAGCAATCGCTGGGGCAGTGACAGAAGTCGACTGCCCCAACAATGAAACCTCAGGCTGACGTCAGCAGATAACCTTCGTTGAGGTCATCCAGCACATTGCCATTGATCGTCACGGAGTAGCGATCTGCGCCCGCCTTCGAGACGGAAACCTGATATTTCCCGCTCGGTAGATCGAGCTCCGCCGAGAAGCCGTTCCATCCGGCCGGCAGGACCGGCTTGACGTGCAGGCGACCGTTCTCAGAGCGGATACCAAGGATCCCTTCGATTGCCACTCGATAGAACCAGCCGGCCGACCCGGTGTACCAGCTCCAGCCGCCGCGACCCTTGAGAGCGCCTTCGCCGTAGACGTCGCCGGCGATCACATATGGCTCGATCCGGTAAATATCCGCCGAGCTTTTGTCGAGCGAGTGGTTGATCGGGTTCAGCATCTCGAAGGCGCGCCACGCGTCTTCACCCCAGCCCATGCGGGCGAGAGCGAGGACCGCCCAGGTGGCTGCATGGGTATACTGACCGCCGTTTTCGCGCACACCCGGAGGATAGGCCTTGATGACGCCGGGATCGTTGACCGGTTTGACGAAAGGCGGTGTCAGCAGGCGGACGAACTTGCCCTCTTCATCGACCAGTTTGTCGAGAACGGCCTTCATTGCCATAACGCTGCGTTCCGGATTGCCTTCTCCCGACAACACGCTCCAGGACTGGGCGATCGAGTCGATCTTGTCCTCTTCGGATTGGCTAGAGCCGAGCGGCGCACCATTGTCGTAGTAGCCGCGGCGATAATATTCGCCGTCCCAGCCGGCCGTTTCGATTGCACTCTTCAGCTTTTCCAGATGTGCCGTCCAATGGCCGACACGCTGTGTGTCGCCACGGGCCTCGGCGTAGACGATGAAGCGGCGCAGTGCACCGGCCAGGAACCAGCCAAGCCAGACGCTTTCGCCACGGCCAGCCATGCCAACGCGATCCATCTTGTCGCACCAGTCGCCGCTCATCATCAGCGGCAGACCATTGACGCCGGTACGCTTAATCGCGAGGTCGAGACCAAGCGCCGCATGTTCGTAGAGCGATGCGGTTGTGTCGGAAACACGCGGCTGCAGAAAGGCGTCGTACTGCCCGGGGCTGAGTTGCGCGCCTTCGACGAAGGGCAGCATCTCATCCATGATCGCGGCATCACCTGTCGCCGTGCAATATTGATCGAGCGCATAAGCAAGCCACACCGGATCATCGGAGATGTTCGTGCGAACGCCTGCGCCGCTATCTGCCAGCCACCAGTGCTGGAAGTCGCCTTCCGGGAACTGGCGTCGGCCGGTATTGAGGATCTGCTTGCGGGCGATGTCCGGCGAATGCAGCAGGAAGGCGAGCGAATCCTGCAGCTGGTCGCGCAGGTTCCACGCGCCACTCGACTGGTAGAAGGCGGTGCGGGCCATAATGCGGCAGCTATAGGTTTGATAAGGCAGCCAGCTATTGACCATGAAGTCGAGACGCTGGTCAGGCGTCGAAACACGTGTCTTGGCGGTGAAGTTCTTCCAGAAGTCACGCGTCTGGCCAAGAACGTCCTCGAAGCCGATCGAGCGTATGTCCGCGATGAGAGCGGCTGCCTCCTCCTGCGAAGCAGCATCGCCCATGTAGAAGCAGATATCCCGCACTTCGCCGGGCGCAATCGTCAGATCGAAGGCCATGGCTGCCGCCGGATCGCCATCGAGATCGAGCGCATTTGAGAGCCGCGAACCTGCCGAGACGGTGCGCGGCTGCTGGATCGTGCCATGCCGGCCGATGAATTCGCGGCGGCTGGTGGAAACGCTCGACGGAGTTTCGCTTGCGGCAAAGGCAGCGACACGCGTGCCGAAGCTTACGCTGAACGGATTGCTCGCGAAGACCGCTCCACTCTCGCCGTCGAAGCTCGATATGATAAAGGGTTTGCTCTTCGTCGGGTGGTTACCAAGGATCCATTCGGCATAGCCATAAAGACGCAGTTTTCGTGCTTCGCCCGCCTCGTTGCGGATGCGCAGCTGCGTCAGCTTGACTGGCCTTTCCATATGGAGGGTGTGGGTGACCTCCAGGGCGATCTCGTCCTGAACCGTCGAGAAGACCGAGTAGCCCAGACCGTGGCGTGCTTCGAAACGCGTGTTGGACCGCTGGGCCAGCGATGCGTAGGGCACGATGATCGAGCCGCGGTCGAGATCCCTCAGATAGAAGGCTTCGCCCGGCCGGTTGGTGACCATGTCATTGGTCCAGGGCGTCAACTGATGGTCGCGGGAGTTCTGGCTCCAGGTGAAGGCTGCGCCTTCGGCCGAGACATGGAAGCCGAAGTTCTCATTGGCCATGATATTGACCCACGGATGCGGCGTCTGCTCGCCACCCGAGAGGCGCACGACATATTCGCTGCCGTCGGCCGCAAAACCACCGTAGCCGTTCCAGAAGGTAAGGTCGCTGCCGTCGACCGGCAGTGCCTCAGCGGTGTCGCGAACCATTCGGGGCACAAGTGTGGAATCGCCCCACTGGCCAAGCAGTGCAGGCGAACCGGAAACAGACCGGGCCTTTTGCAACTGATCGGTAAGGCTGCCGTCGCGGCCACGCAGCACAACGCGAGAGGCGGCGATGATCGCCTCGTAGGCTTCCGGCGTCATCAAATCCTTGCGCAGGACATAGATATTGCGCTGGATGCCGGCAACCTCGCTGGCATGACGTGCCGCATCGCAGAGTTGGTCGATCGTGCGCTGCATTTCAGCAGCCGCCTCGCCGGCACGCTCGTTGAAGATAACGAGATCGACTTCGACGCCGCGCGATTGCAGGAGACCCTGAGCGCGCAGCAACTCCTTGACCAGATCTGTGCCCAGCTCGTCGGTGATGCGCAGCGTCATCAGCGGTGCATCGCCGGACAGCGTCGCGCCCCAAAGCACGGCCTGCGACTTCAACCCCTCGCGAACCGCCTTGCTGTCGGCACGCAGTGCCATGTCGGGATAGATGATGTAGCGGGCAAACCGCTGATAGGCAGCCGCCTCCTTGGAATTGACGCCGATCTGGCGCAACTGACTTTGCGTTCTCGTCCAGGCCTGAACGAGACCCTGGGCGAAGCTTTCCGGCTGGCGATAGTGCTCCACCGCCGCCTCAAGCTCGCTGCGTTCGGCCGCAGCAATGGTCCAGAAAGTCACGCTGACCTTCTCGCCCGCGGGCACACGAAGCGTACGGCGCAGCGACACGCAAGTATCCATGGTGAAGCCATCGGCGCCCGACAACTTGGTATCTGCGTCGAAGGCGGCGGCTTCGGTCAGGGTGCGTCCGCGCCCGAGGAAGCGCATGCGGTCCGTCTCATATTGCGTCGGGCCATTTTCACCTGATGTATCGACGATGAGCTGCGCGATCGCGACATCAGGATCGGTCAGCCCGCGCTTCTGGCGTTCGACGAAGATCGCATCGCCCTGGGCAGCGATTTCGGTCTTCAGGAACATGCGGGCGAAGACCGGGTGGCCGGTATCGACAATATCCAGGGTGGCGACCGGCTCCATATAGGAGGTCACTTCGATGACGCGATCTTCGGTGCCGGTATTGGTGATCGTCAAGCGGCGGCCTTCGGCGTCATGATCGCTCGCGACGAAGACTTCCATTTCGCTCGTCAGCTCGCCGACGGTCTTGACGAATTCCGCCTTGTCGTCGCTGAAGCTGACGCGGATATGCTCATTGGCAACCGAGCGCGGCTCTGCCGTCGCAGACCACCATTCGTTCGACGCGACATCCCTCAGGAAGATGAACGAGCCCCAGCGGTCTTCGGTCGGATCGGCCCGCCACCGGTTGATGGAGAGGTTTTTCCAGCGGCTGTAACCCGAGCCGGTCGCCGTCAGCATGGTCGAATAGCGACCGTTCGACAGCAGCAGCAATTCGCGTTCGCGCGATGCCGGGTCTTCGAGGCGGCGCACTTCCGGACGCATCAGGTCGCCTTGGATCTTCGCCGGCGCATCGGTCTCGTGCTTGGAGGCCATGACGGGAATGTCGCGCGGCGCCTTTTCCTGCAGCAGCAGTTCGGCTGCTTCGATGACAGGATCGGCGTGGAAGAGTTCGCGCAACATGCCGTCAAAGACGACGTTGGCAACGGCTGCAATCGACATGCCGTGGTGGTGGGCATAGTAGTTGTAGACAACAGCGCACTGCTTGCCTTCAGGCACGCGGCTTGCGGTGAAATCCACCGCATCATGGAAACCGTACATGCCGAGCGCGCCGACCGCCCTCAACCTGTTGAGGTTTTCGAGTGCTGCGACCGGATTATATTGGCTCGCCAGCAGCGAGGCATAGGGCGCAATGACGGCATTCTGGCCGAGACCACGCTTCAGGCCGAGCGTGGGCACGCCGAAATTGCTGTACTGATAGTTCATCTGGTGGTCGCGGGCATTGAAGGCCGCTTCCGAGATGCCCCATGGCGTGCCGAGCTTGCGCGCATAGTTCATCTGTTCGAGGACGATCAGGTTGTTGGTCTGATTGAGAATACCCCCGCTGCGCTCCTGCATGACGAGCGGCGGCATCAGATATTCGAACATCGAGCCGGACCAGGAGACCAGCGCGCCGCGCGGGCCGACCGGAACGACGTGACGGCCGAGCTTGTACCAATGCTCCGTCGGCAGATCACCCTTGGCGACGGAGAAAAGGCTCGTCAGGCGTGCTTCTGAGGCAAGCAGATCGTAGCAGGCGGCATCGACTTCTTCCGTCTCGACCCGGAAGCCGATCGACAGCAGCCGGCGCTCGGGGCGATAGAGGAAGCTGAAATCCATATCGAAAGCGATTTCGCGGGCGCGATTGCCGACGCGGATCAGCCTTTCGCTGATGGCATCCACTTGCGAAGGATCGAAGGCCTTGTCGGTCTGATGAAGTTCGCAGGTCGCCACGAGCTTTTCTGCCCAATGGACAACTTCGTCGCTCTGTGCCGTCTTGACCTCGCGGTCGAGGCTGCCGGCAAGTTCGCGGATTTCACGCGCCTGCCCCGCAAATCGCTCGATCAGCCCCGAAGAGAATTCCTTCTCACGTTTGCCGGTGGCAACTGCCGTTTCGAGATCAGCGATCCTGCCGTCCAACCGATCATGCAGAGAGCGGACCGACTTATTCTCTTCCCGCAGTTCGCCAAGCACCTCGCGGAGAATGGCGGCGACATCACCGATACCGTCGAGGTCGGTATGAATATGGGCAAGCGGAGCCTGACCCCAGATACGGCAGGCGGACGATACGGCTATCAGGTGGCCGGCAAAATTACCGCTATCGACCGACGAGACGTATCTGCGGCCGAGCGGCTTCAGCGTGTCCGTATGATACCAGTTAAAGAGGTGGCCGCGGTATTTCTCAAGCTTGTCGACCGTCTCGATCGTCTGCTCGATACGCCTGACTGCATCTTCGAATGAAATCCAGCCGAAACGGCGAGCCGAAATGACAGACAGCAGGTAAACGCCGATATTGGTCGGCGACGTGCGCATGGCGACGACCGCATGCGGCGTCTGCTGAACGTTATCCGGCGGCAGGTAATGCTGGCCGGGAACAACGAAGTGGTCGAAATAGCGCCAGGTGCGGCGGGCGATCTTGCGCAGCTCGTCGCGGACGTTGTCGGGCACGTCGAGCCGGTCTTCCGTTTCCGCCGTCTGGCTGACGGTCCAGGCGATGGCCGGCGAAAGCACCCAGAGGATGACGAAGGGAAGACCGACCATCCACGCGCTGTCACCGGAAGAAATCGCAAAGAGCAGTGCCAGAATAGCCAGAATCGGAGCTCGCCACATGACTTTGTAGTGGCCGAAGATCGTCGTCTGCGCCATGGCTTGGGCGCTAGCAGCGGTGCGCCACTGCAGCATGAGCTTGCCGCTGATGAATAGGCGGTAGAGCGAGCGAATGATCGCGTCAGCCATGACGCAGGCGGTATCGGCGATGAAGACGATGCGCATCGCCACCTGGGCGTTGGCATTCTCAATGTCTTTCCAGACCGTATGCAGATGCGCCTGCAGGATAATGTCACTGGTGCGCGGAATGATGCCGTTGATCAGCGATAGGGTCGGTGCGACGAACAGGCTGAAAATCAGCAAGATCTGCCAAACGAGCGCACCGAACGGGTCCATCCAGTACCAGCCGAGCACGGATGCCAGGAACCAGGCAATCGGAGTCAGCGAGCGGCGCAGGTTGTCGAACATCTTCCAGCAGCCGAGCGCGGTGACGCCTCGGCGGTCGTCGAAAATATAGGGAAGGAGCTGCCAGTCGCCACGCGCCCAGCGATGCTGACGCGACACCTCGACTTCGTAGCGGATCGGGAAATCCTCGACCAGCTCGCAGTCCGTCACCAAGGCGCAACGCGCCATCGAGCCTTCGAGCAAGTCATGGCTCAGAACCGAATTTTCTTTGATGCGGCCCTTCAGCGAGGCTTCGAATGCATCGACATGATAGAGGCCCTTGCCGGTGAAGGTGCCTTCACCCGTGATGTCCTGATAGACGTCGGAGACGGCAAAGACATAGGGGTCGAGACCGCGATTGACCGAGAAGACGCGCTGGAAGGTAGATGCGTCCTTGCCCGTCGTCAGCGACGGCGTCACGCGCGGCTGAAGCACGCCGTAGCCATCGACGACACGCTGTTTCTTGGCGTCGAAGACCGGGCGGTTGATCGGATGATGCAGCTTGCCGACAAGTTTGGTGACGGTGTCGCGGACGACGCGCGTATCGCTGTCGAGCGTCATCACATATTTCACGTCCTGCGGTACGATATCGGCGCCGGGCAAGAAGCTTGTGTTGGGCTCGCCACGCAGCAGCCTGTTGAGCTCGTGCAGCTTGCCGCGCTTGCGCTCCCAGCCCATCCAGGCGCCTTCGGCAGGATTATACTGACGGCGGCGATGCAGGAGATAAAACCGCTGCTTGCCGTCCTCGGAATAACGCGATGCCAGCTCTGCGATCCGGCTCTTGGCATATTCAAGCACCTCGAGATCGCGGGCATTCTGCTCTTCCTGAGCATCCGGCCAATCGCTCAAAAGTGCGTAATAGATTTCGCCGCGCGCATTGGCGAGGTAATGGACCTCGAGGTTACGGACGAGCTCATCGACATGTTCGCGTTTGCCGATCAGGGAAGGAATGGTGACGAGCGTGCGGGCTTCCGCCGGCAGTCCCTTCTTGAATTCATAGCCGACAAGGCGGTCGGGCGTGATGAAGAAGGTGGCGAAGAAGTTGAAGAGGCCCGTCGCTCCCTCGGATGCAGGAAGTGCGAACATCGCCAGCAGCACAATCGTCGCGAAAAACGGCATGCCGGCATCGACGAAAACTGCATCGGTGATGACCAGCGCCAGCAGCGTCAGGAGCAGCACGGGGACGGCGATTGCCAGCCAGTTCAGCCTGCGGATTACGCGCATGAACCGCAGGCTAAGCGGCGGCCGGAAGCCAATCTCTGTTTCGAGTGCTGCGCGTCCATTGCCAACGAAGTAATAGCCGACATTGCCAGCTGACGCCGAAGGATCCTCATTGCCTGCCTTCGCACGATCGGCCAGACGGACAGCCGCCTCGGCGATATCCATTTCGGTCTTGTCGGAACGCTTCGCGAGCTTTTCGATCTGGCGGCGATAGCTGTTCCGGGAGCCGGAATCGAGCTCGGCATAGTCCGTCTGCTGCCAGAGCAGCTTGTCAATGGTGCTGACCTCTTCGACCCATTCGGACCAATCGGTATCATTGATCTCGCGCAGGCTCTTGATGATGCTGCCCATCAGCGCATTGGCCGCACCAAGTCGGGTCTGCTCGGCCGACATGACGGCTTCGGCATCCGTACCCTTGGCGGCAAGCTTGCTTTCGAGCCAGTTCAGCGCGGCCTCGGTCGGCTCCAGCGCGTTGCGAAGACGATAATGCAGCTGGGTGACGAAAGTCGTATCGTCGAGATTGGCCGTCAGCGTCTCCAGATATTGGGCGGAACCGTCATCGCCGAGCGCAATCGCCTGTGTGGCGGCCGCATTGGCACTTGCGCGCATCTCGCGGCTCTTGTCGATCTGCGTCGCAACACGGCGAAGATTATCGATCAGCACATAACGGACGAGCGAGGGCAACGCCCAGAGCTCACCGATGCGCAGGGTCTCCTTGTCCTGGAACCCTTCCGTAACAGCGGCCATGCCGGCATTGCTGATATTGCTGTGCGCATGCGCCATGTAAAGCCAGGCGAGCGCCAGCGTGCGCGGCACTTCCGTCCCGTCGAGGGTGATCTTGCGCAACTCGCGATAGAATTTCTTCGGAAAGTCGCGACGGACTTCCTGAATCGCCTCTTCGACAATGTAATGGTTGTCGAGCAGCCATTCAGTGGCCGGCGTGATGCTCTCGCCCGCATCGACATCTGCTGCTGCCGCGCGATAGACCCTCAGGATTTCAGCTTCATTCTCGCGATGCCGCTGGAAGAAATCGAAATTCTTGAAACTTGCAACGTCAAGCACTCGGGTTTCCGCAAACTGCGCGGCCTTGTGCCTCAGTTGCTCGTTCGACAGCAGGCGTGCTCGGATGCCGAAATCCGGGTCAGCGGAAGGGGCTTGAACATGCGCGCTCGTCGCGCCCACGACATTCTGAGAGGTCATAGCTCTTTACTCTCTTCTACTGGGTTCGCGTCCGACGAATGCGTACTTGAAGAACTGAATGCGGGCGGCAGCACGAGCGTTTCGAATTGGGCATCTTCATCGCTTTTGAGAGGGAGTTTACATTCAAACGTGGGTTGTTCGAAATGGCGGATAATGGTCAATAGCGACCACAAAATGAACGGGCGATTAATCGGACTGCTCACCCGATAAAATGGCCTCATCGGGGAGCGAAGACCTATCCCAAAGACAAATTTCGCTCGCAATCCGCGTCGCCGCCTCTTCCGATTGATGATGTCAAGGCGGCCGATATAACGAGATCGACCAGGCGAAGCCGGAAGTCGACTTCGCCTGGTCGCGACTCTCCAGATATGCCGGAGTTTAACCTGCTGATCCGACGCCCCTAGGCCACCAGCAATTCGTCGGCCGGGCCGAAGAATTCGTAGTGGATACGATCGCGCGAAACACCGAGGGATAGCAGATCACCGACGATGGACCGCAGGAATGGCCTTGGGCCGCAAATATAGAAATTTGCTGTTTCGATCGATGTGTTCGCTTCCAGCCATTTCGCTGTAATGAACCCATCCTCGTCATGGGAATAGCCGGCGGCATCATTGGCAGATGGTTCGCTATAGAAAGTGCTGACCGAGACTCGCCCATGGCGTTGGGCAAGGGAGCGGACATGCCTGTCCATCGCATGCGTCGAGCTGTTGAGCGCTCCGTGGACGAAATGGGCCTCGACTTCAGGATAATCTGCAGCGATCGCTTCCAGCATGCTGACCATCGGTGTGAGGCCCACACCGCCGGACAAGAGAATCATTTCACTGGTCGGCTCGTCTGGAAGATAGAAATCGCCGGCAGGCGGCGTGGCCTTCAAAATCGTGCCGACCTCGACGTGGTCATGCAGATAGCGCGAGGCGCCCTTGCCGTTTTCCTCCCGCTTGACCGAAATGCGGTAGAAGTCCTGGTTCGGGCCGGATGAGATGGAATAGTTCCGCTTCATCTTGGCGCCGTCAGGAAGGCTGAAATCGAAAGTCAGATACTGGCCGGCACGATGCAGTGCCACCGCCTGTCCGTCGACCGGACGCAGGACAAAGGATGTAACGACATCGCTTTCCTTGACCTTCTCGGCGACCCTGAATTCGCGCCAGCCGTTCCAGCCGCCCGCCCGCCTTTCGAGCTCGGCGCGTATCTGCTCCTCCCTTTCGATTAGGGTGTCGGCAAGGAACCAGTAGGCTTCGCCCCAAGCATTGATCAGTTCTTCGGATGCCGCCTCGCCCAATACCTCGCGGATTGCCGCCAACAATGATTTGGCGACGTAAGGGTAATGTTCTGGCAGGATATGAAAACCGATGTGCTTGTGCGCAATCCTTTCAATGACCGGCACGAGAGGCGCGAGATTGTCGATATTCTGCGCGTAACCGACGATTGCTGTCGCCAACGCGTGTACCTGGGAGCCGTTCTCGCCGTGATTGGCCTGATTGAAAAGCGCCTTGATATGCTCATCTCTGAACAGCCGCCCATACATCGTTTTCGTGATCTCGCTCGCATGGGCGGCAACCGCTGGAGCGCTCTGCTTCACCAGTTCAATCGTGCGCGGCGAAAGTGGTTTAGGCATGTTCTTTCCTTTCAATGCTATCAATGAGGAGAGGGTCGCGATCGAAAAATTCGACCTGAAATTGAACGGGGCCGTCTAGCTGCAGGTGATGTTCGACTTCGGGGAGGATTCGGCCGATGCAATCGGGGCTTAAAGGGCTTACCGTCTGCCCCGTCACCAGACGCATGCTGCCAGCGAGGACGCGAATGAGTGCCCAGGCGCCGGCCTTGACCCGATGGCTTTGGAGAAGTGCGGCTGGCACGGTCACTTCGTCGAAGATCCTTGTCGTCTTGTATGGCTTCAGCGCCAGCGACGCAGACCTTTCGATCCGAAACTCGAGCATCTCTCCCGTCAGGGCCAGGTTCAGCCGCGAGGCAATCCGCCCAGCCTTGATTTGCATCTCCTGCGCGACCGGAAACGGCAGCATCTCATCGGTGGTCTGGCGCCAGATCGAAAGCCAACGCTCGAACATTACGGACTCTATCTTGTCCGCATGGATCAAATGCATCGCGACGGGATTGCCTTTGTATTTTCCTGATGTGAGCATCAGCGAGGACCAGAACTCGGTCAGCCGCTGCAAATGTTCCGGCCAATCCGCGACCACAGCGAAAACCGGGCCAAGCATCGGATCGCGACGAACTTTCTCGTAAAATCGCTCCAGCACCGGGAGGATCTGGCTCTCTTTCAACTTGGCCGCATGCATCGTATCGCTCCGTAATCATGCATCTAGAATGCATGTATACGGAGCCAATAAAAGATGCTATTGCAATGCATCATTTTCTTTCGGGCGTTTTGACGCAGGTGCGATGAAGCTCACACTGTACACCGACTATGCGATCCGCACGATGATTTACCTCGGATCACAGGAGGCAGAAATCTGTTCGATCAAGGAGGTCGCAGAAGCCTATGAGATCTCCCAGAACCATCTGATGAAGGTGGTTCAGGATCTGGCGAGAGCCGGCTTCGTGGAATCGATCAGGGGTAGAAATGGCGGAATCCGGCTCGGCCGTCCCGCGGCCTCCATCAATCTCGGCGATCTGCTCCGACATACCGAAAGCCTGGACGATATTCTTGAGTGCTCTTCCTGCTCCATCAGGGGCGGCTGCGGCATGCCGCCCATTCTGCAAGAGGCGACGGCCGCTTTTATCGGCGTCTTCGATCGGTATAGCGTTGCCGATATCATAAAACGCAAAGACGTGCTGCGGGCCTTCTTTGCCGCGGCATAATCCGTGGCTTCCGGAAGTCCGCCTCCCCCCTCACGTGCTTCCGCGCATTTCGACATGCGGCTCGACCAGCAGATGCCGGGCCTCCTCTCGGCCATCGATGCGACCGAGCAGCATCTCGGCAGCGGTTCTGCCGAGTTCCGCAGCGTTCTGGTCCACACTGGTGAGACCGACAAGTGGGATGGCTGCCATCGGCGAATTGTCGTAGCCGATAATCGCAAGATCCTCCGGAACCCGTATGCCGCTCATGCGGGCGGCATTGATGAGCGGCACCGCATCGAGATCGGACCAGACGAAAACCGCACGCGGACGATCTTTTAAGGCCAGGAAATCATTGATCGCAGCGCGGCGGTCAGCACCGACCAATGGCAAGCGGATGATCCGAGCCTCCAGCCCTGCGGCCTTCACGCCGTCCAGATAGCCCTTCTCGCGCTGAAGCGCGACGATGGTCGGCGGCGAATCGGCAAGATCATAGCCGAGCATCGCAATATCCCTATAGCCGGACCGTAATGCTGATTCGACCGCCAGTTGGGCGCCCCTGCGGTCATCGGAATTGACCGTGTCATAAGTCTGGGCATGCGGCTCGTGATGGGCAATCACGACGATCGGAATCTGACGGGCATAGCGCTCCAGCACCTTGCCCGAAATGCGCGGCGCGATGATCAGCACGCCATCCATACGGTTATCGATCATCGATTCGATCATCGACGCTTCAATCGGACTTGTGGAGCGGCCGATACCAATCAGCGCCTTGAAGCTGCTTTCCGCCAAGGTAGCATTCGCCTCCTCAATGACGCCCGCCAGGAACGGGTTCGACAATTCGATCACCAAGACGCCGACGGTTTGCGTGCGGCCGCGCATGGCGCGCGCTGCGACCGAAGGCCGGTAATTCAGCTTCTCGATCGAGGTCTCGACCTTCGTTCGCAGGATTTCGCTGACGCCGTAGGCATTGCGCAAGACTTTCGATACCGCTGCGACGGAGACGCCGGCATCCTGCGCCACATCGCGGATCGTGACCCTGTCCCTCGTCGCGTTAACGGCCTGATTTTTCATTCCAAATTGCCTCACTCTCAAGTGTCGAGAAATTATAGGCACAAAAGCTCTTGCGCGGCAATCGATAGTGTAGAATGATATACATAGAACGATACACACGGAGCAGCCACCGGAGGAATTGGTGGTGGAGGGAGGTTCCAGATGAAGACAGTTTCGGCCCACGGCATCGCCGGGGAAGACGGGTTTGCCGGTTCTGCTTTCCAATTTACTGCATCGATGATCGGCCCGTCCTGCGACGGCGGCCAGGCAACGGCCGGCACGTTTGTATCGCGCGAATTCGCGCTTGATGCCGTCCCCGCGGAGGCAACGCTGCGCATTTCGGCGCTCGGCCTCTATCGCGCCTTCATCAACGGAAATCGTGTGGGCGGAGACCTCCTGACACCAGGTTGGACCTGCTACGACGACCGGATTGCCTATCAAACCTATGAGGTTGCAAAGCTCCTGCAGCCCGGTGGCAATCGGATCGAGATCTGGCTGGGTGACGGCTGGTATCGCAGCCAGCTTATGTGGGCTTCCAATCCGATCATCAATTGCTGGGGCGACCGGGTAGCGGTAATTGCGGAATTGCAGGCCGGCGGCGAGCGTCTGCTGAAGACGGATGGCAGCTGGAAGAGTGGCTACACGCCAGTCACCCGCAATGGCATCTACTATGGCGAGGATTACGATGCTCGTATCCATCCGCAAGATAGCCACGGCGTCGACGTCATTGCCTTCGACAAGGCTTTGCTCATTCCGCACGAGACCGGTGCGGTCAAGGAAATGGATGGCCTCCCGCCCATCGATAGCTGGACGGAAGCCGATGGCCGGATTCTCTATGATTTCGGCCAGAACGCCGGCGCCTATATCCGCCTGCGCCTCAAGGGTGCAGCCGGTGCGCAGGTGCGCGTCGAGCATTCCGAAGTGCTCGGCGCAGATCGCTTCTTCGACAACCGCAATTACCGCAGCGCACGCGCCGAACTGGTCTACACGCTCTCCGGACACGGCGAGGAAGAATACGCGCCTCTCTTCACCTTCATGGGCTTCCGCTATGCGCGCGTCAGCGTAACCGGGCAGGCTGAACTGCTGGCCGTCACCATGGTGCCGGTGACTTCGGTGCCTGTCGCTGCCGGCGGCTTTACCTCAGGCGTTGCCGCTGTCAACAAGCTGGTCGACAACACCATCTGGTCGCAGCGTTCCAACTTCATCGAAGTGCCGACCGATTGCCCGCAGCGCGATGAGCGCCTCGGCTGGACCGGTGATGCCCAAGTCTTTGCCGGAACAGCCTGTTGGCTTGCAGACAGCCAGTCCTTCCTCAGAAAATATCTTCGCGATGTAATCCACGACCAGCGTGCCGATGGCGCAGTCTCGCATTTTTCCCCCGATCCGACGCGCTTGCACCCGATCAATGGTCGCGGCGACTGGGCGGGCTCGACCGGCTGGGGCGATGCGATCGTCATCATCCCCTGGCAGCTCTACCTGCACTATGGCGACACCGCCGTATTGGAGGAATGTTTCCCAGCCATGCTGCGCTGGCTCGATTATCTCTGGGGCATCTCGAATGGCCCGATCATCCGCCCACCTGCCGTCTGGGGCGCGCAGGGCTTCACTTTCGGCGACTGGCTTCAGCCGGTCGGCGACAACCGGAAGCCGCGTCCGACGGTGGCAGACGATTGCGCCGCGACCCTCTACCACTTCATCTCCGCGCAGCTGACGGCGAAGATCGCCCGTATTCTTGGCGAGACGGTCGAAGCGACACGGCTCGAAAGGCGCGCTGATGAGATCAAGTCGGCGTTCAAGCACGAGTTCTTTGCGCCCTCCGGCCGCATTGCCCACAACGACCAGACCTCCTGGTCTCTGGCGTTTCTCCACGGTCTCGTTCCGCCGGAATATGAGGCGGCCGCTCGCAGCTATTTCCGCAGGGTGGCAGAAGAAACCGACGGCGTCATCGGTACTGGCTTCATCGGCACCCCTGCCCTTTTGCCGGCGTTGACCCGGCTTGGCATGCTGGACCTTGCTGAAAAGATGTTCCTCAACCGCAAGGTTCCTGGTTGGCTCTATCAGGTCGAGCGCGGCGCGACATCGATCTGGGAGCGATGGGATGCACTTGCCGAAGACGGCACGATCTACGATCCGGACATGAACAGCTACAATCACTACGCCTATGGCGCCGTCTGCCAGTGGCTTTTCGAAGACGTGGCCGGGATCAAACCGCAGGAAGACAAGCCTGGCTTCGAGGAGATCGTCTTCGATCCTGCAATCCTGCCCGCTCTCTCGCCGGTTTCCGCCTGGCATGACACGCGCTTTGGCCGCATCGAGGCCGGATGGACCCTGGAGGAGGGTTCCGTCACGTGCCGTCTGGTGCTGCCGCAGGGCGTTACTGCACGCCTGCAGGGCAGAGGCATCCGTAAGGCACTGAAAGCGAATGGGGAAACGGTCGAGCAAGGTCAGGAGATCAATCTCGGCGCGGGGGAGCATAAAGTTACATTTTCCATCTGATGCGGTTTCCCGCGGATCACTGATCTGCGGCAGGCCAGCCAGCGCATTCCGGTCTTCAAGAGGAGGAAATGACTATGCGAATGACGAAGTGCAGCATCCTTGCAGCCAGCATCATGGCTCTTGCCGCTGGAGTGGCACATGCGGATGTGACCCTCAGCGTGCTGATTGACACCAATCCGGAATCCATTGCCTCGTTCGATGCCGTTTCCAAGGCCTATATGGAAAAGCATCCTGATGTCACCTTTGACGTCGAGCAGCGCGCCGGCGGCTCGGAGGGCGACAACATCATCAAGACCCGGCTCGCAACCGGCGAGATGGCCGATGTCTTTCAATACAATAGCGGCTCGCTCTTCCAGGCGTTGAAGCCGCAGGAAACGATAGCAGACCTTACCGACCTTCCCTCGGAGGCGGGTATTCTCGACACGTTCAAGAAGGTCGTCACCAGCCCCGATGGCCATGTCCGCGGCATTCCCTTCGGTCCGGCCATGGGCGGCGGCATCTTCTATAACAGAAAGATCTACGCTGATCTCGGCCTCACGCCCCCAAAGACCTGGGCGGAGTTCATGAGCAACAACGAGAAAATCAAGGCCGCCGGCAAGGTCGCTGTGGCACAGACCTATGGGACGACCTGGACCTCGCAGCTCTTCGTCCTGGCCGATTTCTACAACGTGCAGTCGGAGGTTCCGACGTTCGCGGACGACTACACGGCCAACAAGGTCAAATATGCCAATACGCCGGCCGCACTGCGGGGCTTCGAACATCTGGAGGAGGTGGCGAAGGGCGGTTACCTCAATGCAGACTTTGGCGCCGCGACCTTTGACGACGGCATGCGCATGGTCGCCACCGGCGAAGCAGCGCACTATCCGAACCTCACCTTCGGCATCGGCAACGTCCAACAGAATTTCCCTGACAATCTCAAGGATCTCGGCTTCTTCGCCCAGCCAGGAACCGACGCCGGCAAGAACGGCCTGACGGTCTGGATGCCCTCGGCACTCTACGTTTCCGCAAAGTCCGCAAATGTCGAGGAAGCCAAAAAATTTCTCGATTTCGTCGGCTCCAAGGAAGCCTGCGACCTAATGGCGAAGGCCGTGCCCTCCGGTCCCTATCTCGTCAAGGGCTGCGAACTGCCGAAGGATATTCCACCGGCCGTTTCCGATATGTTTCCCTATTTCGAGACGGCGGGACGCAATGGTCCGGCGCTCGAATTCCTCTCGCCCGTCAAGGGACCGGCGCTCGAGCAGATTACAGTCGAGGTCGGGACTGGCATCCGCTCTGCCAAGGACGCCGCTGCCCTCTACGACCAGGATGTCGAGAAGCAAGCCAAGCAGCTTGGCCTGCCGAACTGGTAACCTCCCAGCCGATCCCCCATCCAGGCTCATCGGCCTGGATGGGGGACGCCTCAAGGTGTCCGTATGACAAGACGCAAGTCCCCCTATCCCTACTGGTTCGTGCTGCCGGCGGCGGTGGTGTTCACCGTCCTCTTTCTGGCCCCGACGATCGCATCCTTCTGGTTCAGCCTAACGCGCTGGGATTTGTTCAGCACGCAGTTCATCGGCCTGGAAAACTATCGACAGTTCTTCCGTGAGCCCTTTCTGATCCAGGGCCTGATCAATACGATCATTTATGCCGTCCTGACCTCGGGCACCAAAACCGTGCTCGGTCTGCTGCTCGCCGTATTGCTGACCTCCGGCCTCTGGGGGCAAGGCCTGCTTCGAACCGTGATCTTCTTTCCCGTGCTCGTCTCGACGATTGGCGTCGGTATCACCTTCTCGGTGCTCATGCATCCGACCCGCGGGCTGATCAACGTCGTGCTCGCCGCCATTGGTATCCACGGCCCCGGCTGGCTGACCGACCCGGCTCTTGCACTCTATTCCATTGTCTTCGTCGACCTCTGGAAGGGCATCGGACTTGCAACCGTGATCTATATTGCCGGTCTCGCCTCGATCAGCCCGGACTATTATGAGGCCGCCCGCATCGATGGCGCGACCCGCCGCCAGATGTTCTTTCGCGTCACGGTTCCGCTGGTCAGACCCGCGACCGTTACCGTCGTGACGCTCTCGCTGATCGGCGGGCTCAGAAGTTTCGACCTCGTCTGGGCAATGACTCGCGGCGGTCCCGGCTTTTCGTCGGATGTGCTCGCGAGCGTCATCTACAAGCAATACCAGGCAGGCTTTTACGGCCTGTCGACCGCCGGCAATGTGATCCTCTTCCTGCTCATCGGCCTCATCATCCTGCCGCTGACGGCCTGGTTCAACCGCAAGGAGGTGGACCTATGAGCCGCCGCCAGCTCTATACCGGGATTGCGGCTTTAGCCGCCTGCGGCGTGATCTTCGTCATGCCCTTCCTGTTCATCTTCATCACCGCCGCCAAGACGAAACAGGACGCTGCAACACTGAAGTTCAGCTGGCCGGTCGAGTGGCAGCTCTGGCAGAATTTCATGGAGGTCGTGCAGACCCGCAACTATATGCTGCTGCTCGCCTATTTCAATTCGACCGTCATCACAGTCGCTGCCGTTACGCTGCTGGTGCTGTTCGGCGCCATGGTGGGCTATGTGCTGCAGCGCCGCCCGTCACGTTGGAATACGGTCATCTATGGCTGCGTGCTTGCCGGCCTGATGATCCCGCCGGCCGTGGTGCCGACCATCTGGGTGCTGCAAATGCTCGCCCTCTTCAAGACGTTGTCGGGCATGGTGCTGATCCAGGTCGCTTATGGCCTCGGCTTCACCGTTCTGTTGTTTCGCAGTTTCATTGCGACCATCCCGCGGGATCTCGACGAGGCTGCTATCATCGATGGAGCAAAGCCATTCCAGATCTTCTTTCGGGTCATCCTGCCGCTTCTGAAGCCGGTCACCGTGACGGTCATCGTCGTCCAGTCGATCGCCATCTTCAACGATTTCACCAACCCGCTCTACTATCTGCCGGGCCGGGAAAACGTCACCGTGCAGCTAACGCTCTATAATTTTCAGGGACAATTCCAGACCCAGTTCAATCTGCTCTTCATGAACATACTTCTGGTGACCATTCCGCCCCTGATCGTCTTCATCTTCTTCAACCGGCAGATCGTTGCAGGCATGACCGCCGGTGCAGTCAAGGGATAAGCCATGACATCAGTTGTTCTCGAAAGTGTCCGCAAGAGCTTCGGCAGCCTGGAGGTGATGAAGGGTGTCGATCTTACCGTCGATGCCGGTGAATTCTGTGTCTTCGTCGGTCCGTCCGGTTGCGGAAAATCGACCCTTCTGCGCATCATCTCCGGACTGGAGACGACGACGTCAGGGCAGGTCTTCATCGACGGCAAGGATGTCACCGATGCTGAACCATCCGAGCGCGGTATCGCCATGGTCTTCCAGTCCTACGCGCTTTATCCGCATTTGACCGTCGCAGAAAACATCGGCTTCGGCCTGTCGCTTGCCCGACGACCCAAGGCAGAAATCACCGAAAGGGTGAAGCAGACCGCCGAGATCTTACAGCTCTCTCATCTGCTCGATCGCAAGCCGAAGGCACTCTCGGGTGGCCAGCGCCAGCGCGTCGCGATCGGCCGCGCGATCATCCGCAATCCCAAGGTGTTCCTTTTCGACGAACCGCTGTCGAACCTTGATGCATCGCTGCGCTCGCAAATGCGGATCGAGCTGACGGAGCTTCATGCCAAGCTTGGTGCCACCATGATCTACGTCACCCACGATCAGGTCGAAGCTATGACGATGGCGGACAGGATCGTCGTTCTGAACGGCGGTCAGATCGAGCAGATCGGAACGCCGATGGCGCTCTATAACAATCCCGCAAGCCCCTTCGTTGCAGGCTTTATCGGCTCGCCGAAGATGAATCTGTTTGAGGGTGAGATTGCTGCGAAGGAAGGCTGCAAGACCTATGGCATCCGACCCGAGCACATCGTCCTTTCATCCACCGAAGGAAAATGGCAGGGCAAAGTCCGCCACATTGAGCGGCTTGGCGCCGATACGGTGGTTTATCTCGATGTGCCAGACCTGCAGACGCTTGTCGTGCGTACGGACGGCGACCGGTCGGTGACAGTTGGAGAAATACAATTCGCCTCGCCGCTTGCAGGTAAAGAACACAGGTTCTCCTGATCTCTATCGGACGATGCGGAAGTCGTTCGGAACCTCGTCGAGATTTGCCTCCTCCGCTTTCACGTCCGACACGGAAGAGCCGGCAGGGCCGCTCCAGAAACGCTCCAGCATTGAGCCGGTGGCGCCTTGGGATCCGATGATCAAAGCGCTGACCGAACCGTCGGCTTCATTCCTTACCCAACCCGCCAAGCCGAGCTGGAGCGCCTGTCCGCGGGTCCAGGCGCGATAGCCAACGCCTTGCACTCCGCCGGTGATGCGCACACGAAAGGCATCCTGGGTAGCAGTCATTTGAAGTCCCTTCCGACAACCGATGACATTGCTAGAGCTCAAGCAAGGGTCTTGTTCCGCCGCAGAAAGACCTCATCTTCAATACGCTCTTTATAAGGCATCTCTTTTCCATTGGACAGCCTTGCCAGATTTCGCGTCGCGCACGAGTGTAAGGGGGTTGCTCCATCCTTGCTTGCGACTGCAAATTACACGCCTCAACCGAGAGCGGTGATACTGCCGATCACAGAGCGCATATCCCGTCGGAAATCGGATGGCGACATACCGGCAATGCTGCGGAAGGATTTGTTGAAGGCGCTGATCGAGCCGAAGCCGCTGTCCATCGCGATCTGCAGCACGTTCGAGCCCTCGCCCATCAGTTGCGCCTGGGCGTGTGAAAGCCGCAGCAGATTGATGTATTTGCTGATCGTCATGCCCGTCGTCTTCTTGAAAAGGTTCATGGCGTACTTGGGATGAAGATCGACGGCGCGGGCGATTTCGACCGTATCGATGTCCTGCAGGAAATTGCTGGCAATGAAATCGCACATGCGCGCGACGCTGCGGGAAAGCTGCGAATTGGACTGCTCAAGCTCTTCGGCGCGGGTACCGGGAACCAGGAGATATGATTCCAAAGCAATCCGCTCGATGCGCAGAAGCAATTCATCAACGGCATGCTGCGTCTTCCTCGGATCGTTGGATTTCGCATAGTCATACCAGCGAGGGAAATTCGCCTCGTCCGCCGCATCGGTTGCCGATGTCAGCAGTATCTCTCCCTTCATCAGACGCGTGCCTATCGTCGGGGGCAGGCGCATCCTAAAAAAATAGACGAGCGGCAGATGCGCACCGGCATAGAGGGAATCATCCGAGGACTCATCCATCTGATGCGGCTGCCCGCCCCAGAAGAGGCACATCTGACCGGCTCTAAGCGCAATATCATGGCCGTTCATCCGGTAATGGACGCTGCCGCGCATGATATAATTGACCTCGACCTGGGCGTGCCAGTGCGGCATCGCCATGACAGGCGGATGGGCATAAAACATCTGAAGCGCCATCGGCATGCCCTCAATGGTGCTCGCACCAGGCTGGTAAACAGGTTTGCCGACGACCTTACTTTCCGCCAATTCCATATTCCCTTTTTATGAGACAGCCATTCCCGCCGCGCTAGATTAGTCACGTTCGCTCAGCGACGGCAATTGAAAAGGGAGGATTTTCATGCGCTCTAAACTCATCATGGCAACAACAGCGCTCGTGCTGCTTGCATCCGGGTCTGCTTATGCGCAGTCCGCTACGCTTACCATCTGGAGCTGGAACGTCGCCGCTTCGGCTCTTAAATCGACGATCGAACGCTTCAACAAGCAGTTTCCCGACATCAAGGTCGATGTCCAGGATCTCGGCAATCAACAGGTCTTCGACAAGACGCTTGCCGCCTGCGCCGCTGGTGGCGACGGCCTTCCCGATATCGTCACCATCGAGAACTTCGAAGCGGAAATTTTCTGGAGTCGCTTCCCGGATTGCTTCGCCAATCTGAAGGAACTCGGCTACAACAGCGACATGCAGGCGAAGTTCCCCGAGTTCAAGCGCACTGAGCTTGAGGTCGGCGATGTCGCTTACGCCATGCCTTGGGACTCCGGTCCTGTCGCCGTCTTCTATCGCCGTGACTATTATGAAAAGGCAGGTGTCGATCCGAAGTCGATCGTGACCTGGGATGATTTCATTGCCGCCGGCAAGAAGGTTTCGGCCGCCAATCCGGGCGTCGTGATGGGGCAGGCCGATTTCAACGGCGATAGCGAATGGTTCCGCATGCTCGCCAACGAACAGGGCTGCGGCTATTTCTCGACCGATGGCCAGTCGATCACCATTAACCAGCCAGCTTGCGTCCAGACACTGGAAAAAGTGAAGGCGATGAAGGATGCCGGCACGCTGACAGCGGCAAACTGGGATGAGAAGATCTCCTCCAATACTGCCGGCAAGGTGGCAAGCCAGGTCTACGGCGGCTGGTACGAGGGCACGATCCGGTCCGGCTCGCCCGATCTCTCCGGCAAGTGGGGTGTCTACGCCATGCCCGGTATGAGCGCAGACAGCCCGCATGCGGCCAATCTCGGCGGTTCTTCGCTCGCCATCAATGCCAACTCGCAGAACAAGGAAGCAGCCTTCAAATATCTGACCTATGCGCTTACTACCAATGAGGGCCAGGTCACCATGCTGAAGTCGTTCGGCCTCGTGCCGTCACTGCTTTCTGCCGTTCAGGATCCCTTCGTCAATGAGCCGCAGCCCTATTGGGCCAACCAGAAGATCTGGGCCGACATCCTCGCCACTCTGCCGAAGATCGTGCCAAGCCGCGGCACGGCCTTCCAGACTGATGCTGATGCCATCTTCAAGACGACGCAGACGAAATTCCTCGCCGGTGGTTATCCCGATGCGAAAACGGCTCTGGACGATGCCGCCAAACAGATTGCCTCGGCAACCGGTCTTCCGATCGCACAATGAATGGCAAGCCGGGCGCCAAGCGCCCGGCCTCGCCTGCCGAGGGAGGCGGTTGGCACGTTCGTTTGAGTAAGGAGGATACATGCCGATCAGGAACCGGAGCGCCTATGCGTTCCTTGCGCCCTATCTTCTGGTCTTTGCCGCCTTCTGGGTCTGGCCGATCATCAATTCATTTCTGATCTCGTTCCAGAACACGCGCATCAATCCGTGGAAATTCAGCCTTCAGGCCAATTGGGGGCGCCTGTTTGCCGATCCGGCTTTTTACAACGCGCTCTATAACACGCTCCTCATCCTGGTCATCCAGGTACCGGTCATGATCGCGCTTGCGACCGTCATGGCGGTTCTCTTGAATTCACCGCTTCTCAAAGCGCGTGCCCTGTTCCGCTTCGCTTTCTTCGCGCCTGTCGTCGTTGGTGAAGTCGCTTATGCGGCCGTCTTCCGGCTGATGTTCAATCTCGATTTCGGCATCATCAACAAGCTGATCGGCGCGGTCGGTCTTGCACCCGTCTCCTGGTTCGACAATGCCAACGCGGCCATGGTCGTCATTATCATCGCGGTCACCTGGCGATGGGCGGGTTACAACGCGATCATCATCCTGGCCGGCCTACAATCGATCCCTGAGGACGTCTATGAGGCGGCAACGCTCGACCGCGTCAGCAAGCTGCAGCAGTTCTTCCACATCACCCTGCCGCTCCTGAAGCCTATCATCCTCTTTTGCGTGGTTCTCTCCGTCATCGGCACGATGCAGCTCTTTGCCGAGCCCTTCCTGATTACCAACCGCGGTGGACCGGGTGGCGGCACGGAGACACTTGGTCTTCTGCTCTATCGTCAGGGCTTTACGTCGCTGAACTTCGGTTATGCCTCGGCGATCGCCTACACGATGGCGGCGCTCGCAGTCGCGATCTCGCTGCTCAACCTTTGGGTCGGGAGGGAACCGAAATGAGATCCAAGTCGCAATCCCTTCTCATCCGTCAGATCGCCCTGCATGCCTTCCTGCTGCCGCTCGCGATCATCTGGCTCTTTCCGCTCTGGATGATGTTCGTCTTCTCGACTATGCCCGATTACGGCATTTTCAGCCCGCAGATCGTGCTCTGGCCCTCGACCAACTTCGTCGCGAACTTCCAGAACCTCCAGGCGGACACGAACTTCATCGGCGCGATGGTGATCTCGATCGTCGTCGCCACGATCTATACCATCCTGTCTGTGTTCCTGACGTCTATGGCCGGCTGGGCACTCGCTCGCTACCGTTTCGTCGGTCGGTCGCTTGTCATCGCCATCATCCTCGGCACCATCACCTTGCCCTATTTCGTCGTCGTCATTCCGCAATTCATCATGGTGGCACGCGAATTCAAGCTCGCCAACACCTGGGTTGCGCTCATTGTGCCGCCGCTCTTCAATTCGCTCGGGGTGCTGTTCATGCGGCAGTCTTTCTCGATGATGCCGAACGATCTTTTCGATGCGGCCCGCGTCGAGGGCGTCAAGGAACGGCAGATCTTTTTACGCATAGCGTTGCCGCTCGCCCGACCGACCATGGCGGCTCTGGCGATCATCCTCTTCCTCGCCTCCTGGAACAATTACCTCTGGCCGCTGCTCATCAATTCGAAGCCAGGCATGATGACGGCTCCGGTGGCGCTCGGCGTCCTGATCGGCCTCACCAAGGTTTCCTGGGGCGGCATCATGGCCGGTGCCGTGCTTTTGACGGCACCGATCCTCGTGGTCTTCGTGCTTCTGCAACGTCACTTCATCGCCGGCATTGCGGCCGGCGCAATCAAATAATCGGGGAGCCCATGGCAGAGCTTTCACTCAACAATATCGTCAAACGCTATGGCGCGTTCGAAATCATCCACGGTGCCAACCTGGAAGTGAAAGATGGCGAGTTCGTCGTCTTCGTCGGCCCCTCCGGCTGCGGCAAGTCTACCCTCCTGCGCATGATTGCGGGGCTTGAAGATATCACCGGCGGCGAGTTGAAGATTGCCGGGCGCGTCGTCAACGATGTCGAGCCGGCTGATCGCGGCATCGCCATGGTCTTTCAGTCCTACGCACTCTATCCGCATCTGACTGTCGAGGAGAACTTGAGCTTCGGCCTGCGGATGAACGGCAATCCAAGGGCCGATACCGAGCGGCGCGTGCGCCATGTCGCCGAGATCCTGCAGATCACCGAACTGATGAAACGGCGGCCGAAACAGCTGTCCGGCGGCCAGCGCCAGCGCGTCGCAATTGGTCGCGCGATCGTACGCGAACCGCAGGTTTTCCTGTTCGACGAGCCGCTCTCGAACCTCGACGCCGAATTGCGCGTGCAGATGCGCGTCGAGATCTCCCGACTGCACAAGCAGCTCGGCACGACAATGATCTATGTCACCCACGACCAGACGGAGGCGATGACTCTCGCCGACAAGATCGTTGTTCTGCGGGCCGGCAATATCGAGCAGATCGGCGCGCCGCTCGACCTTTACGACGATCCGGCCAACCAGTTCGTCGCCGGCTTCGTCGGTTCGCCGAAAATGAATTTCCTCAAGGCCGAGGTGGCCGGTGTGCAGGCAGGCAAGGCATCAATCATACTTGCCGGCGACAAGACAGTTCGGCTGGAGGTTCCGCTCGCCGACCGGTCCATAAGGCCAGGCACGGAGATTACGCTGGGAATCCGGCCCGAGCATTTCGACGAGGCGGGTCAAGGCGCGGCGGATATGACGGTTGCCGTCGATGTTGCCGAGCATCTTGGCAATACCAGTTACATCTACGCCAATTTCGGCGGTGAGCAGCTCATCATCGAGCGTCCAGAATCCCGCAGCCTCGGCAAGACCGAGACACTGGCAGTCTCTCTGCCCGCCGCCCGCCTCTTCCTGTTCGATGCCGCAGGCAAGCGGCTCCGCTAACCATCCCAAGACCGAAAGACGAAAGAGGACAGTCATGACTTCAGATAATCCAATCCGCTGGGGCATCATCGGCCCCGGCACCATCGCCCGCACCTTTGCAGATGGCGTCGCGCATTCACGCACCGGCAAGCTCGTCGCAATTGCCACGCGCAACCCCGACAGGCCGGGACTCGCAGACGGTTTTCCGGGCGCGCGTATTGTCAACGGCTATGAAGCGCTTCTGACCGACACGGATGTCGATGCGATCTATATCGCCACGCCCCACACCGGTCACGCCGAATGGGCCATCAAGGCGATCCGCGCCGGCAAGCATGTGCTGGTCGAAAAGCCGATTGCGCTTTCCGCCTATGACGCGGAGGCAATCTACTACGAGGCCAAAAAGGCTGGTGTCTTTGCCGGCGAAGCCTTCATGTATCGCGTGCATCCGCAGACCGAAAAGCTGATCGAGCTTATCAAGAGCGGCACGATCGATGAAATCCGCATCATCCGCTCCTCGTTCGGCTTCAGCATGGGCACATACAAACCGGAACACCGCCTGTTCGCCAATGACACCGCCGGCGGCGGTATTCTGGATGTCGGCGGTTATCCGGTCTCCATGGCCCGCCTGCTTGCCGGCGCGGCCGCCGGAAAGCCTTTCCTGGAGCCGGAAAATGTCGCTGGCGTCGCGCATCTCGGCCAGTCCGGTGTCGATGAATGGGCGTCAGCCGTACTGAAATTCCCGAACGAGATCATCGCCGAAGTCTCGTGCTCGATCATGGCGCAGCAGGACAATGTCTTGCGCATCATCGGTTCGCAGGGCCGTATCGAAGTCAAGGATTTCTGGTTCGCGTCCGGCCATAAGGGCGGCGTTGGCAAGATCGAGATCTTCAAGAATAACGAGCAGCAGACCGTCGAGGTCAAGGAGGATCGCTGGCTCTACTCCTTCGAGGCGGATGCGGCGGGTGACGCGATCCGCGCCGGCGAGAAGGAGTTCCGCGCGCCCGGGATGAGCTGGGCGGATTCGATCAACAACCTTAAAGTGCTCGACCAGTGGCGCGCTTCGGTTGGCCTCGAATATGGTGTCGAGAAAGCCGCCAAACGCACGCTGAACATCGCAGGCGGGACTGTCCGGCGCGGCAATTCCATTCCGCAGCGCCAGATCCCCGGGATTTCCAAGCCAGCTTCGGTCGTCACCCTCGGCTTCGAATTCTTCCCGAATTTCGCGTCCGCCTCCCTGACCCTCGATACCTTCTACGAAGCGGGCGGCAATGTCTTCGACACCGCCTTCGTCTATGGCGGCGGCAAGACGGAGAGCATATTCGGCGACTGGCACACGAGCCGCAAAGTGCCGCGCGAAGAGATCGTTCTGATCGGCAAGGGCGCCCATTCGCCGCTCTGCTATCCCGATGTTATCGGCAAGCAGCTCGATCAGTCGCTCAACCGCCTGAAGACCGACTATGTCGATATCTACTTCATGCATCGCGACAATACCGATGTGCCGGTCGGCGAATTCGTCGATGCCATGGATGCGGAGGTCAAACGCGGCCGCATCCGCGGCATCTTCGGTGGCTCGAATTGGACGCGCGAGCGTTTCGACGAGGCGATTGCCTATGCGAAGAAGAATGGCAAGTCAGCGCCCGGCGCGCTTTCCAACAACTTCTCACTCGCCGAGATGCTGGATCCCATCTGGGCCGGCTGCGTTGCCGCCTCTGATGATGACTGGAAGAAATGGCTGAACGAGAAGCAAATCCCGAACTTCGCCTGGTCGAGCCAGGGCCGCGGTTTCTTCACAGACCGGGCCGGCCGCGACAAGCGTGACGACGAGGAGATCGTACGCTGCTGGTATTCCGATCGCAACTTCGAGCGGCGTGACCGAGCGATCGAGCTTGCAAAGCAGCTCGGTCGGCATCCGATCCACATCGCGCTTGCCTATGTCATCGCCCAGCCCTTCCCTGTCATCCCGCTGATCGGGCCGCGTACGATCGCCGAACTGGAAGACAGCCTTTCGGCGCTGGATATCCAGCTGACGCCCGAACAGGTGAAGTGGTTGGAAGGCTGATTGCCTTGCACCACCAACGACAATACTGGCGGCAGGTAGACATCTGCCGCCTTTTTGCCGCGTAACGACGTATCGACCGACGACAACTAATCCCTCGGTGTTGCATTCTCGCCATTGCACTCAACCATAGGTCATTTAATGTGGGGCCGCACAGGGAGCGCATGATGACGCGAACGGTTTGGCCAAAGGAAGCTCTGACGTCGGAAGCGATGAACTTTCTCGATGGCATCCACCGGGAATGGTGCCTAGCCGCGCACTGTCGCCGTGACAGTGACCTCGGAATGACAAAGGCAAAAGCGCTCGTCGATTGGTTCGAATTCGGCGTGCGGGATCGCAACGAATTGCTGAGCCTATTGTCGGAAGATTTTTCCGGAGCTGCCTGAGGCCCTATTTGCTTTTGCCGGATCGGCTCTACCTCATTCTGAACGGCATCAGGAGGCAACGCTCTTGCGTAAATATTTAGTATTATTCGGCATTATCTGGTTTCCAGCTGCAGCTTTCGCACAGTCGCCGAATCTCGAAGCGACATGTCAATCAGTCGCCAAAGGCTTCTTCATGAGCGATCAGCTTGCAATCGGCACCGTGCAGTCCTTTCCGGAGCTCAAGCCCCCGGGCGTTCGGATGACCTATTCGACACGAGCCGGGACTGCGCCTGGCGATATGACGGACACTTTCGAATGCGAATTCGACAAGGTCGACAAACCACATCACCTCACCCGCTTCTGCGTGTCGAACACCTGTTATTCGCCAAATGAAGATGATGGTGACCGAAAGCGTCGTTTCGAGGAAGCTCGTATTCTGCTTGAACGGTCAGAGAAGTAATCTACTTATGCGCGACTCGATATGTGCGGGGTTGCTCCGGAAACCCTCCGGCGGCGCGTATGAATATCGCCGCTTTCGCCGGCGCCTTGCAGAAGAGCGGCATCATCGCGATCATCTTCGTCGATCAGCTCCTGCATCGTCTCATGCTCATCGTCCTCGCTGAGTTCGTCGGACGCCTGCAGCCAGTGTCTGAGTGCGGCCCCTTCCGGGCGTCCCTCCTGCTCCCAGATTTCATAGGCGCGTTGACGAATTGCTTCTTCTCTGTCTCTGGCCATCGCATCCTCCCATCGCAGTGTCGCTGGTGCGCGCTCTGGCGTTGGTGCCGCTGGCACCCGTGACACATCTCCTTTTCGGAGAAACACTGGGATTTGAGGGAGGTTCCACGACGTGGCTCGGAACAGATGAAATGGCGAGCAGCCCATGTGGATAAGCATTGTTAGATCGCTCCGGCCGATTGGCGGGAGCGATCTGGAAGGATGTATTGAAAGCCTCAGCCATATCTCGGGTTATTCAAACTTTTCGGTCGTATCCGCCTTACCCTTGACCCAGTAACCTGATGCCTTGATCCAGCTCAGCGGATAGTTACGCTCCTCGACGAGATAGGCACGAATTGCCCGTACCACTGATGCCTCGGCTGCGACCCAGACGAATGTCTGAGCGATGATATCGATCCCCGCCAAAGCAGCAATGAGCGGCTCGGCATTCGTCGTATCAGATAAAGGACGATAGACCCAGCGCGTCTCGAGGGTCGCAGCAGTCTCGAAAGATTGCTCTTCATTGTGGTCGGCGATGGCGGCTATCGCAGTGATGATCGTATTCGCCGAGCTCTCTTCAATGCGCCGGCCGATGGCGGGGAGTGCCGTCTCATCGCCGATCAGAAGCCATCTCTTCACGCCGCCGGAGACCACTGCCGAACCGCGCGGCCCGCCGATTTCGAGCGGCGTACCGGGCCGGGCATCGATCGCCCATTGCGTCACCGGCCCGGCCTCATGCAAGGCGAAGTCGATGGTCAGGCTGCGGGCTGCATTGTCGAAGCGGCGTGGAGTGTAGTCGCGACGCTCTTCCGCACCATCGACGCCGGGCACAATGACCTTGATATGGTCGTCCGGTGCTAGGCTGGTGAAGTCGGCCAGACCGTCGCCTTTCAGCACGATCCGTCGCATGCCGGGCGTAATATCGCTGATGCTTTCAACCGTGAGCGAGCGGCGGCGCAACTCATGGCGGATCCGTTCGACGGTGGGCGCGGGGAGTTGCTGGTTCGTGGATTGCTGGTTATCCATCATGTCCTTCCGGGGCTTCGGGAAACGATCCGCAGGACACAGTCGCGCAGATCGAAGCCGCAAAGCCGTTCGATCATACGCGTTGAGTGACGTTAACGCTTACGTGGCCGGGGCACATCCAGGCCAATGATAGTCTTTCTCTAGTGAAGACGAGGGCAATGCGCAACAAAAAACATGAGTTAGCGCCTCCATTTTAATGCTGCCGGGAACGGAAAATCGACCCGCAACCGTGCAGTTGTCCCCGATACACGAACTTCACAGCCAATCGGTATGGTTCTTGCAACGTTACTAATATCCATGCGTTGGGGAGACCAAGTGTAATGGAATGGAACACATACGAACGCATCCCCCCTCTGGTACTGATGCTGGGTGGCCGGGAAAAATACAGGGTCGTCAGGACACTGAGAGACATCGCCGAAGTCTTGATAACGGACTGGCCGTCTGAGGACGGCGAGGAATATGTCATGGCCGTCAAGGCTTGCGTCGATGCGATCACAGGGCAGATCGACCTCAGCGAGTTGCAAGATGCCATTCGCCGTGCCGCTGCCGAAGCCGGAATAGCGATCCTGACGGTTGTGCATTGAACTCCGTCGATCGCGGATAAACCCGCGGTCGCAATGGAACTTGCCGTCTCGATTGAAAACCGCCACGATATCACGGGGCAGGTTTGGCGATGATGAGATGCGGCTAGGCTTAATGGCGGTGCTGGTTTCTGCTGCATGGGCTGCAATGGCGCCTGCCGCCGGCGCCGCCGAGCCGTCGCCGCCCGAAGGGGCCTGTCTTTATCGGGGTGACGGTGGCGATGGACAAACAGTCTGCATTCGAAAAGATTATTTCAATGCGGATCTCTGTGCGGCCATGGATCATTTCGCAGCGGCCCATAACATTCCCGCGACCTTCTTCGCCCGCCTGATCTGGCGCGAAAGTCTGTTCCGCCCGGAAGCGGTGAGCCCGAAGGGTGCGGAAGGCATTGCGCAGTTCATGCCGGGTACCGCTCGTTTGAGAGCGTTGGAAAACAGCTTCGATGTCGTTCAGGCGCTGAAGGCCTCTTCCAGTTATCTCGACGAACTCAGGCTTCGCTTCGGCAATCTCGGACTTGCTGCCGCTGCCTATAATGCCGGGGAGTCCGGTCTCAACCGTTTTCTCTCCTCTGGCCGCCTGCCGATCGAGACCCGCGATTATGTTTTCGCAATTACCGGCCGGACCGTGGAAACCTGGCGGGATAGCCCTCCGGAGACCGCCGCTCCCGACCTGCGGGACGGCATGCCGTTCCGGGAGGCATGCGTGGCGCTCGCCGAGACGCGGCAGATGAACGAGCCCGTTCTGACCGGATCGGCGGACTGGGCGCCATGGGGCGTACAGCTTGCCGCCCACTACAATCCGTCCGTCGCAGACAGGCTCTTCACGATATCGGTGGCAAAGCTTCCGGACCCGCTGAACGCGGAGCGCGCGGTGATCGTACGGCAGAGAGGTGGAAATTTCGGATACCGGCCGCGCTACGCAGCGAGAATCGGCCGGGAGACACGCGCAGAGGCGACCAAGCTCTGCGGCACCATACGCGCTGCCGGTGTCGCTTGCACAGTCTTTAGAAATCTCTGATCGTGAGATCGGGCCCGGCTCGACCTATCTGACTGGTAAGGGAACGCCACCGGAGCCATAAGAGACCATTCAGATCCGGATGGCCGAGGCGATGACGGTTAATTTTTGCAAAAAATAAGGCGCCTGCCGAGGGAGGAAATCCGGCAGACGCCTTCTTATGACGCGTGGCGGCGGGAGGAGGATGCCGCCACATTGACGCTGGCTCGGGAGGAGGTAAGCCGCGTCTCGGACGAAGCGACGAGGGAGGAGTTTCATCGCTTCGTTAAAACAACATGTAGGCTGAGCCTTGCCATTCTTCTAGGCACATATTTGCAGGGCTGCCATGCACTATGCGTCAGACGAATGGCTCGACAAACGAAAAACGCGCCCGACTTTGAAAGGTCGAGCGCGTTTTTTGGTTCACGTGGATGCCGTCTTAGCGGCCGATAGCGGCGCGTGCAACTTCGCGGATATCACCACGTGCAATACCGAGGTCGTTAAGCTCGCGGCTCGACATACGGCCAAGTTCATTAACGGTTTGACGGTACTTACGCCAGTTGTTGAAAGTGCGTGCGATGCTCATTTTAGTCCCCTTTCCGTGGGTCTAGCGACCAGCTGCCAGTCAGCGGCGCTTCGTTCGCTTTGATGACCAATATATAATATGAGGCTGCGAGAATGAGTAGCGTCCAGACTACAGCTCACCTATGCACCCAGCGCATAACGAAGGCAGATGGCCGCCCCCCAATTCGGAGCCAGCCCCTATCTATGAGTATAGTTGAAGCAAGACCGCCCGAACCCCAAATTAACTCTAGAATTTTCAATGCGGTTAGGGACATCCGATGTCTAGTTCAGTCTGCGAAACCTACCCTGGAATATGCAAGAAATCCCGCGTCGCCTATCCTCGCCCTACCCGTCTCTTTCATCCTGCAAACGACAACAGCCCCACAGCCGCGCGACCACATGTCGTTCTCCCCGCGGCATCTCTGACATCTGTCGGCAATCCCATGTCGCTCATCGAAGCTGGATCGATAATCTCGATGCTGGGGCTGCTCATTTTTGCGGCCCGCGAGGAGATCGTGGCAGCTGCCCCCGCGCTTGCTTTTGCTCTCGACCAGTTTTTGGCAAGCGCGCCGGTCGCCCTCTGGTAGCACCAGCGACAGCATTTTCCGCTATTGCAAACCTCGCGCAGATCACCCACGTGCAGTCAGGCAACGCGGGAAACGGTTGATGCTCTTCCAAGATTCACAGCTGACGATCGGTATCATTCTTCCCTTGCAGGCGCGGCGACGGCGGGACATCGATTTCGGCCTTCAGATGGAGCTTGTCCGTCGCGCCGATGAGCTTGGTTTTGCGGCCATCTGGGTCCGAGATGTCCCTTTGAACAGTTCGGCCTATCCCGATCCCATCGGCCACTCCGATCCCTGGGTTCTGCTTGGTGCGCTCGCAGCGTCTACACGATCGATCACTTTGGCGACCGGCTCGATCGTCCTGCCGCTGCGCCATCCCCTGCATATCGCCAAGGCGGCTCTTTCGATCGACGTGCTCTCGTCGGGCAGGTTCGTTCTTGGGCTCGGCTCCGGCGATCGCCCATCTGAATTTTCAGCATTTGGCCGCCATGTCGAGGACCGCCGAGAATTGTTTCGAAAGAATTGGGCGGCCCTCAGTGACGCTCTCGACGGTCGCGTTGGCTCGCAGACAGACGAGGACCAATTTGAGATCCGTCCACGCAGTGGCCGCCACGTTCCATTGATCGCAGTCGGCTCATCCTCGCAGTCGCTCGAATGGATCGCCAGAAACGCCGAAGCCTGGATGACCTATCACCGTCCGCTTGTCGCACAGAAGGACCGGATCGCGCTGTGGCATCGGGCCGTGCAGCGCACAACCAGCGAATTCCGCGGAATGGGTCAAGCCATGGCGCTCGAACTCATCGATACACCCGTCGATCGTCTCGATGACATCGATCTCGGGTATCGGACGGGGCCGAATGGATTGCTTGCCGCTCTTGTGACCCTTCGCCAGCTTGGTGTGCATCACGTCGCGTTCAATCTTGCTGTCGAAGACGACAAAGCGCTCTCCGACCTTGAAATCATCGCGAAAGAGGTTCTGCCTCGGCTGGAACAGACAGCGCCTCTGACCGCAAGTTCGAAATCGGGATAGGTGTTCAGCGGTCGAAGAGGTTCTGCCACAGCTTCTCACCGACAAGGCAGTCCGTTGTCGGCTGATTGGCTGCGATTTTGCGGACCTGCGCTGGGGGTTCAAGGCCGCTGATTTCCCAAACCAACTTCCGGCGAACGGCGACGGCGAAATCCTCGATCTTGTGAACCGGCAATACAAAGGAGCCGGGGCCGCCGATGACGCAATCGGCATAGTATTTATCAAGCCCCTCCGGCACCTCGGATGGCCGCAGCATGATCGCAAGGCCGTTGATGACGGCTCCCGTCCCCAGGGCCGTATCGCGGGCAGGCGTGACGGGATCGCCGGAATTATTGGGGCCGTCGCCGGAAACGTCGATCACTTCGCGATTGCTCCTATAGGGGCTGATTGCCAGCATCGAAACACCTTGAACGATCGCCGCCGATATGGACGTGCGGCGCTGCGTGGCGATCGGCCTCGCTTCCAGTTTGTCAGCGAACTCCAACGCATCCTTCTGCGTCTCGATCACCTGCCAGTCGATGACGGAACCTGGGACGACATAGCCTGCCCACTCGAAATAGCTGATGGCGATCCGGCCGGTAAGGCCACCTTTGACGGCATCCAGGAACTCCTTGTGCCTGAGCGCCTCGACATAGCCCTCGCGCTGTATGCGAACCTCTTCATAGTCCATGGAGCGGGAGGTATCGACGGCCAGCACCAGTTCGACATCGACCTCGTTCTGGCTTGATTGCGCGATCGTGGCGGCAGCACCGGACAGGCTCGCGAGCATCGCAAGTGTTGTCAGCATCATCAGTGTCCCATCACTGCGTTACGGTGAGAACTTTAACATAGCTTGCCGCAGTCGCGATGGATGCCAGAGCGTCCATTGTCAACTTTCGGTGATGGACAATCCAGCAGTGCCGACCGTCCGCCGCGACGGGGCACGACACCATAGTTATTCGAGGCTGGCCTTCACCACTTGTGAAGAACTCATCGCCACTCTGCGGAATACTTGGCGATTCGCCCAAAATCACGGAGAAAGCATGACGCTACTGCAGTTTCCAGCCGACCGACGCACTGCCGATATCAGGCGCTGCAGCGAGGCACTACAGACCCTTCACGGAGAGGCCGCAAACCGCTTCTGGAGGTCAGAAATGGCCAGTTTTGCGGCTAACCTGAAAGCCCAAGGCTGCAGCGAGCACGAAATCTCGCAGCAGGCAGCTTTGTTCATGCATGCCGTGCAGATGGAACTTCAGGCCGCTTACGCCACCGCCGCCGAGCAATAACGCCTTCACTGCGCTATTTGGGAAACCTGTTGTAGAAGGATTGCGGGTCATAAACGCACTCGTAATCGAGCACACACATTTCCCCGTTGGCGGCACGTATTCTGGCCACGTCATATTTGTCACCTAAACGGCATCGTGCCGGCGGAGACCGGAAGCTCCGCCCACCGAGCCCCATGCGAACAAAGACGGCCTTTTTCTGCTGGATAATCTGCGCCAGCTCACGGCAAGAATGCTCGCGGGCGTTAACCTCCACGGCCTCGACGGCAAAGGCTGCCGTGGGAAGCAGAACAGCGGCCGCTAAAACCAAACTTCTCATAAGATCTCCCGATGCGAGCGAGACGGCCAAACCAGATCGGTCTATCCACATTGAAGGCATGCGCTTCAGATCTTGCCACGCGTCGCAAAAACCAGAGTTTTAAGTCGTTCTTCGTCGTGGACGCCCTGGCGGTAGAGCTCGATTATGATCGCAGCCGAATGGCCGACCTCGCCATCGTCATCGGCAAGCCTGAATTCGGCCTTCACAGCATCCAACACTTTCTGGCATGCGGCGAGATCATCCGATGTCAACGCTTCGTCGCGAGGCCTGATGTAACGCGTGATCATGATGCATTCCCATGTTGGACACCATACGTCGTCAACAACGACATTTCTAGCGCGCTTCGATTGACAGCGACAGATATCCGGCGTCAAAGCCGGCAATCTTCTGCAGCTTGTCCCAGTCCACAATGGTAATCACTCTCCCCTCCCAGGTGAACGCCTTCTCCTTCCGAAGCGATTGCAGCGTCTTGTTCAGATGAACCAGGGAAACACCGAGGACATCCGCCATGGCATTCTGCGTCAATGGCAGCTGAAAGCTTGGCCCATTCGTTCTGCGCACCGTACGAAGCCGTACGTAAAGCTCACAAATGAGATGGGCGAGATGCGCCTTCTTTGAACGGCGCCCCATGGCAACAATCCATTCACGATGTACCGCCCCGTCGACCAGTGTATCGAGCCACAGCAGGCGCGTCAGATGCGGATTGGTGTCGGTTATCGCCTTCAATTCCTGGTGATCCACCGAGGCAATACGACAGTTTGATACCGCCAGAATGCCGTGGTCCACCACTTTCAGCGGAAAGGCATGCAGATCAACGAAGTCGCCGGCAACCTGCAGCGCGGTGATCTGCCGGGTGCCGTCCTCCAGGACCTTATATCGGGCGGCAAATCCGTCGAGCAGCAGGGTAGAATGAGTGGGCCGGCTTCCTTCGGAGACAAGGTCTTCTCCAGCACCCACGAATCTTTCACGGCCGACGATTGAGCGCAGGAGCTCGATCTCCGCTGTGGAAAGCACGTCGTGACTTTCGAGATTGAGGAGAAGCGGCTCGATCAAGAATGGCTCTCCCCGTTCAAACTGGAAGCTGAAAAACGATGACTTCCCAACAAGCTAGGTGAATGGAACAATTTGGACGGCCGGCACTTCATGATGAAATATTTCAATGGGGTGAGCAAATGGCCAGATACTTCTTTGACCTTCACAATGGCGACGGCCTGATCCGGGACAATGAAGGAATGGAACTTGCATCACGAGTCGAGGTGCTCAGGGAAATCGCACGAATCCTAGTGGATATCGCGCGCGATGAGCTGCCAGCCGGAGAGAGGGCGATCATATCGCTGACAGTCCGGTCCGAAGAGCGGCCGATTTCTATCGCAAGCCTGGCTTTCTCGAATGAGTGGCTGGATTGATTCCGCCCCAAAAGAAGCCGCCTAACTTGTAAATAGCTGATCGATCTTGCCAAATTCACGCTCCCCTGACATCGCATGCATTGATGATGCATGCGGCGGGACCATAGCGGGCAGTCTATTCGCCAGCATTTAAATTTGACACAACCGGCCGTCACCCCTCGAGATGTCCGAAGCCGGTTCGTAGCCGGTGAGCTTGGCCAGCAACCGGCATTTACGCGGCGCCGGGAACAATCTTTTGACGCCGACCTTTCGCTCCGAAGCAGGGAGAAGGCGATGATAAACGACCTCTGGTACAAGAATGCCGTAATCTACTGTCTGTCGGTAGAAACGTTCATGGACGCAAATGGCGATGGCATTGGTGATTTTCAGGGACTCATGCGTCGCCTCGACTATCTTGCAGGTCTCGGTATCACTGCAGTTTGGCTAATGCCGTTCCAGGCGTCTCCCGGAAAAGATGACGGCTACGACATCTCCGACTATTACAATGTCGATCCGCGCTACGGCACGCTCGGTGACTTCGTCGAATTCACGCACGGCGCCAACCAGCGCGGCATCCGCGTATTGATCGACCTTGTGGTCAACCACACGTCCGATCAGCATCCGTGGTTTCAGGAGGCGCGACGAAATCCGGCATCCCGCTATCGCGACTGGTATGTCTGGTCCGAGCAAAAGCCTGAGAATGCCGATCAAGGCATGGTGTTTCCGGGAGTGCAGAAATCCACCTGGACCTACGATGAGGCCGCAAAGGCCTATTACTTCCACCGCTTCTACGATTGCCAGCCGGATCTCAACACCGCCAACCCGCATGTCCAGGCCGAAATCCTGAAGATCATGGGATTCTGGATCCAGCTCGGCGTCTCCGGCTTCAGAATGGACGCCGTCCCCTTCATCATTGCCAAGAAGGGAGCGGCTGTGAAGAAGCCGGCGGAGCAATTCGACATGCTGAGAACCTTCCGCGAATTCCTGCAGTGGCGGCAGGGCGATTCCATCATCCTGGCCGAGGCCAATGTCCTGCCGGAAACTGATCTCGATTATTTCGGCGAAGATGGCGACCGTATGCAGATGATGTTCAATTTCCAGGTCAATCAGGCGCTTTTTTATGCGCTGGCAACCGCAGACACCGGTCCGCTCGTCAAAGCCATGGAAAAGACGCGCGCCCGGCCGCAAACGGCGCAATGGGGTCTGTTCCTGCGGAACCACGATGAGCTCGATCTTGGGCGACTGAGCGAAAAACAGCGCCAGGCGGTGTTCGCCGCCTTTGGACCGGACAAATCCATGCAGCTTTACGACCGCGGCATCCGGCGCCGGCTGGCGCCGATGCTCAAGGACAGCGCCCCGCACATTCGTATGGCCTACAGTCTGATGTTTTCGCTGCCGGGAACGCCCGTTCTTCGCTACGGCGACGAGATCGCTATGGGCGATGACTTGTCGCTGCCTGAGCGCAATTGCGCCCGCACGCCGATGCAATGGTCAAGAGAGCCCAATGCGGGCTTCACCAAACACGATAAACCTGTCCTGCCGGTCATTACGAAAGGCCCTTACGGATACCAGCACGTGAACGTTGCGGCGCAACGGCGCGATCCGCAGTCAATGCTGAACTGGACAGAGCGCCTGATCCGCATGCGCAAGGAGGCGCCGGAGATCGGCTGGGGTGACTTTACCTGCCTCGATGCCGGCGACCCGGGCGTGCTCGCCATCCGGTACGATTGGCGAAACAATGCCGTGCTGATCGTCCACAATCTCCATTCGAAGCCCGTGGAAGTTGAAATCGATCCTGATGTCGGCGAACAAGGGCACTTGTTGATCGACATCGCCGATGGCGACAACAGCGAAGCCGACGATCGCGGCAAACATTGCCTGCTCCTGGAGCCCTATGCCTATAGGTGGTTCAGGATCGGGGGACTGGATTATCTGCTGCGGCGAACCGAGATCTGAGGGCTGGCAGGCAGATCGCCCACCTCCACACGGCAAGGCCGGCGTCAAGAGGAACGGTCGGCACGCGCGGCCTACTTCGCGGCGGTCACGCGCCAAACCGTGTTGCCGACATCGTCGGCGATCAACAGGCCGCCGGCCTTGTCGACTGCCAGACCGACCGGCCTGCCATGCGTCTGGTCGTCCCCTTGTAGAAAGCCTGTGACGATGTCCTGCGGTTTCCCGCTCGGCTTGCCATTCTGGAATGGTACGAAAACGACCTTGTAGCCATTGAATTCATAGCGGTTCCAGCTGCCATGTTCGCCGACGAACGCGCCGCCCTTATATTGCGCTGGCAGATTGTCGGCGGTGTAGAAGACCATGCCAAGCGGCGCCACATGCGAACTCAGGGAGTAATCGGGGACGATGGCCTTCGCCACGAGATCTGGCCTCTGCGGCATGACGCGTGGATCGATATTCTGACCGAAATAGCTATATGGCCAACCATAAAAGCCGCTATCTTTGACTGAGGTCATATAGTCAGGAACGAGATTCGGACCAAGTTCGTCGCGTTCATTGACGACCGTCCAGAGCGCATGTGTCTGTGGCTCCCAACTGAGGCCATTGGGATTACGCAGGCCGTTGGCAAAAATCCTGAAGCTGCCGGTCTGCCGGTCGACTTCTAGGATAGCGGCCCGGTTCTTTTCCGCCTCAATGCCGTTTTCCGTGATGTTGCTGTTTGAGCCGACGCCGGCATAGAGCTTGTTGCCGTCTTCGCTGGCGACGAGGCTCTTCGTCCAATGATGGTCGATCGGCCCGCCGGGGAGTTCGGTCAGCACGGTGCCGGGCTCGGTTATCTTCGTCTCGCCCTCCTGATAGGGATAGTGCCTGATGGCATCGGTATCGGCGACATAGAGTTCATTGCCGACAAGTGCCACGCCGAAGGGCGAATTGAGATGGTCGAGGAAGGTCTCCTTGACTTCGGCGATCCCATCGCCATCGGCATCGCGCAGCAGGGTAATGCGGTTGCTTCCCTCGTTGCTGGAGCCACCGCCCGAGGTCGCCATGGATTCTATCCAGCCCATGATCAGATCCTTGGGCCGCTTGATCGACGCGGCAGGCGGCGCAATGGATTCGACCGCCAGCACATCGCCGTTTGGCAGGACATAGACCGAGCGCGGATGTTTCAGCCCCGTCGCCAGCGCCTTGATCTGCAACCCATCGGCGACTTTCGGCGTTTCGCCCTCCTTCCATCCGATCACCGAGGCGACGTGCATCGGCGGTACGAGATATTGGGCCTGTTCCGGCAGTTTGGGATTGGGGCCGATTTCGCTCGCCGGGTCGGGCTCATTGTCGCTGCAGCCAGCGAGAAGCGCGCCGCTGCTGCAGAGCAGGATCAGCGCCAACGCATTGCAACGGAATAAAGCAAGGGAGCGGCTCATTGTTCGAGACCTCCTGTGCGCTGGCGCAAAATGGCCCAGCCGAAGCAAGCATTGATCACGATCAGTACGGCTGCAACGATCGAGAGGGTCAGCCCCGTCGGCACGACCGAGGTCCATGCGTCGCGGCTGTGTATGAAGGCGTTGAAGAGCGACGCTACAAAGGCGGCGATGTTGCCGATGATATAGAGCCAGCCCAAACCGCCCAGGAGAAGTCGCCCGCTGAAGATGTCGATGAGGACGGCAATCGCCGCCAGAGCGCCGAGCAGCAATCCGAAGGTGAGAAGCCAGGAGGAAAAGTTCGTCCACATCATTTCGGCTGTCCGCCAGTAGGCAATGTCGGTCAGAAGCGCGCCAACAAGGCAGGCGGCGGAAAAATGGAGCGGAACCGAACGCAGAGGTGGCGCTACGATTGCAACGTAAGAGCGCGTGGTCGTGTAGGTCATGGTGTAATCCGTAAAGCTTTGCCGGGCGCTTGCCTAACCACTACCACTGGAAATTGTTCCGGGTATGCGAATTGAAAAAGCGGCCGTCCCCGGGGCTTGCGGCATTTTGACCGGAACCGAAGCCGATGATCCGGCGTTGGTCTCCGGTTTCAAGATGAAAGTTTTTGCCGTGCCCCAAAACCAGCGCGCCGCCGCCAGGCAACAGCAACCTTCCGCTCCCGCAACAGACGAAGCCCCGGTCAAAGAGGCAGAAAACACTGCCGAGAAGGACCAGGAGAAGGAAAAGCGACCCTCTGTCATCAGGCGTCATCCGATCGCCGCTCTTCTCATTGTTCTTGCGCTGATTGCCCTTGCTGCCGCCGGCTACCTGGTCTGGCTTATCTATTTCCATCCCTATGAAACGACGGATGATGCGTTCGTCGATGCGCGCAGCTTCTCCGTCGCGGCCAAGATCTCGGGTTACGTGTCGGAGATTCCCGTCTCCGATAACCAGCATGTCGATGCCGGAACGGTGATCGCCAAGATCGACCCGCGCGACTACCAGATCGCGCTCGATCAGGCGCGTAGCCAGATAGACGTCGCAAAGGCTGCCATTTCGAGCGCCGAAGCTCAGATCGCCGCTGCAGCGGCGGCAATCGACGAGGCCAAGGCGCAGCTGGCATCGGCAGAGGCCGCCCTTCAATATGCCAAGGACGAGAACAACAGGCAGCAGCAACTGGTCAAAAGCGGTGCGGGCTCCGAGCAGGCAGCCCAGCAGGCAATGTCTACCTTGCGGCAGAACGAGGCGAGCACCGCTCAGGCCCAGGCAAGCGTTACCTCAGCCATCAAGAACAAGGCGGCTGCCGAAGCGCAGAGGGCAAGTGCTGTCGCCAGCCTGCATCAGGCGGAAGCCCAGGTCGAAACTGCAGAGCAGAATCTCAGCTATACGACGATCACGGCCGCACAGCCCGGCCGTGTCGTGAAGCTCAGCGGCTCGAAAGGCCAGTATGTTCAGGCGGGGCAGGCCGTCTCGATGTTCGTGCCAGATGAGATCTGGGTGACGGCCAATTTCAAGGAAACCCAGTTGACGGATATGCGGCCGGGTCAGCCCGTCGATGTGACGATCGACGCATATCCGGATCACGTCCTTCGCGGCCGTGTGGATTCTGTCCAGCCCGGTTCGGGCACGGCCTTCTCGCTTCTTCCCGCGGAAAACGCGACCGGCAATTTTGTGAAGGTAACCCAACGCGTGCCGGTCAAGATCGTTATCGACAGTTGGCCGAAGGATGTGGCGATCGGTCCCGGCATGTCTGTGGTTCCGACGGTAACCGTGCGGCCGAGGAACCGAGATGAGTGATGCCACGACAGCCGATGGCATGCCGGCATCAGGTGCGCGCGTCGCCAATCCGTGGCTGATTGCCCTGGTCGTCTCACTTGCAACCTTCATGGAAGTTTTGGATACGACGATTGCCAATGTGGCGTTGCGCTATATCTCCGGCGGTCTTGCCGTCAGCGCCGACGAGGCTTCATGGGTCGTCACGACCTATCTCGTCTCCAATGCCATCATTCTCGTCGCCAGCAGCTTCATTGCCAAGCGTTACGGTAGACGGCGCTTCTACCTTTTGTGCCTTGCCACCTTCACCATTGCCTCCATCTGCTGCGGCCTTGCCTGGAACCTCGAATCCCTGCTGATTTTCCGCATGATACAGGGCTTTGCAGGCGGCGGGATGGTACCGATCTCCCAGTCGATCCTCGCCGATTCCTTTCCGCCATCGAAGCGCAGCCAGGCTTTTGCCCTGTTCGGCGTCGCCGTTGTCGTCGCCCCCGTAGTCGGCCCGACGCTCGGCGGCTACCTCTCTGACAATTTCTCCTGGCACTGGTGCTTCCTGATCAACGGACCGGTCGGCCTCTTCGCTTTCATCCTCGTCTACGTCCTGGTGAACGAGCCGGATTCACTGCGTCAGGAGCGGGCGAGGATGCGCCGGCAAGGCGTGCGTTTCGATATTGTCGGCTTCCTGATGGTTGCCACCTTTCTCGGGGCGCTCGAATTGGTTCTTGATCGTGGCCAGACGGAAGACTGGTTCGGCTCGAACTTCATCATAGCCGCGACGGCGATCTGCGTTGCAGCTTTTCTTCTCGCGATTCCCTGGCTGATGAACGCGGCCAATCCTATCGTCGACGTCCGCCTGCTGGCAAGCCGGCAATTCGGCTCCTGTTTCATGGTCATGCTGGCGACGGGCGCGATCCTAATCGCCACGACCCAATTCATTCCATTGGTTCTGCAACAGAATTTCGGCTACACGGCGACCTGGGCCGGCCTTGCGCTGTCGCCTGGCGGCCTCGTCACGATGTTCATGATGTTCGTGGCCGGACGGATCTCCAATAAGTTCCAGCCGAAATACCTGATCGCCATCGGCACAGCGATCATTGCTGCCGCCATGTACGACATGACGCGCCTCAATGGCGACTTGAACTTCGGCTTCTTCGTCTGGTCGCGCATCTATCTCGGCCTCGGCCTGCCGCTGATCTTCATCCCGATGACCGCAGCCTCCTACGATGGCCTGAGGCCCGACCAGACGGACCAGGCGTCGGCCCTCATCAATGCGGCGCGCAATACGGGTGGTTCGATCGGCGTTGCGATTGCCTCAAACGTGCTTGCCCATCGCGAACAGTGGCATCAGAACCGATTGATTGAACATGTCATTCCCTCCGACCCTGCCTACAATTATGCGCTGCAGGGAGCGACGCAGTATTTTGCCGACAAGGGGGCAGGAACGGTGGACGTGCAATCGCAGGCTATGGGCTGGATAGGACAGCAGGTGCAGATCCAGGCGAGTTATCTTGCCTATATCGACGTTTTCCACACGCTCATGTGGCTGTCGCTCGCGGTCCTGCCGCTGGCCTTCATCCTGCGCAAGATCAATCTTGACGAAGGGTCAGGTGGCCCGGCTGGACATTAATCCGACCTCTCGCTCCGCGCGTTTTACCATCCCCCAATCTGGGGGTTCATTCGAATCGCCGCATATACTATGATTGAAATGTGATATTCACACGAGACAGGTACTGATGACCCCAGAAATGTCTGGCTTTGAGTGCACGCGCGGCAATAGCGCATCGGGCAAACTCAAGCTCTCAAGCAAACTCCCCTATTTCCTCGTTGCGGGTCTTGCAGTGGCGGTGTGGGCAAACTCAAGCGAACAGCCGCATGAGACCGAACTGGCAGCGCAGCAAGCCGCGCCGCCTTCGCTTGCACGATAAAACGATCGCAAGTAGACCCTGCCAGGATTGGTCTGGCAGGAGTCGGATTTAAATTCTTACACCGCTCGTCTCATCGAAAAGATGCACCTGCGCCGGATCTACCGTTACGCCGATTGTCTGGCCCGGTTGAGCCGTTCCTCTACCCGTTTCGACAATCGTCAGTTCCGGCGTCGTCGCGGCGGTGATGAAGGTCGAGGAACCCGTGGATTCGACCACTGCAACCGGTACATCAAAGCTCCCCTGCCCCTGAGTGGTGATATCGATATGCTCCGGCCTGATACCTGCGGTAACCTTGCGGCCGGGCTGAACCTGATGGTCGATGGCAATCCGCTGCCTGACCGCGCCGAGATCGAGCGTCAGGCTCTTGCCATCCTCATCTGCAATCGCGGGAATGAAGTTCATCGCGGGCGAGCCAATGAAGCCGGCGACGAACTTATTGGCGGGCTTGTCGTAAAGGTCGAGCGGCCGGCCCTGCTGCTCAATGATGCCTTCGCGCATGACGACGACGTGATCGGCCATCGTCATGGCCTCGATCTGGTCATGCGTGACATAGACAGAGGTCGCATGCAGGCGATCGTGCAGGGCCCGGATTTCCTTGCGCATATGGACACGCAACGCCGCATCGAGATTCGACAATGGCTCATCGAACAGGAAGGCTTTCGGATGGCGGATGATGGCACGGCTCATGGCGACACGCTGGCGTTGGCCTCCCGATAGTTCACGCGGATAGCGCTTCAGGAGATGCGAGAGACCGGTGGTGGCCGCGACCTCTTCGGCAGCCTTCTTCGCTTCGGCCTTAGCGACACCACGCATGCGCAGGCTGTAGGTGAGATTTTCCTCGACTGTCATATGCGGGTAGAGCGCGTAGGACTGAAACACCATGGCAACGTCGCGCTTGCGCGGCGGAACGCCATTCATCAATTCGCCGGCAATTTTCAGGCTGCCGTCGGAAATCGTTTCCAGGCCGGCCAGTGAACGCAGCAGGGTAGACTTTCCGCAACCGGAAGGGCCGACCAGCGCAACGAACGTGCCTTTGGCGATGGAAAGATCGATATTCTTTAGCGCGTGGAAAGCGCCGTAATATTTGTTGACGCCGGCAAGCTCGATCTGAGCGGTCATTTGAGGGCTCCTGAGGTGAGGCCGGATACGATGCGGCGCTGCAAAAGAACGAAGATGGCGAGGATCGGCGTCACATACATCGTCGCGTAGGCCATGATGTTGTTCCACTCGTTGGTGTTCGGACCCATGAAGGAATTGAGCCCGACGCTTGCCGGCTGAAGCTCGGCCGCCTGAATCATCGACTTGGAATAGACGAACTCGCCAAACGCCTGCATGAAGATGAGAATAGCACTGACCAGAATGCCGTTACGGGCAAGCGGCAGCACGATGTTAAAGAAGGCGCCGACACGCGAGTTGCCGTCGACAAGGGCCGCCTCTTCCAGTTCCATCGGGACCGCCATGAAGGTGGCGCGAACCAGCACCACGAAGAAAGGCATGCTCTTTGCGGCAATGGCGATGATGACGGCGAGCCGCGGATAGTTCAGCATCCCGATCTGCGAGAATCCGACGAAGATCGGCGTAATCATCAGCGAGGCAGGCAGAACCTGCAGCATGAGGATGAGAAAGAGGCCGATATCCACCCAGATATTGCGGTAGCGCGCCAGCACATAGGCACAGCCGACGCCGAGTGCAGTGATGATGACCACCGCGCCGATCGCGATCACCAGCGAATTCCAAAGATAACGCCCCATGTCCCGGCTTTCCCAGACGTAGGCATAAGTACCCCACTGCGGAGAGGCGGGCCAAAAGCTCGGCGGAGTGGCAAACATCTCCGAGCCGCTTTTCAGCGCGGTAATATACATCCAGTAGAGCGGGAACAGGTAGATCGCCGCCATGATGATGGCGATCACGAGCATCAGGCGATTGCGTGCAGTCTCGCTCATCCGCGCACCTCGTGGCGGGTCGAGCGCACGTAAACCACAGAGGCGACCATCACGAAGACGATCATGATGACGGAAATGGTCGCGCCCTTGGCGAAGTCATATTGGCGGAAAGACAAATCCCAGGCCCAGTATTGCGTGACGTTGGAGGAGTTGTTCGGCCCGCCGGACGTGATGGCGGCAAAGAGGTCGAACTGCTGCAGCGTGAAGATCAGGCCGAGCGCGATGATGGCGCCAATGGTGGAGCGCATCATCGGCAGGGTTATCGTCCAGAACCGCTGCCAGGCCGTGGCACCATCAAGTTCGGCTGCCTCATAGAGATCGACGGGAATGCCGGAGAGGCCAACGGACAGCAGGATCATGTTGAAAGAGGTGCCGAGCCAGATATTGGCGATGATGACGGCGTAGAGCGAATAGTGCGGATCCGAGCGCCAGAAGATATTGCCGGAGATGATGCCGCTTTCCTTCAGGATGAAGTTCAGCACCCCGAAATCGCCCGAGAGGATCCAGTTCCAGATCGCGCCGACGACGAGGCCGGGCATGACCCAGGAGACGAGGAAGAGACCACGCAGCCAGGAAGCACCGGGGAAATTGACCCAGAAGAACAGAGCCAGGCCGAAACCGATCAGGAACTGTCCGGCAATGGAGCCGACGACGAATATCGCCGTATTGTAAAGGATCGGCAGCGTCTCCGGCTGCGCGAAAAGATCCACGTAATTCTTGAAGCCCACCCAGGGGCGCGAGAAGGTGCCGAGGCTGAACATGTCAACCTCCTGAAAGCTCATCACCACATTGTAGATGAGCGGCAGGCCTGCCATCAGGAACAAAAAACCGAGCGGAAAGGCGACAAGCACGATATCGAAACCGCGGCCATCCCTGATGCTGGAAAAGGTCCTTCTCATGGGTCCTCCAATGCTCCGAACGGGGCTGCCTTGGCCGATGCCTGAGCAGCCCCTGCCGGGAGGAAAAGGGAGATGGCCATCAGGCCATCCGGTGACGCGGAAGATCAGCCAAGAACTGCCTTGATCTTGTCGGCAGCCTGATCAAGCGCATCCTTCGGGCTCATTTGGCCGGTCAGCGCGGCCTGAATGGCGTCTTGGATAGCCTTGGAGATCTTCGGCCACTGCGGATGCGGGCCGCGCGGTTTGGCGTATTTCAGCTGCTCGAGGAAGACCTTCAGCGCAGCATCCTTCAGCGGTTGGCCGGTTTCCGGGATCGAGATGTCGGAGCGGGCCGGAAGCTGGCCGAAGTTCTTGAACATCTTGTCGTCCTGCGAGGCGAAATATTCGAGCGCCTTGAAGGCTTCGGCCGGGTGCTTGCTGGTCGAGAAGATCGCCCAGTTGAAGTCGCCCATTGCCGAAGAGCGCTCTGCACCCTCCTTCGGAACCGGCAGCAGCGTGACGCCCCAGTCGAACTTGGCTTCCTGCACCATGCGGTCCAGCTCCCAAGGGCCGGAAATTGCCATGGCGGCGTTGCCGGAATTGAAGGTACCGGTCGAATCCCACTGACCACGCGTCAGCGTATCGGGCGAGGCGAGTTTCTCGTCCATGATCGTCTTCCAGATTTCGAGCGCCTTGACCGCACCGTCGGCATTGATGTGCTCGTAGCTGCCGCCGCCCATTTGCGCCCAGGGCAGGAACTGGAAGGTGCCTTCCTCATTGGCCTTGGCCGAAAAGGCAAGGCCATAGACGTTCTTGGCCGGATCGGTGAGCTTGCGGGCATCCTCGACGAGTTCGTCCCAGGTCTGCGGCGGCTTGTTCGGATCGAGCCCCTTCGCCTTGAACATGTCCTTGTTGTAGTAGAGCGCGATTGTGTTCGTCGCCTTCGGCACGCCGAAATACTTGCCGTCCCATTCGACCGATTTCAACGGTCCGGGGAAGTAGTTTTCGGGTTTGATGACCTTCGAGTTCTTGATCATATCGGTGAGATCAAGAAAGGCGCCGCGCGATGAAAACAGCGCATGTTCGGGATTGTCGACAGCGATGATATCGGGCGCCTGGCCGGTGGCATAGGCGCGCATCGCTTCGGTAACGACGTCATCGAACTGGATCAGGCGATATTCGATGGTGATGCCATTGTGCTGGTCGTTGAATTCCTTGACCAGGTTCGGAGCCGGCTGGGTGTCCTTGTCCAGCGACCAGAGCGTCAGCTTGACGTCTTCCGCCTTGGCCGACAAGCCGAAGAGCGAGACGCCTGCGAGCGCCAGCGCGCCCAGAATTACCGATTTGCGGATAGCCATAGTTCTCCTCCTTTGTGGTTATCCATTAAATGGCCGGCGATTTCCTCCACGCCGACCATATTCGCTCATACCGGATCGACGACGAAATCGCCGCCCCGAGCATGTTTGAGGTGGTTCAGCGCGTAGACCTGCCCGGTCATTTCGAGGGCGTCACGATAGACCGGGTCATGCCAGCCTTCGATGTCGATGGAACCGGACCAACCCGCAAGCCGGAGTTCGGAGATGATGTCGGTCCAGTTGCTGTCGCCGAAACCCGGCGTGCGCATGAAGACGAACTTCTCTTTGCCGAAAATGCCATGTTCCTTGATGACATCCCAACGGATGGTCGCATCCTTGCCGTGGACGTGGAATATCTTACTCGCCCATTTGCGGATCTGCGGCAGCGGCTCGATCAGATAGACCATCTGATGGCACGGCTCCCATTCCAGGCCGATATTGTCGTCGGGCGTCTCGTTGAAGATCAGCTCCCAGGCATCGGGATTGTGAGCAATGTTCCAGTCGCCGGTCGCCCAGTTGCCATCCATGGCGCAATTTTCGAAGGCGATTTTGATGCCCTTGTCGGCGGCGCGCTTGGCGAGCTCGCTCCAGATCTGTTTGTAACGCGGCAGGCTGTCAGTCAGCGGCTTGTTGCGGATGCGGCCGGTGAAGCCTGCGACGCAGGTGGCGCCAAAGTGATGCGCGTTGTCGATGCAATCCTTCCAGCCTTGCAATGTCTGCAGGTCCATCTCGGTCTCCTCGAGCGGATTGCCGAACATGCCGAGCGTTGAAATGGTGATGTCCCGGTCGCCGATCGCGTCCACGCTGCGCTTGCCGAGTTCGGCAAGATCCTGGCCGTTGGTCGTCTGCCAGAAGAAGGGCTCGAAACTCTCGAAACCCATATCGGCGATCTGGGCGATGCGTTTGTCAGCGCCGCCCTTCGAGGCGCTGACCATGGTTCCGATACGAATGGCTTTGGCGGGATTGCTCACATCATCTATCCTTATGCTGAAATTTCAACGCGACGCCCGGTCCTGGCGCTTTCGATCGCGCCGAAGACCATGGCGAGGCTTCTGATATTGTCGGAGCTGACCGTCTCCGGCCGCGTGCCGGTACGTATCGCTTCAATGAAACTCGCGATCACGCTGGCATGCCCATGCGTGTCCTCTTCGCGCTCAGGCGCGGGAACCTCAACGGGTGAAAAACCACGAAGCAGGCCCGGCTCATTGCCGGAAACCGCTGCTTTGAAGCCATCGGCGCCGTCCCAGGTCAGCATTCCCTTCGAGCCGACGATACGCCACTGGCTTTCCCAACTCGTGCGCTCACCTTCGGCACACCAGGAGCCGCGATAGGTGAAGACGACATCGTCCGAGAATTCGAAAGTGGCATTGGCCGAGGCGCCATGCCGATACCAAGAGCCCTTGGGGTTACGCTCGACGCAGTAGACGGCGAGCGGCTTTTTGCCAGCCACATAGCGGGCAGCGTCGAAAGTATGGATCGCCATGTCGAGAAGCAGGACATTGTCCATCTCTTCGCGGAAGCCGCCAAAATGGGGAGCAATGAAGAAATCACAATGTATGCCGGTCAGTTCACCGATCGCCCCGCTTTCGACGAAACGGCGCAGGCGTCGGACGCCGGAGATGAAGCGGCGGTTCTGAATGATCGCATGGATTTTGCCAGTTTCGGCGGCGAGATCGATTAGCGCCGCCCCTTCTGCAAGCGAAGTCGCCATCGGTTTTTCAGAGAGCACATGGCAGCCGGCCTTCATGGCCGTCGAGACGATATTGAAACGAGCGGTCGGAATAACGACGTCGAAAACGATGTCTGCTTTGGTTTCAGCGATGACGGTGGCGAGATCAGTGCCGACCCGAGCCGCGCTCAAACCGAATTCCTCGGCGAGCGTTTCGGCAGCTGCCGGATTGACGTCGACCAGGCCGACGATCTCGATCGTCTCGGCAAGATCAGGCGTTTCCTTGATAGCACGCAGCCAACCTTTAGACATAGCTCCGCACCCGCACAGAACGGCATTCAATTTCACGATTTCCTCCAAGGGTGCGTCTCAGTTTCCTCCCGAAACGCCTTCCGTAAACGTTTACGATCCTAAGCGGAAACGTTTACTGCTGTCAATGGCTGGCTGTTTTAGTCAGCTGTTGCGAAAAATCGCAATGACGACGGGCGGTTAGGCCGAAACCTTCGGCGATGCAGCAACAAAAATTTTTGAATCTCGCGTAAAATGGCATCTCCGCTTCACGCCAGATGCTTTCCGTAAACGTTTTCCCATGGCAATAAGATGGGATGATCCGCATTCCTGAAGAAAGATCGCCTCAGATGAAAGGTATTCGTCAGCTCGCAAAACATCTCGATATATCGATCGGGACGGTCTCGCGCGCGCTGAATGGTAAGGCGGATGTCAACGAAGAGACGCGCAAGCGCGTGCTAGCGGCCGCCGAAGAATTCGGCTACGTCGCCAACCAATCCGGTCGCAGTCTTCGGCAAGGGACGACCAATGTTATCGGCCTGATGATCGAAACCAGCAAGGAAACAGTCGAAAACAGTGACAACTTCTTTCTCGGCGTGACGGGTGGGCTGCAGAGCGTGCTCTCCCGCCACAATCTCGATCTCGTCATGCTCCCCTGCCCAAGCGACGAAGACCCCTACGAATACCTCAAGCGCATGGTGGCACGACGCGTCGTCGATGCAATGATCATCTCCGCCACACAACGGATCGACAAGCGCATCGATCTGCTCGTCAAGGCCAAGATCCCCTTCGTGACACTCGGCCGCAGCTCTTCCGGCGGCAACAACTACACCTGGATCGATCTGGACTTCGAAGGCGTCGCGACCTGCGCCGTCGACCGCCTCGTCGCCAAAGGGCATCGCCGCATCGCGATCGCGGCGCCGTCGAGCGAAATCAATCTCGGCTATGTCTTCGTGGATGCCTATCGAAAGGCTCTGGAAAAGCACGGGATCAAATATGATCCGGAGCTGGTGATCCGCGTGAAATCCAGCGAACAGGGTGGCTATCAAGCCGGCGATGAACTGCTGTCGATCGACGACAGGCCGACCGCCATCATCCTGATCTACGAACTCATGGCGATCGGCCTCTACCGCCGCCTGGTCGAAGCCGGTATCGTGCCAGGCCGCGACCTTGCCGTCATCGGCTTCCGAGAAGAACCGCGTGCAAAATTCCTGCAGCCGACGCTCACCTGCTTCCGCATGTCTCTACGCGACCTCGGGGCCGAACTCGCCGAAACCTTGCTTGCAAGCATGCCTGCTTATTCGGAGATCTACCGTAACGGCGTACGCAACCGGATTTGGCCACTAGAGCTTGCCCCCGGCGAGAGCGATGCTTTCAGTCTGAGAGGCTAACCCATACTCACCATCAAATAGACATGCCGCCTTCCGGCGGCATGTCCCAGACTGCTGACAAACCCCTGGCCTCGTCGAGGGGTTTGTGATTCATTGGGATATGTTGAAGAAACCCGCTCCTGAACAGACGGCGCTCGAGATGGTGACGCTCGACAGCCTGGTGCCGAAGGATCATCTGCTTCGCAAGATCGACGCGGTGATCGACTTCTCCTTCATCCATGAGCGTGTGGCGGGGCTTTACTGTGCCGACAACGGCCGGCCGGCGCTCGATCCGACGCTGATGTTCAAGGCCTTGTTCATCGGTTATTTGTTCGGCCTGCGCTCGGAGCGCCAGCTGGTGCGCGAGATCGAGGTGAACGTCGCCTATCGCTGGTTTCTGCGGCTGAAGCTGACGGATGGGGTGTTCGATGCCTCGACCTTGTCGCAGAACCGCCGGCGGCGCTTTACCGACGCTGCCGTCGCCCAGGACATCTTCGACCATATCGTCGAACAGGCGATCGGCCATGGCCTGATCGACGGTCAGGTGCTCTATACCGACTCGACGCATCTGAAAGCCAATGCCAACAAGGGCAAGTACGATCTTGCCCTGATCGAGAAGTCGCGCTCCGACTACTGGGCCGAACTCGACCGAGCGATCGAGGCGGAACGGGCGCTGCACGGCCAGAAGCCGCTGACGGAAAAGGACCGCGAGCCGGCGGTCAGGCAAACCAAGGTCTCGCGCACCGATCCCGACAGCGGCTATATGGTGCGCGACGGCAAGCCGAAGGGCTTCTTCTATCTCGACCACCGCACGGTCGACGGCAAGCTTGCGATCATCACCGATACCCATGTCACGCCGGCCAATGTGCATGACTCGATCGTCTATCTCGATCGGCTCGACCGTCAGCGCAGCCGCTTCGGCTTCGGCGTCGGGGCTGTCGGTCTGGATGCCGGCTATGCGACATCCGGCATCGCCAAAGGGCTTGAAGACCGCGGCATCCTCGGCGTCACCGGCTACCGCAATCCGACCCCGCCAAAAGCCGGCATGATGCGCAAGTCGAAGTTCGTCTTCGAGCCGGAGATGGATGGCTATCGCTGCCCCGAGGGACAGCTGCTCGCCTATGCCACCACCGACCGCAACGGTTACAAACATTACGCATCCGATCCAGCCATCTGCCGCGACTGTCCGTTGCTGGCCTCCTGCACGAGCAACGCTAAGACCATCCGCACCATCACCCGCCATGTCTGGCAAGAGGCCCGCGAACGCACCGACGCCAACCGCCTCACCCCTTGGGGCAAGGCGATCTACAAGCGGCGCAAGGAGACGGTCGAGCGCTCCTTTGCCGACGCCAAGCAGCTTCACGGCCATCGCTACGCCCGCTTCCGAGGCCTCACCCGCCTCGCCTGTCAGTGCTTGCTGGCCGCCGCCGCCCAGAACATCAAGAAGATCGCCATGGCGCTGACCAAAGGGCCCAAACCGGCCACGGCGTGAGCCGACAAACCCTCTTCAGCTTCGCCCAAACAACGCAAACCCTGAAATCCAATCCGCAAAAACAAAACCCGCCGAAAATATCGACGGGTTTGTCAGCAGTCTGAGACATGCCGCCTTCCGGCGGCATGTCCTGATCTAGCTCAGACAATTATACGGTGAACCAGTTATGAATGTCCGAGGCGATATTACCCTTCAGGATAATCGATTCACCGTCGTGACCTGGGGTCGATCCCGTGTAAGAGATGATGGTGTCCCCGGCAAAATGCGCGACGCTCCAGTCGTCAGCAGTCGTACCTTCGACTTTGACCTTGTCGACGGCAGCATTGAAGCCTTCGATGACGTCAGTCACGAGTGAGGCAGCCATATCGCCAAGCTTGAAGACGAAGGTATCTGCACCACCACTTGCGATCATATGATCGACGCCAGTGCCGCCAATGACCGTCGAGGACTTCAGGTTGACGCCATGAAGATCGATCGTGTCATCGCCGGCACCTGCATTGATGATGACGGACGAATTGCTGCCGTCCGTAACGCCGTTGCCACCGTTAACGGCAGTTGCGCCGCTGATTCCGCCAATTGCATTGAGGCTCTGGCCGGCCTTGATCGTAATCGTGTCGTTGCCGGCACCCGTGTCGACCGTAGCTGCGTTTACCCAGTTCTTGTCATTTGACAGAAGCGAGATCGTTACGGTGTCATTGCCCGAGCCGGTCGTAACGTTTGCACGCTTGACGTTGAGAATTTCGACCGTCGAAGCAGTGGTGCCGCCGAGATGGACGTCAGCCTGAACGAAGTCCTTGAAATAGACGTTTTCTGCACTGTCGGATTGGGCCAAAACGTTCTTGACCGAATTCCACTTCCCGACCACGTCGAAGTTGAAGGAATTCGTAGCCGCGTCGAAGTTGACGGCGACATTGCCACCCGTACCGGAACCGCTGACGGGTGCAACCCCGACGTTGACAGAGCCCGATTGAAGGGTCGAGCCGTTTTGATCGGATACTTCCTGCTTCTGCGTGCTGTTATCAAGAGCACTATTATTCTGCGCGTCGATGCTTTGAAGGTCGAAAACGGTAGAGGCACCACCGTTCCCGAACGTGACTGTCAAACCTGCCATGAATGTTCTCCGTTGCTTTTCTAACAAAGCTTTCGTTGCGACGCCCGATACACTAATTTCACCAGCGACAAACGTCTAAGTTTACTAATAATTAAGCATAAGATTTTGGCAAGTATGCAACAGCGATGAAAGAGAGATTTGATCAGGCCCTTTTTGGTACAATAGACCGACGAGATCACTCTTCTCTGAATGCCAGTCGCAGCCTATCTCTGAAAGGTTTGGTGAAATACGATATGACCGTGCGGTCTGCGGTCTTGATGAATATTTCGGCGGGCATGCCTGGATAGAGGGAGCCCTCGGACAGATTCTTCAGAGTGGTCATATCAGGCGTTATTCGCAGCGTATAAAACGCTGCCCCTGTACGCGGGTCCGTCTGAAGGTCAGGCGAGATGACGGAAACTTTCCCTGCAATATCAGGCGTCGTCGTCTGGTTGAACGCTGTAAACCGGATATCGACCGGCTGCCCCTTGTAAATCTGGTCAATATCCTTGGGCACGATGGTTGCTTCAACTTGCAGTTCGTCATGCTCGGGGACGATGAGCATCAAGACTTCGCCCGGCTGCACCACTGCGTTAACGTTGTGAACGCCGAGCTGATAGATGCGGCCTGCAATCGGGGCCCGGATCTCTAGGCGGGCGAGCTGATCCTGAGTCGCGGCCAGCCGCTCTTCATATTCGGCGATACTGGCCTCAACCGAGGTCAGATCCTTGGACACTTCCGACTGCCTGTCTTCGTCGAGTTGCAGGAGCTGGAGGTCAAGCTCGCCGATTCTGCCTTCAGTCTGCGCACGGGCCGCGATACCCTGACCCATCTGCCCTTCAAGCTCAGACTTGCGGCGCTTATAATCGTTCAGCCGCTGCTGTGTCGTCAGGCCCTTTTGATAGAGCGTATTAACCTTCTCAAGGTCCTGATCAACAAGGCTGACCTGATCCCGGATCGCATCGATCTGAACCGTCAGACCATTGACTTCATCGGTTAACTGTTGCTTTCGCGTGACCATCTGCCTCTTCATGCCTTCAAGGGCATTCTTACGGCTGATGAATAGATTCTGTTCGCTTGCAACGAGCGTTGCAGCCGATTTGGACGTTGTGAGCTCGGACAGTTTTTCGGGAACCGTCAACTCGGATGCGCGGGATGCTTCGGCCTGAAGTCTTGCGCGGCGTGCATAGAGTTGCGCAAGCGTATTTTCCGCAATTGAAAGATTGGCCTGTACTACCGTTCCATTCAGGCGGACGAGCACTTGATCGGCATCCACCCGATCGCCCTCCTTGACGTCGATTTCGCTGACAATCCCGCCAGCTAGATGTTGTATTTTTTTTGTGTTTCCCTCGACGATGACGCGCCCGGAGGCAATGACCGCGCTCGACAGCTCGGTCGTCATCGCCCATCCGAAAACGCCGACGACCAGGCCGAATGCCAACAGGACGACGGCGGCGATGTGCTTGGCAAGCGGTAATTTTGCTAGATTTCGCAAACGCATGGCGGCCTCATCACACGTCATTCGCAGCGGATGATGACCCAGCATCTTCGATCACTCGCGGCTGTTGATCCGATGTGACCGGCCGGATATTCTGACGCAGTACCTGCCCGAAAATCTCTTCCTTCGTGCCGAACCGCTGCAGCTTGCCAGCTGCAATAACCGCAACCAGATCCACATTCGCAAGCGCGCTCGGCCGATGTGCGATGACGATCACAATGCCGCCTCGCGCCCTCACGTTGGCGATCGCGCCGTTGAGAGCGTTTTCACCTTCCGCGTCCAGGTTTGAATTGGGTTCATCCAATATGACGAGGAAAGGGTCCCCATAAAGCGCTCGCGCCAAGGCAATACGCTGTCTCTGCCCGGCTGAGAGTGCGTCGCCATTGGCTCCAACCTTGGTCTTGTAGCCCTCTGGCAGGTTCAAGATAAGATCGTGAACATTTGCAGCTTTTGCGGCATCGATGATCGAGGCGGGCGTCGCATCAGGCTGGAAACGAGCGATATTCTGCGCAACCGTGCCAGCCATTAATTCGACCGTTTGCGGCAGGTAGCCTAGATACTGACCAAGCTCATCCATGTCCCATTGATCGAGATTCGCTCCGTCAAACCGCACCTTGCCGTAGCGTATCGGCCAGGCACCGACGATCAGACGCGCAAGCGTTGACTTGCCGGATGCACTCGGTCCGATGACGCCGAGTGCGCTTCCTGCCTGAAGCTCGAATGAAACGTCAGCCAGCGTGACTGTAGACCCGTTGGGCGGAGTTCCGGTCAAATTTTCAACCGAGAATGTGAAGGCCGGTCGGGGTAAAGACAGCGCTCTTTCTGTTTCCGGGGCAATTTCGAAAAACTTTTGAAGGCGTTTCCAACCCTGCCGGGCGGATGTGAAGCTGCGCCAATTGCCGATCGCCTGCTCCACCGGCGCAAGCGCTTTTGCCGAAAGAATCGATCCGGCAATGATGCTGCCCGCGGTAGCGTCGCCACTCACTACGAGCACAGCCCCCACGGCCATGACGCCCGATTGGATGATCATGCGGGCCACACGCGACGCAGCGCCGTAGGCACCGACAATATCGGCCGCCCTTCGGCTCTCGCGCTTGTACTGGCCGTGCAGCTCCCGCCATACCGCCATCATCGTGCCTGACATGCCCATGGCTTGAATGGCTTCGGCGTTGCGGACACTGCTACCTGCAAAAATGTTACGCTGGCCGCGCGCACTCGCCGCCTTCTCGTTCAGCGCTGCGGTGGACCAATTCGTCAGCACCGCCAAAATAACCAGAATGACGGCACCGATCAGGACACTGACCCCGATCCAGGGATGAAGCAGGAAGCAAATGAGCAGGTAAAATGGCAGCCACGGGAAATCAAACAGGGCGTTGGGACCGTTACCAGAAAGAAACCCGCGAATCTGGTCGAGGTCGGAAAGAGCCTGCAGACCATCACCCTTGACCTCACCGGAAAAAGGCACTTTGAGCAGCGCCCTGTACATGCGGCCTTCCAGTTGTTGGTCCAGAATATCGGCTACCCGCGTCAGCATCTGACCACGGACGACATCGAACCCCATCTGAAAGCCGTAGAGCAACAGGACAAGCATACATAAGGCAATCAGAGATGGGATGCTCTTGCTCGGCAAAATGCGATCATAGACTTCGAGCATAAATAAAGAGCCGGTCAAATGCAGCAGATTGATAAATCCACTAGCAACCGCGACCGCAAGAAATGCATACCATGTTCGAGATAGAGACACGCCGCTATCGATTTGTTTACTAAAACTGAATTCCATCAAGCATATTTTGCTGAATATATCAATCAGTGCGTGAAGTCTCGGCGCTCCATTTTTGGTGCCTCTGTTATCTTAAAACAATCATTACTGAGCTTTTTGAAAGAAGTTTTGCAAAATATGCAACCTATGGCGAATTTTATTAAAGACCGTTCGGTTGTCTTTTTGTAAATATGCCACCCTCTGCGTGCATTTTATATCGAGAATATTGACGTAGTTATTCCGACGCAGCGTTGAACCATCCATACACCCGCCCAGTCACCAAAACTTCACACAGCCTTCAAGAAACTGTCTCGTCTGCCCGCTAATCGTCGCCAACACGTGATGCAATTTCTTTTGCAAGGGAGAAGTATTATGTCAGTTAAATTGCAGAATACGATTGCGGCCAGCGTCGTCGCTCTGATGTCCATGGTTGGTTCGGCACATGCCGATACGACGGTGAAGTTCTGGCACAGCTTCAGCAAGTCGTCCGGCGAGGCGCTCAGCAAGATCATCGCCAATTTCGAAGCGGCCAATCCCGGCATTCACATCGAAGGCGAATTTGTTGGCGATTACAACGATATCGTCGCAAAGCTGCAAGCGGCCATTCCCGCCAATCGCGCCCCCGATGCCGTCATCATGGAAGTCACCCGCTACGGCCTCTTTGCCGATCGCGGCGCCCTGATCGACCTCACACCCTATTTCAATGCCGACCCGCTGAAGGACGACCTTTACGACTATGCCCGTGAAGTCGGCGTCTATAACGGCAAGAACTACATAGTGCCGTTCAACTCGTCCACGCCGGTCCTCTACTACAACAAGGACATCCTGGCGCGCGCCGGCTTCACGACGGAACCGTCCCTCAAAACTTTCGCAGACATTCTTGCCGTTTCGAAGGCAATTACCGAAAAACTCGGCTCGGAAGGCATCACCGGCATTGCTGCTCCCGGTCAGTTCGCCCGCTGGGGTCTCGTCATGTCCAACGATAGCGAGCTCATCGACTCCAAGACCAACGACATCCTGCTCGACTCGCCAAATACGATCGAAGCGTATCAGTGGATGGCCTCGCTCGTTCATGACCACAAGGTTGCCTCTCCCGACGGCGTCACCGATGAAGATGTCGGCCGCGACGCCTTCTATGCCGGCAAGGTCGGCATTTCCCTGAACTCGACGGGTGATTATGGCGGCGCCAAGAAGGCGCTCGGTGACAAGCTCGAAGTCCGCCCGATGCCCTGCAACAAGGTCTGCTCCGTTCCGATCGGCGGCGCTGGTATCGGTATCCTCTCGACTTCTTCGAAGAACGTCCAGGACGCAGCCTACAAATTCATCAGCTATGCCGCTTCGCCGGAGGCAAACGCCATCTGGTTCGCCGCGACAGGCTACCTGCCGATCAACAAGAAGAGTGCGGCCCAGCCCGCCGCCGCCGAAGCGCTCGCCAAGAAGCAGGGCATCGATGTCGCCATCAAGCAGCTCGATTTCGCCCATGGCCGTGCCCGTCCGCCGGTCGTCACCTGGATGCGTACGACCGAATACAAGATGTGGGAAGCCATGGCGCTCGGCCAGCGCGACGTTGCCGAGACGATGAAGGACTTCGCCGCACAGACCCGCGAAGAAGCCAAGCGTTCCAGCAACTAAGCCTCTCCCTTCAGCAAGACGGTGGACCATGAGGCCCGTCGTCTCAACTGTCTCGGTCCCCATGCTGCGAAAACTCACACCCTATCTCCTGGTCGCACCGCTGATCCTCTTCATCACGGTCTTTACCTATATTCCCGTTATTACCAGTGTGAACCTCAGCTTTCGGCACTGGGACTTCCTGTCGCCGACCATGCCTTTCGTCGGCTTCGATAATTACCGCCTGTTGCTGAACTCTCGCGACTTCTGGAATTCGTTACAGATCACCGCTATCTTCGCGCTGATCTCCGTACCGATCAGATTGTCTCTGGCGTTGGCGGTCGCGAGCTACCTCGTCCGTGAGACGTTGCCCTCGCGGCTCTTGCGCGGGGCATTGTTTCTTCCCTCCGTCACATCGACCGTTTCGATCGCTGTCGTCTTTTCATGGATCTTCGCTACCGACTACGGCATGGTGAATGCTGCTCTGACCTCGCTCGGTCTCGGCAAGGTGCAGTGGCTGCAGGATCCGCAACTTGCTTTGTGGGTGCTGATCTTCGTCAATACGTGGAAACAGCTCGGCTACGATATCATCATCTATATCGCCGGCCTGCAGGCTGTGCCGCAGGAACTCTATGACGCCGCCGCCGTCGATGGCGGCCAGCGTTTCCACGTGTTCCGGCGGGTGACCGTGCCGCTCGTCATGCCGACCACCTACTTCCTCCTGGTTATTTCCGTCATAGAGGCCTTCCAGGTCTTCACCATCGTCAACATCATGACCCATGGCGGCCCGGCGGGTGCTACCGACATGCTCGTTAATCTGCTCTATCGCATAGGGTTTACGCTCTTCGACATCGGCAGAGGTTCGGCGCTCGCCGTCCTGCTTTTCATCTTTCTGATTATGCTGGCGCTGATCAAATCCTTCGTCATAGGCCGGAGGGTCCATTATGAAGCGTAAGAACGCTGTCGTCACAGGTCTTGCGCTGTCTGCCGGGCTGATCTTCCTTTCGCCTGTGCTTTATTCCATCTGGATGTCGTTCGAGACCGCGCAGTCCTATTATACAGGCAGATACGAGTTCACCCTGGATAACTATGTTCGCGCTGTCGCCGAGTATAATTTCGCCCGTTATCTCCTCAACAGCATCATCGTGTCGGGGCTGGTGACGCTGCTCGGCATCACGGTCGCGACCACAGCGGCCTTCGCCTTCGCGCGCTACCGGTTCCGGGACGGAAATCTTCTCTTCGGTGCGACGGTCGCCACGCTGATGATCCCCAGCCATATCAGCCTCATTCCAAATTATCTGACGCTCGCCAAGGCGGGGCTGCTTGATACCTATGCCGGCCTCATCCTGCCGGCGATATCGAATGGCTTTGCAGCCTTCTTTCTGCGTCAGTATATCAAGGGCATACCGAAGGCGCTGGACGAGGCAGCCTACATGGACGGCGCCACACCCTTGCAGGTGCTCTGGCGGGTGATCGTGCCGATAGCGCGGCCGGCCATCTTCTCGATGAGCCTCTACATCTTCATCTCAGAGTGGAACAACTATATTTGGCCGCTGGTCGCCGTCGGCAAGGATGATCTCTACACACTGCAGATCGGCCTCGCCCGCCTCTATCGCATCAATCCCGGCGAGGGCCTGGTCGACTGGCCTCTCGTGATGGCCGCCTCCACCCTCAGCATCCTGCCCGTGCTCCTCGGTTTTCTGCTCGTCGAGCGCCATCTAGTGCGCGGTATCACGCTCGGCGCCGTTAAATAACCATGAAGAAGGACAAGCACAGAATGACACGCATTGCTTCGCACCGCGGCGGTACTCTGGAATTCGGTGACAGCACGCCCCAAGGTTTTGCAGCCACGGCAAAGATGTCGCTGGAGGAGGTGGAGTTCGACGTTCATCCGACAGCCGATGGCGCGATCATGGTTCATCACGACGCGACGCTTGACAGCACGACGGACCGTAGTGGTGCAATCGCAGCCATGAGCGAGGCTGAAGTTCGCGCCGCCATCATCAACTACGGCGCCGGCGGACATCCAATCTCGCTTGACGAACTCTGTGCGATCTATATCGACAGCGCGGTTGATTTTCGCTGCGAGATCAAGCCGGGCGTCGATGGCCGGCCCTACGAAAATTTTGTGCCGCGCGTCATCGAAACCCTTGCCCGCCACGACATGCTGGAAAGGACGACCTTCTCTTCCTTTCTAGTGGAATCGCAGGATGCGCTTTCGAAGGCCACCAGCCGGCCCAAACTCTGGCTTGTCAGCCCGCCGGTACTGCGGCAGCTTGGAACCGCAGCCATCATCGAAGTCGCGAAGGCCCACGATATCCCGGAAATCGGCATCCATGTGGATACTGCCGATTCTGCGTTGATGGCTGAGGTCAATGCTGCCGGCCTCGACTTCGGCTGCTGGGCGGCCCATTCAGCTCGGCAGATCGAAAAGGTTCTGGCGCTTGGCGTGAAAATCTTCACAACAGACCGGCCGAGCCTTGCAATCGCCATTCGCAATCGCCTCCGTGTGGAGGCCGAGCAATGAGCGGCATCTCCCTGCGGGACATCAGAAAATCCTATCCCGACGGGCCAGAGATTCTGCACGGCGTCTCCATGGACATCAAATCAGGCGAATTCGTCGTCATTGTCGGTCCGTCCGGCTGCGGAAAGTCCACGCTGTTGCGGCTGATTGCCGGGCTTGAACGCTGTGAGGAGGGCCTTATCGAAATCGGCGGTCGGCGGGCAAATGATCTTGCGCCCCAGGATCGCGACATCGCCATGATTTTCCAGAATTACGCGCTCTATCCGCACATGACGGTGCGCGAGAACATCGCCTTCGGCCTGGAGTTGCGCGGCATGCCGAAAGCCGAACGCAATGCGCGCGCCGAAAGCGTCGCGAGGACGCTGCAGCTCGAAGCGTATCTCGATCGCAAACCGGGTGCACTTTCCGGCGGCCAGCGTCAGCGCGTAGCGATGGGCCGTGCCATGGCGCGCAACAGCTCCATCTTCTTGATGGACGAGCCGCTGTCGAACCTCGACAACGCGTTACGCGTCGCCATGCGCACCGAAATCAAGGAACTACATCACCAACTCGGTGCAACCATCGTTTATGTCACCCATGACCAGACCGAGGCCCTCTCGCTGGCTGATCGAATTGCCGTGATGAAGGACGGCGATCTCTTGCAGTTCGATACACCTGAAGCGATCTACGATCAGCCGCAGAACCGCTTTGTCGCGGGCTTCCTCGGCGTGCCGCCGATGAACTTCCTTCCTGTCGAACATCTTCCCGGCTGGCAGGGCCGTTCGGGTCTGGTAGCCGGGCTGCGCCCCGAATCCATGACGATCCGTGTCGAGAAGCCTGAGCAACCCGCCCTTCCCGGCAGGCTTATGCTGTCGGAAATGACGGGTTCCGATATCATCCTACATTGTGACAGCCCGGCCGGGCGCATCACGCTGACCAGTCCGCGCAAGGACGTGCCGCGCCACGCCGACAACTTCTGGATATTGTGCGACCTTGACCGGGCCGTCTTTTTCAATAGCCAGAGCGGGAGCCGCGTCGATCTTTCAGCTGAAGATCGTCGAATCTAGACGCCGCTTGCCGCCCGGGCCCGGAAAGCTGCCCACGAAAGTGACGCAATGGAAAGATCGAACGAAATTCCGCAACTTCTCGGTGATCTCATCAGCCGCAACTCGACGAGGCTTACCGAGGCCGACACGCGCCTTCTCGACGTAATGATGCAGGACCCCATCCGCGCGGCGATGGAAAACGGCAAGACCGTCTCCTTTCGCGCCGGCGTGCATCCGGCGTCAGCCGTGCGGCTAGCGCGCCGTCTTGGCTTCAAGGGCTATCCTGAATTCAGAACCTTCCTGCAAGCCAACCTCATTGAAGGCGGCGGCGATTTCGAAAATCCTGCCGCTCGCATGGCAGCCCGTCTCGTCCGGGCGGAAGAAGGCGGTGTCCTCTCCTCCGTGCTCGACAGCGAGATTGCAGCTCTCCAGCAGGTGCGTAACGCGGTTGCCGATGCCGATATCAGAGGCTTTGCGGAAATGCTGCGCGACTGTCGCCGGGTACTAGTCTTCGGACGCGGCCATTCCGCCGCCCTCTCCTCACTGATCGCGCTGCGGCTCAATCGCTCTGGATATCCGTCTATCGATGTGGCAAGCCAGATGCACCTGATCGCTGAAGTGCTGGCGACGTTGAAGCCGGGCGACGTCGTCTGGCTGCTCGCCTTTCGCAAAGCCTCGCCGCTCATTCATCAGATTAGAAGGATCGCCGCAGAAAGAGGCGCCAAAACACTGGCGCTGACGGATCTCCTCAGTGCCCGCATCGATCCCGCGCCCGATCGGCAGATATCAGTTTCCCGTGGCGAAGCCGGCGAATCGCAGTCGCTAGTCGTTCCCATGACCATCGCCAATGCCGTCATTCTCGACCTCGCCGCCATCGATGACGGCCGTTCGCTGCGCGCGCTTAGCAGTTTCAAGGCGTTCCGCGGGGACTGTGGTCTATCGCCGGTGATTCTCTAGCGGCCGAAGGCAGACACGAGCGCCGACAACCTAAAGGAAATCGAAAGACGCTGTCGCTGCACGCCTCTGATCATCGAAACCCAGACAGATCTACAATCGGCTCTCTCTGAAGATCGGAAATCCCGATCAAGCTCTTATAATCACATTAACAACACACTGTGATCAAACTCCCGTCCAACTACTTCCTACGGTAGTTGACCGTGACCACGGTCAAGGAGGGAATATGTCTGTCGATCTAAGCGCCAGTACCTATGTTCATTCTAAACCCGCTACCGCCCATAACTATCTTCTGCCGACAATTGTCGATGTACTTGAAGACAATTTCGAAGCCGCCGATCAGACAACGGTTTTCGATCTTGGTTGCGGTACCGGTGGGGCCGCAGCCCTGCTTTCTGACAAAGGCTATGAAGTAGCCGGCGTTGATCCTTCTCAGGACGGCATTGCAAAGGCCAATATGGCTTATCCGGATCTTCCGCTGGAAATTGGATCAGCCTACGACGATCTTGCCAACCAGTATGGAACATTCGACGCTGTTATCAGCCTCGAGGTGGTGGAGCACGTCTACGATCCGAAGACTTTCTCGTCGACTATGTTTGATCTGGTGAAACCGGGAGGTCTGGCCGTCGTATCGACGCCATTTCATGGCTACTGGAAGAATCTGGCACTGGCACTAACCGGCAAGATGGACGACCATCATATGCCGCTCAAGGATCATGGCCACATCAAGTTCTGGTCGCCGAAAACCCTTGGGACGCTCCTGCTGGATACGGGATTCGAGACTGTCGATTTTGAGTATGTCGGGCGAATCTCGCCGCTCGCAAAGTCAATGATCGCAGTCGCCCAAAGGCCCCATTAGCATTCACCAGCGCAATTCGGCCGGCCTGCGGTCTGTCCGGTCGAATTGCTCTGACGCTGTCTCCAGAAGCGATGCAATGACAATCAGCCAAAAGACTTTTGCAGTCCTTCGGCTGACGGTCGTAAATTATGCCGCCCGGGCAGCCCTGACGGGGATCTCCACGTCGATTTCGAGGATCGAAACGTTCTCGCCCCGGTCAATCCTTATCTGAAGGCGGTCGCCTTCGATTTCGACGTGTTTGGCGATAACAGCCAGGATCTCCTCCCTCAGTACAGACACGAGATCCGAGCCGGGAGACGCGCGTTCGTGCGCCAGCAGCACCTGCAGTCGCTCCCGTGCAACCGGCGCGGTTTTTCTCTTCTGAAAGAAATCGAACACGCTCATGCTGCCCTCCGTCCGAAGATCTTGCCGAACAGGCCGCGCTTCTCGCCGGGGATCGATACCGGAAGAACCTCGCCATTGAGACGGCGAACCGCTTCGAAATAAGCCTTGGCCGGGGCGCTATTCTGATCGGCAAGCGTGACCGGAGCGCCGAGATTGGAAGCGCGCAGCACATCCATGCTTTCGGGAATGATGCCGAGCAGCGGGATCGACAGGATTTCCAGTACGTCATCCACCTTCAGCATGTCGCCGCGTTCAGCGCGGGTGACATCGTAGCGGGTGAGAAGCAGGTGCTTTTCGATGCGCTCGCCGCGCTCCGCCTTTTCCGTCTTGGCATCCAGAAGGCCGATGATGCGGTCGGAATCGCGCACCGAGGAAACTTCCGGATTGGTGACGACGACTGCGATATCGGCATGCCGCATCGCCAGTGTCGCACCGCGCTCGATACCGGCAGGACTATCGCATATCACCCAGTCGAAATGTTTCTTCAGTTCGTTGATGACCTGCTCGACACCTTCTGCAGTGAGGCAGTCCTTGTCGCGGGTCTGGGATGCCGGCAACAGGAACAACGTCTCAAGCCGCTTATCACGGATCAGCGCTTGGGTCAGCTTCGCATCACCCTGGATGACGTTGATCATGTCATAGACGACCCTGCGCTCCGCTCCCATCACGAGATCAAGATTGCGAAGGCCGACGTCAAAATCGACGACGACGACTTTCTCGTTCCTTTGCGCCAGCGCAGCCCCCAGCGCTGCAGTCGAGGTTGTCTTGCCAACGCCACCTTTTCCTGAGGTTACAACAATGACCTTTCCCATATCCCTCTCCTGTTTGAACCGTCTACCTGTTAAATCAGCCGCGACGCCATGATCGCATCGTTCTCAAGCCATAGTTGCGCAGCCTGACCGCGCAATTCTGCTGGCAAATCCTCTGCCGTCTTGTAGATTCCGTCGATTGCCAAAAGCTCGGCTTCGAGCTTGCGGCAGAAAATTCGCGCCGCCGCATTGCCGACCGATCCGGCGAGCGCCCTTCCGCGAAGCGCGCCGTAGATATGGATGGAGCCCCCGGCGATCACCTCCGCTCCCGAAGCGATCGAACCAACGACCGTCACGTCTCCCTCAGGGAAGACGATCGACTGGCCGGATCGCACCGGTTCGTGCAATACCAACGACGGCGCGACGGCGCGAACGATGGGCGCAGCGACCTCCCGCACCTCCGACGGCCTTGCCTTGCGCGGCGGCTGCCCTTCGGCTTGAGCATCCGCAGTCGGCACATCCACGTCACCGGCAGGACGCCCGCCGACCATGCCCGGCGGCATGCTGGCGTCGAGCTGAGAGGGCCGCGCTCCTTCGATGCCCATGACCCTGACGCCGCGCTCGCCAAGGGCCTGAACCATCGCCCTCAGCGCAGCACGATCCAGCGACAGCTCGCTTACATCCAGGACCACCGGCCTCCCGAGAAAGAAGCCTGCAGAGCGGGCAGCGAGATCGTCGAGCCGCGCGAGCCAATTGTCGAACGGCAGGTCGGGCGTCAGCACGACCGCAAGAAACGATCGGCCCTTGATGCGAATGGAGCGTGCGTCGGTTAACACGTTAGTAAACTTGGTTAATTTCGATTTAAAAGCTTTAGCTGCTTCATGGTTAACAAATCGTTAACAACAGGGTGCCGCCATCAAGAAAACCTCCGGATGAAATCCGCCAAGGGATCGTGCTAACCGCTGGCCCTAACCAGATCAGCTCCTCATCGAAGCTGAGCCATCCGCGCGCTAAAAGTCGCCGCATCTCTGGAAAAACAGGCGTAGGAACCAGAAGGTCGAGCTTACGTTTGGCCATTAGCCAATCCAATTGGGCCTGTCCGCAAACGCCATTCCCCTACCGCAATGCGTCGCCGCGGGGACCGGGTCATCGCTTCGCACTGACGGAATCAATCTAGCTGCGCCTGTGGATCGGTCAGGGGAGAACTACTTACCTGCTGGTTTCCAGGCGGGGTCGATAGCTCGTTCCGCGCTGCACATGTTCGATCGCGTCTGCTTCGAACGCGGCATCGCGCATTGCGCTAGCTGGTTCTATCCCGCCAACATCCGCCGGCAGGTGAAGCCTTCTACAATTCGTACCACACCCGCGGATCATCCGCAGATTGGATCATAACCCAATTCAGATCGGTTTTATCCCAGGTCTTTATAGCATTGGTGCGATTATCGAGCACCAGATCACCAACGTTGGTCTTCACCACCAAAACCGCGTGGCCTTCGCCATAGGGCGTTCTTGCTACCGCGATTCTGAGAGCCTTCGACGACCAACCCATCGCGATAAGATGGTCACGTTTGGTCAGAGCGAAGTCCTCGCAGTCGCCGCTTTTGACGTTCACTTCCCACACATCGTCAGAGACCTTCCCGCTTGCGTCGTTGCGCGGAACGATCGAGCGGTTGACCGAGGCGTTGACGGCGCGCAGCTGCTTATCGGCATAGGTGCTGAGTGCCACAACGGCCGCACCGCCTTTTGCCTCACACTCCTGCGGCTGACGCGCACAGAACATAACATGCGCGAAGGGCGCCATAGTCCTTTTTCTTACCTGGATATATTTGACCGACGGAGTTTCGTTCAGATCACGTGTCAGGCCAGACAGCGCACCGGCATGCAAATTCTGAGTACCAGCGAAGGAAACCAGGACGAGTGCAGCCAGAAATTTATGAGCCGACATATTGCCTCTATACGGTGTACGACAAATCCCTAGTCTGGATGCAACCAACTGACATCTCATTCGAATTTGCCTTGCCTGAGATATGGGCCAACCTACAGAACAAGATTATTCATCGGCTTAAATCGATAGTTACAATTTTAACGATTGCCCTTTTATCCATTAGCATTCGCTTTACTGCGTGCATTCAGTAAAAACTTCTTGAAAATTACTTTCTGTTGGTGCAGTCACAGTGACTTGTCTACCACATTTCCTATTACACATGCTGTCGCTCAGAATTTCTCCTCGTTTACTGCTTTATATTTACTACGGCCTGATTGTATTTTCAGTGTTACCATTCGGCTTGGTTGATATTTTGCCTCAGGCGCTGATCCTAATCCTTATGTGTATACTGGGTGGAATTGCCGTCGTTATCTACGGTCCACCAGAGCGCGGACAATGGATATTCGGTGCCGCACTCGCCGTCTTTTCGCTCACGGTTCTTTGGATCATCTTTCAGACTGTCGAGGTTCCCTTTGCGCTCTCCGACGACCCCCTATGGGCCGGGGCACGGGCAATGGCGGCGGCAGCGAAGACAATCTCCGTTGAACCCGCGGACACGCTTGCAACGTTGCTGCAATTTGCTCTGCCCGCCGTGACGTTTTTAACCGGACTCATTGTCGCGGACCGCTCGCAGGATGATCAAATAATGATCAGGCTCCTGGCCTCGGCGGCGGGGATCCTTGCGATATATGGTCTCTATCAGTTCCTGTTCCTTCCCGGCACACTTCTCGGCGAGGCGAAAACCGCCTATCGAGAAAGCCTGACAGCCACCTTCGTGAACAGGAATACCAATGCCACTTTTTTTGGCTTGGGTTTGCTGATGCAGCTCACGCTTCTATTTGATTCTTTCCTTTTCAAAGCCGACAATGCATCGCGTGAGTTGCAGAAAGGCGCGACGCTACCGCGTCTCTACTATTGCGTTATATCATGCGCCACCTTTGCGGCTTTGCTGCTTACGCAATCACGCGCCGGGATTTTTCTGACTGCGCTTGCAATACTGATCTACACTCCCTTCCTAGCAGGTCAGTGGCTTTGGATATTTCCTCATTCATTCGCGCGACTGGATTCGATATTGTCTCGTATAGCTGCCATGATTGTCGCTGCCTGCTTAGGCACGGGATTCTTTCTTCTTTTTACATCGAAAACAATGCTACGAGCGAACATTCAAGGGTTTGATGACGCTCGTTTCTGCATCTGGCCGGATGTGATCAAAGCTACATCCGACAACTGGCTTTTTGGCACCGGCTTTGGCACGTTTCGAACTGTATTTTCCGGTTATCGGGATTCCCGCTGCGGTATCTTCAATATCTTTGATCGGGCACACAACACTTATCTCGAAGGTTTTTTGACGCTTGGCGTCATATTTCCAATTCTCGCATCACTTGTCCTCGCGGCCCTCCTACTGACTTTCTGGCGCGGCTATCGCAACAGAAAGCGCAGCCGGCACTATGCAGTGCTGGGCCTGGCGACGACTATTCTCGTCTGGGGTCATGCGCTTGTCGACTTTTCCATCCAGATTCCGGGCTTTTCGGTTTTCTACGCCGCCTTCCTTTCCGGTATTGTGTGCGTATGTTACAAGCACACACTCGCGCCGGTTACCAACAAAAATGCTGCGCTGCACAAGTATAATAATGATAAAATTGAACCGGGATTAATATATTGATGAAAAATATATTACGAAACGGCGGATAATATATCGAAGACTTCTCCAATCTATTCAAATTGGTTAATTAGCAATCCGGTATGGATCGTCAGAAATTAACCATAATTCCACTGCCCTGATGTGGCGCCGTTGCCACATTAACGATTTATTGGCTATCATGGACCTCGTTCTGGCAGATATTCCCGCCGTTTTATGCTTTGCATAAGCGCCAACCTGCGAGACGAAAAACTTAACAGGGATAAGATGAGCATCAACTTTCGACGCACCTCTATCGTCGCTGCGACGCTAATCGCGCTGTCGAGCTGCACCTCGTTGCCTCGATCCGGCCCTGATCATACCGATTTCGATAAAGATGCCACAGTGAAGGTCACGACGAAGAACCGGAAGGTTGGCATCGACTATGTCCTGATTGATCTGAATAAGGCAATTCTTCCCTTCTTTAACGAGGTTAAGTCCAATTCGCTGGGCGGCTTCGGCGGCGGCAGGGGCGGTGCGCCTGATATCCCACTCGGCGCCGGCGACGTCGTTCAGATTTCTGTTTTCGAAGCTCAGGCTGGCGGTCTTTTTATCCCGTCTGACGCTGGCAGCCGCCCAGGCAACTTCATTACGCTCCCTGCACAGACTATCGACAAGAATGGTACGATCAGCGTCCCTTACGCTGGACGCGTGCCAGCCGCTGGAAGACTGAAAGAAGAGGTCGAACGGGATATCGAAGACAGGCTTGCCAGTCGCGCAATCGAACCGCAGGTGGTCCTGACAACGACAACGACAAAGTCTGCAGAGGTTGCCGTCGTTGGTGATGTCAATAATCCACAAAAGGTGCAGCTCACTCCGGCGGGCGATCGCATCCTGGATGTGATCTCGACAGCAGGCGGTCTGACAACACCCAACATCGAAACGAATGTGACGTTGCAGAGGCGGGGAAGGACGGCGACCGTTGCTTACGAGACCCTGTTGCGCAATCCCTCGGAAAATATCTATGTCGCGCCGGGCGACACTGTTTCCGTTGAGCACGAACGCCGCACTTATATCGCGCTGGGTGCGACAGGGCAGCAGAACCGTATCGAATTCGAAGATTCGAACCTGACACTTGGCGAGGGCATTGCCAAGGCCGGCGGCGTCCTGGATAACCGGGCGGATCCACGGGAAGTCGTCCTCTACCGTCAGGTCGACAGGAAAATCTTGCAGAAGCTGAACATCGACGTGTCGCGGTTCCCTGGAGCGGAAGTTCCGGTAATCTTCCGGGCCAACCTCCGTGATCCGGCGACGATGTTTGCGATCCAGCAATTCCGGATGCAGGATAAGGACGTCATTTATATCTCGAACGCATCCTCGGTCGAGCTGGTCAAGTTCCTCGATATCCTGAACTCGATAAGCTCTACGGTATCCGGTGTTTCTAATGATGCGCTCGATACCCGGAACGCGATACGAGATTTGAACTAAGACCAGACGGCAGAACAGAATGTTAGTTCTGCCGATGCGGTTTGGAATATAAAAGGTTACGCAGAATGGCAGATAAATATCTTACAACGGCTGTCGGCGCCGTAACCATGGTCGTTGCAAGCCTTGCTTTTTCATCGACTTCCTTCGCGGGAAATTGCCTTAACGGACCGGGAATGGCGTCGCCCGTAATGGTCAGCGCATTCAATGCATCTCCCGAAGCATTTCTGTTTGCAAATGGCTCAGCCATTGGCTTGTCTGACCAGGTGCGGTCGTATACCGCAACAGAAACAGATCTGACTGCGAAGATGATTAACCTTGCGAAGGCAGGGACGCCTGCGCAGATGGCTGCGATCGGCGCTGGCCTTGGACGGGCTGCCAATATATGCCGCCCTCAGCATCCGGAGCTGGCGGATGCGATCACCAAGGCGATTGCAGACGCATTGCTTGCCGATACGACGCTTGGTGGTCTCCAGACAGCCTTCGTACAGGCGCTTAACGGTCAGACCGCAACCGCTGCGTTGGGTTCGCCAGGTTCTGCGGCTGCCGCCGCGGCCGACATTGCCAATGGCCCCGCCGGCGACATTCTTGGCGGCGGTGAAGGCGATGGGTCGACCGATGGCTCCCAGAATTCTACCGCAAATCTGCTGCGGACTTCGGCAAGTGGCGGTGGTAATTTTTCGACCCAGAACACCCAGTCCGTTAGCCCGAGCGGTACCTGACACACACATACATAAAAATCTGACCTAGTGGACGAATTGTGCTGACCAGTGGAGAAATTCGCGGCAGTCGTAGGGGTTTGAAAAGAACGACACGGCTGGCGACAATCCCTTTGGGGGTACGTCGCGCCCCCTTTTTGTCTTGCTGCTTCATTGTCGTTATCGCTGCATTTCTGGTGCTCGCTGTTAGCGAACTCCATCGCTCGATTGCGTTTGCTGATATGTTTGTCGTGGCCAAGCAGATAGAACAAGACGGTGTCGTCAGCCCCAAAAGTCTCTCCCGGGTCGGCAGCATGCCCGCTGAAGTTGTCGCGGGGGCCTATTGCCGCTCCGATATCATCATGGCTGCCACAACCGTCGTGCTGAAGCAGATAGACAACGCAAATGAGGCCAATGACTACGAAGCTTGGCTGTCAGCCGTTACCGTGGCCGAGAAATTCCTGCAGCATGCGCTGAGCTGCATGCCCACCAACAGCAACTTGTGGCTTCGCCTCGCCGTCGTCCGAGCCGTTGTTGCGGAAGATCCTCAGGCTACCGCGCAGTTGATGGCGCAGTCCGTGAAGCTGGCGCCTGCTGATCAGATGGAGCTTCTCGCGCGCCTCTATTTTTGGAACAGATTCAGTGAAGCGACACTGAGATCTTCAAGCCCTTGGGTCGAGCAGGATCTCGACCTTCTCTTCCAAATGGGGGACCCTGCCCAGATTGTGCAGCAGATCCCGAATGTTCGTCCGGCTTTGATACCCTATATCAAGCGCGCCTCGATATCCTTGTCAGAATCTCGCAAGAAACTCTTCGCCAGAAGCGGCCTTGATATCTCCAAGTTGCCTTGAGCGCACCGTAGCAAGTGCGGTTAAGAAAGGATCTTAGCGGCACGATTTCCGATTCTGACCACAGTCAGTCGGCCTGTGGCATAGCAGCCCGTATCAATTCCAATTCGACCATTCCCGAGGTGGGGCCGGACTTGCGGGCTATGTCCATGGACCACAATGATCGGAAGCTCAGGTCCTCGTGTCAGGAAAGGCTCCCTGATCCACATCAAATCCTCATCGCTTTGATGCTCCAGAGGTAATCCGCTACGGATCCCTGCGTGAACAAAAACGAGATTTCCGATCTGCAACATCGAGGGCAGCTTTCCCAGCAAGATTCGATGACTGGCCGGAACCGCCTGATCCACTGCCTCTCGCAATGCCATCGTATCACCGACACGGAGTATGTGCGCAGGGTCGACACCGTAAGAGGTCAGTGTCTGGTATCCAGCGAAGCGCAACCATGCCTCCGTAGAAAGCTCATTGTTTAAGAATCTTAAAAAAAAGTCATCATGGTTGCCGCAAAGCGCAATCCTGTTGATGTTGGGCGGCGAAGGCTGGCACAGATGTTCCAGGACGTCGCAGGAACGCGCGCCTCGATCTACGTAATCCCCCAGCAACACGACTAAAGCGCGGCCATCACGCAAATCCTCGGAAATACGCTGTTCGGCACCCACGAGCTCTTCGTAGCAGCCGTGAACGTCTCCGATCGCATAGATAACAGGCCATTCGGCCGGATCCATTACAAGCCGCGTGCGTGAGGGGGCGAGACTAGCAGGCGAATCTTTTGAAAACTGCGCGACAAATTTACGGATGTTACGAAGCAACACCATTTGCCTCCTGCCGCTGCAGGGGAAAAACCGACGGCGCGCGCCGCCGTCCAACTACCGTGCGTTTCGGAGGCGAAATGCAACTTATTGTCTTGGGGCTTCTGTCAGCTACGCCAGAGGCCGAGATTCCATTCGGCATTTTCAACTATCACCAATCGGCGGACATTATAGACGATCTTCGCTCGCGATATCATCACGTCCATTTCGACACCGGACATAATAATAATGTGCACTTCACACTATTCCGATTAAAGAAAGAAAAATGCACCGGGCGTTTGGCTGGATAAAGCCACTGTTTTCCTGATATTGTTGATCTGATTTTAGACAACTGTGCCATCGCTATGCGTGCCGGCTCATCGAGCAGAAGCACAAGTTGCTCAACAGCGGCTCATTGAGAGGACAGGTCAGTGAGAACTAGCGGGCGGTCTTCCGGCCGCGTCCCGCTATAGCCGAAAAGCGGCTAGATCCGTGTAATTGAATCAATTATTTCGCGATCATCCTGATCGCTGGCGGGTAGCCCAAGACCCGCCCACAAATCGACGCCCAAGCGCCGCTCAAAAATACCGCAGATAAGACTGTAACCGGCAGCCATAATCATCAGCGGCAGCATCAAAGCAGCCAAAAGAAATGCACGAAAGAAATTGAATCTCTGACCATCCATAGGCCACCGCTCCATCCAGCAAGGGATTCACGTTCTAGAGTGGAACAAGCCTACGTTAAAAACTTAATCAAATCAAACCAAATCGATGAAGGCTGTTTTGTTTTGCAACATCGGGGCCTCCCCGATGCCGCATCACTGTGGTCGATGATCTCCATGGATCGAGACGAGACGGAAAAAAGGCCTGTTTGCCGGCGGCTCTCCGCCATGCCACTATACGATGGCGAAGGCAACTCATCGAAACGATTGCGATAGAGTGTCCCACACAGGTTGCAACGGTAACCGCTTGAGATTGCATACGGCCCGTCCATACGCATATCCTTAGGCGGCTTCGGCCAAGAGGGCCAATGCCATACAAGCCATGCGGCGATCACAAAGAGCCCTCAAGCCGATGAGAACTTCAGTTCTCTTGATAGTAATTGGAATAACGGCTGTAATAGTACTCGCTTGAGCCGTGCGATCTGTAAAGCTTGATCTTGTCCAGATCAACCTTGTTAAGAATAACGCCTGCGCATCGTTTTCTTATTTCCGGCTGCTCAGTCATTATCGACTGCACGATCCGCCGCGAGGTGTTGCCCCATTCCACTACGAGCAGCACCGTGTCGAGCAGATGGCTGATTGCACGAGCGTCGACAACAGGCCCAAGCGGAGGCAGATCAAGAACGATATAATCGTATCTCTTTGTGGCCTCGCTCAGGAGATTGGCCATTGCCGCCGAGGCCAGCACATCGGAGGAGTGCGGCACCCGATATTTGACTACAGCCGGCAGAAACGAAAGATTAGTTACCGGGTCAGTCAAAATGAGCTGGTCGAGGGGTCTGTCCTGCAGCAAAGCTTCCAGCAATCCATCAGCTGCATGCTGACCCAAGGCCCTCGTCGCACCCGGATTTCTGAGGTCACCATCTATGAGGAGTGTACGCGCCCCTTGGTTTGACAGGAGCTGCGCGAAGTTGATGGCAAGCGTCGATTTTCCTTCAGACGGCAAGCAAGAGACCACACCGATGATCTTTGTCTGGCGCATGGGGTTCTCGATATCCGCGGCCACCTTTGCATTACGAAGTGTCTCGGCAAAAGCCGACAAGGGATGCTCAACGACATACTCATGGAGGCCGCTGATCTTTCGCACTTGTTGAGCGGATTGCTCCGAAGAAATCTTGAATTCTTCGGCAGCCACCTTTGGAATATGCCCCAGATATTCAAGCCCCAGGATCTCTCGTACTTGGTCGCCTGTGCGGAAGAAGCGGTCACGAAATTCGCGAAACGCGCCAATCGCGCTTCCCGCGGCAAGCCCGAGAAAAATTGCGACCGCTAAAACCAATGGTTTTTTAGGTGCGCTTGGTTTGTCTGGAGTTTGCGCGCGGGTAATCACTCTGGCATCGGTTATAGGGAATGACTGTTGCTGCACCGCCTCTTGGAAACGGGTCAGGAAGCTCTGGTACAGGTTTCGATACGAGTCCGCCTTGCGCTCGAGTTCGCGCAATTCAACCTGAGTTTCCCCAGCGGCAGCACTAACCTGAGTTGCCTTTGCGACACTGTCCTCAAGTGATTTCTGCCTCGTCTGCGCGACATCCAAATCACTTCTATAGCTTTCGGCGATGCGATTAAGCTCGTCGAACATCTGCCGTTTATATTCGTCCATCTCGGCCTTGAGCCGCAGCACCTGCTCATGGTCCGGCCCAAGGCGTGCAGAAATTTCTGCCGCGAGCTTTGAGTCTTCAAGATACTTCTTGCGAATGTCGTTAGACGGAGAATTGTCGAGTACGTCGGTCACGATCGCATCCATCTGACCGGCATCGATAATTTTACGGATACGATCAAACTTCGCCTGAGCGCGCGCAGTGTCAGCCTGGGCTTTAATGAGATTGCTGCTGAGCTCAGAAAGTTGCTGGTCTGTCAGCAAATTTCCGTCGGTTGCAACAAGACCGTGGTCAGCCCGGAATTTTTGCACTGCCAGGTCAGATTCGAGCGCTTTTTGCTTGAGTTCATCAATACGCTCTTGCAGCCAACCGCTTGCGCGGCTTGTCGCCTCAAACTTTGAATTTAGCTTGTCTACCAAGTATGCGTCGGCCAAAGCATTCGCTATAGCTGCCGCCTGATCTGGCGAGCGCGATGTGTAGCTAATCGACAGTGCGTAAGACTTGCCAACGCGCTCGACGTCCATATTGGCATTCAACATGCTGGCCGCATCTTGCCGCCGATCGTCAGCGGCCGTCACCAAGTCCGCGCTGGCGAACCAAGAATTGAAATTCAAGGCTGACTTCAAAAACTGTGTGAGAGAAAAATCTGACGCCATGAATACCGGATCGTCAGCGAGCTTGAGATTATCAACGACTGCCAATGCGATCGTATCAGATTGAAACAGCTGAATTTCACTCAGCAACGCGGTTTCGTCATCTATTGGTGCGCCCAGCGAAGAAAGTTGATTTATCAACTCTGAGTTGCCGCGGTCGATCAGAACGCTGGTCGATGCGGTAAAATATCGCGCGGTCGTCAGGAGATAGATAACCGCCAACACGGCAAAAAAAGCGACACAGATCCCAACGACACGCCATTGGCGGCGCGCTATCGCGAAAAGCTTCTCAAAATCAATCTTTTCGGATTGATCATCGGTTTGAGATACCGCCAATACGGTCGGTGAATTCGGCGAAAGCATCCAGCCTCCTGTACAGCAATGTCAGTGACAAACTTGGCGTAGGCTCATTTCAAGGCAGCGGCCCGCACGACGTACGACAAATCTCTTGAGCAACCAATGGCTTTCCTATTCCTTCTCCGTTATTTGAACGGCCTCGCGCGCCAGGGCACTAGCCAATAACGGATCGAAGATAGTCTACAAGTTTTGCATCCGGCGCGGCGGCCACGTTCAATTCGGTTTCTTCTGCTGGAGGGCGAGCAATTAGCTCACCCAGTTCAGCTTCTGTATAGGCGACCCGTATTCCCGGCCTCCCGTCAAGTTGACCAGCGGTTGCCAGTTGGTGGTCATTTCTGTGCTCACCAAACGCGGCACGCCGGGGAAACAAGATAATCGGCTTCTTGAACCTCTTGGCTGCAAGAACCGTCCCTGTTCCCGCATGGGACACAATCAATGAAGTCCTGGCAAATACGCCGTCCATCTCCAGGGGTGCGATCGTTTCTACCCACTCGAAATTGCGTGGCTTGTATTCACCCTTCCCGATCTGAGCGAACATCGGCGTAGAAATGTTCTGGGCCATTTCATCCAAGGCCTTAACAAGGCGATCGAACGGTAATTGCGTGCCGACCGTAATCAAGATCAAAGGACTGCTCCCGCAAAATGAGGTCCGGATGGGCGAGCCAGATGTTGCCATTGGGTAAGCCATGTCGTTGCGACAAAACCGGCCAGCTTTCCGGACATAGACAGTTCTTCGGCGTTGGCAATGCTATCTATCCAGATGGTTTTCTTGCCCATGATCCGAGCGGCGAGCAAGCAGAAGAGACCGGGAGCCGCACCTGTCGAGATGACGACATCTGCCCTGGACCGGAAAACGAGACTGAACGCCGCGAAGAAGCAACGGACAGACATCCACAGATCATTCCTGTTGCAATCAGGAAGGCAATATCCGTCCGTGATTGAATATTTTTGCAAAAGCTCGGGAATGGTGGTCGCGAATACAACGTTGGCCTCGTCAAATGCCCCACGCAGAGCGATCAACTCATCCCAATGGCCGCCTCCCGATGACACTGCCAGAATTTTCCGATTTTGTTTTGGCTCGTATGCGCTTGCGCTCATCGTTATCGCCTTTTCGTTTTCAGAATGATGGGAGAGCAGGTTAGCGGCAGAGCTGCAACCATAATCGGCCACACGAGAGAAGGGGACAGCATCATCGCAGCCTCTGTAAGCCCGCCAATAGCGATCAGCAGCAGGATTACTGCCTCTCTCGACTGCGCCTCTCTCATTTGGGTCGAACTTTGCGTCATGATTGTCTTTAAATATATGCGAGATAATACATAAAGTGTCCACAATACCGTTGCAGGAACACCAATACTCAAAGCAAGTTCCAGATAAGAATTATGGGTGGACTTCGCCTCAAAAGTAACATGGACATATTCCTTTATTATATCCGGCTGCTTAAACGTCGAAAATCCATAACCCAGAAGAGGTCGCTCGTAGACAAGCGGCAAAAGCTGATCCCAGATATTCGAACGGCCGGAGAATGTCAGGTCCTTACCAAAGGCACTTGCAATAGCTTCGGCGACGCCGAGGTAGGCCAGAGATCCCAGCAAGCCCAGCAAAATACAAAAAAGAAGGACGAAAAGAGATTTTACCGTGATGTTTCCAACCGCGCTGATCACTCTCAAACCAAAGAGCATCGATGTACCCACGCCAATCATCACAACTGCCGTCGAGGATCGCGCCAAAACAACGAGTAGGAGCGTCAGCAGAAGAGCTAAGTTACGAATGAGCATCTCGTAACTCAGCCGCCTAAGCGGCGATTTCATGTCCAATATGATTATGAAGGCGATAGCGCAGAACTGGCCCAAGCCGTTCTTGTGATAAAAAAGTCCTTTGACCATCCCGTCGTAGTCATTTCCCTGCATGACCGCAAACTGGGGAAACGCAAAGGTGTAAAGGACGTTGGCGAATATCGCGACGATGCAAAAATTTCTGGCCAATCGGAGGGTTTCTACGCTGCCGTATCGTAAACGAAACAACAGAGGTGGCAGGGTGATGACGACTATGGCCACCAGTCCCCTCAAAGAGGCCGACAGCTGGACAGACTGAGCTGCTGATGCAATGCATAGAACAGCGATTATCATCAGCAACGGGGGAGTACGCCGGAAATAAGCAACAAACCGGTTCGGCTCAAGAAAAGCGTAAATAGCTGTCAGCGGGATCAGGCTGTAAAGAATGAACTGCTGCGGCAAAACACTAAGGTCCGAGCCGTCATCAAAGTTCGCCGGCAAACCATACCACATCCCCGTTCCGCGCCAGAGTGCGATATAAAACATTATCGACAAAAGGCCGTGGATAAAGACCTCTTTCCGAATGGCGAGCCTCGACCTTCCTAGCCTCTTTTGCGGCGAGATCCTTAGACTGTGCTGATAGGGGCTGCTGATGCTCATGGCGCTGATATGGCCTACTTCGTAGCTGTAGATGGCATTTCTTTCGGCGGCTGATATTCTTGATAGAAATGACCAAATAGACCGGTTACGACCCCGGCACCCCGCAACAGATGCGTGAGCGCTCGCATTCCGAGATAAGGTGACACCGCCAGTGTCGGCAACATGGCCACACCCAAGCCCGTCCGCATTATGCCGTATATCAGCCGGTAAAGCCGCTGCTTGCGATTTCCGTGTAGAACTTCGCTCACCGCAAAAGTATTGCCGAGGCGGTACTGTCGCTGCAGCACCCACTTCCACGTCATCCGCTTCAGCGGGATGATATCATAGACCATTGCGCGCTCGGTCCAAACGATTTTCATCCCCAGTTTGACTGCCTGATTGAAGAAAAGGTAATCTGTTCCACCGGTATTCAGCATTTTTTCTTCAAAGCGAAGCTTCCAAGATTTTACCAGTTTGTAGTCGAACATCACATTGTTGGACGCCGCATAGTCGATGCGTGCACCTTCCTGGTTCCGGGCGCTTTCAAATACGCGCGCCTTGACCCAGTATTCCGGCGGGTTCTGCGGATAGACCGGCACCACGTAGCCGTAGACACAATCGGCTTGCTGCTTGATGCATGTGTCAAGCATCGCATCCATCCAGCCCTCGGTTGCCCATTCGTCATCATCGAGAAAACAAAAATAGTCGGGATCCACCAACTCGCCCGTATCCGGCGCCGGTTGCGGCGCCTTATCCAGAGCGTGATTGCGTGCAACAGGAATACCTTGACGGGGCTCGACTGAATAAACGAGATCGAAGGCCCCTTTCGTATCGAAACCTTCTACGATACCGCGGCTGCTTTCGGTCGCGTCGTTGTCAACGACCAAAACTGTCATATGATAGGGTCGAGCGGGATGTCTCGTCTGGTTTATCAGCGAATCCAGGAGCTTTTTGATACCTTCCGGCCGCCGATAGGTCAGTACAGCAACGGTTATGCGCCAGATCTTATTGTCAGCTGACTGCACGGCGTCCATCTCATGTCCGGTTGTCATTGCGGTAGCCTTTCAGTTTTCTGATCAGACGTTTGCGGGCCGCAGCGATGACGATCTGCGATACTGCGGTCTGCCCAAACGGACTATCTGCCAAGGCACGCTCGGCCTCCATTCGGAGCTGCGTGAATGGCGTGCCGGCCTCGGCGATACCTCCGGCTATCAAGCCTTTGCCGAGCGCATGAAGCCCGCTGTAACGACGGGCCAACTCCAGACCCGTGGCAATCATGATCTTAGGACGCAGGCTGCTCGCTCTGGATGTGCCAGTGTACCGATTTGCCTGGTGAATTCTTTGAAAGGTGAGCGGCGTCGAGACGATGGCACCCCGGCCAAGATAGACCGCCGCAAATTTCAGATAATTATCGCTCAGCACAACATCCTTGGCCGTCTTCATCGGCAAGATCTGTTCAATAAGGCTACGCCGAAAGCTCAAGCCGGATGTCGGCACCGGGATTGACGGATAATGCCCTCGACGGATCGCGTCACGCTGATCGTACATCTGGACCTCCAGCTTCTCTGACGGCCCCTCAGCCTCTGTTGTCGTCACCCGATCGAAACACCAGTCCAGAGAATCACGATCATACAACCGAGCAATCTGACGGAGCTTTCCGGGGAGAAATGCATCATCGGAATCGAGCAAAAAAATGATTTCACCACTCGCAACGGCAAAGCCTGCGTTGAAGCTTGAGGCCTGGCCGCCATTCTCTTTGAATACCGGCACAATTTGCGAGCCGTATGACGAGATGATGTCACGCGAGTCATCCGTCGACCCATCATCAACCACGACGATTTCGAGTTCAGCGTAATCCTGCGCGAGAACGCTATCGATGCACGCACGCAGATAGCGTCCATAATTATAGTTGTTGATAAGCACCGAGATTTTCATCATCAGCCTCTCATTTGCTAATGACGGGCTTGGTCGAAGCCTTCGCGATGGCGCCTCGAACCTGGTTAAACAAGCGCAATGCGGTACGCGGAGAGACTGCTCCGGATATGGCAGCGATCGTTATCCATTTGATCGACCTATAAGCGCCCAAACGCGCAAAAGCAGGCGCCTGTCGTGCCAGAAATGCGCGATAAGCATTATTTCCGATGTCTCCCCGCACGGTGTCTAGCCACGCAAGTGACCTGTCGAGGCGTTCAGGCGACAGGCTAACTCTGTCAGGACGATCATCCACGCGCCAGATCGTCAAATGTTGAGGCACGTGCAGGAAACGATATCCGCGCCGCTGAGCTCTGATCAGGAAATCCCAGTCTTGATGGATCCTGAGATCGTCCCGAAAGCGTACAGCTCTCGCAATACCTGTCGGCATCAACCAGGAGCTGGTCTGAACATGCGCCTGAGACCAATTCAGAAATATGTAATCACCTATTTTCTGATCGGGCTGAAGCGGCATGTTGTTGAGCAGGGTTTGCGTCCGGCCGTCGTCTATGATGAGGTTCGTAAACGAGATCGTTCTATCGTCCGAACTGGTCAACAATGCGCTTAGCTGAATTTCAAGCTTGCTCTTGGACCACTCGTCATCTGAATCCAAAAAAGCAACAAACTCACCTTTTGCATTGTCGATACCAGTATTGCGCGCGACCCCTCCCCCGCGATTTTGACCAAGTGCTATCACGCGCAACCGCGGATCTTCGACCTGTTTCAGGACTTCCAGAGTATTATCAGCAGACGCGTCGTCGACGACGACTATCTCGATATTCTTATAAGTTTGGGACAGGACCGATTTTACTGCCGCCAAAGTCCTGGCAGCACGATTGTAGGTCGGAATGACCACTGAGATAAGCGCTTGCTCTGTCACGTGCCAACCCACCTCTTATTTGTTGGTCAGTACGCTTTTCAGGCGCATGAGTGCACGGCGAGACTGTGGTAGCTCGCCGCCGGGCACGGATAGACGGATTGCCAGCTTGGTGGCATCAGTCAGACGCACCCGTGAATCGCTCCAGCGTTGGCGCAAGCCTTTCGCCGAAAGAAGCAACCCTGCCCCCAGGCCTTTGAATGTGCCGAGATAGAACCCCCGTTTCACGCCGACCAAGACCGCGAGAAAAACGTTGAGGAATGCGCCAGATACTTTGAAATTATACTTGAACGCCAAATAAACGACGTTTCTGACATGATAGTATATTCTGCCATCAGACCAGGAAACTCTCCGTTCGGCGGATACTTTATGCCTGATACAAATGGCCGGCTGATAAATGATCCTCTGCCCCTGGTTCATAAGGCGATAGGCAAGGTCAACCTCCTCATGCAAGAAGAACAACACGTCATCGTATTCCCCAGCCTTCTCGAAAGTCGACCGACGCAGAATATGGCCAGCGCCAACAAAACGGGCCGTTTCGAAAGAGCGATCTGACCAAGTTTGAATGGGATGGGGAAAGGGCCAACTGCTTCTGTCGTCAACGCCTTCATCATATGTGACGATTTTGAAAGCCATGGCGGCGACGCCTTGGTCACGCTCCATCAACTCCACGGCTCTCGCGGCCTGCTTATCGTCCATAAAGACCGCATCATTGTCCAAGGCAATGATGTACGGCGCAGATCCGAGCCTCGACGCCTGATTGCGACCGCCAGGCACCCCATTGTTACGTTCGTTCGTTACCAGCTTCACATTGGGGTACTGCGCACAGAATGCCGTAAGTTTTTTCAGGCCATCGGCCTGGGAGCCCTGATCAACAATCTGGACGTGGACTGAGACATCAACTTGCTCAAGCGCACTCTGTATCGCCTCGATAGTATCATCTATTCTATCCCAGGATAGAATAATGATATCAACTTCAGGAAGAGCATCAGCCGACATTTCCGCTCCTGTTATTTGACATGACCAAAGACCGCCTCCCGAGAAATTTCTTAATGACGCCTGCGATCTCCGCCTCGACGGCCAAACTTGGCCGTCCCGCGAGAACCCACAAAAGCGCATGTGAAGAACAATAGACCGCCGCACCCACAACTGACATGACGAACAGCGCCAGCGTGGCAGTGTGGCTGCTATCGACCGGCGGGAGCGCTGCCCCTGTCACCAGAACGCTTAACACCATTGCAACGCCGCTGACCCAGCTGCGCCAGGTAACGAAAAGCTGGTCCCAAATTCTCAACCCGGTCAACGAGCGCACGAGATAGAAATTGACGACGGACACCAACACGCCGCCTGAGACGACACGCGCTATGAGCAGCCCCGTCATTCCAAAGAAATATAGGCCGATAAAAACAATCGGGACGCGCAGAACAAGGAGAACGATGCCGCGATTGAAGAGATTTCGGGTAGCGCCGACGGCATATGCAAGTGCATTTGCCGGGCCGAATACAATCTGAATGCCCAAAACTGGCGCAATGAACTGGATAACTTTCGCGGCTATGGACCAGTTCGGCCCAAGCATCAGATAGACAAACGGCTCTGCGACGAGAGCGAGGCCTACGCCAAGCGGCATTCCTATCGCAAAAAACGACGCCTGACTTTTCTGATAAGCCTGTTTTAGCCGCGCATTGTCATGAGTCATTTTCGCAAAGCTTGGAAATAGGACACGTTCCAGCGGCTGCGCAGCAGATTGCGTGATCATTGCGGAAATGTTGTTGCCGACGTTGTAGGCACCAAAAGCAGATATCCCGAGCAGGCCACCGGCGAGAAAATTATCAAACCGGCTGCCGATAACGGATACGAACTGATTGAACGTCAGCCAAATCGAGAAATCCAGGATCTTTCGCCATGATCCAAATGAGATGCTCGGACGATAGGGTGCGTAGATATACGAAACGACAATTCCCGAGCAGGAGGCTGCGACGGCGCCGGCGACAATTGCCCAATAGCTGTTGGTCGCCAAGGCCAGGGCAACCGAAACCACCAATTGCGCCGTGTATTCCATCGCCTCTGAAAAAGCGACCGTTTTGAAGTCGAGATCCTTGGAGTATCGGATGAAATGCGGGCTCTTCAAACCGTTCAACAGAGGTCGCGACGACAGACCAAGGCAGACACCAATGAGGCGCGAATCATTATAGATGTGCGCCATCACAAAACCGCTGCCGATCATGACAGCCGACAGCGCCAGACCGCGGATGGCACTTAGCGTGAAAGCAGTATCAAAATCCTCCTTGTTCGCATCCTTATGGTGAATAAGCGCATTGGCGAGGGAAAGGTCGGTGACTGTGGTAAGGATCGTCAGCAATGTCGTGCCAAGCGCCACAAGGCCAAAGTCCGCCGGCACAAGAATACGCGCGAGAATGATGATCATCGCAAGGTTGGCGACGCGACTATAGAAGACGCCCGTCAGCAACCATATGGATGCCAATAGCGTCTTGCCTCCTACTGAACCCGTTTCTGATTTCGGCAATGGCTCGCTCATCGCATCGCTGACCTTTTATTTTCAGTCGGGTTTGGCAATGCACTGATACTAGCGGCAATCAGACCGCCGGCCGACCGGGCAGAACGGGATTGCTCGATAATGTAGGGTGCTACCTTGGCGTAAAAATCTGTCAGACTATTGCTGAAGCGACGTGCAAGGGCCGCGAAAGATTCCCGGTCAATGTGGGATATATCCGTCACCCACTCGCCCTGCGAGAGCGAGTTATAAAGCTCGGTGGTCTTAAATTCGTAGGCGATCGGCAGAACGGGAACCCCAGCGCAAAGCGACAGGATCGCCATATGCATTCGGGTTGAGATAACGAAATCGAAGCCCTGCAGTTGAGCGAGCAAATCCTCAGGCTCGTGGAAAGCGTGGTCAACGCTGACGGATTTGCGCGTTTCATCATCCAGCCGTTCGAAAATGCGCTGGCCGACGGCGGAGTCATCGTATCGATACTCAGGGATGCCCTGGCACGTCGAAAGAAATACGATTTCGGCATTATCTTCACGCACCAGCGCGGTCACAGCCCCGGCTACCGCGTCAAGATAACGCTCCATACCCTCTGCCGGGCTTCGCCCTTCAAAATGTGCCCAGTCCCGAACAGAGACCGCCACTCGCAACCTCTCACCGGCCCGCGCACGCGATGGCGCGGAGAGGCGCTCAATATCCGCGAGCGCAAAAACACTGTCGGCGACAACCTCTAGCCGGTCGTGCGTGATATCGATGTCGCGCAAATATTGCTGCGACCGAGCGTCCCGGAGAAGGACCAGGTGTGCCTGGTCCAGAATCTTTTTGACGGCAATCCTGTTCTTCGGCTGGTTAAACGGACCGAGCGATTGTGTGAACAACACAAGCGGCTTCTTGAGGGCTAAGTCCTTTTCAAACTCCTCGATGCGCTCATCGAGGCCATAGCGCTCAACAAGATATGTGCCGCCTGTCGAAATCACCATATCGGCTTTCGAATAAATCTCGATGTTGCGAGCGACTTGTGGATCCAACAGAAGGCTTCCACCCGCTTTGCGCCCACTGGACATAACAGAAAGCATACGTCGAAACTCACGACGCTTGATCCGGTCGATATTGCGGCGAAGCCTGATGCTCCACTGCTGGCCGAGAAAGGTCAGTACCGGCTTCGTTGCCAGAAGAGATGTCGTCAAGGGATAGAAATCGATACCCGAATAGTACCGGCGCGCGATCTCGGGATCGCTGTCAAACACCGAAAACTGAACATCATCTCCAAAGGTTTCGCGTATTATTTTCATAATCGCGATCAGGATGGCAGCGTCGCCTGCATTCAGACATACGGTATTTTCTATAACCACATGCATCAATCGACCTATTGTTTTGATGAGATCTTTGAAAGCTCGTTCATCAGAACGCGAGCTTGTGTCCGCTCATTATATTCGCGCTCTATGATCGCGCGGCCTGCCTTACCCATTGCCAATAGAAGTTCCGGCTGCGATCCAAGCTTTTCCATTGCCGCTGACAGAGCACCAACATCGCGCTCGCCGACGAGGATGCCTGAAGAGCCGTCCGCTACAAGTTCCGGGATGCCGCTATGGTGCGTGCTGATCACGGGCAATCCCATGGCCATTGCCTCCATGATCGAAACAGGAATACCTTCCATATCCCCATTGGCCGCGACCACACTGGGCAAAACAAAGATATGCGATTGGTCCAGCATTGCCCTGACATCCTGATGCGCAAGCGCTCCATGCAAGGTGATCCTGGCGTTGGATTGGGAGATTGCTTGAATCTCTTGAAGATCCGGACCGTCTCCAATGACGTCGAGGCAAATGTTCAGGTCAGGCCGACGCGCTGCCAAAGCTTTGAACGCCTCAACCGTGTAACGGTGGCCCTTTTTCTCCGTCATTCGACCGATCGTGATGAACCGCGTCGCTTCGCCAGGGGCTGCAGCGCGCTGCTTGTATTTGAAGGCATTGGAATCGACACCAAGACGGATGGTGCGAATCTTGTCGGAGGGCGCCCCGAGCTCCACAAGGCGGCGATGCCAGAAATCGCTGATCGGAATCAGCAGGTCTGCCTCAGCGAACAACGTGTCATACGCGTCGGTCGATTCGACGAGATATTGCGTGATGTCATAACCATGAAACACGGTCGTTATGGGCGACCTCACCAGACCATGTTTTTTCAGGTCGGCAATAACTTTGCCGGCAGGCCCGAAATGGCAATGAACGATGCTGTCGGGCTGAGACTGCAGTCTGTCTGCAATGGCAAGCTTCGTGGAAAACGGCACCACGGAATCGCCACTACGTGCTGCCGACAGAATATTCGGAAGCAATGCAGGATTCCTGATCAGCAGCTTTGACGCAGCTCTCACCGCCGCCATCAACCGTCGCGCCCGACCGGAACTCTCCGCTCCATTGAAGATCGTATCAACTCGATCTTCGTAACCATAGACTTTCGGAAGATTCGAGCGATTACCCGAAGGTGCCTTGCAAGAGAGCACCCTGATATCACCGCCGAGTTCGGCAATGCTGCGGATTTCATTAAATACGAATGTCTGGCTGAGTTCAGGAAATGACAACGAGAAATAAACAACGGGAAAAGGTTCAAATTCCCTCGTCGCCTCTTCCACATTAATTCTCTGAGAATAATTCATGTTTACGCTCACCCTGCTTCGTCTCCGACGCCAATTGCCAGAAGTTTTTGGACGAAATCATTCCGCGGGTTCGTCGACAGCCATGCGTCCGTAACGTGAAATAATCTTGATATCGCTTCTAATAATTTTGGCAGGATTGCCGACCACAAGCGAGCGCGAAGGCACACTCTTCGTTACAACAGCGCCGGAGCCGATGACACATTCGTCACCGATCTCAACTCCCGGCAAAATAATGCTTCTCGCACCGATGAAGCACCTTTTGCCGATCCGTGTGTCAAGAAAAAGACCACGTGTAAGATCGTGGGTCAGTATTGCGGCTTCGAATGCAACATAAGTCTCTTCTCCAATATGCATGCCCTTGGGATTCGTCTTGTCGAAACGCACACTTAAGGAAAAGCTGGCGGTTGGATGGATGTCCATGCCCCAGAATTTCGTGTAGTAGAGCCACTTCAGTTTGACGATCGCATTGCGCCATCGACGAAATGAGTAGAGACCCCATTTGGGCTGGTTTCCATTCTTAGCCATCACGCGCGCCTCGCTGCCGCAAACTCACCCAGAACCGCGTCGTAATAGTCTTCGAGCAGCCGGGTCTGATGGAGGATATCGAATTTCTCCGAGACCATCGCTGCCGCCCGGGCGCTGAAAGCAGCCCACATATCCGTATCGTTCAAGAGACGCCCTATCGCATTTGACATGCCAGCGGTGTCTCGTTCGGCAACCAGAAAACCTGTTGCCCCATCTTCGACAGCCTCACCGACTCCGCCTGAACGAAAAGCGACGACCGGCGTCCCCACAGCCTGAGCTTCCAAATTTGCGAGACCGAAAGCCTCTGCATGACCATTTTCCAAAGTCACACTCCCATGTAGATAGAGCTCGGCTTCGGCAAGCAGGTTTTTTATGTGCACCTGCGAAAGGTTTTCATAAATCGTTACCTTTGGCAAGCTTTTGCGCGCCAAAGCCTCGATTTCTCCCCTTAAAGGGCCATCTCCGACCATGACAAACTCGATCGGATTACCTTGCGCTGCAGCATGAGACAATGCCTCGATCATGTAGCGATGCCCCTTGTACTCGATGAAGCGGGCGACAGAAACGACCAACCCCTTGCGCCGCTTCGCCGACGACCCTTTGAACATCGTGAGGTCCAAACCGATGTAGTGGCGCAGTATCCGTTGTTCCGGAAAACCGATTTCCAGCAGCCGTTCGCGAATGAAATCGGATACCGCGATACTCCAGCCGTTCCAACCTGCCATCTGTTTGCGACCGTGCGAGAAGAAACGCACCTGATTGAAGCCGCCCGGACCTTTTGGGTCGCCGCTATATGTCGCGTCGAAGCCATGAAAAGTCGTGATGAGTGGCAGTTTGGCAGACTGTGCAAGCGGTCCGATCACGTAACCGTTCTTACCGAAATGGGCATGTATGAGGTGTGCTTTTTTAGTGACCGGAAAGAGTGCCGGAATGCCGATCCGGGGAATCTTCAAAAGTAGTTCCCCCGCACGCATGCGAGGCGAACTTCTTATGTTTTCGACCTCTATCTTCTCTTGTTGAGTATGGGCGGAATTAACCCGGGTTCCTGCGAGGATTGTCGCTTTGTAATTCCGGAAAGATTGCGCTTGATTGATAATGAACGACTGACTTGGGGGTAAAAAAGTTTCGACGTAGATGGCGACATTTTTCACGATAAACTTCCGGATCTTGATGTTCGGCGGACTTATAGGCTGTTAAGGGCAGCCGTGAGACCTTCGACTGTACTTCTTGGCTCGTTATTGTCGTCGTAGAGATTAATGTATTTGCGGCAAGCGCCGACGGGCTTCGGCTCCAGCTCTCCGTATTTTTCGGCCAGCCCCCAGACCGTTACGCCCTTTAAATTGGCGCTTTCTGCGACAGTCGTAACGAAAGACCCGAAGATTTTGCCGTAATCGGCCTCAGTAAATTTCTTGTCTGCGTAGGTGAAGCGGCACGAAGCATCGAGTTCCGTGATAAATACGGAAAGGCCCATACCCTTCAGCTCTCCACAGAACCGTGAAACGCCGGCCTCATCAAGCTTGTCGAGGCCTGGGCGAAAGTGCCCCTGAAGTCCAACCGCGTGGATCGGCGCACCCTTTGCGAGCTGGGCCTCTATCAGTTTCAGGAGCAAAATTCGTCGTTGTTCGAAATTCGAGCCCGCCTTTTCCAAATGAGCTTCATTGAGAACAAGAGTCGCGTCCGGGTCAGCCTCGTGGGCGGCTAGAAAGCTTTCCGTCACATAGTCGTCTCCCAGCAAATTTTGAATTGCCCAGGATCGCATCTCCGCGACATCGTACTCCATCGGTTCATTGACGACGTCCCAGGCATCGACCCTACCCTTGAAATGATCGACGACCGTGCGGACATGACGCAGCATGACGTTGCGGGCCTCCTCCGCATCTTTAATCCGAGACACCCAGGTCGGGACGTTTTTCCACACGAGCGTATGGCCGTAGCTTTTCATGCCTTCAGCTTCGGCGAATGCAACGATCGCATCTGCTTCACCGAAGGCAAATTTGCCGGGTGACCGTTCAGTACCCACCCATTTCATCGCATTACGGGCAGTCAATGAGTTGCAATGTGTCCTGTAGAGATTCCTTAGCCATTCGTCCTTTAGGTTCTGGTAGTCGATGGCACTGCCGAATCGAAAGCCTTTCCTGTCCGCCAGGCTTCTCAGAGAATCTTCAATTTGCGCGGATGCCTCACTGAGATATCCATAGCTCATCAGGCCTGTAGCTGCGCCAGCAGCAGCTTTCAGAAACTCACGTCTATGCATTTGCAAGATCTCCAATGACTGCAATTCTGCTTCAAATTGCCGTTGAATGAAGGAGTTCACGTCTCCGGCAGGTGATAGTCCGGACAATGACGGCTATTGTTTGCACGCTGACCCTGAAATGCGATTGACGAGTTCGGGAACGATGATCTGCGATGCCGCCTCGGGCTTTGGATGCGCGCCATCCGGTATTGCCCGCTCACGTTCCGCCGGCGCAAGCTGCATCCAGAGACCCCGAAAATCTACAAACTCCAGGTGTCTATTTTGCGCCTCCTGCTTGTGTGCCTCGATATAATCATCAACGAATGGCCGGATGGCTCCGCGAATCCCGGAAAAGGGATTCATTGCCATAACGATGATCCGAGCGTCGGGAAGTCTCTTGCGCAATTCATCGAGAATGTAGGCCATGTTGGTTCGGCTGGCGGCCACAGAGACAAAACGGTGGAGGGTGGCATCGTTCGCGTAAAACTCGACCAAAACGATGTCCGGCCTCTCCGCTACGACCCTATCCAGATGCGTTTTCGCCCAATATGAGGTGGCACCGCTCATCGCGACTTTTGTCACCTTGACCTCGCGCCCGAGACAGGACGACAGCTGCCTCTGCAAGGAGGGCTGCCAGCCGCCGACATCCGTCAACGACGTGCCGAAGCTCACGATCTTCAGTTCCGACGCGGACGCCATCACGTCATGAGCACCGAACATAATTGCGACACCTAATAATACGCCGCGCATCCGACTCGCCACCTTGTTGCCGATCATCGGTTTCGTCTGCGACCAGACCCGACGAGCTACGAATTGTTTCATCAGCCAAGCGGCTGCGGATGCCATTTTCACAGGTCAATAGGTTAACGCGTCAGAAACACGAAACAATGGCAGCGCCTGATTTTTTTGCACTGCACACAAACAACTTGCCATTGGTAGCGCCATATTTCGAAACTATCACAGATGATGGTCTCTGCGATCAACTATTTGAATTTTTAAGAAATTCAACAAGAGCACGCTGGGCTTGAGATCAGCAAAAGAGCTCAACTCTAAGAGATTCTTCGGAATCGGCGGGTTCCAGTGGTATATTGAAAATGCAAAGTGTGTCGTGTAGCTGTTGCGCTGCACGACGAATTTTTTCCTCAAAGGGGCGATACGGTGAAATAGCGCCATGGTTGCTCAGATGGAGGTAGGTTTGCTCTCACCCGAAAAAGCGATTCCGAACAGCGACTACGAGTCGGTCGGCGACGACCAGGAAGAGTTTATCGATTTTGAGAAACTGTTCTCGATAGCGAGACGGCAATGGATGGTCGTAGCCGTTTCGATATTCGTCTTCTTGCTGCTGGGCATTGCCTATCTTCTCACCGCCGTCCCGCAGTTTACTGCGACAACGAGTGTGCTGATCGATCGCGGTAACAGCGAAATTCTGAATCAACTGGCAAATATGGGCGTTCAGGTTGATGACGATGGCGCCATCTTGAGTGAAGTCGAGCTTTTCAAATCCGACACGGTCGGACTGGCCGTCGTTGACAAGCTCAATCTGCTCGACAACCCGGTTTTCATGTCGGCCCCGCCGTCACTGTCAAGTATGATACGGTCCGCGTTTAATGTTCGGAAATGGTTTTCCGACAGCAGCGATGGGGTGGTTGATCAAGATGTGCGACGCATGAAGGCTGCCACGAACGTGGCAAACAACATGGATGTTGAGAGGACGGGTAAATCCTATGCCCTGTCGATCAGCTATACATCGACTTCACCGGAACTCGCAGCCAGCATCGCTGATTCGATTGCGAATGCATATCTTCTGGATAAGCTTAACTCAAAGTACGATGCAACCAGAAGAGCCAGCGACTGGCTGCAGAAGCGAATTGACGAGCTTCGACAGAAAGCGCTTGATTCGGATCTGGCTGTTCAGAAATTCCGATCTGAGCATGGGCTTGTGGCCGTGTCGACGAACGGCAGCTCATTGCTGCTCAGCGATCAACAACTGTCCGAGCTCAACAGCGCCCTCATAACGGCGCAGTCCGATACGGCCAAGGCGCAGGCAAAATATGATCGCGTGAAAGCAATCATCGATTCCGGCAAAACGGATGCGATCGTCAACGACGTGCTTGATAGCTCCATCTCGAACGACTTGCGCAAGAAGTACCTCGAAGCTTCCAAGTTCGAATCGGAACTGGAGGCGCGCGTTGGAGCGGACCATATACAGGCGGTAAAACTGCGCGGTGAGATGGCCGAATATAAACGGCTCATGTTCGAAGAGCTGAATCGCATTGCCGAGAGCTACCAGAGTGAACTGGAAGTGGCTCAAACACGCGAGAAGTCGTTGGCAGATAGCGTGGCGCATGCGACCGGCATTTCCAGCGCGGCGAACGAAACGCAGGTGCAGCTTCGCGAGCTCGAGCGCAATGCAGATACATACAAGAACCTCTACCAGACCTTCCTGACGCGTTTTCAGGAGGCGAGCCAACAGCAGTCATTTCCGATCACCGAATCTCGCATCATTACGAAGGCGCAGGTTCCGACGCGCCCAAGCACCCCGAAGAAACCTTTGATACTAGCGCTGGCGATTTTCGCCGGAGCAATGTTTGGGGGCAGTATCGGAGCCTATCGCGAATTCCGCGACAGGTTCTTCCGAACGGGTGAACAGGTCAGAGATGAGCTGGGCATGGAGTACATAGGCCATGTTCCACTCATGTCCGAGGCGGAACTCGCCCCTCCACCCGCCACTTCCTCCGGCTCTCCACGTGACTTGAGCGATGTGAGTTTGGCGACGCGGTATGTGGTTAATCACCCGCTTTCGGCCTTTGCCGAAACGCTCAGAAGCGCCAAGCTTGCTGTCGATATGGCCAACCCTGGAAAGCGGTGCAAAATCATCGGCATCATTTCGAGCTTGCCTGGCGAGGGAAAATCGACAGTTTCGATCAATTTCGCGCAACTCTTGGCAATGCAGGGCTCTCGGACTCTTCTGCTGGATGGCGACCTGCGCAATCCCGGGGCAACCCGCGCAATAGGCAGGCACGCCGAAAACGGGATTATCGAGACGCTCCTCGATAAAAGACCGGTCAGAGATTCTGTCCTCGTCGACAGCAAGACGAAACTCGCCTTCGTTGCAGCGGTCGTCAAACGCCGCATGCCTCACTCATCTGACTTGCTGTCGTCGCCGCTGATGGCAAACCTCCTGGAAGAGATGAGCGGCTTTTTCGATTATATCGTGATTGACCTGCCCCCGCTTGGCCCCGTGGTGGATGCCAAGGCCGTCGGGCCGATGCTCGACGCCTCGCTCGCCGTCATCGAATGGGGCCATACGTCCAGACGAGTCGTTCGATCGACGTTTAGCAGCCACCCGGAATTGATACAGAAATGCCTTGGCGTGATACTGAACAAAGTCGATACGGCCAAATTGAAACTCTATCATTCGTATGGCTCGGGCGAGTACTATTATAGCCGTTATTCGGCCTATTACCACGAATCCTAAAACGCCTTCCCTAGTGGAACATGAAATGCATTGTGCGGCGAAGTTCGCCGCACAATTTTGCTCAAGCGTACCTCGCAAAGAATTTGCCGATCGCCTCGATTTCGTTCGGGCGGATATCGTGACCGCCTGAATGCCATTCCAACTGCACATCGGCCTTCTGAGCCTCGAAATAGCCGGAAAGCGCTTCAGTCAGCGCGGCCGGCGAGATCGGGTCGCGCCGACCTGCCGTGATCAGGACCCTGCGCCCGTTGAGATCGGGATTGGCGTGCGGACGAAAGGGAATGAGCGGATGGAGCAGTGCCGCCGCATCGAACAGACCCTTTTCGATGAGTACGTTCGCCAGAATGTTGGCGCCGTTCGAGAAGCCGAGACCGAGGATCTTGGAGGCCCGGTGTGTCGCCGTCAGATCCTGGACATAGTCGGCCATCTTCGCAGTCGCCCGCTCGAGATCGGCCATGTCATAGACCCCTTCCCCCGTGCGCTTGAAGAAGCGGGCTGCGCCATATTCGGAGACATCTCCGCGCGGTGAAACGATTGTCGCTTCCGGGAGCAACCGTCTGCCGAAATCGAAGAACTGGTTCTCGTCACCACCGGTTCCGTGAAGCACGAAAAGGATGGGTTTGCCGGGTGCACCGGCATGCAGCCGGTGCATATAACCACTATCGGTCATTGTCCTATCTCCCTTTAGGCTTCGAGCGGCTGCAGGTGCTGTTCGATGAGAGCACGCAAATGAGCGTGCTGCTGCGGCAGCTTCAACGCTTCGCCGAGATGGGCGGTGTCCTCGTCGCGGTCGAAACCGGGCTCGTTGGTTGCGATCTCAAACAACACACCGCCGGGCGTGCGGAAATAGATCGCCCAGAAGTAATCGCGATCGATGACCGGGGTAACCTGATAACCCGTGTCCATCAGCGCCTTGCGCACTTCAAGCTGCTTCTCGCGGTTTTCGACTGCGAAAGCGACATGATGGACGGAGCCGGCACCTGGAAGCGCGCGGGCAATATTCGGCATGGTCTCGAGGTCGACGAGATGCGCCCCGTTACCGCCGGGCATGATGAACCGCTTGACGCCATCTCGTTCTTCCTGAACCTCATACCCCATGAATTTCAGAAGCTCGGCGGTGGCGCCATCATCCCTCAGCCGCATGGCGACGGAGTGGAACCCTCTGATAGCCTGATCCTCGCTGATGCCGCCATGTGTCCAGGGAGCGCGGGTATCATCCTTGACCTCGACGAGCGAGAAACCGTCGCCGTCAGGACCAGCAAAATTCAGGCGCTTCTCGCCGAAGCTTTCCTCAGCTTTCAAACCGCCGACGTTGAGCTTCGTCAGCCGATCGCTCCAGAACCCAAGCGAGCCCTGCGGAACCGAGTAGACTGTGGTGCCGACCTCACCGGTACCCGGACGCCCTTGCGGCATCTTCGGGAACGGGAAATAGGTCATGATCGTGCCCGGCGTGCCGGTCTCATCACCGTAATAGAGGTGATAGACGTCAGGAGCGTCGAAATTGACGGTCTTCTTGACGCGGCGCAAGCCCAGCGCGTTGGTGAAGAACTGGTTGTTGGTGCGGGCGTCCTCCGCCATCGATGTGACGTGGTGCAGACCCTTGATTTGATCGAGCATTTGAGACCCCTTTCTGCCCGCGTCAGGCGGGCTTTCGATGGGTCATAGATGAGCGCTTCCGTCCGTTTCTCATAGCCCGGCAAGCCGACACGCATTGTCTTCATTTTGTGAACGACAACAGGAAGGCGTTCAAGGATTGACAGGAAGCTGCCAGTCTATCGGTACGCGACCATGCGATTGCAGGAAGGCGTTCGCCTTGGAGAAATGACGCGATCCGAAAAAGCCGTTATGGGCCGAGAGCGGCGATGGATGCGGCGCCTTAAGCACTAAATGTCGTCGCGCATCGACAAAAGCCGCCTTCTTTTGGGCATAAGAGCCCCAGAGCATGAAAACGGCAGCTTCGCACTCATCGTTCACCTTGCGAATGACGGCGTCGGTGAAGCGCTCCCAGCCCTTGCCCTGATGCGAGGCAGCCTGCGCTTCTTCCACGGTCAGTACGCTGTTGAGCAGCAGCACTCCCTGCTGAGCCCAATGTTCCAGGAAGCCGTGCCGAGCCGGCGCGATGCCGAGATCCGTCTCCATCTCCTTGTAGATGTTGACAAGCGAAGGCGGAATACGCACGCCCGGCCGCACGCTGAAACATAGGCCATGCGCTTGCCCCACGCCGTGGTAAGGATCCTGTCCGAGGATTACCACCTTAACCTTCGCAAGCGGAGTGAGGTCGAGGGCGCGGAAATATTCGCTCCCCTTGGGAAAAATCCGCCGGCCGAGTTCCTTCTGCTCCAGCAGGAAGGTCTTGAGTTGCTGCATGTAAGGACTAGCAAACTCGCCTTCGAGAGCCGCCTTCCAGCTCTCCTCTAGAGTGACTGACGTCTCGCTCACGACGCACCTCCGGATCAACGCGGTTGATGTAGGACAGCCGTTCTAACAAAAATGTCTATGCCCGCAATACACAACAGATGCAGCGCATACCCTCTGTCTCGCAAAAGCGAACAACTGTCATAAATCGGAAATTCATTAATATTAGCAAAAGCTCTGGCAACGATACGTAAATGATGGCAATACTTCGGTTATGTCGCCTGCCGATTTAACTATGTCCTGATTTTGCTGTTTACCCAAGCAAATCAGCACAGTAGAAACGGTCGTTCACAGCGCGAGGGTGTTTCGCATGAAGTTTGGGACTAGCGGCCTTCGCGGTCTGTCGGCGGATCTCAAAGGACGCTCTTCGGCGCTATATGCCACTGCCTTCGGCAAATACTTGCTGCAAAGCAAGAGAGCAGAACCGGGCGATCCCGTTCTGATCGGGCGTGACTACCGCGACTCCAGCCCGGGGATCGCGGGCAATTGCGCCGGTGCGCTGGCAAGCCTCGGATTCGAAGTTCTCGACTGCGGCGCCGTTCCGACTCCAGCACTTGCACTTTATGGCCTCGAGAGAAAGGCCGCGTGCCTGATGATAACGGGTTCGCATATTCCTGCTGACCGCAACGGCATCAAGTTCTATCGCCCTGACGGCGAGATCGACAAAACGGACGAAGCCGCAATTACCCGGCTCGCCGCCGAAATCGAAGCCTCCGGCGAGGCTGTCGTCAGCACGCCGGCCGCCTCCGAGGATCACTCTGCGCCCTGTCTGCAGCTCTTCTTCGAGCGCAATACGGGCCTCTTGCCCAAAGCAGCACTCGCTGGGATGAAGGTCGGCGTCTATCAGCACAGCACCGTCGCCCGCGATCTGATGGTCGATATCCTCGCCTATTATGGTGCCGAGGTCGTCGCCCTTGGCCGATCCGAAACCTTCATTCCTGTAGACACCGAAGCCGTGTCCGAAGAGACGATCGCCCTTCTGAAGAGTTGGGCTTCAACGCATGGCCTTGACGCGATTGTTTCCACCGACGGCGATGGCGATCGTCCGTTGGTTGCCGACGAGAGCGGAACGCCGCTGCGTGGCGATCTCCTCGGATTGATCGCGGCGAATTTCCTGGGCGCCGGCACCGTCGTCACGCCAGTCACCTCCAATTCCGGCATTGAGGCGGCCGGATCTTTTAGCGTCATCCGTACCCGCGTTGGCTCCCCCTTCGTGATCGCCGGCATGGAAGAAGCGGTTGCCGCTGGCAAGGATCTCGTCATGGGCTTCGAGGCGAATGGTGGGATGCTGACGGCAACACCTTTCGACATTAACGGTCGCAGTGTGCGAGCATTGCCCACTCGCGATTGTTTCCTGCCGATGCTGGCGACGCTTTCGCTTGCTGCGATCCGCAGGGAGCCGCTTTCGGCCATTGCAGCCTCCTACAAACTGCCCTTTGCCGCCGCCGACCGCCTTGAGAATTTCCCGGTCGAAACCAGCGCAGCCTTGATGAACTACCTGCGCGCATCCGATGCCAATCTTGCGGAGTTCCTGCAACCGATCGGGGAAGTGGGTTCGAAAAGCGATATTGACGGTTTGCGCGTGACGTTGCGTGATGGCAGCATCATTCATTTCCGTCCGTCTGGCAACGCGCCGGAAATGCGGTGTTACGTGGAAGCCGAGGGCGAGACAGGTGCCTCCGACCTGTTGCATGCCGGACTAACCCGAATTAAGCGCTGGGCAGAAACCCGGTAAGCATGCGACAAATTTAGCCGTTCATTTCGAGGAAGAACATCCGATGACACAGAAAATCGTCCCCGTGATCATGGCTGGCGGCAAGGGTACACGCCTTTGGCCACTCTCGCGTGCAACCGCGCCGAAGCAGTTCATCCAGTTCGTTGGGGACAAGACGCTGTTTCAGGAGACCCTGGTCCGCGTTGCCGATCCGGCACTTTACGAAGCTCCCATCGTCGTGACGAATGAGGATTTTCGCTTCCTCGTTGCAGAACAGGCACGCGAACTCGATATTCGCCTCGCCGCAGCCTTGCTGGAGCCTGTTGCCCGCAATACTGCTGCGGCAGTGGCTGCAGCAGCAAGCCTGGCTTCAGAGCATTTCGGTAAAGATGCTATTATCCAGATGCTGGCATCCGATCATGAGATTCTTGCCGACGAGGCTTATTTCGATGCCATCCGCACCGCGCGGGATGCAGCGGCGAAGGGCAAGCTCGTTACCTTCGGCATTACGCCGACGGAGCCGGCGACAGGCTATGGCTATATAGAGGCAGGTAAGCAGATCTCGGGCGGTACGCACGAGGTCAAGCGCTTCGTTGAAAAGCCAGTTCGCGAAAAAGCCGAGGAAATGTTGGCCGCCGGTGGTTTCTACTGGAATTCCGGCATCTTCATGTTCCCGGTCGCCCAACTGCTTTCCGAAATGGAGAATTATGCACCGGATGTCCTGAAGGCGGCCAGCAAGGCTGTTTCCGGAGCGACACGTGATCTGGACTTTACACGTCTCGACGCAGAACAATTCGCAAAGAGCCCGGATATTTCCATCGATTATGCAATCATGGAAAAGACGTCCCAAGCGGTGGTCGTGCCTTCCGCCTTCAAATGGTCAGATCTGGGCAGCTGGGATGCCATATGGAAGACCGGCGTTCAGGACGAAAACGGTAACATAGCCGCCGCCAATACAACTGTCGTCAACACCCGCAACTCGCTCGTCATGACTCATGGTGTGCATCTCGCCGTTCAGGGCATGGACGATGTAGCGGTCATTGCCAGCGAGGACGCTGTCTATGTCGGCCCGTTGAAGGAAAGCCAGCAAGTCGGTAACCTCGTCAAGCTGCTTGCCGGGCAGAAGAAGACGTCAAAGCTGACGGAGACACACCCCACCTCCTACCGTCCCTGGGGAGGCTACACGTCGATCTTCAATGGCGACCGTTTCCAAGTGAAGCGTATCTTCGTCACGCCAGGCAAAAAACTGTCGCTACAGAAACACCATCACCGCTCCGAGCACTGGGTTGTCGTGAAGGGAACGGCGGAAGTTACGATCGGTGAAAACGTACAGATGCTGCGCGAAAACGAATCGGTCTATATCCCACTCGGCGAGGTCCACCGTCTCGCTAATCCCGGCAAAATTATCCTGGAACTCATCGAAGTCCAGACCGGCTCCTACCTCGGCGAAGACGACATCATTCGCATCGTCGACGAGTTCGGCCGCTCTTAACATTCCATTAAAACGCCATTTAGGCTTGATTTGTTGCGTTGCAGCATATAGCCCAAATGGCGTTATTTTAACTTGGAGACAGCTTCATGCGTATCGTTATGATTGGTTCCGGTTATGTCGGCCTCGTTTCTGGCGCCTGCTTTGCCGACTTTGGTCACCACGTGACTTGCGTCGATAAGTCCGAAGCAAAAATTGCGGCGTTGGAAGCCGGCGAGGTGCCGATTTTTGAGCCTGGTCTCGAGGCTATTATTCAACAGAACCGCGAAGCCGGACGCCTTGATTTCTCGACAAACCTCGTTCCCTCGGTCGGCGAAGCGGACGTCGTTTTCATCGCTGTTGGCACGCCGTCACGACGCGGCGATGGTCATGCCGACCTGAGCTATGTCTATGCTGCGGCGCGTGAAATCGCTGCCGCCGTCAAGGGATTTACGGTCGTCGTGACAAAATCCACCGTCCCGGTCGGCACTGGTGACGAAATCGAGCGCATCTTCCGCGAAGAGTTCCCGGAAAAGGATATTGCTGTCGTTTCCAATCCGGAATTCCTGCGGGAAGGCGCGGCTATCACCGACTTCAAGCGTCCCGACCGTATCGTGATCGGCACGGAGAACCCCCGCGCCATCGAGGTTATGCGCGAGGTCTACCGCCCGCTCTATCTCAACGAAGCGCCTCTCTACTTCTGCGAACGACGGACGTCGGAACTCATCAAGTACGCCGCCAACGCCTTCCTGGCGATGAAGATCACCTTCATCAACGAAATTGCGGACCTCTCCGAAAAGATCGGTGCGGATGTCCAGAAGGTTGCCAAGGGCATCGGCATGGATAAACGCATCGGCGATAAATTTCTGCATGCAGGCCCTGGTTACGGCGGCTCCTGCTTCCCGAAGGATACGCTCGCGCTCGTCAAGACCGCACAGGACTTCGACAGCCCGATACGTCTCATCGAGACGACGGTCGCGATCAATGACAACCGTAAGCGCGCGATGGGCCGCAAGGTCATCGCCGCCTGCAATGGCGATGTGCGCGGCAAGAAGATCGCCATCCTTGGTCTGACCTTCAAACCGAACACCGACGACATGCGCGATGCGCCATCGATCACCATCGTTCAGGCTTTGCTCGACGGGGGCGCCGCAGTCCATGCCTTCGATCCGGAGGGCATGGAGGCCGCAAAGAGCATGCTCGGCCCGATCACTTACGGCAAGGACCCCTACGAGATCGCCGTTGATGCCGACGCAATCGTCATCGTCACCGAATGGGAAGAGTTCCGTGCGCTTGATCTGAAGCGCCTTAAAACGATCATGAAAACTCCTGTGATCGTTGACTTGAGGAACATCTATTCTCTGAGTGACGTGACTAAACATGGCTTCGGTTATTTTGCCATCGGCAAGAAACCCGAGAAAAGATAGGAACGGACGACCTTCGTTGCTGGAAAGGCGGGCTTCGCTGGCCCGCCGCCTGCTGCCGGATCACTCTCAAGAGCCCGGCTTCGCCTGTAACGATGTCAGATCGAATTGCGGCATCTGGCTGCCGGCGCATTTTTCCCGCCTCCGCCGCATCATCTCATGGCTGCCTCAACAGTTCCTATCGCGGCACCAATCGAGCGTTTCTTCGGCGAAGTCGACCACTCCGCCGAACCTCTGACATTATATACTGTCCGCAAGAAACCTACAGAGCTTATGGCGCTTAACTGTTCGCCGCTGTGGTATTAAGCGCGACGAATAGGTCTTGCGTTACTTTATTTTTCTCCAGCAGCTGGCTTTTCTACTCGGTTTATTTTTTATATAATTAATAAACGATGTAATCAGGCATGCAGGTAATCACCTTGCGTAGCGCAGACGACAATGCTGATGATTACATCCACTGGGCCCCAAACCTTTCGCAGGCCTATATCTATCCTGCTGTCGTTCGCGAGCTGAAACGCAATTCCTCGATTCACGCGGTTTTCGAGATCGGATGTGGCACCGGTGATGTCCTGCAACGTTTGTCCGTAGATGGCTTCAAGGTTTACGGTATCGATCCATCGCTGGATGGCATCAACCAGGCCAGAACGAAATATCCGATGCTTCCTGTGGAAATCGCATCAGCCTATGATCGCCTTGTCGACAAATACGGCGAATGGGATGCCGTTCTGTCGCTTGAGGTTATAGAGCATCTCTATCGCCCTCGTAAATTTGCCAAAACCGCCTTTGATCTCCTTCGGCCTGGGGGTCTATTCGTGTTGTCAACACCGTTTCACGGGTACTGGAAGAACCTCGCCCTTGCCGTCGCCGGAAGGATGGATGAGCATTTTATGCCTCTCCGAGACCATGGGCATATAAAGTTTTGGTCAGAAAAGACTATCAATACGCTTCTTGTTGACACAGGATTCCACCGTATAAGGATCGTTCGGACCGGACGAATCCCTACTTTTGCAAAGTCGATGGTGGTTTTCGCGACCAGGCCTCACGGATGACGAGCTTTCTGATCATTGGACCCGAAACCGCCAACTTCACCATCCTTCTCGCGCATGGCGCGGGCGGAGCGATGGATTCCGCCGCAATGACGGGTCTATCGAAAGCACTCGCAGATGGCGGCTTCAGAATAGCGCGTTTCGAGTTCGCCTATATGGCGCAACGGCGCCTGACCGGAGCGATCAAGCCTCCACCGCGCGCCGACCATCTCCTGGATGAGTATCGTGCCGCGATCCATCAACTGGACGCCGGCAAACTGATCATCGGCGGCAAGTCGATGGGAGGCCGCGTTGCAAGCATGATCGCCGATGAGACTTTCGCGGCAGGAAAAGTCAGGGGCCTGCTCTGCCTCGGATATCCGTTTCACCCACCAGGAAAACCCGACCAGCTTCGCACTGCGCATCTGGAAAGCCTTCGCACGCCCACTCTGATCTGTCAGGGAACACGCGATCCCTTTGGATCAAGGTACGAGGTCTCATCCTATACGCTGTCAGATCAGATAGATTTCCTCTGGCTGGAAGATGGCGACCACGACCTGAAGCCGCGGAAGAAGATTTCCGGCTATTCCGTCGCCGATCATCTGCGGCGGCTGTCGGAACGCACGACGACCTGGGCTGAACGGTTGTAGTAGCCTCACTCTCACAGCGCCGGATATTTCGATGATATCAACGGCTTCATCAATATTTAAACCTGTCCGCTAAACACTTTTAAAAGGTTTGCTTGTCGAATGACGCCCTCGCGCATCAGCGCAGAAATCAGGGCTTAAAACAAGGTGCGGCTTTTCAGGCCGGCTTTGTCATCCGATGAGAAATCAATCATGAGCGCGATCGAAGGCAGGAAGATCGACAGCAATCTTTCTATCTATCTTGATTTACTTCGGCTCGGCGCGGCCGTCGTCGTATTCCTCTCCCATGCGCATATTTTCCTGCTCCCCTCTATCAAGATCGGACCCCTTGGTTGGGGTCGGGAAGCAGTCGCCATCTTCTTTGTTCTCTCAGGATTTGTCATCAGCTACATCCGGCAGGTGAGCGAAAAGGAATGGCGGATATACCTCGTTGCCCGTATCGCTCGAATAATGCCCGTTGCCCTGCTGGCGATCGCGGTGATCTTCGTCGCCGACAGCATCGGGATGCGCGCGAACGCTTTTTACTATGATTTCATCAATACCGGATTTTTCAGGCCGATATCACTCGAAGCCGCCCTGGCCTATGTGACCTTCACAAATCAGTTGTGGTTTGTGCATGCCGTTTTCGGCAGCGGCGAGCCTTATCGGTCGCTGGGCTTCGAAGTTCAGTACTACCTGTTCTTCGGGTTGTTCGCTTTTTCGCCGCGGCGCGCGAAAGTACCATTGCTATGCCTTTGGGCTGCTGCTGTTGGTCCGAAAATCCTGATGTATATGCCGCTGTGGCTCATGGGCTGGTCAACGATGAAGTGGGTCATCGAACGTCCGCCATTGCAGCGCCCCATCTCAATCGCAATGATCGGCGCATCGCTTGCACTATTCGTCAGCCTGAAATTTTTTGCCGATCGCGCAGCGACCAACATGTACGAGACCTGGTCATTGTCTCAGGAGGCGACTAATTTCGTATATTTCAATCTCATCGGTCTTGCCGTGGTCCTGCACCTCATTGGCGCGGCATCGCTGCTGTATCAGGCTCCAATACTGTTCAAGAAGACAGGTCCGGCGATCAAATGGTTGGCTGGTGGCAGCTTTACGCTCTATCTGGTCCACCAGCCGCTCATCCTGATGTTTGCGTCCTTCCTGCATCCGGTGGAGGAGCATATTCCGATGGCGGCGGCTTTGCTCGTCGCCTGCTTCATCCTTTGCTTCCTGCTGGCGGAAGTCGCCGAACGCCGGAAGAAGTTTTTCGCCTCACTCATCGTGACCCTGCTGCCGACGCTGGCGCAAACGAGCCACAAGACACCCGTCAATACTGTTTCCGACACAGTCCCTTCGGACGATGCAGCGCCGTCTGCCTCGCAGCTCATTCAAGTCTTCGAGGAAATGCAAAACGCTCTCGATAGAGAAGAAAAAGCGGGCGACACTCATGATGCACCGCCTCGCGACCGCGTATCGCGCGCCTGAGCGATCGACCTCCATTCCCTCCGGCTCTGGCTGATCTGGTGCACTCGCCTCAGTGAACGCTCGGGAGCTTCACCGCAGAGGCGAAATCCTCCGCGACGAGTTCGCTGATCGCGATCAATGTTTCTTCGACCGTAAAACCGGAGGCGACGGTCGCATCGATCAAGTCCTGCAGATCCGCTCCAATGGCCTCACGACAATCGTCAAGCCGATCATCGGAAACCGTCAAACTACGCAACTCTTCCATGATGTCCTTTTCCAAAATAGAGGGTTCGTGTCGAGCGCCGCAGGCATATTGCGGCGCCGCATCTGTCATCAGCGTGTGGATGCGCGGCGCCTTGCGGCCGGCAGAAGCCCTTCGCGCTGCATCCTTTTGCGTGCAGCCTTGCGCTGTCGGGCAATCGCCTGGGCTTTTTCGCGGACACGGCGCTCAGAGGGTTTTTCATAGGCCCGTCGCTCTTTCATCTCCCGAAATAACCCTTCGCGCTGCATTTTCTTCTTCAGAGCGCGGAGCGCCTGCTCAACATTGTTGTCTCTGACAATGACCTGCATGTTTTCTCCTTTCGGATGATAGCGTTGAGCCCGCTCGGCCTGGGCAATTCCTCGGCATTAAATCTGTGCGAATGGCACAGTCGGAGGCAGCCTTGGATGAAAACGATCAAAGGATTGCGCTTTGTCACCGTGCTGTGCCGGTGCGATTACCATCTGTGCGGAACCAGCTCATGATTGCTGTTGCGAAAATCCTGCGGGACCGCGCATCCTCAAGAGGAGCTCTTGTCGTTTTGTGGGCCTTGCCCAGTCGGTACGGGTGGTCCCACGTAAGTAAGAACAACATGATGGTATTGCAAGACAGTCCGATCCGCCTCGACCACCGGCCGATGGGAACTTTCTGAAGCCACGCACATTCCCTTCGCCGAGTGCGGACCGTGTCAACCGGACGCGATAGGGATGGTGAACATGGCGATTTTTCCGGTTTCCCGCCATGGCTAACGAAACGGCAGACGAGCACCCAACCTGTCCGGTCCGCCTCGCCGCCCGGAGGTCGATTGAAAATAGCAACCTATAATATCAACGGAATTATCGGTCGCCTTCCGATACTCCTGCGATGGCTGAGAGAGGATGCGCCTGATATCGTCTGCCTTCAGGAACTAAAAACTTCCGACGACAAATTCCCTCAACGGGACATCGAACGTGCCGGCTATCGCGCCGTCTGGCATGGCCAAAAGAGTTGGAACGGTGTGGCAATCCTTGCGAGAAATGTTTTGCCGGTGCTTACGCGTCGAGGTCTGCCAGGGGATCTGGACGACAGCCACAGCCGCTATATCGAAGCTGCCGTAAACGGGCTTTTGGTCTGCTGCCTCTATCTTCCAAACGGCAACCCTGCTCCCGGCCCGAAATTCGACTATAAACTGCGCTGGTTTGGTCGACTGCATGACTACGCAGGAGAGCTCTTGGATCTTAAAATTCCGACCCTGCTCATCGGCGACTTCAACGTCATGCCAACCGACATGGATGTCTATTCTCCGGAACGCTGGCGCGATGACGCCTTGTTCAGGCCCGAAGTCAGAAAAGCCTATGCCAGGCTGGTTCAACAAGGATGGACGGACTCACTTCGCTACCTTCACCCGAATGAGCGAATCTATACGTTCTGGAAATATTGGAGAAACTCATTCGAACGCGACGCAGGACTGCGGCTCGACCATGTCCTTCTCAGTCCCGACCTCGTGGGACATCTTCGCTCTGCCAGCGTCCGCCGCAATCCTCGAGGGTGGGACCATACCAGCGACCATGCGCCGCTCATGATCGAGCTCGATCTCCCCTGCGCGACCGGCCGGAGCCGGTAACTTCACAAGTATAGAGCGCGGGTGAGACCTCTTCGTCCGCACGATCCGGAAAAAGCTGACGACGCATGCGATCAAGGGTCTCAGCTTCCTTCCGCGTTCTTGCGAGCAGATCGCTGGTGACATCGCCGTAGCGTGAGCCGTCCGCCGGAGCAACGCCGACAGTGCCGCCGCTCGACAGGAAGTCGCAGAAAGATCGCACCGATCGAAGACGCGTGGTGATCTCGATATAGTAGCTATCGTGTCCGGCCATTGCTCATCTCCTTTCGTCCCCAAAGGTTAATGCGCACTGCGTCAATATGATGGCACTTTTCGAGCCTTAGAGCACCACGAAAGGCACTGAGCCATGCTAGCGGGCGTCGGTCACCGCGCCAGCATAGGAAGTTATTCTCTTTTGACAGGAACATTCACCCTCCGGCTGCCTTTGTCCTCGCAAGGAGAATTGCCATGGCCGACGCTCGCACCACCTTCCATGAAGTCCTGTCGGAGATCGAAACGCTCGCGACTTCAAACGCAGCAGTCCATTTCGGTCGCTGGACCGTCGAATATCTGACTCGACGCGAGATATTCTTTCAGTTTTCGGGAAATCGCAGTCACGCAGGCGGAGATGCAATGGGGCACCGGTTTGACGGTACACGCGAGACGTTGACAGCCCTGCCCTCAGACCTGCTCGTTCCCGCCATCGCGGACTTCGCCAAGAATGCGATCACGGCCTTCTACATCGGAGCAAGTACGTCGGTGACGGCAATCGCCCGGGAAGCCGTCGATTGCTCCGTGCGGGCACCGGAAGTGCTGCGGGTGGACATCACCGTCGATGATGAGGATCTGTTCGCAGGCACGAGATCCCTGACAAGGCTGGCCTTTGTCGGGCTCTCTGCCAACGAGGGATGGTCGCCGCTTGTTCCATGTGCCGACGTCCTGACCACCAGTGACATGATCCATCCGTTCTGGTGCCACGGCAGACAAGTGGCCCGAGCAAGGCTGCCACAGATCAGGATCTGATGAGACGACGTCCCGCCAGATGCGAGTTGTTCGCCCCGCTGCGAGCGACGGTTTGATGGACGTTCAATCAAATAGCTCACCACGTCCAATCTGTCCTTGCTTCGCATCGACATCGCTGATTACCGGATCGTCGGCAGGACTGGGATCTCTGGTGTTTGCGTCTTTGAGAGACTGCGCCGCCTCAACGAGCGCCACAGTCATTTCATCCGTGCCCCAACCCGCGGCGTTGGCATCGGCGATAAGTGCCTCCAGGGCAGCGCGGGCGGCATTGGTCGCGTCCTTAAAACGACGCGTGGGATCACTGCTTGTCGGGACTGGAAAACTCATATGCGTTCCTTTCGAGGTTGGAACTAGGTATCGCCCTTGAAGTGAACGCAGAGAGCGACAAATGGATGCGTCGTCCGGCAAGTCGTGCGCGAGCTTCGGAACCAATCGCCAGCGCATCGGTTGATATACTGAATCCGTGCCAAAGGAGACGCGAACCGGCAGAATGGCCGGAGGGAGGTTTCGATGCATCTGAACGGAGCAAAGGTGACCCATCAGCAGCAAGCTTGGCATATCGACTTTTTCGGCGACGCCGGCGAGCAGCTGACGGTGCGCCTTCCCGACGCGGCGGCGCTGAGCGAAGAAGACGCCATCGACTGCGCCAGGAAGATGATGGTGCAGTTGACAGCCTTCGGCACCCGAGGCGGCGTACCAAGCCTCAATCGTTACGACAGCTTGAGCAACGGCAATTTCGACGACGACGAACAGCCCTCTGGAATGAAACATTAAGGGATCGCCTTCGATGACAATACGACACGGGAGCTGCAATTGCGGCAAAGTGCTTTATCAGGTGGAGGGCGAACCAAAGCGCATCGGGCTCTGTCATTGTACCGACTGTCGACAGGAGAGCGGTGCGGCCTTCACTTATTTCGCTGTCTGGCCCGCGTCCGCGTTTAAAACCACCGGGGAAACTGCGGTGCATCATGGCCGCCGCTTCTGTCCCGCCTGCGGCTCGCGGGTCTTTGCCAGCAACGAAGACGAGGCCGAGATTAAACTCGGAACTCTTCAGGATGCGCCGACCGGCCTCAAGCCCACTTATGAACTTTGGATCAAACGGCGCGAACCCTGGCTGCAGCCGGTCGAGGGCGCCGAACAGTTCGTGGAGGATCGGATTTGATAGGTGTAGATGTCGGATAGCGAGCTGCAGCATCCTCTTTGGCACAAGGATGCAATCATTTATCAATTGCACGTCAAATCATTTTTCGACGCCGATGGCGATGGAATCGGCGTTTTCCAGGGGCTGACGCAGAAGCTGGATTACCTGGCACAGCTCGGCATCAACACCATCTGGCTGCTCCCATTTTACCCGTCGCCGGGTAAAGACGACGGTTACGACATCTCCGACTATGCGGGCATCCGCCCGGAGTTCGGAACGCTCGACGACTTCAGTCGGTTTGTTGAGCAAGCCCACGCGCGGTCGATCCGGGTGATTGTCGAACTGGTCGTCAACCACACGTCCGATCAGCACCCTTGGTTCCAACGGGCAAGACGAGCGCCTCCGGGATCACCCGAGCGTGACTTCTATGTCTGGTCGGACACGGACGAGAAATTCAAAGAAACCCGCATCATCTTCGTTGATGCCGAGAGGTCCAACTGGACCTGGGACCCCTTAGCAAAATCCTATTTCTGGCACCGCTTTTATTCCCACCAGCCCGATCTCAACTATCGAAACCCGGCAGTAGTCGAGGCGCTTCTGAATACTATGCGCTTTTGGCTGGATCTCGGCGTCGATGGCTTCCGTCTCGATGCCATTCCGCATCTGGTCGAGCGGGACGAGACACGCAACGAGAATCTGCCTGAAACTCATGCGCTTTTGAAACATATCCGCAGGACTCTTGACAGCAGTTATCCCGGCAAGGTGCTTCTTGCCGAAGCCAATCAATGGCCGGAGGAAGCACGCGAATATTTCGGCAAGGGCGACGAATGCCATATGGCTTTCCATTTTCCGCTGATGCCGCGGATCTTCATGGCGATCGCCAAAGCCGACAAACAGCCGATCGTCACCATTGTCGGCCAGACATACAATATCCCGAAGAGCTGCCAATGGGCGATCTTCCTAAGAAATCACGACGAACTGTCGCTGGAGATGGTCAGCGAAGAGGAACGCAACTTCCTCTGGGATACCTATGCGGCAGACAAGCGGGCGAGGCTCAATCTCGGTATCCGCCGCAGGCTCGCACCGTTGATGGGTCAGGACCGCAGGCGCATCGAGCTCCTGCATGTCCTGCTCCTATCATTGCCGGGCAGCCCGGTACTCTATTACGGCGACGAGCTGGGGATGGGTGACAATATCGATCTGGGAGACCGGAACGGAGTGCGCACTCCGATGCAATGGTCGCCAGAGAGGAATGCCGGCTTTTCGACCGCACCCGAACAGCAGCTCTCTCTGCCGCCGATCGACGATCCGCAATATAGCTTCAGGGCGATCAATGTCCGCGAGCAGGAAGGCGATCCGCATTCGCTGCTCAACTGGCTTCGCCGCATCCTGCAGCTGCGCAGAGCGCATCAAGCCTTCGGGCGCGGAACGATCCGTTTTCTGGAAAACGACAACCCGGCCGTGATCACCTACCTGAGTGAATATGGCGAAGAGAAATTGCTCTGTGCCGCCAGCCTATCGGACGCATCCGTGGCCACCGATGTGCAACTCGTTGGTTTGAAGGGCCGAGCCCCGGTCGAACTCATCAATGGTGAGCCGTTTCCCGAAATTTCCGAAACCGACTACCGGCTGACCTTTCAGCCCTATGGCTATTATTGGCTGCGCCTTGATTGAACTTTTTGGGTCTTGAAAGCAGGGCACGTTATCGTGCGGCCGTCACATCGTTGAGTTCCGCCATCAAGGCGCGACCGCTGGACCAGGCAATGACCAGATAGGCAAGCCCCCCAACCACAATCCCCATAAAAAGATCGACGAAGGGAAGATGCAGGCTACCGCCTGCCAGGTAGAGAGCAAGCGCGACAGCCCCGACCATGACACAGGCGCCCAGACCGGCAGGAAAGATCCTCCGCAATAGCGATTGCCAGCGGAATCCCGTGCCGCGCTGCAGGAAATAGAGGGATACGGCAGTCGTCGCTGCCGCAGCCACCACCTGGGCGACAGCGACATTGAGCAGTGCCGGCCCGATCCAGCCGGCGACTGCCAGGCAGGCGAGGCTGGTCGCCGTAAACAGCATGTTCAGGCGTGGCAGAAGGGCAACCCGACCGATAATGCTGAGCACTGGCTCGTTGAGCATCTGGATCACGGCAATGCCGCGCGCAGCGGCCAGCAGAATGAGGACCGGCGCCGCTGCAAGCCATTGAGCGCCGAGCAGTGCGTTGACGACCTGTTCCGATATCACGGCAAGGCCCATGAAGACGGGTAGCGCTGCAAAAGCCGTCGCTGCCATGATCAATCCGGTGAGACGGCTGAGGCCTTCAACGCCGCCGCCTGCCCCGCTCTGCTGGCGCGAGAAGTAGCTCCATGCCAGCATACGCACAGGCTCTGAAATCAGCTCGGTGACGGCGCCAACGATGCGGCTTGCCATTCTGTAGAGACCGACCTCCGTCGCCCCGATGAAGAAGACGATCAGGAATTCCGCGCCGTAACTTTGCGCAAATTGCATCAGGCGCGATGCCAGCAGCCGCGTAGAGTAGGCCAATGCCTCGCGGGCGGTGGCCAGCTTGAATTCGAAACGGGGAAGCCAACGCGCAAAGCCAGTGGACATCAGAAGCGCAACAAGCACGACGCAACACCGCCCCGCTGCAAGCGCGACAATGCCCCAGCCGAGCAAAAGCCCTCCGGCAGTCACGAGAAGGCCGGAAAACTCCGAAGCCGCCTGATAGCAGGCAAGGTCACGAAGGCGTCGCCCCCTCACCAGCACGCCGCTCTGGCAGATGATGAAAGTGCCGGGAACGATAGTGGCCATCAGCAACAACAGTGCGAGGACGATGGATCCACTTGGCGTCAGCCAGATAAGGGAAACAGCAAGCCCGAGGAAGCCGAGAATGGTGAACGCAAGGCCACTTGCAAGCGCGCAATAGAGGACGGTACCAGGCAGTTCCCTATCATGCGGCGCAGCAATCAGATATTCGCTCCATCCGGCCTCGGCAATCTTTGATTGCAGCAATACGGTCGAGGAGACCATGGCAAAGACACCGACCTCGGCCGGTGACAGGACGCGAGCGGCGACCAGCAACGTGCCGATGCCGCAGAGCTGACTCACCAGGCGCGCGCCCGAGACCCACAGCGCATCCCGTGAGGTAGATGCGTTGCGTGACTTCTGATCTTCTTCTGCGCCGGACATTGCAGTTGATGCAACACTAGATGTGCCCATGGTCACATGTTCTTTTCAGTTTACCTGTATTATATATTGGCATTCCTGCGCGCTTCGCATGTGTTACCGAAGTAACAACTTTAGATTATATTCGATATTGACGATTTATACTCAATTCTGCATAGTTAATTAGAAATTACAATCATGCATATGAGGATTTGCCAGCAGATGCATGGATTTTATCCGGTTGTTTGCGGTGCCACGAAATCGTTTGTTGGCCGTTTGGGACCGAAGGGGCGTAATCATGATGATACTCGCACATCGTGGCTGGTGGCATGCACCCCATGAGCGGAATAGTTTAGGAGCATTCGAAAAGGCATTTGCAGCCGGGCATGGCGTTGAACTCGATGTTCGCGATCTGAACGGCGAGCTGGTTATTTCACACGACCCTCCCACAACCGGCGCGCTGCCTTTCGAGCGCGTTCTTGAATGCTATGCAGCAAATGGCGCGCCCGCACGGCTGGCCATCAATATCAAGGCTGACGGCCTATGCCCGGCCCTCTTGCCGATGCTGGAACAATATGGGGCAACCAAACGCTCCTTTGTTTTCGACGCCTCGGTTCCCGATCTCAGGCCCTACCTCGATAGCGATATTCCCGTCTTCACTCGCTTCAGCGAGGTCGAGATCCACCCCTCCTTCTACGAACGCTGCGAGGGTGTCTGGGTAGATTCGTTCACCGAGAAGCCAGCCTCTATCGAACGAGCAATCGACGATCTCAGACGCGGCAAATATGTAGCAATGGTCTCGCCGGAACTGCACAAGCGCGCACATGAGGCAGCCTGGACCGCCTGGTCATCCGAACTGCGGCAAGCTGCGAAGAGTGGCCTTCCGCTTGAGCGGCTGATGATCTGCACCGATCTGCCCGATGCGGCCGAGCAAAGCTTTGCCTGGATGGTTGAGGAGAAAGTCACATGATCCGAGCTGTGTTGTTCGACATGGATGGCGTGCTGATCGACGCCAAGGAATGGCATTACGAGGCGCTGAACCGGGCACTCGATCTTTTCGGCATGCCTATCGATCGACAGGCGCATCTGGCAACGTTCGATGGCCTGCCGACCCGCCGCAAGCTGGAGATCCTCTCCCGTTCCAATGGCCTGCCGAAAGGGCTCAACGATCTGATCCATGAGCTGAAACAGGACTATACGATGGAGCTGATCTATACCCGCTGCAAGCCCGTATTTGCCCATCAGTATGCGTTGAGCCGCCTCAAGCATGACGGCTACAAGATCGCCGTTTGCTCGAACTCCATCCGCGTAACCATCGAGTCGATGATGCGGCGCGCCGGGCTGATGGAATATATCGACCTCATCGTTTCCAACGAAGACGTCACCCGCGCAAAGCCGGATCCGGAAATGTATGTGACGACGATGGAGCGCTTCGGCCTCAGGCCGGATGAGTGCCTGATTCTCGAGGACAACGAATATGGCCTGAAAGCCGCGCGCGACAGCGGCGCTTACGTCATGCAGATCGGAACGCCGGCCGACGTCATCCACGGCCGGATCGTATCGGAAATCAAGCGCGTTTCGGAGGTGATGGCATGATCGTCCTGTTCCCCACCACGGGCGCAAGCCCCCACTTCAGCCCTGAGGATTATGCGTATCCGCGCCCACTCATCGAGGTGGCCGGAAAGCCGATGATCCTGTGGGCCATCGAAAACATGAAGTCGCTCGGTGGCGATACGCATTTCCTTTTCGTCGTCGATCAGCAGGATGCCGTCAAATATTCCTATGAGCGGATCTTCGACCTGAGCACAAACGGCCGCTCGGAAGTGGTGATGCTAAAAGGCCCGACGGCCGGCGCGCTCTGCACTTGCCTGATGGCGGTTGATAGAATTGATCCCACCGAGCCGCTGGTCATCGCCAATAGCGACCAGATCATCGACACCCGTCTTGCATCGGTGATTGCGGAATTTGAGGCTGCGAACGCAGATGCCGGTGTCATCACCTTCGAGACGATCCACCCGCGCTGGTCCTACGCGACCCTCGGCGACGACGGTCTCGTGAACCGCACCTCCGAGAAGGAAGTGATCAGCAACAAGGCGATCGCCGGATTTTACTATTTTCGCGAGGCGCAGATCTTCTTCAAAGCGGCGACTGCCGCCTTGCGGCACGGGGTTACCGTGGAAGGCCGCTATTTTGTAAGCTCTGCGCTGAACGAGGTGATCCTCGATGGTGGTCGCGTTGTTTCCGAAAACATCGCTGCCGACCGCTATCACAGCTTCTACAACCCGAAAATGATCGAGAATTTCGAGGTAAACGGTGTGCGTCGCCTGTCAGCCGCGCATGCCAATCCGCCCGTGCAGTTGGTGGTGCCTGCTGCCGGTCGCGGCAGCCGCTTTGCCAAGGTTGGCTTCACGCGTCCAAAACCGTTCATCGACGTGCTTGGCCGCCCGATGATACAGCATGTGCTGGAAAACACCCTGCCGCCCGGCGGACAGCCGACAGTCCTGCTGCTGCGCGAACATCTGGAGAGCCAGGCGGATGCGGTGGCAGACCTGCGCTCGCAGGGCGTCGGTATCGTCTCTGTCGATCAGGTGACCGAGGGCACGGCCTGCACGGTTCTTCTGGCGCGCCAGCAACTCGACGAGGAGGCTCCGCTTCTCATCGCCAATTCCGACCAAGTCGTAGATATGCGTATCGTCGATTTCATTGACGATTGCATGGCGCGCGATCTCGACGGGTCGATCCTCGTTTTCCGCGATCCGAAGCGCGACCCGAAATGGTCCTTCGCCGAAACGGATGCGGCAGGCTTCGTGCTCAGGGTTGCAGAAAAGCAGCCGATCTCCGAACTCGCGACCGTCGGCATCTACTTCTTCCGTCGCGCCGGCGATTTTATGAAAGGCGCGCTCGACATGATGGTGCACAATGATCGCACCAACAACGAGTTCTATGTCTGCCCCGTTTATAATTATGCCATCCGCAATGGTGCACGCATTGGCGTTTACGAGATCGACGTCAGGAACATGCATGGGCTTGGCACGCCCGAGGATCTGGCTGAATACCTGCAGGGGCGCGAGCAGGCCTATGCATGACGTCGATCTCAGACCGGGCGCGACCGCGCCGCTGAACATCATCATTCCCATGGCCGGGAATGATTTTGAGAAGCTCGACGGCTCGGTAAAGGCAGAAATGCCTGTTGGAAAGACGACGTTGCTCGGCGCCACGCTGGAAGCGCGCCCCTGGTGGGGCGCTGCGACCGTGCCTGTTTTTGTGCTTCGAGACAAACCTGTCTCGCGGCGCTACGCCCAGGAAACATTGCTGACGCGCTATCCGACCGCGCGGCTCGTATGGCTGTCCGAAATGAGCGGCGGCGCTGCCTGGAGCGCTGCGGCGGGTGCGGCCCTCGTCGCTTTTCCGGATTCACCTGTCGTCATTGATCTCTGCGACATCATCTTCGACAGCGATGCAGATATTGCTGCATCCTTTGCTGCCGATTCCAACCTCGGCGGTCTGGCGCTCACGTTTGGCTCCCGTAATCCGCAATATAGCTATATCAGGCTTGGAGACGATGGCCGGATGCTGGAAGCGAGGGAGAAGATCGTCATTTCCGACAATGCGTCGGCAGGCGTCTATGCCTTCCGCAACGTCGCCATTTTTCATCTGGCTCTGACGCATAGCCTGCAGAACCGGGCGAGCCTCGCGCATAACGGCCTGCTCTTCGTCTGCCCGATGCTGAACGGCGTCGTCGCACATGGTTTCGATGTCCGGACGCTGCCGGCGCGTGACGTGTTCGATGTTAAGATCGCAGACGCTGCCCTTGCTGGGTAGCGTCGAAGATGCGGGAGAATACTGGCGCCGCTCCGCTTCGAAAGATCCGAGCGGAGCCTCACCAACGATCCGCTCGACACGCGTTCGCGAGGATCGGGACCTAGCAAATAGGACGGGAGTTTATCATGACAGCCGGGACATCGAGCAAATTGCCCTCCCTCGCCATCATCATACCCTGCTTCAACAATGCCGAGACATTAGCTGAGGCGCTCGACAGCGCTCTGGCGCAGGATTATCCAGATTTCGAGGTGCATATCTGCGACAACGGCTCGACGGACGGCAGTCGGGAAATAATCGAATCCTACTCGTCGCCACGGCTAAAGCCGGCCCTGCACCGGGATGTCGTACCGCGCACGGACAACTGGAATCGCGCCTATACCGCCGGCGCGCATGCAGATTACCTCGTTACCCTGCACGCGGACGACCGTCTTGCGCCGGGGGCGTTGCGCGCTATCGGGCGTGCCGCAACGCGCCATCCTGCCCTGATCCATGGCCGTTTCCGACAGATCACCTATGAGGGCGATCCCATTCCCGGCCGTCGCTTCGGGTGGAGCTACAGCAACAGCGGAGAAGCGTTTCGGGAACTGTTGCTGCTCAACAATATGGTCGCGATGCCAGGTGCGACCATTCGCACAGACGTCTTTTTCAAGGCCGGTCGCTGGGATCCGGCCTGGCAATACCTGCAGGATATGGAGCTCTGGTGGCGCTGTGGCGAACTCGGAGAAGTGGCATTCGTCGCCGACACGCTTGGCGACCACAGGGCCTACAAACATCCGCAAGCGCTGCACCGACATGCCGAGGAACATCTCCGCTGGGCGACGCGCAAACTTCGGAACGCCCCGACCCGCCGGTTGCGGCAAGCCGCGGCTGATGGTCTCAATGCTTATCTCGAACGCCTCGAAACAGAAGTGCATGCCTTGCCAGATGTCGCTGCCAGCCTGGTGGGTCCGGTGAGGGACGCCCGGTCAGCGCTCGCCAAGGCACCCGGCACCCGCGTCGACGCTCTGCGCCGGCAAAGGCTGCTGCGCATGCGGGCTGCCTCGCTATCGGCAATCACTAATTTCTTCAGAAAACTCTCGCCTTGGCAGCTTGGTCACGCTGAAGACCGATGACATTCTGACGTCCCGGATTGGCGTAGGCGCCCCCTTCATGGGGCGGCTACGGACCGACCCGGATACTGTCGGTGCGAGCAACATTTGATGTTTGCGCTCCATAGCCGTCGTCAGAGACATTCACATCCCGCTGCAGAGGAACCCATACCTGGGCGCCGCGACGGTTATTGCGATCCTCCGAAATCACAATCGCGGCGATGAGTCCTGCCATCGCAAACAGGATCGCTATGACAGGCATGGCAAAGCCACTGGATCTTTCCTTGGGATAGACCATTAATAACCTCCCTCGACCCGGCGACGTTGTCGCCGCCGGGATGGCCTAAAATCAGGCCGAGATGATGTAGACGATCGCATAAGAATTGGGATCAACGATCACGATCCGGCCATCCGCGAGAATGAAGAAGCGATAAGCCTTGTACTGCGGCACGATCTCGACGATTCGCGGCGGAAGTGGCTCAAGCCTGATCTTCTTCGGAATGGTCGCGCCGACCGAGACAGTAAAGTCGGTTTCACGAACCGGCTCGACGTGGACTTCTTTGACCACCTGACGAATTTCTGTCTGCTGTTCGACCGAAATATTCACATTGGTCGCATTGCCTGTTTCGGTCGTGGTGCTGCTCTTGCCGTTGACCGTCGTGTTGTTCTCGACATTCGTATTGGTGTTCGATTTCGTGTTTGTGGAACTGCCATCCGACGGAGCCTTGCTGCCCGACTTCTGCTGATCGTTCGTGCTGTTCGACGATCCTGAGGGCTGGCTGCCGCCAGAGCTTTGCGTTTCGGTCGAGGACTGGCCGGACTTCGTTGTATTTGTGCTACCGGCATCGGTACCGGTCGACTTCTTGGCATTGCCGGGCTGTGAAGTGCCCGAGGAGGTGCCATCGGACGTACCGGATTGCGGCTGAGGCTTTGATGTCGACTGGCCGGACGATCCTCCAGTTGACGGTTCACTGCTGTCGGCAGGCGCTTGCGGCGCCTGGCCGCTGGTCGCACCGTTACCGGTGTCAGAACCGGAGGAGCTGCCTCCCGTTACCGCACCCGAATTTGGCTGTTGTTGTGTTTCGCCATCGGATGAGGCGCCATTTTGCGTCGCACCTTTCTTGGGCAGGATTGGTGCATCCTGAGCAGAAGCGGAAATGATGCCGACGGGCGAAGCGCCAATCGACAATGCCGTCATCAGGACGGCAAGCGTCTTGGTTTTCATGACAATCTCTCTGTGTTTGCTGGTCGCACAAGTCCATCGCCGCCGTTCGCGGCGACTTCAACGCCTGTGCTTGGATTGAATGGGACGCGGCATTGCCGCGCCCGGTACCGGGTCAGTTGAGGACCTGGATCACCTTGCGGGAAGACGGCTCGACGATGACACGTTCATCGTTGACCACCGCATAGGCATATTTCGGATTGTCGGGAACGGGTGTTACGACAACCGTTTGCGGAAGAGGCTGACCGACAACGATCTTTTCTTTGACGACCACGCGGGCCTGCGGAGCCGGGGCCTCGCGAACATAGCTCACAACCTTCTGCGGCGGCGGATCGATGGCCGTGCCGACAATTGCGCCGGTTACACCACCAACTGCGGCGCCGACCGGACCGCCGACAATTGCGCCGGTCACGGCACCACCGGCGGCTCCGTTGACAGTCGAAGATTGGGCAAGTGCCACGCCCGACATGAGAGACGCGGCCACTGCCGTGCCTACTATGAGCTTGGAGAGCATTTTTTCCTCCTTTGGTTTTGCGGCCTCCTTGACCGCTGCCAATTCAACGACCGGCATTCATCGCTGTTCCGACACTCGGACCTCAGTCGGAGTCACCTCGGACTTTGGTCTGATGATGCCCAGACTGAGGTCCGAGAGCCGGAACACAGCGTCTCTCCCGCCCGTTCGCTCTCTGTTGAAAGAGGAGTTTGGTTATGGACGACAGGAACGAAATGCCGCAAATTTCCAGCGCGTGGAATGCATCCCTGCTAGCTCTCGTCGTCTTTCTTGCCGTCATGCTCTATATCTTCGGCACGGCCATGTCGGGCGATACCGACCAGTTGACTGCCAGCATCCCGAGCGCCGATGTCATCGAGGCTCGGTGAAGAGGATAAGTGAACTGGAAAAGTCCAGCCGATGCGATAGTTTGAATGAATCGTCGCAATTAAGGTTGGAAATGAACTGGCCCATACGCTGGAACGCCCGCTCCCTCGCCTCTCAGTTCTTCATTATGGGAGGGCTTGTTTCCCTTGCCGCGATGTTCGTCGTCGGGCTCATCGTCACCCATCTCATCCAGGATGCGGTCATTCACAATTCCGGTGCTGCATCAGCACTCTATGTTGACAGCGTCGTCGCCCCTCTGCTTCCGGATATGCAGAAGCAATCGCTGCTCGATGAAGCAAGTGCGCTGGCGCTCGACGAAACACTCGGACAGGGCGCGCTCGGCCGCCGTCTCGTATCGTTCAAGCTGTGGCGCCGTGATGGGACAATTCTTTATTCCAATGAGAAGGAACTGGTGGGGAAGACGTTTCCGGTCAATGATAAGCTCGCTCAAGCATTTGCAGGCTCGCTGGTCGCACGTTACGAGATCGCAAGCGACCCTGAAAGCGCTGAGGAACGCAGTCTCGGCAAGCCGTTCATGGAAATTTACAATCCCGTTTTGCAGCCCTGGTCGGGAGAGGCTGTGGCCGTGCTTGAATTCTACGAGACGGCCGAAGGACTGGAAGACAGTCTTGCATCGGCACGGCTCAGGAGCTGGCTGGCCGTGGCCGGGCTGACCGCAATCTTCTTTCTCGCACTCTCCATTCTCGTCTTTCGGGGAAGCAGAACAATCGAAGTCCAGCGCGAAGCACTAAAGGCAAGAGTAGACCAGCTCTCCGCACTTCTCGCCGAAAATCGCGGCCTCCAACGCAAGCTTCAATTGTCCTCCCAGCGCGCCGCAGCCTTGAACGAAACATATTTGCGCAGTATCGGCGCCGATCTGCATGACGGCCCGGCCCAACACATCGCCTATGCTTCGTTGCGTCTCGACAGCGACTTGCTGATCGATGCAGCCACCCAGCCGGAGGCGCGCGAGGAGGAACTCGCCTGGATTCGTTCGAGCCTTGCCGAGGCGATGAAAGAGATCCGCGATATCTGCAAGGGACTGGTCCTACCGCAAATCGAGAAGGCTTCGATCACAGAGATCGTGAAACGCGTAGTCGAGGCTCATCAGCAAAAAACAAACACCATCGTTGATACAACAATTGACGAGGACGATCCGGAGCTTGCCCCTGCTCTCAAGATCTGCATCTACCGCTTCATTCAGGAGGCGCTCAACAATGCCTATCGCCATGGCGGCGGCATTGAGCAGGCCGTCAGGGCGACATCACACGGTGGCAGCGTCCGCATAGAAGTCAGCGACCATGGCGAGGGCTTTGATCCGACGCAGGTGAGGCCGGCGAGCCTCGGCCTTGTGGGGCTCAAAGAACGGATCGATAGCCTTGGCGGCGAATTCAACATAAAAACCGGCGAAGGCGGAACGACTGTCATCATGACCTTCGCGCCCATGGAAGTGGAGGAATAGAATGACGTCCATCAAGGTCGGTGTCGTGGACGACCATCCCCTGTTCCGCGAGGGGGTAACCCGCAGCCTCTCCGAGGTCAGCGATTTTGTCGTCGTCGGAGAAGGCGCCAACACATCTGATGCCGCAATGATCGCCGCCGATGCTCGTCCGGATGTGCTGCTTCTCGACGTGTCGATGCCAGGGGACGGGCTCTCGGTGATCGACGAGGTGCTTTCCATAAGCCCGGACACTAAAATCCTCATGCTCACCGCCTCGGAGGAAGTCGATACGCTCATCGAAGCGATGCAACGCGGAGCAAAGGGTTACCTTCTGAAGGGTGTTGGTTCGCGCGGCCTGGCTGAAGCGATCCGCGCCGTTTTCAAGGGAGCCCGTTATGTCTCCCCGGCGATGTCGGCCAAAGCCATGGAATATTCGTTGAACGGGCAGGCATCGGAAAGGGACACGCTCACCCCTCGCGAACGCGAAGTGATGGATCTCGTTGCGCAAGGCCTTTCAAACAAGCACATCGGCCTGCGTCTCGATCTGCAAGAGAAAACCGTAAAGCATCATATGACCCAGATCCTGACTAAGCTCGGCGTCACGAACAGGACGGAAGCGGCGTTGAGATGGCGCGAAAAGCGCTAGCGCAGGAAGCGCGTGAGCCGCATACTGTCAGCAGATGTCGCACGCCTGTTGATGATCGTGCGGCCTTTCGAATCCTTCATGATGTAGCGTCCCGCACGAAGGGTTTCGGTTATTCCATTCGTATGCCGGACATCGATCGATCCGTCCGTATCCTCGGTCGCGTCTGCTCCTGATGTTGAGGGCGCATTGTCCGTGCTACCGGTTCCGTTCGAGCCGGATCGGCTGTTCCCACCGCTATTGCCGTTGCCGCCCGAATGTCCGTTACCATTGCCGCCGGAGTTGCCGCCGCCGTTTCCGCCGCCATTACCGTTGCCGCCGCCATTACCGTTTCCGCCGCCATTACCGTTTCCGCCGCCGTTACCGTTTCCGTTCCCGCCGCCATTACCATTGCCGTTTTCGTTCTTTGCGAATGCTGCCTGGATGGCGAGCGAGGGGAACGAACCCGCCACCTCGACTTTCAACGGTATAAGCGTCGCGACGGCAAGAACACTCGCGCCGCAGCCCTTTAGAAAATTGCGCTTCGAGATCACCATCGTCCTTTGCCTTGAGCTTCGTCCAAACTGGCCTGCTGAAAACAGTAAGCACGAGATTGACCGGTTGTTTCGAAATTGCAAGACGATCGGACATAGGTACCAGTTGGCCTAAGACTTTGGTCCCGGATATCAAACAGGGGCCGCGTCCAAGGACTGAATTTTGTCACAGCAAGAATCAAATGGCCTAGTTCAGATCACGGGAGAAATGCACTGACGTCTTGGCCCGCTGAACGGCTGGTAGGTGTTGTCCGAAGCACGATAGGAATTATAGCGGGCGGCGCACCATGATATATGCGGATCGCGGCCTGGATCTGTCGCAGGTAGCCCGACGGAGAGCTCTCTTTCGTCGATCACGCACGGCTTCCGGGGTCCACCATCAAAAGGCTGGTATGTATTATCAGCTACATTATAGGACTGGTAGCGCTGCCGGCACAGGCTGAGATGACGGCTGCCGGCCATCCATTCCTGCTTCGGCTGCTCAATCGCCCCCGTCATGGTAGCGTCAGGTGGTGCAATTGCCGATACACCAACCAGGTTGGCATGCGTTGAAGACGAAGTGTCGTCCGCGGCGGCTTGGAAGGGCGGAAGGCGCTCGTAATTTTGCGTTTTCGGATCGACACGCGTCGGCGTCGTCGTCCAGAGCGGCGCATCGAGATTGGCGAAATGATGTGGCTCCGGTTCCTGCAGTCCATATGAAGCAAATCCGAGCCCACCAACCAGAACGATTCCGAACATGGCCAGATATATAGATGGCGCAACAAGCGACTTCATGACGCAATCTCGCATTCCCGTTCACATAGAAATTAGAAATGCCGGGCTTCGGTTCCGCGAGCAGGTCTGAAATCGCGTTTTTTGTTTCGCCAACGGAGAAGATAATTACCGGGATATCATAGCTCATTCCGTCGCAGGCCTCCGACATATAGGAATTTATTGCCATCGCCCCGATTTTGACGGATAGCTGTTTTAACGGGTGATCCAATCCACAACAGCAGATCGCAGGCAGAAAGAGGAAGCATGTCGCACAGAGCGGGCAGCGCCGACCTCCCCCTTCATGGAGGGCGCGTGCCGCCATGGCTGGGCAACCGGATGACGACACTCGGCGCGTTGATTACCGAAGCAATCGTCCACCACTATGGGCGAGACGAGTTTCTGCGGCGGCTCGCTCATCCCTTCTGGTTTCAGTCATTCGGCGCCGTCATGGGTATGGACTGGCATTCTTCCGGTATCACGACCAGCGTTCTGGGCGCATTGAAGCGCGGGCTGAAGCCACGATCGAACGAACTCGGCCTGCATGTCTGCGGCGGACGCGGCGCGCAATCGCGCAAGACACCGGACGAGCTGATGGCGATCGGCGATCGCACCGGCCTCGACGGAGCCGGCCTCGCAAAGACCAGCCGCCTTGTCGCCAAGGTGGATAGTGCGGCCGTCCAGGATGGTTTTGATCTTTATCTTCATGGTTTCATCGTCGCCGATGACGGTCATTGGGTGATCGTTCAGCAGGGGATGAATGGCGACAAGCGCCAGGCCCGGCGCTATCACTGGTTCTCGGAAGGGCTGGAAAGCTTTGTCAATTCTCCGCATGCGGCAATCGAGGGCCGCTCGCAGGGCGAGATCGTCAACCTCGCCGACAGGCGGGCGGAAAAATCTCGAAACGGCCAGCTCGATCTTCTCGCCACGCTTGGACCTGATCGCATTATCCGGGAGGCTGCCGCCCTCGCCTGGAAGTCGGACCCCGCACCGGAGCCGGTCGCGCAGCCGATGCTGCCGCATCTCATTATGCCCGCGCATCACGATGTGCGCGAGAGCGACGTCAACATGAGGCGCCTCCATGGCAATCTAGCAGCTGCCGCCGATCGCGGGCCTGTCGACTTCGAGGATCTGCTTCTCGTGCCGGGTGTCGGCGCCCGTACGGTCAAGGCGCTCGCGCTGGTCGCAGAAGTGGTGCATGGCGCGCCTTGCCGCTTCTCCGACCCCGCTCGCTTCTCCATTGCCCATGGTGGCAAGGACAGACACCCCTTCCCCGTGCCGCTCAAGGTCTATGACGAGACGATCAATGTCATGAAATCGGCCGTGTTGAAGGGAAAGCTCGGGCGCGAGGAGGAGCTGCAGGCGCTACGCCGGCTGGACGATCAGTCGCGTTCCATGGAACGTTACGTCACTGGCCCTGATCTCAAAGAAATCGTCGCCGGCGAGTTCCAACAATCCTCCGCTTTCGATGGCCGCAGCGTCTTTGGCTGGGAGCCCCCTCCGGAGAATGCGCCGGTGGACGCCGAAATACGGTCGCACCCAGGCAGGCGCTAGGCGCGCTGGCGCAGGGCACCGCCACAGGCCACCTGTTCAGGTCTGCGGTGGCGCCACCGGCCGGCTCATAATGCCGGCGCGGTCGACCTCAGGCAGGCTAGCCGCCCTCCAGGGCCGATACTGCGAGGCAATTATGTTCGGCCCGTTGGAGCTGCGGGGCTTTGCCTGCTCAAAAAAGCCAACGCTCCGCTCACAGGGTGGCGGCCGATCTTGCAGCCTGCTCGTAATAACCCGAGAGGGCGCGCAGATGGGCGGCGATACTGGAAAGATCCTCCTGCGAAAGGCCGGAAACCTTCGTCGCCTCGACGAGCAGGCGCTCACGGATTTCCGAATAACGCCTCAACGCCTCCAGACCCTTGTCGGTGACCTGGATTATCTTCTCTTTGCCTGATTTTCCGGTTTTGACGAGCCCCGCCGCTTCAAGCTTCTTCACCGCGTAATTGGCAACATGTGTATCTTCGATATCGAGCACAAGGCAGAGGTCGGACAATGTCTTCGGCCGGTCTCGATGGCGGACCGAGTGGATGATCAGGATCTCGACCGGCGACAGGCTAGGCACACCCGCGGCCGCCATGCAACGGACCATCCAACGATTGAAGGCGTGGGAAAAGAGGATCGATCCGTATTCGAGTTCCGAGAGGGCCGGCGAGCTGCCAAGCGCCAGATGAGCGGACGATACGATCAGATTGCGCGCAGGCTTCTGTTCCTGATCGTCAGCCATCAAGGCGTTCCTCATCACGAACGGCACCACTGGGCGGCCCATATCCGCCACCAGTAGGCGTCACCACCGTGAAGGCTTCGCCGGCCTCCAGCACCGTATGGGCAGCCCCGGTCAATTCATCAGTTCTGCCGTCATTCCGGCGCACGTAATTGTGGCCAATCTCACCCGATTCGCCGCCCTTCAGCCCAAAAGGCGCGACGCGGCGATGGCCGGAGAGGATGGCAAATTCGAGCCTCTCAAGCGTGCGGATCGTGCGCTGCGTACCGTTGCCGGCATGCCACTGACCGCGACCACCGGAATTCGGCCGGATATGGAAATCCTCCAGCACGACCGGGAAACGGCTCTCCAGAATTTCCGGATCGGTGAGGCGCGAATTGGTCATATGCGTATGGACAGCATCGGCCCCGTTGAAGCCAGGACCGGCCGGCGCACCGGAGCAGATGGTTTCGTAATATTGATACTTGTCGTTGCCGAAGGTGAGGTTGTTCATCGTACCCTGGGCTGCGGCCATGGCGCCAACGGCGCCGATGAGGCAATTGGTGACCGCCTGACTGACTTCGACATTGCCGGCGACGACGGCCGCGGGATAAGCCGGAGTAAGCATAGTGCCATCGGGGATGACGATGCGGATCGGCCGCAGGCAACCCGCATTCATGGGAATATCAGCCTCAACGAGCACGCGGAAGACATAAAGCACGGCCGCGCGGGTAACGGGCGCCGGCGCGTTGAAATTGTCCGGCCGCTGCGGCGAAGTACCGGTGAAATCGACTGTCGCTTCGCGCTTTTCCCGATCGATCGAGATCTTGACAACGATCTTGCAGCCCTGATCCATCTCGTAGGAAAATTGCCCGTCCGGCAGCCGGTCGAGAACACGTCGCACGCTTTCGGCGGCATTGTCCTGCACATGGGCCATATAGGCATCGACCACGTCCTCGCCGAAAAGCGCGATCATCTTCTTCAGCTCCGCCACACCCTTTTCGTTGGCGGCAACCTGCGCCTTCAGGTCATTGACGTTCTGCGCCAGCGTGCGTACCGGATAACGCGCCCCGGTCAAGAGATCGGCAAGGGCATCTTCACGGAAATGGCCTCGATCGAGCAGCTTGAAATTGTCGATATAGACGCCTTCCTCCTCGATATGTGTCGCAAGCGGCGACATCGAGCCCGGCGAGATGCCGCCGATATCGGCATGATGCCCACGGCTCGCCACCCAGAAGCGGATGCGTGTCCCGGCATCATCGAAGACCGGCGTGCAGACGGTCAGATCGGGCAGATGCGTGCCGCCATTATAGGGCGCGTTGATCAGGAAGACGTCACCCGGTTGGATGATCGGATTTTCGCGAATGGCGGTCGCGACAGATGCATCCATGGAACCGAGATGCACGGGCATATGTGGCGCATTGGCAACGAGATTGCCCCGCGCATCGAAGACCGCGCAGGAGAAGTCCAGCCGCTCCTTGATATTGACGGAATAAGCCGTGTTCTGCAGCGTGACGCCCATCTGCTCGGCGATCGACATGAAGAGGTTGTTGAAAATCTCCAACATAACGGGATCGGCCTTGGTGCCGATCGCCGTGCGTTCCGGCGAGGCCTTGATGCGGGTCAGCACGATATGATCGCGCGCCGTCAGCTTCGCCTGCCAGCCATCTTCCACGACGATGGTCTGGTTCTGCTCGATAATGATGGCCGGTCCGGTGACGGTCTGACCAGGAAGGATACGATCGCGCAGAACGACCGCAGCATCATGGCTCTCGCCCTGTGAATGGAAGCGCGTATGGCGGATGGCGGGCGCTTCACCGCTGCCCGTCTCGCCACGATCGACATCGATCTCAGCAGCTGCACCGCCGATGCATTCGACTTCGGCTGCTTCGACGACCAGAGGCTTATCCGCGGCGATGAAACCGAAGCGACGCTTATGCAGCACCTCAAACTCTTTTCGAAGCCGTGTTGCATCATCATCTTGCGGGAACAGTGCCTCGACAGCGAGCAAGGTATCAGTGCCAGCATAGCGGATATGGGCACGAAGCACCGTCTTGATCTTGGCGGCATCCACGCCCTGCGCAACAAGCTCTAGAAGGCATTCACCCTGCAGCTCAAGGCCAAGCGCAGTAATCGCCGCCGGAGCCTTTCGATCGAGCGACACGCCGAGTGCCTTCTGACGGGTGGAGCGGATGTCGGCAAGCCCCATGCCATAGGCCGACAATAGCCCGGACATCGGATGCAACAGGATGCTTTTCATGCCGAGCGCATCGGCGACCAGGCAGGCATGCTGGCCGCCGGCGCCACCGAAGCAATTCAATACATAACGCGTCACGTCATAACCGCGCTGGACGGAGATCTTCTTGATCGCCTCGACCATATTGGCGACGGCAATGCGGATGAAGCCGTCAGCCACTTCTTCCGGGCTGCGCCCATCGCCGATCTCGGCTGCCAGTTCGGCAAATTTCCGCCGCACCGTCTCGACATCGAGCGGCTGATCCTGGTTCGGACCAAAGATTGCGGGGAAGAAATCCGGCAGCAGCTTGCCCGCCATGACATTGGCGTCGGTGACCGCGAGCGGCCCGCCATTGCGATAGCAGGCTGGACCTGGATAGGCTCCGGCAGAGTCAGGCCCGACGCGGAAGCGGCCGCTCTCAAAATGCAGGATGGAACCGCCGCCGGCTGCCACCGTATGGATCAGCATCATCGGCGCGCGAACGCGCACGCCAGCGACTTCCGTTTCGAAGGCGCGCTCATATTCGCCGTCGAAATGCGCAACATCCGTCGAGGTACCGCCCATGTCGAAACCGATCACATGGTCGAAACCCGCCTGTTCGCCGGTCTTGGCAAGACCGACCACCCCACCCGCCGGACCGGACAGGATCGCGTCCTTGCCCTGAAACAGGTCGGCCGCCGTCAGGCCACCTGACGACATCATGAACATGACGCGTGCGCCGGTTCTTGCGACATCAAGCTCATCCGATACTTGCCGCACATAACGGCCGAGCACCGGCGAAAGATAGGCATCGACAACGGTCGTATCGCCTCGGCCGACCAGCTTGATAAGCGGCGAAACCTCATGGCTTACGGAAACCTGCTCGAAACCAATGGCGCGAGCAATGCGCGCAGCCGCTGCCTCGTGCTGCGGATATTTATAGGCGTGCATGAAGACGATGGCGACGGCGCGATAGCCCCTGACACGCAGATCGCGCAGCGCCGCTTCGGCCGCGGTCTCGTTGAGCGTTATCTCGACAGTCCCGTCAGCGAGCACGCGTTCGTCAAGCTCGATCACATCCTGATAGAGCGCTTCGGGCTTAATAATCTCGGTCGCAAAGATCTTCTTGCGTTCCTGATAGCCGATGCGCAGAGCGTCGCGGAAACCCTTTGTCGTGATCAATGCCAGGCGCTCACCCTTACGCTCGAGCAGCGCATTGGTCGCGACGGTAGTGCCCATACGCACCTCGCCGATCAGGCCGACCGGGATCGGCTCACCGGTGGTTAAACCGAGATGGAGACGGATCCCGTGAACAGCGGCATCGCGGTAGGCCTCCGGATTTTCGGAGAGAACCTTGCGGGCGTGCAAGACACCGGACGGGTCGCGCCCGACTATATCGGTGAAGGTACCGCCACGATCGATCCAGAAATCCCAGCTACTAGCTGTAGTGTCCGACAAAATCGCCTCCGCCGTTCGTTTTCGATATTGCTAAGAAATTATCGATAAATCGTCAACGTTGTGCGATGTGGATCTGCTGTACTGGTTCGGTGTTGGCCGAAAAGCAAACGCCGCGGTCAATAGACCGCGGCGCTGAAAGGACCAAACGGGCGCTTAAAAGCACCCGCTCGCCATGTTTATGAACGAGATGTCAAATCGTCAGGCAGTTCGGCATTGTGGTACTTGCGATAGATGTCGCGCAGCACCTTATTGCCGAAGTTGGTCTTGACCCACTGGTCGAGCCAGGTCTTCAGGTTCGCTTCGCCTTTCGGGATACCGATGCCGAGGTTGGTTTCCTTCTGGGTGAATTTCACCTGCAGGGGGTGGTCGGCCATCTTCTTGTTGATGCCGTTGATGACAGCCGACTGGCTGGAGAGAATATCGACCTGACCAGAGACGACCGACGTGATCAGCGTTGCGTCATCCTCGAAGCGGACGATATTGGCGCCCTTTGCATTGGCGGTGATGTCCTGATCGTTGGTCGTGGCGCGAGTGACACCGATGCGCTTGCCATCGAGATCGGCATAGTTCTTGATCTCAACGCTCGGTGGAGCCGCGACGACGAGGGCCAGCGTCGCATAGGGGACGGAATAGTCGATTGCCTTCTTGCGCTCTTCGGTAATTCCGAGCGAGGAGACGACCATGTCGGCCTTGCCGGTCTGGACCGAGGGTACACGGGCGGCGTTGGTGATCTCGACCAGCTCGAGCTGCACGCCGAGATCCTTGGCGATCAGCTTTGCGGTCTCGATATCGGAACCTGACGGCTGCAGGTTTTCATCCACGAAGGAATATTCGGGAATGCCCATCGCGACCGCGATGCGCACCTTGCCGGCCTTCTTAATGTTGTCGAGAACATCGGCATGGGCGACGCTTGTCAGCGCCAGCAGGCCAGCACCTGCCAGAACTGTCAGTTTCGAAATCATTTTGCTCGGCATATTCCAAGTCTCCTCTACTCGATTGCCTCTGCCCGTTCTCCGACGGGCCTCCTCTAAAAACCCGCATCGGCTCATCCGAGGCAGGCAATTTCCTCCCGCTCGCGCGAGGCCTAAAGCTCTGCGGCCATGAATTCCTTGAGTTCGAGCGTCTGCGGGTTGCTCAGGATATCGGCGCCACCCGTCTCCCAGACCTTGCCGGTGTGCATGTAGATGACGCGATTGGCGGCGCGCTTGGCAAAGCCCATCTCATGGGTGACGACGATCATCGTCATGCCTCCGCGGGCAAGATCTTCCATGACGCGCAGCACTTCGCCAGTCAGCTTCGGATCAAGAGCCGAGGTCACCTCATCGAACAGCATCACCTTCGGCTGCATGGCGAGCGAGCGGGCGATGGCCACGCGCTGCTGCTGGCCGCCGGACAGTTGCTCCGGATAGGCATCGATCTTTTCCGACAGGCCGACCTTGGCGAGCACCTGTTTGGCGATCTCGAAGGCCTGATCCTTGCGCATGCCCTTCACGCGACGCAGGGCCAGCATGATGTTTTCGGCGACCGTCATGTGGGGGAAAAGGTTGTAGCTTTGGAACACCATGCCGATATCCCGGCGCAAGGTTCTGAGATCGAGCCGCGGATCGTCGACACGATGGCCGCAGACTTCGATCGAACCGTCCTGGATCGTCTCCAGACGGTTGATGCAGCGCAGAGCCGTGCTCTTGCCGGAACCGGACTGGCCGATCAGCGCCACCACTTCGCCGGCATTGATCTCGAAGGACACACCCTTCAGCACCTCCAGCGCACCGAAGCGCTTGACGACATTGGTGAGTTTAACGGCGACCGACATTGAGTTTCCTCTCGAGAGAGCGGCTCCAGACCGACAGCGGATAGCAGACGCAGAAATAGAAGAGCGCAGCGATGCCGAAGACCAGGAAGGGCTGGAACAGGGAATTATTGATGACCTGCGCCGCACGCGTCAGCTCCAGGAAACCGACGACCGAAGCAAGCGAGGTATTCTTGACAAGCTGGACGAGGAATCCGACCGTCGGCGGCGTGGCGATCCGCAGCGCCTGCGGCAGGATCACGTCCCGCAGCGCCTGCCAGCGCGTCAAGCCAAGGCATTCAGCCGCCTCGAACTGGGTGCGCGAAATGGACTCGACCGAACCGCGCCAGATCTCCCCGAGATAGGAACTCGAATAGATCATCATGCCGAGGCCGGCCGCCGCCAGCGGCGGCACGGAGATATTGATCACCCCGAGGCCGAAATAGAGGATGAACATCTGGATCAGGAGCGGCGTACCCTGGACGATCTGGATATAGATCAGCGCTGCGCGCCGGACCCACAGGAAGCGGGAAATACGGCAGAGCATGACGAAGAAGCCGGCAATACCACCTAACAGGAAGGCGAGCGCGGATAGCACTACCGTCCAGAGGAGGCCATCGAGCAGATAGATCAGGTGATTGAAGGAAAACCCACCGAGCATGGCAACCTCTAGAGCGACGTACCGAGCCGGCGGCGGCGCGGGAAGGCGATGAGACCGAGGCCGTAAAAACCTGCCCGCATCAGATAGGTGATGGCGATATAGAGGACCGCGACGACCACATAGGTTTCCAGCGATCGGAATGTGTTCGATTGGATGTTGTTGGCGACGCCCGTCAGCTCCTCGGCGGAGATCTGCGAAGCGATCGAGGTTGACAGCATCATCAGGATGAACTGACTGGAAAGTGCCGGGTAAACACGCTCGATCGCCGGCAGAAGGATGATATCGCGATAGATCTGGAGCTTCGACAGGCCGAGCGCTTCAGCCGCCTCGATCTGGCTCGGATGAATGGAATCCATGCCGGCGCGCACGATCTCGGCCGTATAGGCACCGACATTGATGACCATGGCAAAGACAGCCGCCGCAATGATCGGCAGACGGATGCCGACTGAAGACAGGCCGAAGAAGATGAAGAAGATCTGCACAATGAAGGGCGTGTTGCGCACCGTCTCGACATAGATGCTGACCAGGGTACGCAACGGCCCGATCGACGAGCGGCGGGCGACCGCGCAGGCGACGCCGATCACCAGACCGATGATCACCGAAAAGACGGTGATTTCGAGCGTGACGAGCGCGCCGGACAGGAAATCGCTCCAATAGGGCAGCAAGGCCGAAAAATCGAACTGGTACTGCATATCCTCCTCCATTCCGGCCACGCCAACTCCACTGGCGCGACCTCGCCGTGCCACCGGACGGCGTCATGTCTCCTCCGGCCGTCGCGTCAGCGCGCCAGCCAGCCTCCATCGACGGGCAGCACGGTGCCGTGTACGTAATCGGATGCCGCGGATGCCAGGAACACCGCGGCACCGCCGATATCGCCAGGCTCGCCCCAGCGGCCGGCGGGTATGCGCGCCAGGATGCTCGCATTGCGATCGGCATCCTCACGCAGCGCGGTCGTGTTGTTGGTGATGAAATAGCCGGGGGCGATGGCATTGACGTTCACGCCCTTGCCCGCCCATTCGCAGGCAAGCAGCCGGGTCAGACCTGCAAGGCCGCTCTTCGATGCCGTATAGGAGGGGATGCGGATCCCGCCCTGAAAGGAGAGCAGCGAAGCGATGTTGATGATCTTGCCGCGCCCTTTTTCGAGCATATGACGGGCAGCGGCCTGAGACAGGAAAAAGGCTGTCTTCAGGTTGACATTCATCACCGCGTCCCAGTCTTCCTCGGTGAAATCGATCGCATCGGTGCGGCGGATGATGCCGGCATTGTTGACGAGAATGTCGAGCCCTCCAAAACGCTCCAGCACCTCCGCAACGATCGGCTTAACCGGTTCGATCGTGCCAAGGTCTGCCTGGATGACGTGGAATCCCACCCCCGCCCTCGCGACCAAGGCTTCCGTCTCATCCATCGACGAGCGGCCGACGGCGACGATCGAGGCACCGGCTTTTGCCAGCGCAACGGCGATCCCCTGTCCGATGCCGGTATTGGCGCCGGTGACGACAGCTATTTTTCCCGAGAGATCGAAGAGAGCCTGCATCGCCATCATCTCAGATCGCCAATAGCGATATGGTCCATATCTGTGAAGCTCTTGTTGTCGCCGGCCATTGCCCAGATGAAGCTGTAATTCTTTGTGCCTGCACCCGAATGGATCGACCAGGGTGGCGAAATGATCGCCTGTTCGTTGGCAACGAGCATATGGCGGGTCTGTTGCGGCTCGCCCATGAAATGGAAAACACGCTGGTCGGCATCGAGGTCGAAATAGAGATAGGCCTCCATGCGCCGGTCATGCGTATGGCTCGGCATGGTGTTCCAGATGCTCCCGGTCTCCAAGCTAGTGAAGCCCATGGTCAGCTGGCAGGACTGGCAGACCTCCGGATGAATATACTGGTAGATCGAACGTTTGTTGGCGGTTGCCGCCTCGCCCGGCGTCAGATGCCGCGCCTTGTCACGTGTCAGAAGTACGGTCGGATGGCTTGCATGGGCCGGCGTCGAGACGAGGTAGAATTTTGCCGGATTGCCGGCATCTCCGCTTTCAAAGCTGATATCGACGGCGCTTCGGCCAACATAGAGGCAGTCATACTTCGCCAGTTCGTAGGCCCTGCCATCAACGACCACGCGGCCCGAATGACCGACATTCAACACGCCGAGTTCGCGCTCTGCAAGAAACCTATCCTGGCCGATCGCCTTCGGTGCAGTCAACGCCAACCCCTTGCCGAGTGGCGCAGCACCACCGATGACCATACGGTCGTAGTGGGAATACGTGAGCCTGATTTCACCTGATACAAACACCGTCTCGACCAGGAAATGACGCCGCAATGCTTCAGTATCGAAGCCGCGGACCGCCTCAGGATGGGAGGCGTGTCGTACGTCAATCTGCATTGGAATGATCCTTCTCTCCTACAGATGCCGCCATCGGCGGGGCATCCTCAATGAAATAGGCTGGGTCGAGCATCTCGGCCTTCTCGACTTCGTGCAGCAGCTTGCCGAGATGAAATTCCATAGCGGCCTTCGCCCCATCCTTGTCACCGCTGCGCATGCAATCGATGACGGCGGCGTGCTCTTCGATGACGCGCGCAAGTCGGCCCTGCTGCGGCAGCGTCAGAAGACGGTAACGATCGCTATGCACCTTAACTTGCTGGATAATCGCCCAGATGCCGGGGAAGCCGGCGATAGTGCTGATCAGCTGGTGAAAATTGTTATCGATGATGTGGAAGGTCGCGACGTCGCCCTCCCTATGGCAGGCATCGAGATCGGCAAGATTGCGCTCCAGCGCCTTAAGGCCAGCCGGCGTCATCTTCTCGACCGCGATCGAAATCGTGGTGTCTTCCAGCGCCTTGCGCACGAGGATCGCTTCATAGAGCGCCCGGCGCGGGATACGGGAAACGAACGTGCCCGATTGCGGAAAGACGTCGACGAGACCGTCATCTGCAAGACGAATGATCGCTTCACGGATCGGCGTGCGGCTGACACCGAACTGCGCCTCAAGCTCTTTCTCGTTCAAAAGCTCCATAGGTTTCCGGCGGAGCGACACGATATCGTCTAGGAGCGCATTGTAGACGAGCGTCGCCGCCCGCGGGGCCGCCGCCCTCTGGTGCGAAAGCAACGTGACCCCTTGTAGGGAGCGCTTCTTACGCATCATTCCAGAGGACGAATTCATCGCGTTCCTTTACCGGCAAGAACCGAAAATCGAATGTTTGAAATCACCGGGAACCGCCTCCCTTTGATTGATGCGGAAGTAATATATTAGTATCCAACTTCTTGCAAGTGTATCATCGAGCACCTGGAAACCGTGGAAAAACTGCTTTATGAGCGGGAGTTGGCATTGGGGGCAAAGGGCGATGCCGCTCATCATCAGTGATCGCGATGGGAAATTTGCCGATCAACCGAAAGATATGACGACCCGATTGCACCAACCACCACGTGATGACGCCGCACCATCGTTCCGTCAGCGACGCCGTATTTAAAACAGCATTGAAAGAAGGTTCTAATGCGCCATTTTTTGACGCAACCAGAATGGCCGTTGCGGTCTTAAAACAGGCTCAATGCAAGGGTCGGCGTACGCGGTGGCGCCGGCGCCCCGGTTAGGGATACACCGCGACCAGAGGGAACAAAAAAATGAAAGTACTTTTGGCCTCCACCATTCTCACAGCCGGCGCCATGTTCGCGGGCGGAAGCGCTTTTGCCGCCGATTGCGGCAATATCACAATCGCAAGCATGAACTGGCAATCCGCAGAAGTGGCTGCAAGCCTCGACAAGATGATCCTTGAGGAAGGTTATGGCTGCACGGCAGAAATCGTCAGCGGCGATACCGTCCCCACGCTCACTTCCATGGCCGAAAAGGGCGAGCCGGACGTTGCGCCCGAAGCCTGGGTCAGCCTGCAGCCGGAACTGGTCAAGCGCGGCCTTGAAGGCGGCAAGGTGGTCGAGGGCGCCAAGATCCTCTCGGATGGCGCCATCCAGGGCTGGTGGATCCCCAAATATACCGCCGAGGCTCACCCCGACATCAAGACCATTCCGGATCTTCTGAAACATCCCGAGCTCTTCCCCGCTCCGGAAGATAAGAGCAAGGGCGCCGTCTTCAACGGCCCGCAGGGATGGGGCGGCACCGTCGTCACCACACAGCTCTTCAAAGCCTATAATGCCGAGAAAGCAGGCTTTACGCTCGTCGATACCGGTTCGGCGGCGGGCCTCGACGGTTCGATCGCCAAGGCCTATGAAAGCAAGCAGCCCTGGGTCGGTTATTATTGGGCACCGACTTCTCTGCTCGGCAAATATGAGATGGTCAAGCTCGGCTACGGCACGGAATATGATGCCGCCGAATGGAAGCGCTGCACCTCTGTTGCCGATTGCCCTGATCCCAAACCGAATGCCTGGCCTGCCGATGACGTGCAGACGCTGATCAGCAAGAAATTTGCCGACCGGGGCGGCCCCGCTATCGATTATCTGAAGAAGAGGGCATGGACCAACGACACCGTCAACAAGCTGATTGCCTGGATGACAGACAACCAGGCAACAGGCGAAGACGGCGCCAAATACTTCCTGAAGAATAATGAGCCCCTCTGGAAGGACTGGGTCTCGCCGGAAGCCGCCGAAAAGATCAAGGCGTCGCTTTAATCAATCAGACATGGGCAGCCTTGCCGCTGCCCAGACAATCCTTCGGCGCGACGGCCAAAACAACAATCGGCCGCCGCCATTATCTATTTTGGGGAACCGGCATGGATTGGCTCTGGAAATTTCCGACAATGAACGACGATGTGCTGCGCGAACTGAAGAAGAGCGTCGACGAAGGATTTCGCGCCTTCACTCGGGCCTATGGCGACAGCATCGAAGCAGCCTTCAGCCCGCTGCAAAGTTTTCTCATCTGGGCAGAACGGCTGCTGACCGGCACGCCCTGGCCAATCATTCTGATTGCTTTTGCCGCCATTGCCTGGTTTGCCAGCCGCAGCTGGAAGGTCGTCGTCGGCTGCGTTCTGACGCTCGTTGTCATCGGCTATTTCGACATGTGGCAGGATACGATGAAGACGGTGTCCATGATCTTCGTCTGTACCGTGCTTTCGATCGTCATCGGTCTGCCGCTCGGCATCCTGATGGCACGGTCGAACGCGATGCAGAGGATCGTCAACCCGATCCTCGACGTCATGCAGACCATGCCGAGTTTCGTCTACCTCATCCCCGTCGTCATGCTTCTCGGCATCGGTCGAGTTCCTGGCGTCATTGCCGTCGTTATCTACGCCCTGCCGCCGATGATCCGTCTCACCAATCTCGGCATCCGCATGGTGGACGAGAATGTCCTGGAGGCAGCCGATGCCTTCGGCTCGTCGAGCTGGCAGAAGCTTCGCAACGTCCAGCTGCCGCTGGCGCTGCCGACCATCATGGCCGGTATCAACCAGACGATCATGATGGCGCTCGCCATGGTGGTCATTGCCTCCATGATCGGCGTTCAAGGGCTTGGCCAGCCGGTCCTCAAGGCCATTTCCAACCAATATTTCACCCTCGGCGTCTTCAACGGTCTCGCAATCGTCGGCATTGCCATCATCTTCGACCGGATCAGCCAGGCCTATGGCCTGCGGCTACAGAAGCACCGGGAGATCGTGCATGGCTAGCAATTCGATCGAGATCCGGAGTCTCTTCAAGATCTTCGGCCCGCGCGGCCGCGACTATGTGGAAGCCGTCAGCAAGGGCATGTCAAAGACCGAGCTCAATAAGGAGCATGGTCATGTGCTCGGGCTGAAAGACATCAACATCACCATTCCCGGCGGCAAGATCACGGTCATCATGGGTCTTTCCGGCTCCGGCAAGTCGACGCTGATCCGCCACATCAACCGGCTGATCGATCCCACATCGGGCGAAGTCCTCTACGGCGGTGCGGATGTCTGCCGCATGGATACCCTGCAGCTTCGCGAATTCCGTCGCCGGAAGACCGCCATGGTTTTCCAGCGTTTCGGCCTGCTGCCGCATCGCAACGTTCTGCAGAACACAGTCTACGGTCTCGAAATCCAGGGGGTCGCAAAGGCGGAGCGCGAGGAACGGGCCAATGCCTGGATCAAGCGCGTCGGTCTGGAGGGCTTCGGCGGGCACTATCCGAACCAGCTCTCCGGCGGTATGCAGCAGCGCGTCGGCCTGGCGCGGGCGCTCACCAATGATGCCGAAATCCTTCTGATGGATGAAGCCTATTCTGCGCTTGATCCGCTGATCCGCGTCGACATGCAGACGGTCCTCCTCGATCTGCAGAAAGACCTGAAAAAAACGGTGGTCTTCATCACTCACGATCTCGACGAAGCTCTTCGGCTCGGGGAGAAAATCGCCATCCTGCGTGACGGTGAAGTCATCCAGCAGGGTTCGGCGGCTGAGATCGTCCTCAGCCCCGCCAATGATTACATCGCCGCCTTCGTCAAGGAGGTCAATCGCGGTCGGGTGATCAGGATCGGTGCCGTCGCGAAGCAGATTTCGGTCGAAAGCCAGCTGCAGCTTTTCGAAGACATGGATATCGAAGGAGCCCTGCGTGAAATGTCTCGCGCCGACGTCTCCTCTGCCGCCGTCATATCACGGGAAGGTCAGCTGCTTGGGGGCATATCGCTGCAGCAGTTGCTGGCGCTGCTCCTGCATCAGGCATAATAACCTTAAGCAATCAGACGGCATGCGCCTCAAACGCGTGCCGTTTGTTTAAACATGGTTAATTTTTTCATTATAATCATCTCATGGAAGGAACCGAACGACACGTCCGGGTGTTGATAGCACGCTGTGGAGGACCCTGAAGATGTTCAAATTTTTCTCGATCAATCCGTCGACCGAGGACTTCGGCGCTGATACCGGCACCTATGCCGACGGCATGACCGACCGCTACTACCGTGATCTGACCGGCCGCACTGAACACCGTTTTCGCTCGGCCCACGAGCGCGACTATGGCGCAGCCCGCGAGATCGTTGAACATGCGCCCCGCGGCGCGGTCGGCAACTGACGACGTAGAAATGGACGAAAAATCCCGCGTCCAATACGGCATCGACCTGAAACCGGAATCGACTCTCGGGGATTTTAAGACGTAGATTCAAGAGTGAGAGCGTCCTTTGCGCGTCCGGATGGACGCGCAAAGGACGCTCTGACGTTTGGACGCGATGGCATCCGCCGCGTCCAAACAGAGCTTTCCAATCAGACGAGATCGAAACGATCAGCGTTCATCACCTTGTTCCAGGCGGCAACGAAATCCTTGACGAACTTCGCCTTGCCGTCCGACTGCCCGTAGACTTCAGCAAGAGCACGAAGCTGCGAGTGCGAGCCGAAGATCAGGTCGACGCGGGTGCCGGTCCATTTCAGTTCCTTCGTCTTGCGATCGCGCCCTTCGTAGACGCCATCCTTGCCTGCAACGGGAGCCCAGACGGTGCCCATGTCGAGCAGGTTGACGAAGAAGTCGTTGGTCAGCGTTTCCGGATGCGCTGTAAAGACGCCATGCTCGGGCTTGCCGACGTTCAGGACGCGCAGACCGCCGACGAGCACGGTCATTTCAGGCGCAGTCAGCGTCAAGAGCTGGGCACGGTCGACGAGCGCTTCCTCGGCCTTCATGAACTGCTTGCGCTTGCTGTTCACATAGTTGCGGAAACCGTCGACGCGCGGCTCCAGAACTGCGAAGGACGCAACGTCAGTCTGCTCTGCGGATGCATCCATGCGGCCCGGCGTAAACGGCACGACGATGTCGTGACCGCCGGCCTTGGCCGCCTTCTCGACGCCGGCCGCACCGGCAAGCACGATCAGATCGGCAAGCGAGATCTTCTTGCCGCCGGTCTGCGCGGCATTGAAGTCCTTCTGGATGCCTTCCAGAACACCCAGAACCTTGGCGAGCTGCGCCGGTTCGTTGACCTCCCAATCCTTCTGCGGAGCAAGGCGGATGCGCGCGCCGTTGGCGCCGCCGCGCTTGTCGGAGCCGCGGAAGGTCGAGGCCGAAGCCCAGGCCGTCGAGACCAGTTCCTGCACCGAAAGACCAGAGGCCGCGACCTTGGCTTTGAGACCGGCGATGTCCTGGTCGTCCACGAGCGGATGGTCGACGGCCGGGATGACGTCCTGCCAGATCAAGTCTTCGGCCGGCACTTCCTTGCCGAGGTAGCGCACCTTCGGTCCCATATCGCGGTGGGTCAGCTTGAACCAGGCCCGGGCGAACGCGTCGGCGAACTGATCCGGGTTTTCCATGAAGCGGCGCGAGATCTTCTCGTAGATCGGATCGAAGCGCAGCGCCAGATCGCTGGTCAACATGGTTGGCAGTTGCTTTTTCGAAGGGTCGTAGGCGTCCGGAATGGTGGCTTCGGCGTTCTTCGCGACCCACTGCTTGGCGCCGCCCGGGCTCGTCGTCAGCTCCCATTCGAAACCGAAGAGGTTTTCGAAGAAGTAGTTGCTCCACTTCGTCGGCGTCTGGGTCCAGGTAACTTCCAGACCGCTGCCGATGGCATCGCGCCCGACGCCGCTGTTGAAGGTGCTCGCCCAGCCCAGGCCCTGGGCTTCCAGCTCACCACCTTCCGGATCGACACCGACAAAGGACGGATCGCCCGCACCATGGGTCTTGCCAAAGGTATGGCCGCCGGCAATCAGCGCGACGGTCTCTTCGTCATTCATTGCCATGCGGGCGAAGGTCTCGCGGATGTCACGCGCGGACGCGAGCGGGTCGGGAGTGCCGTTCGGGCCTTCCGGGTTGACATAGATGAGGCCCATCTGCACGGCACCGAGCGGCTCTGCAAGCTCCCGTTCGCCGCTATAGCGCTCGTCGCCGAGCCAAGTGCCTTCCGGACCCCAGTAGAGCTCTTCCGGTTCCCAGACGTCGGCGCGGCCGCCGGCGAAACCGAACGTCTTGAAGCCCATGGATTCGAGCGCGACGTTGCCTGTCAGGATCAGCAGGTCGGCCCAGGAGATGCTGTTGCCGTATTTCTGCTTGATCGGCCACAGCAGGCGGCGGGCCTTGTCGAGGTTGACGTTGTCAGGCCAGGAGTTGAGCGGCGCAAAGCGCTGCTGGCCCTGACCGGCACCGCCGCGGCCGTCGGTGATGCGGTATGTGCCGGCGCTGTGCCAAGCCATGCGGATGAAGAGACCGCCGTAGTGACCAAAGTCAGCCGGCCACCAGTCCTGCGAATCCGTCATCAGCGCGTGCAGATCTCTCTTCACCGCATCGAGGTCGAGCTTCTTGAACTCTTCGGCATAGTTGAAATCCTTCCCCATCGGATCCGAAAGGTCGGAATGATGATGCAGCACCTGCAGGTCGAGCTGGTTCGGCCACCAGTCACGATTGCCTCTGCCACGTGCTCCCGAGTGGTCAACCGGACATTTGCCCGCATTTTCAGGTTTCTGGTCCATAGTTTTCTCCTGTTGCTCCAGGCGACCGTTCAACAGTCGCCTTGTCCGTTAAACTATCGGGCCTGATTGCGTGCCTACACTCGTCCGGTTCGATCGGGGTGCACACATCCTCCCTCTCCTGCCTTTTTATCGGAAGCATATGATAATTTTAAGTTGGATTTACTGATGGCCGCGATAAGTTCGCCTTATGACCAATGTTACGCTCAAACAGCTCCGTTATTTTGAAGCCTTGGCGCGTCATGGCCGCTTCCGGCATGCGGCCGATGCCTGTGCGATTTCGCAGCCCGCCTTATCCATGCAGATCAAGGAGCTCGAGGGGGAACTCGGTGGAGATCTCTTCGAACGCGGTGCGCGGGAAGTGAGGCTAACGGCCTTCGGACAGCTGTTTGCGCTCAGGGTTCGCGACATTCTACGCGCCGTGGACGAGCTCGGTGATCTCGCCCGCTCTTCGCAAGACAAGTTGCTGACACGGCTGAGAATCGGAATCATTCCGACCGTCGCTCCTTATCTGCTTCCGGCGATCATCAGCGACCTGAACAGAACCTTCGACAATATTGAAATTCAGGTACGTGAAACGCTGACGGCCAAGCTCGTGCACGAAGTGGCACAGGGCGAACTGGATCTGGCGGTAGTCGCATTGCCGATATCGGCGCCATCACTCACAGAAATCAAGTTGTTTGAAGAGGAATTCCTGCTGGTCCGGCGACGCGAGGACGAAGGTAAGCCGGTGCCGGAGCCTGAGGCCCTGCGCGAAATGCGCTTACTTCTCCTGGAGGAAGGGCACTGCTTTCGCGATCAGGCCCTGTCCTTCTGCGGCATAGAATCGACACGTCCGCGGGAGATTATGGAGGGGAGCTCACTTTCCACGCTGGTGCAGATGGTCAGCGCCGGCATTGGCGTAACCCTGATCCCCGAAATGGCGGTGCCGGTGGAGACGCGCTCTGCGGATGTTTCCGTCTCCCGGTTCCGTACGCCGCAACCCTTGCGAACGATCGGGATTATCTGGCGCAATTCGACGCCGCTGGTCAAACAACTCCTGCAGATTTCCGATGTCATCCGCCATTCGGCCGGAAGCCTGCGCCGTCAGGTCTCGGCGGACTGAGCCAGATTCTGCACCCGCCGATTTCGTGACCGGTTTTACTACCCTACTGGCCGGCCCACTAGCCGGCTTGCCGGCTGCGCTCTAGCTTCCGCACTAAGCGATCGGCAGCGATCCGGCTTCGGGAGCCATCTCGGTATAGGGCGAGGGTTCCATTTCACCGAAAGAGCCGCTTGTCCGTAACGAGGGGAGCATGGAATTGGATTTGATCGACCTGATGCCGATCACGCCGAATTGGGCGGACATCGCAATCCGCCTGACGGCAACGATCATCGCCGGCGCATTCATCGGCCTCGACAGGGAGCGAGGAGGACATGTTGCGGGGTTGCGCACGACCATTCTCGTCGGATTGGCGGCATGTCTCTCGATGATCCAGGCAAATATCCTTCTGGCAACGAGCCAGAGCACGAACGGATCGATGGATATATTGCGTTTCCCGCTCGGCGTCCTCACCGGCGTGGGCTTCATCGGCGGCGGGGCAATCCTTAAAAGGGGCGACATCACCACCGGCGTAACCACGGCGGCTACGCTCTGGCTGATCACGGCGATCGGCCTCTGCTTCGGGGGTGGACAGATCGTTGTCGGCGCCATCGTAACTATTCTCGCCGTCCTGATCCTTTCCCCGCTGAAGCAGGTAGACCGATGGATATCAGGTCAACAGAACGGCATGGTGGCAATCACACTTCCGGTTGACGCCGGTATCCCGGATCTGAAGGCAACGGTTATCGAGCTCTCCGAAGCAAGGTTTACAGGGCTCACAGACAGTAATAACGGGCATCGCGAGCTGACCTACGAGATCAGGTGGGAATCCGCTCGAGGCGTTCCAGGCGCGGATCAGATTGCCGCATCATTGGAAAAGAACTTCCGTGTCATGCGTTTCGAGCATCGCGCCACCGTATCATAGAACGTCTGCCTCCAAGCGTTCTGCATGATAACGACCGTCGCGCAGCACTCGCGTCGCGACGGTAGAATCCCCGACGTCAGGGTCTTTCAACAGTCTCAGCTATTAGGGAGTCGATAACCGGGAGGCAAATGTCCGATCTTGACTTTGAATAGCTTGGTCATGCCTTCGCGCATTTCAGCTTCATCGACATAACCCTTGTTGCTCGGATCGATGATCGACCAACGGTCTTCGCTGCCGATGGCGTCATAAGCGTATCCCTTCTGATCGGCGAGGCGTGCCTGGCCGGCCAGATATTCGTCCCTGGTGACCTTACCGTCCTTATTGATATCCGCCCATCGCATCTGCGAACTGGCCAGCCCGTCGTAGAATTGCGCAATACGCTCCTCCTCGCTCGGAAGCGATGCTTCCTCCGTTGTCTTTCGAGGCGAAAAATCGATATTCTCGTCGTTGACGGAAGGTGCCTTTCGGGCCTTCGGCACAAAGAGGTCATAAACTGAATTATCAGATCCTATTCTCATCGATGTAATATCCCTTTCCGGCTGGGCTGACGCAGTCAGGAAAGGCTGCTGGGCTTATCTGGACCTTGCTAAAACGGCGAACTGGAGCCCTGCGTTACAATTGAAATCAAAATGTGCGGCCCCCGTTTCGACACCGCTCCGACCGTCGGATCTGCAGCCGCAGCGACGGATAGTTGCTTTTCAATAAGGCAGCGATCGGTTGGCTCAACGATCGTTTGCGTTGACGAAACAGCGAGATGAAAGAAGGCTGGGGTGATGATGGAATGGAGAATGACCTTGCCGCTTCTTGTTCAGAACAACAGCCGGATGCAGCGCTACGAGCTGCCGATCAACACTGATGCGATGGCCATAGCCTACTACAGGATGGAGGGCGACAAGATCGTCCTTACCCACACCGAGGTACCGTTCGAATATTCTGGCGCTGGAATCGGAACGAAGCTCGCTGACGGGGTGTTCGCGCTGATCAGGAAAAACGGCCAGAAGGTCGTTCCGCAATGTGAGTTCATGGCGCATTATGCCGCAAAGCATCCCGAATATAATGATCTGATCACTGGCTGATATTTTCGCCTGTAGCAGCCAAAGACGCCTGCAGCAGCCACATGGGATCGCTTCCGCAGCGGCCGCATTCTCATGCGGCCGCTATATCGGTCGACCGGTTATTATGCCAGTCCGGCCTTGTCCAGGCCGTAGAGCTTGTCCGCCGAACCCGGCACTGCCTTGACCGCAACGCTAATCCGGTTCCATGCATTGATGGCCATGATCTGGAAGGTGAGGTCGGACACTTCCTTCTCGGAAAGCTGGCCGCGAACCTTCTCGTAGAGTTCGTCCGGAACGCCGGTGTCGGAGAGCTTGGTGACTGCCTCCGTCCAGGCAAGTGCTGCCCGCTCGCGGGGGCTGAACAGCGTCGATTCACGCCAGGCGGCGACGTGATAGAGCCTGAGTTCCCGCTCGCCATGGATCTTTGCTTCCTTGGAGTGCATATCCACGCAGAAGCTGCAGCCATTGATCTGGGACGCCCGGATTTCGACCAAGTCCCTGATTGTCTGCTCGATGGAGCTCTCTTTCAGCTCCATGGTGAACGCCGTGAGCTTCTTAACGAGCTCCGGCGAAAGGTGGGCATAGTTCAATCTTTGCGTCATATCATCCTCGTCCTTCGAATTTCTGACTGGGGCAGACCGCCGAGGCAATCGCCTGCACTCGGTCATAAAACGAGTAGCAAGGACTAGAAAAAGCGGTAGCTAAACATCGGTTGGGGGCCGAGGCTGTTGCGCCTGCTGCGGTCTCGGGAGACTGCTCATCGCGATACATGTTTGTGCATTTCGGTTTCGATGAAATCCGAAAAGAGACGCAGGCGGTAAGTGGGCATCCGACCGAAAGCGTGGACAGCCTGGAAGGGCATGGTCTCCAGCTCGAGGTCAGGCAGGAGCTGGACTAGTTCCCCTCGATCGAGCTCTTCCTGGACGATGCATTTCATCAGGTAAGCGACGCCCAGTCCGCTCAATGCCGCAACGCGGATCGCCGTCGCCGTATCGAGATCCACCTGGCCCGTCGGTATCATTGTCACGCCGTCGGCAAAACGAATGGGATAGGGATGACCGTCGATCGCATATCGCGCGAAGGGAACTTCGCGCAGCCTCTCCACCGAGCTCACCCATCCCCATGTTTCGATAAAGGCGGGAGATGCGACCAGCGCCATCTCCAGATGCACAAGCGTCCGCGTCATCAGGTCGCTTCCCGCGACTTTGCCGACGCGAAATGCAATATCGTATTTTTCACGGATCAGGTCCACGTGCCGATCCGTCGTCCCGAGATCGAGCGTTATGCCGGGATGCTGTGGCAGGAAGCGCGTGAAGATGGGCGGCATGAGTAGCCTCGCAAGCTCGCTTGGGAGGCTTATGCGCAAATGGCCGGTCGCGCCGCGATCCGTCTGCAAGACGTCCGAAGATTCTTCGATCTGCCGAAGAAGCGGCGCAATGTTTCCGAAGAAGGTCTCACCATCGGGCGTCAGCGTCAGGATGCGTGTCGAGCGACGAAAGAGCTTCAACCCCAGCAGGCTTTCCAGCCGTGAAACGCTTTTCGATACCCCTGATGGCGTTGTCTGCAGGCTGCGCGCGGCAGCGCTGAAAGACCCCGTTTCCACGGTTCGCACAAATGCGATCAGTCCCGCAGTTTCGCTCAGCAAATTGCCCATCTCGCCTCACTCCGCTGCAGATAATTTAGTCTGCACGCAGATAGCAACGCCCGGACAATCGAGTGCGGCAGCACTGGGGTCACGCATGCGCATGGTTACGGAATACCGATCGAATGGCCTGCAGAAGGTAGGACCGCCGGCGATCATGATGCATGGCATGATTGCCGGCGTTCTCGCTCAATGCCTCTCGATGCGCGAGATTTGCGGCCAGGTCCTCCGCGAGTTCAGGACGATCGTTCAGGAGCGGTGCAAAGGCTTCCTTGCCGATCTCATAGACGGTCACCCGTGTTACCGCCTGCAGGGCATGGCTCTCGCCAATTCCCGCAAGGAACCCCCCTTCGCCAAAAAAATCGCCCGGCGCCAGGCGTGCCGTCTCCTCGCCATCTCTCCGCATCGAAACGATGCCTGCCCGGACGATCATAAGGCTGGCAAGAGTGTCTCCCTCTTTCGCGATCTCCTCACCGGGGGAAAAAGTGCGTTTGGCTGCGGATGCCGCAAGTGCGATTATTTCATCGGCTGTGAGCCCCGAGAAGACGGGGATCGCTTCGATCAGACTTTGCGCAGGACTTGCACCGGAAGCCAGCGAATTCTCTGCGAGGGGCTCACTCGCCATGATGACCTTGCTGAGCGGCATCGCCAGTTGAAGTCCGCTGGACTTGCAGTGTCGGTACACGAGGTCGATCACCTCACTGCGGGCGATGCCTCGCTGCAGCGGGCTGGTTACTTGGAAATAGAGTTCGATACCAACCGCGCTGGCATCTATGCCGACAAGCGAAACGGCCGGCGGCGGATCTTTGATGATGGAATTGCAGCTATCCAGCACCGTCTGCATGACGCCGAGGATCATGTGTGGCATATGTGTCGGGACAATCCGGACCGACAGAGTGATCAGGTGGTTCTCATCCGGCCGGCTGATATTGGTCAGCCCGAGTTTGGCAAGCACGCTGTTCGGCAGGACGACGATATTGTGAGCAGCCGTCAACAGATGCGTCGAGCGCCAGTCGCTGGCGACAACCCGCCCTTCCGTGCCGTCGCTGAGCAAGATCCAATCACCGATGACATAGGGACGCCCCAGTGTCAGGGCGATCCCCGAGAACACGTCTCCCAATGTGTTCTGCAATGCAAGACCGAGGATGACGGCAATGACGCCTGATGTTGCGAGCAACGTGCCGATCGGAACCCCGAAGACGAAAGCCATTACCGACAGGGCAACACCGAGATAAACGACCGCGATCAACAGGTCCTGAATGAGCCTTGCCTCCCTCGGCCGGCCGTCCAGCACGATGTAGATGCGCAGGAACCCGATGACGGCCCAGGAGAGGTGAACCCACCAGAGGATTTTGGCAGAGACAAAGAGGACGCTCACGCCTTCCAGATGCGGCGGGTCAAAGCGAAACGGGATAATCCTTCCGAGCATCAAAACGATCGTCATGGCGACGAAGAAGGCGATCTGGGCAATGAGGCGCGCGTTTGGCCGGGAGCGCCCCTGCAGATGCCACACGACGATGCCAGCTATGCCCAAGGCGTTCAGCAAGACGGCAAACAAAATGATTTCCTGCGGCATCCGGTTCTCTCATCGATAAAAAGTACTGAGAAACACACCCACCGCCGCCGCCTGGAATACAGCGACCGGGGTGTTCGCGAAGAGACTGGTTTTGAGCTCGCGCTCCTGTGGAACTATGCTCGTCGCCCCCTCGGGAAGCCAGCTGGGAGCGTCGTGAATCTCCAGAAAATCGACCTTCTAGAAGCTAAGCATGATCCGGCTGCCCGACCACTAAAACAAAGGTTGGCTTGACACCAAACCTGCCATCTGTTGTTCGCCAGCCTTAACGTGCCAACCCTCGGGCTATCGCCAATCGGTCCGGGCAATATTTATCGACGCCACCATCACAGTTGAAAACCCAGCCGAGATCGGAGCAGACTTCAAGATCTTCAAAGGACCGCGGCATGAGAATCTTTGATTGAGCAGGCTGGGTCGGATCTCTCGCGTGAGGCAAACTTCCGTTTAGTTGAAATGCGGCTGTTATGCGTTACCATAGGATGCAGACTTGGCGCTGTCTCACGCGGAAAGAGGCCGTCGCTCGTGCCTCCAGTGGCATCAACGAGGCCAGGAGCCGGCGAATAGATCGGTGCACATCTGAAAGACGATGTGGTTTTGCTTCTCTTGATGTCAGCGAGTCATAAGGCATCGCCAATGCCTCGAAATGTCGGGTGAACTGGCTCAATATTGTCAGAGGTCTTATGCAGTCCGCGCAAAAAACGACGATCGCAATCATTGATGACGATCCGTTTCTGCTGGAATCGCTGAAGGATCTGTTCGAAACGACGGGGGTTGAAAGTCGGACCTATACGTCCGCGGACGCCTTCCTCAATTCCGGCGACATGCATCGCGTGCATTGTGTACTGACGGATATGAGGATGTCCGGAACCAGTGGACTTGACCTGCTTTGCGCCGTGGTTCGGGAGGGCGGTCCGCCGGTGTGTATTATGACGTCTTTTGCCGACAACCGCACCGAAGCAGCGGCAAGATCATCAGGCGCGGCCGCCTTCATGGAAAAACCGCTGAATTCCAAGGACCTGATGGAATTCATAGCCTCCGCTGCAGAGCGCTGATCCCGATCATCTCGCCCGGGACCGCAGAGCCAACCGTCACTATGCTGCTAGGCGCTGACAGGCGGCAAGGGTCCAGACTCATCGTTTGAGCCTCGGGCGCTCATCCACCATCACATCGCAATCCAGAATATAGCCGGTTCCACGTGCCGTCTTGATCAGGCTCGGTTTTGACGGTTCCGTTTCGAGCTTGCGCCGCAGGCGCAGAACCAGTGCATCGATGCTTCGGTCGAAGACCTCTTCCGAATGGACGCGGCTTGCTGCAAGCAACCGCTCACGGGACAATACCTGTCTCGGCGCGTTCAGAAACGCGACCAGAAGATTGAATTCAGCCGCAGTCAGCTTCGTTTCGCCAATGTCCAGCCGCGTAAGCGCCCGCTGACGCAAGGAAAGCGTCCAGTCGCCAAACAGATAGATACGGCGTCCGCGGTCGGCCTCAGGCGGGGACCTCACCCGCATGGCTGCCTTAAGCCGTGCGAGGAACTCCCGCAGACCGAACGGCTTGACGATGTAGTCGCTTGCGCCGAGTTCGAATCCCAGAACCTTGTCGGCTTCCTCGACCCGGTCAGCGCTGGTGATGATGACCGGCGCCGAAAGGATCGACAGTTGGCGCACGATCTCCAGGGCGTCCTCCCCCTTAAGGTTCAGATCGATGACGAAGGCATCGACCATCTCCGTCGAGAGCACATTCTGCAGGTCATCACCACTGCCTACGGCGGTAACACGAAACGCCTGCTGCACAAGGTATTCACTGATGAGACTGCGTGCAGAGTGATCGTCATCGGCAATGAGGACATGCTGCATGGGTTTCTCCGTCTAGCAACGCGACGGGGCACTGGTCTGCGAGATATAACAATGGCTTGCGATGAATCTGCCGTCTGTGGCGCCCCCTCCTCGTTCATAATCGAAGAGCACCGGACGGACGATCAAACGTCCGTTTAGGTTTAACCGGAACATCGGCAGGTCTACGGTGCCGCAAACGTCGGCCCTCAAACCGCCATGCGCGCAAGCCCCGCCATTCAAGCCGACAGACTATCGTAGATGAAACTGAAGTATAGCTCGCCATCCTCCCCATAGAATGTAGAATTTCTCGGCCTGACTCGACGGCGATATGCTTTCAGAACTGGAACTTTCACAACGCTTATTAAGTGTTTCTAGACAAGGAGACTTACGTGGATCCGCAACAATTTCGGCCAACGCGCCGAGATACGATGACGGGAGCGATTACACTTGCGGTCGCTGCCGCAACATTGAAACTTTCCTCACCTGCAATGGCCGACGAGCCAAAGAAATCGAAGGAAGAACATGCTATGAGCAATCAATACGTCACAACGAAAGACGGCACTCAGATCTTTTACAAGGATTGGGGTCCGAAGGACGCTCAGCCGATCGTCTTCCATCACGGCTGGCCGCTCAGCGCTGATGACTGGGATAACCAGATGTTGTTCTTCCTCGGCAAGGGTTATCGCGTCATCGCCCATGACCGCCGAGGTCACGGCCGCTCCAGCCAGGTCAGCGACGGCCACGATATGGACCATTACGCCGCAGACGCCGCAGCGGTCGTCCAGCACCTTGATCTTCGCGACGCGATCCATGTCGGTCATTCGACCGGCGGCGGCGAGGCAACGCATTATGTCGCGCGGCACGGCAAAGGTCGGGTCGCCAAGCTCGTCCTCATCGGCGCCGTCCCGCCGATCATGGTCAAGACCCCGGCCAATCCGGGCGGTCTGCCGATCGAAGTTTTTGACGGTCTACGCGCTGCACTGGCGGCTAACAGGTCGCAATTCTACATCGACCTGGCCAGTGGCCCGTTCTATGGCTTCAATCGCCCGGGCGCACAAGTATCGCAGGCGATTGTCCAGAATTGGTGGCGTCAGGGCATGGCCGGCGGCACCAAGCCCCATTACGATGGCATTAAGGCATTTTCGGAAACAGACTTTACCGACGACCTCAAGTCGATTGAGGTTCCGACTCTCGTTATGCACGGCGACGATGACCAGATTGTCCCGGTCGCCGATTCCGCGCCGCTTTCCGCAAAGTTGCTGAAGAATGCGACGCTGAAGATCTACAAGGGTCTGCCGCATGGCATGGCGACGACGCACGCCGACATCGTCAATGCGGATCTGCTGAGCTTCTTCAAAGCCTGATGATTTCGGGAGGCGCCGGCAAGGCGCCTCCCTCCCGGACAGTGCAGGCCGGACTGAGCAGGTTTGAACCGCAGATCGACTTTATCCGCGGATATCGGCATGACAAACAGACGCAAAATGATCAAAGCCCCTTTCGGGGCTTTGACTATTTCTATGCGGATTTCAATGCCCGATCAGTGACCCGGAGGCGGCGTCGCCGTCTTGACCCACTCGGAGTACCGCGTCTTGCCGATCCGTGCCTGGCTGCCAGGCATAAGGGAGCCTTCTTTGAGGAGGGCACCGAAGTAACGGGTCTGGTCATCGGCGACGACATCGCGCTTGTCGCCGATCTGCCGCATGTAGCGGGTGACGGCGTCCGCAATCTTGATCGGCTCCGGACCGGCGATCTCGATCGTAGCATTCAGCGGATTTCCGAGAACGACGTCGACGAGTGCGTCAGCAACATCATCCGAGAAGATCGGCTGCATCATGGCCGGTGAAAGGTGAACCTTGTCACCCTGCACGCCGGACTGGGCGATGGCGAACATGAATTCGAAAAATTGCGTCGAGTGAACCAGGGAATAAGGAATCCCAGATTCTTTGATGATCTTCTCCTGGGCAAGCTTGGCGCGCATATAGCCGCTGTCTGGAAGACGTTCGGTGCCGACGACGGACAGAGCGACATGGTGCTTCACTCCGGCCGCCGCTTCAGCGGACGCAATATTCCGGCCCGCTGTCTGGAAAAAGTCCATTACCGCCTTATCCTCGAACGAGGGGGAATTCGAGAGATCGACAACGACCTGCGCTCCCTTGAGAACGTCCGCAAGGCCCTCGCCCGTGATCGTATTGACGCCAGATGCGGGAGATGCGGCAATAGCCTCGTGGCCCTTCGCCTGGAGGCGTTTGACGAGCTTTGTACCGATAAGGCCTGTCCCGCCGATGACAACAATTTTCATGATGTGCTCCTTTTGCTCTACTAGAGGATTCGAAGAACGCCACGCTTCGGGAGCGAGGCGACGGGGCCTGCTAATTCAGGCGAGTTTTGCCCAAACCAAGCGTTACAGCAGCAGTCACAGAATCCATGGACCTGAAGAATTCCCGCAATTCCCTTGCAAAATTAACAGGTTGCATCATCGCTTCGGTTCTGGATCCATTATGGAATGATTGGCTGCGTTGCCAGCGGCCAGGACTCAAGCCTAAGCGATTATCTTTGGACTCATACCCAAACATACGTTGGGGATCGGCTGACGGCCGGCCGAACAAGAATCCAGCGGGAATGCCTGATTGAACGAGCTACAGCGAGGCGGTCTTCCTTGGAATGCCGATCGCTTTGACCACAGCGTCCGGCGGTTTTTAGCCCCGCTGAAGCTGCTCGACCTTGCGGACCAGATCCGCCAGGGAACGGCACTGCATCTTGCGCATGAGGCTCATCCGGTGAAGCTTGACTGTCATTTCGCTGATGCCAAGCTGATAGGCGACCTGCTTGTTCATCAAACCACTTGCCACCGCATGCATGACCTCCTGCTCCCTCGGGGTCAGGCTGTTCGCGAGCGTCTGAACGCGTTTTAGTTCCTCATTCGACTTGCGACGTTCGTCGTCCACCTTGATCGCATGATCGACAGCATCGAGGAGAACCTGATTGACGAATGGCTTCGTGATGAAATCAGTGGCGCCGGCCTTCATCGCCTTAACGCTCGTTGAAACGTCCGCGTGGGCCGTCAGGAATATAAGCGGCAGCTTGCAGCCCAAGGCCAGAAGCTGACTTTGAAGGTCGAGGCCCGTGCCACCCGGCATCCGTAGATCCACGACAATGCAGCCGGCCGCGTTTACATCTGCCCACTTGAGAAACTCCAATCCGCTTGGAAAGGCCGACGCGCGCTTATTGGTTACCGTAAAAAGGTCCAGAAGGGCGCTGCGCATCTCTGCATCATCATCGATTACGTAAATGATCGGCTCGGCGCTCTTGTCCGTCTTTACCTGAGCGTTTTGCATCGAATTACCTCTTTGGTGCCTGGGAGATTGTCCAACAACCGAATAAGCTGCCGCCTCCCCGCTCCATGCTTTGCTGGCGCCCGAAAGCCAACGCCTGCTTCCTCAGATGTCGAACAGATAACACGGACCAGATGCCAGTGGACGGTACACCTTGGTTTACTACCGCCGGCCAGACCAGCTCGTTCCTCCTTAGTCCTCAAAGTACGAACAAGACCGGCAGCAGACGCTGCCGGCCTTGCCTGCTCGACGACGTAAGCCGGATGGGTTGGACGCTCGACTGCCAATTCGTTGGCCGCAGGAAGAAGCCGGAAAAATGCCTGCGTTCATCATCTCCATCGTGTCCGGTTAACACGGCTCACGAATGCTCAGATACCGGCCGATGCAGCGCCTGGCATCCCTAACCTTGGTTTGCCAAACTCTGGTTTTATTGATCCTCCGAATATCGGGCGTGGCCGATCGCGCCATCCCTAGTTCGGGTCAACCCAAAACTTCGTTTTATCGATCCGATCCCTGAAACGGCTATCCTTTCAAGAAGTCAGGCAAATCCCGGAGACGTGAGATGAAAATTACGGTGGTTGGCGCGAGCGGGATGATGGGATCCAAGATCGTTCGAGAACTGGAACGAGGTGGTCAGTCTGTCAGCGGAGCTTCGACCAAGACGGGCGTCAATGCCTATACCGGCGAAGGGTTGCAGGCGGCGCTTGCCGATACGGACGTAGTGATCGACGTTACGAATTCCGGCTCGTTCGGAGATTCCGACGCGCTCGACTTCTTCAAGCAGGCGGGGAAGAATCTGCTGATGGCGGCAAAACAGGCAGGCGTTGGACACTACCTCGCACTGTCGGTCGTCGCGGCGGATCGCCTCGTCGAAAACGACTACTTCCGTGCAAAGCTGGTGCAGGAAAACCTCATAAGGGCTTCCGGCCTGCCCTATACGATCGTCCGATCCGCGCAGTTCTTCGAGTTCTTCAACGGGATCATCAATTCGGCAGCCGAGGGCGATGGATTTCGGCTGTCGCCAGCACTGGTGAGGCCGATCGCGGCCGATGAGGCTTCAACCCTGATATCCCAGATCGCAATCGGCTTGCCCCATAATGACATCGTTGAAATCGCCGGCCCGGAAGCCGTCCCGCTGGACCAGTTGGCACGCGAGATACTGACGGTGACCGAGGACACGCGGTCGATCGCAATCGATCCAGATGCGCCATACTTCGGTGTCGGGCTTGCGAACGCGACGCTTCTGCCGGGCGCCAACGCTCTGGCCGGAAGTCTGACGTTCCACGACTGGCTTTTCCGGTCGCTGATTGCAGCCCAAGAAGGCGGCGGATAACAGCGCGCCAAAGGCCGGCAGCATTTCCGCATTTACGGAGGTTAGAAAACGAAAAAGGGAGGCGCCACCAGCGCCTCCCTTTCAATATCGGAGAGACCTCTTCCTTAGTCTAAGCTCGCACGCTTGCAGCTCCCTGCCGGTTCGCGGAGCCGGCGGTCTGTTGAACTGCCCAGAGCGTCGCCAGGATCCCGAATATCGCCGGCAAGCTTACCGCCGGAAAATCCCGCAAGATGACGGACGAGGAACAGATACCGACGGCAACTTCCCAGAGGTGGAAGGTGGCATGTGCGATGAGCCAAAGCGTCGCCCCTGTCCACAGCTCGACCCGCCGGCTCGCCTTCCACACACCAATGGCAAAGGCAAGAGCGATGAAGCCCTGGATAATGCCGATATCGCGAATGAAATGCTGGTTGAACATCCCTGTATCAGTCACGCCGGGGATAAAATAGTACCAGCTTTCAGGATCGTAGAGCATGTAAAGGGCGAGCCAGCCAGCAAGCAATGTGTTGAAACCGACCATGACGTATACAGTGAATTTCGTGACCTGCATCGCAATCTCCTTGGATAAGCGGACCCCAAAATTAACATCGAAGGCCGCCGCTTACTTCCCAAACCAAGGTTTGAGAACCAGTCCTGTCTTGAGCAGCTTGCGCCTACTCAACCTTTGGTTACAATGTTCGCTCTTGTCTTGCGTCCCCTGATCGCTGGGAGATTCATAAACCTCTTCGGTGGCCATTGCGCCCGGTTCCATACCGTTGCCTACTCCCTTTTCAGTAGACCCTACCGCTGTTCTGCGAAGTTGAATAGAATGCAACCTATTGTAAATTTTGCCGGTGTTACTCTTTTCAACAAAGGACACCAGCTATGTCATCCACGGAAGATCCGCAGCTGCCGCGCAATGCCGCGCGCAGACATTTTCTAGGTGTTAGTGCGGCCACCGGTGCCAGGCTTGCCGGCTTGGCAGCCTTGGCAACGGCAATTTCCACGTC
>NZ_JACIAU010000006.1:0-414249 GCF_014194105.1 Rhizobium sp. BK529 | reverse complement strand
CCGCCCTCGTCAGTGAGTGGGCTTATAAGCCTACACCCGCAAAACAGTCAACACCACTCATCCAACTTTTTTGACATTTTTGTAACAGGTTGATTCGACAGGAGTATTTCTAACAGGAAGTTATCCACAAGCCGCCTTTCGGGGCACAATTCCCGAAAAAACTTTTACCAGGCGATAAAGAACGGTCCTGAGCCCGGTGAAAAAATGCGGAAAAGCCCCGGAAAAACAGCGCCTTGGCCAAATTTATGGTTAACGCCAAAAAAACACAGTCAACGCCACGCTGTCAAACAACCGTCATATTGGATTGTCGCCAAAGGCACGGAACCTAACGCGCTTTTTCGTGTTTCCCTTCCCATCGAAGGAAGGAGACACACATGGCCGCCAATACAGACGATATCAGGGCATCCGTGAGCAAGGACATTGCAGCCTTGCAGCAGGAGGTGTCCCGCCTCCAGAAGATGATTTCCGCGCAGGGCGCCGAAGCCTATTACGAAGTGCGTGACCGCGCAGGCAAGGCATATGAAGACACCCTTCCCCGCGCCAAGAGCGCAGTTGCCCAGATTCGGGCGGAGGGTGCGGCCGTTGCCGGCACCGCCCGCGAACACCCGGCAGCGACCACAACGGCACTTCTGGTTGCGGGAGCGATCGGCTTCCTGGCGGGGTATATGCTTTCGGGCGCCTCGCAGCCTGAACCACGTCACTGGTGGCGTTGAATCGCCAACATCAAGTTCTACATTTTACGCATCCTGCAAATCCAATTTTTGCAGGATGCGTAAATACTTATGTCTTAGAAAAACCAACTTTTAGTGCGAGCAGTGAGGACATAAAAATGAAGGGAGGACATCATGGACGACAAGAGAGAGAAGCTGATCGTTGAAGTCAGCGTCGATGGAGGTTTTGGGCGTCGCGCGGTCGGTATCATGAACATGCGCCAGGCGCTCGACCTCCCTGAAATGCCGAGCCTTTCCTACACGCATCCGGACCCGGCCAAGGCCGCCGCTGGCATCGTGATGAACCGGCAGGAACTCGCCGGCTTCATGGCCTGCCCTTGAGGTGCAGGAAAAGCTTGTCCTCCTCGACTGCGCTTGCCTGAAGCGTTGATAATATCTTTCGGCATCCGAGATCCTCTACTCCCCCAGAATTTCAACCCCCATTGCTGGTATCCTCGCCCCGTTCATGCAAAGAACGGCTTCGCAATCACACCGGGGATGGCAAAGTGAAGGGCCGGCGATCACCGCAGAAAATACGCGAGCACATCAGACCCCAGGCTGAATCAGCCGGCAAGCGGGTCACGCTTCCGCGCGCGCTCTCCAAACTTGGCTATTGTTCCCGTACGCAAGCCGAACGGCTGATTGCCGAGGGCAGGGTCGCGATCGGCGATCGCATAGTTACCGATCCCTCGACATGGGTCGATCTTTCGGCCGCCCTTATCAAGGTCGATGGCAAGGAAATCATCGCAGAGGCGAGGATCTACCTGATGCTCAACAAGCCGCGCGGTCTGGTCACCACTCGTCATGATCCCGAGGGACGGCCGACGGTCTATGATTGCCTGACCGATTTCGACGTTCCACATCTCTCGCCCGTCGGCCGGCTCGACAAGGCGAGCGAAGGCTTGCTGCTCTTTACCAACGATACGGAATTCGCCCAGGCGCTACTCGATCCGATCACCCATATCTCGAAGTCCTATCACGTGCAGATCGATCAGATTGCCGACGACGATATGCTGACGGCCATGACGTCAGGTCTTCGGCACGACGGTGAATTGCTGCGCGCCACGGCAGCCCGAAAGCTGCGTGAGGGCGACCGCAATTCCTGGATCGAAGTGGAACTGCAGGAGGGCCGCAACCGGCAGATCCGTCGCATGCTGGAAGCGCTCGATGTCACCTGCCTGCGACTGGTGCGCGTCGCGATAGGTGGGCTGGAGCTTGGCGATCTGGCAAAGGGATCGGTCAGGGTGCTGAGCGAGGACGAGCTGAAGGACCTCCGCCGAAAGATCGGCGGCAGCAAAGCGATACGGGATTGAGAATGACGGAATTGATGCCGCATGATTTCTGGCAGGAAGTCCATCCGCCCGGCAGCTTCGAAACAGGCGGCGACTTCACCTCCTTTTTCGTGGCGCAGCTGGAGGACGGCAGACAGTTGCGCCTGCCGATCCGCGTGCTCGCCGACGGCGATCATGCGCTGGCCTCTTTGATTATCAATCAAGCGAGCTTCGCAGTGCTCGATGCGCTGGCAGAGAGCCTGGCGGAAAGAATCTGGCCCTTCGGCATCGACGTCATCGCTGGCCTTCCCACACTCGGCCTGACACTTGCAGCGGCAGTGGCCCAGAAGCTCGGCCATGGCCGTTACGTTCCGCTCGGTACCTCCCGCAAGTTTTGGTATCGCGACGAATTTTCGGTCGCTCTCTCCTCGATCACCACACCGGAGCAGCAAAAACGCCTCTATATTGATCCACGCATGCTGCCCCTTCTGGAAGGACGCCGCGTCGCGCTCATCGATGATGTCATATCGAGCGGAACGTCTATCGTCGCTGGTCTCGATCTGCTTGCCAGCTGCGGCATAGAACCTGTTGTCATCGGCGCCGCCATGCTGCAGTCGGACCGCTGGCGCGCAAAACTCGACGACGCAGGTCCTCAGTGGCAAGAGGTTACGAAAGGCGTTTTCACAACGCCGATCCTGGAGCGGACAGCCGAGGGAAAATGGCGCGCGCCAGCCTGATCGCCAGCAAGGCCACATGTAAGGATCATCCATTCTTTCGTCTGGACGGACTATACAGCGCCGGACGAAAAGCTACATTCGGCGTCTGATCGAACACAGGAACCGCCGATGACGCCCGAGCAAGCTGCCCTCCTCATCCTGCTGGCGGCGATGCTCTTTCTGTTCTCCCTCGATCGCCTGCGCATGGAAGTTATCGCGATCGGCGGATTGCTTGCGGGCTATGTGCTCGGTCTTTACCCCGCCGACAGCATCTTTGCCGGCTTCGCGAGCCCCGTCGTCATTACTGTCGTGGAAATCCTGCTGGTAGTCCAGGTCCTTGCACGCACCAAACTTTTTGACAGCCTCGCCGAGCGTTTCATGACATCGGGCCTTTCGCATTTCCGGGTCATAGCGGGCGTCTCGGCCCTGACTGGCTTCATCTCGATCTTCATGAACAATATTGGCGCTTTCGCGATCACTTTGCCGCTGGCGCTGCGGCTCAGCACGCTCATGAGCATTCCGCGACGGCAGCTTGTGATGCCGATCTCCTTTGCTGCTCTTCTCGGCGGTCTCGTTTCGCTGATCGGTACACCCGCCAACCTGCTTGTCGGCGATGCGCTTGAAAAAGCCACGGGCAAAGGTTTCCGCTTCTTCGACTTCGCCTATGTTGGCCTGCCGGTCGCCGTTCTGGGCATTCTCCTGATCACGCTGATCGTCCGGCGAATATTTTCCGAGCCGGACGAGGCCGTAGCAGCACCCGCACCCGCCGCCCGTCGCATTGTTGTCGAGCGCAGCATTCCCGAGCATTCGCCTTTTGTTGGCATTACGCTTGCCCAGTGTCTGGAGCGTTTCGGCATCCAGCCGCATGCCTTGATCCGCGATAGGGCTTTCGTTTTCGGCCCGCTCGAGCAATCGGTCATCCAGCCAGGCGATATTCTGCTGGCGCAAGGCGCGGATTCGATCTTCGCGGACCTTGCCGCCTTGCAGGCGCTGGTGCCTGAAGCCCATCCGCATGGGCTGCAGCCGGATTTCGCCAGCATCGAAGCCGTCGTCATGCCGGAAAGCACCGTCGTCGGATCGCGCATCGCCTCTCTGGAAATCTTCCGCAACCGCGGCGTCACGGTCTCGGCCCTATCGATGCGCTCTCCCCGTATCGAAGGACGTTTCGCCGACCTGCAGCTTTCAATCGGCGACATATTGGTATTGGAGGGGCCCAAAACAGCCATCGCGGAAGCCCTTGAGGAGTGCGAATGCCTGCCGCTTGCCTCCGCAGCGCCCTCGCCGAAATCATCGGCCTCATGGCGACCCTTTGCGATTTTTGCCTGCGGTGTCGCTGCTTCCGCCTTCGGTCTAAGCCCCGATATTGCCCTTGCCTTCGTGGTGTTGGCGCTTGCCCTGCTTGGCTACCTCAACATTCGCCATGCAATGGCGGATATCAACTGGCCGATCATCATCATGCTCGCAGCGATGATCCCCATCGGCCAGGCGGTCGCGACGACGGGCGTGGCTGAGGCCATTGCGGCATGGTTGAGCCTGGCCTTCCCAATCGGCCATCCCCTGTGGGGCGTCGCCCTGGTTCTGTTTCTCGCCATGGCGCTGACGCCTTTCGTAAACAATGCGACCGTCGCGATCGTGCTCGCGCCGATCGCACTTGAATTTGCGAGAGCCGGTCAGCAACCGCCACAGGCCTATCTGATCGCGGTTGCCGCCGGCGCCTCGCAGGATTTCCTCACGCCCTTCGGCCATCACAACAATACGCTGTCGATGAGCATCGGCAGCTATCGCTTCGGCGATTTCCTGCGCGCCGGCTGGCCGCTGACGCTCGCCGGCTATATAGTCACGCTCATTCTCATTGCCCTCTTCTGGCTTGAATGAGCCTTTGCTTGACTTCCCCGGCAATGAAACTAGAGCAGGGATAGAGCATGCGGCGCAAAACTGTGCCGCCGATTTGCGATAACGACATGCGTAAACAGAGACCTCGAGCGTGGGAAGCGAATCCTGGAGATTGCGACATGCTTGGTCTCAGCCGATAGAAGGATAGCCAAGCACCGTGCGTATTCTCTCCGAAGCCCATTTCCCGGAACTGCCGAACTACTACCGCGGCAAGGTGCGCGAGAATTACGATCTTCCGGATGGGCGGCGCATCATCATCAGCACGGACCGGCTGAGCGCCTTCGACCGTATTCTGACCTGCATTCCATACAAGGGCCAGGTGTTGACCCAGACCGCCCGCTACTGGTTCGAGGCGACGAAGGATATCTGCCCCAACCACGTTCTCGACTATCCCGATCCAAATGTCGTCATCGGTAAGCGCCTCGATATCCTTCCGGTCGAGATCGTCGTGCGTGGCTACCTGGCTGGCACGACCGGCACGTCGATCCTGACGCTCTACAAGAAGGGCGAGCGCGAAATGTACGGCATGCGCCTGCCCGATGGTATGCGCGACAACCAGGTCCTTCCCGAACCGGTCATCACGCCGACGAGCAAGGAATTCGACGGCGGCCATGACGAGCCTTTGACGCCTGCTGAAATCGTCAGCCGCGGGCTGCTGACCGCAGAGCAATGGGAAACGCTTTCGAAATACGCGCTGGCGCTGTTTGCCCGCGGCCAGGATGTGGCGGCAAAACGCGGGCTCATCCTCGTCGACACCAAGTATGAATTTGGCACGGACAAGGATGGCAACATCATCCTCGCCGATGAAATCCACACACCAGATAGCAGCCGCTACTGGGTAGCCGAGAGCTATCCTGCCGCCTTCGAAGCCGGAAAACGGCCGGAAAGCTTTGACAAGGACTTCGTCCGCGCCTGGGTGGCTGAACGCTGCGACCCTTACAAGGACAATATCCCGGAAATTCCGGTCGAGCTGATCGAGCAGACTTCGGCCGTCTATATCAAGGCCTACGAATGGATCACCGGCGAACGCTTCGTGCCCGACGACAGCGGCGAAACGCCTGTCGCCCGGGTCCGCGCAAATCTTGCACCCTATTTCCTTGGAACCGCTGAAAGGTAGTAGCGAGCCTGCTTGCAGCCTTTCGGCCAATCGCGCTAGCATCGGGAAAAAGGGGTGCCGGGCAAAGCCTGGCGGGGGACATATGGCACGCAGGCCCAGACGCAAGGCCGAAGAGACGCGGGAGGATATCCTCTCGATGGCGGACATCCTGTTCCGCCAGCGCGGTTTTGCAGCGGTCTCGATCGCCGATATCGCCTCATCCCTGCATATGTCTCCAGCCAATGTCTTCAAGCATTTCCACTCGAAAGCCGCACTTGTCGACGCGATCGCCGAGCGGCATCTCGGCAATGCCGCGGAGCGTTTCGCGGCAACCGACGCCAGCCTGCCGCCGAAGGAACAGCTGTTAAGCTTCGTCCTTCGTCTGCTCGACAGCCATTTGCAGGACATCCAGCAGAACCCCTATATCTTCGAGATGGTCATCTCGACGATCGAGGCCAAGCTTGAGGCCGGTAATCGTTATCGCCAGCGGATAGAGCAGAGGCTCCGCGAGATCATAGCCGAAGGTGTGGCCGATGGCCGTTACCATTGTAACCGCACCGATGCCGCCGCCAGCACTGTTGCAGACGTCCTGGCTTGCGTTCTCCATCCGATCCTGATCGCCAAGGACGATAAGGACACACTTGTCCATCGTGCAGAAAAAATCGTGTGCTTTGTGGATGCCGCACTGCAAAATAACGCTTGCTAAGTGACGATTGCTGACTTACGTCACTTCATAAAGCTTTTCTTAATATCGGATAACGGCATCTGTATCCGGACCAATCACTACGCTTATATCGAGCAGCGCCTCTTCAGGTCGGCGATTGAACCGCTACTGCCAACCGCACAGGAAATTCGCATGATTCGGCGTGCCTTCATCGTCTCCTCGGCTCTCTTGCTTGTTATGGGCCTCGCCGCCTGCAACGACAGCAGCAAAAAGCCCGCAGGCAATGCAGGCGCGGGCGCCGCCCAGCAGGGCGCTCCAGTTGGCGTGGTCACGCTGAAAAAGGGTACCTATCCGATCACCACGATCCTTCCCGGTCGCGCCGAAGCCTTTCAGGTGGCAGATATTCGCCCGCAGGTGAACGGCATCATCCGCGAAATCGCCTTTAAGGAAGGTGGCGAGGTCAAGAAGGGCGACCTGCTCTACCAGATCGATGATGCCGCCTATCGCGCCGCCGTCGAACAGGCACAAGCAGCCATCTCCAAGGCGCAAGCCAGCGTGCCGAGTGCCCAGAGCAATTTCGATCGCTACCAGCGGCTGGTCGGCAGCGGTGCAACGCAGATCGAGTTTGAAAACGCCCGTACGGCACTCGCCCAGGCAAATGCCGAAGTGGAAGCCGCCAAGGCGGCGCTGACCGCGGCGCAAATCGATCTCGACCATACGAAGATCATTGCTCCCTTCGACGGCGTCATCGATCAGACAGCTTACAACATCGGTAACGTGGTTGCCGCCAACCAGTCGAATGCGCTGACCACCATCCGCCAGTTGGATCCTATTTATATCTCGCTGACGGAATCGAGCATCAACCTCTTGAAGCTGCGCGATGCGATCGCGGCCGGCGAGGTGAAGGGGGAAGACAATAACGTCACCTTCCGCCTGATCCTCGAGGATGGCCGCGAATATAATCAGAAGGGCAAGCTCGATATGTCGAAGCAGGTCGTCAGCGAAACGACCGGCACATTCATCATCCGCGTTGTCTTCCCAAATCCGGATCGCGTCATCCTGCCGGGCATGTATGTCCGGGCTACCGTCGAGCTTGGTGCGGAGACCGGATATTCCCTGCCGCAGCTTGCAACGACCCGCGATGCCAACGGTCGCCTGACCGCGCAGTTCGTTTCCGCCGAAGGCAAGGTCGAGACCCGCATATTTGAAAATGCCACGCCCTCCAACAATTCGTGGCTCGTGACGCAGGGCGTGAACGATGGCGACCAGGTGATCGTCAGCGGTCTGCAGTCGATTGTATCAGGCATGCCGGTGAAGCCGGTTCCGATGAAGATCAACGATAACGGCGTGGTGGTCCCTGCCGATCAGCCCGCGGCCGGAGGCGAACAGAAGCCCGCAGCAAAGTAACGCGCGGACGTCTTCGTATCGTCACCGTCTCAGCCGTACAGGAATAACCGATGGCCAAGTTTTTCATCCGACGACCGATCTTTGCCTGGGTCATTGCGATCACCATCATGCTCGCAGGTGTGCTCGCCATCTTTACGCTGTCGATCTCGCAATATCCCGACATTGCGCCGACAACCGTGCGCATCAACGCCAGCTATCGTGGCGCCAGCGCGGAGACGGTAGAGAAATCGGTGACGACCATCATCGAAGACGGCATGACCGGCCTCGATGACCTGACTTACATGACCTCAACCTCGTCGACGGGCTCGGCCAGCATCTCGCTGACCTTCGGGACCAGCATCAACCCTGACATCGCGCAGGTACAGGTGCAGAACAAGCTCCAGCTCGTTCAGTCGCAGCTGCCGGGCGACGTCATCGATGCCGGCATCAGCGTCACACGCTCCACCTCGAGCATCCTTCTCGTCGGTTCGCTGATCTCGACCGACGGCAAGCGGACCTCGGTCGATCTCGGCAACATCATGTCGACCTCGATCGAGGATCAGATCCAACGTCTGGAGGGCGTCGGCAGCATCAATACTTTCGGTTCGGGCTATGCCATGCGTGTGTGGCTGGACCCGTTCAAGCTGCAGAAATTTCAGCTGACCCCCGGTGACGTGACCTCCGCCATCCAGGCGCAGAATACCCAGGTTTCCGTCGGTTCGCTCGGCGCCCAACCGGCGGTTCCCGGTCAGCAGATCAACGTCACCATCACCGCCCAAAGCCAACTCACCACGGTCGCGGACTTCGAGCACATCATCCTGAAGGTTGAAAAGGACGGTTCGACCGTTCGCCTCAGCGATGTCGCCCGCGTCGAGATCGGCCAAGAGAGCTATGGCGGCAATTCGCGCTATAACGGCCTGCCCTCCTCGGGCTTTGCCGTAAACCTTGCAATTGGTGCGAATGCCATCGATACCGCCGCCCGGGTGCGTGCTGCGCTTGAAACGATCGGCCGAGGCCTGCCGGAAGGCGTCGAGATCACCTATCCATATGACACGACCCCCTTCGTCGAGCTGTCGATCGAAAAGGTCGTCCATACGCTGATCGAAGCGATTGTGCTCGTCTTCGTGGTCCTGCTCGTTTTCCTGCAGAACCTGCGCGCGACATTAATCCCGACCATCGCCGTTCCCGTCGTGCTTCTCGGCACTTTTGGCATTCTCGCGATAACAGGCTATTCGATCAATACGCTGACGATGTTCGCCATGGTCCTGGCGATCGGCCTTCTCGTCGACGATGCTATCGTCGTCGTGGAAAACGTCGAGCGTATCATGTCGGAGGAAAAGCTCTCGCCGCTCGAGGCGACGGAGAAGTCGATGGGCGAAATCACCGGCGCCATCGTCGGCATCGCGCTCGTCCTGACCGCCGTGTTCATCCCGATGGCCTTCTTCGGGGGCTCGACCGGCATCATCTATCGCCAGTTCTCCGTTACCATCGTGTCGGCAATGCTGCTGTCGGCCCTCGTCGCCATCGTGCTGACGCCGGCGCTCTGCGCGACGATGCTGAAGCCTATCAACGAGCATAAGAAGCATCGCATCGGCGACTGGTTCAACCGTAACTTCACCCGTTCGACCAACGGCTACGTCCGCACCATCGGCTATCTCTTGAAACGGCCGATCCGTGTCATGCTGGTTTTCCTGCTGGTCGGCGCCGGCTGTGCCTACCTCTTTGCCCGCTTGCCAAGCTCCTTCCTGCCACAGGAAGACCAGGGCGTGCTCCTGACTATCGTCACCACGCCGCCAGGCTCCACCACACAGCAGACCCAAGCCGTCGTTGAAAAGGTCGAGAAATACTTCCGCGAGAACGAGAAGGACGCGGTCGACTCCGTCTTCGGCGCCCTCGGCTTCGGTTTCAACGGTTCGGGTCAGAACAGCGCCATCATCTTTACCAAGCTCAAGGACTTCTCGCTGCGCACCGATCCCAATCTCAGCGCGCAGTCGGTGGCAAGCCGGGCTCTGAAGAACTTCTTCACGATCCGAGAAGCACAGGTCTTTGCCCTGCTGCCGCCCGCTATCCAGGGTCTCGGCGTGTCGAGCGGCTTCTCGATGTATCTGGTGGACACCGGCGGCCATGGCACCCAAGCCCTGACGGCCGCTTCCAAACGGTTGATCCAGATGGCCGGCGCCACAGGGAAGGTTGTCGCGCTACGCTCGAATAACAAAGAAGTCGAGCCGCAGATGAAGATCCTGATCGATCAGGAGAAGATTGGCGCCATGGGCGTCGACCTCGCCTCGGTCAACTCAATGCTGTCGATCATCTTCACCGGCCGTGACGTCAACGATTTTACGCTGAATGGCGAGATCAAACCGGTTTACGTGCAGGGCGATGCTCCCTTCCGCATGCAGCCGACGGATCTGAACCATTGGTATGCCCGCAACAACGCCGGCGAGATGGTACCCTTCTCCGCCTTTACCACCACCCAATGGGTCGAAGGCGCACCGTCGCTTGCGCGCTTCAACGCCGTCAGCGCCATTCCGCTCGATGGCGCCGCAGCGCCGGGCGTCTCCTCGGGTGATGCGATGAACGAGATGGAGGCCCTGACCCAACAGCTCGGCGGCGGCTATACGGTTGCCTGGCAGGGCATCTCGTATCAGGAGCGCCTCTCGGGCTCACAGGCTCCGATGCTCTATGCAATCTCGGTTCTCGTCGTCTTCCTTTGCCTTGCTGCGCTCTACGAAAGCTGGTCGATCCCCTTCTCCGTCATCATGGCCGTGCCGGTCGGCGTGCTGGGCGCGCTTGCCGCAGCAACGCTCTTCGGGCAGGCGAACGACGTCTATTTCAAGGTGGGCTTGCTCACGACGATAGGCCTTGCAGCAAAGAACGCGATCTTGATCGTGGAATTCGCCAAAGACCGGATGGAGACCGGATTTGACCTCTTCGAGGCGACGCTGGAAGCGGCGAGGCTGCGCCTGCGCCCCATCGTCATGACGTCTCTGGCATTCATCCTCGGCGTCGTGCCATTGGCGATTGCAACGGGCGCGGGTTCCGCTGCCCAGAACGCGATCGGTATCGGCGTGCTGGGCGGCATGCTTTCTGCGACAATGCTAGGCATTTTCTTCGTGCCGAGCTTCTTCGTCGTCATCCGCCGCATGTTTGCCACACGGCAAAAAAATGAGGCGGCAGTGTGATATAAATGCACTGTGAGAAAGCTTTTCAGATTGCTACATTGCACGCGGACAGCTTCGGCATGATGTTTGGCGTAGAGAACGAGGCGCGTTAGCCGATAGTGAAGCATGACGCTTCGGACAAGAATTGACTTGCTCGAGTTACAGGATGAAATGCATGGTACCCCTTCGTTATGCCACACCGGCGCTATTGTTATTGCTTTCGGGCTGCGTCCTAGGCCCTGACCACGTACCTCCTGAAATGTCGCTTCCTGGAAAATTCAGCGAAGGCGGCGCAAAGAGCATCGGCGATGTCGCCACCACCGCATGGTGGACCGCCTACAATGACAAGAAGCTCAACAGCCTCATCCAGACCGGCCTCGATCAGAACCTGACGATTCAGCAGGCAATCGAACGCATCAATTCCGCCTCTGCCAACGTGACGATTGCCGGCGCCGGCGCCCTGCCTGCCCTCGATGCTGGCGCCTCCCACACCATCAGCGGCCAGACAGGCGAACTGCGCACCCAGCTTGATACCCGCAACACCAGCGCCGGCCAGCTCTCGCTGTCCTGGCTGCTCGATCTATTCGGCCTATACAAGCGCAGCAAGGAAGCTGCCCTCGCTTCGCTTGACTCGGCTTACGCGGGTGCCGATATTGCCAAACTGTCCTACATTCAGGACATTGTCTCGACATATATCGATCTACGCTTCTACCAGCAGCGCCTGGCGCTTTCGAAGGCCAACCTGAAGTCTCGTCAGGAAACCTACGACCTAACCAAGTTCCAGCTCGATGCAGGTGCCGCTTCCCGCCTCGATGTCGTGCAGGCGGAAGGTCTCGTCCAGTCGACGCTCGCAGAAATCCCCGGCCTCGAAACCAACATCCGCGTTTCGGCCCATCATATCGCGACCCTCGTCGGCCAGCCGGCCGGTTCGATGGTCGATGAGCTGATGCGGGGCTCCGGTCAGCCGACGTTCCGTGGCGGCATCAATTCGGGCATTCCTGCCGATCTGATCCGCAACCGTCCCGATATTCGCCAAGCCGAGCGTAACCTTGCAGCCGCCACCGCTCAGATCGGTGTCGCGGAGGCTCAGCTCTATCCGTCGATCACGCTGTCCGGTTCGATCTCGCCGAGCTACATCAACCAGCGCGGCCTTCACGGCGCTCTCGGTGCATGGTCCTTCGGCCCGAGCCTGAACCTGCCGATCCTCGACGGAGGCCGCCTGCGCGCCAATGTCGACGTTGCGAAGTCCGATGCAGCCGCATCCTATCTCGCCTGGAAGCAGACCGTTCTGACGGCGGTCGAGCAGGTCGAGAACGCTCTGTCGGCCGTCCGCCGCGACGCCGAGACGGTCAATGCGCTGCGCGCCCAGGTCCGCACGACACAGGAAACCCTCGAACTCTCGACGGCATCCTACAAGGACGGCGCTTCCTCGCTGCTCGACGTTCTCGACGCCCAGCGTCAGGTCTCCCTTGCTCAGGCAAGCCTTGCCGCGGCCGTTCAGCAGATGGCGAAGGATTATGCCGCACTCAATATCGCAACCGGCGGCGGCTTCGCTCCGGGCGGCAAGACGACGGCGCCGGTCAAGGTTGCCAAGGGCAGCTAAGATTTTCGCATTGTGTTATTTCAAAGCCCCGCGGTCTCCGCGGGGCTTTTGTTTGCGTAGAAGTCCGCCGGTACGGATAATCGCAGTGTTGGATGAATTTGGATTCGACAAGCTCCAATCGCTGCGCTATGCACTTGCTTAAACGATTAAGCTTGGCGCCTCAGATCAATGGTTTCACAACGCCCGGGACCCAATCTCAGCAGGATAGCGACGTCACTCGGCGTCTCTGTCGCGACGGTCTCGAATGCGCTTTCCGGCAAGGGTCGTGTTTCTGACGCTCTTATCGAGAAGATCCGCGCCCATGCTGCCGAACTCGGCTATGTGCCGAGTCAGGCAGGCAGGGCGCTGCGCACCGGACGCAGTGGCGTTCTCGGCCTTGTCCTGCCAGACATCGCCAATCCGCTCTTTCCAAAAATTGCCCAGGCGATCGAGTCCGCCGCGTCCGCCGCAGGCTACGGCGTCCTGATCGCCGACTCCCGCGGCGACATTACGGCGCAAACTGAGGCGATCAACCGACTGGTGGAGCGTGGCGTCGATGGCATGGTGGTCGTGCCTCGGCGCGCCACGCGCATTTCTGCTGCAAGCTGCCCGGTCGCCGTCATCGATACGGCCTCCACGCCCGGCAACACGGTTGCCGCAGACCATTGGCAGGGCGGTAGGGAAATTGCCGCCCATCTCGCCGATCTCGGCCACAGACGGATTCTGATCATCGGCAATAATCACGAGTCCAATGTCCAGAATGACAGGGCCGGCGGCATCAGGTCTGGACTGCAACCTGGCATGCAGTCCGAAACGCTCTGGATCGAGCGTTTGGAGAATGAGGCGGGCGCCGGCTGCCGGTTAGGTCTCGCAGAAAAGGTGCGTCGAGGCTTCACCGCCTTCGCAGCCCTTTCGGACCTGCAAGCGCTGCGCGCGCTGACCGAACTGCAGCAGGAGGGCATCAGCGTGCCCGGCGATGTCAGCGTCACCGGCTTCGACGATCTCATCTGGTCGTCTGTCGTGACGCCGTCGCTGACGACAGTCAGGATGGACATGGATACTATCGCCGAAATCGCCGTTTCGGCGCTCACCGATAGGATCAGTGAAAGCGGCACCCGGGAGGGCGTACTGGTTACGGCGGAGACCGAACGCGTGCCTATGCAGCTCATCATCCGCCAGTCATCCGGGCCTGCGAACCCGGCACAAAAAACCTCAGAGATGGAGAACAGGTAGAATGAAGAAAGCCCTCATCGCATCGGTGGCGTTGGCCGCGCTCTTCCCCTTCGGCGCTATGGCACAGCAACGGACACTGACTATTTCCGTCTATGCCTTCGCGCAGGATGACTACAAGACGATCGTCTACGACCCCTTCGAAGCCAAATGCGGCTGCAAACTCGTTGTCGAAACCGGCAACAGCGTCGAGCGTATCGCCAAGATGGAAGCCAACAAGGCCAATCCGGTGGTCGATCTTGCCGCCGTCTCCATGGCTGACGGCCTCGCCGCCGCCCGCGCTGGCCTGATCGACAAGGTCGATACGTCCAAGCTCGAAAATTTCTCCAAGCTCTATGATGTCGCCAAGGATCCGAATGGCGACGGCATGAGCGTTGGGTACACCTTCTATGCCACGTCCATCGCCTATCGCTCGGACAAGATGAAGATCGACTCCTGGGCCGATCTTTTGAAGCCGGAATATGTCAGCCACGTCGCCTTCCCGAACGTCACGACTAATCAGGGTCCGCCAGCGCTCTATATGCTTGGCCTCGCGCTCGGCAAGGACACGCCGGATCTCAAGGCGCCGATCGAAGCACTCGGCGAAAAGAAGGACGACATCGTTACCTTCTATGAAAAGTCCTCGCAGCTCGTGCAGTTGATGCAGCAGGAAGAAATCTGGGCCGCTCCGATCGGCCGCTTCTCGTGGGCCGGCTTCACCAAGCTCGATGTTCCCGTTGCCTGGGCAACTCCAAAGGAAGGCCAGACCGGCGGCATGAACGTGCTGGTCATGACTAAGGGCTCCAAGAACCAGGATCTCGCCCTGCAGTTCATGGATTTCTGGCTCTCGACGGAAGTTCAGACCAAGCTTGCCGAAAAGCTGATCGACAGCCCGGCAAACAAGGAGGTCAAGGTCTCTGACCAGGTCGCCAACAATATCACTTACGGCGAGGAAACCGCCAAAAGCCTGAAGCTGATCCCCTCCGCCGCCGCCCTCGACAACCGCAATGGCTGGCTGAAGGAGTGGAACGAAAAGGTCGGGCAGTAATCCCTGCTGATAACGGTCCCGGCACTGGCCGGGGCCGACCCCTCCTCCGCTCGAAAGGCGTCCCATGTTCCAGAACCGCGCCGAAGCCTTGGCACTTGCCCTGCCGGCAGCGATCTTCGCAGCCGTGGTGTTTTTGCTGCCTGTCGCGATCCTGCTGTCAGAAGGTTTTCGCAGCGGCAGCGCGTGGTCGCTTGCTGCCTATACGGATTTCTTCTCCGAAACACTGAACCGCACGGTCTTCTTCCGCAGCTTTCGGCTCGGTCTCGAAGTGACGGCAGTTTCGGCCATCATCGGTTATGCAGCCGCCTTTGCGATCGTCAACCTGCCGCCGAAGGGCAAGGGCCGCATGATCGGCCTCGTTACACTGCCCCTAATGATCTCGCCCGTTGCGCGCACTTATGCCTGGATCGTCATTCTCGGCCGCACCGGGATCGTCAACGAGGCCATCACCGGTCTTGGTCTGAGCGCCGAGCCGCTGCGCCTGCTCTTCACCGAGACAGCCGTCTTCATCGGCCTCCTACAGCTCTTCCTGCCCCTGATGATCCTGTCGCTCATCAGCGCACTTGAAAACATGCCGAAGGATGCCATCCCGGCTGCCCGCGTGCTCGGGGCCAACTGGTTCCAGGTTTTTTGGAAAGTCATCCTGCCGCTCACCAAGGAGGGCCTCGTCATCGGCGGCACGCTGGTCTTCACCGGCTCGCTGACGGCCTATATCACCCCCGCCATCCTCGGCGGCTCCAAAGTGCTGATGCTGGAAACGTTGATGTATCAGCAGGTTTCCGTCGCCAATAACTTCGTTTCGGCGAGCGTCATCGCCTTCATCCTAATTGTCATGAGCTTTGCCGCCAATATTCTTCTCAAGCGCCTTGCGACCGCGAGAAACCGCCGATGAGCATCCGCCTCTTTTCGCCTGTCGTTCTGTTCCTGCTGCTGGTCTTCCTGATTGGCCCCTTCCTGATCATCATCGCCGCCTCGCTTTCGGCAGGTGATACGCTGGCCTTCCCGCCGCAAGGCCTGTCACTGCGCTGGGTCGCCAAGGTGTTCACCATCGACAGTTTTCGCGACAGCTTCGCCATGTCGATGTTCCTTGCGGTCTTTGGCACGGTTGCAGCTCTCGTCCTCGGCATCCCCGCCGCCTATGCGCTGTCGCGCTACAGGCTGCCGGGCGCCGAGGCGGTGAGAACCATCGTATCGTTGCCCATCATCGTCCCTGGCATTATCGTCGGCCTGGCGCTGCTGCGCTATCTTGTCGTGCCCTTCGGCTTCAACATCACGCTCGCGCTGTTTTTTGCCCATACGGCACTGGTGCTGCCCTATGCCGTGCGTGTGGTCTCCGCAAGCCTCGGCAACCTGCGCGCCGACATCGAGGAAGCGGCCGTCCTGCTCGGGTCCTCCCGGCTCGGCGCCTTCTTCCGTGTCGTGATGCCGAATATCCGCGGCGGCATTCTGGCTGCCTTCATCCTCGGCTTCGTCACAAGCTTTAATCAGGTGCCCGTCTCGCTCTTTCTCTCCGGCCCCGGCGTGCGCACGCTGCCGATCGACATGCTGGGCTACATGGAAACCACCTACGATCCGTCCATTGCGGCGCTCTCGGCGCTGCTCGCCTTCCTTTCGATCGGCATCGTCTTCCTCGCCGAACGCTTCCTGGGATTCTCTCGCTATGTCTGATGCCTACCTTCAACTCGACAAGCTGACGCTCGCCTACGGCGATACGGTCGCGGTGAAGGACCTCGACCTGTCAATCGCCAGGGGCGAGCTTGTGGCGCTTCTCGGCCCTTCCGGCTGCGGCAAAACGACGACCATGCGCGCCATTGCCGGCCTACTGAACCCGGCCTCCGGCCGCATCAATCTGGACGGCGCTGACATCACCCGCGTCTCCGCCAACAAACGCGCGGTCGGCCTCGTCTTCCAGTCCTACGCACTTTTCCCGCATCTGACTGTCTATGAAAACGTCGCCTTTGGCCTGCGGCTTAAAGGCCTTCGCGGCCAGGATCTGGACAGCAAGGTCAATGCCGGCATCAGATCCGTCGGCCTTGCAAAATTCGCCGGCCGCAAACCGGGCGAGCTCTCTGGCGGCCAGCAGCAACGCGTTGCCCTCGCCCGCTCCATGGTCATGGAGCCGAAGGTGCTGCTGCTCGACGAGCCGCTTTCCAATCTCGACGCCCGCTTACGCCTCGAAATGCGCGCCGAACTGCAGCGCGTCCAGAAGGAAACCGGGGTGACGATGATCTTCGTCACCCACGACCAGGCGGAAGCACTTGCGCTAGCCGACCGCATCATCGTCATGCTGAACGGCGGCATTGAGCAGATCGGCACGCCGGAAGAAATATACAACAACCCCATTTCCTCCTTCGTCGCCGATTTTGTCGGTTTCGAGAATGTCTTCGCGCTGAAGGACGGAAAGCTTGCGACGGCGAACGGCGCGATCGCACTTTCTACTCCCGCGCCGGATGTTGCGGCGGGCCTGGCATGGCGGCCGCGCGCGGTAATCCTTGGTTCCGGTCCTTTCCAGGGCACCGTGCGTGGCACGTCCTTTGCCGGCAACAGCCGCGAATATCTGCTCGACAGCGCGCTCGGTCCGATCAAAGCGGAAGTGGATGCCGCCCTGCCGCAACACGAACTCGGCAGCACCATCGCCTTCGACCTGCCGGTCGATGCGGCCGCAAACCTCAAGCGTTTCGGGTGAGATCATGGGCGTCTGGATCGACACGGACATGGGTTTCGACGACATCGCCGCCATCATGGTGGTGACGAACGCCGAACACGACATCGATGGCGTCTCACTGGTCTTCGGCAATGCGCCACTGCCGCAAGTCCGCGCCAATGCCGCGGGAGCCGCCAAGGCCTTCGGCTGGAAATTTCCTGTTCATATCGGCCGTGATATGCCCGTCCTCGGCAAGCTTGAAACCGCGCAGGCAATCCTCGGCGAAAGCGGTATTCCGACGACGGGCAAACATCTGCCACCGGCGCCCATCCAGCCTGATAGCGATGCCTTCCTTGCCCTCTCCCGTTGGCTGGAACTGGAGGGCCCCCATCGCGTCCTGGCGCTTGGTCCGCTGACGAATATCGCGGCATTGACGCTTGCCCGACCCGATCTTGCAGCCCGCATCACCGAGCTCGTCTGGATGGGCGGCGGCGTCACTTCGGGCAATCACACCGCTTCCGCCGAGTTTAACGCGCTTGCCGATCCGGAAGCCCTGGCAATTGTGATCGCCCATAAGCTGCCGCTGCGCATGGTCGATCTCGATCTCTGCCGCAAGGTTCTCGCAAAGCCTGAGGATGCCGACCCGGTTCGCGCTGCGGGTGGCGCCAATGCCGAACTTCTCGCTGATATGTTCGCTGGCTATATCCGCATCGGCACCAGCCGTGGCCGCCCGGCTATGGCGCTCTACGACCCTTCGGCCGCTGTCGCCTTCGTGGCTCCCCAAGTGGTAAGCTTTCGCCCTGCCCGCATCGATGTGGAGTTGCAGGGACAGCATACGCGTGGGCGCACGGTCGTTGAAACCCGCGCCACGCATGCAACCTTCAATGCACAGTTCGCCGCCGACATCGATGCCGATATGGCACGTGTCATCATTCTCGCCGCCCTGGTTAACGAGGCCCGCAAATGACCGCCACTCCGCGCCAGGAACCTGCCGACATCAATGAACCGGCCTTACGTGCCCGTGCCGTCGCCGCGGCCCGTGGCGTTGGCCCCTTTGACGTGCTTGTGACCGGCGGCCGCATCCTCGATGCCGTCACCGGCCTCGTCCGTGAAGCCGATATCGGTCTCGTCGGCGCACTGATCGCCAGTGTGCACGCGCCGGCAAGTCGCAGCGACGCCGACAAGGTGATCGATGCGACTGGCAGCATCATCTCTCCTGGCCTCATCGATACGCATATGCATGTCGAAAGCTCGATGGTCACGCCAGCTGAATATGCTAAGGCCGTGTTGCCGCGCGGCGTGACGACGATCGTCTGGGACCCGCATGAATTTGGCAATGTCCATGGCCTCGACGGCGTACGTTGGGCAATCGAAGCCTCGCGTTGTCTGCCGCTGCGCATGATCCTGTTTGCTCCCTCCTGCGTTCCCTCCGCCCCCCGGCTTGAGCTGGCGGGAGCGGATTTCGATGCCAATATCATTGCGGAATTGCTGCGCTCACCCGCGATCGGCGGCGTCGCCGAGGTGATGAACATGCGCGGCGTCATCGATGCCGACCCCCGCATGACAGCGATCGTCAATGCGGGCCTGACCTCCGGCAAACTCGTCTGCGGTCATGCCCGCGGGCTGGAAGGCGTCGACCTCAATGCCTTCATGGCCGCCGGCATCACCTCCGACCATGAACTGACCTCTGGCGCTGACCTGCTGCAGAAACTCGCGGCCGGCATGACGATTGAGCTGCGTGGCTCACACGATCATTTGCTGAAGGAATTTGTCGATGCATTGAACGGTATCGGCCACCTACCGCCATCCGTGACCCTCTGCACCGACGACGTTTTCCCGGATGAACTCTACGAGAACGGCGGCCTCGACGATGTGGTGCGCCGCCTCGTGCGCTACGGCATGCGCCCGGAATGGGCGCTCCGTGCGGCAACCTTCAATGCCGCGCAGCGCCTGAAGCGCTCCGATCTAGGCCTCATCGCCCCCGGCCGGCGCGCCGATCTGGTGCTGTTCGAGGATATGCACGAGTTCAAGGCACGCGCCGTTGTCGTCAACGGCCGCCTCGTCGCAAAAGACGGCGCGGTGACGGAGGCAATCGAGACGTTCGATGCCGGCCCGCTCACGCATTCGGTCAAGCTCACGCCTTTCGTCGAGGACGATTTTCGTATTCCCGCCGACGGTACGAAGGTGCGTCTTGCGACAATCGATCGCCCGCGCTTCACTCAATGGGGCGAAGCCGAGGCCGATGTCCGCGGCGGTTTCATCGTGCCGCCGGCCGGCAGCGCCATGATATCAGTCGTCCACCGTCACGGGCTCGCAGATGGCAAACCGCGGATCGGCTTTCTGACTGGCTGGGGCGAGTGGCGCGGCGCCTTCTGCACCACCGTCTCGCATGACAGCCACAACCTCACCGTGTTCGGCGGAAATGCAGGCGACATGGCGCTTGCCGCCAATGCCGTCATCCAAGCCGGCGGCGGCATGGCGGTGACAAAGGACGGCCGGATCGAAGCCCTGCTGCCCCTGCCACTCTCCGGCCTTGTAACCGATGCCACCCTGCAGGAAACCGCTGAAGGCTTCGCCGCAATCCGCAAGGCGATGGAAACTATCGTCGACTGGAAGCCGCCCTATCTGGTCTTCAAGGCCTGCTTCGGCGCTACGCTTGCCTGCAACACCGGCCCGCATCAGACCGATCGCGGTATTGCTGACGTCCTCACCGGCACGGTTCTCGAAAGCCCCATCCTGGAGACCTTTTGAGGCGGCTTACGTCTCAGTCTTCAGCTCCCGCTCCACCAGCGCCACCCAATAGGCTGCGCCATACCCCAGTGCCTCGTCATTGAAGTCATAGGCAGTATTGTGATGCAACGCGCCATCAACGGCCGGACCATTGCCCAGCCAGACGTAACAGCCGGGAACGTTCTGCCCGAAGAAGGCGAAATCGTCGCCTGCGGTCGACGGCGGAAAGCTCGTGCGCACCCTTTCCCCGAAAACGGCCTGTGCGGCGCCTAAAGCGCGCGACGTCGCATCCGCATTGTTGACGACGGGCGGAATGCGACGCTCGAATTCATAGTCGACCGAAATACCGAACATGGCGGCGGTGCCCTGCGCAAGCCGGCCGATTTCCACCTCAAGCTGATCGCGAACCTCGAGCGAATATGCGCGCGCCGTTCCACCGATTTCGACGATATCGGGGATCACGTTCAATGCCTTTGGATTGCCCGCCTGTATTGAACAGGCGCTGACGACAGCCGGCTGAAGGGGATCGACGACGCGCCCGACGATCGTCTGCAGCGACGACAGGAAAATGCCGGCAGCGGTGATCGGATCACGACCGAGATGGGGCTTTGCCCCATGCGTGCCGACACCCCGGAATGTGATCCGCCAACTATCCGAGGATGCAAGCTGCGGCCCCTCGACGACTGCGATCTCATCCACGGCAAGCCCCGGCATATTGTGCAACCCAAAAACGGCATCGCAGGGAAATTGCTTGAACAGTCCCTCTTCCACCATGCGCCTTGCACCGCCGCGGCCTTCTTCGGCCGGCTGGAATATGAAATGCACTGTGCCGGAAAAGCCCCGCGTCTCCGCCAGATAGCGAGCCGCTCCGAGCAGCATCGTTGTGTGCCCATCATGACCACAGGCATGCATCTTGCCTGGCACCGTCGACTTGTAGGGTCGCTCCGCCGTCTCCGGCATGGCGAGCGCATCCATGTCTGCCCTCAGTCCTATCGCACGCGTGCCGTTACCGATCTGAAGCGTGCCGACCACACCGGTGCCGCCGAGACCGCGATGCACTTTGATGCCTGCTTCTTCGAGAAGCTTCGCGACGATCGCGCTGGTGCGCTCTTCCTCGAAGCCTAGTTCGGGGTGGGCATGTAGGTCGCGACGGAGGGAGGTTAGAAAGGGCAGATCGTTGCTGATCCGGGCGGGAATGCTCATGAGCCTGGATATCCTGTAAGACGAAAACGGGCGCCCGACGGCGCCCGCATCAGATTGTTCTTTTTTCAACAAACAAGCCGTAAGCGCAAGCCTCTACGCCTCTTCGACAAAGACCTCTTCGCGCTTGCGCTTGACGCTCGGCAGGAAGACGACAATCAGCACAGCAACGGCAATCGCCAGCAGGGTGGCGCTGATCGGCCGTGTGATGAAAGTCGTCGCATCACCCCGGGACAGGATCATGGCGCGTCGCAGGTTCTCTTCGAGCAGCGGGCCCAGCACGAAGCCAAGCAGCAACGGCGCCGGCTCGCAGCGAAGCTTGGCGAGCAGGTAGCCGATGAGGCCGAAGAAGGCGACGGCGTAAAGGTCGTAGACGTTGGAATTGACGCTGTAGACCCCGATCGAACAGAAGGCCATGATGATAGGGAAAAGCACGTAGTACGGCACTGTCAGCAGCTTCACCCACAGACCGATCAGCGGCAGGTTGAGAATGACGAGCATCAGATTGCCGATCCACATGGAAGCGATGATGCCCCAGAAGAGTGCAGGCTGTTCCGTCGCCACGTTCGGCCCTGGCACGATGCCCTGGATGATCATCGCGCCGACCATCAGCGCCATGACCGGGTTTGCCGGAATACCGAGCGTCAGAAGCGGAATGAACGAGGTCTGCGCACCGGCGTTATTGGCCGATTCCGGCCCGGCGACGCCGGCGACCGCGCCATGTCCAAACTCCTCCGGCTTCTTGGAAGCGCGCTTTTCCACCGTATAGGATGCAAAGGATGCGAGGATTGCCCCGCCGCCCGGCAAGATGCCGAGCGCTGAGCCGATGACCGTTCCACGAATGACCGGCGCAATCATCTCCTTGAACTCTTCCTTCGACGGCAACAGGCCCGAGACCTTCGCCATCAATACCGTTCGGGTCTTCTCGCCTTCCAGATTGCGCAGGATTTCTGCAATGCCGAAGACGCCGACGGCAAGCGCCACGAAATTCAGCCCATCGGCGTATTCACGGATGCCGAGGGTAAAGCGCGGCGTGCCGGTATAGATATCCGTCCCCACAAGGCCGAGCAGCAGCCCAAGCGCCACCATTGCCAGTGCCTTGACGACCGAGCCATGTGCAAGCGCGATCGAAGACACGAGACCGACGATCATCAGCGAGAAATATTCGGCTGAACCGAATTGCAACGCGATTGCTGTGAGCGGCGGCGCGAAGATCGCCACCAGGAAGGTTGAGACTGTGCCGGCGAAGAAAGAGCCGAGCGCGGCGATCGCAAGAGCCGCGCCCGCCCTGCCCTTTCGCGCCATCTGGTAGCCATCGATCGCGGTAACGGCCGAAGAGGATTCGCCCGGCATGTTGATAAGGATCGCCGTTGTCGAGCCGCCATACTGCGCGCCATAATAGATGCCGGCGAGCATAATGAGCGAGGAAACTGGCTCAAGCTGGAAGGTGATCGGCAGCAGCATGGCGATCGTTGCCGTTGCGCCAATGCCGGGCAATACGCCGATTAGCGTGCCGAGCAGCACGCCGATCAGGCAGAAAAGTAGGTTTTCCGGGCTTGCCGCCGTGTAGAAACCAAGAGCGAGATTACTGAAAAGTTCCATCGCAGCCTCCTAGAACCGCACCCAGGGGCCGAAACGTTCAAATGGCAGCCCGAGCCCATAGCTGAAGACCGCCACCGAAAAGACCGCCAGCACCAGCGAAAGGCCAAGCGCCATCAGCACGGTCATGCGGGTAGACGCAAAGCAGGCGATGAAGGCGGTCAGGAAGATTGCAGGCGCAAAGCCGAGCCCGCGCACAGTCAGCCCGAAGAAGATCGGCGCCGGAAGAATGAAGAGCATGCCGCGCCAGGCGAACGGCTCGATCGGCTCGCCCTGGACCCGCACGGCCTGAACGAGAATAATGAGACCAAGCAGAACGAGGATGCCCGACAGGACGAGCGGGAAATAACCAGGCCCCATGCGCAGCGCCGTGCCGATTTCGAGGTCCAGCGACTGATAGGCAAAGAAGGCACCCGTTGCGGCGAGCAAGGCGCCGCAGATGATATTAGTTGTGTCGAAACTGAGGGATTTCATAACGTCTCCTGGAGTTGGAGATAAAGCGTCGCGGCTGATATCGGGGACTGCGCAAACACCCTCCTGCCGACCGGGAGGAGGGTGCTGATGTCGCAGTCGGACTCAGTCTGCGTATTCGCCGGCAGCTTCGATGACGGGCTTCCAGCGAGCGATTTCGCTCTCGAGCTTCGCCTTCAGTGCGGCCGGCGTCGCATCGGCTTCGGATGAGGGAGCCGTTCCGAGTTCGGCAAAGCGGGCTGCGACGTTCGGATCCTTCAGCGCGATCTGCAGCGACTTCGACAAGCGCTCGTTGATTTCGGCAGGCGTGCCTTTCGGCGTGTAGATGCCGTGCCAGATACCCACTTCGAAGCCGGGCAGGCCGGCTTCGACGGCGGTCGGAATATCCTTGAGCACATCGAGGCGGGCCGGCGAGGTAACGGCATAGGCCTTGATCGTGCCGCCCTGGATCTGCTTCGTCGTATTGGTCGTCTGGTCGCACATGATATCGACCTGACCGCCGAGAAGGTCGGTCATGGCGGGGCCGGTGCCCTTGTAGGGAACGGTTGTCAGTGGCGTCTGAATGGCGCTCATGAACATCATGCCGCAAAGATGGGATGCCGCACCGATACCCGCATTGGCAACGGTGACCTTGTCTTTGTTGGCCTTCACATACTCAACCAGCCCCTTGAGATCGGCCGGCTCGAAATCCTTGCGGGCGACGATCGTCATCGGAACATCGGTGACGAGTCCGACATATTCGAAGGCATTCAACGTGTCATAGGCAAGCTTGCGGTAAAGCGTGGCGCTGGTCGCCATGCCGATATGATGCAGCAGGATCGTGTAGCCGTCCGGATCGGAGCTTGCGACGCGACCGGCGCCGAGCGTGCCGCCTGCTCCGCCAACATTTTCAACGACGATCTGCTGGCCTAGATCCTTCGACATGGATTCGGCGACGAGGCGCGCGACGGTATCAGTCGGGCCGCCGGCGGCGAAGGGCACGACCATGGTGATGGTGCGCTCGGGATAGGTCTGGGCCGAAGCGGTGTAGGCGAGAAGCGAAATGGCAGCAGCGGCGGTCACGCCGAGCATTGCCTTCAGGATTTTCATCGTTTTCCTCCCTGATGAAAATGGGTCATTCGCCGGTGCATCCTCCGCACCGGCTTGGATACTCCATTTGCAGGCCAAGGACTTGCAGCCGCAATCTCGGCACGAAGAGAGGAATGATGATTTTGCGACAGTGCGCCGCAGCATGGGTTGATTTGGAAACAAATGGTTAAAGCGATGGGTGGAAATCCACCCATCGCCCTTGCGTCACCGGTTCGGCGGCAGAACGACCTCGCCCGTTTCCAGGAGCGATTTGAGGTTGGACAGAATTTGCGGCCATCCGCCGGAGACTGCACCAATGAATTTGGAACCTTCGACCGGAATCGAATGCGTCAGCGTCAGCTTGACCGCCTCGCCGACCGGTTCGAGCTCCATCACGCACTGGGAAAACCCTTCAGCCTTGAGCTCTGGCTTGAACTCATTACGCCACTTCAGGACCAGCCTTTTGGGCGGATCGAATTCGAGGATTTCGCCGGTATCGGTGACGGTTCCATCGGAATAACGCATCTGCCAAGGGGAACCGACTTTCCAATCAGTCTCGAACTGCACGCCAAGCCAGAATTTCTTCATGAATTCCGATGTCGTGAGTGCCGACCAGAGCTGCTCCGGTGTGGTGCGGATATAGGTGACGTAATTGAATGCGCTGCCAGCCATGATGATGCTCCTTTTGGTCAAGGCTTGGTCACACCCTCGCCGGCAGACCGGACGATTCATTCGCCGCCGCTGCCTTCGAGGCTCTTCTTGAGATCGGAGAGCGCCTCTAATGCACGGCGCTCGAATTTGCTGATCCACCGGTCTACGATCTCGTTGATCGGAACCGGATTGATGTAATGCAGTTTCTCGCGTCCCTGCCGGCGCGTGGAAACGAGGTTTGCTTCCTCGAGAATGCCGAGATGTTTCGTCACCGCCTGACGCGTCATCTCCAGCCCTTCACACAATTCGCCGAGCGTCTGACCATTGCGCGCATGCAGGCGATCCAGCAGACGTCTCCGGCTACCGTCCGCCAGAGCCCGAAAAACCGCGTCTTCATCCATATCAATACGGAACCATTTGGTTGCCTGTTGTTATTTTATATGCAACCAAATGGCTGCCTGTCAAGGCATGAATCAAGTCGGCCTGAAAACAGGCGATCACATCGAAAATTGGGTAGGGGATCAGGGCTCGCGGCGCATCTCGCCGGCCATCTCATTCGCCAGCAGCTTCTTGTCGAGACCGTATTTCTGCATCTTCTCGTAAAGCGTCTTGCGCGAAATGCCAAGGGATTCATAAACCGGCTTCAGGCTGCCGCCATGAGCAACGAGCGCGCTGGCAATCACGCCGCGCTCGAATTCGGCCACGCGCTCGGCAAGCCCCGCAGCCTCGGCCTGCCTGCTGCCGCCATCGAGGCCGAGCACGAAGCGATCGGCGGCATTGCGCAATTCACGAACATTACCCGGCCAGTCCCGCTGCGCAATGTCGGAAACCACATCCGGCGGCACGAGCATCTCGTCCTTGCCGTAGCGCGCTGCCGCCTCCCGCACGAGCTGCAGGAAGAGCAAAGGAATATCGGCCCGGCGCTGAGAAAGCGACGGCACGTGAATGGTTGCAACATTCAAGCGGTAAAAGAGATCGGCGCGGAAGCGGCTCGCGGCGACTTCCGCCTCCAGATCGACCTTGCTGGTCGCGATAAAGCGCACATCAAGTGGAACGATCTCGTTCGAACCCAGCCGCGAAATCATCCTCTCTTGCAGCACGCGCAAGAATTTCGCTTGCAGGTCAACCGGCATGGAACCAATCTCGTCGAGCAGAATGGTCCCACCCCGCCCATGTTCAAACTTGCCGTAGCGCGGCCGGACTGCACCCGGAAAAGCGCCGGCTTCATGCCCGAAAAGCTCGCTCTCGATGAGGTTCGCCGGGAGTGCCGCGCAATTGATGGCAATGAAGGGCCGATTTGCCCGTGCGCTTATATCATGCAGCGCACGCGCCACCACTTCCTTACCCACACCTGTATCGCCCACGATAAGTGTATCAGCGTCGCTCGCTCCGATCGCGCGAATACGATAGCGCAGGTCGACCATAATCTGCGTGCGGCCTGGCAGCCGTGCCTCGATATCGTCACGCTTGCCGGCGACGGCCTTCAGCAACCGGTTCTCCAGCACGAGACTGCGTCGCTCCATGGCGCGGCGGATGACGCCGGCGAGCATCTGCGGCGTGAACGGCTTTTCGATAAAGTCATAGGCGCCCTCGCGCATCGCCTTGACGGCCAGCTGCACATCGCCGTGGCCGGTGACGAGAATGACCGGGACCTCAGTATCGAGTTCGCGGATCTTCTGCATCAGCGTCATGCCATCCATACCCGGCATGCGGATATCGGTGACGACGACACCAGGAAAACTATAGCCGATCAATTCCAACACATGATCGGCGTTGGAAAAGGTCTCGACACTAAAGCCGGAAAGCTCCAGCGCCTGCGCCGTCGAACGCCGCAACTCCTCTTCATCGTCGACGAGCAATATCTTCTGTTCGTTCATTCGGCCGCCTCCGGCATCATGCCCGCCGCGGCCGAAAGCTCGATACGGAATACCGCCCCGCCCTCCTGATGGTTGGAGACGGTCAGGCTGCCGCCAAAATCCTTGATGATGTTGTAGGAGATGGAGAGACCGAGCCCCAGCCCCTTGCCGACGCCCTTGGTAGTGAAGAACGGGTCGAAAATACGCTCGGCAATCGCCGCCGGCACGCCCGGCCCGTGATCGCGTACGGTCAGGATCACCCTGCCAGCCTCTTCGGATGCCGAAACCTCGATGCGCCGATCCTCCAGTCCCTCAACAGCGTCGGCCGCATTCGAAATCACGTTGACCAGCACCTGCTGCAAACGCACGGAGCCGGCCTTGACCACCGGCGGCCGCGCTCCGAGATGCAGCCAGAGATCGGCATCGGCCGCCTTCAGGCGCCAGGCGATGATCTCCAGGGTGTCGCGGATCGCCTGCTCGAGCGGCACGGGACCGAGCTTCTCATTCGGCTTACGGGCGAAATTGCGCAGGTGCCTGCTAATGGAGGCCATGCGGTCGATCAACCCGCCGATGCGCTGGATATTGTCCTGCGCTTCTTCCGTACGACCTCGTTCGAGCAGAACGGCTGCACTGTCCGTATAAGTTTTGGCGGCGGCAAGCGGCTGGTTGAATTCATGCGAGAGTGCTGCCGACATCTGCCCGAGACCGGCAAGCTTGCCCGCCTGGATAAGATCCGCCTGCGTCTGCCGAAGCTGCTGTTCGGCGAGCCGCCGCTCGGCGATCTCCTCCTCGATACGGCTGTTGACGCGGGCAAGGTCGGCTGTGCGCTCATCGACTCGCCGCTCCAGCTCGTTCTGCGCCTCGGCCTGCAACTGCAATCGCTCGGCGAGCCGCATTCGCCGCTGCCGAAGAATGGCAAATGTCAGCGCAGCAATGCAGAGAATGAGGAAGACGACGACCAGGGCAGTTCGGGCCTGCGTGCGGATGGAGCTCGTGTCCATCAACACGTTTACCGTCCAGTCTTCGGCAGGCATATAGTGCGAGAGGACGAGATATTCGTTTTGCCCGAGACCGCTGGCGAGGGTCATCAGATCATGATCCTCGAACCGATGGCGGATGACCGGTAGTTCGACGAGCTTCGCATTGGCATAACGCCGCGATGCCTCGGTGCGCGCCACGCGATCCGCACTCAAAGGCAGGATCGCCCCGTAGAGCCAGTCGGGACTATCGGACATGAAGATGATGCCCTCGGGGTCGGAGACGAAGATGCGATACTCACCACCGCTCCAGGAGGATTCAATAACATCGATATCCACTTTGAAGACGATGACGCCCCGGATTTCCCCATCGACCGAGATTGGCGAAGAGAAATAATAGCCGCGCTTCAACGATGTGGTGCCGAGCGCATAGAAACGAGCCTGATGCCCCCCAATCGCCTCCTGGAAATACGGACGGTAGCTGAAGTTTTCGCCGATAAAACTGCCGGGACTGTCGTAGTTGCTGGCGGCGATCGTCTCGCCATCCGGCTGAACGACATAAATATCTGACGATTTCAGCAGCCCGTTGATTTCCTTGAGGTAGAGATTGGCACCCTTACGAAGGGACTGGTCATCTGGTCGGCTCACCAGCTGCTTGATATCGTCGTGATCGGCAATCAACGCCGGCAGGGCTTCATAACGGCTGAGATGGCCGCTCAGCGCCGCGACGGCAAGTCTCAACGCCGTGCCCGCTTGCGCCGAAGCTTCGCCCATATAGGCGCGTGTAGCAACCGCGCTCCCGTAATAAAAGAAAGCGAAAACAAGCAAGGGTGCGACGCAAAGTGCCGCAATGACACGATAGCGCGAAGACAGTGTCTCGCTCCTCCCTTTCCGCCTCCGCTCCCCGTGGAGGCATAACCCGACGGCTCCAAGTGTAATGAGCGCGGTCGGGATTTCCAAGAGGCGCCAAAACTTGACACCTGTCAGATGCAGATGTCTGATTGCTGCACTGCAAGGAGACCGCCATGAGCGAAGACCGGATCCCAGAAGATAGCAAGCTCACGACATCTAAGCGCCGCTGGGCGGCAGAAGGAAAGTTCCTGACCGGCCGCATCAGCCGCCCGGAAACAGAGCGCCTGCCGCCGGGTCAGCATCTGGTCAAGAACTGGCCGGTCCTCGATCTCGGCCAGCAGCCGGTCATTTCCATCGAGAGCTGGCGACTGGAGGTTCGAGGCCTCGTCGAGACGACGCTGGACCTCGATTGGGCAGCCTTCCAGGCGCTAGAGCAAAGCACCTTCGTCAGCGATATCCATTGTGTGACCACGTGGTCGCGCTACGACAACAAATGGAAGGGTGTCTCGACCCGCGACCTGCTCGATCTTGCCATGCCGAAAGCCGAAGCCAGCTACGTCATGCTGACCAGCTATGACGGTTACACGACCAACCTGCCGCTCTCGGATTTTGCCGCCGAAGATGCCATTCTCGCCACATCATGGGAGGGCTTGCCCCTCAGCCCCGAGCACGGCGGGCCGATGCGCCTCGTCGTGCCGCATCTCTATTTTTGGAAAAGCGCCAAATGGCTGCGCCGCATCGATCTGCTGTCGGCAGACAAGGCAGGTTTCTGGGAAAAGAACGGCTACCACATGTATGGCGATCCATGGCGCGAGCAGCGCTATTCTGAAGACTAAACCCTGAGAAGTCGCTTAGCGCCAAAGAAGCCGAGAGCGAGCAGCGCTGCAAATCCGGTGAACCAAGCCATGCTCGCCGGATGCAGCGGAATTTCGCTCCAGCGCGGCCGAACCACATCGCCGGTGTTGAACCCCTCGCCGCTGAACCGGCACGTCACCAGCGAAAGCCCGCGTCTGACCATGTCGACATCGACCGCAGAGGCGATTTCACCCGCGGCAGCAGCCTCCTGCGGCATGTCGCGCATAGCGAGCAGTACGGCCTTGGTCGCGGCGAGATAGGCATGGGCGCATTCATTGAAGGGGCTTTCCTCATCCGTCACGCTGCCCGGCACCCGGCCCCAGAGACAGTAGGAATACTGGATTTCAGCATAGTTCAGCACGCGCCGGAAAGGCTCATTTGTATCGACCGCGCTTGCGGCGAGATCCATGATATGGCCGCGATAGTCGGCAATCACAGCCATTTCCCCGTGAGATATTTCGGGCACCGGCAACCCGGCATGGCTGCCTTGGCTCCCGCCTCCATGCGCGGATGCGCCGGCCGCGATCAGCAGCGCAAGGCCGAAACAAAGGAGAGGGAATCCGTTTTTCATGAGACGTCCAAAGTCCAGACGCAGCGAACCGCAGAACGATAATCCTCGTAAGGAAGGAGGGAGCCGCAAGCCCCCTTTCCGCTACTTATCGAAAGGCCGGGCGCGGCCCGCTCTTCGCGCCGAGCCGCTTCTCCGCCATCGCCCCGAAAGCCAGGCCGAGAACCAACCAGAGGATCATATGCATGCCTAGCGTGGTCGCGCGGAAGCGCCATAGCACCATGGCAGGGAAATTCTCCGGCACTTCGTTGATCGACGGCAGCAGATATTCCACCAGACCGATAAAGCCGACGAAGAGGACGCCTGCAATGATCGCCGCATTCCAGACGCCGTAGCTTGCCGCCAACCTGCGCGCAATCGCAATGGCCGCGATCAGCGAAGCAATCGAGACGACGATCATCAGGAAGAACAGCTCTGTGCGCGCACCGATCGTATCCGAATTGCCGACCGCCGGCGGATTGGCCGGATATTTGATTGCTGGGATGATGACGAAGGCGACGAAAGCGGCGGCGGCAATGACGGCCGAAGTGCCGCGTGCCGAAAGATTGCTGAAGCGGCCGTGCACGAAGGCAAAGACCAGAGCAAACAGCCCGCCGATAGCAACGCTATAGGCCATCACTCCGATAAAGAGCCCAGGCCCCGCCTGGGTGGCGCGGCTGACGATTTCGGGTTCTGCGGCCTCGCCGGCAGCTCGAGCCGCGGCCTCTTCGAAGGTGATGGCCGCATCGACGAGCGGCTCGCCGAAGAACCGCGCAAAAGCAAAAACCAGGATACCGGCAATCGCGCCCGCGATCATGCCGCGAAGCAGAAGATTTCCAACCATGTGAAACACTCCCCTGAAGCATGTCTCGCAAAAGAGTTCAGTTTTGCGATGACGACATGCAAAACAAAAACCTAAAGCGTATCGAGCGGATCTAAAAGAGCGCGCCGCGCTTTAGTGGCAGGGGAAGCCGAGAAGGTGGCGGGCGTCATGCACGAATTCGTGCACATACATGCCGTTGAAGAGCGCCATCGCGCCTTCTTCCGTACCGACGAAATAGATGGTGATGAGCATCAGCAGGCCACCGAAGATCGCCCAAGGCAGAATCTCGCCGAGTGGGATAACTGCAGGTGCTGCGGCGGGTGCAAAAGTGGTATCAGACATGTATTCCTCCTGGAATGACGCGTTCAGTCGAAAATCTTGCGTGCAGTAGGGTCTGACTTCCAACGCGAAGAATTTCGACACGCTGGTCACAGTGGCGCGACCGCGCCGGAGTTTCACCGGCTTCCAAACCCGCAACGTCACGGTTATATCTGCACGCCAAAGACACTGTCAACGAAACTTCATATGCGGGCGGAGCCATCCCGCCCTATCTCAGGAGGGCGCCGCGAAACGTGACCACTCGCCTTACATGGATCTGCCACGGCGCCACGTCCGCCAATCGGACCGCTTCCTTTCCGGCAGATGAGCCGCTGGAGGAAAAGGCGCTGAGCGAGACAGCGTTGCCGATACCAGGACGAGCGGATAGGGTATTCGTCAGCCCGGCGCTGCGAGCCCGACAGACGGCCGAAATGCTGGGCTTTGACGCGATCCTTGCTCCCTCTCTCAGGGATTGCAATTACGGTCGCTGGGCGGGAAAGCCGCTGACCAGCCTTCACTCCGAAGAGCCCGAAAACGTTGCGCTCTGGATGTCCGATCCCGATGCTGCGCCACATGAGGGCGAGAGCCTGCAACAGCTTGGCAAACGCATTGCAGGCTGGATGAACGAGGAAATGCCGCTCGGCGGGCATGTTGTTGCGGTTACGCATGCAGCCGTCATCCGCGCCGCGGTCCTGAATGTGCTAAAAGCGCCGCCCGCCGCGTTCTGGACCATCGATGTCCAACCTCTCGGCGCGGCGCGCATGACGCACGACGGCCGCCGCTGGTCGCTACGTTTCTGAATAATCCTCGTAAATTAGTCCAGCCTTACACAAGCAAACACGGTCATCCATACTGAACCCGGAATTCCGGGCTCTACGTCCTTCCCCGAGGAGACGAAAAATGACCTATGACTGGAGTGGGGAGCGCACGCGGCGCATTCGCATCGTGCGTATCGCAACTATCGTCGCCGTTCTCATCGGCGTAGCGATCAGCCTGCCATTGCTGATCAACGTCGCCTGAACTGTCAGAATACGTCAAAGGCGAGCGTGCCATAGCCGCTCGCCTTTCTCCCTTCACCCACAACGGCCATGAAAGGCCAGGTCAGTGTTTGCTGCCCCTGGGTATTGCGGTGTTGGTGATCGATACCGGATCGCTGGCGGGAAAAGTACCTTCAAGTCCTTCGTCCAATTGTTCTTCCATCGCCTCCTCGTCACCCCGTGAACGGGCATTCCTTAACGCAGATGGCCGCTCGTTATCGCCCTCGCGGATTGGCGCCGTGGCGAAGCGGCTCATAACCTCCCGCGCCTTTTCCACTGCATTCAGCCGATTCAATTGCTGTCCGCGATCGCTCCTGATCTGCACGGAGACGACTTCGCCGCCGTCGCCCACGAACTCGACCGTAAAACCACCTTTGCCGCCGTAGGCGGGAATAACCTGGGTGCCGACAAGTTGCATGAGATCGTCCTCTCTCCTGGATGGTTCCGGAAAACGACTTGAGCAGCACATTGGTTCCGCTCAGGGCGAGCGGATGCTATCAACCTTCAACTCCACCCGTAGAGACGCATGATCAGAGGGCGTAATCCTTCCGCACTTCGATCCCCGCGATCCGCCCTGGATTGAGGCATAAAGCATCAGGCGACTAGAGGTTCAAATTGCCGGTAACATTCGGCGTTTCTTGCAACATGTCAGAGGCTGTGCAACCCAAATGCACGTGCTTGTTTCGATGAATTCTCAAGCACATGGCACATTCCCCAACAATTCGCCTTCAGGTTTCAATAAACACTTCAGACTTTCATGATAGTTCCGCCGCGGGTGGAGATGGAGACACTGATGCCGAAGTTCTTCAGGACGAGGGCGGGAAGGCAATGTCTGATGATCATGGCGCTTGGTGCGGCGCTATGGATTTCAGGCGCCCTGCTTGATGTCGATAGCTGGCTCGTCATTTTCATGAACAGCTTTGAGAATTACGGTGCCGATAAGTTTGTGCTCGCCCTCGGCATCGCCGGCGCGATGAGTTTCATCTACTCGGTGTTGCGCATTGCAGATCTTCGCAAGGAGATGCAGCTTCGCGATGCCGCCCAGACGCGCGCCGACTGGATTGCCACCCACGACCACCTGACCAAGCTTCCAAATCGCTACGCCTTCGAACGCAAGATCCTGCCCAAGCTTGCCGACAAGGAAGGCGATATTCCCGACGAGGCCAGGAACAACGTCACTATCTTCTCCGTCGATCTCGACGGTTTCAAGAAGGTCAACGATCTCGTTGGTCACAAAGGCGGCGACGTTCTGCTTGTCGAAGTGGCCAAGCGCATCTGCGCGCTGGGTAATGCCGACTGCGTCTATCGTTTCGGCGGCGATGAATTCATCGTCATCGCCCTTGGCCTCACCGCAGCACGCGAGGAGTGGTTCGCCAAAATGCTCATCCACGCGGTCACCCGCCCCATCCCGATCGATGGCTTTGCCGTCGAGGTCGGCGCCAGCGTTGGCTACGACCGCTGGAACGAAGGTGCAGAGCCGCTGGAGGATGCTGCCCACCGCGCCGACCTTGCCATGTACGAGGCGAAATCGCGCGGCCCCAATCACCAACTGATCTTCGAGCCGTCCATGCAGGGCAAGGTAGCGGAACGCGCCTCGCTGGAGACCAAGCTGCGCAGCGCCATTCAGGCCAAGGCGATCAAGACCCACTACCAGCCGCTGATCGATCTGAGGAGCGGCAGGCTCTGCGGCTTCGAGGCGCTGGCCCGATGGACTGACGAAGACGGCATGAATATTCCGCCTCCAGTCTTCATCGGCATCGCCGAAGAAACCGGCATGATCACCGAACTGTTCGAAAATCTCCTCACCCAGGCCTGCAACGACGCCCTCGCCTGGCCTGATCACGTCAGGCTTTCATTCAACGTGTCGCCTGTGCAGATGGAGGACAAGCTGCTTGCCTCCCGCATTTTCAAGGTACTTGCGGCAAGTCGGCTGCCTGCCAGACGGCTGGAAGTGGAAATCACCGAAAACGCGCTGATCCAGGACCCGGCAATCGCCGCCCATATTCTCGATGAGTTGCATGAGGCGGGCGTGCAGATCGCGCTCGATGATTTCGGCACGGGCTATTCGAGCCTCGCACAGCTCGCCCGCTACCGTTTCGACAAGATCAAGATCGACAAGAGCTTCATCGCCACCTGCCGGGAAGATGAGAAGCAGGAAAAGATCGTCCGCGCCATGCTTGCCCTCGGAAAAAGTCTCAACATCAAGACGACCGCAGAAGGTGTCGAGGAACACTCCCAACTCGCCACTCTGCTTCAGCTCGGTTGCGACATCGGCCAGGGCTATCTCTTCGGAAAGGCGATGCCCGCAACCGAAGCGGGCATCTTCATCAGCAATCAGAATGTTGGTCTGGCCTCCACGGCCTGAGCGACTTCAGAAGACCTGACGCAGGATCACGAAGAGCAGGAAGGCGATCGCGATCGAAGCCGGAAGCGTCAGCACCCATGCCATCAGCATGTTGCGCACGGTGGACCATTGCAGGCCCGAACCGTTTGCCGCCATCGTGCCCGCCACGCCGGACGACAGTACGTGCGTGGTCGAGACCGGCAGGCCGAGATGGTCGGCGGAGGCGATCGTCACCATGGCGACGACTTCCGCAGCAGCACCCTGACCATAGGTCAGATGCGTCTTGCCAATCTTCTCGCCGACGGTGACGACGATACGCTTCCAGCCGACCATGGTACCGAGACCGAGGGCCAACGCCACGGCGACCTTCACCCACAGCGGAATGAACTTTGTCGCGTTGTCGACCGAGGCATGATAAGCGGTGACGGCCTTCAGATCACCGGCATCCATCGGCAGCAGCTTCTGCTTGTCGATGAGCTTCAGCGCCTCACCGATCAGGTAGATGTCGTTGCGGATGTTGCCGACGAGATTGGTCGGAACGGCTTCCAGTGTCGGGAAAGCAGCAACTTCAGCGCTCGTCTGATGGATATATTGCTGCAGTGCCGGCGTGGTCGCATCCGTCCAAGCCTTGTTTTTGACGGCATTACCGACCTCAGCCTTGTAGTCGGTGACGGTAATACCCGGCTTCACATATTTGCCGAGCGCCGTTTCCACCTGTGCGGACGCCATTTTATAGGCTTCAAGGTAATTGACGTCGGGTGTGCGGTTCAGCGCGAAAGCGGTAGGCACAAGACCGATCAGAATGAGCATGATCAGACCCATGCCCTTCTGGCCGTCATTCGAACCATGGGCGAAGCTGACGCCCGTGCAGGTAAAGATCAGGATGGCGCGGATCCACAGCGGCGGCGCCTGGTTGCCCTTTGGCTCCTGGTAGAGCTCGGGCTTGCGCACGAGGAATTTCAGGACCACGAGCAGGATCGCAGAAAGGCCGAAGCCGATGATCGGCGAGATCAAGAGCGACAGACCGACGCTGGCCGCCTGCGACCAGTCTACGCCGCTGGTGGCCGTGCCGGCCGGCGCCAGGAACTGGTTGGCAAGGCCCACGCCGATGATCGAGCCAACCAGGGTGTGAGAGCTCGATGACGGCAGACCGAGATACCAAGTGCCGAGGTTCCAGATGATCGCCGCGATCAACAGAGCAAAGACCATGGCAAGGCCCGAACCGGAACCGACCTGCAGGATCAGTTCGACCGGCAGCAAGGCCAGGATGCCAAAGGCGACGGCACCGCTGGACGTCAAAACGCCGAGGAAGTTGAAGAAGCCCGACCAGATGACGGCAAATTCTGCAGGCATGGACCGGGTGTAGATGACGGTTGCCACGGCATTGGCCGTATCGTGGAAACCGTTGACGAACTCGAAGCCGAGCGCAATCAGCAGCGCGAGGCCGAGAAGTATCCAGGGAACGGCAACTGCGGCAGTCAGATCACGGGCGAGAGCATAGGCAACATATCCAAGACCGCAGACCAACATGAGCCCGAACACCGGCAGAAACCATTTGCCGACGGAGTTCGAATGGTGCAGCGGATGGGAAACGTCGCTATGGCTTGGGGCAATATCGGCCATGGCATAGTTCCTTGTTCCATTTGCAAATTTGCCATTTGTTAATAAATCCCTAGCGTGAAACTCTCGTGACGCAGCCATTCGCCTTTCATCCCTTGCCTCACGACGTCATGGACCGAAATCGGCAACTAAAAATTGCTCATCGTACGGCGGAGACTTCCCACACAGCCCGATGACGCTAAGTTCGTTCATCGTCACGCTTGCCGGGAGCATCAAACAACATGCCATCGACCGATCTTCTCCTGACCTTCAACGCAGGCTCTTCAACGGTGAAGATCGGCATCTTTGCCATTGAGGATGGAAAAGTGCGGCGCATCGGCAAGGGCGTGATCGATTTCCGCGCCGAACCTCTCGCTTTCAAGCTGATGGAAGGTCCGCAAGCTTTCGATACACCGCTGAAAGCCAAGCTTACTGATGACCTGCACGCGATCATCGACGAGACGTTTGAGCTCCTTTCCGAGCATTTCGATATCAGCACCATGCGCGCTGCCGGTCACCGCGTCGTTCACGGCGGCGACCGCTTTACCGAAGCAACAGCTCTCGATGACGCCGCAATCGAGGCGATCGATGCACTCACGCCGCTGGCACCGCTTCACCAGCCGCAGGCCCTTCGTTTCATCCGGGCGTTGAAGCATCTGAAGCCTCATCTTGTCCAGACGGCCTCCTTCGATACCGCCTTTCATGCCACGCAGACCGATCTGGTGCGCCGCTTCGCCATCCCGCGCGCGCTCCACGACGCGGGTATCAAGCGCTACGGTTTTCACGGCCTCTCTTACAAATTCATCGCCGGCGAAGTTGGCAGCAGGCTCCCGAACAAACCGAAGATCGTTGCCGCTCATCTCGGCAGCGGCGCCAGCCTCTGCGCTCTGGAAAAAGGTGTCAGCCGTGATTGCAGCATGGGTTTTTCGACGCTCGACGGCATACCCATGGCCACTCGGCCTGGTTGGCTTGACCCCGGCGTCATCCTGCATCTGCTGCAGGAAAAGAAGCAATCCGCTGAACAGGTGGAAGACATGCTCTACCATCGCTCCGGTCTGCTCGGCGTTTCCGGTATCAACGCCGATACCCGCGATCTACTCGATGATAACAGCCCGGAAGCCCGCGAGGCGCTCGACCTCTTCACACTGCGCATTGCGGGCGAGATCGGCCGCATGTCGGTGACGCTCGGCGGGCTCGATGCCATCATCTTTACGGCCGGCATCGGCGAGCACCAGCCGCAAATCCGCGCGTCCGTTCTCCAGCATCTGGGCTGGCTCGGCCTTGCGGTCGACGAAAAGGCGAATGCCGCCAACGGCTTCGCGATTACGACGCCCGCAAGCCGCGTAACGGCGCATGTCATTGCTACCGACGAGGAGCAGATGATCGCGCAGGAGGCACTTTCTAAGCTTCGCTCCTGATGATCCAGATCAAGTCCCTGCCGGCGCAATCGACTAGAATTGACGTTGAACAAGTTTAAACGGGAGAAATCCATGGAAAAGCATGTCTCGACTCCAGCAGTTCTTTCCGACGCCGAACTCACGCTCATCGACCGCTACTGGCGGGCGGCCAACTATCTCTCGGTCGGCCAGATCTACCTCCTTTCCAATCCTCTACTGCGTCAGCCGCTGAAGCCTGAACATATCAAGCCTCGCCTGCTCGGTCACTGGGGCACGACGCCCGGCCTCAACTTCATCTATGCGCATCTGAACCGCATCATCCGCGCCCGCGATCTCGACATCATCTATATGTGCGGCCCCGGTCATGGCGGCCCGGGCATGGTCGCCAATACCTATCTCGAAGGCACCTATAGCGAGATCTATCCCGATGTCGCCGAGACCGAGGACGGCATGCGAAAGCTTTTCCGCCAGTTCTCCTTCCCCGGCGGGATTCCGAGCCACGCAGCACCGGAAACACCCGGCTCCATCCACGAGGGCGGAGAACTTGGCTATGCGCTCGTCCATGCCTATGGCGCAGCCTTTGACAATCCGGATCTGATCGTCGCCTGCGTCATCGGGGATGGCGAAGCGGAAACCGGCCCGCTGGCGGCAAGCTGGCATTCCAACAAGTTCCTGAACCCTGCCCGTGACGGCGCCGTTCTGCCGATCCTGCATTTGAACGGCTACAAGATCGCCAATCCGACCATCCTCGGCCGTGCCGGTGACGAGGATCTGATGCATCTTTTCGTAGGATATGGCTATGAGCCTTTCTTCGTCGAAGGCAACGAACCGGCAAAAATGCATCAGCAGATGGCCGCGGCTTTTGAGGAGGTTTTCGACCGTATCCGCACCATTCAGAAGGAAGCCCGCGACGGCAAGGTGCCGCAGGCATGCCCGCGCTGGCCGATGATCGTGCTGCGCAGCCCCAAGGGCTGGACCGGGCCAAAGGAAGTAGATGGCAAGAAAGTCGAAGGTTTCTGGCGCGCCCATCAGGTACCGGTCTCCAATTGCCGCGATGACGACGGGCATCGGAAAATCCTCGAAGACTGGATGCGCGGCTACGATCCCGAAGACCTCTTCGATGCCTCCGGCAGGCTGAAGCCGGAACTGCGGGCACTTGCCCCTGCGGGCGAGCGTCGCATGGGGGCCAATCCGCATGCCAATGGCGGTATTTTACGCAAGGAGTTGATCACGCCCGATATCCGCGCCTATGAGGTGAAGGTGGAAAAGCGGGGTGCGGCCATGGTGCAATCCACCGAGATCCTCGGCCACTATCTGCGCGACACGCTCAAACTGAACGAAACCAATGCGAATTTCCGTATTTTCGGCCCCGACGAAACGGAATCAAACCGGCTCGGCAGCGTCTTCGAAATCACCGATCGGGTCTGGATGGAGGAGATCGAGCCTTATGATGTCAGCCTGTCACGCGATGGCCGCGTCGTGGAAGTTTTGAGCGAGCATCTTTGCCAGGGATGGCTGGAGGGCTACCTGCTGACGGGCCGGCATGGCCTCTTCTCTTGCTACGAGGCCTTCATCCACATTATCGACTCAATGTTCAACCAGCACGCCAAATGGCTGAAGGTCACTCGAGAACTGGAGTGGAGGAAGCCGATTTCCTCGCTGAACTATCTGCTGACCTCGCATGTCTGGCGGCAGGATCATAACGGTTTCTCGCATCAGGATCCCGGTTTTGTCGACCTTGTCGCCAACAAAAAGGCCGATATCGTCCGCATCTACCTGCCGCCCGATGCCAACACGCTGCTCTGGGTCGGCGATCATTGCCTTAGGACTTATGACCGCATCAACGTCATTGTCGCCGGTAAGCAGCCGGAGCCGCAATGGCTGACGATGGATGAGGCGATAAAGCACTGCGAGGCCGGGATCGGCATCTGGGACTGGGCAAGTCATGAGCGCGATACCGTCGCGCCCGATGTTGTCATGGCCTGCGCCGGCGACGTGCCGACCATGGAGACGCTCGCCGCTGTCGACCTGCTGCATCAGCATATTCCGGAACTGAAGATCCGCACTGTAAACGTCGTTGACCTGCTCGCTCTGCAATCGAAAGATCAGCATCCGCACGGCCTCACGGATGAGAACTTCGACGCGATCTTCACGTCAGACAAGCCGGTCGTCTTCGCCTATCACGGCTATCCCTACCTCATCCATCGGCTGACCTATAAGCGCACCAATCACCGCAATATCCATGTGCGCGGTTTTATCGAAGAGGGAACGACCACCACGCCTTTCGACATGACCGTGCTGAACGAACTCGACCGCTTCCACCTCGCAATCGAGGCGATCGAGCGCGTTCCGGGCCTGAAGGAAAAAGTGCCTGAAGTGCTGGAGAGCCTGAGAGCTAAACTTGTCGAGCACCACGCCTACGTCCGCGAATATGGCGAGGACATGCCTGACGTGCGCAATTGGAAATGGCCTGCCTTCTGAACGATAGGCAGAATATGAAACGGACCGCACGGAAACCGCGCGGCCCTTCCCCAGCCGTGATGAGAGCAATTCCCGAATGTGCAGCAGCTGCATCGGGAATTGCGTTAAAGGAATGCTCTAATTATCGGCCGTTCTGTGTACCGCTCGGCGTCGTTACACCCGTCGGTCCGCCACCACTGCCATCAGGTGTCGGATCGCGATCGGTTGCTTCCGGCGGCTTGATTGAGCCGGTTGCCGGATTGTTATCGAACGTGCCCTGGCCCGAAGGCTGCGCGTTAATTGCGTCAGGCTTCGTCGATGCGGTCGAAGCTGGATCGGTTGTCGTGCTGGGCCAGATCGCGAAGCTCACGGCGGCAATCAGGATAACTAGAATGCCGGCTGCAAGCACACCCCAGAGCGAGACGCTGCGCCGCCTATCGGCTAGCTCCTCTTCATAGGACGGCTGTCCGACTGGCATGCCGGTAGCCTCGTCCACGATGCGGTTTTTGTCGTCTCCATATTGGGTCATCGTTTGATCCTCCAATCTGCACAAAAGAAACTAGGTCGGCGGAAACTTGTTCCATCGGCCGGTTTTTGCGTGGTTTCGGCCCCTGGATATGGCGTGGGATATTCTTGATCCTGTTGCATTTCCCTCGCATCACCCATGACATCAAATCGGGAGTGAACCATGGCATTCGACGGCCGCCTGCTTTCCGGCGTCAGCACCCTTGCCGCGGTTGTCGAAAGCGGCAGCTTCGTCAAGGCGGCTGACGCGCTCGGCCTTTCGGCATCCGGCGTCAGCCGCGCCATTTCACGGCTGGAGGCGCGCGTCGGCGTGCGTCTGCTTGACCGCACCACCCGCTCGGTAAGGCTGACGGATGAGGGTGCCCGCTTTCATGCGCAGGTTGTTCCGCATCTTGACGGCATTGCGGAAGCTGCAACGCTTGCGTCAGGCGCATCGCTAACCGTGCGCGGCCGTCTGCGCGTCGATGTCGATCCGATCTTTTCGCGCATGGTGCTCGCTCCGCATCTGAAAGAGTTCGTCGCGCGCTATCCAGAGCTCGAACTCGAGCTGATAACCCGCGAGCTGATGAGCGATCTCGTCGCCGATGGAATCGATATTGCCATCCGCTTCGGTCAGCAGCCGAGCTCGTCGCGCATTGCTCGCAAGCTGATGGAAACCCGCGTCCTGACGGTGGCAACGCCTGCCTATCTCGCAGAGCATGGCACGCCGAAGCTACCCACTGATATCGCCAGCCACTCCTGCATCCAGTTCCGCGACCCCCTCACTGGCCGCACTTTCGAATGGGAACTGCACCGAGGCAGGAAGATCGTGCAGCTCGATGCCAGAGGACCACTTCTGATGAGCGACCCCGGCACCATGCTCGATGCCTGCCTTGCGGGCGCCGGCGTCGCCCAGGTACTTGCCCTCAGCGTCAGGGAGCTGCTTTCCGAAGGCCGTCTGGTCGAACTCTACCCGGACTGGCCGGATGAAACGTTCCCGCTCTATGCGGTTCATCCTTCGCGGCATCATGTGCCTGCCAAGGTTAATGCCTTTATCGAATTCTGTCTCGAACTCATCCGCGACTAAAGCAATACCGGCAGCAGGGTTTTGAAGAAAAACGAAGCACTCAACCGGTCTTCGAAAGTTGGTGACAACCTTCCACGACATGTTCCGGACCTCCCCGAACGTGGGCTATGAAACTCCGCAACCGGAAAAACGCCGAGGAAAGCCATGAAGGGTTTCGCTGCCAACCTCACCGCCTCTCGCCTGGAGGAGATGCTTGCTTTCTATATGGTTGCGGACCCAAATAGCAGCCGCGACGAAACCGACTGTCGCAAGCGGGAAAATGGCACGACAGGCGTAAAGGCGGCAGATCATACCGCCGAGCGCGCCGTTCCCTTGCTCCGGTGACGGAAAACGAAGCCGCTTACTTTACGACCAGAACCGGGATACCCGCCTCCGAAAGAACCTCTGATGTCTGGCTGCCGAGCATGAGCCGCGAGATTCCGCGGCGACCATGCGAGGAGATCACGATCAGGCCACAGCCCTGCTCCGCCGCCGTTTCCAGAATGGCCGAGGCGGGTGAGAGATGCACTTTACTGACGAAGTCGGCAACGACACCGGCACTCTTCGCCTTTTCCCCGATGATCTTTTCCAGATCCTCAATCTCTTTGCGACGGCCCTCGTTATAGCTGTCCATCGCTTCTGCCTGCACGACCCCCTGAAGCGCAAAACCGGTCAGCGGTACGATGACGCTCACGACTGTGACGGGAAGGTGGAGCGCTTTTGCAAGCGCAAGACCATGATCGACACCCCGAGCGGCAAGTTCCGAACCGTCGGTGGGCAGCAATATGCGATTGTACATGGGAGATCCGTTCTGCTGGTTGAATTCAGGTGAAGAGGAATTCAGCCGCGATCGTAATCCCGCGCCTTGACGCAGGTCAACGTCGAGTATTGCTCAGCAGAGAGCAAGGACATCACATCAATTCCAGAGGAAATCCTCGCTCGTGATCCGCGTGGCAAGCTTCAGCGTGCCATCTGGTTGAACGACGTAACGCTCGAACTCCCTTTTACCGAAGTCGCCGAGGAAAGTATGTTTGATGACAGTGCCAGGCTTATAAGGCGAATGGATAACCTTGCCACCGTAGGTCAAGCTGCCCGGTATCGGTTGGTCCTCCGTCGTCGTGCTGCAGCCGGCAGCAAGCAGTATCATCGCGACAACAGCGTATTTCATCTTGAATCCCCGTGTAACGAAGCATCTTATGGTAAATTATATCGCCCGCGCGACAAGCGCGCATTGATTGTTTTGCTTTGGGGACAAATGGTAGCGGAGGAGGGATTTGAACCCCCGACACAAGGATTATGATTCCTCTGCTCTGACCTACTGAGCTACTCCGCCACTGGTCAAACGATACCGTTCGCGAAGCGCTGCCGGTTCGTGGGATGTGCGGCTTATAAGGTGCGCTTCCGCTTTGTGTCAAGCACATGATGGAGAAAAACGGTGGGCTTTTTACTGCACCGTTTTTCGTCGTTTCAGGCCATCGCGTAGTTGGAAAGCAGAGCCTTCAGGGAGGCTTCCGCAGCCGGCTCGCGCTCGGAACGCTCGATGAAGCCGCCGCCGAAGACGCGAGCATCATCGCCGGGCGCGGAATAAAGCGCGCAGGCCTGACCAGGCGCGACGCCGGCTTCGCCGACCGTGAGATCGACATAGATGCCACTCGCATCGAGATGCAGCACCGCGGGCGCCGGTGCGCGGGTGGAGCGCACCTTGGCGTAGCACGCAAAGCCCTCGCCCGAAGCTGCGACCTGAAGCGCTTCGTCGCCCAGCCAATTGACGTCGCGCAGGTAGACGCGATGCGTTTCCAGCGCCTCCTTGGGCCCGACGACGACGCGGCGCGAGCGCGCGTCGAGATAAACGACATAGAGTGGTTCGCCGGTGGCAACGCCGATGCCGCGGCGCTGGCCAATCGTATAATGCAGAATACCCTCGTGTTGGCCGAGGATACGACCGTCGAGGTGCACGATCTCACCTGCCAGGACCGCATTCGGCTTCAGCTTGGTGATGATGTCGGAATACTTGCCCTGCGGCACAAAACAGATGTCCTGGCTGTCGGCCTTCTTGGCGACGACGAGACCCATTTCTTCGGCCAGCCGACGGGTTTCCGACTTCGGCAATCCACCGAGCGGAAAGCGCAGATAGTCGATCTGCTCCTGCGTCGTCGCAAACAGAAAATAGCTCTGGTCACGGTCGGCATCGGCCGGGCGATAGAGCGCGCGACGGCCGGGATTGCAGGAAGACGGGTTCGGGCGCGAACGGATATAATGACCAGTCGCCAGCGCATCGGCACCGAGCTCCCTGGCGGTCGCCAGAAGATCAGCGAACTTGACGGTCTGGTTGCAGGCAACGCAGGGGATCGGCGTTTCACCGGCCACATAGCTTTCCGCGAACGGATTGATGACGGTCTCGCGGAAGCGCTTCTCGTAATCGAGCACGTAATGTGGAATGCCGAGCGTCTCGCAGACGCGGCGCGCATCGTCGATATCCTGGCCCGCGCAGCAGGAGCCGGCGCGGTGAACGGCGGCCCCGTGGTCGTAGAGCTGCAGCGTGATACCCAGCACATCATAGCCCTGGCGTTTGAGAAGCCCGGCCACGACGGAGCTATCGACGCCGCCCGACATGGCGACGACGACACGGGTGTCTTCCGGCTTCTTGTCAAAATCCAGTGTGTTCACGATTGCTGCCAAATTCTATGCTGTTGCGATCCGCCTTCCTGCCTTCGGAATATGGCGGATTTCCTGTATTTCCGGCGGGGTCGTCCGCCAGTCTGCATGGGCGACGGATATAGAAACTATTGCGCCCCTGCGCAAGGCCCGGCTTTTCGGTGCTTTCCCGCGGCGTCATTCGCGGGTCACGCATTGCAGCTATTCGCAATCGACCTTTGATCGGTCGTATTTCATCACGTAGATGAAATGACCCACCTTTTTGAAGAATCGGAAAAATGACAGCCGCCTCCACCACGCTTCGTGGCATCCTCGTCGCATTTGCGGCCTATGCCGTCTTTGCCTTCAGTGATGCATCCATCAAAGCCCTGCACGGAACGGTTCCCTCCTTCCAAGTCGCCTTCACGGGTGCGGTTCTCAGCCTCGCCGCGCTCCCCTTCATTAAGGGGCGAGGCGATTCATGGCTTGATATTTTCAGGACGACGAACAGGCCACTCTGGATGGCGCGGTTTGCGGCTGGCGCAACTGGTGCAATCGCCTCGATCATCACGTTTACCAAGCTGCCGATGGCGGAAGCCTTCTGCCTGCTCTTTCTGCTCCCCTCCTTCGTCACCATTCTCTCGGTCGTCTTTTTGAAGGAAGATGTACGCTGGCAGCGCTGGGCCGCCGTCATCGTCGGCTTCCTCGGCGTGCTGGTGGTTCTGCGACCCGGCTTTCGCGAATTGTCCGTCGGCCATCTGGCGGCGACCATCGGGGCGATCTCGGCCGCCATCGCCATCGTCATCCTTCGCAAACTCGGCCCCGCTGAAAAACGCCTCTCACTCTATGGCGCATCACTGCTCGGCACGCTTGTTGTCAGCAGCCTGCTTATGCTGTCGCAGGTGGTCGTTCCGACACCCCAGCAATGGCTATTCCTTGCGAGCTACGGTCTGCTCGGTGCGGCCGGCAACGTCATGCTGATGACGGCAGCACGCCTCGCCCCGGCAACGCTGGTTGCTACGCCGCAATACAGCCAGATGATCTGGGCAATCGCTTTCGGCTATCTCTTCTTCAATGATAGCGTCGATCTGCCGATGGCTCTTGGCATCGTGCTCATCATCTGCTCAGGCCTGCTGACGCTGATCCGCGAACGCAAGCGCCACGTCCCCCTGCCCGCGGCCGTTACCTCCGGCGACGCACAATCGCCAATCGCCACGACGCCAGCGGAAGGCGACCTGGAAGGTCAGACGCGATAGGCCTATCCCGCCAGCTCGCGCTTTATCTGCGCCGACGGTTCGCTCTTTCACATTCGCGGTGTTCCCCGACCGCGAAAACGGGCGCGAAGGGGGCAATACCTCAGGAGAAGGACACCAAAAAGGCGCAGCTGAACTGCGCCTTCAAATGGAGAGGTGGATGTTGCTGGCTCAGGTGCCAATCAGTTTGTTGCAGGCAAGTGCGATCCCTGGATTGGCGATGATGGCAGTCACGATCGCTAGACCAATCATCGAAAGCGTGTAGCGTTTCATGTGCATCCTCCTTTTCCAGCCCGTGGAGAGTATGCAACGCTGACTGGCGTTATCAAAATAACGAATGATTGAAGCCAATGTGTAAATCGGCCCTTCAGTTCTCCAGGCTGGGATCGACGAAGAGCGAACCATTATAGGCGCCGCGACTCGTGCGGATGGCGACGACGATCCAGATTGCGGCAAGGGCTGCGACCAGAATTTCCCCGAAACCTGTCAAAGCCGGGAGCGGGAAGATGCTGGAAAGCCGCAGCGTCGCGACGGCATAGACGCCGATCGGGAAAGTGTAACCCCACCAGCCGAGATTGAAGGGCAGCCCCTGCCGCAGATGATTGATCGTGATGCCAACCGCCAGACCAAGCCACCAAAGGCCATAGCCCCACAACAGGACGGCACCAAACACAGCCGCCCCCGAAATTGCCGGAACCAATGCACCGAGACCACCAGCCGTAAGAGCTTGCCCACCATTGATGGCAAACAGGGCGAGACCGAGCGCTCCTGTGCCGATCGGGCCGAGGGCGAGGAAACTCGTTGCCGCCATGCCGGCCGGCGGCAACTTGTGCAGAGCCATGCGCAGAAAGAGAATAACGAGAATGCCGAGCGCCAGCGGCACCGAACACGACCAGAGAACGAAGCTCGCAAAAAGCACCGGGAGCTGCTCGCCGGTGGCAAGATGCGGTACCAGCAGCCCGCCGCTTGCGGCCGCAACCTCAGAGGCCACGATCGGCAGCAGCCAGATGGCGCTCATATGCTCGATTGCATGTTGCTGCCGCGTGAACATGACCAGCGGAATGGCAAGACCTGCAAGGACTGCCAGCGCGGCATCCACCCACCAGAGCTCCGCAGCAATAGCGACAGCAGCGGCACCGAAAAGGGATGGCCCGAAGATCAGAAAACCGTTGATGATGGTAGCAAGCCCCATCGGAATGCAGCCGAAGAACATCGATACGACGGGATGATCGAATGCCCTAAGTGCCGCACCAGGGTGCAGCAGCCACTTTCCGGCATATGTGCAGGTCAACACGATAAAGAGACCCATATTTGCGAGCCACAGCACCTCTCCCGCCGCGCGGACCATCGGCAGATCCGGAAACTGACCAAGACAGACGGCGAGGATACCGGTTCCCATCGTCGTCGCAAACCAGTTCGGCGTGAAATGCCGCAGGACCCGCGCCTGCGGCCGGGCAATCGGAACTGAGGGAGATAGAGGTAGGACGGTCATGGTGGATTCCTTTCGTTGACCGCTTTCTTATTCCCACCAAATAATCGCTTCCAACGATTTATCTTGGTAAATTCATTCGATAAAATCGAATAACTATCGGAGGTCATATGACACTAGAGCAACTCAGAATATTCGTGGAGGTGGCTGCGCGGCAGCACGTCACGAGGGCCGCCAACCATCTCAACATGACCCAATCGGCCGTCAGCGCCGCAATTACGGCGCTGGAGACGCGCCACGGCGTGACCCTCTTTGACCGCGTCGGCCGCTCGATCGTGCTGAACCGGACCGGCCAGTTGTTCCTGAAGGAGGCGCAGGCTGTGCTCGCCAGTGCGAAGGCGGCGGAAGCGGCCCTCATGGATCTCTCCGGCCTCATGCATGGAGAACTCACGATCATGGCCAGTCAGACGATCGGCGGCTATTGGCTGTCACCACGACTTGCCGCGTTCCGGCGAGATTATCCGGGAATCGAACTGGCAGTCCGCATCGGCAACACAGCTGAAGTGTCCGACGCCGTTGCCAACGGCGAGGTGGAAGTAGGCCTTATCGAGTGGCCGAGCCACAGGCGCGGCGTTTCGGCAAGGCAGGTCGCGCTGGACGAGATGATCGTCGTCGTCGCCCCCGATCACCCATGGGCAGACGGCAAAATGCGTGGCCCGGCCGATTTTCCGCAGACGCAATGGGTCCTGCGCGAGCGGGGGTCCGGCACCCGCCTCGCCTTCGAAAGCCTTCTGCAAAAGGCCGGCCTCGATATCGATGCGCTCGATGTGGCGATGGTGTTGCCGGAAAACGAACCGCTCGTCGGCATTGTCGAAGCTGGCGTGGGCGCGACGCTGATGTCACGGAGCGTCGTTGCCATGAAGCTGCACAGCGGTCTTCTTACCGAAGTGAACATGCCGCCGCTGCCTCGTCCCTTCTTCCTGTTGCGCCATGAGGAGCGCTATCGCAGCAGAGCGGCTGATGCTTTCGATGCCGTGATATCAGGCTGATGTCCAAGCGGCGCCTACGCCGATAGAGGCTACGCGATGCTACGGGCTTGATCATACAAGTGATGCTAGCATTCGACTGATAGCTGGGGGATGGCCTTGGCGTTCATTTGCTTGACGACGAAGATGCCGATTGCGCCGGCATGCAAGCAATCTGGCAATCCCATCCTCTCATTAAAGGCGAGCGGAGTCCAAAGCACGACGATAGGATTGCCCATGAAAGTAGCCGTTTTCAGCGCTCATGCCTACGACAAGACTTTCTTGGACGAAGCAAATCGGCTTGAACCGGCGCCCTTTGAGCTGATTTACCAGGAAGCCAGTCTCTCTTTGCAGACAGTAGCCTTTGCGCAGGGCTGTGATGCCATTTGCGTCTTCGTCAACGACGTTGTGAATGCACCCGTCCTCGAGGCTTTGCACCGGCTCGGTGTGAAGGGCGTCTTTCTCCGCTGCGCGGGCTTCAACAATGTCGATATCATCACTGCCCAAAAGCTTGGTCTTCTCGTCGCGCGCGTGCCCGCCTACGCTCCAGAAGCCGTGGCGGAACACACGATAGCGCTGATCATGACGCTGAACCGACATACGCATCGCGCCTATAATCGTGTTCGGGAAGGCAATTTCATGCTCAACGGGCTGTTGGGCATGACCCTTCACAAAAAGACGGTCGGTATCATCGGAACAGGCAAGATCGGTCTCGCTGTAGCAAAAATCATGAACGGTTTTGGCTGCCGTGTTCTGGGGTTCGATCCGACGCCGTCCCCGGAATTTAAAGCTATAGGCGAAGTGGTGGACTTGGAAAGCCTGCTGGCTCAGTCCGATATCGTCACGCTCCATTGCCCGCTCTTCGAACACAACCGACACATGATCAACAGAGAGAAACTGGGTTTGATGAAACCTGGCGCAATGCTGATCAATACGTCCCGTGGAGCACTCATCGATACGCGCGCCGTCATTCTGGCACTGAAATCCCGTCGCTTAGGCGCCCTTGGTATCGATGTGTACGAAGAGGAGAGCGCGCTTTTCTTTCACGATCGGTCGTCCGATATCATCGATGATGATGTCTTTCAGCGGCTGATGACTTTTCCCAACGTGCTGGTGACGGGCCATCAGGGGTTCTTTACCACCGAGGCCTTGCGCGAAATTGCAGACGTCACGTTTCAAAACCTGAACTGCCTAGTCAATGGAACAAACTGTCCAAATGCCGTTCTGAAAGCATAAAGCCCCCTTCTGACACGACATCAGAGATCGAACGAACCGGGAAAAGCGATGTGGCAGCAGACATACGATCCGCTGGGAAACCTTCATCTTTCGGCATTGGTTGCCGCCCTGCCTATCCTGTTCTTTCTGGTCGCCCTGACTTTCCTGAAGCTCAAGGGATTGACCGCCGCCGTCGCGACGCTCGCGATATCAATCATCGTGTCTTCCGTCATATTTCATATGCCGCTGGAAAAGATACTTGCAGCAGCCCTCTTCGGCATCCTCGGCGGATTGTGGCCAATCGGCTACATCGTACTTATGGCGGTCTGGCTTTATCGGCTTGCGGTCAAAAGCGGCAAGTTCGAAGTTATCCGGGGAAGCATCGCAACGATTTCGGATGATCAACGCATTCAGGTCATTTTGATCGCCTTCTGCTTCGGTGCGTTCCTGGAAGGGGCGGCCGGATTCGGTGTACCGATCGCCATCTGCGCGGCGCTGCTCGTCGAACTCGGCTTCAAACCGATCAAGGCAGCCATGCTCTGCCTGCTGGCAAATGCCGCCAATGGCGCATACGGCGCAATCGGTATTCCGATCCTCGTCGGTGCACGGCAAGGCGGTGTCAGTCTGGCAGACATGTCCGCCATGATGATCGCCATCGTCCAACTGTCCACACTGTTCGTGCCGTTATTGCTCATTCTTGTTCTGGATGGCTATCGAGGCGTGAGAGAAACCTGGCCCGTACTGCTCCTGATCGGCGTTCTGTTCAGCGGTCTCCAAACACTCACGTTATATTTTGTCGGACCGGAGCTAACCGATATCGTGGCACCACTAGGCTCCATGGGCACGTTGGCATTGTTCATGCTGTTCTGGCAGCCAAAACGATTTACCGGGAAGATGGCGCTCCGCCGATATCATCGCAGCGGTGGTCGCTGATGGAGGTCATCAAGGCTTGGTCGCCTTTTAACATTTTGACCGGCACCATTCTATTATGGAGCTTGCCGCAATTTAAAAGCCTGTTCGCGGAGGATGGTCTTCTCGCGGCCACGGTGCTGAAACTGCAAATCCCATTCCTGCACCTTCAGGTCCAGGAAATGCCTCCGATTTCGGACGCGGTTCACGGGCTGCCTGCCGTTTGGAACGTCGCTCTGATCAGCGCATCCGGAACCGCAATTTTGATTGCTGTGGTTCTTACCATCTTGTTTTCGTCGAGAGTTTCGCCTTCGGAGGCCCTCAGCCAGCTCAGATCGGTCATTCTTGACCTTTGGAGCCCGCTTGCCATGATTTCTATTATCATGGCCGTTGCATATATTGCCAATTTCTCCGAAGCATCGTCCAGCATTGGTCTGGGACTGGCTCAAACTGGCAGGATCTTTCCGCTAATCGCGCCTGTGATCGGCTGGTCTGGCGTGTTCATTACCGGATCCGTCGTCAACAGCAATACGCTTTTTGCCCATCTGCAATTGGTTACAGCATCTCAGATCGGGACTAGCGAGGCGCTCTTGGTAGCGGCCAACACGAGCGGTGGAGTGATGGCAAAACTGATCTCTCCGCAATCGATCGCCATCGCTGCGGCTGCGGTAGGCCAGGTTGGTCGAGAATCCGACATCATGCGGACAACGCTTCTCTATAGCTTTGGGCTTCTCGTCTACGTCTGCCTGTGGACATTCATCTTGTCATTCCTGGTTTGGTGACAAGGAAGCCTTCAATATAAATCAGGAGCTTACCGACGCGGGACGCCATAGGATAATCTCAGGCTGACGCTGTCTTCAATTGCCGACCGTAAATCAACGCTTCAGCCTCATGCTGCGGCATGGGTTTGCCGAGAAGATAGCCCTGCACCTCGCCAAAGCCTTCGGCTCTGAGTTTCTGCAACTGCTCCTCGGTCTCAATGCCCTCGGCCAGCGTAACGGCGTTGAAACCGGAGCCGATGCCGGCGACAGCCCGCACGATGGCCAGATTGCCGGGCTCTGTCTCGATACCGGACACGAAGCTGCGATCGAGCTTGATCTTGTCGAAGGTGAAGGCGCGCAGATAGCTGAGCGAAGAATAGCCTGTACCGAAATCGTCGATGGCAATACGCACACCGAGTTCCTTCAGCGCACGAAGCAACGGTAAGCTCTGCGCCACGTCTGCCAGGAAGACGGATTCGGTGATCTCGACTTCCAGCCGCTCCGGACGCAGCCCCGTCTCATCGAGTGCGGCGACAACGCTGGAAAGCAGGCTCGCGTGGCGAAACTGGATGACAGAAAGATTGACTGCGATCTTAAGATGGTCCGGCCAGGATGCGGCAGCGCGGCAGGCTTCCCGCAAGACCCAGTCGCCGATCGGAACGATGAGCCCCGTCTCCTCGGCGAGTGGAATGAATTCCATCGGCGGGACAAGTCCACGCACCGGATGCCGCCAGCGGATCAGTGCCTCGAAACCGCCGATGCCATCATCCTCGAGCTGCACGATCGGTTGGTAGTGCAGCTCGAACTGCCCTTGTTCCAGCGCATCACGCAATTCCCCGGTCAAAAGATGCCGGCGTTCGGCCTCGAGCCGCATCTCGGCCTCATAGAAACGATAGGTCGAGCGGCCACTTTCCTTGGCGGCGTAGAGTGCCAGGTCAGCGTGGCGCATCAGCACATCGGCTTCGCCGGCATCAACGGGAGCGAGGGCAATGCCGATGCTGCAGGTAACATGCTCCCGTGTGCCATCAAGATCGAAAGCCTTGGCAAGCGACGTGAGCAGTAGATTCGCAAAACGCTCCGCCCGATCTGCGTCGACAAGCTGCAGTACGACCGCGAATTCATCCCCACCGAGACGTGCGACAAGGTCGCCCTCATCGGCAAGCGCCAGCAGGCGCTCTGCAACCTGGCACAGAAGCGCATCGCCAGCAGCATGGCCCTTGCTGTCATTGATCGTCTTGAAGTGGTCCACGTCGATATAAAGCAGCGCCACCGGCTTTTCGATGGAGGCGGTGATGGCCTGCTTACGGATATGTTTGGAGAAGGCGGCGCGGTTTGGCAGGCGCGTCAGTGAGTCATGCATGGCAAGATGCGCAAACTTTGCCTCCACCGCACGCTCTTCCGTCACATCATGCGAAATACCGAGCAAATAACGCGGCTCCGCCCCCTCAGGGGCCGGTAGAGCGCGTTTGACCGTGCGAAGGATCCGTTTGCCGCCATCGGCTCGCTCCATCGTCTCCTCGAAGCTGATCGTCACCCCGGCGACAAGAGCCTCATGATCCTGCTTGCGGAAGATAACCGTCTGTTCAGGAGGGAAAAAGTCCCGATCCGTGTGCCCAACCACGTCGCCGGCACGAAAACCCATGATCTCGCCACAGGCTTCGTTCAGAAGAATGTAGCGGCCATCCTCGTCCATATCCTTGACGAAGACGCCGACCGGCAGGTTGTCGACGATGCTGTCCAAGAGCGAACGCGTATCGGTGACCTGGCGCTGTGCAGCGTTCATCTCGGTTTGGTCCTGCACGATCGCGAGGATCGCAGCTCTTCCGTCGAAACGCACTTCCCGGCCGTAGGTCAGAACTTCGATCGTCTCGCCATTGGCCTTCAGATGCGTCCAGCGCTCGGCCTTCTCCATGTCGGTGCGATCATGAACGGCGCTAAGCATCCGCTCCCGCTCCGCGGCGGGGCGGATATCGAGCACGGTCATGCCCTGATAATCTTCTGCGCTGTAACCATAAAGTGCGAGCGCCGCGTCGTTGACGATCAGGAAGCCGAGCGTATCCGGATCGTAGACCCACATTGGAGAGGGATGCGTCGCAAACAGCGAACGGAAATCATCAACGAAAGCTTCGGATTGCCCGGATATCGTCTGAAACAAAGCCATTGAGAAATTCGCGTGAAATTAGGACCATATCGAAAGTGGTATAGGCGAAAAAGCTAAATAAAATCACAATCATAAGACGCTTAAACTTTGTGCGCGCGCCTGTAAAATAAGCAGCGAACTTATTCAAACCAACGATTTCGCTGCCTAGTTGCAAGTTCCACCGAGCTGGGCAAAGACCCGAACGGATACTTGATCATCAGATGGAACCAATTCATTTCCAAAGAGTTATTTGAAGCTGAAAATACAACCCATCTGCAGGAGGCGACGATGGGCGCATCCCCAAGGACAGATCATGATAAAATTCGAGAATGGATCGAAGCACGTGGCGGCCATCCCGCCCGGATGAAAAGCGGCCTAGTCGGCGTTGATTTCAGCAAGCAAGAAAACACCGTCGAGAATATTTCCTGGGATGAGTTCTTCAGGGTACTCGATGCGAGCAAAAAGACTTTTCTGCATCAAGACGCGAAGATCGCACGGAACTAACGATATCCGCTGGACTAAATAAAAACCCGGCACGGAAGCCGCACCGGGTTTTTGCATGTCTTCCCTGGGAGGAAAACTCAGTCGACGTTAAAGGTCAGCAGCTTTGCCTGACGGATCGCCGGATTCGCTGTCAGCTTGTTCAAAACGGCATCGCTAACCGCAGCATCCACATAGAGCAGAGCGATGGCGTCGCCGCCCTGCTTGTCGCGGCCGAGCTGGAAGTTGGCGATGTTGACGCCAGCAGCACCCAGCGTCGTGCCGATGAAGCCGATCATACCGGGAACGTCGGTATTGGTGATGTAGATCATGTGACTGCCGACATCGGCATCGAGATTGATACCCTTGATCTGGATGAAGCGCGGCTTGCCGTCGGAGAAGACCGTGCCGGCAATCGAACGCGTCATGGATTCCGTCGTCACCGTCAGCTTGATGTAACCATCGAAGACGCCCGACTTGTCGCGCTTGACCTCGGAAAGGATAATACCCTTCTCCTTGATCATGATCGGTGCCGAAACCATATTGACATCGGCAACCTGCGAACGGATCAGGCCGGCGAGAACCGCAGAGGTTAGCGCCCGGGTGTTCATGTTGGCCGTCACGCCGTCATAGAGGATTTCGATCTCCTTGATCGGCTCTTCCGTGACCTGACCGACGAAGGCGCCGAGAACATCAGCGAGCTTGATGAACGGCTTCAGGATCGGTGCTTCTTCAGCCGTGATCGACGGCATGTTGATGGCGTTCGAAACCGCACCTTTTACCAGGTAATCAGCCATCTGCTCGGCAACCTGCAGGGCAACGTTTTCCTGCGCTTCCGTGGTCGATGCGCCGAGATGCGGCGTGCAGACGACATTGGGGAGGCCGAAAAGCGGGCTTTCCTTGGCTGGTTCGACTTCGAAGACATCGAAGGCGGCACCGGCGACATGACCGGACTTAATGGCATCGGCAAGGGCCGCTTCATCGACAAGTCCGCCACGGGCGCAATTGATGATGCGAACGCCAGGCTTGGTCTTGGCAAGCGCTTCCTTATTAAGGATCCCGCGCGTCTTGTCCGTCATCGGCACATGCAGCGTGATGAAATCGGCGCGGGCGAGCAGCTCGTCGAGCTCGACCTTGGTTACGCCCATTTCCTCTGCACGCTCTTTGGAAAGGAACGGGTCATAGGCGACGACATGCATTTTCAGGCCGATGGCGCGGGCGCAGACGATGGAGCCGATATTGCCGGCCCCGATGACGCCGAGTGTCTTGCCCGTGATTTCCACACCCATGAACTTCGACTTTTCCCACTTGCCGGCCTGCGTGGAAAGATCGGCCGCCGGAAGCTGGCGGGCAACAGCAAACATCAGCGCAATCGCGTGTTCAGCCGTCGTGATCGAGTTGCCGAAGGGCGTGTTCATGACGATGATACCGCGGCGCGATGCAGCGGGGATATCGACATTGTCGACGCCGATGCCGGCGCGACCGACAACCTTGAGGTTCTTGGCAGCTTCGATGATCTTTTCCGTTACCTTGGTGGCAGAACGGATGGCAAGACCATCGTAGTTGCCGATGACTTCGAACAGCTTGTCCTTGTCTTTGCCGAGTTGCGGCTGGAAATCGACTTCGACGCCGCGATCACGGAAGATCTGGACAGCGGTTTCCGACAGTTCGTCGGATACGAGAACGCGAGGTGCCATACGGGCCTCCTTCAAAAAGTTCAGCGATGAATTTGAATTGGGAATGCTAGGCTCCGCCATCAGACGGAGCCGTATGCGATCACATCAGGCAGCAGCCTGGGAAAGCGCAGCCTTCTGCGTTTCAAAGGCCCAGGTGAGCCAAGGCATCAGCTTCTGCATGTCAGCGGTTTCGATCGTCGCACCTGCCCAGATGCGCAGCCCCGACGGAGCATCGCGGTAAGCGCCGATGTCGTAGGCGACGCCTTCTTTTTCGAGAAGAGCGACGAGGCCCTTGGCGAAGTTCGCCTGGCCATCGGCATCGAGAGCGGCAACGTCCTTGTCGACGATCTTTAGGCAGATCGAGGTGTTGGATTCGATCTCGGGATTGACGGCCAAGTTGGCGATCCAGTCGTTTGCAGCAACAAAATCGGCAATCACCTTGGCATTGGCGTCAGCCCGGCCGATCAAAGATCTGAGGCCGCCGAGCTGCTTGGCCCAGAGAAGCGCGTCGATATAGTCCTCGACGCAAAGCATCGACGGCGTGTTGATCGTTTCGCCCTGGAAGATGCCTTCGATCAGCTTGCCGCCAGAGGTCAGGCGGAAGATCTTCGGCAGCGGCCATGCCGGCTGGTACGAAACCAGACGTTCCACAGCGCGCGGCGACAAGATGAGGACGCCATGTGCACCCTCGCCGCCAAGAACCTTCTGCCAGGAGAAGGTGACGACGTCGAGCTTGGCGAAATCGAGGTTCTGCGCGAAGGCGGCCGAGGTCGCATCGCAGATCGTCAGGCCCTTACGGTCGGCAGGGATGAAATCGGCATTCGGAACGCGAACGCCCGAGGTCGTGCCATTCCAGGTGAAGACCACATCACGGTCGAAATCGACGGTGGAAAGATCAGGGAGTTCACCGTAACCCGCTTCGATCTTGCGAACGTCCTTGAGCTTGAGCTGCTTGACAACATCGGTGACCCAGCCAGCGCCGAAGCTTTCCCAGGCAACCATATCGACGCCACGCTCGCCGAGCAGCGACCAGAGCGCCATTTCGACGGCGCCGGTGTCGGAAGCCGGAACGATACCGATGCGGTAGTCCGCGGGCACTTCCAGAATTTCGCGGGTGAGATCGATCGCCTGCTTGAGCTTGGCCTTGCCGACTTTCGCACGATGCGAGCGGCCCAGAGCCGCGTCGGAAAGAGCCTCAAGCGTCCAACCAGGACGTTTCGCGCAGGGGCCAGAAGAAAAATGAGTGTTTTGCGGACGCACGTCCGGCTTTGCGGTATTCGCCATATTGCTACCCTTCCAGATAGATGGCTCCTCGTTGGGGAGGAGTGTCCCGCCGCGGTGTTTATGGGCGAAGCCCGTCACAGTCAAGTGGCTGGTGTCGTTTCTGGAGGGTATTTTGCCGCAGCAGCGACTAAGCCGCTCTCTTTGCGAACCATCAGACAAAACGAAAAAGCCGCCCCTTCGGGCGACTTTCGATGACATTTGAAATTTCGGTCCTACTTGTATACCGGCTGCTGCAGCGGAATTTGCGGCGGTTCGTAGGCGACCGGCTGGGCACATCCGTCGAAGAGATAACGGGCGCCAATGCGGGCTTCATGGACGTTGATGCCACGGTCGCGGCCCGGGCCGCCATTTTCGTTGTAGCCGAACATGTCGCCGCCGTTGATATGCAGGTAGCGGTAACCGACATCGGCCTTGACGTTGCAGGTCACGTCGATCGAAGCACCTGCCATAAGGGCATAGCTGAAGCGCCAGCCGCTGCGACCGCCGTGAACGACTTCGTCATCGCAGCCACTGCCGTCGTCAGCGCAGGCAACGTTGTGGAGGTCCTTCCACTTGACGTAGGAACCACCGATACCGGCACCGACATAGGGCGTGAAGTAGGCGTAGGTGCCGAGGTCGACGTAAGCGTTGGCGAGCAGTGTATAAGCCGTCATCGACGATACATCTGTCGAAGTACATGAGACGACGCAGGCGCCGAAGGCCGCACCGCCGCCTGTCGTCGAGCCGCGGAAGTCGGCCTTGGTGAGATAATCGAAGGTCAAATCGGTGCGCAGATAGTTATTGATCTGGTAACCGACACCACCGCCAACCGTCCAGGCATCATCCAGATCAGCATGATCGAAATCGGCTTCCAGGGCATTGCTTCCCTGGAAGAACTTTGCACCACGCAGATCGGTGAAGGCGTAGCCGACATCACCGCGCAGATACCAGCCGGTACTTTCGCTGACCGCAACTTCCGGCGGCTGTTCCGGCACGGGCTCGACCGGAGCAAGATCGGCAGAATAGGCATTCGACGCAATCAAGAGCGCGGCGAAGATACCGGAGAAGGTTCGTTTCATGGATTCACTCCAGTCGGTTGCGTGGCGTGCCGTGGGCCGCCAAAACGGATACGCTTTTTATGGATAATGAATCGGAAACGTTAAAAGCTGCTTAACCATAAGAAGTAATTTGAATATTCGCCGTAAAACATGTTTCGAAAAAGTAAATGCGGACCAACTGCCTGTTTCAACTTCTGAAATTTGCAAGACGACAAATAAAAAGTGCTGTGGATTTCACCCAGGCGGATGAAGAGAGCAGAAAGACAAGCAAACCGCATCGCCTGCATGTTCTTTCGGCATCGAACCTCTTAAGACAAGCCGAAGATTTCGATGCAGGATCAGCACATGCAAAGCAACAACAGGCAGGCCGCCAATACCATTGCCGATCTCTACGAGCGGCATGCAAAGCTCTGGGACACCAGCCGCGGCAAAACGCTCTTTGAGCGAAGCTGGCTGGATCGATTCACCGCACTAATCCCGCAACGCGGTTCGATCCTCGATATTGGCTGCGGCTCCGGCGAGCCACTCGCGCGTCATTTCATCGAGAGCGACTATGCGGTTACCGGCATCGATTCTTCATCAAGCCTGATCGACATGTGCAAGACGCGCTTCCCAAACTCCGATTGGCAGATCGCAGACATGCGCAGCCTCTCGCTTGGCAGAAGCTTCGATGGGCTGATTGCCTGGGATAGTTTCTTCCACCTGACCTCCGAGGACCAGCGAGACATGTTCCCACTGTTTCGCACCCATTCGAAACAGGGGACGGCGTTGATGTTCACCAGTGGGCCGGCGCACGGAGAAGCCATGGGCACCTTTGTCGGCGAGCCTCTCTATCACAGCAGCCTCAGCCCGGATGAATATCGCGCCCTGCTCACTGAACACGGCTTCACAGTCGTCGCCCACAAGGCCGAAGACCCAGCTTGCGGCAGTCACACGGTCTGGCTCGCACAACGCCAATAAAAGTGCCGACAAAAAAGCCGGCGCAAAGGCCGGCTTTATTTCTTCCTGCATCGCTTTCAGGCGGCGCTGCGAACGCTCGAAATCGTGCCGATCAGATCGTTGACGATCCGCTCGATCTGCGCGCGGTCGTCGCCTTCCGCCATCACGCGGATCAGCGGCTCGGTGCCGGACGGGCGGATGACGAGACGGCCGTTCTTCGACAGCTCGGCTTCCGCATCGGCAATTGCCTTGACCACCTGCAGGTCTTCCAGCGGCTTGCCACCGCTGATGCGGACATTGCGCAGAAGCTGCGGGACTGGCTCGAAGCGGCGGCAGACTTCACTGACCGTCTTGCCCGTCCGCTTGATAGCGGCGAGAATCTGCAAGGCAGCGACGAGACCGTCGCCGGTTGTGCCATAGTCCGAAAGCACGATATGTCCGGACTGCTCGCCACCGACATTGTAGTTATGCTGGCGCATGTGCTCGACCACATAGCGGTCGCCCACCTTCGTGCGGGCAAGGCTGAGGCCCTTGTCTTCAAGGAAGCGCTCAAGGCCAAGATTGGACATGACGGTCGCAACGATGCCGTTGCCGCGCAGCTGCTGGCTCTCGGCCCAGCTTTCGGCGATGACGGCCATGAGCTGATCACCATCAACGATCGAGCCGTTCTCATCGACGATGATGACGCGGTCCGCATCGCCATCAAGTGCAATGCCGATATCGGCGCGCACCTCGTCGACCTTCTTCTGCAGGGCGACCGGGCTGGTGGAGCCGCAATTCAGATTGATATTCGTGCCGTTCGGATCGTTGCCGATCGTCACCACATCGGCGCCGAGTTCCCAGAGAACAGCAGGCGCCACCTTGTAGGCCGCACCGTTGGCGCAGTCGACCGCGACGCGTAGGCCCTGCAAGGTCACATCGCGCGGCAAGGTGCGTTTAACGTGTTCGAGATAGCGGTAAATATCGCCATCGACGCGTTTGGCTCGACCGATTTCCTCAGCCTTCGCAAGCTGTCCCGAAAGGTCCTTGTCGAGCAGATCCTCGATCTGCGCCTCGATATCATCGGAGAGCTTGTAGCCATCAGGACCGAAAAGCTTGATACCGTTATCCTGGAACGGATTGTGCGAGGCCGAAATCATCACCCCGATATCGCACCGCAGAGAACGCGTTAGCATGGCAACCGCAGGCGTCGGAATAGGGCCGAGCAGAAATACGTCCAGCCCCGCTGCCGTAAAGCCGGCCACGAGGGCGTTCTCCAGCATGTAGCCTGACAGGCGCGTGTCCTTGCCGATCACCACACGATGACGATGAGCGCCGTTACGAAAAATCGTCCCTGCGGCGATGCCGACCCGCATCGCGAGATCCGGCGTCATGGGGAAGATGTTGGCCTGGCCTCGGATGCCGTCAGTCCCGAAATAGCGTCTTTTCATATGCACTCCTGCGCTTTTGGCGCGCCGTAGAGGCTGCGCATTCCTCAAGCAAGAATCCGGCTTCAATATCAAGGCCGTGCCCGAAACCTTTATCCAGACTTGTCCCTGGTCAGCGGAATGCCACAAAACCGCATAACCGGCACGTAAATTACCAAGAAAATCGATTATATCCTGTTACTAATATTAAAAAGGCCGGGTTCCCTGTGGAAATCCGGCCCTTTAGAAAAGTCCTGTTCAATTTCAGTGGGGCTGGGGTTCCAGCCCACCCTCGGGTTCATCACCCTTGGAAGCTGGACGCACACCGGCCTTCGGAACAGCCGAACCTCGGCTCGGAGGCGAATCATCGCCAAGATCACGCGCAGGCTTTTCGCCGCGGATCAGGGCCTTGATCTCTTCGCCGGTCAGCGTCTCGTATTCGAGCAGGCCTTCGGCGAGAGCGACGAATTCGTCGTGCTTTTCCGTTAGGATCGTACGGGCCTGCGTATAGGCCTGGTCGATCAGGCGGCGCACTTCGTTATCGATCTTCTGAGCGGTCGCTTCTGAAACGTTCTTCGATTGCGAAACCGAATGGCCGAGGAAGACTTCCTGCTGGTTCTCGCCATAGGCAACCTGGCCGAGTTCGTCGGAGAAGCCCCATTGGGTGACCATCGCACGGGCAAGCTTGGTCGCCTGCTCGATATCGGAGGAAGCACCCGACGTGATGTTCTCCTTACCGAAGGTCAGTTCTTCGGCGACGCGGCCGCCCATCATGATGCAGAGGCGCGAGATCATCCACTTATAGCTCATCGAATAGCGATCGCCCTCGGGGAGCTGCATAACCATGCCGAGAGCGCGTCCGCGCGGAATGATCGTCGCCTTGTGCAGCGGATCGGCGACGGCAACGTTCAGCGCGGTGATCGCGTGACCGGCCTCATGATAGGCCGTGAGCTTCTTTTCCGCTTCGGTCATGGCCGAAGAGCGGCGCTCCGCACCCATCATGATCTTGTCCTTGGCGTCTTCGAATTCCTGCATGGTGACGACGCGCTTGTTGCGGCGCGCAGCCATCAGGGCAGCTTCGTTGACGAGGTTCATGAGGTCTGCACCCGAGAAACCGGGCGTGCCACGAGCAAGAACCTTGAGATCGACATTCGGCGCCAGCGGAACGTTGCGGGCATGAACCTTCAGGATGCGCTCGCGACCGACGATATCAGGGTTCGGAACGACGACCTGGCGGTCGAAGCGGCCCGGACGCAACAGTGCTGGATCAAGAACGTCAGGACGGTTGGTCGCAGCGATCAGGATAATGCCTTCATTGGCTTCGAAACCATCCATCTCGACAAGCAACTGGTTCAGCGTCTGTTCGCGCTCGTCGTTACCACCGCCGAGACCTGCGCCACGATGGCGGCCGACAGCGTCGATTTCGTCGATGAAGATGATGCAGGGCGCATTCTTCTTGGCCTGCTCGAACATGTCGCGGACACGGCTTGCACCGACACCGACGAACATTTCGACGAAGTCCGAACCAGAAATGGTGAAGAACGGAACGTTGGCTTCGCCGGCAACCGAGCGGGCAAGCAGCGTCTTGCCGGTACCCGGAGGGCCAACGAGCAGCACGCCGCGCGGAATCTTGCCACCGAGGCGCTGGAATTTCTGCGGATCACGCAGGAATTCGACGATTTCTTCCAGATCCTGCTTGGCCTCGTCCACACCCGCAACGTCATCGAAGGTGACGCGGCCGTGCGCCTCGGTCAGAAGCTTGGCCTTGGACTTGCCGAAGCCCATCGCACCGCGAGAACCGCCTTGCATCTGCCGCATGAAGAACAGCCAGACGCCGAGAATCAAAAGCATCGGCAGCAGCGTTCCGAGATAGCTCAAAAAGCCGGAGGAACCATCGGTTTCCGGGCGCGCAGTGACAGCGACGTTCTTGGACTGCAGGCGGTCAAGCAGATTGCCGTCGACAACGGGCGAATAGGTCTGGAAGGTATTGTTGTTTTCCAGATATGTCCCGGTCAGCCTGTTGCCAGTGACCACGACATCCTTCACACGGCCCGCATCCACCTCACGCAGGAACTGCGAATAAGGGATCTCGCGCGAACCCGTCTGCGCCGGAGCCGTCTGGAACATACTGAAGAGGGCGATCAGCAGAAGCGCTATGATCGCCCACAAGGCGAAATTACGTAAGTTAGGGTTCATCGAACTCCCCAGCACTGGACAGTCGCCTCATGGCGGCCGTCATATTTGGTCTCTAACATAGGGTTGCCCCGAGCCATTGCCAAGGCGATCCACTTTGTCAGGTCGTTTTTCCGTCAATACTTCTTAAAGGCAGCTCCGCATAGGGCACCCTTGAGAAAACCGCCGAAAGTCTCCTTGCAAAGGTGAGATCAAATCGTGTCAAAAAGCGGTCGAAGGGGGCAAAATGGGGCATCCAATCTATGGACGGGATGGATTCCCGAGAAAAGAAGCCCTCCCCTGCCGATATGACCGGCACGGAAGCATAGGCCCGCTTCCATGCGCTCCTGGGAAGTCCCCGGCTCCAATCCCGTTCATTCCCTTGCTTGTCGCCTGAATCCAGCGCATCCAGAGTGGAAGGTTCCTCGCGCATTGTCAGGTCATCCAGCGCTGCGGCAGATGCCGTGATTTCGATGGTCGCTCCCGACCGGTTTCTGACCTCGAATCTGCCGTCCCAGATCCCGGCCTCTCCCGGCTTAAGCACCAGAGGCAGGATCCCACGGTTCTCGCGCGCCAGATAAAGTCCGCCACGCCGCAGATCGAACACCACCCTGCCGAGGGCCATCCGCCCCGGCTTGCTGCCGGTGGCAAATGCAAGAAGCCGCTGCATCTGTACCCGCCCCGGCACAAACGACTGCCCGCCGAAAACGGCCGTCAGACGACCGAGCGTGTAATCAAGGACGGCGCGGTCCCGTGTTAACCCATCGGGCATCACCTGGCCGAGCAAACCGCCATGAAGCCTGAAATGACGGTCCAGCCACTCGGCACCGTCAGAAGAAAGATCCAGCCTTTCCTCCCAGACGTCTCGAATATTCATCTCCGCATCCGCGTTGCCGGAAAGCTGCCGGCGCGTCCGCACGCGCTCGTATTTCATATCCTCGTTGCTCGGATCGTCGATCCACGCCACGCCGCGTGTGCTCAGGAAGTCACGGATGTCGGTCCGGTTGGAAAAGAGAAGCGGCCGCAGGACCCAAAAGCGTCGGTTGAATAGCACTGCATCTGCGATACCGGTTGAAATCTGTTCCGCCCGCATTCCGCGCATGGCAAGCGTTTCGCGCTGATCGTCCAGCGTATGTCCTGTCACGATGAAGTTTGCCTTAAAGGCTTCCGCCGCCTCGGCGAGAAGTCCATAACGGGCCTCGCGTGCAGCCGCCATGACACCGGTTTTCGGCTTTTCGCCCTGCCAGACCATCGTTCGGTGCGTAATACCGAGTGATGCACAGAGAGCCGCGACCTGATAGGCCTCATCTGCCGATCCATCACGCAATGCGTGGTCGACGGTTGCGGCGCAAAGGGAAATGGAAAGATCGGGAGCGGCCTTCAGCGCTTCTGAGAGCAGCAGGAGCAGACCGGTGGAATCGCTTCCGCCCGAAATCGCGATAAGAATGCGCGCGGGCGTCTTCAGCGAAGCGATGAAACGGCCAATCGCCGCTTCGGGAGAAATCAGACCTTCCAAGCCGGAAGACCTTAGCAGGCGAGACGCTTCTGCTCGCTCGCAACCTTGTTTATCACGGCACGGGAAGCCTTCGGATAGCGCTTGCTGACTTCGCGCAGGGTGGCGCAGGCAGTATCGGTATTGTCGAGTGCGGCAAGCGACATGCCGAGCTTCAGCAGCATCTCGGGCGCCTTCTCAGACGTGCCGTATTTCTGGTGGGCGTTCAGGAAGGTCTTGGCCGCTTCGTTGAACTTGCCCTGTGAATAAAGAGCCTCTCCGAGCCAGAAATTGGCGTCCGCCGAACGGGTGCTGTTCGGGTAACGGGAGATATACTGGGTGAATTCCTTCTCAGCTGTACCATAGTCGCCGGAAAGCACATGACCATAAGCGGCCTTGTACTGATCGGCCTCACTGCCGAGCGAGGCGGTCTGCTGTGGTGCCGTCGCATCCGGCAGCGGCGCAGAGCCAACTGTCGCATTCTTGTTCATGGTATTGCCAACGGGATTACCGTTCTGGTCAAAATCCATGGAGCCCAGTTCGCGCGGCGGCTGGCCGAGGCCGCTATTGGCCGGCACGTCCGTGGAGGGAGCCGTTTCGGCTCCCTGCGGGGCTTGAATAACTTTGGCAATATCGTCGCCACCACCTGATGCCGGCGGAGCGATATCGGCTTCGCTCTTCTTTACCGGCGTCTTGGCAGCACCGCTGCCGCCACCTGCTCCTCCGCCCGTCTTTTCGAGCTGCTGGAAGCGGAATTCGTTGTCTTCCTGCTGTTTGCGAATCGTCTCCTGCATCTGGAGCAGCTGATAGCTCATTTCCTCGATACGGCCGTTCAACTGCCGCATCTGGTCTTCCATCTGCTGGATGCGGATTTCCGCGCCGCTGCTCTGCACGTTAACAACAGGCGCTGCTGGCTGGCTCTGCCGTTGCGCGGATTGGCCGCCAATGTGCAAGCCGAAGAACGAAGCGGAATAAGCCGCTCGCTCGCTCCCGGTCACGGCCGCAAGGCACAGCATGCCTGCCACGACTAGTTTCTTCATTTGTATCGTCCTGTCCCAGTGATTCTTCGCGCCCCGATGGCACGACAGGAGATTTTTCCAATTGCTGTCAAAAAGCAACGGAGTCTGGCCAAAGTGTGGTCAAAAAGAAAGGCGGCCCGCAGGGCCGCCTCGTCAAATTCCGCCTTTTGCCGAAGATTACGTGCCTGCGCCGCCGAGAACGGTGACGGCACGACGGTTCTGTGACCAGCAGGAAATATCGTCACAGACGGCGACCGGGCGTTCCTTGCCGTAGGAGATCGTCTTCATGCGCTGAGCCGGAACGCCGCGCGAAGCGAGGTAATCCTTGGTAGCTGCAGCGCGACGCGCGCCGAGAGCCAGATTGTATTCGCGCGTACCGCGCTCGTCGGCATGGCCTTCGATGGTGATCTGATAGTTCGGGTAACGGCCGAGCCACTGAGCCTGACGGTCGAGCGTCTGAGCGGCGTCGGCGCGGATCGAGGTCGAGTCGGTGTCGAAGAAGATGCGGTCGCCGACATTGACCGTGAAGTCCTGGGCGGAGCCCGGCGTTGCTGCACCGGCACCGAGGCCGATGTCGCCGGCGCTGTTCGGCATGTTCTTCTTGTTGGCGCAGCTCGCGAGAGCTAGGCCGGCGACAAGCGCGATCATGACGGGGTTGCGGGCAAAATTCTGCATACGGCTCATTGCCGGGGTGTGAATTCGGCTCATGGCCGGGTCTCCTTGCGACTTCAATCAGGGTTGCCGGACAGTAACCGCACTCGGTTAACCGGCCATCAAAGATTATGGTTAACGATTCGTTGATTTGTCCCTGCATCGCCCATTTTCAGGACTTTGCGGCGACATGAAGGCGAATTTCCGCTCCTCCACTACTCAAGAAGCGGCGACCAGGCCGGGTCCGAACCATAGGCGGGCGTCTTGATGGCCTGTTCGTTATAGCCCGTCAGATCGATCGAATAGAGCTGCGGGCCGCCCGCACCAGCTGCCTGACGGAAGAACATGATGACGCGGCCATTCGGCGCCCAGGTCGGGCCTTCGTTGTGGAAACCGGTCGTCAAAATGCGTTCGCCCGAGCCGTCCGGCTTCATGACGCCGATCGAGAACTTGCCGCCCGACTGCTTGGTGAAGGCAATCAGATCGCCGCGCGGCGACCAGACCGGCGTGGAGTAACGGCCATCGCCGAAAGAGATACGCGTCTGGCCCGAACCATCGGCATTCATGACATAGATCTGCGACTGTCCGCCGCGGTCACTTTCAAAGGCAATGCGGTTGCCGTCAGGCGAATAGGACGGCGAGGTGTCGATTGCCGCCGTGGAGGTCAGGCGGGTCGTCGTACGCGAGCGCAGATCCATCGTGTAGATGTTGGAATTGCCTTCCTGCTGCAGGCTCATGATGACCTTCTGGCCATCAGGAGAGAAACGCGGCGAGAACGTCATGCCCGGAAAGTTGCCCACGACTTCGCGCTGCCCGGTTTCGAGCTGCAGCAGGTAGACGCGCGGCTGCTGATTGGCGAAGGACATGTAGGTTACTTCCTGCCGGTTCGGCGAGAAACGCGGCGTCAGAACGAGGTCGCTGCCATCAGTTAACATGCGCACGTTGAAACCATCCTGGTCCATGATGGCCAGCTGGCGCTTGCGCTGCTGTTTGGTACCGGATTCGGAAACGAAGACGACCCGGGTGTCGAAATAACCCTCTTCACCGGTAATCTGCTTGTAGATCGCGTCGGCGATGATGTGGGCGACGCGGCGCCAGTTCTCGGGCTGCGTATAGAACTGCTGTCCGGTCATCTGCTGGCCAGCAAAGGTATCCCAGAGACGGAACTCGGCGCGAAGGCGGCCATCCGCTTCCTGCGTGACGCGGCCGGTGACCAGCGCCTGGGCGTTGATGACCTTCCAGTCCTCGAAGCGCGGCGCGGCGTCCGGATTGGAGATCTTCTCGATGAAGGCTGTTTTATTAATCGGCGCAAACAGCCCTGACCGTTGCAGGTCGGCTGCGATAACCTGCGAAACCTGCGCACCCATGTTGCCCTGCAGGAAGTCCGTCACCGCGATCGGCAGCGGTTGAACATTACCCTTGTTGATGTTGATCTCGACCAGTGCGTTGGCCGGCGTCGCGAAGGCGGCGGCGGTCATCAAACCGGCTGCGACCATAATGGCGCGGAAGAAGGAACACTTTGTCATACCAAACAGCCTTTCAGCATCTATGGAGTCGGATCGCCGGGTTCGAAGCGCAGGACGACTTCTTTCCAGGATTCGTATTTGTCTTTCGGAAGCGTGGTGAATGGCGATGCACGCTGCACCGCACGGAGAGCCGCAGCCGACAGACCTTGTCGCACAGCCTCATCGCCGCCCGAAGCCGTCACAAGCGGCGATCCCTTGATCGCGCCAGTCCTGCTAAGCTTCAGGTGAATGGTGATCAAAACCTTGCCACCCTTCAGCAAACCTGCGGGAACATTGAAATAGGCCGTTATGGCCTGACGTATCGCCTCCGCTGACGCGTCAGACGTCGTTAGCCCGACTGACTGCGCCGATGTCTCATTGGCGCGGCTTAGCAGCGCGCTAAGCACGATGGCGGCTGCAAGGGACTTGGTGCCGTGCGAGAGGTCCGTCAGCATCTAGATTCCCAGATCGCTCGGATCAAAGTTGACGACGACTTCGTTCCAGGCGTCATATTTGTCTTTCGGCAGACTTGAGAAAGGCGCTGATTTCATGATGGCGCGATAGGCACCGCCGGCCAGAGCCCGGCGGGTGGAATCATTGTCGCCACCGGTTGCTTCGACTTCCGGCTCGCCAATGATGTTGCCGTCCTGATCGAGCTTCATGTGCACTTTGATGCGCACATCGGCCATGCCCTCCATGCCGGGGATGACCGACCAATTGCCGGCAATCGCACTCTTCAACGCATCCATTTCGCTCAGCGACAGCTTCGAAGCACCATTCGTGGCCTTCTTTGCGCCCAGAGACGCTTCCTGCGTTGAACGTTTGGCACCGCCAGCAGACGGATCGGTTTTGTTGAGCAGCGCAGAAATTTCATCCGCATTGAAGTCGCTCTTCATAGACGAGGCGGATTTCGCCACTTCCTGCTTCTTATCGTCCTTCTTCTTGTCGGTCGGCTTTTCAGCAGCCTTTGGTTGATCCTGAGGCTTCTCCGGCGGCTTCTCAACCGGCTTCTGTTCCGGTGGCTTTACCTGCGGCTTGACCACTGGCGTCGGCACTTTATCCGGCAACGCCTCGGCGTCTGGCTTCGGCGGTTCAGCGGGCTTCGCCTGCTCTTCGGGCGGCTTTTCCTCCGGCTTCGGCGGCGTCACTTCGACAGGCTTCGGTGGCGGAATGGAGGCAACCTCCTTCGGCTGCTCGACCTCAGTCTCTTCCTTGTTGACTTCCTTAACGTCGTTCGGCTTCGGATCGATCTGCGGCTGAGGTTTATCGCTTGAATTGGCGGCAGCGGCCTCGCTGTTGCTCGGCTTGGCGTTCGGAACCGGCGGCGTCTTCAGGTCGACATTGTTGTCGCCGGCATTTTCGGCCGGCTGCGGGATCGGCGGCCGCGTCGTGGGCACGGGCGCAGAAGTCTCCTTCTTCGGAGCCTTCTTGTCGCCCTGCTGCATCTGCGTGATGGATTCTACCGGCACGAGATCGACCGGCATCGCCTCGAAATCCTCCACTTTGAAGGATTCGGGAGCGCTCAGCGACACCAGCGCCCAGGTAAGCACCAGCCCGTGCAGAACCGCAGATGTGACGACGCTGGCCTTCATCTTGAGCGTTACTGGTCCTTCTTCTGCTGCGTCACGAGGCCGATATTCTTAAAGCCGGCACCCTGGATGCGGGCCATCACATCGGCGATCACGCCATAGGGCGCCGTTGCGTCGCCCCGCACGAAGATGCGTTCATTGTAACCGGTGGTCGCGATTGCCTCGAGCTTGGCAGCAATTTCTTCAGCCGGGATCGGCGTTTCCTGCAGATAGACTTCGCCGCTGTTCTTGACCGAAATCGTGATCGGCTGTGTCTCGGAATTCAGAGCCTTGGCCTGTGTTTCCGGCAGATCGATCGGAACGCCGACGGTCATCATCGGTGCGGCAACCATGAAGATGATGAGCAGCACGAGCATGACGTCGACGAGCGGCGTCACGTTGATTTCGGAGATAACTCCCTTGTTGCGGCCACCGCGGCGGCGGCGTCCACCGCCCCCTCCGCTATTGCCGCCTACAGCCATACCCATGGTCGTCGCTCCGTTCGTTACTGCGCAGCTTGGCGCGGCTGCAGCTTTTCATCGATCTGGCGCGAAAGGATGGCGGAGAATTCATCCGCAAAGCCTTCCATGCGACCCGAGAGCTTGCCGGCGTCGGCGGAGAATTTGTTGTAGGCGATAACCGCCGGAATAGCGGCGACGAGGCCAATGGCGGTTGCGAGAAGCGCTTCCGCGATACCAGGCGCCACGACCGCAAGGTTGGTGGATTTCGAACCGGCGATCGCCTGGAACGAGGTCATGATACCGACGACCGTACCGAAGAGGCCGATGAACGGACCGGCAGAACCGATCGTCGCGAGCGATCCGAGACGGGCGGAGAGATATTCGGATTCACGGGCGAGCGTCACGTCCATTGCCCGGTCGATACGCATCTGCAGACCGATCGGCGAACGCGCACCGCGCTCGAAGGACTTCTTCCATTCGCGCATCGCCGCGACGAAGATCGCCGCAAGGCCGGTATTGTTGCGCTCGGAGAGTGTCCTGTAGAGTTCTTCCAGCGACTGGCCCGACCAAAAGACCTGCTCGAACTTGTCGAACTGGCGACGGGCGCGACCGTATGCCAGATATTTGTCGATGACGATGGCCCAGGTCCATACCGAAGCCGCGATAAGGCCGAGCATGACCAGCTTAACGACGATGCCGGCCTGCATGAATAGCGACCAGAGGCTGACGTCGGTCGTGGCTGCTGCCAATCCTACTTGTTCCATAGATCCAAAATCCCCGAATCCAAACGCCCGGCGCTTGACCGGGCGGCACAAAGTGATCACGCAAGAATGTCTGGCGGCCGCCGCCCAAAGCCCTGGTCAAGCTTCCAAGCTCTTCTTCCGCCTTCTTGCCGTCAAATTTGGTCAAAGGAAGGCGTGCGTCGCACAAACTCCGACTCCGCAAGTAAGACACCATTATGGTTAATAGATCGTTAGTGCCAGACTATGATAGGCAGATGTCGCGGGAGATTTTTCCTGGATTGACTTGACCGGAGCATTGTCCGGTTGCTGAACACAGCGCTCATCTTGCAGCGCGGAAATTCCTTCACATACAATTCAAGTTTTTACAAGCACTCGACGGGCGGGTTCAACGCAGCAAATCGCAGCCCTTCATCAGCCTTTTCATGTCTCGGGAATGAGCATCTGCCTAGCCAGCGCCTCCGGCAATCGGCGCGGCCGGCCCTTGGCATTGATGACGGCAATGATCACTTTGGCTGATATCAGCAGCGCATCATGGCGGCGGATTTCCTGGTTGAGCACCATCTTGGCGCCGCCCGCCTTTTCCGTGTGGGTCTCAACGGTCAGGATATCGTCCATGCGGGCCGGGCTCTTGAAATCGATCTCCATGCGATGGACGACGAAGATGAGCCCTTCCTCATCGGCATTGACGAGTTCGCGCTGCTCCACGCCGAGGCAGCGCAGATAGTCGGTACGTCCGCGTTCCAGGAAATGCAGGTAGCGTGCATGATAGACCAGACCGGAGAAATCCGTATCCTCATAATAGACCCGCTGCACGAGTCGATGGCCCGCTTCCGTAAGTTCGCCGGAAATAGAAAAACGATGTTCCGCCATAATTTTCTCCAAACTTTCCGGCCCTCTTTGACGCAACGCTTCTCGACAGGCAAGCATTGAACAATTGTCATATTTCCTAATTATTCCCGATAGGAAGCAACCCATGAGGAGCCAGTGGCATGAAGATTGCGGTGATGGGCGGAGACGGATTCATCGGTTGGCCAACTTCGCTACATCTCTCCGATGCCGGGCATGACGTCCACATCCTCGACAATCTCTCCCGCCGCTGGATCGACACCGAACTCGGAGTCCAGTCTCTGACGCCGATGGATTCCATTCAGGAGCGTACCCGCATCTGGCACGCGGAAACCGGCCGACGGATCCACTTCAATCTCATCGATCTCGCCCGCGACTACGAGCTCCTGAAAAAGTGGCTCGCAGAAAATCGGCCGAATGCGATCATCCATTTTGCCGAGCAGCGCGCCGCCCCCTATTCGATGAAGAGCGACCGCCACAAGAACTACACGGTCAACAACAATGTCAGCGCCACGCATAATCTCTTGAACGCGCTGGTCGAGCTGCAGCTCGACGCCCATCTGATCCACTTGGGCACCATGGGCGTCTACGGCTATTCGACGGTTGGTGCCGCGATCCCGGAAGGTTATCTGCCCGTCGGCATCGAGACGATGGGCGGCGAGACCGTCTCCCAGGAAATCCTCTACCCGTCCAATCCCGGCTCGATCTACCACATGACCAAGTGCCTGGATCAGCTGCTTTTCCAATTCTATGCCAAGAACGATGGCCTCAGAATTACCGATCTACATCAGGGCATCGTCTGGGGCACGCATACTGAACAGACGCGCCGCCATCCGCAGCTCATCAATCGTTTCGACTATGATGGCGACTATGGCACGGTGCTGAATCGCTTCCTGATTCAGGCGGCCATCGGCTATCCGCTGACCGTGCATGGCACCGGTGGCCAGACACGCGCCTTCATCCATATCCAGGATTCGGTCCGTTGCATCGAGCTGGCACTGATGAACCCACCCGCCGCCGGCTCGCGGGTCGAGATCTTCAACCAGATGACGGAAACCCATCGCGTGCGCGATCTCGCCGAAATGATCGCCAGGATGAGCGGCTCCGAAATTGCCTGGCTACCCAACCCGCGCAAGGAAGCTGCCGAAAACGACCTGGTCGTCAAGAACGACAAGTTCCTCGGTCTCGGCCTCAATCCGATTACCCTGCAGGCAGGGCTGCTCGATGAAATCGTCGAAGTTGCCAAAAAATTTGCCTACCGCGTCGATCGCTCCCGCGTCCCGGCCGTGTCAGCCTGGACAAAGGATATCGCTGCGACGATCAATCATGATCCGGAAGGCAAACGGCTGAAGTCGGTATCATGATCACCGCTTTTATCTTGAACCGCCGGCCGCGGGGAGTTGAGGGTGCTTGCGGGAGCGCCCGCTGTCCATGATCCCTGCGCCGCACTTCGCCTACGTCACACTCGTCACGAATGCCGATTACGCCATGGGCGCAACCGCGCTAGTGAACTCCCTGCGCCGCACCGGCACCCAAGCCGCCATCGTGGTGCTCCATACCGGCGGTGTCGACGCTACCGCCCTGGCACCGCTGAAGGCTAACGGTTGCCGTCTGATCGAAGTCGAACATCTGCCATTGTCGGACGCTTTCAACGAACGCCATGCCCGCGGAAATCTCCACTCGGCCGCCCCCTTTATGAAAGGCCGCAAGCCGGCCTTTCATTCACCGCTCGACAATTTCTGCAAGCTCCGCCTCTGGCAGCTCGTCGAATATGAGCGCTGCGTTTTCATCGATGCCGATGCGATCGTCCTGAAGAATATCGACAAGCTCTTCGCCTACCCGGAATTCTCCGCGGCGCCGAACGTCTACGAGAGCCTTGCCGACTTCCACCGCATGAATTCCGGGGTCTTTGTCGCCCGCCCTTCGGAAGAGACCTTTCGGCGGATGCTCGAACTCCTGGATCGGTTCGACATCTTCTGGCGGCGCACTGACCAGACCTTCCTCGAAACATTCTTTCCCGACTGGCACGGCCTGCCGGTATATTTCAACATGCTGCAATATGTGTGGTTCACTATGCCCGCCCTCTGGGACTGGAAGAGCATTTCGATCCTGCATTATCAGTATGAAAAACCGTGGGAAAAAGATCATCCGAAGGCAACGAGACTACAACCCTTGATCGATTTTTGGCATGATTTTCATACTGGGAGTTATGTGCCGGAGATTGCATCTCTGGCCAATCCGGAGGTCGTATGAAAGTACTGGTATCAGGCGGAACGGGTCTTGTCGGACGTTATATCGTCGAAGAACTGCTTTCCGCCGGATACCATGTGATCGTCGGTGCGCGGCATGCGCCCCTTCCCCGTTTCTTCTCCCGCCCGGTCGATTTCGCCCCGCTTTCGCTCGACCCGAATGAGAACGATATCGGCGCTTTCGATGATGCCTATTTCTTTGTGCACGCAGCCTTCAGCCATGTCGCTGGAAAATATCGTGGCGGCGAGGGCGATGATCCCAAAGCCTTTCGGCGACTGAACCTCGATGGCACCGTCAAGCTTTTCGACGAGGCTAAGCGCGCTGGCACCCGCCGTTGCATCTTCATCTCCAGCCGCGCCGCTTATGGCGGGCATGCGCCGGGGACCGAACTTTTCGAAACGACGTCATCCATGCCGGAAACGCTCTACGGACAGGTCAAGCTCGATGCGGAGCGAGCTCTTGCACATCTTTCCGGTCCCGGCTTTACGGGAGCGAGCCTGAGGGCAACAGGCGTTTATGGCGATCACGCACCGAACAAATGGGACGGGTTGATCGACGACTATCTTAGCGGACAGCCTGTTTCCCCGCGCGCCGGAACCGAAGTGCATGGCCGCGATCTCGGCCGTGCCGTGCGACTGATGCTCGAAACCGAAACGACCCGGATCTCCGGCGAGGTCTTCAATGTCTCGGATATCGCCGTCGATACGAGAGATATACTCTCTCCGATCCGGCAACACGTCGACTGTCCCTTCCCGTTGCCCGAAGCAGCGGACAAGACGGACCTTTGCTCCATGAACACGCACAAGATCGCAGCGCTCGGCTGGACTCCCGGCGGCAGGCCTCTTTTCGAGCAGACGATGCAGCATTTGGCCAAGGCAAAATCGACAACATGGCCAAGTTCCACGCAAGCCTGATCGGGCAGAGTGCGCTCCAAATGTAACCGGGAAGTATTCTATGCAGCTCGCAACCGTTTCGGCGTCCTCCATTCTGCGCGGCGCCATGCCGGCACAATCCGGCGTTTCGTCCACCGGCGAAGAGCCTGATACCGGCGTGTTGAAGATCCAGCGACAATCGCTTGCACTGGAGCAGGTGCGCAACTCGCTCGCAAGCTCCGCTGACGATGCGAAGAGCCGCGCCCAGCGCAAGCTTGAAGATGCCAAGCAGGAACTGCAGGCGCTGAAGACGGCCGGCTTCCCACCGGAGGTGATCGCCCGTCTTGCCGCCGAGCTTGCTCGCAAGGTCGGCGCTGCGGCTTCCGAATTTGCCTCGGCCGTTGCCACCGGCGGCTCTTCCGGCGCAGCCACGTCAGCTTCCTCTACCGCTTCGGCCGCCGCGACGACCGATGCCGCCGAGATTGCGACGGCCGATGCTGTCGCAAGCGATGCGACGGCCTCCGCCGAGACAACGCAGGATACCGAAACGAGGACGGGAGAAACACAAGACAGCACGAATGCTGCGCAAACGGATGGTGCGGCTCACGCACGCAGAGCCTATCAGGAGATCGTGGAAGATGGCCTGAAATCGTCCACGATTTCCACCGATGACCGCAAGACGATGGAAGAATTCAAATCCATCGTCCGTGAGTTGAAGCAGGTCCTCGAAAAAGCCATGCGTGATCTGCGCGAGAAAAACCGCGATGCTGCCGCCGAAGGTGCAATCGGTGCTGCCCAATCGGCCGTGACCAGTCTGTCGGCAACAGTACCGACAGCGACAATCCCTTCGAGCATCGTCGTCTAGGCCTTGGGCGCTGCCGCTTGCGGCAGGAAGTAGATCGTCGCCTGGTTGACGAGCAGCACCAGGCAGGCAGCAAAGACAGTTGCAAACAGCCTGTCCAGCAGCGCTGAAGCCGGCAGGGAATGATCGGCACTTCCCATGGCCATCATCATCAGCGGTGTCATGACGATCGAATAGGCAAGATAATTCCTGGCCCGCAGGAAAGGCCTAGCGCCACCTAGCAAGGCGACACTGAGCACATCGGCCCAGGCCGGCAGGGCGAGGAACGATAGCACTCCCGCGCACAGGACGCCGAAGAGCACGCCAATCACCCTTTGCGTGGTCTTGAGCGGCAAACGTTCGGGCCTCCGCTCGATCAGCAGCACAAGCGCCAGTGCTGCCCAGTGAACGTCATGATCGGGAAAGAACAGGTGAATGACCGATACGGCGCCGAGGCAGGAGACCAGCCGGGCGGGATATTGCCAACCAGCCGCCTCCATCAGCGAGCGCCGCAGCCGGTTGAACTTCTGTTTCGCCGTCGGCTTGCGCTCCTCCTCGGCCTCTTCTGCCGCGTGACCGCGGATATATTCGACGACACCGGCCATCAGCATGTGAAGAACGACAGCGAAAAGCGCGCCGCCGACGACAACGGCAAAGATGAGCAGCGGATCTGCCGTGGTAGTCGAGACGATGCCGCCGACCATGACAAGATAGAAGACAAACCGCATCGAGGCCGCGACCATCGCCCGATCGAAGCCGCCGATAACGCCGGCGAGCCCAGCGATCAGCAATAGGCCGATCTGCCCCGCACTGCCCAGCTGTGCGAACCCGCAGGCAAGTCCAGCCGCCAGCATCAGCACCAGTAAGGCGGCCCCTCCGCTTGCCGCTTGCGCCCTTAGTCGGCCATGCGATACCGTTCCGCTCATTGCCATGCCGCCGATTAGGCCGAGCCCCGTATGGTGGCCCCTCGCCGCAAGCAACGCCGGAACGGCCATGGCAAGCGCTGAGACGGCAATTTCGATCGCCGTCACTTCCTTTTCAGTCGACCAGCGAAAGGCTCCGGCAACGTGATTGAGTGTCTTTTCCATCAACCGTCTCTCTGGTTCGTGATCGGGTTTGAGAGAAATAATACGCAGTGCGTACTATATGTCCAGTAGCAGCGACGCACCTGCGACACTCATCCTGCGTTCCGTCCTGCTGCTTGGCCGCCGGCTGCGTGCCGCGCGGCCCGAAGGTCCGCACAGCCTGTCGACCATCGCGATCCTCGCTACCCTTCATCGCCTGGGACCGATGCCAGCCTGGCGGCTTGCTCTCGAAGAGCATCTGCAGCCGCAATCAGTAACCCGCATCATCGCCGCCCTCGAGCGCGACGGGCTGATCGACCGAACGCGCAGCGAAGCCGACCGCCGCGAGATAGAACTCTCGATTACGCCGCATGGCCGCAGAGTGTTGTCGGACGACATCGGCGCCCGCCGTGCATGGCTGGAAAAGGCGATGGACGACAGCCTGACCCCAGAAGAACGTAAAACCCTGTTGGAAGCGTCGGAAATCATGCTCAAGCTTGCCTATGCAAATCCTGAGAATGAGACGCAAACAGGCGAAAAATAGGTCCTTTTTGCCTGTTGCTGTTTCGGGAGAGCGGCTATCTTTGCCGGATAACAATATGGAAGCTTAAATGACACCGAAGGAATTAAAGGCCCAGTTGCGCGCCCATCGTCTGGCGCTTCGCGACGCCATCCCGGCCGAATTGCGCGCCGCCAAAAGCCTCGACATGGCCGCCCACGCCGGCGATGCGATTGCCTTCGAGCCCGACACCATCGTTTCCGGCTTTCTACCCATCCGCTCTGAGGCCGACCTGCGGCCGCTGATGGCACGGTGGCGAGGACGCGGAGCCCGCCTCTGTGTGCCCGCAATTATCGACAAGCAAACCATCGTCTTTCGGGAACTTGTCCACGGTGCAGCCCTTATCAGCACCGGCTTTGGGACTGTCGGCCCCACCGAGGACGCGCCTGCGCTCGATCCTGATATCATGCTCGTTCCGCTATCCGCGTTCGATTCCCGCGGACATCGCATCGGCTATGGCGCCGGCTATTACGACCGCGCAATTCACCGTCTCCGGCAAAAAGGCCTGTCTCCGAAGCTGATCGGCATTGCATTCGACTGCCAGGAAGTGGCAGAGGTACCCGCTGAGCCGCATGACATAAGCCTGGATGCCATCCTGACGGAAAGCGGCCTGCGCCATTTTACCTCACGGATTGGATAGGGAATGCGACTGCTATTTCTGGGTGACATGGTCGGCAAGACGGGACGCACGGCGGTATGGGACCGCCTGCCCGGCCTGGTTTCCGACCTGAAGCTCGACTTCGTGATCGTCAACGGCGAGAATGCCGCCGGCGGCTTCGGCATCACGGAAGACATTTTTCTGGAGACGATCAATGCCGGCGCCGATGTCGTAACGACGGGGAACCACGTCTGGGATCAGAAGGATGCCGTCGCCTTCGCCGGCCGCCACGATCAGTTCCTGCGTCCGGCAAACTATCCGCAAGGGACACCGGGCCGCGGCTCCGGCCTTTTTTATGCCCGCAATGGCGCGCGCGTGCTTGTTGCCAACATCATGGGCCGCGTCTTCATGCATCCGGAGCTTGATGATCCCTTCAAGGCTGCCGAAACGATCCTTGACGCCTGTCCGCTGAAGGAGCAGGCCGATGCAATCATCTTCGATTTCCACGCGGAAGCGACGAGCGAGAAGCAGTGCTTCGGTCATTTTGTCGACGGCCGCGCCAGCTTCGTCGTCGGCACCCACACCCATGTGCCGACTGCCGATGCGCAGATCCTGAATGGTGGCACCGCGTATATGTCGGATGCCGGCATGTGCGGCGATTACGATTCATCCCTCGGCATGGACAAGGAAGAGCCGCTCAATCGCTTCATCTCCAAGATGCCGAAGGGCCGCATGGAGGCGGCGACAGGCCCTGCCACGATCTGCGGCGTCGGCGTGGAGATCTCCGATGCGACGGGTCTGGCGGCAAAGATTGCGCCCTTGCGTCTCGGTCCGAGACTTGCCGAGACGATCCCGGAGTTCTGGCGCTAACACGCAATTGTGAGCGTGCTTCGGCTGGACCGCTGCGACGGCTTGCCGCATCCTCACGGCGTCGTGAAAGCGCCGGAGGGGTGGCATGAAGCCGCATCATCTTGTCCTCGCTATCGCATGCCTTGGGGTCTTCACCGCAGCGATTTCTGCCCAAGCCCAGGAGGAGCGACGGCCTGTGAGCCAGTGCCAGGCCATCGCGCAAAATATTCCCGAGGCGACCTTTGCGAGCTTCTCAGGGATCGCGCCGGTGATACCGGCAGTCTCCGAGGACGAGGATGTCAGACTAACCTATCTCGGCCATTCAACTTTCGAGATCGACACACCCGGCGGCATCGTTATCGCCACCGATTATAACGGCTGGTACAAGCCGGCAGTGACGCCCGATGTCGTCACGATGAACAAGGCGCATCCGACGCACTATACATTGACACCGGATCCAGATATCAAACATGTGCTGCACGGCTGGAGCGACGTCCCCGGTGAAAAGGCTAAAATCAACCTCGTCGTCGGCGACGCCTATATCCGCAATGTCACGACGGATATCCGCTTCAGCTACGGGCTCGGTGGATCGCAGCTGGACGGCAATTCCATTTTCATCTTTGAAATCGCCGGCCTCTGCATCGGCCATCTTGGCCATCTGCATTACGAGCTGACCGATACGCATTATACAGAAATCGGCAGGCTCGACGTGGTCATGGTGCCGGTCGACGGCGGCCTCACGATGGGCGCAGATAGCATGAGCCGGGTCATCAAACGACTGCGCTCGTCGCTAATCTTGCCAATGCATCGCCGCGGTCCGCCGGTCAACGCTTTCATCTCGATGTTTGGCAACGGCTTCGACGTCAATTATGCGCCTGACAACAGCATCACCGTTTCGCTGCGCACATTGCCGAAAAAGCCCCTGATTTATGTGATGAAGGACGTACAGTAAAGCCCGGACTGTGCCGGGCCTTTGGCTCATGCAAATTGCAGGTGCCGCTTGATGCCGACGTCGGCCATCTTCTCCTCGTCGAAATTGGCTTTGGCGATCTCCCAGCCGAATTTCAGCGTGCTGCCGGTCGAGACCCATATATCGGCGTCATCGACATGCATGGCAAGCATCGTCAGCTTCGGATCCTTCTTGCCGCCTTCGTACCAAGCGGCCACGATGGAGTTCCAATACTCCTCGATCTTCAAGGGATCCGGACGCACCTCGATAACTCCGGACAGGCAGGCATGATAATCATGGTTCTTGCCAATAACGCAAAAATGCGCGCGGCTGCCGGGCTTGATCATCTGCACGAGTTCGGCATCCGTCTTTGTATAGAACCAGATCGTGTTGGTGGTCGGATCGACATTCGGAGCCATTGGCTGCATATGCATGTCGACAGCAGCAAGGCCGAGCATGCCGGCATGAATGTCGTTGATCTGGTCCCAGAGCTGGCGTGCTGGTTGTTCGCGGGCTTCGCTGAAGCTTGCCATTGCCGTTCCTTTCCTGCAGGTGTTATCCGGTTGAAAACGTCGCCTCTCAGGCTTTGTTCCGCCGCCTGCCAAGCTATGGGGGCAGGGCCGAATGGCTGCTTTTTCCTTGAATATCGCCCTTTCCGATCTTATAAGGCGGCCCATTCCGAACAATGAGACGTGAACAGGGGTGCCATGGCTGGCCATTCACAGTTTAAAAACATCATGCACCGCAAGGGCCGGCAGGATTCCGTGCGGTCGAAAATGTTCTCCAAACTCGCGCGCGAAATCACCGTTGCCGCCAAGGCAGGTCTGCCTGATCCCTCGATGAACGCCCGCCTGCGCTTGGCGATCCAGAACGCCAAGGCCCAGTCGATGCCGAAGGACAATATCGACCGCGCCATCAAGAAGGCATCCGGCGCCGACACCGAGAACTACGACGAAGTTCGCTATGAAGGCTACGGCCCGGGCGGCACGGCGATCATCGTTGAAGCCCTGACCGACAACCGCAACCGCACGGCCTCCAACGTCCGCTCGATGTTCACAAAGGCTGGTGGCGCCCTCGGTGAAACCGGCTCGGTTTCCTTCTCATTCGATCATGTCGGCGAAATCACCTACAAGCTGTCTGCCGGCGATGCCGACAAGATCATGGAAGCCGCGATCGAAGCCGGCGCAGATGACGTCGAGACCGACGAGGAAGGCCATTACATCACGACCGCCTTCGAATCGCTCGGCGAAGTCGCCAAAGCTCTCGAAGCTTCCCTCGGCGAAGCTGAGACCGTAAAGGCTGTCTGGCGCGCGCAGAACAATGTCCCCGTCGACGAAGAAAGAGCCCAGTCGCTTCTAAAGCTCATCGACTCGCTCGAAGACGATGACGACGTTCAGAACGTCTACTCGAACTTCGAAGTCTCCGAAGAAGTTCTGGCCAAGCTTTCGGCTTAAGCCATCAGGATATGGAAGCGAAAAACCCGGCCATTCCGCCGGGTTTTTGTTTGCCGGCATATCACGGCGACTAGGCCGCGGCCCGCATAAAATTGCTAAGCCCGGCAAAGAGCTCCACAGATTTCAACCGCGCCTCGATATCGTGGATGGGCATGGAGATGATGACCTCATCCGCTTGCGTCTCCTTCAGGAATTCATTGAGCTGGGCTTCGGCCGTAGCCGGCGAACCGACCACGGCATAACGCAGCGTGTGCTCCACATTCATCTTTTCCATCGGCGACCAGAAGGCATCCATATCCTTGACCGGCCGCGGGAAAGGCCCTCGCACATTGCGCCGCAGATTGACGAACTGTTGCTGGGCCGAGGTGAAGTGATACTGCGCCTCCTCGTCCGTCTCGGAAACGGCACCCATGACACCGACCATCACATAGGGCTTGTCGAGCTCGGTCGAGGGCTGGAAGCGGTCGCGGTAGATTGCGATCGCATCGAGCAGCATATCGGGCGCAAAATGCGAGGCGAAGGCAAAGGGCAGACCGAGCATGGCTGCGAGTTGGGCGCTGTAGAGGCTGGAGCCAAGCAGCCAGATCGGGATGTGCGAGTTGTTGCCAGGTACGGCAAGGATCGCCTGGTTTTCGATTGGTGTTCCGAGAAGCTGCTGCAGCTCCACCACGTCATTGGGAAAACTGTTTGCGCCGGCATCGAGGTTTCGACGCAGCGCCTGCGCCGTGCGCATGTCCGTGCCCGGTGCGCGGCCAAGGCCGAGATCGACGCGGCCGGGAAACAGTGCTTCCAGCGTGCCAAACTGCTCGGCGATAACAAGCGGCGCGTGGTTCGGCAGCATGACACCGCCCGACCCGATACGGATCGTCTTCGTCACCGCCCCGATCTGCCCGAGAATGACTGACGTCGCTGCACTCGCAACACCTGGCATGCCATGATGCTCCGCCATCCAGAAACGCGTGTAGCCGAATTCCTCCGCCTTCTGCGCCATACGCTTCGACGCCGCGAAGGATTGGCTGATGGTCGTGCCGTCTGCCACAGGGGAAAGATCGAGAATGGAAAAGGGAACCATGGAAACCTGCCGCGCAATATGGAAGTGCGGTTTATGTAGGTTCGCTGTAGCGCTATTCCAAATCGCAGCTAACAAAAGCCGCCGCAAGGAATGGCTGTCATTCGTCGAAAGCCGGTGAGAATTTCAATGCGCCTGATGGCGGCGATCCCCTGAAAACAATCCGCTGAACGTAGTGCGTGTCGAGATCGCCATAAGTCAGCTTTCCATCGCTCTCGAAACCGACGCCGTGATAGACTGATGGATTGCCGATCAGCGCACAGCCGAAGGCACCCCGCTCTCTTAACAGATCGAGGCCTTTCAGGATCAGCTCTCTACCGATCCCCTGTCTCTGCCGCTCCGGCTTTACCGAAATCGGCCCGAGCCCATACCATCCATGCCTGATGTCGCCCACGGTGATCGGCGAGAACGCGACATGGCCGACAATCTCTCCACTCTCTTCCGCGACCAGCGACAGCGTCAGATCACCCGACGCGCGAAGATCCCTGACGATCCGCGCTTCAGTGTTGTTGCTGTAAGGCATCGGCTCGAATGCCACCCACGTCAGCTCGTGAATGGCATCCGCATCCTCGGGCCTTTCGAAGCGGATCAGCATGATGCGATCAGGCCCGCTTGCGCAGCTGGCGCACCTCGGCGCTGTGCCGCTGATATCCTTCAGCAAGGGTGAAGTTGCCGAGCTGGCGGTCCATTTCTACAGCTTCGGTCGCCAAACGATGAATCGCAGCCGTCGTCTCCTCGACCATCGCAGCATTCTGTTGGGTCATGGAATCGAGTTCGGCGACCGAGCTGTTGATCTGTCGCAGCGTATCGGCCTCCTCGCGGGTGGATTCCATGATCTCGTTGATCTGGCCGTTGATGGCCTCCACATGGCCGCCGATGCCGGTGAGCGCCACCCCCGCCCTTTCGACCAGCGCCACACCGCTTTCGACCTCATGCGTGGATTTCTGCAGCAGGCTGGAGATTTCCTTGGCCGCACTCGACGAGCGCTGCGCGAGCTCGCGCACTTCCATGGCGACGACTGCAAAACCCTTACCGCTTTCGCCGGCGCGCGCTGCTTCGACGCCAGCATTCAGGGCCAGCAGGTTAGTCTGGAAGGCGATATCGTCGATAACAGAGATGATGGTATTGATCTGGCGCGAAGAGGCCTGGATCGCTTCCATTGCCGCAATCGTCTCGCGCATGATCTGGCTGGAGCCGACCGTTTCCTTCTTGGCGTCGCGGGCGATCCGCTCAGCCTGTTCGGCCCGTTCGATCTGTACGCGCACCGACTGGGTAATCGCGCTGATTGCGTTGGCCGTCTCAGTGATCGAGCTTGCCTGCCGCTCGGTGCGGCCGGCCAGTTCATCCGCACCCGTGCGCATCTCCTCCGAGCCGGCGCGCACAGCCATGGAATTCCCGCCGATCGCCATCATCGTTTCGCTGAGTGTTGCCAGCGCCTCGTTGAAGTTCACGCGCAGGCTTTCGAGCTCGCCTGGGAAACGGGTTTCGATCTGATAGGCAAGATTGCCGCTCGCCAGCTGATGAAGCCCATCATCGAGCGCTGCGACGACCTTCTGCAGGCTGCGAGCTTCCGCCTCGCGCTGCGCAAGATTCTGCTGGCGCTCGCTTTCGGCACGCGCACGCGTCTGCTCGCTCGCGGCCTCGAGTTGACGGCCTTCGATCAGCGACTGCTTGAAACGATCAAGCGCCTTGGCCATCGTGCCGATCTCATCCTTGCGTTTCTGACTGCCGATCTCGACTTCCAGTTTGCCGTCAGCCACTTCCCGGGTCACACCAGCCAGACGGGCGAGCGGAGAGAACAGGAGGTTGGTGATGAGCCCCGTGGCAATGGCCATAACGATCAGAACGCCGATGCCGATCCACGTCAGCAACGTGGCGATCTCGATGGAGCCGGCATTCAATTCGCTGAGCAGCACGCTCTCAAGGACAAGGAAACGGTCGCCGCGATAGTCGATGCCGCGCACATAGGCGCGCGCCGACCCATCGGCACGGTCGAAATCTGCAACCGTCATCGCCGCGGTCGCAAGTGCATCCTTGATAAACGTGAAGGGGGCTGTATCGAGCGTTGCAAGTTGGCCGGATGCATTGAGACCGACAGCCGAACCGTCAGCCGATATGATCGCCGCCTGGGCCGTGCTTCCCGACACGATACCCTTTACTAGAACACCGGTGACGATATCGTCACGCACCTTGAACAGCATCAGGCCTTTCGCTTGGCCGAGCTTGACGATTGGTACTGCATAGAAGATCGCCGACTTGCCGCTCTTCGCGTCGACACGCAGACCGGAGAAGGCTGTCGGCGCGGAATCGTCAGTCGCCTTGGCGGTATTTTCGATCGCCTTGGCATAGGCGATGCCGGCACCGGTCGACTTCCAGGCATCCGATTTCAGGTTTTCGGCAAAGTCGTCGTTCTTTTTGTAGGAATAAAGCACCGTGCCGTCGAGATCGACGATCAGGAGATCGTTGAAGGCGGTGTCGGCGAGGTCGCGGGCCACTTCGCCCTGCGTTTTCTCATGGCTCGAATAGTAGAAACCGCTCGGCCCCTCGGGCTTGACGAGCTTTTCGCGCTGGTCGGCCGGATTCGGGTTGTCTGTGATGAAGACCTTCTTCAGTTCGCCCCGCGCATCGCCGGAGCTTTTCTCCATCGTCTTCCAGCCGCTCTTCAGATTGGTGATCGACATTTGCAGCGCTTCGATGCGCGCAATGGAGGTCGCCTGATTTTCGAGCTGTGCGAGCTGATCCTGCAACATATCGCCGCGGAAGATCAGCACACTCTCCTTCGCCTTCAGGGCCTGCTGGTCGGAAACGCGGCTGCTGGCGAAGTAGGCAAGGATATTGATCACTGCGACCGAAAGCGTGGTCAGCAGGATGAAGGTGGCGATCACCTTGAAGGACAGGGACTGAAATCTCTGAGCCATGAAAAACGAACCCTTCCGGAACGGCACTGCCGGTCGGGAAATCCCCGTCCGGCCGACCTGTAAACAGAACATCGGAGGCCTTGAGCTCTTTAGGAAGCGGGCCTCTCTCGCATTTGATGGATTAGAATTCGTGCATCCGGTTTAATTCGCGGTAAATGCCGCGCGAAAACCAGGTGTGTTTTCGCTTTGTTCACATATCGATGGCACTTATTCCGCCTCCGCTATAGGGTGAACCATGCAAAATACGATTCGCATCATCGGTATCGATCCCGGCCTTCGCCGCACCGGATGGGGCATCATCGATACGCTCGGCAATTCGCTGCGCTTCGTTGCCTCGGGGACAGTGACTTCAGATGGCGACATGGACCTTGCTTCACGCCTCTGCCAGCTGCACGACGGCCTTGCCGATGTCGTCCATTCCTACAAGCCGGATGAAGCCGCTGTGGAACAGACATTCGTCAACAAGGACGCGGTGGCAACCCTGAAGCTCGGCCAGGCCCGCGGCATCGCCATGCTGGTGCCGGCCCGTGCCGGTCTTCCAGTATCTGAATATGCGCCCAACGCGGTGAAGAAGACCGTCATTGGCGTCGGCCATGGCGAGAAGCAGCAGATCCATATGATGCTGAAGATCCTGATGCCGAAGGCGGAGTTCAAGGGCAATGACGCCGCCGATGCCTTGGCGATCGCCATCTGTCACGCCCATCACCGCGGCGGAAACCGCATGCGCCAGGCCATAGCCGACACTCCCGCAACCCATCCCTGACGGAAAAAGATCATGATCGGCAAGCTGAAAGGCACGATAGACGAGATCGGCGATGATTATGTGCTCGTGGATGTGCATGGCGTCTGCTACGTCGCCTATTGCTCGGCGCGCACGCTTTCTAAGCTCGGCTCCGTTGGAGAGGCCTGCGTACTTTTCATCGAAACCTACGTGCGTGAGGACCAGCTGAAGCTCTTCGGCTTCCAGACCCAGCTCGAACGCGAATGGTTCAATCTGCTGCAGAGCGTTCAGGGGGTCGGTGCCAAGGTGGCGCTCGCCGTGCTCTCGGCACTGACGCCTCCCGAACTTGCCAATGCGATTGCTCTGCAGGACAAGGCCGCAGTCTCCCGCGCTCAGGGCGTCGGCCCCAAGGTCGCTGTGCGCATCGTCACCGAACTTAAGAACAAGGCTCCCGCTTTTGCCGGCGAGGCGATCAATATCGGCCTCAAGCAGGAGATCGGCGAAGGCGTGGCCGCCGCCCCTGTTGCCGACGCTGTTTCGGCGCTGACCAATCTCGGCTATTCCCGCGACCAGGCTGCCAACGCAGTTGCCGCCGCCATGAAGACCGCCGGAGAAGATGCAGACAGCGCCAAACTGATTCGCCTCGGCCTCAGGGAGCTCTCGCGTTGACGCTCCGGCAGGGTGTCAATGGCGGCCGCTTAGTGTATGGACTTGAGCAAGCTTTGAACGGAAATGCCTGATGACTGATGCCCGCCTGATAACGCCGGAAAAGCGTGGCGAAGACCTGGATACCACGTTGCGCCCGCAATCGCTGGACGAGTTCACCGGCCAGGCGGAGGCGCGCGCCAACCTCAAGATCTTCATCGAAGCGGCCAAGAACAGAGGCGAGGCATTGGACCACGTTCTCTTCGTCGGCCCGCCCGGCCTTGGCAAGACGACGCTGGCGCAGATCATGGCGAAGGAGCTTGGCGTCAACTTCCGCTCGACCTCCGGCCCTGTCATCGCGAAGGCCGGCGATCTGGCTGCTCTGCTGACCAACCTCGAAGAGCGCGACGTGCTCTTCATCGACGAAATCCACCGCCTCAACCCGGCGGTCGAGGAAATCCTTTATCCGGCGATGGAAGATTTCCAGCTGGATCTCATTATCGGCGAGGGCCCGGCCGCCCGCTCGGTGAAGATCGATCTGTCGAAGTTCACTCTGGTTGCCGCCACCACCCGCCTCGGCCTGCTGACCACGCCGTTGCGTGACCGCTTCGGCATTCCGGTGCGCCTCTCTTTCTATACCGTGGAAGAGTTGGAACTCATTGTTCGCCGCGGCGCCCGCCTGATGGGCCTTGCCATGACGGATGATGGCGCCCGCGAGATCGCGCGGCGTGCCCGTGGCACACCACGCATCGCAGGACGCCTGCTGCGCCGCGTACGCGATTTCGCCGAGGTTGCCAGAGCCGAGGCCGTCACCCGCGAGATCGCCGACGAGGCGCTAACCCGCCTTCTGGTGGACAATATGGGCCTCGACCAGCTCGACAAGCGCTATCTCAACATGATCGCCGTGAATTTCGGCGGCGGTCCGGTCGGTATCGAAACCATTGCCGCTGGCCTCTCCGAGCCGCGGGATGCGATCGAGGATATTATCGAGCCCTACATGATCCAGCAGGGGTTCATCCAGCGCACACCGCGTGGTCGCGTTCTCACCGCAATCGCGTGGAAACATCTCGGCATGCAGCCACCGAAGGATATGGAGGCTGCACAGTTCGGGCTGTTCCGGGAGGACGATTGATTGATCAGCCGGCGCGGCTTTCTCAAATTGGCAGGCAGCAGTTTTGCCGGCCTCATGGCACTCGGCGGATATGCCTTCGCCTATGAGCCGCTGGCCCGATTGAGAGTTTCTCGTTATGCCCTAACCCCGCCGGGATGGACGTCCGGCCTGAAGCTGCGGCTTGTCGCATTGGCTGATTTCCACGCCTGCGAACCCTGGATGTCGGCGGCCCGCATCGCCTCGATTTGTGCCCGTGCCAACGAGCTGAAGGGCGACATTACGGTCCTGCTTGGCGACTATGCGGCCGGCATGAATATGGTGACGGGTCATGTTCATTCCAGTGAGTGGTCAAAGGCGCTCGCGACGCTTAGAGCCCCGCTCGGCGTCCACGCGATCATGGGCAACCATGATTGGTGGGAGGACAAGACCGCGCAGAGGAATGGCGGGGGCGATACTTTCGGACATAGGGCTTTGGCCGAGGCCGGTATTCCCGTCTACAGCAATCGCGTCATCCGGCTGGAAAAGGACGGGCATGGCTTTTGGCTGGCGGGGCTGGAAGACCAACTGGCGCTCCTGCCGAGCAGGAAACGAGGCCGCAGCCAGATCCAGGGTCTCGATGATCTCGAAGGAACGCTTGAGCAGATTTCCGATGACGCACCCGTTGTTCTGCTTGCTCATGAGCCTGATATTTTTCCGCGCGTGCCCGAGCGAGTGTCGCTTACTCTATCTGGCCATACGCATGGAGGGCAGATCCGCTTTCTCGGCTATTCGCCGGTCGTGCCCTCACGCTATGGCGATCGTTACGCCTATGGCCATGTTGTTGAGAACGGCCGAAACATCATCGTTTCCGGCGGGCTCGGCTGCTCCATCGCGCCTGTGCGTTTCGGCGTTCCGCCGGAGATAGTGGTCATCGATCTCGGATAATATCATGTCCAAGAGAACCGTCGTTCGCCTCAATGCAGGCAGCCATCGCTTCAACTACCGCATCGCCGGGCTCGGTTTTCGCGACGGGCATGTGCTTGTCCATCGCGCCGTTCACGAACCTTTCTGGACTTTTCCAGGCGGCCGCGCCGAAATTGGTGAAACCTCGGAGGAAACGCTGAAGCGGGAAATGATGGAGGAACTCGGTGTCGAAGTGACTGTCGGACGCCTGCTCTGGAGCGTCGAGAATTTCTTCCATTACGAAGGTCGCGACTGGCACGAACTCGGCTTCTACTATCTCATGGAAATCCCGCAGGAATTCCCGTTCCACACAGATGAGATCATTCATCGGGTCGAGGACGGTGACAATCACCTGGAATTCAAATGGGTGTCTGCAACATTCCAGGCCCTGACTGAGCTCGATATTCCGCCCTATTTCATCGCCGGTGAGATCGAAAACCTGCCGACCTCGCCCCGGCACCTGGTCTGGCGCGACGGCGATCTCGACGACAAAGACTAAAGCAACTCCGGCAAAGCTATGGAGCGGTCAGTATCCAGAATTGCGTGAAAACAAAGTGGTAAAGCATTTCCGCACTTCGAAGAAATCGGCAATGCTTCAAGGAGGAGATGCCATGCCGAGTTTCGATCCCTGTCGCATATTCCGAAAGCTCGCCTATAACAATGCTTTGGCGAACCACCGGCTTCTCGCCGCCTGCACAGCCCTCAAGCCGGGTGAATTCGAGGCGACACGCACAAGCTTTTTTCCGTCGATCAAATCGACGCTGAACCATATCCTCACAGTCGACTGGTTCTATGTCGATGGTCTCGAAGGTGGCACGCTCGGCCTTCGCGCCTTCGACATCGAAGAACCTTTTGACGATCTCCGATCACTCTCCGCGGAGCAGGCGAAAGTTGACCAGCGCCTCGTTACCGTCTGCGAAACGCTGACGCCGGAAAAACTCGTCTCGACTATAGAGCTTCAGCGCGACGGTCGCGTCCAGCGTGAGCGTAGGGAGGACGTGCTGAGCCATCTCTTCCAGCATCAGACGCACCATCGAGGACAGGTGCATGCCATGCTGTCTGGCAGCAGCGTTGCGCCACCGCAGCTCGATGAATTTATCGTTGATGACGATGCGAGGTTCCGGGGCGGCGAGATCGCTGCCCTCGGATGGAGCGAAGAGCGGCTGATGCGTTAGCTCTTGAGCCGCTCCTTCAGGCCATCGATGATCGTCTTGGTCAGAAGATCGTAATTCTCATCGAAGTGATGATCGCCCGGCAGTTCGATGACCTCACCGCCGACATCTTTGACGGCGGGGCAAGCGACATCGTCGTCATCATCTTTGCCATAGATGCACTGGACCAGCTTCGGATCGGAACCCTTGAGATCCTTGATAGGATCGCCGCCCGCACCCTCAGTCTTCTGACCGAGCCAGCCCATGACGGAAATGACGTAATCGACTTGGTGCGACAGCGACAGAAGCGAAATCTGCGCCACTGCCGCCTTCTCCGCCGGCTTCAAAAGCTGATAGGTGGCGGGCACGATATCCGCGCCGAACGAATAGCCGATCAGCAGGACGCGCTTGACCTTCCACTGCTTGCGATAGAAGTCGATGATGCGCGAAAGATCATCGGCCGTTTCCTGCGGCTTTCGCTCCGTCCAGAAATAGCGCAGCGAGTCGATACCGACGACGGGAATGCCCTCTTTCTGGAGCATGCCCCCCACTTCCTTGTCGATATCACGCCAGCCGCCATCGCCGGAATAGATCACCGCCATCGTGTCGAGGTTCGGCTTGGTGTCGAGAACGGCAAGCGGCAGACCCAGCGGATTGTCGAAAGCGCCCGAAGCCGTCACCAGGTCGTCGAGCGTGTCGGCAAATACCGTCTGCGCATCATCGTCGGATTCGCGGATGTCGATGGCATCATGCGTCTTCTTGAGATCTTCGACATGAGCGCGACCATCCTTGTCGGCCTTCGGCGTGAAGGTGGCAATGATCGGGTCCGGAAGCGCACCGTCGGTGAGCCCATAGATGCTGCGGTCTCCGACCACCTGCTTTGCGGCCGGCGTGCAGAGTTCCTTGGCCAGCGGAATACCCGCGCGCGGATCGACTGCAAAGGTCTGTCCAATCGTCGCATCTGGCGTCTGCGCAGCGATAGCGAGCGCCAGTGCGCCGCCTTCGCCGATGCCGGCAACGATCGGCAGGTGATAGGGACTGTTACCGGCGGCGCGCTGCACCTGCTGGCTGAGCGATTCAATATCGGAGACCGTATAGATACAGCCGTCATTCAGGCTGACGTCATAGCGGTTCAACGCTTCCAAATAGGAGGGAAAATCGATGCCGACGACGACAGAGCCTTGCGAAACCAAGCGGTCGGCCTCAGTCTTTTCATTGTCGCCCCAGCCGGCCGCATCGGAAATCAGAAAGACGGCGCCCTTCACCTCGCCCTGAGGCAGGAAGATATGCGGCGAAGGGATAAGGCCGGTCTCGAAGCTCTGAGTGGTTTCGTCGGCAGCATAAGACGGCATGGCCGCAAGCATGCTGATGCATGCAGCAAACAGGTACTTTTTCATCATTTTCTCACTACCCCTTTCAATCCGCCCCCGATCAGAAACGTCGCATCCATCAATGCGATCATCGGATTGCCCCCTCCGGAGACCGCAAGATAGCGCGGTTGCCAGTGCGGATGAAACTTGGATTTGAAGGCGCGAAGCCCCTTGAAGTTGTAGAAGCGCTCGCCGTGTTCGAAGATCGTACCGCCGATACGGTCCCAGACGGGCGCCACCTCGCGTTTCGACATGCCTGAAAGGGGAGCCATGCCGAGGTTGAAATGCTTAAAGCCTTGGCCGCGCAGATACTCCATAATCTGCACGAACAGGAAGTCCATGGAACCCTTCGGCGCATCAGGCGAGAAACGCATCAGGTCGATCGTCCCCTCCTCCTTTGCCGAAGTGACGAGGATATTGGCAAAGGCAACGATCCGGCCGTCCTTCTTGAGAACGCCGACCGGCTGCGACATCACGTAGTCAGGATCGAATGCGCCAAGTGAGAAGCCCTTTTCCTTCGCATTGTGATGCTCAAGCCACGCGTTGGAAACGGCCGAGAGGTCGTCGATGATTGCCGGAATACCGGCAGGTTCGACAACGGAGAACTCCAGACCGTCGCGTTGGGCGCGGCTCGCAGTTTGGCGCAGGTTCGCCCATTTGCCCCCCTTCATCTCGAAAGTGCGAAGATCGACCACCGCCAATTCACCGAGCTTGAAAGCGCGCAGGCCGGCATCGGCGCAATGAGAAAGCAGCGCCGGCGAGATTTGGTAGAAGACGGCGCGGCAGCCCGCAGCGCGGGCCGCTTCCACGAAGCGCCAGACCAGTTCCGGCACAGCATGATGGCTACCCACCGGATCGAACAGCGCGATCCATGAACGGCCCTGCCGGCCATACATGATGAAAGCGTCGCCCTTTTCTGAAAACATGATGGACTTGTCGCCCATGCGCACGAGGTTGGCGTCCGCACTGTCCTGTTTCTCGACGATTTCCACGGCGCGGCGCACCGCCTCCGCATCGGCCGGCTCCGGCTTGAAAGTTGCCGGCCGCAACAGGCTGAAAATGGCGATAGCAGAGGAAATGATCGTAATGCCGAGCACAGCACGCAGACCGCGTGGCGCCTCGGCCGCAAATTCGAACTGCCACCAGAGTTCGTTGCTGTATTCCACGTCGCGGTAGACGAAGAGCAGAATGACGACTGCGCCGACAACGATCACGGCGATCGCAGTCAGCCAGGACGCCGTCATGGCCTGGTTGAGAAGCGAGGCATGGCGAGTAAAGAGCCGACGGCTCACGAACAGGCCGAAGACCAGAAAGGCCAGGAAGCCTGCCTCGACAAGAGCGATCGCCTTCAGCAGCGAAAGTGTCAGGGCAGCAACGGCGGAAAATACTGCTACCCACCACGCGCCATCAAGCCGCTGGCCAAGGCCCCGCGCCGCTACGACAAGTGCAAGCCCGAGCAGGCTGGAAAGGAAATGTGCACTTTCTACAATTGGCAACGGCAGATAATTGGAGAGAAATTCCAGGTTCTGATCGGGCGTCGGCGTCACGCTCGAAAAGATCAGCATGACGCCGAGAAGCAGCGCCAGCGCCGAAAGAAGCTGCGGCATCAGCCGCCCGCCGATACGCCGCACGCTGGAGGCAGCCGGATGATCCACGAAGCGGCGAAGTTCGGTTGCCGACACCGCGAGTATTGCGATCAGCAGCGGCAAAACGTGATAGATCAGGCGATAAAGAACCAGTGAGCCGAGAACGGCATCGATGTTCACCGCGCTGCCGAGCGACGCGATGATGACGGTCTCGAAAACGCCGAGGCCCGCCGGCACATGGCTGAGCACGCCAAGCCCGACGGCAATCGCGTAAACGGCCAGAAACACCGGCCAGCCGATCGCCGTTTGAGGCAAGAGCACGTAGAGCACGGAGGCGGAAGCCGCGATATCGAACGCGGTCACCAGGAACTGACGCGACCAGGTGCGCGAATCCGGCAGGCGGAGAGTAACCGACCCAATTTCGATAACCTGGCCCTCGCGGCCGAGTACCATGAGAGAGCCGAGAACCGCCAGAATGGCAGCCGCGATAAGACGAAGCCACAGACTGCTGACGCCGATCAGCGGCGCGATTTCATTGGCGATGACTAGGAGCGCGATTGCCGCCACGGCCGCCAGCCCGAGGCCGAAGGAAAGTGTGACGAAAGCTACGATGCGGCCAATATCTTCAGGCGAAATCCCAAGGCGCGTGTAGGCGCGGTAACGGATCGCCCCGCCCGACAGCGCCCCGAAACCGGCTGTATTGCCGACCGCATAGGCACTGAAGGCCGTGAGCGCGACATGCGGGAAGGGCAGACGCTTGCCGATATAGTCGATGGCATTGATATCGTAGAAGACGAGCGCCAGAAAGCTCAGGGCCGTGAAGAACAGGGCGAGCAGGATCGAACTTAGCCGCGTTTCCGCCAGCGCCTCCACCACGTCGTCGTAGCGGACCTCATTCGTCAACTGCATGATCGCGTAGCCGACGAGGCAGAAAATGAGAAGCGTGGCGAGAGCCGTCAGCTGTGTGCGATAGCGTCGGAAAAGTGCGCCTGGCGAAAAGCCTTCTTCCGTCTCTGAATTCTCTTCCAACTTGTCGTGACCCGACATTTCGTACCTGTCGCAATTGCCAGCGTGGCGGGAATCTCTTTCGAAAGACGTAACATAAGCAACATGCAAGCTCTATGAACCCTGTTGCGATTATCTATACCCGCGCACTTGCCGCCTCCTTCATACTCAATTGGGGCAAATTTGCGCAGCACGCAGGCCTGAATGCATTGCATTTTCGTAAGCCTGTCCTCGCCGCCGATAGATATTTGGAAAGATCAGGCCGCCGGTTCACCCCCGGCATGGGCCTGTGCTGCGTAACGCGCTGCAGCGGCACTCGCATCGATCTCACGTTCGCCGGAAACCTGCACCGTCGGCACCGCGAACTGGATGCCATTTTCCTTGAAGGCATTGCGGATCATCGCCAGCGCGTTGCGGCGGATGACGAACTGCTCGCCGGGCTTCGTCATCATCGACAGCCGGATCTCGATGGCGAATTCACCGAACTGTTCCACGCCTTTCATCTTCAGCGTTTCGATGATGTGCGGCCCCCACTCCGGGTTATCGAGCAGCTGCTGGCCAATCTGCTTGATAATCTTCTTCGTCTTCACGAGATCGGTGTCGTAGGTCACGTTCAGGCTGATCTTGTCGATCGTCCAGTCCCGGTTGAGATTCTTGACTGCCCCAAGTTCACCGAAGGGCACCGTCGTCAGTGGCCCGCGATGATGGCGAAGCTTTACGGAACGCAGGCTAAAGGCCTCGACCACGCCCTTGTGGCTGCCGCTTTCGATATACTCGCCGACCCGGAAGGCGTCGTCCCAAAGGTAGAACATGCCACTGATGACGTCTTTGACGATGGTCTGCGCGCCGAAACCGACGGCGACGCCAACGACACCGGCGCCGGCAATCAGCGGTCCGATTTCGATACCGAGGCCCGAAAGCACCATCAGGACGGCGATCACGACAATGACGACTGCAAGGATGTTGCGGAAGATCGGCAGCAGCGTCTGCAGACGGGCGCGTTTGACCTTCTCTTCGTCATTGATCGTGCCATCGACGGGAGAATCAAGCAGTTTGCCGTCGATATAGGCCTTGACCAGATGCCAGAGCAGATCGGCCGCGAGCAGGATGACGATACCGCCAATGATACCGCGGGCCACCCGATCGATCATCGTTTCGTTCGACATCATCATCGTGGCCGTTTCAACGCCGAGCATACGACCGAGCCAGATGGCTGCAAAGGCGATAATCAAAGCCCTGACGCCGCGATCGAGCAACACGGTCGCGATGCGGCGTTTGGCGAGAAAACCTGCTTCAGCCTGGTGGAAGGATTTGACTGCGAGCGTCGAGACGGCAAGCACCCTTGGCAGCAGCAGCAGATAGATGCAGACCCATAGAAGCCAGTCGAAGCTCAATACCCAGATGCCCCAGAGCAGCATGAAATAAAGAGTCAGCAGCCAGGTAACGGCATGGCTGCGCCGCGTCTCATTGCCCGGCCGGGACCAGACCGCCTCCGTGGCAATCAGGAAAAGGCCAATGCCAAGTACATAACCGATCAGATATCGCGCGGCCATGGAATAGCCGAGCGGCTCCATTGATTGGAGAATAACCCAGCCGAAAACAAAATAGATGACAAACAGCGTGCAGCGGCGGAACCAGAATTGTGCGACGGCCGGATCGACAGCAACAGTCTCACCCTCCCCGCGTGGCAGCGTAACGAGATCGACGATGACTCCGCCAATAGAAACGGCGAAACGCTGGGCAACGACAGCAATGGCAATTGCGATCGCGATATTCAGGCTAACCGGCGGCCAACTGAAGCTGATTAACGCGAGGCCCGTTGCGAGGCCGAAGACAATGGCAGGAATGACCCGCGCGGCAAGCCGCGTGCCGGTCATCTGCGCTGCCCGCTCCCGCCTTTCACGTACCGCCCTCCGCACCAGGATTTCGACGATGAAGCCGGTGACGAGAATGGCGAGAAATTGCCCGGCCATCCGGAGCGGACCAGCCGCACTCAATTCTCCGAGGAATAGCGATGAAGCACGTGCGACCTCGGAGGGCAGCGTCATCGCCGCACCGGAAACCATCGCAATATGCTGGCGCGCGTGCTGCAGGCGGCCGGACAATATCGACATTTCCTGGTCGTTACCGGCGGAAGCTGCAGGCGCCGCCATCTGCGTCGCCATCCATTGCTTGACCTCGGGCGTCTGCATCAGTTCCATCATCTGCCGCACCTGGGCAGGCGGCGGCGCAACCTCGGAGGAACCTGCCGGTATCGTCTGTGCATAAACGGCACTGAAAAGAGAGAGCAGCATCAGGATGCCACAGATGCCGATCGCAGAAATTCGCCCCATACCCGCCTCCGGTTTTGCACGTCAGGCATTTATGCAAGCGCCGCTGCGGAAAAGCCAGACGAACTAACGATCTAGCTGATTGCCGGCCAAAAGAACGCCGCCGAACATTGCAAGCCGGCGGCTGATATAAAAACGAATGAGCTTCGCTTACTTGTGTGGCTTTTCGACATGACCGCCGAAGCCGGCACGCATGGCCGAAAGCACCTTATTGGCAAACTCATCCTGGTCGCGCGAGGAGAAGCGGCCGTGCAGTGCGGCGCTCAGCACCGGGGTCGGCACGCTTTCGTCGATGGCAGCCATGATCGTCCAGCGGCCCTCGCCGGAATCCGAGACGCGACCCGCATATTTCGCAAGGGCCGGATCCTTGTGCAGGGCATCGGCCGTCAGGTCGAGCAACCAAGAAGTGATGACGCTGCCGCGGCGCCAGACTTCGGCAATTTCCGGCAGGTTGAAATCGTACTGATAATATTCCGGGTGCGCGAGTGGCGCAGTCTCCGCATCCGCCTCATGCGTCAGGGCGCCAACATTGGCGTGCTTCAGGATGTTGAGGCCTTCTGCATAGGCGGCCATCAGACCGTATTCGATGCCGTTATGAACCATTTTGACGAAGTGGCCGGCACCATGTGGGCCGCAATGCAGGAAGCCCTGCTCGGCGGTGCTGAGAGCCGCAGCCTCCGGCGTGCGGTTCGGCGAGGCTTCCGCGGTGCCGTTGCCCGGCGCCAGCGTTGCGAAGATCGGCGACAGATGCTGCACGATACCCTTCTCGCCGCCGATCATCAGGCAATAGCCACGTTCGAGGCCGAAGACGCCGCCGCTGGTGCCGACATCTACATAGTGAATGCCCTTGGTGATAAGCTCCGCGCCACGGCGGATATCGTCATGATAATAGGAGTTGCCGCCGTCGATCAGGATATCGCCGTCATGCAGCAGCGGAACGATCGACGCGATGACCTTGTCGGTGATGGCGGCCGGCAGCATCAGCCAGACGGCGCGCGGACGAGCGAGCTTCGAAACGAATTCTTCGAGCGAAGCGCTGCCATCAGCTCCGAGGCCGACGAGCTCGGCGACACTTTCCGGCCGGGCGTCATAAACCACGCATTCGTGGCCGCCCCGCATCAAGCGCTGGACCATGTAATTGCCCATACGGCCCAAACCAACCATGCCAAGCTGCATCTGAAATCTCCTGGGATTTAATCGATATGATTCCGGAAACTAGCACCGGCATTGAGACAGGCAAGCGAAGTCTCTGTCACAAAGGCGAATGCATCTATTGCATCTGGCGCAGGCGGTACCTTTCGCCCTTGGCAATTTGTCGTCTTTGGAATGCAAATCCAACCCTTCCAAAAGATATAGCCGCCTCACCGGCGGCTATATCTTTTGCGTGATCGACGTTGGCTCAGCGCCATCGGCCGCTCCGGATCAGGGTATCGATGCTCAACCTTCCTGCGCTTTGGCCTGCTCGCCGCGCATCTCGCTGAGGAACATGCCTTCGCGCAGATTGATGCCGTATTCGACAAAGGCCTTCATGCAGCAGAACATCTGCGTCCAGCCTTCGAGATTCTGATAGGTTCCGCGCCGCCCCGGTTCGTCCTCACGCCAGCCGTCTTCGGCGATGGTCACCATGGTGCCACCATCATCAAGTGGTTTGAAATTCATCTCCACAAGGGTCTTGTAAGGCTTCTTCTCTTCGTCCGTGGCCCCATCCCAGCGCAGCACGATCTTGCGGTCGGGTACGAGTTCGACCACCTCGACCGGTACATCCTTCCACCAGGTCACCGTCGTGCCCTGCACCAGCGGCGCACTCGCTCCGCCTATCGTAGTGAAGTAGCTCGACAGCTTCTTTGGATTGACGACTGCATCAAAAACATCAGCCACCGGCCGGCCGATGCGGCCCGAGACGCGAATATTGAGGGACATGCGACTTCCTCCTCTTCTCCGTTGTATCTCCCGCGATTATGTTATAAAAATATAACATGTCAAGCGAATCGGATGACGATCCCATTTTCAAGGCGCTCGCGCATCGCCGCCGTCGCGATATTCTCGACCTTCTGAAAGAAGAGCCGCGCACCACAGGCGCGCTCTGCGATGCATTTCCGGAGATGGACCGCTGCACGGTCATGCAGCACCTGAAGGTGCTCGAAGACGCCGATCTGGTGATAGCCAGAAAGGAAGGAAGGGAGCGCTGGAATCATCTGAACAGCCTGCCGATCAAGCAGATCCACGACCGCTGGATCAGCGCCTATGCCGGCCACGCACTCTCTATTCTGGACCGGCTGAAGAGTGATCTCGAAGGCCCGTCGCAATAGCTTGCTGTGGTGAGCACCTCGCCCTTATGATCAGGGGCGAGGAAACAGCCATGACGATTTCAGGATCAACGATCCGGCGCATGCGCCGGCTGCGTAACATGAGGCAGGAGCATCTGGCGGAACTGCTCGCCGTCACCAGGCAGCCGTTTGGGCCTGCACAATGGCGCACCGAACGACAAGAACAACCTGCCGGAAAAATCGGAAGCCATGGGTCTCGCCAGCGTTCTCGATCCGAATCTGCCCGACGACTATTTCCTCTTCATCGCCAACGACAACGACTTTCTCACCCAGGATCGCTTCTAGGTTGGCGCGGCTTACAAAGGTGACGGCGGCGCCGATGTCGATACCATGTTCCAAGTCTATCAGGTTACCCTGCCGGGCCTGAAGAAGTAAGCCGCATCGGCGGGAACAGACGCTCCGCCCGCCGATCTTCCCCACTCGAAGACATCATTACGGGCGCCGAAGCGTCCGTCTCCTCAAGCTGCCTTATCCCAGACCGGCGCCAACCCTTCCGGACTGACGATGCGGCCATCCGCCTTGACGAGTGCGTGGATCGCCGCCATTTCCTCCGTCGTTAGCGCAAAATCGAAGATCGCCGCATTCTCCTCGGCCCGCGCTTCCGAGACAGTTTTGGAAAGCACGATCACGTCCTGCTGCGCGATCCAGCGCAAGACGATCTGCGCGATCGATTTGCCGTGCTTGGCGGCAAGTTCCTGCAGCACTGCATCTTTGAACACCTTACCGTCGGCCATGGCGTAATAGGCAGTGACCGACATATTGAGCTCTCTTGCCGTGCGAAGGACCGGCGTCTGGTCGATATAGGGATGATATTCGACCTGGTTCGTGACGATGGGTAGGCTGCTGAACCTGACGGCCTTCCGCATCAAATCAGTGTTGAAGTTTGAGACACCGATATGGCGCACCTTCCCCGCCTTTGCCACCTCGTTCAGCGCGCCGATCTGCTCGGCAAGCGGCACGGTTTCGTTTGGCCAGTGGAGCAGCAACAGATCGACATGGTCCGTTTTCAGCTTCTTCAGGCTCTCATCGATCGAGGCGAGAAAGGCATCGCGCCGGTAGTTCTCGACCCAAACCTTGGTCGTCAGGAAGAGATCGCCGCGGGCAACACCCGAGCGGCGGATGCCTTCGCCGACGTCGGCTTCGTTGCCATAGATCTGCGCCGTGTCGATATGGCGATAGCCGTTGGCAAGCACATGCGAGACCATGCGTTCGGCATCCGGTCCCGGCATGCGGAACGTGCCGAAGCCAAGGGCGGGGATGGAGGCGCCATTGGCGCTGACGAATTTCATGCTTCTTTCCTTTCGGCTGGGAGAGATCAAGCTGCGCGGCCAGCAACAGCCGCGGCTGGAGCGGAGCGGCGGTCAAGCGCACCGCTCCGGATGGTGAGACCAAGGGCCACCGTGACGAGCGCTGCCGCGACGAAGGGCGTCGCGCCGAGCCCAAATCGGGACTCGACCACCAGGCCGCCGATCCAGGCGCCCATGGCGATACCGAGGTTGAAGGCGGCAATGTTCAGCGCCGAGGCAACATCGACGGCATTCGGCCGCAGCTGGCGCGCCAATTGCACGACATAGAGCTGCAGACCCGGTACGTTGGCGAAGGACAGGAATCCGAGAATGGCGAGCGTCGGGATGGTCAACCAGGGCGAAACCGCCGTGAAGCCGAAGAGCACCAGCACCAACGCCTGGGCGATGAACAGGAAGGTCAGTGCCTTGACCGGATCGCGGTTCGAGATACGCCCGCCGACCACATTGCCGACAGCGATCGCCACGCCATAGAGCATCAGGATCAGGCCGACGGCTGAGGAGGCAAAGCCGGTGATCTCTTCGAGGATCGGTGCGAGGAAGGTGAAGGCAACGAAAGTGCCGCCATAACCGAGCGCTGTCATCGCATAGACGAGCAGAAGCCGGCCTGTGGCGAGTAGGCGGATCTGTTCGCCAATGCTGGCAGGCGGAGCCTTCTTGAAGTTTGATGGCAGCAGCAAGGCAATGCCTGCGAAGGCGACGACACCGAGGCCGGCGACGACGGCAAAGGTGGTGCGCCAACCGAAGGTCTGGCCGATGAAGGTGCCGAGCGGAACGCCGGTCACGATGGCAACCGTCAGGCCCATGAACATCATGGCAATCGCCGATGCGCGGCGGTTTTCCGGCACCAGATCGGCAGCGATCGTCGAGCCGACCGAGAAGAAAACACCATGCGCGAAAGCCGAGACAACACGCGCGATCAGCAGCACCTCATATCCGGGGCTGAGCGCAGCGATAATATGGCCCACGATGAAGAGAGCCATCAGCCCGAGCAAAAGCGGCTTACGCTCGATCCGCCCGGTCAATGCCGTCAGGATCGGCGCGCCGAAGGTGACACCCAGCGCATAGACGCTGACGATGAGGCCGGCGAGCGGCAAAGTGATGTGGAGATCATTGGCAACAGTCGGCAAGAGGCCAACGATGACGAATTCCGTCGTCCCGATCGCATAAGCCGCGATCGTCAGTGCAAAGAGTGCGAGAGGCATGAGAATGACCCGATGGAATTGCGGTTCTTGTTCGAACCGGAATATGGGCGTGGCGCACTTGCTCGATAACAGCCTATAATGGCTCAACAGTTGTGAATTGAATTCAAGATGGGAAGCGGATGGACAACCGCGTTGGCGAGATGGATGTCTTCGTGCAAGTGGCCGAACTGCAGAGCTTTTCGGCAGCCGGCCGCAAGCTCCGGCTCTCGCCCTCTGCCGTCAGCAAGCTCGTCACGCGGCTCGAGGATCGTCTCGGCACGCGCCTTCTGGTCCGCACCACCCGCGCCCTGCAACTGACGCCGGAAGGTGAAATCTATCTCGAACGCTCCCGTCGCATCCTCTCGGACATCGAGGAAACGGAACGCGCCGTCTCAGCCGGCGGCACGACCGTGGCACGCGGCCGTTTGCGCGTCAGCAGCTCAGTCGCGTTCGCGGTTCGCTATATCGTGCCGCTGGTGCCGGATTTTCTGAAACTCTATCCGGAAGTCGATCTGGACCTCGCGCTTAGCGATGGCATCATCGATATCGTTGGCGAGCGCGCCGACATCGCCATCCGGTCCGGCGCCTTGCGCGACTCCTCGCTGAAGGCGCGCAAGCTGCTCGAAAGCCGCCGCGTTATCGTGGCCTCGCCCGATTATCTGAAACGGCAGGGCGTGCCGGAAAACCCTGAAGATCTCGACCGTCACAATTGCCTGACCTTCAGTTTCCGCTCAGCCTCGGAGGAATGGCCCTTCCGCGACCCGCAAAACGGCGACCGGTTCTCAAGACCTATCTTCGGCAACTTCGAAACAAACAATGGGCCGACCGCCCGCAGCCTTTGCCTGGCCGGTCTCGGCCTCGCCCGTGTCGGTCAATTCCATGTGCAGCCGGATATCGATGCCGGAACCCTTGTGCCCGTGTTGCAAGCCTATAATCCTGACGATATGGAGCTCATCCACGCCGTCTATCCCGGCCACGAACATCTCGCGGCCCGCATCCGGGCCTTCATCGATTTCCTGGGCAAGAACATCCGTTAAAGAGACCAGCTTCATCGCTCTGTCACGGACCAAAGATAGCAAGCGCTCCATGCCGATAGAAATCCATCCGCCACGACAAAGCTGGACTGACGACTTCCTCGGCCTGAAGCGGGCCCTTCTGCGCGCAGCACCCGCTGGCGCGGTGATCCATCATATCGGCTCCACGGCAGTGCCAGGCCTAGCAGCAAAGGACATCATCGATATTCAGGTGAGTGTCGATAGTCTTGACCTGATCGACGAAGCCGCGTTCGAGAAGGAAGGGTTCAAGAGCCGCTCGATCGCAACCGATCACTGCCCACCGGGCGTCGATCTGGCCGAATATGAGCTGAGAAAGCTGTTTTTCAAAAGCACGGGCCGTCCTGCGAATATCCATGTCCGTGAAAAGGGTCGCTTCAATCAGCGTTACCCGCTTCTCTGCCGGGATTTCTTGCGCGCTCATCCGACGGCTGTAGCCGCCTACGCCCTGATCAAGCAACGCCTCGCCGGCTATTTCCCTGACAATGTCGATGCCTATTACGACATCAAGGATCCGGTCTTCGATATCATAATGGAAGGCGCCTACGACTGGGCAAAGCTCACCGACTGGAGCGAACCACCGGGCGACTGAAAACAGAGCTTGTCGCGAGATATTGGCGCGGCTCAGGAAGAACCCGCCAGCAAAGAAATAAAGTGCGATCCACACAACCGGTGGAAACTATCGATCCTGGGCGCCTACGAAAGTAGGTGGGTGCCGTGTGTCCAGACCCACGAGCCCGGACAGGGACAGCTCCCTAAGGATCGGGTATGGCCCCGAGGATTCATTTGTTCCTGTCGAGAAGCACAGACCGCGTCGCAGAATATAGGGGCATTTATCTCGCCGCACCAGTGGGGCAGCGGTGCTGTCCCAAATTAATTGAGTTCGGCGGGCGCACGACCATTCAATTTGTCGGTAATGCCCTGAATGCGGCTTGTCACTTCCGAAAGCGCCGCAGCAATGCCTTCCTCAGTGCGGGCAGTCGCCTCAAGCACGGTATCGCGGTTGCTGCGGAGCAGCTCTAACTCCGATTCCAGCCCGGCGACACGTCGTGTCAGCTCCGAGATTTCGTCCATTACCATGATGCCGGCCATGACGGTGATCCTGAGATCGCCGATTTCACCGAATTGCCCTTTGAGATGGCCGACGTAACGGTCGAAACGGACTGCCAGATCGGTCAGGTGCTCTTCCTGCCCTTCTTCGCAGGCCATGCGATAGGCCTTACCGTCGATCGTTACCGTTACCTGCGCCATGTCTTCCAGTCCTCTTAGCGGTCAAGTACCGCGCGGATCGTCTCCATCGCCGTCACCAGCCGCCGCGAAACCTCGCGATTGACCTCTTCCAGCCGGTTTGCACGGAACTCCGCCTGGTCGAGCTCCTGGGCAAGGCGCGAGCGGTCGGCATGCACGCGGCGAACCTCGCCTTCGATCTCGCCCTGCTCGCGCTGGCGCTCGATACGCATGTCCACCGCATTCTCGAGACTCGAGATTGCCTGTTTCAGCTCTTTAAGCGCCGCTTCGATGGTTTTGCCGTTAGGCGTCATGTCTCTTCCGGTTCCCCGCACAAGACCCTCGAATCGGCTTCCACAGCCGACCCTATATTTTCAAAAGGATACGCAGCTAGGTTTGAGCGCGTCAATAAAGCCACCCGGCTCGCTCCCGCCCTATTCTGTGGATGAACGATTTACACAAGTCTGTCACACAAAATTCGTCTTTTGTAAAACTTGACGGTCAAATGTCAAAAATCGTCGCACCCGACCTTCAAACCCCGTCCGTTTTATTGACTTGCCCGTTCCAACTGCTATGTCTCGACCGCTCTCATTGATGGTCTTGGCAGGCTCGAGGCCATCCCAACTTGGAACCAGCGGAAAAGCCATGACCTCACGCGAACAAAACGATCGGATGGCGAATGCGATCCGATTCCTCTCCATGGATGCTGTCGAAAAGGCGAATTCCGGCCATCCGGGCATGCCCATGGGCATGGCGGATGTGGCAACGGTCCTCTTTACCAAATATCTCCGCTTCGATCCCAAGAAGCCGCATTGGCCGAACCGTGACCGTTTCGTGTTGTCAGCCGGCCATGGCTCGATGCTGCTCTACTCGTTGCTCTATTTGACCGGCTATCCGGACATGTCGATTGAAGACCTCAAGCAGTTCCGCCAGCTCGGCTCCAAGACTGCCGGGCACCCGGAATACGGACATGCTACGGGCATCGAAACCACCACCGGCCCGCTCGGCCAGGGCATTGCCAATGCTGTCGGCATGGCGATCGCCGAGCGCAAACTGCGCGAGGAATTCGGTCCGGAACTGCAGGATCACTATACTTATGTCATAAACGGCGATGGCTGCCTGATGGAAGGTATCAGCCATGAAGCGATCGCGCTTGCCGGTCACCTGAAGCTCAACAAGCTGATCCTCTTCTGGGACAACAACTCGATCACCATCGACGGCGCCGTTTCGCTATCGGACTCGACCGATCAGATCGCCCGCTTCAAGGCGGTTCACTGGAATACGATCGAGATCGACGGTCACGACCAGGCTGCCATTGCCGATGCGATCGAAGCCGCCCACAAGTCTGACCGCCCAACCTTCATCGCCTGCAAGACGGTCATCGGCTTCGGCGCTCCGAACAAGCAAGGCACCCACAAGGTACATGGCAACCCGCTCGGCGCCGACGAAATCGCCGCCACCCGCAAGGCGCTGAACTGGGAATACGAACCCTTCGTCGTTCCCTCCGACATCCTCGACGCATGGCGCGCCGCCGGCACCCGCTCCGACAATATTGTCAAGGCATGGGAAGAAACGCTCGCCAAGTCGCCGGCCAAGGCAGAGTTCACCCGTCGTTTTGCCGGCGACCTGCCGGAAGGTTTCGACAAGGCCATTGACGACTACAAGAAGAAGCTTGCCGAAACCAAGCCGACGATTGCCTCCCGCAAGGCATCGGAAGACGCGCTCGAAGTCATCAACGGTTTCGTGCCGGAAACGCTCGGCGGTTCCGCCGACTTGACTCCGTCGAACAACACCAAGACCAGCCAGATGGTCTCCATCACCCCGACGGATTTCAAGGGCCGCTACATGCACTGGGGCATCCGTGAGCACGGCATGGCCTCTGCCATGAACGGCATCGCGTTGCACGGCGGTCTTATCCCTTACGGTGGCGGCTTTCTGATCTTCTCGGATTATTGCCGTCCGCCGATCCGCCTCGCCTCGCTCATGGGCATCCGCGTCATCCACGTGCTCACCCATGACTCGATCGGCGTCGGTGAAGACGGCCCGACCCATCAGCCGGTCGAACAGATCGCCGGCCTGCGCGCGGTACCGAACCTGCGTGTTTTCCGCCCAGCGGACGCGGTTGAAACCGCGGAATGCTGGCAGATCGCCATGAAGAGCAAGGATCATCCGTCGGCTCTCGCCCTTACCCGCCAGAACCTGACGACGGTCCGCACCGAGTATAATGAGAAGAACCTCTGCGAACTCGGCGCTTATACGCTTGCCGGCAACGCCGACGCGAAGGTCACGATCTTCGCTTCGGGCTCGGAAGTTGAAGTTGCCGTTGCCGCCCGCGCAACCCTCGAAGGCAAGGGTGTCACCACCCGCGTCGTCTCCGTTCCTTGCACAGAACTCTTCTTCGACCAGCCGGAGGCCTACCGAAAGGACATCATCGGCAACTCGCCGGTCAAGATTGCTGTCGAAGCCGCCGTTCGCGAAGGCTGGGATGCCTTCATTGGTCCGGAAGGCACGTTCGTCGGCATGAAGGGCTTCGGCGCTTCCGGTCCGGCAAAGAAGGTCTTCGAACATTTCGGCATCACGGCTGACGCCGTCGTTGCCGCTGCGGAAGCAAGGCTTTAATGGGAGTGCCTTCGGGCACTTCTTCGTCTAATATCAGTAAGCCCCACCTCTAGGGAGTGAATGCACATGACAGTCAAGGTTGCCATCAACGGTTTTGGACGTATCGGCCGTAACGTTCTTCGCGCCATCGTCGAATCCGGCCGCACCGACATCGAAGTCGTCGCCATCAACGACCTCGGCCCGGTCGAGACCAACGCTCACCTGCTCCGCTACGACTCTATCCATGGCAAGTTCCCTGCCGAAGTGAAGGTCGAAGGCGACACGATCATCGTCGGCAACGGCAAGCCAATCAAGGTTACTGCGATCAAGGATCCGGCAACCCTTCCCCATCGGGAACTGGGCGTCGACATCGCGATGGAATGCACGGGCATCTTCACCGCTCGCGACAAGGCTGCCGCTCACCTGACGGCTGGCGCCAAGCGCGTCATCGTTTCGGCTCCTGCCGACGGCGCTGACCTGACCGTCGTCTTCGGCGTCAACCATGACCAGCTCACCAAGGAGCACATGGTTATCTCCAACGCCTCCTGCACAACGAACTGCCTGGTCCCTGTCGTCAAGGTTCTCGATGACGCCGTCGGCATCGACCACGGCTTCATGACGACCATCCACTCCTACACCGGAGACCAACCGACGCTCGACACGATGCACAAGGACCTGTATCGCGCCCGCGCCGCTGCGCTTTCGATGATCCCGACCTCGACGGGCGCTGCAAAGGCCGTCGGCCTCGTGCTGCCGCACCTCAAGGGCAAGCTCGATGGTACGTCCATCCGCGTTCCGACCCCGAACGTTTCGGTCGTCGACTTCAAGTTCGTCTCCAAGAAAGCCACGACGGTCGGCGAAATCAACGAAGCGATCAAGGCTGCCTCGAACGGCAAGCTGAAGGGCATCCTCGGCTACACCGACGAACCGCTCGTTTCGCGTGATTTCAACCACGACAGCCACTCCTCCATCTTCGCAACCGATCAGACGAAGGTTATGGAAGGCAACTTCGTGCGCGTCCTGTCCTGGTACGACAATGAATGGGGCTTCTCCAGCCGGATGTCCGACACGGCTGTAGCCTTCGCCAAGCTTATCTGAGCTTGACGGTAGATTGAAAAACGGCCTGGGAAATCGGGCCGTTTTGTTTTGAGGAACCGTGTCCAACCTTCGCTGATTCGGGTCGAAAGAGCAGAAAATAGTGCATCTGAATATTCGAAAGGCTGATCCGGCCGACGCCCGGGAACTTTCCGAAATTCTCAACGAGATCATCGCAATCGGCGGCACAACCGCAATCGAGACGCCTCTTTCGCCGGAGGAACTGGCCGATTGGTTCATAACAGGCGAATGGCCTCTGACATGCCATGTCGCCGAGAGCAGTTCTGGCCTCGCCGGTTTTCAGTCCCTGAGCCTCTACGGAAACCCACCGAAGGGCTGGGCCGATATCGCGACGTTTGCGCGGCAGAACCCAAAGATACCAGGCGCCGGAACCGCACTTTTCGCGGCAACTCTTGCCGTTGCTAAAGAGCGCAATATCGAATTCATCAACGCGACAATCCGCGCCGATAATACTGGCGGTCTCGCCTACTACGAAAAAATGGGCTTCCGCACCTACAATACGATCGAAAAGGTGCCGCTTAAGGATGGTACGCTGATGGATAGAATTCAGAAGCGATATGAGGTGCAGAAGGATTGGAGCGGCCTCCAGTCGCCTCATCGATAAAAAGTGCGGCGTCCCGTCTGTTCGCCCTGCTCTCGCCTGATTTGCTTATACATTCTTTATAGAGACTTTTTCCCATAGCATCCTTCACTGTCCCTCCTCTCAAGGGTCGTCCAGCAGCATGATGCAGCAGTGCAAGCCGAGGTTAAGCCGCAGGGCCTACCCTTCTGCTGCATTTTGCCGTTTACTAATGGATCGTTTTGGACGCGGAGGGCAAAAGGGACAGGCCGGGGCGGCTTCAAGATCGCGTGATGAAGCGAAAGGGGTGGGCATGGAAGCGTTTTACATCGTGGTGCTTGTCGCAACGGCACTCGTGCTTCTTGCAGCCTTTTCAAGCCTGCTGGCTTTCCGCTTCGGTGCCCCCCTCCTGCTGCTCTTCCTGATGATCGGCCTTGCTGCCGGCGTCGATGGTCTCGGCATCGAATTCAGCAACAACTATCTTGCCTATGTTCTGGGCTCCATCGCCCTTGCGATCATCCTTTTCGATTCCGGTTTCGGGACGCCGATGCAGGCTTTCCGCATCGCGGCGGTACCCTCGTTGACTCTCGCATCGGTCGGCGTGCTGTTGACGGCAGCACTCTTCGCCTTTGCCGCCCGCTGGCTGCTGCATTTCAGCTGGCTCGAAGGCATGTTGCTTGGCTCGATCGTCGCCTCCACGGACGCCGCTGCCGTCTTCTTCCTGCTGCGCATCGGAGGAATCAACATCCGTGACAAGGTGCGCTCCACCCTCGAAGTCGAATCCGGCACCAACGACCCGATGGCAATCTTCCTCACCATCGCGCTGGTCGAGGTTCTCGCCAGCGGCGAACGTTACGCCGGGATCAATATCGGCTTGCTTGCCATGTTTATCCAGCAAATGGGCCTTGGCGTCATCCTCGGCCTGCTCGGTGGCATGATGATCGTGTTGATCGCGGGCCGGCTGGAAATGGATCGCGGCCTCACGCCTATCTTCGTGCTGGCGCTTGCCTTGCTCGTCTTCGCCTTCACCGGTGCCGTCGGCGGCAGCGGCTTCCTTGCCGTCTATGTCGCCGGTATCTATGCCGGAAACCGCAAGATGCAGGCGATCGGCACCATCAAACGCTTCCAGGACGGCATGACCTGGCTCGCCCAGATCATCATGTTTCTCGTGCTCGGCCTGCTGGCGACACCCTCGCAGTTTCCGGTCATTATCGTGCCGGCCATCCTGCTGGCGCTCTTCCTGATCTTCGTTGCCCGACCGCTCGCTGTTTGGCTGTCGTTGCTGCCCTTCGATTATACGCAACAGGAAATCGGCTTCGTCGCCTGGGTCGGTCTGCGCGGCGCCGTGTCCATCCTGCTTGCCATCATGCCGATCCTCGGCGGGCTGCAGCACAGCCAGATCTATTTCAACACCGCCTTTATCATTGTACTCGCCTCGCTGCTCGTACAGGGCTGGACGATCAAACCACTTGCCAAGCGCCTCGGCCTCATTATCCCGCCGCGTATCGGCGCTGTCGATAAGGTGGAGGTCGACTTGCCGGGCGCTGCCAACCACGAGCTGTTGTCCTATCGTGTCATCAAGGATAGCCCAGTGCTTCGCGGCGAGCGCATCCCGCGTTGGGCTGCGCCCTCGCTCGTGATCCGCGACGGCAAGTCGATGCGCTATCAATATGCCGGCCGCCTCAGGGAAAACGATCTCGTCTACCTCTTCATCGCCCCCAGTTACTCGCGCCTGCTCGACCGCCTCTTCGCCAGCCGCGCACCCGTAGATGAGGACGATGCGGAGTTCTTCGGCGCCTTCGCGCTCTCACCGGCCCGTCCCGCTGCCGATCTCGACGCCGCCTATGGTCCCGGTCTCCTGAACGAATCCGAAAAGGGATTGACGATCGCCGAGCTGATGAAACAGCGCCTCGGCGGCAAGGCAGATTATGCCGATCGTGTCCGCCTCGGCTCGCTCATCCTCATCGTTCGCGATCTCGACGACCAGGATCACATTACCTCTGTGGGCATGTCGCTGGAGGCTGTCGAGCCCGCCACCACGCTGCCGATCTTCATCAATCTGCGTGATATTATTCAGCGCATCCGCGACCGTGTGAAAGGCCGCCGGAAACATGAGGCAGCCAGGGCGGAAAGTGCGCCAGCGCGAGACGAAAGCCCACGCTAAAACGGCGACCCGCTGCCTTGCGTCTCCTCCGATCCTTGCTATGGTCTGCGCAACTTTCGCCAACCACGAACGGATCCTCCCATGGCAGCTTTCAAAACTCTCGACGACCTCAACGACATCGCCGGCAAGCGCGTTCTCGTCCGCGTCGATCTCAACGTTCCTGTCAAGGATGGCAAGGTCACGGACACAACCCGCATCGAGCGCGTCGCGCCGACGATCCTCGAACTGTCGAAAAAGGGCGCCAAGGTCATTCTGCTCGCCCATTTCGGCCGCCCGAAGGACGGTCCCTCGGCAGAATTCTCGCTTTCGCTGGTTGCCCCGTCCGTCGAACAGGTACTTGACCACGCCGTGCTGACGGCATCCGACTGCATCGGAGAGGCAGCGGCCTCCGCCATCGCAAAGATGAACAACGGCGATATCCTGCTCCTGGAAAACACCCGCTTCCACAAGGGCGAGGAAAAGAACGATCCTGATTTCACCAAGGCGCTCGCCGCAAACGGCGATATCTATGTGAACGACGCCTTCTCCGCGGCTCACCGCGCCCACTCCTCCACTGAAGGCCTTGCTCATCACCTGCCGGCCTATGCCGGCCGCACCATGCAGGCAGAGCTTGAAGCACTGGAAAAGGGCCTTGGAAACCCGATCCGTCCGGTCGTCGCCATCGTCGGCGGCGCCAAGGTCTCGACCAAGATCGACCTCCTGATGAACCTCGTGAAGAAAGTCGATGCGCTCGTCATCGGCGGCGGCATGGCCAACACCTTCATCGCCGCCCGTGGCACCAATGTCGGCAAGTCGCTCTGCGAGCATGATCTTGCCGAGACCGCCAAGCAGATCATGATCGAAGCCGCCACCGCCGGCTGTGCAATCGTTCTGCCGGAAGACGGCGTCGTCGCCCGCGAATTTAAGGCAGGTGCTGCCAACGAGACCGTCTCCATCGACGCCATTCCGGCCGATGCCATGGTCCTCGATGTCGGCCCGAAGTCCGTTGAGGCCGTCAAGGCATGGATCGAGCGCGCCACCACGCTCGTCTGGAACGGCCCGCTCGGCGCTTTTGAGATCGAGCCTTTCGATGCCGCCACCGTCGCCGCCGCAAAATATGCAGCCGAGCGCACCAAGACCGGCAAGCTTACGTCAGTCGCAGGCGGCGGTGACACGGTCTCTGCCCTCAATCACGCCGGCGTTGCCGAGGAATTTACCTATGTCTCGACCGCAGGCGGCGCCTTCCTCGAATGGATGGAAGGCAAGGAGCTGCCGGGTGTAGCCGTCCTTTCCCGCTGATCGAAGTCCGATTACGCAGGAATTCCAGAAAGATAGACCGTGGAAGCCACTCCGCCTCCGCGGTCTTTTGCTCAAAATGAGAAAAAATTCTCAAACTTTCAAACGATTGAAATCATTTCAATCGTTTCAGTGACTTAGCCCTCCATTTTTCTCCCTATAAACTTCTGTTATCCGGGATCTATATTACTAATCCCGCTGGGTTTTTATTGTGGAGAGAACGTGATGAGCGAACGACTGGAAGAAATTGCAGTGAAGATGGTTGCTGGCGGTCGGGGCCTGCTTGCAGCCGACGAATCGACCTCCACCATCAAGAAGCGTTTCGATACGATCAATCTTGAATCGACCGAAACCAGCCGCCGCGATTATCGCGAGATGCTCTTCCGATCGGAAGATGCAATGAAGAAGTACATTTCCGGCGTCATCCTTTATGAGGAAACGCTGTATCAGAAGGCAGCCGACGGCACGCCTTTCGTCGACATTATCAAGGCCGCCGACAGCATTCCGGGCATCAAGGTCGATATCGGTGCCAAGCCGATGGCCAAATTCCCAGGCGAAACCATCACCGAAGGTCTCGACGGCCTCGCAGACCGCCTTGCCAAATATTACGAAGCCGGCGCCCGCTTTGCCAAGTGGCGCGGTGTGATCGCCATCTCTGAGACCCTGCCAACCCGCGGTTCCGTGCGCGCGAACGCTCAGGCGCTGGCCCGCTATGCGGCACTCTGCCAGGAAGCCAGGATCGTGCCGATCGTCGAGCCGGAATGCCTGATGGATGGCAAGCCGGGCAACCACAATATCGACCGCTGCGCAGAAGTGACCGAATCCACGCTGCGCATCGTCTTCGAGGAATTGGCTGAAGCGCGTGTCAGCCTCGAAGGCATGATCCTCAAGCCAAACATGGTCATCGACGGCAAGAATGCCCGCAAGGCTTCCGTAGCCGAAGTCGCCGAGCGCACGGTGCAGGTCCTGAAGCGCACGGTTCCGTCTGCCGTCCCAGGCATCGCCTTCCTCTCCGGCGGCCAGACAACCGAAGAAGCGACCGCTCACCTCTCCGCCATTAACGGCTATGACCTGCCCTGGCTCGTCACCTTCTCCTATGGCCGCGCCCTGCAGGATAGCGCGCTCAAGACTTGGAACGGCAAGCAGGAAAACGTCGCCGCCGGCCAGCGCGAGTTCACGCATCGCGCTGAGATGAACAGCCTCGCCGCCAAGGGCAATTGGAAGGCCGAGCTCGAAAAGGCTGCATAAGCTTCTTGAGCATCGAAACACGCAGGCGGCGAGCATCTTCGCCGCCTGTTTTATTTTATGCGTATGTATCGCCACTACGATTTGTCACGGCGACAAGATAATCGTTCGCCGTAACCGCCGGCCTCGCTAATCATGGCACGTCAACCATCGGAGCCGCCATGAACAGTCTCTCTTACATCACCGTCGACGTCTTCACCTCAACCCGCTTCGAGGGCAATCCGCTTGCGGTCATGGCCGACGCAAGGGGCCTCGGCGATGCGGCAATGCAACAGATCGCCGCTGAATTCGGCTATTCCGAAGTCACCTTCGTGCTCCCGCCGGAGAACCCCGAAAATTCTGCAAGAGTGCGCATCTTCACACCGACGATGGAAGTACCGTTCGCCGGGCATCCCAATGTCGGCACCGCCTGTGTTCTCGGCCAGCAGAGCGAAATCTTCGGCCGTGCCATCGGCGATACGCTGCGGTTCGAGGAGAAGGCCGGTCTCGTGGAAGTGGCCTTGCAACGCAGCGAAGGCCGCGTCACCGCTGCAACCATCCGCGCTCCACGGCCGCTTCACACAGGAGAGACGATACCCGAATCAGTCATTGCAAGCTGCGTTTCCATTGATCCGGCCTCAATCCGCAAAAGCACCCATGCCCCGGTCTTTGCGTCGGTCGGTCTGAACTTCGCTGTTACAGAGCTCGAAAGCCTTGAGGCCCTTGCTGCGGCAAGCCCGAATATCAATGGCTTTCAGGCGGCGGCCAAGACCACGACCGGCAGCCATGATTTCTCCCTGTTCCTCTACGTCCGACCCGCGGCCACGCCGTGGAAAATCCGCGCCCGCATGTTCGCGCCGCTGGACAATGTCATCGAGGATCCGGCGACCGGCAGCGCATCGGCCGCTCTTTCCGCCTATCTCGTTTCGCTGCTGCCGGAGGCTAACATCAGCCAGCATATAACGATCGAACAGGGCGTCGAAATGGGTCGACGCAGTATCATTGAGCTCGATGTCGTCAAGAAAGCCGGCACCGTCACCGACGTGAGAATCTCCGGAAGCTGCGTGCCTGTTATGAAGGGCGAAATCATCCTACGGGACTGAACGTAGACATCACACTACAAAGTCGCGCGCCAGCAGCGCCACCGCCCAGATGGCAAAGGCAATCAACGCGATCTTCCAGAAATCCATCCGGCGGCGCAGTCCCGGATAACCCAGCGGCTTGATGACCTGGATCGCCATGGCAAGGATGAGCAGCAATGCTATCAACTTTGTCATGGCTTTATTTTTTCCATCTATCAGAATGTCACAGGACGGACATTTTTTCACGCGAACAGAGAATATCTACACGCCGTAAAGGCATTCCGGGGCACAATCAACATTCTTATGGACTGGGCAGATACAGGTCTTGCCTTATGTCCTTTTTCAAAGCGAACACGCCGAGTCTGGGGATATGACAAGAAATCTGCTGTCCGTCGCCGCGCTGCTCTTTGGCACGCTCTTCCTTTTCATGGGCAACGGATTGCAGGGCATTCTGCTTCCCGTGCGCGGAAATCTCGAAGGTTATGCAACGACGACGCTCGGCCTGCTCGGCACATCCTGGGCAGCGGGCTTCGTCATCGGCTGCCTCATCGCGCCGAAGATGGTACGGCGTGTCGGCCATGTGCGCGCCTTCTCCGGCTTCATCGCCATTATCGCCATCATCGCACTTGTGAGCGGCATCATCATCGACCCGGTCTGGTGGGTCGTCCTGCGTGCCGTCACCGGTTTCTCAACCGCCGGCACATCGATGATCATCGAAAGTTGGCTGAACGAGCGGGCGAACAATGAAAGCCGCGGCGCGATCTTCTCGCTTTATATCGGCATCACCCTGCTCGGCGTCGTAGGCGGTCAGCTGATGATCCCGCTGGAAGACGTGCGCACGCCGGCGCTCTTCATGATCTGCGGCATTTTTTATTGCATCGCCATGCTGCCGACGACGCTGTCGACCGCCGCTTCGCCGCAACCGCTGAAGGCGGTGAAGCTTGACCTGCCGGCCCTTTATCGCAATTCGCCCGTCTCCTGCCTGGGCATCCTTCTTGTCGGTATCGCCAATGGTGCCTATGGTACGCTCGGCGCTGTGTTCGGCGCAGGTGCCGGTCTCTCCGACACATTGATTGCGGTGATGATGAGCGCCACCATCTTTGCCGGTGCCATCATGCAGCTTCCGGCCGGGCGCCTCTCCGACCGTGTCGACCGCCGTTATGTGCTGGCTGCCATGTCGGCCATCGCGGCCCTTGCCGGCCTGCTGATTTTCCTGCTGCACCCCTCTTCGCCGGTTTTCCTGATCGGTCTCGTCATCCTCTACGGCGCCGTCGCCAATACGCTCTATCCGATCGCGGTCGCCCATGCGAACGACTTCGCCGCATCTGAGGATTTCGTGAAGGTTTCGGGCGGACTGCTCCTTCTCTACGGCATCGGCACCGTCATCGGCCCAACGATCGGCGGCCCGGTCATGTCCCTCATCAGCCCGCACGCGCTCTTCCTGGTAACCGCGCTTGCCCACCTTCTGGTCACCGCCTACGCCGTCATCAGAAGCCGCATCCGCGCCGCCGTTCCCGTAAGCGACCGCGATGCCTATACGACGATCCCGACGGCGACATCGCCGACGCTCACACCGCAAAGCATGTCGCTTGCCGATCGCGCCTCTAGCAAGTCTCCCGAAAGCGGTGATCCTGCTGTAAAGTTCGGCTGACGAACTGAAGCATCTCGCGCAAACTGTGCAGCGGTTTTGCGATAAACGATATGCATGGAGGCGGATCGGTAGATCACAGCACGCTTTAAAGGAGGAGCGACAATGAGCTTCATAGATGACGACAGGCCGCAGAAGAAGATCGCCCATGAGATCGGCTCCGATCTCTCCATGCTTTCGGTCGACGAGTTGAAGGCGCGTGTGGAACTCTTGAAAACCGAGATCGAGCGGCTCGAAGCCGAAACGGCCAAGAAGGCTTCTGGTCGATTAGCCGCGGAAAATCTTTTCCGATCATAAGACTGTGAAAGACCAATTATTGCTTCGAAATTACTTTCGCCAAGTCTTAAATTGGGACGATATTAATAAAAAATTAAGCTTTATGAGATATTACTCATACCGTCCAGTTTCTTCTGGACCTCAGACAGTTTTCCAAGCGGTGAATTGGTCTGATTTTTCTCCCTGTTTTACCTTGAGAGCCGCTTTTGCGGCTCTTCTTTTTGCGCTGCCCTACTCCTTTCCACGAAACTGTGGAGATTAACCTTTTCTTAAGAAACGCCTTGCGCATTTAGGCTAAAGATACCATCTTGAAATCATAAAGACCGGCCTCGGAAACTTTTCCGCGGAAACCGGCGTTACCTGATAGTAGATGCGTGCAACAGGGATTCTTTAGATGTCGGAACTTGGATTGAACACAATCAGTTTTGCGGGCCGCGCCGCCGCATCCTCGCAGTTCAAGACGCTGTATGCCGAAGGCATGTCACTGGTCGAAGAAACCGCATCCTACCTCGACGGCCAGGGCCGCGCAGCCTCAAAGGTGCTGCCGCGCATGGCCTCGGTTCTCTACGCGGCTGAATCGATGCGCCTGACCACCCGCCTCATGCAGATGGCCTCCTGGCTGCTGCTGCAGCGCGCCGTCAACAATGGTGAAATGTCCCGCGATCAGGTTCTGGCCGAAAAGAACAAGGTTCGCCTCGACGGCTTCAATGTCGACCGCAACGCTCCAGGCTGGGGCGATCTTCCGGAATCCTTCCGCGATCTCGTCGAACGTTCGCTCCGCCTGCAGAACCGCGTCGCCCTGCTCGACCGCGAAATCTATCGCCCGGCCGAAGCAACGATCGTTCCGGATAACCAGAACAGCGTCCAGGCCCAGCTCTCCCTGCTGCAGACGGCCTTCGGCAACAACTGATCTGACATTACAGACTTTGGTGAAATCGGCTGCGGCGACGCGGCCGGTTTTTTGTTTGCTCAGAGTACGGACCCGAAAAACAAAAAGCCCGACTTGAAGCCGGGCTTTTCCAAATTCCGTCGAACGGAAACGAATTAGAGGCCGAGGCCGCCGAAACGCTTGTTGAACTTCGAAACACGACCGCCACGATCCATGAGCTGCTGGTTGCCGCCTGTCCAGGCCGGGTGCGACTTGGAGTCGATTTCGAGGTTCATGACAGCGCCTTCCGAACCCCAGGTCGAGCGGGTTTCGTACTCGGTGCCATCGGTCATGACTACCTTGATGACGTGGTAGTCGGGATGGATGCCTTCCTTCATGACAATCTTCCTGCGATGCCGGGGTTCAATTTGCCGCAGACAGTTGCGGCGAAAGAACCGATTGAATAAATGAAGCCGCAGTCGTGAAGGCTACGGCTTCCCATTAGGATGCGGTGCCTATACATGAAGGGCGCCGGGATAACAAGGGCCAAGGAGCCGCAATACGCGGTCTTTGAAGGCGATCGGAGACGATTTGGCAGAGCAGGCAGAGCTTGGGGAGAAGAAGTCGCGTTCGTTAAGACCGCTCGGCAGATTAGGCCCCTATGTGGCACGCTATCGCGGCATGGTCGCAGGCGCTCTGATTGCGCTGGCTCTTGCCGCCATCACCTCGCTTGCCATACCGCTTGCCGTGCGCCGGATGATCGACCACGGCTTCACGCAGGCAGACGGCAGCTTCATCAACGGCTATTTCGCCATGCTGATGATCATGGCCATCGTGCTCGCCGTCGCCAGCGCCATGCGCTACTACTTCGTCATCACGATCGGCGAGCGGATCGTTTCCGACCTGCGCCGCGACGTCTTTTCACACGTCACGCGGCTGTCGCCTTCCTTCTTCGACATCAACCAGTCGGGCGAGATCGTTTCTCGGCTGACGGCCGATACGACGCAGATCAAATCCGCCGTCGGCGCGACGGCTTCCGTGGCACTCCGCAACCTGATCCTCTGTATCGGTGCGCTCGGCATGATGATCGTCACCTCGCCGAAGCTTTCCAGCCTCGTCATCGTCGCGATCCCTGTCATCGTCTTTCCTCTGGTTGGTGGCGGCCGCTCCGTGCGCAAGCGCTCCCGCGCTGCGCAGGATACGCTGGCGGAGGCTTCTGCTTTCGCCAGTGAAACAATTGGCGCAACCCGCACTGTCCAGGCCTTCAACGCCGAGACTGCCGCAGCCGACCGCTATGGCTCGGCGGTCGAATCCGCCTATCAAGCTGCACGCTCGGCCGTCTCGTCGCGCGCGTTGCTGACGGGTATTGCCATTACCCTCATCTTCGGCAGCGTCGTCGCCATCCTTTGGTTTGGCGCCCATAGCGTTCTCGCCGGTACGCTTTCAGCCGGTACGCTCGGTCAATTCTTGCTCTATGCCGTCATCGCTGCGGGCTCACTCGGCGCTTTGTCGGAAGTCTGGGGTGAGCTTTCGCAGGCGGCGGGCGCAGCCGACCGGCTGACCGAGCTTCTGGACGAGGTTTCACCGATCGCCGCTCCCGCAAACCCGCAACCGTTTCCCTCGCCTGCCCAGGGCCGCGTGGAATTCGGCGGCGTCCACTTCGCCTATCCGTCCCGTCCCGGAAAATCGGCCCTGCACGGCCTTGATTTTGCCGTCCTGCCGGGAGAAACGGTCGCGATCGTCGGCCCATCCGGCGCCGGCAAGAGCACGGTCTTCTCGCTCCTGCTGCGCTTCTATGATCCGCAACAGGGCAGCGTGAAAGTCGACGGCATCGACGCCCGCCAGGCAGATCCGGATGCCTTGCGCCGGCGCATCGCCATCGTGCCGCAGGATGTCACGATCTTCGCGGCCACGATCCATGACAACATCGCCTTCGGTGTCCAGGGCGCCACGCGCGAGCAGGTTCGCGCAGCGGCGATCGCAGCGCAGGCCGATGAATTCATCAATCGATTGGAAAAGGGTTACGACACTGAGGTCGGCGAACGCGGCATCACTTTGTCCGGCGGCCAGCGTCAGCGTATCGCCATTGCCCGTGCGATCCTGAAGAACGCACCTATCCTTCTGCTGGACGAAGCCACCTCGGCACTTGATGCCGAGAGCGAAACGTTGGTGCAAAGGGCGCTTGACGGGCTGATGCAAGGCCGCACCACACTGGTCATCGCCCATCGCCTCGCCACCGTTCTCAAAGCCGACCGCATTCTGGTCATGGATCAGGGCCGCGTGGTGGAGGAAGGCACGCATCAAAGCCTGATCCGCCAGGGCGGTATCTATGCGAAGCTTGCCCGCCTGCAGTTCGACGCGGCAAACGAGGATGCGTTGGCCGCCGCCAAGTAGGCTGCCGCGCGTCACATCGCGACTAAAGTCTCATTGGCGCACCTCCCGCTAACGGTTGCCTTTGCTGCAACCTGCCCTAACCTCCCTAAGCCCGTGGGTGGGGTCTTGCTGTTGAAATCTATGGGAGGAGATTCGAATGGCGTTTTCCAATATCAGCCGTCGCGCCAGTCTGGCGCTCGGCCTTGGCCTGCTTGCCGCCACTGCCGGCACGGCCGCACTGGCCGAGAGCTTTCCGGACCGGTCGATCACCATGGTCGTGCCCTTCGCCGCCGGCGGCTCGACCGATGTCGTCGCCCGCATCGTCGCGCAGAAAATGTCTGAAGACCTCGGCCAGCAGGTCATCGTGCAGAATGTCGCGGGGGCCGGTGGCAATCTAGGCGCCGGCAATGTCGCGCGCGCCGAACCGGATGGCTATACGATCCTGATGGGCACCGTCGCCACCCATGCCCTAAACCCGCTGATCCTGAAATCGACACCCTATGATGCCGAAAAGGATTTCGCGCCGATCTCGTTGCTCGTGATCGTTCCAAACGTCCTGGTCGTCAATCCGGAACTGCCAGTAAAGAATGTGCAGGAACTGATCGCTCTGCTGAAAGCCAATCCGGATAAATACAGCTACGCCTCATCCGGCAATGGTACGCCATTGCATCTGTCCGGCGAGCTCTTCAAGAGCATGGCGGGCGTCGACATGCAGCACATTCCCTATAAGGGTGCTGGTCCGGCGCTGAACGATGTCATTGGCAACCAGGTACCGATCATGTTCGACAACCTCCCCTCCTCGTCGAGCCACATCAAGGCCGGTACGCTGAGGGCTTTGGCCGTGACGACTGCCAAACGCGCGCCATCCTTCCCCGATATTCCGACCGTCGCGGAATCCGGCATACCAGGATACGAGACCTATACGTGGAACGCGCTCTTTGCGCCGGCCAACACGCCGGCCGATGTGGTCAGCCGCCTCAACGCCTCGGCCAACAAAGCGCTGACCGATCCGGCCGTTGCCGAGCGGATGAAGGAATTCAGCGCGACGATCGTCGGCTCTACGCCGGAAGAACTCAGCGCCCATGTGAAGGCCGAGCTTGCGAAATGGAAGCCGGTCGTCGATGGCGCCCATATTCAGATGGAGTGATCTTGGTGGAAGGGGGCGGCATTCATTAGCCGCATCTCATGCGCCCGACCGGAGGCAAATTGGACGCATCGGACTTGAATTCTAATTAAGGTAGTGGAAAACCTGAAAATTCTGGGCTAGCCTTCGGGATGCTGATGCACGATTTCAGCATACCAGGAGGGATCCATGTACAAATTCGAAATCTACAAGGACAAGGCCGGTGAATTCCGCTTCCGTTTCAAGGCGTCGAACGGCGAGACCATGTTCTTGTCCGAGGGCTATAAAGCGAAGGCATCCGCAGTGAACGCCATTGAATCCATCAAGAAGAATTCGCCCGGCGCGGATGTGGTGGACGAGACCAAGGCGGAAGCCTGACCGGAAGCGGAGGCGGCATCAGTCGCCTCCTACGCCTTCTTATTATCCTTCACGCATTTGCACCCTGAACTTTTCTCGACCGCGATGTCGAAATGAGGACTGCTGAAACCTCATTGTTTCGGAACGGCCCGAAGCCGCGCCACCGGAGCATTGCAGCTTTGGCGATTTCAGCCTTAGATGCTGCGGCCGGTCAAACGCCATCAGAGGATCAGGAGTTTCCGATGCAATACGCGCTTATCATCCGTGAATCTGCAGAAGATTTTGTCCGCCGCAGCGACCCAGCATATCGCGATGGCTGGACTGCCTATACCAAGGCCTTGATGCAGGCCGGGATCTTGACCGCCGGTGCCGGTCTAACCCCACCCGAGACCGGTACGATCGTGCGCCGCAAGGGCGACGATCATGACGTGCAGGACGGTCCATACCCGGAGGGCAAGGAATCGCTTGGCGGCTTCTACGTGATCGAGGTGCCGGATCTCGATACGGCGCTCGAATGGGCGACACGCGTCCCCGTCTCCGAACAGGGCTCCGTCGAAATACGGCCCCGGCTGCAGATCGCGTGAGGCCGTTGTGACATCAGATGCAGGGCGCGCCGCTGAAAAGGTGGCGCGCCAGTCCTATGGCAAGCTAATCGCCTTTCTTGCTGCGCGCTCGCGCGACGTGCCGGCAGCAGAAGATGCCCTGTGCGATGCACTGACGGCAGCACTGCGAACCTGGCCCGAGCGCGGCATTCCTGACAATCCCGAGGCCTGGTTGCTCACTGCCGCCCGCCGCAACCTCATACAGGCCGCCCGCTATCGAAATGTGCGCGACAATGCTCGCAGAATGGTTGCACTGGCCTTCGAGGAGGCCGAAGAGCGCATGAACAACATTGAAAATGCCGTCTTCCCCGATGAACGGCTGAAACTGCTTTTTGCATGTACGCACCCGGCAATCGACAGGTCGGTCCACACCCCGCTGATGCTCCAGACCGTGCTCGGCGTCGACGCAAAAACCATGGCGCGGGCCTTCGTCGTTTCACCGGATGCCATGAGCCAGCGGCTCGTGCGGGCCAAGGTGAAAATTCGCGATGCCGGTATTCCCTTCGCCGTTCCTGAACAGCACCTGCTGCCGGAGCGACTGGCGAGCGTTCTCTCGGCGATCTATGCCGCCTATGGCTTGGGCTGGGATGGACTTGATGGCGGCGAAGACAGCCGCATGGGCCTGACCGGCGAAGCCATCTGGCTTGGCCGTACGCTCATGGCGATCCTGCCGGACGAGTCCGAAGTCATGGGCCTGCTCTCGCTGATGCTTTACTGCGAGGCGAGACGCAGCGCGCGGCGAAGCATCGATGGCGCCTACATACCGCTTGAGGAGCAGGAAACCGGCCGATGGAATGAAATCATGATGGCCGAAGCCGATGCGCTGCTACGCAAGGCTGGCACTTTCGATCGTTTCGGCCCGTTCCAATGCCAGGCGGCGATCCAGTCTGTTCACGCCACACGCCGCCGGACGGGTACAACGGATTGGCAAGCCCTCGTCACGCTCTATCAGGCGCTGATCGCGATGAAACCGACACTGGGTGCAAAGGTCAGCCATGCTGCCGTCATCGGCAGGTCAGAAGGTGCGGCCTCCGCTCTCGCCATGCTGGACAGCCTGGAGCAGCGGGCCATTGCCAGCTACCAGCCCTACTGGGCGGTGCGCGCACATCTGCTCTTGGAACTCGGCGAAAACGATGCCGGTGCGGAAGCCTGCAGGATTGCGATCGGCCTGAGCGATAGTCCGGCCGTCAGGAACTTCCTCACCGGCAAGCTTGAAACCGTTATTTCTCGGTCAGCTTGAGTTCGATACGGCGGTTCGTAGCTCGAGCTTCCGGCGTATCGCCAGGTGCAATCGGCTGGAATTCGCCAAAGCCTGCTGCCACTAGCCGGTCGGCCGGGACGCCCTGGGCGATCAGGAACTTGACGACCGAAATCGCACGGGCGGATGAAAGCTCCCAGTTGTCGCGATAGCGGCCCGTGCCCGACAGCGCAACATTGTCCGTATGCCCATCGACGCGCAGCACCCAGTTAATCTCAGGCGGAATTTCCTTGGCGAGATCGAGCAGGGCCGCGGCAAGCTTTGCCATTTCCGCCTGACCGTCTGGATTGAGATCGGCTCCGCCGGATGGGAACAGCACTTCCGACTGGAAGACGAAACGGTCGCCGACGACACGGATGTTCTCGCGATCGGAGAGGATCTCCCGCAGCCGGCCGAAGAAGTCCGACCTGTAACGGTTGAGTTCCTGCACGCGCGCGGCCAGCGCTACGTTCAACCGACGGCCGAGATCGGCGATCTTGGCCTGCGAGGTCTGATCCTTTTCCTCGGAGGCCTGAAGTGCTGCCTCGACCGCAGCAATCTGGCTGCGCAGGGCGGCGATCTGCTGGTTGAGAAGTTCGACCTGGCTCAAAGCCCGATCGCTCACCTGTTTCTGCTCGTCGAGCTGCTGCGTCAGCGTTCCGATCTGCTGCTTTGCTGCATCCTGGCCGCCGGCGCCGGCACTGAGAAGCGCCTGCAGGCGTGAACGTTCGCCCTCAGCATTTGCCAGCGAAGCCTGCAGATTGGCAACGGAATCCTGAAGATCCTGATTGCTACCCTTTTCCAGGGCTAGCAACTGCGTGAGTTCATTGATCTGGCTGTTGAGGCGTGTCAGCACCTCGTCACGGCCGCTGATTTCGCGGCTGAGGATGAACTGACCAACGACAAAGACGGTGAGGATGAACATGATCGCGATGAGCAGCGTCGACAGTGCATCGACGAAGCCTGGCCAATAGTCCACCGCGCGTTGGTGCCGCCGGTTGCGGGCAAGAGGCATCCTTTACTTGCCTCCGCTCTTTTCAACCTGACTGGTCCGCTCGCGCGGTCTCTCGCTGCCGCGATCCTGCATACCGATGCGCTCGGCCAGACGGTCGAGCGTCCGGCGCATCGCCTTTGCCTCGTCCTGTTGTACCTCGATCCAGTCGCGCAACATCTGCTGCTCGTTACGCATGTTCTTGACAAGGCCCTGGATGCCTTCGGCAAGGCTCGCCATGGCCGCAACCGACCGCTGGCTGGCCGGTCCTCCTTCTTCGGCGACCTTTCGCAGATATTCCGAGAGCACCTTTATATCTTCCGACGAGCCGCCGGAGACGGCATCGAGCGCCGGCACCGGAACGTCCGAGCCGACATCGGTAACGGAGGAGAGCCAGTTTTCCAGTTCCGTGTAAAAACGGTTCTGCGCGCGGCCGGCCTGCAGATCGAGGAAGCCGAGGATCAGCGAACCCGAAAGGCCGAGCAGCGATGACGAGAAAGCCTGGCCCATGCCGGAAAGCGGCGTTGCGAGCCCTTCCTTCAGCGTCGAGAGCACATCGCCGGTACCGTTCGAGCCGGCATCGAGCGACTGGATGACTGAGCTGATTGAGCCGATCGTGCCGATAAGACCCCAGAAAGTGCCTAGCAAACCGAGGAAGACGAGAAGGCCGATGAGATAGCGGGAAACGTCGCGTGATTCGTCGAGACGATTGGCGATGGAATCCAGAATCGAGCGCAGAGCCGTGGTCGACAATGCGACTCCGGACTTACGGTTGCCGATCAGCGCCCGCATCGGTGCGAGCAGCCGCGGATTGCGATTCACCTTATCGACGCTGCCAGCGGCGCGGAAAGAATTGAACCAGCGCACTTCAGGACGGAGCGACAGAACATGGTTGAAAACGAGAATGATTCCAACGGCAAGAACGCCGAGGATGAGACCGTTCAGCCCTGGATTATGCATGAAGGCAGTCTGCGTCTGCCGGAACAGGATCGCCGCTATGAAGCCCACGATGATGAGGAATAAGGACATTGTCCAGAAGAACGACATGGGACTGGAGAGTTTGTAGGCATAGCCATCCGTGGTCTTCTCGGTCGAGCCGAACTCGGCCACATTCACATTTTCCATAGGTTCCTCGGCCTCCGGACTAATTGCAGCCGGAGACTAGATCAACATTGTGCCGAATTGAAGTATGCGCCGCCGAAAAGCGGGACTTTACAACAGCCTGTTTCCGATACCGCTCAGCGGGTAGGAACCGGCCGCTTGACGACTTCCATCAAGGCCTTCTGGATGTGCTCGTTACCGGCGATGATCGCACCCGTTTCCAGTATCGCGGTGCCGCCGTCCCAGTCGGTCGCAAAACCGCCTGCTTCGCGGATGAGCAGGATCCCGGCTGCCATGTCCCAAGGCGACAGCGCCGCTTCCCAGAAGCCGTCGAAACGGCCGGCAGCGACATAGGCAAGATCGAGCGAGACCGCACCCATGCGGCGGATGCCGGCGACTTCGCCCATCACGTGACGCAGCTCGATGAGGAACTTGCCGTGGTTGCCACGACCGAGATGCGGTACGCCGCAGCCGATGACGCTGTCGGAGAGTACCCGCCGCGACGCGACACGCAGGCGGCGGTCGTTCAGGAATGCGCCGCCGCCGCGTTCGGCAGTGTAAAGCTCATCCGTTGCCGGATTGAAGATCACGCCCGCGACAATTTCATTGTTGCGCTCGAGCGCGATCGAAACCGCAAAAGCCGGAATGCCATGCAGGAAGTTGGTCGTGCCGTCGAGCGGATCGACGATCCAGCGATGCGCGCCGTCCGTACCCTTGATCTCTTCGCTCTCCTCGCCAAGAAAACCATAGGTCGGACGCGCCTTGAGAAGCTCTTCCTTGACGATCTTCTCGGCCTTGCGGTCGGCATTGGAGACGAAATCGCCCGGCCCCTTCACAGATACCTGCAGGTTCTGCACTTCTCCAAAATCACGCCCCAGCGACTTGCCTGCCTTGATGGCAGCCTGAACCATGACATTGAGAAGAGCTGAACGGGCCATGTGGGCATTTTCCTTGGATAATACGGGACGCGCTGTCAGGGGCGGGATGTGTCCCTGAACGCCGGAAGTGACAGCGCTGCATAGATTGGCGGCCTCAAGACCACAAAATCGGGAAAATTTCAAGGGGAATGCCGCATGGCCGGGTTGCAGCGTCGAAATACAGTTCTTATTTATTCTGGACAGATTGATCCAGAAAGCATATTTAACGGTCATGGCAAGACACAAGGAATTCGATCGCGACACTGCCCTCAAGGCCGCCATCACCGTGTTTACCGAACATGGCTACGAGGGCACGTCCACGGATGCGCTGCTGTCCGCAATGAAGATCAGCCGCCAAAGCATGTACGACACCTTCGGTGACAAGCGCAGCCTCTACCTAGCAGCGCTCGACCGCTACAACAGTGATAGCGTGTCTGCGCTCCTGGCCGACCTGCAGCGCGATGGAACACCGTTGAAAGCTCTGGAGGAAACGCTCATTGCCTTTGCCTCCCGACCCGAGACCGAAGCCGGCCGCGGTTGCCTGGGTGTCAGCGCCGTCTGCGAATTCGGCCGCACGGACAGCGAAGTGTCAGCGCTGACGGATAAAGCATCCCGCCGGCTTTCCGCTGCCATACAGACGATTCTTGAGGAAGGTCAGGGGCGAGGCGAGATTGGAACGGACATCGATACAACCGATGCAGTCCAGTTTCTCGGCTCGACGCTGTCGGGCATGAAGGTCAGCGCCCGCAACGGCGCCTCTCCCGAAACACTCCGCGGCATAGCCCGCCTCGCCATCCGAAGCCTTCGGTAAGACAACACACTCCTAAACCATCCGCATTTCCAATTATAGATCAATCAGTCCAAAAAAGAAAGGAAACCACAATGACTCAACCACTTTCCGGCAAGATTGCCCTTGTGACCGGCGGCTCGCGCGGTATCGGCGCGGCGATTGTCCGCCGCCTCAGCAGCGACGGTGCGACTGTTGTCTTCACTTATGCGGTCTCCAGCGACAAGGCCAAGACCATCGTCGCGGACATCGAGGCGAAAGGCGCCAAAGCACTCGCAATCAGGGCGGATAGCGCCGATCCGAAGGCCGTTCAGGATGCGGTCGAACAGACAGTCTCGGCATTCGGCGGCATTGATATCCTCGTCAACAGCGCCGGCATCCTCCTCCTGAACCCTGTGGAGGATTTTCCTCTCGAAGATTTCGACCGCATGTTCGCGGTCAATGTCCGCGCCGTCTTTGCCGGCACGCAGGCGGCTGCAAGACATATGAAGGCAGGCGGGCGCATCATCACCATCGGCAGCATCGTCGCCGACCGAAGCGGCTTTCCGACCTCATCAGTCTATTCCATGACGAAGGGCGCGGTTGCCGCGATGACGCGCGGCCTTGCCCGCGATCTTGGTCCGCGCGGCATCACCGTCAACAATATCCAACCCGGCCCAACGGCAACGGACATGAACTCGGACGAGACCGGCCACGAGCGACTGAAGCAGTTGATGGCGCTCGGCCGCATGGGCGAGGACAAGGAAATTGCCAGTTTCGCCGCCTATCTCGCCAGCCCCGAGGCCTCCTTCATCACCGGCGCCAGCTTGACGATCGACGGCGGTTATTTGGCCTGATGCAAAAAGAACCGGCGATGCAATGCACCGCCGTTGCTTCTTCAATGTCTGAAACTCAGGATTTCTGCTGTGTGATCAGCACTTCGCGGGCGATCTGATCGAGCGGTAGGATGCGGTCGACGCCGCCCTTGGCGATTGCTTCCTTCGGCATGCCGAAAACAACGGAAGTCGCTTCGTCCTGCGCGACGGTATAGGCGCCGGCCTGATGCATTTCTAGCATGCCGCGTGCACCGTCATCCCCCATGCCCGTCATGATGATGCCCATCGCATTCGAGCCGGCCGAACGGGCGGCGGAACGAAAGAGCACATCGACCGACGGACGATGGCGGGAAACCAGCGGCCCGGGTTTGACCGACACATAATAACGCGCACCCTGACGCTCCAGCAGCATGTGTTTGTCACCGGGGGCTATCAGCACGTGCCCGCGCAACACCGGATCGCCGTCGCTCGCTTCCTTGACCTCGACTTCGCAAAGACCATTGAGGCGCTTGGCGAAAGCAGCGGTAAATTTCTCGGGCATGTGCTGGACGATCACCATGCCTGGCGCATTGGCTGGCAGCGCCTCCAGAAACTCGCGCAGGGCTTCTGTCCCGCCTGTCGAAGCTCCGACGCAGACGACCATTTCGGTCGTCTTCGCCATGGCCCGACCGGTTGGTGGCGGCAGCATCGCATCGGCCGTCAGCTTCTTGGCCGGCCCTTCCGCCGAAGCCGAACGGATGGTTGCTGCGGCGCGGCGCACATTCGCAAGCCGTGCGTGCGAGGCGCTTTTGACCACTTCGCGGATACGCATCGCATCGTCGGCAAGACTGTCGGCTGCACCGATCTTCGATTTCAGGATGACATCGACCGCACCGGCCTCCAGCGCCTGGATCAGTGTTTCCGAACCCGCCTCCGTCAGCGACGAGCACATGACGACCGGGATCGGCCTCTGCGACATGAGTTTGCGCAGGAAGGTGATGCCATCCATGCGCGGCATCTCGACATCGAGTGTGATGACATCAGGTATTTCTTCCTGAATCTTACGTGCCGCCATGAACGGATCCGAGGCTACACCCATGATCTCGATATCCGGGTCTTCCTCCAGAACTCGCGTCAACGTCTGCCGCACACTGGCGGAATCGTCGATGATGAGGACGCGGACTTTTTTGGCCATGAGCCCCTCTCAGATGCGCTGGAACACCGTATTCGAAACCTGCTTTAAGGGAAGGTCGAAGCCAGTGATCGATTCCGAGTGTCCGATAAACATGTAACCGCCCTTGGCGAGGCAATCGCAAAGACGGGTGAGAACACTCGCCTGCGTCTGCTTGTCGAAGTAAATCAGCACGTTTCGGCAAAAGATGAGATGCATCGCGTCGCCGACCGCGTATTTCTCATCCATGAGATTCATGCGGGCAAAGCCGACACGGCTGCGTAACTTCGGTGAGATCCGAACCTCGCGACGGCCTGGCTGCTTAGCAACCATGACATATTTCTTCTGCAGGTCGCGCGGCACCGGAGCGACCAGATCCTCAGCATAAATGCCCTTGCGCGCGGTTTGCAGCACATCGGTGGAAAGGTCGGTTGCGAGCACGTTATAGGAGACGTCATTGCGCCCCTCGGCGAACTCGTTGAGCACCATTGCCATCGTGTAAGGCTCAGCACCAGTCGAGCAAGCAGAACTCCAGGTGCGGATCATTCGCACACCGCTATCGACGAGCGTTGGAAGGGCGACCATCTGCATATATTCGAAATGCTTGGCCTCCCGGAAGAAATCGGTCTTGTTGGTCGTCACGACGTCGATCAGGTAGACCGTCTCCTGATCGAGACCACCCTCGTTGAACAGGAAATCGCAATAGTCATCGAAACTTGAGTGACGCGTCGCACGCAGACGCCGGCGCAGACGCCCCTCCAGCATCGTCAACTTCGTCGGCGGCATCTTGATGCCGCTATAATCGTAGATGAACCGGGCAAGCTTGTCGAAATTCCGCTTGCTGATCCTGTCGCCCGGCAATTGGGCCTCTACCGCTGCCATACTCATAACGCGCAACGCTCCGAGAAGGTGTTGAGGGCCTCAGGCGGCCGATTGCAGGACAGAGGCGTCCTCGCGCGACAGAAGCCGAGCGAGATCGACGATGACGACGAAGCCGTTCTCACGGCGGACGACGCCGGCAATGTAATCCGACCGCCAGCGCACGCCGATATCGGGCGCGGCTTCGATCTGGTCGCGCCGAAAGGGCGTCACTTCGAAGACGCGATCGGCGACGAGGCCGAGCGTCAGAACGCGGTTTTCCATGGGGACGTCGAGAACCAGCACGCGTGTATGCGGCGTTGGCACCGTCTTCGACATGCCGAGCTTCAGGCGCAGGTCGATCGTCGGAACACCCTGGCCACGCACGTCGCGCAGGCCGAGCAGATAGTCGGGACCGTTCGGAATCTTGAAGGCTTCCGCATAGTCGAGGATTTCGCGCACCACCTCCACCGGAACGGCGAAGATCTCCTCACCCAGGCTGAAGGTCACGAATTGAGCTTCCAGAGATGTTGTTGCCATATCAAGCGCTTTCGTTGGAATCGGGCGCCCCCATTATCGGGGACGCCTGTTAACATATTGGAAGGACCTGATACTCAGGCGCTTTCCCTGAAATCGGCGTCGCCATCGTCGGGGCCACCCATGGAGAGGTCGAGGGCAAAGCCCTTGGCGCGTGCCTGCTGACCGGCGACCGAATTGGCAGCCGCGGTCTTCTTGGCAGCCGGCTTTCGACTGGCAGCCGGAGCCGCGCTGCGAACTGTGACCTTCGCCGCCGGTATCCGGGACTGGCGATCGCCCGCCGTATCGACTTTGAAGAAGGCGATCGAGGCCTGCAACTCCTCAGCCTGGGTCGCCAGTTCTTCTGATGTTGCCGACATCTCTTCCGAAGCACCCGAATTCTGCTGGGTGACCTTGTCGAGTTGCTGGATCGCTTCGTTGATCTGGGCCGCACCGATATCCTGCTCGCGGCAGGCGGCACTGATCTCGGAGACGAGTTCGGCAGTCTTGCGAATATCTGGAACCAGGCGTCCGAGCATGTCGCCGGCTTCCTGTGCGGCCTTCACCGTATCTCCGGACATAGCGCTGATTTCGGCGGCTGCCGACTGGCTGCGTTCGGCAAGCTTGCGGACTTCCGAAGCGACGACCGCAAAGCCCTTGCCATGTTCACCGGCGCGAGCAGCCTCGACGGCGGCATTCAGAGCAAGCAAGTCGGTCTGACGGGCGATCTCCTGAACGATGCCGATCTTCTCGGCGATGGTTCGCATCGCCTGGACGGCACGGGAAACCGCTTCACCCGAGACTTCGGCATCCTTGGCGGACTGGCGGGCGATCTTTTCGGTTTGGGCAGCATTGTCGGCATTCTGCTTGATGTTGGAAGCCATCTCTTCCATCGAGGCAGAAGCCTCTTCAGCCGAAGCCGCCTGTTCGGTCGCACCCTGCGAGACTTGTTCAGCGCTTGCCGACAGTTCCTGACTACCTGCGGAGACATTTTCTGCGGCAGCGATCGCATCGGCGACGACACCGCGCAGGCGCTCGACCATCTGTTCCAGAGCGATACCCAACGTATCCTTTTCGGAAAGAGGTTTCGGAGAAACGGTCAGATCGCCGTTGGAGATCTGGTTGGCGATCTGTGCCGTGTTACGCAGATTGCCGGTCATCTTGGTCATCGAATTGACCAGATCGCGGATTTCGTCATTGCTCTTGTGCTCGATATCCTGTTCGAGGTCACCGATGCTGACGGCATCTGCAAGCTGGACGGCACGCTTCAGGCCACGCGAGATGTTGAGCAGGATCCAAATGGCGGCGGCGGAGGATATAACAATCAAGCCGATCGTCATGATGACCAGCATGTTGCGTGACTGGGCATACTGTTCGTTGGTGGCAGTGTCGGTTTCGGCGACGTTGCCGGTTACTGTATCGTTCAGCTTCTCAAGAATGGCGAGGAGCTGAATGGTGACCTGTTGACCCTCACCCATGGATATGGCGCCGGCCTGGACATTCGACTCATTGGTATTCTGCTTGGCAAGGTCGGCGACCCGGTCCTGCAGAGACGTCCACCTACCATAGAGATCGGCAAACTGGGCCATGCCACTGCGAATATCCGGGTCGGACGAGCCGGCCAGGCGTTCCTGCAGCGTCTTGATCTGATCGCGCTGCTGGGAGATTTCATCGACATAACCGGTGATCTTGGTCGCATCCGTATTGATGATCGCGTCCTTCTCCGCTCGGATCGAGCGCATGACGGCATCGGAAAGATCACTAGAGTCGCGAAGGTTTGCGACAGGCCCCGCAACCATGACCGAGATGTCATCGTTGAGCGAAGAGAGATTGTAAATCGAAAGACCTGCCATAGCGCAGGTCAGGAGAACAATGAAACCGAACACCAGTCCCAGTTTCAGTTTGATGGTGAAGCGCATTTCTGGACCCCTTCAGGACATTGCGGCAGTGCCGCAGAACTCAAATCTGAATGAAAAACGCTTCATGCGTTACCGGCCGGAGCCAACATAGACCGGCTCAACATCGCCGGCTGTGAAGAGGCCAGATTGCAACGGCCTCTTCTTTGTCGAAGAGGAAAGACCTTACGCGCTTTCCCGGAAGTCATCGTCTGCCGTATCCGGCCCGCCCATGGACATATCCAAGGCAAAGCCCTTGGCGCGTGCCTGTTGGCCGGCGACGCTGTTTGCGGAAGTTGCATTGCCGGCCGGTTTACGACCTGCCGACGGAGCCGGGCTGCGCGTGGTCACCTTGGCGGCCGCTGCACGCCCCTGGCGACCGCCCGTCGCCTTGCCGCCTGCCGTCTCCACCTTGAAGAAAGCAATAGACGTCTGCAGCTCTTCAGCCTGGGCAGCCAGTTCTTCTGATGTTGCAGACATCTGCTCGGAAGCACCGGCATTCTGCTGGGTTACCTTATCGAGCTGCTGGATCGCCTCGTTGATCTGTGACGCACCAATATCCTGTTCGCGGCATGCCGAGCTGATCTCTGCCACCAGCTCCGCCGTCTTCCTGATGTCAGGTACCAACCGGCCGAGCATGTCGCCAGCCTCCTGAGCGGCCTTCACGGTATCGCTGGACATTGATGAGATCTCCGCGGCAGCCGACTGGCTGCGCTCGGCGAGCTTGCGAACTTCAGAAGCAACGACCGCAAAGCCCTTGCCATGTTCACCGGCACGAGCGGCTTCGACAGCAGCGTTCAGGGCGAGGAGATCTGTCTGACGGGCGATTTCCTGCACGATGCCGATCTTTACGGCGATCGTCTGCATGGCTTCGACCGCGCGGTTGACAGCATTGCCGCTCATCTCCGCATCCTTTGCGGATTGACGCGCGATCTTTTCGGTCTGGGCCGCATTGTCGGCATTCTGTTTGATGTTGGCCGCCATCTCTTCCATCGAAGAGGAGGCTTCTTCCGCAGCCGAAGCCTGTTCGGTGGCGCCCTGCGAGACCTGCTCCGAGCTCGCCGAAAGTTCCTGGCTGCCGGCCGATACATTCTCGGCCGCCGCAATTGCATCCGCGACGACATCGCGCAGACGCTCGACCATCTGCTCCAGTGCAGTGCCGAGTGTGTCCCTGGCAGAAAGTGGCTTCGGAGAAACCGTCAAATCACCGGCGGCAATCTGCGTGGCAATCTCTGCAGTGGCACGGAGGTTGGCGACCATGCTCTGCATCGCGATGCCGAGCGTGTCCTTGCCCGAAAGCGGCTTGACGTCCACCGCAAGGTCGCCCTCGGCGATCAAATTGGCAACGTCGGCGGTGGCGCGCAAATTGGTCACCATCCCGAGCATGGCGATACCGAGCGTATCCTTGTCCGAGAGCGGCTTCGGCGTGACGCTGAGGTCGCCGTTCGAAATCTCGTTTGCGATACCAGCCGTATTGCGGAGATTATCGGTCATGATGTTGATCGTGTCGACCAGATCCTTGATCTCGTCGTTGCTCTTGATCTCAACCTTCTGGTTCAGATCACCGATGGCGACGGCATTGGCGACATTCATGATCTTGCGCAGACCGCTATTGATGCCGAGCGCGATCCACAGCGCGGCAGCGAAAGCGATAAGAGACGCGCCGACAGCCAGACCGATCAGCAGGTTTCTGGTGTTGCCATAGAGGATTTCCGTATCGTCGTCGGCCTGCGTCATCGCCTTCTGCTGATGCGTGACGAGCGCTTTAAAGACCTCTTCCAGCTCCGCGACGATGGCGCGAACCTCACCGCCGGAATAGGCTGTGGCCGCTGCCCTGTCGCCGCTTTCCTGGATGGAGGCAACCTTGTTGGAACCATCGGCGAAACGTTTGCTGAGTTCTACGAGCTTATCCCAAGTAGGCTTGGTCTCTGCCGTTGCAAGCTGTTCGCCAGCTGTCGCAAAGGAGAGCATTTCGTCCATGCTCTTTGCGGAGCTTTCGTAGTTTTTCCGGGCCGTTTCAGGATCCATTTCCAAAAGGGCGTTCTTCTGCCACCTGATGGCATCGAGCTCGGAAGCTTTGGCCTCCAAGGCGAGCTCCAGGCTTTTTGCAGGGCCCGCGATCAGATCGCCGACAGAATCGTTCAGTGAGCTTAGGCTGATAATTCCATAAACCGCGCTGCCCACCAGCAATAATATAACGAAACCGAACGCGGCCGCGAGCTTAAGCTTGATCGTGATACGCATCGCAATACCCCTATTTGAAAGCGACGTAATAAGTGTGGATCGGTGGTTCTCATTGCGGCGTCATGCAGCAACGTATTTCGGTAGCTAAGACAGCCGCGCAGAGACTTCGCGGCCTTGCGCCCGGCGTTCCTGGGCGCCGGATGCTTGTATCAGGCGCCAGTTGCCTGGCCCCCGACGGTATTAACTCAGGCGCTCTCGCGGAAACCGGCGTCGCCCTCGTTCGGGCTGTCCATAGACATAAACTGCTCGACGTCCGGACATGGGTCGTCATTCTGCAGCTCCGGGCGGCACGCATTTCAGGATAGTCACATGGAGAGGATCATCGTCGCTTGCTCCACACGCCCGTCGTCACGGCCGCTTCGGAGCTCACAATCGGCTTGCAAAACCGCAGCGCGTCTGACTGCGGAAGATCCCCGCCTTGGGGAAACCGATGCGCCGCCTGCTGTTGAAGCCGGCAGGCGGACATCTGCCGATCGATACCAACGCATACACACGTTGGGTATTTCCTAAGCCGCGGGCCAAAGGTCCGCGGCGGTTACTCCATCAGCGAAGCGCTCAGGCGCTTTCGCGGAAATCGTCGTCGCCGGCATCCGGACCGCCCATCGACATATCCAGGGCAAAACCCTTAGCGCGTGCCTGCTGAGCGGAAACCGTGTGACTATGATTGTAGCTATGCGTCGCCGGAGCCGGCTTGCGCGGAGCGGCGGCCGGCGCCTTGACGACCTTGGCAGCCGTCTTCGCACCGGTCTTCTGTCCGCCGGCGCGGGTTGTACCTGCGGTATCGACCTTGAAGAAGGCGATCGAAGCCTGCAATTCCTCTGCCTGAGCCGCAAGCTCTTCTGAAGTCGCCGACATTTCTTCCGAGGCACCGGCATTCTGCTGGGTCACCTTGTCGAGCTGCTGGATCGCTTCGTTGATCTGCGAGGCGCCGATATCCTGTTCGCGGCAGGCGGCGCTGATCTCGGAGACCAGCTCGGCAGTCTTGCGGATATCCGGAACCAGGCGGCCGAGCATTTCGCCGGCATCACGGGCGGCCTTGACCGTATCGCTCGACATGGAGGAGATCTCGGCGGCTGCCGACTGGCTGCGTTCGGCGAGCTTGCGCACTTCCGAGGCAACGACTGCAAAACCCTTGCCATGTTCGCCGGCACGGGCGGCTTCGACGGCAGCATTCAGGGCAAGCAGGTCGGTCTGGCGAGCGATTTCCTGGACGATGCCGATCTTCTCCGCGATCGTGCGCATCGCATCGACGGCGCGGTTGACGGCGTCGCCGGAAGCTTCCGCGTCCTTGGCGGACTGGCGGGCGATCTTCTCGGTCTGGGCGGCATTGTCGGCGTTCTGCTTGATGTTCGCAGCCATCTGCTCCATCGAAGCGGAGGCCTCTTCGGCGGAAGCTGCCTGTTCGGTCGCACCCTGCGAGACCTGTTCGGAGCTCGCCGAGAGTTCCTGGCTGCCTGAGGAGACATTGTCGGCGGCAGACAGAGCGTCCGCGACCACACCGCGCAGGCGTTCGATCATGACGTTGACGTTGCCGAGCAGCTCGCCGATTTCGTCATGCGTGGTGATTTCCGCCATCTTCGTGAGATCGCCTTCGGCAACTTCGCGGACAACGGTGTTGGCGCGGGTGAGACCCTTGCTGATCGTATTGGCGATCCAGAAGGCGGTGAGGACAGCGATCAGCAGCGCCACCGCGGCAACCGAGATCATCATTGTGCGCGTCGTACCATACTGCTGTTCGGCACCGTCATCAGCATCCTGCATACGCTGCTTTTCAAGCGTGAGGATCTGATCGAGAGCGGCATCGATGTCGTTGGCCGCCTGGCGGGCCGTCGTGACCGAGACATTGTTGGCAGCGTCCGGATTACCGGCCTTTATGAATTCGCGGATTTGATCGTCGGCCTGGTTGAATGTCTTGGAGAGATCGGCCACGCGATCCCAGTGCTCTTTGCCTTCGGCCGTCGAAAGCTTCGTCACGGCGGCAAAGGCATCCGTGAAGTCCTTACGAGCCTGATCGCCCTTGTCGATCGCACCGGAAGCATCATCGGCATTGCGTGCCGTCAGAAGATTCTTTTGCTGGCGAATAGCCTCAAGCTGGGCGATGTTGATCTGCTGCGCCAGGTCGAGGCGCGCGGCAGGACCGGCAAGAAGATTACCGAGCATATCATTCATCGTGCCGAGGCTGAAAATGCCGTAGGCTGCGGTGCCTATTAGCATGAGAATGATGAAGGTGAATGCACCCACCAATTTTGTCTTGATCGTCAATCGCATCGTCTTAACCCCTCAATGATTGGCCCCCGGCTAGTTGACGGCCCCCGCCGTCTCATGCCTCGATGAGAAAATTGCCTGCAAATTCGGGAGGATGATGAACTCTCCACCCCGCTTGACCAGGCAGTTGATGTAATCCGCGCGCCAGCGCATACCCACACTCGGCGGCGGCTCGCTGGCGTTCTTCGTCAGCGTCGTCACTTCGTTCACCTTATCGGTGCGGATACCGACGAGCGTCTGCTCCCCCTGCAGATCGACCTCGATGACAATGATGCGGCTGTCGATCGTCGCTTCCGAAGCTTCCATCCCGAAAGCGAGACGAAGATCGGCAAGCGGAATGACCTTGCCACGGAAGTTGATGACGCTGGCGACGAAAGGCTGGGCGCCCGGCACCGCAGTCTCGGGGAGCAGATCCAGGATTTCCTGGACGATGACCGCTTCCAGCGCGAATGTCTCGCCGTTGAGATCGAAGGTCAGAACTTCGACTTCTTCGGCATAATTCCAGTGATTATCGAATTTTTCGGCTGTTGCTGCTGTGCTCATCCTGCCACGCGCAATTGCGCCTCCTGTTGCTGACCCGCGGCAACGAGGTGCCCGACGTCAAGAATGAGAGCGACGCTGCCGTCGCCGAGTATGGTGGCGCCAGAGAAGGTCGCCACGTCGTTGTGCAGTTTCGACATCGACTTGATGACGGTCTGGTGGTCGCCGATGATCTGGTCGACCACGAGGCCGACACGTTCGGTGCCCGTCGAGATGACGACCACCTTCTGGTGTACGTCCGGCTTGGTGCCGGTGCGGAAGAGATCGCGAAGCCTGAGGAAAGGCACCAGACTGTCGCGCAGCGAGATGAAGGAGCGCCCGCGCGAGCGGAGATCTTCTTCGAGCGACAGCTCGAGGCATTCCTCGACCGCCGAGAGCGGGATCACGTAACGGCCGGAACCGACACGCACCAGCAGCCCATCGATGATGGCGAGCGTCAGCGGAATGCGCAGCGAAACTTCCGAGCCCTGCCCCGGCAGGCTGACGATATCGATTGCACCACGCAGCGCCTCTACCGTCTTCTTGACGACATCCATGCCGACGCCGCGCCCGGAGAGATTGGTGATCTGCGCGGCAGTGGAGAAGCCCGGTGCAAAAATGAGCTGGAGCAGTTCCTGATCGGAAAGCGGCTGGCCGGGCGCAATCAGGCCCGAGGATTCCGCCTTGGCGCGAACTCGCTCACGGTTGATGCCGCGACCGTCGTCCTTGATGGAAATGATGACTTCACCGCCGGACTGGCGGGCGGCAAGCGTCACGGTACCGGCTTCCATCTTGCCGGCTGCAAGGCGTTCGGCCGGCGGCTCGAGGCCGTGATCGATCGAGTTGCGAACGAGGTGAACCAGCGGGTCAGCCAGACGCTCGATGACGGTCTTGTCGACTTCGGTTGTCTCGCCTTCGGTGACCAGTTCGATAACCTTGCCGGTTTCCCGCGCCAGATCGTGGACGAGGCGGCGGAAACGCGAGAAGAGCGTTCCGACCGGCACCATGCGTAGCACCATCATCGTGTCGCGCAGCTCACCCGAAAGGCGTTCGATTTCTTCCGAGACCGAGCGGAGCGCAATATCGGAGCTGGAGCTTGCGAGCTGGCTGAGACGCGACTGAGCGATGACAAGCTCGCCAACACGGTCCATCAGTTCGTCGAGACGTTCTGCAGGGACGCGGACATTTTCCTGCGCCTTTGCCTGAGCTGCGGCCTGAGTGGGGGCGGGCGTTTCGCGCTTCACCGGGACTGCCTCAACCGGACGGAATTCCGTGGCCGCGGCTGGCGCGGATGCCACAGGCGTCGGCGCAGCAGACGTTGATGCGACAGGCGCCGCAGCCGCAACCGGAGCTTCATCCTTCTTTGCCTCGGCTAGCATAGCCTGCCGACCGGCGATTTCCTGAACGTCGAGCTCCATGTCGTCCATGACGAAGATGAAGACATCGTCGATGGCGGATCGATCCTGCTCGCTCGTCAGAACGACTTCCCACGAAACATAAAGTTCGGTTGGAACCAGATCATTGAGTGGCGGAATGCCAGCAGTATTTGCGCGGACTGTGCATTCGCCGAGATCGCGCAGCTCATCCAGAAGACCGAGCGGGTTGGTGCCGTTGGCCATGGCATTTGCCGGCAGACTGAAACGGATGCGCCAGGTCGTTGTCTTTTTGGCCGGAGCGGCCGCGGTGGCGACGGGTGCCATGGCGGGAGGTGCGGCAGACTTGGCCTCTGCCTTGCCGCCGACGGCAGCCTGGAGTTGGGCCAGCAGCTTCTGACCGATATCGCCGTGATCGGCATCCGGTTGCTCGACAAGGGCGCGCATATGATCTTGCGCGGCAAGAACGGCGGCGACAAGCTCGGCGGTTGCCGGAACCTCGCCCTTGCGAACGCGGTCGAAGGCCGTTTCGCAATGATGCGTGAAGGCCGCAAGTGCCTCGAAGCCGAACATCGCACCGGAGCCCTTCAACGTATGAAGGCCACGGAACACGGCGTCGACGAGGTCCTTGTTTTCGAGGTCGTGGGTCAGGTCGAGAAGGCCGGCTTCGATCGCCTCCAGGCATTCGGCGGCTTCGGTTCGGAAGACTGCGACGGGATCAAGTGAGCTCATCTGCCGAGAACCTTCTTCACGATCTTAACCAGATTTTCCGGATCGAACGGCTTGGTGAGCCAACCGGTGGCACCGGCGGCCTTGGCACGGGCCTTGAGATCCGCATCAGATTCCGTTGTCAGGAAGATAATCGGCACGCCGGCCTGGGCGGGCAGCTTGCGCAGTTCCTCGATCATCGTCAGCCCGTCCATGACGGGCATGTTGAGGTCGGTGACGATCAGGTCGAAATTGCCGCTCTTGGCGGTTGCCAGACCCTCGGCGCCATTGACGGCTTCGGTGACCGTGTAACCGGCATTGGTTAGCGTGACCTTGGTGGTCAGCCGGATGCTGGCGGAATCGTCGACGGTCAGGATGTTTGCGCTCATAATGTCACCTCTTTATGCAACCAGAACTTCTGGTCTTCTTGATCGAAGGCTGCCGTAAATCCGGCGCGCTCAAGAACCTTGAGCAGCGAACCGCCGACTGGAGCCGAAAGGGTAAAAGTCTTGCCTGCGGCCTTCGCCTGGCGGCGGGCGGCTTCGATGAGCTGAAGAAAACTCAGATCCGCTTCTGCGTTCTCGGGAAGACTCAGGATAATATTATTATTGTCTCGAAACTGATCGATAATCTTCGAATATACTTCCGAAGCATTACGAATGCTCAGAACTTCTGGAAGGGATATAGATTCGCAATATTGCGCCTGATTATTCAATGCAGCCTCCAAGGTCGGAGAAATACTTAACGACCCTAAAAGGACTCTCATGGCAGGCTTAACAGCACGTAAACAGCGGTTGTAGGAAACTACAATTACCGCGAGTCCGGACTCCCTGATTTATCATCCAGGATAAGTTATACTGAAGCTTGCTCATATTGTGAAATATGCATAAAAATCAAATTGATAGTGGGGAACCAGAATAGAATGCCCCAAATTTAGCCGAACTCTTTTATGGGTTGTTAATCACAACATTTACGAGTCTGCGGCGTTTACCTGCCGTTTCCATCCTGCCCGTAAAAATAGAGTCAAATTGCCTGTGTTTATAAGTAAAGGTACAAAAGTGACAAACGCGACGGCATCGGCATATACCACACTCTACACATCAGCTTCGGATATCAGCCAAACTTTGGAATCGGCCCGCACACAGGTCGAGGAACGCTTTCTCGAGGGCGGCGCCGTCCTGCTTTCCGTCATGGATGTCCTCAATCGTCTATTGACGTCCCTGGACCAGATCACCAAGGCACTGGACAACAATGAGGCGAGTGATACCAGCGCCGATCTCAATGCAACGGTCCAGAATCTGATCGAGCTTCCGGGCGCGGAGGAAAACCGTCAGCAGGCGCTTGCCGCACTTGCTCAGACCGGTTCGGAGCTGCACCGGCATGTTGCGGATATGCAGGAGACGATGCGTTATCTGCGCACTTTTGCAGTCACGGTAAAGATAACAGGCGCAGGCCTCGCCGAATTCGCAGGATTCGCCCAAGAGATCCTCGAACGCATCTATTCCGGAACCGACGAAGTCAACCGCTTTGCCACCCATCTCGACAGCCTGCAAAAGGAGGTCAAGGTCGCCCTCGCTTTCGGCAATAACCTCTCCAGAAGCTATGCCGATACTGTCCCTGCCGTTGCCAGAGCGCTCAAGGACGACGCAAAGAAGATTACCGATCATCGCCAAAATCTTGCTGCGATCGCCCGCGACGTCGGCGCGATTGCCCGTGGCGTGCAGAGCAAGGTCGCATCCACGCTTTCGGCGCTGCAGATCGGCGATATCACCCGCCAGCGCATCGAACACGTGCAGAGCACCTTCTCGCTGCTGGAAGATTTCTTCGCAAGCGAGGACGGCGCTAAACTCGATTCCGATGCACGCAAACGTCTGCACAACGTCATTCACCACCTGACAGCTGCGCAGATGGCGGATATGTGTACGGACTTCCAGCGAGATTCCCGCAATGTTGTGCAGACCATTGCGAGCTTCAGCCAGGATACGCAGGAAATTCTAAGATTGCGCGACCAGATGAGCGGCCAGAGCGGCGGCAACGGCGGCAATTTCATGCGGGCGCTCGAATCCAGCGTCTCGGCCGCCCATGAGATCGTCAAGCAGGTCGATGCCGCAACCCGTCAGGCGGATCAGGTCAGCCAGTCGACGCTCGGCACGGCCGCAACGCTTCTGCACTCCATCGAGGCGATCCGCGCGGTCAAAACCGACATTCATTATATGGCTCTGAATACCAACCTGCGTTGCAGCCGTCTCGGCGAAGAAGGCAAGTCGATCAACGTCGTCACCGGCGAACTGCGCATCTTTGCGGCCAAGCTCGACGATTCAGCCGACGCTATCGTCAACGGCCTGCCGGCGCTGGAAGCCTCGGCTGGACGCGTTGCCCCCGCCGCCAATGGCAAGAATGGCGGCCTTGCCGAAAGCCTCACCTCGGCCGTCGGCACGATCCGTTCCGCCGCCAATCTGATGGAAGACGAGCTCAAGGTACTTGCGGAACACGGCCGCGAGGTCGCAACCAAGATCAGCCTGCTGATCGGCAAGCTCGATTTCCAGCATGATCTCGGCGATGTGCTCGCCCGCTGCGCCGACGTGCTGGAAACCGTGGCCGGCGACCAGATCGCCGACATCTCCGACATGGCCGATGCAATCGCTCCGCTCGACCGCAAGATCTTCAAGCTCTACACTATGGTGCAGGAGCGCAATGTCCATCGCGACATCATTCCCGCTACCGAGGAAACCGCTGCAGCGGTCCCTGCTGAGCCCACCGAGGCTCAGAGCGACGAGGATCTGTTCGAAGACGCCCTCTTCTGAGACTGCGGTTTTAGTTGATGCGGCGAAACTTATTCGCCGCATCAATCGCAGCCTTCTGCTGATCGTCCTCGATGCCGAGGTAGAAGTCCTCAAGCGACGGGTCGCTCAGTCCTGCCCGCCGAGACAGGACGTACCATTTCGCGGCTTCGATCGGATCAGGTGCCGTGCCGAGCGCATTGATGTAAAGATGCGCGAGCTTGTTTTGTGCAACGACATTGCCCCTGTTAGCGGCAAGCTTCAGCCATTCGAAGCCGCGCACGTAATCCTTCGGCCCGCCGACCCCGTTGACCAACCAGATACCCATGTCGAGCTGGGCCGTATCGAAGCCCGCGCGTGCCGCGCGCGCCATCCATTCGCGAGCCAGCCGTTTCTTTTCCTCTGGAATATCCGGCACCTGCTGATAGATCTGCGCCACTGCATATTGCGCGTCTGCGACGCCCTGCTCCGCCGCCTTTTCATAGTAAGGCAAGGCGAGCTTCAGTCCTTTGTCGCCGGGATTGTCGGCAACGAGCGTCTGCGCCCAGTTGAATTCGGCGGACGAATTTCCGCCGTCGGCCGCCTTGCGCATATATTCGTCGGCCTTCGCCTTGTCGCGCGTGACATTGTTGCCTTCCATGAGGAGCAATGCATATTTGAACATCGCCGCCGGATCGCCGCCCTCCGCTGCCTTTCCATACCAGAAGGCGGCATTCTTCATGTCCCGCTTGACGCCAAGCCCCTGCGACAGGATTTCGGCAATCAGCGTCTGCGCCGCTGGATCGCCGAGCTGCGCCCGCGGCAGCGCCTTATCCATGGCGGTCAGATAATAACCGCGCTGATAGGCACCGAACGCTTCATCGATCGTACCCTTGTATTCCTTTTCAGGCGGCAGGTCGGGCAGCTTCGCACCCATGCGGTCGAAGACACCGACACCGTCGGAGGGCACGGTACCGTCCTTCGGCTGCGGCCGATTGGCCCGGAACGTCTGGCTGGGCGTTGTGGAAGGTGCGGTAATTGCGTCATTCGCCTGCGCCCGCGCAAACTCCGGTGAAACCGCCAGCAGGGCAGTCATGCATAGGAGGGTGTATCTCAAAGGACGGGCAGGGATCGGCATGAGCGCGATATCAATCCTCAAACCGTGGCGCTTTTTCGTCAAGCAAGGCATTGATCTGAGCCACGATCGAGGGCGCCTGCGCCGGTTCTGCAAACACGCCCATGCGCATTGCGACGAACTCCGCGCCGGTCTCTGCAACGGCAAGCGCGGAAGCCGGGTCGGTGCCGCCCATCACGATGCACGGGATTTCGATCATCGACGCCCACCATTCGGCAAGCGCCAGGTTCTTCGGATGCGCCTCCGGCTTGATGTCGCCGTCGAGTTTGCCGAAGAAGATATAGTCCGGCCGCTCCTCGCCGACTTCCAGCGCCGTGTGCCGGTCGGCCGCATTGCCGCCGCCGACGATCAGTTTGTCTGCGTAACGATCGATCGCATCGGCAATCTCGCTTGCCGGTCCGGTAATGTGCAGGCCATCGGCTTTCGAACGGCCGACGACGCGGCTGTCGCCGGCAATCAGCGCCGCAGCACCGGCGTTCTGAATGATCGGCACAAGCTTTTCAGCATGTTTCTGGAAGCTGCCATCATCGAGATCGTATTGCGGCAGAATGACGGACGCGACATCACCGCCTTTCAACGCGTCGGCAACGATCTTCACCCGTTCATCGGCGTCGGCCATATCGGGTACGACAAGAACAAGACGGCAGCGGTTTTCCGGTTCGATCATGAAGTCTTTCCATCTGCGGCGGTTTTTCCCGCTCTATGGCGGATCCGCACTCGTTTTGAGTGAGTAATTCCGATAGAGGGGGCTTGCAAGGGGAGGAACTTCAAAAGCATGCCACTAGATTTGACATTCTATTACGCCGCAGTCCCGGCTGTCATCCTTGTCGGGCTTGCCAAAGGCGGAATGGGCGATGCTTTATCGCTGATCGGCCTTCCTTTTCTCGCCCTCGTCGTCGCACCCGTCGAAGCCGCCGCAATCCTGCTGCCGATCCTTGTCTTCATGGACATGATATCGCTGGTCATCTGGCGCCAGCACGGCGACTGGACTACGCTTAAGATCATGCTGCCGGGCGCCCTTCTCGGCATTGCCTTCGGCTGGGCCACCTCCGCTCTCGTGCCGGGCAGCGTGTTGCGCATTCTCATCGGTGCCGTCACGGTGGCCTTCTGCCTGCGTTACTTCTGGAACAATTTCGGCCCCGGTAAGGGGATAGTGATCCCGCCACGCCCCCAGCGCCCGGCGCTGGCAATTCTCTGGGGCACGTTTTCCGGCTATGGCAGCTTCGTCGCCCATGCCGGCGGTGCGCCCTTCCAGATTTACGCCCTGCCTCTCAAATTGCCCCCGCGCGAATTCACCGGCACCAGCGTACGCTTCTTCGCCATTCTGAACGCGGTAAAACTCGTTCCCTATTTCACGCTCGGCCAGCTCGACACCCGCAATCTCCTGACCTCCGCCACGCTGCTGCCCTTTGCCCCGCTGGCGACGATTACCGGCGCATGGTGCGTGCGGCGCATGAAGCCGGAGATATTCTATCCCTTCATGTATGCCATGGCGCTGATCGCTGCTTTCCTGATCTTGCGCGAAGGCATACTCGAATAGGTTTACGTCCCGTTGCGATGCACAATTTCCTTGCCGGAAAAGCCTGTTTGACGTAGCGTTTTAACCATGTCGAACACGGACCCTTTTGCCGCGATTGCCGATCCGAACCGGCGGTTTCTGCTGGAGGAATTGCGGCGCGCGCCGAAAACGGTCAATGAGCTTGCCGAGGGCCTGCCGATCAGTCGCCCGGCCGTGTCGCAACACCTGAAGGCGCTGCTTGAAAGCAACCTCGTTTCCGTGACCTCGGAAGGCACGAAGCGAATTTACACGGTCAACAACCGCGGCTTCGACAAACTCAATCTGTGGCTGGATCAGTTCTGGGCCTGAAGCGCCCTCTTCTCGCAAAGACGCCAGCCCGATGCCGCATGCATGGACTGGCGCTTGATCACGGCAAATCACCGGTTCTTGCTTCAATTGCTAGAAATTGGTTGGTTTCACCTTTTCTCTGCAAGACTGATGTCTGCGATAGTCTTGGGAAAGATCAATGGACGGATGACTTGAGACGCTCGATCTCGTCCTTGATGCGCAGCTTACGGCGCTTGCATTCGGCAATTTCAGTATCGGAAATAGAGGGAGATGTTCTCAGGGCATGCAACTCCTCCTCGAGAGCAACATGCTTTTTCTGGAGCGATTCAAGATGAGCTTGAACAGTCATTTGACCCTTCCTTCCTCTTACCCCTCCCCAGCTATCCACCGCTGGAGATCCAAGGTGTCAACCAGCGGACTGTGACACATTTTTGAAGGCTTGTCGAAGGCCAAAAGATGGAGACTAAGCGGCAAATTCATGATCAACACTAACTTCCCGTTACCTCTATTTGGTGATAGGAGCTTGCGGAAATTATCGGCAGACCGGACAAGGTCCGAAGACGATTACGGGGAATGCAGATGGCCGATCAGGAACAGGCGGAAATCAGGCTCATGGTGGCGCGTCTGCGTCAGGAGCACGAGGATTACGATGCCGCGATCAACGCCATGATCGAGACGGGGTGCGATGCTCTGCGCATCCAGCGTATGAAGAAGAAAAAGCTGGTTATCAAGGATAAGCTCTCTAAGCTGGAAGACCAGATCATCCCCGACATCATCGCCTGAAGGAACAATTGTGACGATGACAGACAGACCGCCCGTCGCCATCATTATGGGCAGCCAATCGGACTGGGAAACCATGAAGAATGCGGCCGATACACTGGAGGCGCTCGAAATCGAGTATGACGCGCGGATCATCTCGGCCCATCGCACACCCGACCGGCTCGTGAATTTCGCCAAGGGCGCACGTGCCGAAGGTTTCAAGGTCATCATTGCAGGCGCCGGCGGCGCGGCCCACCTTCCGGGCATGACGGCGGCCATGACGCCGCTGCCGGTTTTTGGCGTGCCGGTCCAGTCGAAGACCATGTCCGGTCAGGACAGCCTGCTCTCCATCGTTCAGATGCCAGGCGGCATTCCCGTCGGCACGCTCGCCATCGGTAAGGCTGGAGCGATCAATGCGGCGCTTCTTGCCGCTGCCGTGCTTGCCCTCTCCGATGACGAAATCGCCGAGCGCCTCGACGAATGGCGCGAACGCCAGAGCGCCTCCGTCGCCGAATACCCAATGGACGATCTCTGATGGTCAGGACGATAGGCATTATCGGCGGCGGCCAGCTCGGTCGCATGCTTGCCATGGCCGCAGCGCGGTTGAATTTCCGCACCGTCATATTGGAGCCGCAGACCGATAGCCCTGCCGCCCAGCTTGCCAATTACCAGATTACCGCCGCCTATGACGACCCGGCAGCGCTCGCCGAACTGGCCGGGCTCTGCGATGTCGTTACCTACGAATTCGAAAATGTGCCGGTTGCTGCTGCCGAAACGCTGGCAAAGACCGTGCCGGTCTATCCGCCGCCGAAGGCGCTGGAAGCCGCACAGGACCGCCTGATCGAAAAACGCTTCATCAATGGCTGCGGCATTTCGACTGCTCGTTTCCATGCGATCGACAGTCAGGCCGATCTCGAATCCGCGTTGAGCGATTTCGGTGGTCAGGGTGTTCTGAAAACCCGTCGCCTTGGTTATGACGGCAAGGGCCAAAAAGTGTTCCGCTCATCGGCCGACAGCGCTGACGGCGCCTATGCAGAGCTCGGCTCGGTACCGCTCATCCTCGAAAGCTTCGTCGCCTTCGAACGCGAGGTCTCGATCATTGCCGCCCGCGCGATCGACGGTACGGTGCTCTGCTTCGATCCGGCCGAAAACGTCCATCGCAACGGCATTCTCCACACATCGACCATACCGGCGACAATTTCCGGTGCCACTGCCGATGCCGCGCGCAAGGCGGCCGAGCAGATCCTGGCCGCGCTCGATTATGTCGGCGTCATCGGCATCGAGTTCTTCGTTCTGGCCGATGGCAGCCTGATCGCCAACGAGATGGCGCCACGCGTTCACAATTCCGGCCACTGGACCGAAGCGGCCTGCATCGTCTCCCAGTTCGAGCAGCATATCCGCGCCGTTGCCAGCTTGCCGCTCGGCAATCCGCGCCGCCATTCCGATTGCGTGATGCAGAACCTGATTGGCGACGATATCCTTGCCCTCTCGGACTGGCTGAAGCGTGACGACACGCTTGTGCATCTCTATGGCAAGACCGAATCGCGCCCCGGCCGGAAGATGGGCCATGTGACGACGCTAACCGGCAAAGTTCCCTGAGCCGTGGCCCGGGAGCACCTGAAAACCACGGAAAAAAGCCTTCACGTGGTTGACACAGGGCAGAGGCCGGGTTATCTGCTCCCCCACCTAAAGAGCGCGCCCAGCCGGCGCGCTTTTGATTGTTAAAGACACGGGCGAATGTGAATTCCCCCAGAAACATCGCGGATCAGAAAAATGAAGATCAAGAATTCGCTCAAGTCGCTCAAGGCGCGTCATCGTGACAACCGTCTCGTTCGCCGTAAGGGCCGCATCTACATCATCAACAAGCAGAACCCGCGCTTCAAGGCTCGCCAGGGCTGATCGCGCGTATCCGGTTTGCCTGCTCGTAGGCGGGCATATCGGTTGGTTGCTTCGGTGATCACGTCAAATTTGTTTGATCTTCAGCAGTGGCGGGCTAATATGTCCGCCATGCGCTTTTTTGCTATGACCTCAGCGGCGCTGCCGCTTGCTCTCATCCTGTTCGCTCCCGCTCTTCCTGCCATGGCGCAGCAGAAGGATGTTATCGTCGAACAGCCTGCCAATACCGATTCCTCCCCCCGACAGCGTCTCGATCAGCTCTATGTACAGTTGAAACGCGAGCGCGACCCCGACAAGGCAAGCAGCATCGCCAATCAGATCCGCATGGAATGGAACGATTCCAACAGCGCGACGATCAATCTCCTGATGCAATGGGCCGATAAGGCGATCGAGGAAAAGCGCAATCCGGCAGCCCTCGACTTTCTCGATGAGGCCATCGCCCTGAAGCCGACCTATGCTGAAAGCTGGAATCGACGGGCAACGCTGAACTTCGTGCTTGGCAACTATCGCAAGTCGATGGCCGATATCGAGCAGGTGTTGAAGATCGAGCCCCGCCATTTCGGCGCCTTGTCGGGTATGGCTGCCATCCTCGCCACCACAGGCAATGATGAAATTACCCTCAAGGCCTGGGAGCGCGTTCTCGATATCTATCCTGCTGACCGCACCGCGCAGGATCAGGTCAATACGCTCTCGGAAAAGCTTGCCGGCAACCGCACCTGACAGATCCGGTGTCCACTTGACGGCGTAAGAAGGCGCACAATCTTGAACTGATGATGTCGTCATTGTGCGGTTGAGACTATGCTTGCCGAAATCTCTGCCCTCCTCGTCCCGGTCGTCGCCGCCATCGGCTATTCCTCCTACAAAGCCCGCCAATTCGAATATGCCTACCCCAATATCGGCGAACTGACCGATATCGGCGGCTATCGCATGAATGCCGTGCATGTGCCTCGGCCGGAAACCGCCGATCTTCCAGCTCTGGTTTTCATTCATGGCGCGAGCGGCAATCTGCTGGACCAGGCCGGTGCCTTCCGTGAAGCACTGCAAGGCCGCGCTGAGATGCTCTTCGTCGATCGACCGGGTCATGGTTATTCGGAACGCGGCGGGCCTGAAAATGCCCTGCCTTCGGGCCAGGCTGACGCCATCGCCAGGCTGATGGAAAAGCGCGGCATCGAAAAGGCGATCATTGTCGGCCATTCCTTCGGCGGCGCGATTGCTGCGGCCTTCGGTGTCCGCCACCCGGACAAGACGGCGGGTCTGCTCTTTCTCGCGCCGGCCTCCCACCCATGGCCGGGTGGTATCGACTGGTATTATCATGTCGCAACGGCGCCTGTTGTCGGCTGGCTCTTCAATCATGCAGTCGTCGTGCCGCTTGGCCTGCACCGGTTGGAGCGTGGCACGCTGAACGTCTTCCGCCCCAATCCGCGGCCCCTCGATTACGTCGCCAAGACCGGCCCGTCGCTGGTGCTGCGGCCGCGCGCCTTTTACAACAATGCCAGCGATTTCAAACGGCTGCATGAATATCTGACGGCTAACGCGCCACACTATTCCAAGATATCGGCGCCAACCGTCATCATCACCGGCGACAAGGATGAGATCGTCTGGGAGCACCTGCATTCGCGTGGATTGGCGCGGGACATCAAGGGATCGGAACTCGTCACCGTCAAGGGTGTTGGCCACAAGCCAGATTATCTTGCAACCGATGTCGCTATCGCCGCCATGGAGAAGATTGCCGGCAGACCGCGCGATCTTGCAGCGATGGCCCGCAAGGCCGAAGAGCGGCTGGCCGGCTCTTCCATCGATCAAACCGTCGGAACGGTGCCGCCATCGATGGTATATTCAGCACCGTGAATGGAGGCGGCACGCGGCGAAGCCAGGAAAGCCACGAGTTCGGCCACCGCTTCCGGACGTCCCGGCCGGCCGATTGATATGCCGCCGAGCGAGTCCATCAACAGCTTACGGCCACCCTCTTCATCGGTGCCTGCTTCCTGTGCGATGCGCCGGATCAGGGCCGTCGCTGCCGTGGTCTCGATAAACCCAGGTGCAACGGCATTCACACGAATACCTTTCGGCCCGACCTCCTTCGATAATCCCTTGCTATAGTTCGACAATCCGGCCTTTGCCGCCGCATAGGCAAGCGTCGCTTCATACAGCGGCAACCGCCTTTGGATCGATGAAATATGAACGATGACACCGTGGCCGCGCTCGATCATGCCGGGCAGGAAGGCCCTGTCGAGCCGCACGGGTGCCATCAGATTGGCATTGATATCTGCCTGCCAGTGCTCATCGCTGAGCACTGCAAAACCGCCGCTCGGCGCCGATGACCCTCCGACGTTGTTGATGAGAATATCGAGACCGCCGAAAGCACCCAGCACTGCCGAGGCTACGCTGTTGACGCCCTCCGCCGTACTGATGTCGGCCTGAACGAACAGCGACGGCATCTGCCCCTCTGGTAGTGACGAGCGCGCCGTCGTCGCGACCCTCGCGCCAGCAGCCGAAAATCGCCGTACGATCGCCTCACCCATACCCTTGGTGCCGCCTGTAACAAGAACACGTTTGCTGATGAACTCGTTCGGATCGAACCGAAAAGCCGGTGCGGCGCTCATGCATCGATCTCCAGGTGCGTGATGGCGCCGCCAGCAAGCGTGAAATGATAATGCAAGGTGACGGGACCGCCGGGAAAATTGCCGTCGACCAATGCAGCCACGACCGGCGCATCAGCTTCACCGGAGATTTCCTCGGGATCGACGGTCACACCATATTGGCGCGTCGTCTCCTCCATCCATTCGCGGATTTCGGCATGACCCCGCCTGTCTTCGCCCTCATCGCGCACGCTGGCATCAGCGGCAAAGCAGGCGAGCATGCCGTCGATATCCTTCTGGTTCTTGGCAGCGTAATAGGCGGCCAGTGGTTTCGGAAGCTCTATACTCATTCGCAAACTCCTCTTCGGTTGCCTCGCGAAAAGAATGGGCATAGGCTTACCAGATGACAAGAACCTACAAAAAAGTCAGGTACTTACCTGAAAGTAAGGTGATGCGATGACCCCTTATTCCGCCGCAACCGGCGTCGAGAACGTGCTGAAGATTCTCGAAGGGCGCTGGAAGCTGATCATCCTCTTCCACCTCTTCGGCGGCAACGTGTTGCGCTTCTCTGATCTCGAACGCGCAATTCCCGCCATCTCGCAAAAGATGCTGATCCAGCAGCTGCGCCAGATGGAAAATGACGGCATCGTGCGGCGCATCGTCCACCATCAGGTGCCGCCCAAGGTGGAATATCGTCTGACTGATTGGGTCAGGCCCTATGCCCCGCCTTGGACGCACTGTTGAAATGGGCAGCCCTGAAGGACAAGGACCTGACCGGCTTGATATTCACTCCCGAGGAGGCCGCCGGCAAGACGGCCTGACGCAATCAAGCAGCAAGGTGAATGCCGCCGTCGCAGGTGAGAACGTGACCGCTCATGAAAGTATTGGAGACCAGAAAGGCCACGGCCTTGGCGACGTCATCGGGCTGGCCGATGCGGCCGACCGCCGTGCGTCCGGCAAAATCCTGGAAGACGGCCTGACGCTGCTCTGCGGGCAGGAAATCCCACCACGGCGTATCGACGACACCAGGCGAAACGCCATTCACGCGCAACGGCTTCAATTCGGCTGCGAGCACGCGCACCATCGCCTCGATGCCGGCATTGACCGCGGCCAGACCAGCAGTCCCTGGCATGGCGGCCTGCGCGCTGACGGCGGAAACGAAGGTAATGCTGCCCTTCGGCTTCAGGAAAGGCAGAGCCACCTGCGCTGCTGCCGCCTGAGGGATCAGCTTCGTCTGGAAGCCCGCCAGCAGATCGCCCATATCAAGCGTCGAGAACGGGCCGGCGCCATGGCCGCTGCCAAGCGCCAGCACCAGATGATCGAACGATCCGAGACTTTCGAAAGCCTGCCTGACCGCGACGGGATCTCGGCCATCGATCGCGATCGTGGCGATCTCGCCGGAAAGATTGTCAGCCGCCGTCTTGAGCCTCGCCTCGTCCCGTGCAGCGATGGTGACTCGAAATCCCTGTTCCAGAAGCAGTTTGGCCGTGGCGAGGCCGATACCCGAAGAGCCGCCGATAATGACTGCATGCTGTAATGACATGAGAATACTCCCTTGAATGATCAAACTCCCGACATTCACAGTCGGGAGCGCTCTCATCTTGCGGAGCTCGAAAATCGTAAACAGGCCTATTCTTATCCTGGTATCGATGCTGATATGATAGCTGCTATGGATCAGAAACTGGATACATTCGATGCTCGCCGCCGCGAGTTCGCAGCCTTCCTGCGATCTCGCCGTGAACGCCTGCGACCGACCGATGTCGGTCTGCCGGAAGGTTTTCGCCGCCGCACACCCGGGCTCAGGCGGGAAGAACTCGCGATGTTGGCCGGCGTCGGCACGACCTGGTACACCTGGCTTGAGCAAGGCCGCGACATCCATCCTTCCCCGCAGGTGCTGAATGCGCTGGCGGATGCGCTACGCCTCGATGAAGCAGAACGTCAGCACCTTGTCACCCTGAATAGTCGCCAGCCGCCGCAACCGCTTTCTTCGGTGCCAGAAGTGGTCGACGAACCGCTTCGCCGAATGCTTGACAATCTCACCCATCAGCCGGCCTATGTGCTCGGTCGCCGCTGGGATGTCCTTGCCTGGAACCGTGCCGCCGACCTGCTCTTCGGCGGTTATGACCGGCTGGGGCCGGACGAGCGCAACACCATGCACCGGCTCTTTGCCGATGATTTCCATCGCAGCCTGTTGGTCGATTGGGAGGCAGTCGCCCGCGTTTCGCTCGCCATGTTCCGCGCTGACAGCGCCCGTTATGCCGGGGATCCGGATTTCGAGCGGCTGATCGCCCTGCTTGATCGGCAGAGCCCGGAATTCCGAGCCTGGTGGCCGCGCCATGAAGTCTTGGCGCCGCTGACGGGCATCAAGCGCCTGAATCATCCGGTGAAAGGTCTTATGTCCTTCGAACACACGGGCCTAGCGCTGATGAGCAAGCCCGACATGAAACTGATCGTTTATACGCCTCTCGGCGAGCACGACACCAACAGGAAACTTGCAGAGCTTCTCGCCTGATCATTGCCTGCCGTTGAATTGACGCCATATCTCTTCCGTCGCTGTCTCCGAGGGGAAAATAATGGACCGCATCCACGGAAAATCCGTCTCAATTCTTGCTGCAATCTCACTTTGTTTCGCACCGCTCCCCGCTTTTGCCGCCTCGCCGGCACCTGTCGAAGCGGAACATGGTATGGTCGTCACCGCTCAACATCTGGCAACCGATGTCGGTGTCGAGGTGTTGAAAAGCGGCGGCAATGCCGTCGATGCCGCAGTCGCTGTCGGATACGCCCTGGCCGTCGTCTATCCGACAGCTGGCAATCTCGGCGGCGGCGGCTTCATGACGATCCGCATGAAAGATGGAAAAACAACTTTCCTCGATTTCCGTGAACGTGCGCCGCTTGCAGCGACCAAGACCATGTATCTCGACGCCAAGGGCGACATCGTCCCGCGCGCCAGCCTCGATGGTTACCTCGCCATTGGCACACCCGGCTCGGTCATGGGCTTCGAAACCGCCCGAGAAAAATACGGCACCAAAAAACGCGAGGAACTGATTGCTCCGGCTCTGAAATACGCGAAGGACGGCTTCACGCTGGAGCAGGGCGACGCCGCGAGTTTTGCCGGCAGCGCCAAGCGGCTTGCCAAGGATGAGGAGGCCGCAAAAATCTTCCTGAAAGCCGGCGGCAGCCCCTATTCGTCCGGCGAAAGGCTGGTGCAGCCGGACCTTGCCGCTGTCCTGCAATCGATCTCGGATAAAGGTCCCGATGCCTTCTATAAGGGTGCGCCAGCCGATGCTATCGTCAGGGCGAGCCAGGCCAAAGGCGGCATTCTCGCCAAGGAGGATTTCGAGCAATACCAGGTGCGGGAATTGAAGCCGATCGAGTGCAATTACCGCGGCTACGACATCATTTCCTCGCCGCCCCCCTCCTCCGGCGGCGTCATCATCTGCGAAATCCTGAACGTCCTTGAAGGTTATCCACTCTCCTATCTCGGCTACGGATCGGCTGATGCCGTGCACATTATGGCCGAGGCCATGCGTTATGCCTATGTCGACCGCAATGCAGCTCTCGGCGATCCCGATTTCGTCGACAACCCGGTCACCAAGCTGCTGGACAAGAAATATGCCGCCGAAATCCGCGACAAGATCAATCCCTACAGGGCCGGCACATCAGCCAATCTGAAGCCGCTCGGCGGCAAGGAAAGCACCGAGACGACGCACTATTCCATTATCGACGACGAGGGCAATGCCGTTGCCGTAACCTATACGTTGAACGGCTCCTTTGGCGCCGGTGTGGTTGCGCCCGGCACCGGCGTATTGCTCAACAACGAGATGGACGACTTCACCTCCAAGCCCGGCGTGCCGAACCTCTACGGCCTTGTGCAGGGCGAAGCCAATGCCATCGCCCCCAAAAAGACGCCGCTCTCGTCCATGAGCCCGACCATCGTCACCAAGGACGGCAAGCCGTTCATGGTGATCGGCAGCCCCGGCGGCTCGCGCATCATCACCATCACGCTGGAAGCGATCCTCAACGTCGTCGATTTCGGCATGGACATCAGCCAGGCCGTCAATGCCCCGCGCATCCACCACCAGTGGCAGCCAGACACTGTCTATCTGGAGCCCTATGCCCTGTCCCCCGATACGGAAAAGGCGCTCGCCGCCATGGGCTATAAGCTTGATGGCGGCAATGATGCGCCAGTATGGGGACAGGCAGCCGGCATCCTCGTCGGCGGCAAGAGCCTTGCGGCCATCGAGAAGGGTGGCGGAGCCCGCTACAATGGTGCGATGGACAACCGCGCGACCGAAGGCTCGGCCAACGGTTATTGATCGCAGGCTTCAGCGGTTCCGACCCGCACGAATTCGCCGTCGATCTCGACGCGCGGCATGATGCCCAGCACGCTCGGCTGCCGGGCATCAACCCACGAGGCCTTCGCTGTCACTCGGTAATCCACCGGCACATTGACTCCGAAACCGGAAAGATCAGGAATTGCAGTCGTCGATATTCCTATCCGGCAGAGCGGAAACGGAGGCCGCCAAAAACACCGGCATCACGAGTATGGTCATCGAATCCGTCCGTGAATGAAGCAATCCCATCGAGGACCGTTTCAGGATGGATTTTCGGACCCCATTTCGAAACCTCGATCGTGATCCGGGTCGACCGCGAACGCAATCGGGTTCATTCTGAGGATCATTGCCGCTATCCGGATATCGCCGATGATCTTCGTTCCCCTGCCCTTCGTCGTGGCGCTGCTGCTTGCCATCGTCTTGATCCGCATGTTGCGGCAGGGTGATGGATCGTTCGCCGAGAAACGGCCTTTCCTGCTGCTGATCGGGCTCTACATCGCCCAATCCGTGGTGATCGGCATCCGCTGGGGTTACGACATCATCGATATCATGCCGCTGCAGTCCCTGATGGCGACGATGATCGCGGCCCTCGCCTGGGTTTGCTTCAAGGGGCTTGCCATGGAAGAGCAACCCACCCTCTCCCGTTTCTGGCCGCATCTTCTGCCGACAGCGGCAATCGCCATTTTCATCGCCTTGTACCCGGAGCCGATCAGCCTCGCCATCATCCTGATCTTTATTGCCTACGGTATCGCCCTCCTCTGGCTCGCCCGGCGCGGCCCGGATGCGCTCGTTGCCTCCCGTCTCGACGGCGCGGTGCTTTCCTATCGTTCGCTGCAGATCACCGGTTTTGCACTTATCGCCTCTGCCGTCACCGACATCGTGATCAGTTTCGACTTCACCCAGGCCGGCGGTATCCATGCAGGAGCCATCGTTGCGCTCGGCAATGTCATCGCGCTGCTGATTCTTGGCACTGCCGCTTCGATAGCAAGCAACGGCAGCACGATGGAAGCGGCATCCTCGGAGCCGCCTCCACCACCGCCGGCGACGGAAGAAGACGGAGCGGTCGCGGCAGCCCTCGACGCCCTGATGCATGCCCGTGAGCTCTATCGCGATCCCGATCTCAATCTCAGCCGCATCGCCCGGAAGATGAACCTGCCGGCGCGGCGCGTCTCCATGGCGGTCAACCGCATCCACGGCATGAGCGTCTCACAATATGTGAACGACCTCCGCATCCGCTCCGCCTGCGAGCAGCTGGTTACGACTGATCATCCCGTAACGCAGGTGATGTTTGACTCCGGCTTCATCAGCAAGTCCAACTTCAACCGCGAATTCGCACGCTTGAACGGTGAAAGTCCGACGCAATTCAGGAAACGACGTGTTACGCGGGAATCGGGTGGAGCTGCGTCCAATGTCATATTCATGTCACCGTGACAAAGTCGCCGTTCACAATCATAGATGCGCGATCTATGCATGAGCGGCATTAAAGCAGAAGAGATTCCCATGGCTTCCATTGAAATGATCGTTGCCGCCAGGGCCCGCCTGCGCGGACATGCGCGGCGCACGCCGCTTCTCTCCTCCCCCTTCCTCGATGAAATCGCCGGCCGGCGGCTGTTCGTGAAGGCCGAATGCCTTCAGCATTCCGGCTCCTTCAAGTTCCGCGGCGGCTGGTCTGCCGTCTCCGGCATTGATCCGGAACTGCGCAAGAAGGGCGTCATCGCTTTCTCCTCCGGCAACCATGCACAGGGTGTGGCACTTGCTGCACGCATGCACGGCGTCCCCTGCGTCATCATCATGCCGAGTGACGCTCCGAAGCTGAAGATCGCCAACACACGCGCCTTCGGCGCAGAAGTCGTACTCTACGACCGCGCCAATGAAGACCGCGACGAGATCGGCGCAAAACTGTCAGCCGAACGCGGCCTGACGCTCATCAAGCCCTTCGACGAGCCGCTTGTTATCGCCGGCCAGGGCACGACCGGGCTGGAAATCGCCGAACAGACGGAAGAGGAAGGAGTTCGGAATGCCGAAGTCCTCGTTCCCTGCGGCGGCGGCGGCCTGACCTCCGGCATTGCGCTGGCCCTGGAAGCGAGCGCGCCAAGCTTTCGTGTCCGCCCTTGCGAGCCGGAAAACTTCGACGACACGACGCGGTCGCTTGCCTCAGGCAAGATCGAGCGCAACGCCGCCCTCACAGGTTCGATCTGCGACGCGATCATCACGCCGCAGCCGGGCAATATCACCTTCCCGATCCTGAAGCGTCTGGCGGGGCCGGGTGTCGTGGTGACCGACGATGAGGCACTGCGCGCCGTTGCCCTTGCCTTCACGCGCCTCAAAATCGTCGTGGAACCGGGCGGGGCCGTTGCCCTTGCCGCGGCACTCTTTCACGGCGACCAATTGGACAGCGACACGGCTGTTGTTGTCACCTCAGGCGGCAATATCGACGCCGATGTGTTCACCAAAGCGCTGGAGCGTTTCGGCTGACAAAAACGTCCGCGGTGGCCTGCCGCGGACGATTCCGTTCCTGGCTGGCGGTCGTCAGGCGATCTTGTAGCGCGGTGCCGGCACCGAACGCGACAGGTTCGGCATCAGCGCCTGGCGCGCCTGCTCGTAAGCGCCCAGCAAGCCGGCATCTTCGAGCGCCGGGATCGTCGCGAATTCCCCCTCGGCAAGGCCGGCCAGTGAAGCATCGACCATGTTTTCTGCCGACATGACGATCTCGCCAGGCAGGTGCTCGACTGGCGTACCGGCAATGCCCCAGAACTCGGTAGCTGTAGCGCCCGGCAGCACGACCTGGACGCGGATATTCTTGTCGGCAAGCTCGTGCTTCAGTGACTGGCTGAAGGCGAGCACGAAAGCTTTCGTTCCGCCATAGACACCGTTGAGGATCTCGGGCGCGATGGCTACGATCGAAGCGATATTGATGATGGTGCCGCCGCCGCGGGCAACGAGACCGGATACTGCTGCATAGGCCAGCCGCATCACCGCCGTCACGTTGATGTCGACCATCTCCTGCATTTTGTCGACGTCGGAGGCGAGCAGCGGCGCAGTGCCTCCGAAGCCGGCATTGTTCACCAGCATGGTGATGCTCTGGTCCTCCTTCAGCACCTTTTCGACTTTGGCGAGATCGTCCTTCTTGCCCAGATCCGCGGATAGTGTCTCGACGCTGCGGCCCGTTTCATCGGTCAGCCGGCTTGCCAGCGCCTTCAGCCGCTCGCCATTGCGGGCGACGAGGATGAGATTATAGCCCTGCTTTGCCAGCCGATGGGCATAGATCGCGCCAATGCCCGAAGAGGCGCCCGTGACCAGTGCCGTACCCTTATGTTCTTGTGCCATGATCGTTTCTCCTTTTCGTACGCCGGCCCGATGCCTTGCGCTTGAGGAGAGTTTTACGCCCGATTGCCGATGTCCTGAATGTCATATATACCACCTTTTAGGACATCCTCTTTTCAGGACATGACACCATGCAGCAAATCGGTTTCCTGCTCTTTCCCGGCTTCCAGATCATGAGCCTCGCTGCCGTCTCGGCCTTTGAATTCGCCAATCTTGAGATCGGCGAGAAGGTCTATGAGATCCACTATGTCTCGGAGACTGGCGGCCCGATCGCCAACTCGCTTGGCATGATCATCGAGACGGAAGCCTTTGGCGATCCCGCTTTCGACACGCTGATCGTCGCCGGAGCACCGGACATCAAGCTGCCGAACGAGGCGGAGGCGAGGTTCATCCGCGCCGCACTTCCTGCCACGCGCCGCCTCGCCTCGATCTGCACCGGCGCATTCCTCCTGGCCGACGCCGGCATTCTCGACGGCCGTCGCGCCACGACCCATTGGTATCTCGCCCGTGAACTGCAGAGCCGCTACCCAGCAATCCGGATGGAAGAGGACCGCATCTACATCATCGACGGCTCCGTCTGGACCTCTGCCGGCATGACGGCCGGCGTCGATCTGGCACTCGCGATGGTCGAGAAGGATCACGGGCTGGAGATCGCCCGCGCCGTCGCTCGCATGCTCGTTGTTTACCATCGCCGCGCCGGCGGCCAGTCGCAATTTTCCGCCCTTCTGGAGCTGGAGCCGAAATCCGACCGCATCCAGAAGGCACTCGCCTACGCGCGCAGCAATCTGAAATCCACGCTTTCCGTCGAAGAGCTGGCCGAAGCGGCACATTTGAGCCCCCGTCAGTTCAGCCGCGCCTTTCGGGCCGAAACCGGCCAGTCCCCGGCCAAGGCTGTCGAGAACTTGCGGCTGGAAGCGGCTCGCCTGATGATGGAGCAGGGCCGCCATCCGATCGATACCGTCGCTCGCGAAACCGGCTTTGCCGATCGCGAGCGCATGCGCCGCGCATTCCTGCGAGCCTTCGGCCAGCCGCCGCAGGCAATTCGTCGGGCGGCCCAGCAGGAATTGCAGGCGTGATGTAACCGGCAGAGCTAGAGGCCTCCGCCCCGATCAAAAGCATCGTCCGCCACCGTCAAGAATCGCAGGTGGAGAAGGTGGAGGGGGTGGCGGAGGTTTTCTCCTAAGACTAGCCGGGGACCTTGCCAGACCGCTGGCGTAGGTGGCATCCGGCAGGTTTCAGCAAAGAACCTCCTCCACCTCCTCCACTTGATTTAAATACCTATATATCAATGGCTTGAACCGGCGGAGATAACCTCCGCCGAACCTCCTCCATTGAATGTGAACCTCCGCCACCAAGCCCCTTTCGGGCGCAAAATGGCGCCCCTTCTTGTATCAGAGCATCTCTTGGGGGAGGTTCCCTGAAATGGAGGAGGTTCCGATACCACGCAACCTCCTCCACATCTGCCATGCCGCACAAACCTGTGCAGCCGTCTTGCGATACGCCTCAACCTTGCTGAAGCGCCCTACGGATGGCGATTTCGACAGGCGAGTAGGCGCCGTCCTCACGCGCAAGCTTTAGCGGCTCGGAAGGCGCGAGGCCCGGCTGCGCCATGAAGCGCGGCTCCTTGCTCCGATGCATCTGCGCGGCATGGATAAGGAAAGGATGGCACAGATAGACCGTGCCCGCCTGCCCGGTCGCCAGAGCAAGTGGCCGGTCCTCGCCCACGTGCTCCAGCCGCAGATGCGCCATGCCGGCTTTACCGGCCGGTTCCAGCATCTTCGCGATATCCTTGTGCGATCCAACCCGGATACGCGTCGGCGCGTCTTCTTCGCCGACATCCGAGAACAGGAAGAGCATTAGAAGCGCCCCGTCCGCGCGAGGTGACGTTCACCCGCCAGGCGGAGAAATCCCGCTGTTCGCCAGGGTTTCCATCCTCGCCCGGAAAGCTCAGATCCACATGCCAGCCGGCATCGCCGGGATCATCAGGATGTGGAAAGCGAACGGGGAAGCTGCCAAGACCGTCACGCGGCTCCCAGCGTCCCTTACCGACAAGCTGATCGAAAGCCGAATGCAGCACGGGCATGTTGACCGCAGCATTGAACGGTCCGCCGCCATAGCCGGCAAGCCGTACGACCGGCCGCACCCAGCTCTTCGGATCATCGGCGGCGAAAGGAATGTCCCGCCACATGATGGCGCGGGCTTCCTCGGCTATATCTCGCGGAAAAGCATCATCGATTCGCACAAAGCCGTCCTCGATGAATTGTTCGATCTGCACGGCGCTAAGCGCCGGCGGGTAACCAACAGGTGTCATGAAATATCTCTCTATCGCCAAACCCTGCCGGCATTGTCCATTGGCCTGACGCAGGTGGTTGCAGTCCACGGCAAACACGCCAGCCAACGGGCTGGTCAGGCGGCCGCATCTTCTTTGCCCAAGGGCGGGGCTTTAAAGGCTCAAGAAGAAGACCGTAGCGATGTTGAGGGCGATCATTTTCATAGCGGATCAAGGCTATCGGGGTTCGCCGGTAGCGTCAACCGGCTGAGCAGAACATCGAGCCCAAAGCGTCCCTCTCATCCAACCCGCCGAAACGGCTTTGGCTCATCAGATGCGATCGTAACCTCCCTCACCGCTTCATGTACCGACTGCAACACCAGTTCCGCCAATCTGGCCGTTGCACCATCCGGCTCCGCCTCGGCTCGATGCAACACCAGGCCAAGCTTCGGCAGCTCCGGCAGACCGGTCTCGCCGGGCGCCAGCATCCGCACTTTGCCCGGTAAGCCAATCGGCGTGCGTACGGTAATGCCGAGCCCGGCAGCTGTCGCCGCCCAGAGGCCGCCGAGACTGGGGCTGACGAAGGAGAGCCGCCAGGAAATTCCCGCCTCGTCCAGCACCTTGGTCGCAGCATTCCGCAGCAGGCAGGGAGCTTCGAGTGAAGCAAGCGGCATCGGCTCGCCGCCCGCTGTCCATCCCGACAGACCATTCGCCGGGCCGATCCAGCGCATCGGCACATCGGCGATATGCTCGCAATGTGCGGTCATGGTGCCCGCACTCCAGGCGAGTGCAAGATCAAGCTTGCCCGTCGTCACGCGTTCGAGAAGTTCAGCATTGCGCACCACCCGTGCCTCGATCCGCACCTTCGGATGCGCGCGTGCAAAACGGCCAAGCACGTCGGGCAACAGGTTCTCGCCGAAATCCTCCTGCAGGCCGAGCCGTACCCAGCCTTCCAGCTCGACGCTTTGCACCGCTGCGACCGCCTCATCATTCAGATCGAGCAGTCGCCTTGCGTAGGCGAGCATCGTCTCTCCGGCTTCCGTCAGGGCGAGTCCACGCCCGGATTTGCGGAAGATCGCCGTGCCGGCCTGCTCCTCCAGTTTCTTGAGCTGCGCGCTGACAGCCGATGTCGAGCGTCCCAGCCGGTCGGCCGCCTTGGCGAAATTGCCAAGGTCCATACCGGTCGCAAAGGTTCTCAGCACATCCAGATCGAAGGTAATCCGTCGCATTCCACGATCCCGATTTTCAGGATGATCAATCCATAAAATTCTGATTTTTCGCATTATGGTGTCGTGGCATGCTTATTCTGTCAAGACAAAGAATAGGAGGCATCCAATGCCATTCGCTCGCATTTCCCTTTTGAAGGGCAAGTCGCCGGACTATCTGCGTAGCCTTTCGGACAATATTCACAAGGCCATGGTGGAGACTTTCAACGTGCCGCCAGCCGACCGCTTCCAAGTCATCCACCAGCACGAACCGGGCGAACTGATCTTCGACCGAAATTATCTTGCCGGCCCGCGCTCGGATGATTTCGTGTTGATTGCGATCACGACCGGCAAGCCGCGTACCCAGGAAACGCGCAATGCCCTTTTCCGCCGAATCGTCGAACTGCTGCAACAGTCGCCCGGCCTGCGTCCGGAAGACGTGATGATTGTCATCTCGACCAGCGAACCAGGCGAATGGTCCTTCGGCGATGGTCTGGCGCAGATGACCGAGCCCGGTTGGGAAGCGCGCGCGGGAGCTCCATCATGAGCGAAACTAACCCGAAGACGATGACCATCCGCCGCCCGGGTAATGCTGTTCGTTCGCCCGAAGGCATCTCGAATGCGCCCTTCTGGGTCGAAATGCTGCTCGACAATCAGGTCGATGGCGAAAACACCGCAATGCGCGCAACCCTGGATCCTGGCACGGTCACGCATTGGCATACGCATCCACGCGGCCAGTTGCTCTATGTGCTCTCGGGCATCGGCCTTGTGCAGCGCAAGGACGAGCCGGCCGAAGAAGTGAGAACTGGCGATGCCATATGGTTTGCGCCCGACGAACTTCACCGGCATGGGGCAGCACCCGACAGTCCCTTCAGCTATCTGAGCGTTCAGGGCTCAGAGAACGGACATTTCGTCGATTGGTTTGATAGCGAGGAGCCTCAGCCATGATGGCCATGCAATATTCCTTCACCCTCCCTGCCGATTACGACATGGAGATCATCGATCGCCGTATCCGCGACAAGGGGCCGGCGATGGACGGCTTCCCGCATCTCGGCTTCAAGGCCTTTCTGAGCGCCCGTCGCGGTGAGTTCGGCAGCCGGGAGAACCTCTATGCGCCCTTTTATCTCTGGAACCAACCGGAAGGCGCCAGCGATTTCATCTGCGGTCCCGGCTTTGCCGCACTCACGGATGCCTTTGGCCGGCCGCGCATTCGTCACTGGATCGTCTGGCATGCCCATGTCCTGCCGGACCTTGGCAGCGCCCGTTTCGCCGACAGCGAATACCTCGCGATCGAGCCTCATGTCTCTCTGCCCGGCTTAAGGCAACAGGAGATTGATTTGGCGAAACGGAAAGCCGGCAGCAAACATGTGCTCGCCCGCATCGCTGCCTTCGATCCGCATGATTGGACGATGGTGCGTTTCGGCCTCTATGCAGAGGCACCGACTATCTCGGGCACTAATCAGATCTATCGCATCGGCCACCTCTCTCGCGATTGAGGCAGCCGAAGCGAGATCGAAAATAGAAGCGCCCCTCTCTCGAGGAGCGCTTTGCATTCTCAGGTCTGAAAAAGATCAGATTCCGCTCTGGCCGTCAGAGCCGATATAAGCGATGCGCAGCATGTTGGTCGCACCCGGTGTGCCGAGCGGTACGCCGGCGGAGATGATGATGCGATCGCCGGGCTTGCCGAAACCTTCCGCAGCAACGATGCGGCACGCGCGGTTGACCATGTCGTCGAGGTCGGTCGCATCATGGGTGACGACGCAATGCATGCCCCAGACAACAGAGAGACGGCGAGCCGTCTTGATGATCGGCGACAGGGCGATGATCGGCACTTGCGGGCGCTCACGAGAAGCGCGAAGGCCGGTCGTGCCGGAAGAGGTATAACAGACAATGGCCGACAGCTTCAGCGTCTCTGCGATCTGACGGGCAGCGAGCGAAATCGCATCCGCGCCCGTCGCTTCCGGCTGGGCACGCTGGGCATAGATGATGCCCGGATAGTGCGGATCCTTTTCAACCGTGCTCGCGATCGAGGCCATCATCGAAACGGATTCGACCGGGTAGGCGCCGGAAGCCGATTCGGCCGACAGCATGATCGCATCGGCGCCTTCGAAGACGGCGATCGAAACGTCCGAAACTTCGGCGCGCGTCGGAACCGGCGAGGAGATCATCGATTCCAGCATCTGCGTGGCGACGATGACAGGCTTGCCCGAACGACGGCAGGCACGGATGAGCTGCTTCTGGATGCCCGGAACAGCTTCGAGCGGCATTTCGACGCCGAGATCGCCACGCGCGACCATCAGCGCATCGGAAAGCTCGATGATTTCCTCGATACGCTCCAGAGCCTGCGGCTTTTCGATCTTCGACATCAGGCCAACGCGACCGCGAGCGATCTTGCGCACTTCGGCAAGGTCATCGGGGCGCTGGACGAAGGAGAGCGCTACCCAATCAACATCGTCGGTCGCCAGAACCGCATCAAGGTCGGAGCGATCCTTGTCGGTCAGCGCACCAACGCCAAGGAGCGTGTCCGGCAGACTGACGCCCTTGCGGTCGGAAATGCTGGTACCGGCGATGACGGTCGTAACGATGCTCTTGCCGTCGCACTTTTCGGCGCGAAGCGCCAGCTTGCCGTCATCGATCAGCAGGCGATGGCCCGGCTGAACGGCTTCGAGAATTTCAGGATGCGGCAGGAAAACGCGCGTATTGTCGCCGGGGGTATCGATGTTGTCGAGCGTGAAGGTCTGTCCCGGCTTCAGCTCCACCTTCACACTGGCAAACTTGCCGACACGCAGCTTCGGGCCCTGGAGGTCAGCCAGAATGCCAATCGGCCGACCAGAGCGGGCTTCGACGGCGCGGATACGCTGCACCAGCGTACGCATCACGTCATGGCTCGCGTGGCTCATGTTGATGCGGAAAATATCGGCACCCGCCTGGTGTAGCTTCTCGATCATCGATTCCTCGGAGGAGGCCGGGCCGAGGGTGGCGAGGATTTTAACTTTGCGGTTACGCTTCATCAATTCTGGCTTTCTTGCGTCCCTGGGGTGTCGGAGAGTTGAACCATCCAGCTTCCCTGGCGGCCCGTATCGTATTCCTTGAATCCCATCTTTTGGTAACCACGGGCATAACAATCCTGTACACCCGTGATCTTGAATTCGTTTTCCGCCACGCACATCTGCACGTCACCCGTCCATCGGCCTCCCCGGGCGGCGTCTTCTGCGTAGAGGTAATAATAACGCGACTGCAATTCCCCCTCGATCAGCGTGGCGCAGGTCGTTGCCGGCACCTGCCACCAGCCCTCGGTGACCCAGCCATCCTTCGCCCGGTATCCAATCGCAACGCCAACCAGATTTTGCGTGCCATTGCATACACGGAAATCCGCGCGCGCGGCATCTGCAATGAAGAATGGCGAGGCGGCTGCAAGAGCGAACAATGCGAGACGGACCAAGGGTCCGGACCGCGTGAGGAAACTTGGCGAGGCTTGAATCAACACGGCTCCCAAATAGCTCCACGGTTATTCGTTATCCGTGTCTTCTTGCGCCGCCATCCGGCGAAAGTCAACGCAATGCTAATCGATTATATTTCCTTTCATAACCGTCCGCCGGGCGCATCTTGTCGCGCTGGCCTAACCCATCACGCTTGAACCAGTTGAAGGCGCATGCAATCACTGACCAAAGACGCAAAATGACAGCAGGCAATTTTCTGATGGAACATTTCCAACCCTTTGAAATCCTACCTGGCCAACATGACAAAGGCATGGTGATCCTCGGCGATCACGCTATGAACCGCCTGCCTAAGCGATATGACCAGCTCGGCCTGCCGGAAAGCGCCTTCATCAGGCACATAGCCTACGACATCGGAATCGAGGGGCTGGCGCGCAAGCTTTGTGAGCGGCTCGGTGTTCCCGGCGTACTCGGCGGTTTTTCGCGTCTGTTGATCGACCCCAACCGTGGTGAGGACGATCCGACGCTGATCATGAAAATCTCCGACGGCGCCATTATCCCCGGCAACCATCCGATATCGGCGGAAGAGTGGAACCACAGGATAGCAACCTTCCATAGACCCTATCACAATGCCGTGTCTGAGACGATCGACAGGGTGGCGAACGCGACGGGCAAGGCGCCGCTGGTGCTGTCCCTGCACTCGTTTACGCCCGCCTGGAAGGGTGTCCCCCGCCCCTGGCATGCAACGGTGCTCTGGGACAGCGACCACCGCGCCGTCGGCCCATTGCTCGAAAAACTGCGGGCCGATTCCGATCTCGTCATCGGCGACAACGAACCCTATGACGGTGCGCTGAAAGGTGACACCATGTACCGCCATTGCATGATCACAGGCATTCCGCACGCGCTTCTGGAAGTGCGCCAGGACCTCATCGGCGACGAGGCCGGCATCGACGAATGGGCAGAGCGCTTGGCGCCTATCTTTGCGGAGATGAACGCCGATCCGAGCCTTCATGCATACAGCGTGCATGCTTCACGCACCGGCCCTTATTGAGTGAAAGGACTTGGCTCATGACCACGCTCAGCAAAGAACAGCAGACTGAATTCGAGGCTGCCGCCTTTCGTCGCCTCGTCGCACATCTTCGCGAACGCACCGACGTGCAGAACATCGACCTGATGAACCTCGCCGGCTTTTGCCGCAACTGCCTGTCCAACTGGTATCGCGAGGCTGCGGAGGCCGAAGGTGTTGACATCAGCAAGGACGAATCGCGCGAGATCGTCTACGGCATGCCCTATGAAGACTGGAAGAACCTTCACCAGACGGAAGCATCGCCTGTGCAAAAGGCAGCTTTTGAGGTGAACAACCCGCACAAATAGACTCCACGGCCTCAAATCGCCTTGACGCTGGCTGCACTTCGCGGCAGTCACTGGCAACCCGATGCATTTCCCGAAATCAGGAGAACACGATGTCTGATGCACATGGCGTCGCTCGCGATCAGCTTCGCGCTTTTGTCGAGCGCATTGAACGCCTGGAAGAAGAAAAGAAGACCATCGCCGACGACATCAAGGACGTCTATGGCGAAGCCAAGGGCATGGGCTTCGACACCAAGATCCTCAAGAAGGTTGTCGCGCTCCGCAAGAAGGACGAGCAGGAGCGCATGGAAGAAGATGCAATCCTCGACACCTATCTGCACGCTCTCGGCATGATCGAATCCCCGCCGGAAGGCTGAGGATCTGCTCAACCACGTTTTGCGAAAGCCGCCTTCATGGCGGCTTTTCTTTTGCACGGTGACAAACCGTTCATGCCAGCTGAAGATCACGCCTTGCAGGGGATGCGAGCATCTTGCAGCCGGCCATAAAAGCAAAAGCCGCCGGATAATGCCGGCGGCTTTTGCTCTTCAGAATATAATCCGATCAACGCGTGTTGAACTTGCGCACTTCCATGAAGTTGACGGCCGTGCCGCTGAAGCGGCCGGGATCGATCGAAGCGGTTTTCTGGAAACCTTCGGCATAGACCGAGGTCGGCTGGGCGCGTAGCGTCTGGCTGACGAAGCGCGGTGCCTGCACCTTCTTGGAAGCCATTTCCAGACGTGCATTGGTTAGAGCCCACTGCGAGATCATCTTCTGCGTCAGCTTCGGCTCTGTGCGCATCGTCTGACGGCTTTCGTCGGCCGCTACCGCTTCTTGCTTCGTCGGGCGACCGCCTTTGGTGGGCAGGCCCTGGGCAACCGGGCTGTCGACGACGACAGGCTTCGGCGCGACGACAGGTGCAACAAAGCTCGCCGACTTCGTCATCGGTGCAAGCGCGGCAAGCTGCAATGGCGGCTTATCCAGTTCTGGCGGGTTCTTCGGCGCGGCGGCGTTGATTGCCTGTTCCACCGTCCGCGGCTCCGACGGCGCGTTCACAGCAACCTGCGCGTCACCGTCCTCATCCTGCTTTGCAAGTGCCGCCGCCATGGCGGGCGAAAGCGCATCCTGATCGGCCTCGTCTTCTGCCGCCTCGGGATCTGCATTCTGTGCAGCGAGCAGGTTCTCGGCAACGGCCGGACGTTCGGCCGGAGTCGGAACGTTCGTCGACATCAGATTCGGATCGACCGAGGCAAGTTCTGCATCACCCGGAGCGCGACGCGGCCCAAGGAGCGACGGAACCGGAATGCTGTAACCACTGAGATCGGCAAAATGCTCCGGCTCCTGCGGCTGGCCTGCCGGCATGGCAGCAAGAGCCTGCTGGGCTGCGTTACCTGCAGACGGCGGCACCAGAGCATTGGCAACCTCGTTGCCGGCAAGCTGGTTGCTGAAGGCCGGGCGAACCTGCGGCACTGGAGCATTCACGCTTGCGACTTCGGTCTGCTCCTGCGGTGCGGCAGCCGGAGCAGCCTCAGCCTTTGGCGGCGTCGCCTTGGCGACAGCCACCGGTGTCGTATCCTCCGAATTATCCTCTTCCTCGTCGGCGCCGCCGCCGAAGAGGTAGGCAAACAGCGTCTTCTGCTTGTGGGGTTCGTCGTCGGAAGCGGAATCAGAGGCGCTCGCCATCATGATCTGGCTGCCATTCGCCATGCGGCGCTTGTAATCGGCCATCGCCTGCTGGTAGCCCGGCAATGGCTTTCCATCGGCGGGAATGTGAATGGTGTTCCCGTCAGGGAAAAGCTTGACCAATTCGTCTCGGCTCATGCGCGGCCAGGCGCGAACGCCACCGACATCCATATGCACGAAAGGCGAACCGGACTTCGGATAAAAGCCAACACCGCCGACCTGCATCTTCATGCCGATACCGCGCAGCGTGGCGAGCTTCACGTCGGGAATGAAGAAGTCCATCGCCTTGCCGAGCATGTGCTGGCTCTTCTCGGCGACACCGGAATTGCGCGAGCGACCGCGCAGCATCTCGTTGGTGGCCGGCGAACGGAAACCGCAGACGACGTTGATATAATCCCTCGAGCCGGACTGGCGGTAGACTTCCCAGATGAGGTCGAAGAGACGCGGGTCCATCTTCGTCGGCTGATTCTTGCGCCAGTCGCGCAGGAAGCGGTTGAGCTGCTCAAGACCCTTGGGGTCGAACTTGCCATTTCGCTTGTAGGTGATGACGGCCTTTTCGCCGGTATGGATGAAATAAAGCTTCAGACTGCGGGTTTCCCCGGCGGCCTGGGATGGTGTGCTTACGAATACCGGTGAGGAAACCGCGAGTGCAAGGAGGGCGGCCATCGCCGTCCTAATTGCCTTTCCGCCAATCTTGGCGCACAGCAAGCGCCAGCTCAAGCGCGAAGGCTTGGTATTCCCATTCAGATTCGGCAACTCGATCCCCGTCAGACAGTCAATGTCCCGTGCTGTCTCAAATGGTTGTCAATTGCGGTCGCACGATGGCAAAAATGCCACACATGATCAACCTTTTCTTTACATAGTGAACGAGCCGCTAACAAGTGGTTTATGACGGGTAACCAAACGTGGTTGCCTTATTCTTAATAAAAACGCCTTTACGCTGCATCTTTCTGAGGATTATCGGGATCGATACCATAATCCTTAAGCTTCCGATAAAGTGTGGATCGGCCAATACCTAGCTTCCTCGCCACTTGACTCATTTGCCCTCGATAAAACTTTAACGCGAAACGAATCAGTTCTTCCTCGACATCTGCAAGACGGCGCACATCGCCGGCTTGATTGACGCTCGGGATAGCGTTGTCAGAGGCCTCGGGACCGCGGCGTATCGTCTCGGCGACGGACGCCGCCTGGTAATCCTCAGGAAATTCAGCATCCGGATCGAGGTGCGAATTGTCGGCGACGAGCGCCAGGTGATCCACCACCTCGTAGTTCGGAAGCTGGGCGGCGATCTGCGGGAAATCTGATTCGGTCAGCTCCGGACCTTCGGCAAGCACGACGGCGCGGAAGATCGCATTTTCGAGCTGGCGGATATTGCCCGGCCAGTCATAGGCGGTCAGCAGCGCCAGCGCGCCGGCGTTGACCGTCATGCGCCGGCCGTTCTTCTGTTCACTGGAGAAGCGGTCGGTAAAGACGCGCACCAGATGCGGAATGTCTTCCTTGCGCTTGCGCAGCGCCGGAATGGTGATCGGGAAGACGTTTAGGCGATAATAAAGGTCTTCGCGGAAGTGGCCGTTCTTGACCTCTTCTATCAGATCTTTGTTCGTCGCCGAGATGAGACGCACGTTGACCTTATGCGCCGTGCGCGCGCCGACAGTCTCGATCTCACCCTGCTGAACGGCGCGCAAGAGCTTGACCTGCACTTCAAGCGGCAAATCGCCGATCTCGTCGAGGAAGATGGTGCCGCCATCGGCTTCCATGAATTTGCCGATGTGCTTTTCGGTCGCGCCTGTGAACGCGCCCTTTTCATGGCCGAAAAGAATGCTTTCGACGAGATTGTGCGGAATGGCACCGCAATTGACCGTGACGAACGGCTTGCTGGCCCGATCGCCGCCCGACTGGATGGCGCGCGCAACCAGTTCCTTGCCGACGCCCGATTCGCCTTCGAGCACGACCGGAATGTTGGACTGCGAGGCACGCTGCGCCAGATCGATGACACGGATCATCGCCGGACTTGCCGAAACGATGTCGTCGAAGCCGACGGAACCTGAGCGCGAGCGACGGCCGGCACGGGCCTTCACCTCACGCTGGTCGAGCTTCATCGCATTGGAAATGGACGTGTTGATGCGCTCCGGAGAGACCGGCTTGACAACGAAATCGAAGGCACCGGCGCGCATGGCCTGTACGACCGTTTCGATGCCGCCCTGCCCTGTCTGGACAATGACCGGTATCTGCGTGCCGAAGTCATGCAATGCTTCGAGAAACTCGAGGCCGGTCATTTCCGGCATCATCAAATCGAGCACGATGACATTGAAAAGGCCGGGATCGCGCTTCACCATCTCCAGCCCGATGCGGCCGTTTTCGGCCTGATGCACCACATGGCCGTTTCGCTCGATCGCGTTCTTGAGCAGACGGCGCTGCACGGGGTCGTCCTCGACCACGAGAATCTGCCCTGCTCCTTTGAGCTCATTGTAACCGGTCATTGTCGCCTCACTTCATGCGAAACCTTAAGGCGCACTCTGACAGAAAGGCTTGAACATCCAGTTTTGAGAAACAATTGCATTTTAACGATTGTGACCGGCCGTTTTCGTGCCGTCACAAGGCCTTTGGCATGCCTGAAACCCCTTGATGCCGGGCCTTGCCGCGCTTAGACAGTCAAACTGCTATAGAAGAGGAAGAGGAACAGCCCCATGAGACATCAGTTTGCACACGCCGATCTTTACCTTTCGGCAACGGCTTCCGCTGCAGCAGCGGACCCGGCTCTGGGCGAACTTCCAGGTTGGCGTCTGCAGGACCTCTATCCCTCTGCCACCTCCACTGCCTTCGTTTCCGATATGGAAAAAGCCGGCAAGGCCGCGTCTGATTTCGAAAACAAATGGAAAGGCAAGTTGGCCGAAGCCGCCACAAAGAAGGGCGAGGAGGGCATCGGCCAGGCGCTGAAAGAATATGAGGCCTTGGACGATATCATGGGCCGCCTCGGCTCCTTCGCCGGCCTTACCTATTTCACCGACACGTCCAACCCGGCTAACGGCAAGCTCTATGGCGACGTCCAGGCGAAATTGACCGACTATTCCGGGCGCCTGCTGTTCTTTGCTCTCGAGCTGAACCGCATTGACGACGCAGTCATCGATGCCTGCATGGCCAACGATCCGCTGGCCGGCCATTACCGCCCCTGGCTCGTCGATCTGCGCAAGGACAAGCCCTATCAGCTGGAAGACAAGCTGGAGCAGCTCTTCCTCGAAAAGTCGATGACATCAGCTGCTGCCTTCAATCGCCTCTTCGACGAGACGATGGCCGAACTGCGCTTCGAGGTCGACGGCGAGAAACTGCCGCTCGAAGTCGCGCTGAACATGCTGCAGGAAAAGGATCCGGAAGTGCGCCGCAAGGCGGCAATGGCGCTGGCCGAAACCTTCAAGACCAATATCCGCATCTTCACGCTGATCACCAATACCCTTGCCAAGGACAAGGAGATCGCCGACCGGTGGCGCGGCTTCGAAGACATTGCCGACAGCCGCCATCTGGCAAATCGCGTCGAGCGCGAAGTGGTCGACGCACTCGCCGCAGCCGTCAGGCAAGCCTACCCGCGCCTCTCGCATCGCTATTACAAGATGAAGGCGAAGTGGCTCGGCATGGAACAGATGAATTTCTGGGATCGCAACGCGCCGCTTCCGGAAACCTCGAGCGCCGTCATCTCCTGGTCTGAAGCCAAGGACACGGTACTGTCCGCCTATGGCAATTTCGCGCCGGAAATGGCTTCGATCGCCAGGCGTTTCTTCGACGAGCAGTGGATCGACGCTCCCGTCCGCCCAGGAAAGGCGCCTGGCGCGTTTGCCCATCCGACGGTCCCGTCAGCTCATCCCTATGTGCTCCTCAACTATATGGGCAAGCCGCGCGATGTCATGACGCTTGCCCATGAGCTCGGCCATGGTGTGCATCAGGTTCTCGCGAGCGCGCAAGGCGCGCTCATGTGCCAGACGCCGCTGACGCTTGCCGAAACCGCTTCTGTCTTTGGCGAGATGCTGACCTTCCGCGCACTGCTCAACCGGACGACGGACAAGCGCGAACGCAAGGCCATGCTCGCCCAGAAGGTCGAGGACATGATCAACACGGTCGTGCGCCAGATCGCCTTCTACGAATTCGAGCGCAAAGTACATACCGCCCGTAAGGCCGGCGAACTGACGGCTGACGACATCGGCGAGCTCTGGCTGTCCGTGCAGTCGGAAAGCCTCGGCCCGGCGATCAAGATCTCCGAGGGATATGAGACCTTCTGGGCCTATATCCCCCACTTCATCCATTCGCCCTTCTACGTCTACGCCTATGCTTTCGGCGATTGCCTGGTGAATTCGCTCTATGCCGTCTACCAGAAGGCGGAGGCTGGTTTTCAGGAAAAGTATTTCGAAATGCTGAAGGCTGGCGGCACCAAGCATCATTCGGAACTGCTGAAGCCCTTCGGCCTCGATGCGACCGATCCTTCTTTCTGGAGCAAGGGCCTGTCGATGATCGAGGGCCTGATCGATGAATTGGAGGCGCTGGACAAGGCGTAAGCCGCCGACGCCCTTGCCGGAAAGCCAATGGCAGCGTCCGAACCCTTCATCCTGTTCCGGGACGATACGACCGGCGAAGTCATGCTCTTCGCCGGCCCGGAAACCACGATTGTCGCCCGCACGCGCGCAGAATTCCTGCCGGCGCTCAAGCGGATGGAGGAGGCGCGAAAGGCAGGCAAGTGGCTTGCCGGTTACATGGCCTATGGGGCCGGCCATCTTTTCGAAGAAAAACTTGCCGGCTTTGCTGAGGAGAACCGGGAGACGCCGCTTTTGCTGTTCGGCGTCTTTGATGCGCCACGGCCCGACGATCATCCGCTTGCGAGACCACGGCAGCGCATCGAAAACGAAGAGTTTCTGACCGCCCCGAAGGCTGGCTGGAATTTCCCTATATATAAAGAGCGTTTCGAACGCCTGCACCGGCATCTGCGCCTCGGCGATATCTATCAGGCCAATCTGACGATGCCGATCGAAGCGCGCTGGAGCGGCGAACCACTCGCCGCCTTCTGGTCGCTGATCGACCGCCAACCCGTCAAATATGGTGCATTCGCCAATCTCGGCGGTCCAATCATTCTCTCCCGTTCGCCGGAACTGTTTTTCCGGACTGACAAAAATGGCTGGATCGAAACGCATCCGATGAAGGGCACGGCCAAGCGCGGCACAACTCCGGCCGAAGATGCCGAGATCATTGCGGCGATGAAGGCCGATATGAAGACGCAAGCGGAAAACCGTATGATCGTCGATCTGCTGCGCAACGATATCTCGCGCATCACTGAAGTCGGCACGCTCGATGTTCCGAAACTTTTCGACGTCGAGACCTACCCGACCGTCCACCAGATGGTGAGCCACGTACAGGCAAAACTCCTGCCTGATTTGACCATTCGCGACATTTTCGCCGCCCTTTTTCCTTGCGGCTCGATCACCGGCGCACCGAAGATGCGTGCCATGGAAATCCTGCACGAGCTCGAGGACGGCCCGCGTGATGCCTATTGTGGCGCGATGGGCATGATCGCGCCCGACGGTGCCATGCGCTTCTCCGTTGCCATCCGCACCATGACCCTCTTCGATGGCGGCAGGGCCGTCTTCAATGTCGGTGGCGGCATCGTCTTCGATTCAACGGCCGAAGCCGAATATGAGGAATGTCTGCTCAAAGCCCGCTTCGCCGTCGGCGACCAATGGATCGCCCGATGACCGATTTCTCGCTGATCGAAACGCTGCGCTGGCAACCGGATGACGGCTTCATTCGCCTGCGCCTGCATCTCGCCCGTCTTTCCCGCTCCGCCCGCCGCATCGGCTTTCCCGAGCCGCTGCACGCGGCTGCCAAATTGAAAGAAGCGGTGAAAGGGGAACACGAACCGCGCCGCGTCAGGCTGATTTTTGACCGTGAGGGTCATATCGATATCACAACGGGACCCTTTGTCCCGCTTCCGCCGGACACCGTCTGGACCCTCCGTATCTCGAGCACCCGTCTCGATTCCGCCGATAGACTGCTACGTATCAAGACCACACGCCGTGGCATCTACGAGGCAGCACGCGCCGAGTTCACGCAGCAGCAGGCGGACGAAGTTCTTCTTCTCAACGAGCGGGAAGAGGTGTGTGAGGGCACGATCACCTCTGTCTTCCTCGATGATGGCTCCGGCACTCTCAGGACGCCGCCGATTTCCTGCGGTCTGCTCGCCGGCGTGTTGCGCACCGAGCTCATCTGTCAGCGCAAGGCGCGCGTCGGGCGCATCAGGCTCGACGATCTGGAGCAGGGCACGCTTTACGTCGGAAATTCGCTCCGCGGCCTGATCCGCGCTACGCTGCAAAAGGATTGATCATGTTTATCCTCTCCCTGACCTATGTGAAGCCGAACGAAGAGGCCGACAAGCACATGGAGCCGCATATGGCCTGGGTGAAGGAAGGATACGCGAAGGGCTGGTTCCTCGCCTCCGGCCGCAAGGTCCCGCGCACAGGCGGCGTCATTTTCGCCGTCGGCGACCGTACCGAGATTGAGGCCTATGCCGCGGCCGACCCCTTCACCATCCATGGCGTCGCCGAATATGACATTACCGAAGTCGCACTGACAACCGTGACCGAGGGACTGGAATCCCTCATGCGCTGAGTCACGAACCGCCCGTACTGCTCGTCAGGCTCAAAAAGGAGCGGCGATGAAACTTCCGACCTATACACCCTATGACGGCTCCGCCCGGCCCTTCACGATAGGCTTGATTCCGCTCGATCCCGCCAGATGGATCGAGCCCGACAGCGACCTCGATCGCTATCTTACGGAAAAAGCGCGGCTGGCGAACGTACGCCTCGACGATATCTTCGTCGCAGAGGAGGCAACGGAAGACGCCCAGCAGGAGGCATACGATCTTCTCCTTACGCATATCGCCGAGCAGCACCCGGCGATGTACCGGCAGAATTCCTCAGATCTGCCACCGCTTTTCAAGGCCGGTTCGCTCATTCAAGACGATCTCGTCCTCATGCGCCGCAAGGCTGATGGCTGGCATCTCGTTGCTGCCCATGTCGCCTTTCCCTCTTCGTGGTCGCTACGCGAGAAATTCAGTCGCCCGATGCATGAGATCCATGCCGACGTACCGGGCTTCAGCGAAGGTACGCGCAACGCCGCGCTCATTACGCGCATCTTCGATAATCTCCAGGTTGCCAAGCCGGTCGAGCGGCTGAACTGGTCCCTCAACACCACAGCCGATCTCTTCCTCCCCATCTCAAAACATCGGCGGGCACCTTGTGCCGAAGCCTTCACACTTCAAGAGCGTTTCGTCCGCGTCGAGCGCCAGACGCTCCGCAAGCTCCCCGTGTCAGGCGATATCCTTTTCACCATCCGCATCTACATCGACCCGGTTGCTGCTCTTGCCAGACATCCGCGGGCGGCACAGATTGCCGCACGTTTCGCCGACCAGCTGGAAGCGCTCGATGAACGGCAGACCGCATATAAGGGCCTGACGTTGCAAAGAGACGAGCTCGCGCAGAAATTGCGGGCGTTATGCAGTGCCGATATTTGACCTTTGCAGGGAACGCTCTTTATTGTGACGCCATTTTGTGATTAGAGCCGGTCACTTCACGAGCTTCGCAGCATTTTCACATGAATTCTTTAGGCTAAAGGCCTTCGTTCCCTTCCAGCAGGAGAAAAGAATGACGGAACAGAACTATCCGGTATATGGCGAAATTACCGGTCCGATCGTTATGATCGGCTTTGGCTCCATCGGCCGTGGCACGCTGCCCCTGATCGAGCGCCACTTCAAGTTCGACAAGAGCCGGATGGTCGTCATCGACCCGCGCACGGACGATGCCCACATTCTGGAAAAGCACGGTGTCAAGCACATTCAGGCATACGTGACGAAGGATAACTACAAGGAACTGCTGAAGCCGCTGCTGACTGAAGGCGAAGGCCAGGGCTTCTGCGTCAACCTCTCGGTCGACACCTCGTCGCTCGATATCATCAAGCTCTGCCGCAAGCTTGACGTGCTCTACATCGACACTGTCGTCGAGCCCTGGCTGGGCTTCTACTTCGACAAAAACATGAAGAACGAGGAACGCACCAACTATGCGCTGCGCGAAACCGTTCGCAAGGAGAAGGCTAAAAACCCCGGCGGCACGACTGCCGTTTCCACGTGCGGCGCAAATCCCGGCATGGTGTCCTGGTTCGTCAAGCAGGCACTGCTCAACCTCGCTCGGGACATGGGTCTGAAGTTTGACGAGCCGGGCCAGGACGATCGCGAAGAATGGGCAAAGCTCATGAAGAAGGTCGGCGTCAAGGGCATCCACATCGCTGAACGCGACACGCAGCGCACCATCCACCCGAAGCCGCTCAACGTCTTCTGGAACACCTGGTCCGTTGAAGGCTTCATCTCCGAAGGCCTGCAGCCGGCCGAACTCGGTTGGGGCACTCATGAAAACTGGATGCCGAAGAACGCCAAGAAGCACAAAAAGGGCTCCAAGGCCGCTATCTTCCTGGAGCAGCCCGGCGCTAACACCCGCGTACGCACCTGGTGCCCGACGCCCGGCCCGCAATACGGTTTCCTCGTTACCCACAACGAATCGATCTCGATCGCCGACTTCTTCTCGGTAAAGGACAAGGACGGCGACGTCACCTACCGTCCGACCTGCCACTATGCCTACCATCCGGCAAACGACGCGGTCCTGTCGCTGCATGAGATGTTCGGCAACGGCGGCAGAGCACAGCCGGTCCTCCACGTTCTCGATGAGAACGAATTGGTCGACGGCGTCGACGAGCTCGGCGTACTGCTTTATGGTCATGACAAGAACGCCTACTGGTACGGTTCGCGCCTGTCGCTGGAAGAAACCCGTCGCATCGCCCCCTACCAGAATGCAACCGGCCTGCAGGTGACCTCAGCCGTTCTTGCCGGCATGGTCTGGGCACTCGAAAATCCGAAGGCCGGCATCGTCGAAGCCGACGAGATGGATTACAAGCGCTGCCTCGAAGTGCAGCTGCAGTATCTCGGTCCGGTCGAAGGCCACTACACCGACTGGACCCCGCTCGACGGTCGCCCGGGCCTGTTCCCGGAAGACATCGACACCAAGGATCCTTGGCAGTTCAAGAACATCCTCGTTCGCTGAGCTCTGCTGCAATGCTTGGAAGATGCCCGCTGCAAGGCGGGCATTTTTGTAACGCCTGCTGTCTAAATGCCGGACACCTCTGCCGAAGGCTTGCCTTCGCGGAAGGCCCGCGCCATGTTTTGCGCGAAGTTCGCGAATAGTTTCCGCTCCGAATTCGCCGGGAGAAGCCTTATGAAAATCAGAACTGGTCTCGTTCTTGCGGTTGCATCGGCAGCTCTTGCCGCCTGCGTTTCCTCCGGTCCGCGGCCCCTCCCTGTTGCATCAGCACCCGCCCCGGCCGGTGTCGAGGGAACCTGGGCTGATCCGAACGGTATCGTCTCCACATTCCAGGGCGGTACCTTCACGACGCGTACGACCGACAGCAACCAGCTTCTGGCCTCCGGCACCTATATCAAAACGTCGCCGACGCTGGTCGAAATCAACATGACCTCGCTGGTTCGCAACACCCAGTCGAAAGTCAATTGCGCTCTCGTCAGCACGAGCCAGCTGAACTGCACGTCGGATGCGGGGGCACAGTTCACCTTGACGCGTCGCAGCTAATCCGCTTCTTCGACGTTGAGCGCCGCTGCCAGCTTTTTTGCCGGCAGCCCCTTGGAAAGCGACGCCATCTCCACAGCTTCTCTCTTGCGGTTGGGCCACCAAGGTGGAAACATCCGCGCGCCCGCATCGTCAATGACGATCCACGTGAGGGATGGGCAGGATCAGGGGAAAGGATCTTGTCCCTAATTAGGAGAACAGGGATGGCGAAGTCTTTCAGCTTCGGTCTTTTGACCGCGTCTATTCTGGCGCTGAGCACAGGGGCCGCATTTGCGGATTACGAACTCAATATTCTTCATATCAACGATTTCCACTCGCGCATCGAATCGATCAACAAGTTCGATTCCACGTGCTCTGCGGAGGAAGAAGGCAAGAACGAGTGTTTTGGGGGTGCTGCGCGCCTGAAGACCGCCATCGACCAGCGCCGCCAAGCTTTGACTGGCAAGAACACGCTGCTGCTTAATGCCGGCGACAATTTCCAGGGTTCGCTTTTCTACACGACCTACAAGGGCGCAGCCGAAGCCGAAATGCTGAACCTCATGAAGTTCGATGCCATGACCGTCGGCAATCATGAATTCGACGACAGCGAGGACGGGCTCGCAACCTTCCTCGACAAGGTCCAGTTCCCCGTCGTCACCGCCAATGTCAAGGCAAGTGCTGCTTCCAAGATCGGCGACCGCGTGAAGCCATCTCTCGTGCTCGACGTCGCCGGTCAGAAGATCGGCATCGTCGGCGCCGTCACCAACGATACGCCGGAGCTTTCCTCTCCCGGCCCGAATGTAACGATTGCCGACGACGTCCAGAGCATTACGGCAGAAGTCCAGAAACTTAAGGGCGAAGGCGTCAACAAGATCATTGCGTTGACCCATGTTGGCTACCCGCGCGACCTTGCGATGATCGCCAAGATCCCCGACGTCGACGTGGTCGTCGGCGGTCACTCGCACAGCCTGCTCTCGAACACCGATCCGAAGGCGGAAGGTCCTTACCCGACGATGGTCGACAATCCCGGCGGCTACAAGGTGCCGGTGGTACAGGCAGCCTCCTACAGCAAATATCTCGGCGATCTCGTCGTCAATTTCGATGACAACGGCGTCGTCAAGGAGGCGAAAGGCGATCCAATCCTGATCGATTCTTCCTTCATGCCGGATCAGGCTGTCGCCGCGCGCATTGTCGAGCTGGCAAAGCCGATCGAAGACCTGCGCAAGAAGGTAATCGGCTCTTCCGAGGGACCGATCGAGGGTGATCGCAAGGTCTGCCGCGTCAAGGAATGCTCGATGGGCAATCTGGTGGCCGACGCCATGCTCGACCGCACCAAAAACCAGGGTGTGACCATCGCCATCCAAAACGGCGGCGGCCTGCGCGCCTCCATCGACGGCGGCGACGTCACCCAGGGCGAAGTCATCACCGTGCTGCCCTTCCAGAACACGCTTGCAACCTTCCAGCTGACCGGCGCCGATATCGTCAAGGCGCTGGAAAACGGCGTCAGCCAGATCGACCAGGGCGCCGGTCGCTTCCCACAGGTCGCCGGCCTGAAATTCTCCTTCGACCAGTCGAAACCGGCCGGCAGCCGCATCAGCGATGTGCAGGTCAAGGACGGCGACACTTTCGTTCCGATCGACAATGCCAAGACCTATAGCGTCGCCACCAACAACTTCATGCGCGCCGGCGGCGATGGCTATGTCGCCTTCAAGAACGGCCAGAATGCCTATGATTACGGTCCGGACTTGGCCGACGTGACAGCCGAATATATCGCTGCGCATTCGCCGTATAAGCCCTATACGGACGGTCGCATCACGGAATTGGCGCAGGCCGCACCTGCGCCGTCCACCGAGCCGGCTCCCGCAACGCCTGCACCGGGTCCTTCCACCGAACCGGCCCCCGCGGCGCCAGCCCCGGCACCCGCGACGCCGGCAGAACCGGCGCCTGCCGCCCCTGCCCCGGCGACAGAGCCTGCTCCGGCAGCGTCCGCACCATCGACGCCTTCGACCCACGTCATCGTTGCCGGTGATACCTTCTGGGATCTCGCCAAAACCTTCTATGGCGACGGCGCGCAATGGCGCAGATTGTCTGAGGCAAACGGCAGCCCGAACCCGCGCCATCTGCGGATCGGCGAGAAAATTCAGGTTCCCGCCAAGTAAGACGATTTGTCCCGACCATGAGAGCCGGTCCGGGGTTCCCCGGGCCGGCTTTTCTTCTTATAGGGTGAACCGTGATCGGCCGGCTGCGTATGAGCCGGCGACACACGAAAGCGCGTTGGGGCCAGAATGACAGATACTTTACTCCGCCCGGCGGACCATCCCGCCGTCAAATTCGGCAAGGTCGGCGTCCTGCTGGTCAATCTCGGCACGCCTGACGGCACCGATTATACGTCCATGCGCCGCTACCTGCGCGAATTCCTGACCGACAAGCGCGTCATCGAATGGTCGCCCTGGAAATGGTATCCGATCCTGTTCGGCATTGTCCTCAACACACGCCCGCAAAAGGTCGGCAAGGCCTATGAGACGATCTGGAACAAGGATTTGAATGAAAGCTGGCTGCGCACCTATACCCGCAACCAGTCGGACCTCATGGCCGAGCGCCTCAAGGACCTGCCAAACGTCAAAGTCGACTGGGCGATGCGCTACGGCACACCATCGATCCCCTCGCGCATCGAAGCGCTGAAGGACGAAGGCTGCGACCGCATTCTGCTCTTCCCGCTCTATCCTCAATATGCGGCCGCCACCACGGCAACCGTCAACGACAAGGCCTTCCAGAAGCTGCTCACCATGCGCTGGCAGCCGGCATTGCGCACCGTGCCGGATTATCATGACGACGAGACCTATATTGATGCGTTGGCAAAGTCCGTCGAGCGGCACCTTGCCACCCTCGACTGGAAACCGGAGATGCTGATCGCTTCCTTCCACGGCATTCCGCTCTCTTATTTCCAGCAGGGCGATCCCTATTACTGCCAGTGTCAGAAGACCGGACGCCTGCTGCGCGAGCGTCTCGGATTGGCCACGGAAAACTTCATGGTCACGTTCCAGTCTCGTTTCGGGCCGGAAGAATGGCTGCAGCCCTATACCGATAAGACCGTCGAAAAGCTGGCGCAGGACGGCGTCAAACGCATCGCCGTCATGAATCCCGGCTTCGTTTCCGACTGTCTGGAGACGCTGGAAGAGATTGCTGAACAGGCCGCCCACTCTTTCAAGCACAATGGCGGCGAGCAGTTCACGCACATACCCTGCCTGAATGACAGCGAGGGCGGCATGCAGGTGCTGGAAAAAGTCGTGCGCCGCGAGTTGTTGGGCTGGGCATGATCGACGCGAGCGCCCGATTTTCTCGCGTTTCGCAATAGAAAAAAACGCCCCGCGCCCCAGATGTAAGGAATGGCCGGCAGGCGATCGCGATCTCGTCAGGGCGCAGCTCCGACGCGAATTTGCGGCCTGACGCCTTTATTGATCTGGACGTATTTCATGACTTGGGGTTTCAGGAAATTGCTTGCCCTCGCCTGCTTGATTGTCATCGCAGGCGGCGGCTACCTCGCGTGGGAATACTATCAGCGGGGCTATGCCAACGCCCCTCCCAAAGGCATCGTCGCTCAGGTCGCATGTCAGATCCGGCTCCGTGACGTCAAGGCCAGCCATCTCAGCCCGGATGATCAGCCCTTTCTCACCAATTGCCTGATGGGCGGCTACATCACGAAGAGCGACCTGGACGATGCCGGTCTATCACCCTGATTTGACAGGCAAGGCCGTCATTCCTTCCTTGCAAAGAACGTGTTAACTCACCACGTCAGGTAAGCGGGCTTTGGGAGGAATACATGCTGCTGAGCGGTTTCGATATCGTCGTAATCGTATTGGTGATTTTCGTCATCCTGGTGCTCTTTGCGGGCATCAAGACGGTTCCGCAAGGGTATCGCTATACGATTGAGCGTTTCGGCCGTTATACGCGCACGCTGGAACCCGGACTGAACCTGATTACGCCTTTCATCGAGCGCGTCGGCGCCAGAATGAACGTGATGGAACAGGTGCTGAATGTGCCAACCCAGGAGGTGATTACCAAAGACAACGCCTCTATCTCCGCCGATGCCGTAGCCTTCTACCAGGTATTGAATGCCGCTCAGGCCGCCTATCAGGTTTCCAACCTGGAAAATGCTATTCTAAACCTCACCATGACCAATATTCGTACCGTCATGGGCTCGATGGATCTCGACGAACTGCTCTCCAATCGCGATGCGATCAACGATCGGCTTCTGCGCGTCGTGGACGAGGCCGTGCAGCCCTGGGGCATCAAGGTCACCCGTGTCGAGATCAAGGATATCCAGCCGCCGCGCGACCTCGTCGACGCGATGGCGCGCCAGATGAAGGCCGAGCGCGAGAAGCGTGCCCAGGTGCTGGAGGCCGAAGGCGCACGCAATGCACAGATCCTGAGAGCCGAGGGCGCCAAGCAGTCCGCCATTCTTCAAGCCGAAGGCCAGCGTGAAGCCGCCTTCCGCAATGCCGAAGCCCGTGAGCGACTGGCCGAGGCCGAAGCCAAGGCGACGAAGATGGTCTCGGAAGCGATCGCGGTCGGTGACGTGCAGGCGATCAACTATTTCGTCGCGCAGAAATATACGGAAGCGCTGAGCTCGATCGGCCAGGCGAACAATGCGAAGGTCGTGCTGATGCCGATGGAGGCCTCTTCCATCCTCGGCTCGCTCGGCGGCATTGGCGCGATTGCCCGCGAAGTCTTTGGCGACGGCAACAACCCGCCGCCTCCCCCGCGTCCGCGCCCCGGTCCGGTGCGCTCGACGCCACCGGTCGCCCCGCCTCCGCCGAACCCGTTCAATCCTAATTCGGAGCGATAAGCCATGCTGGCGAAGATCGTCGGCGAACTTGGACCGTGGAGCTGGTGGGTGGCAGGCCTCGTATTGCTTGCCGCCGAAATGCTTGTGCCCGGCTTCTTCCTGGTCTGGATCGGCCTCGCCGCGCTCGGCGTCGGCGTCCTGTCGCTCCTCCTCTGGGATACCGCCTTCTGGATATGGCAGCTTCAGGCGCTTTTCTTCGCCGCGTTTGCGGTCATCTCCACGCTCATAGGCCGGCGGTTGACGCTGCGCAACAGCAAGACGGACGAACCTTTCCTCAACCAACGCGGCGCAAGCCTCGTCGGCCGCACGGCCACACTGCACGAACCGATCCGCGAAGGCCGCGGCCGCATTCGCCTCGACGATACGACGTGGCGGGTGATGGGGCCGGATCTGCCGGCTGGAACACAGGTCAGGGTCGTCTCCTGCAACGGTCGCGACCTGACGGTAGAGCCGACCTGATCAGGCGACACCGATCCGCAGGAGATCGTGGAAGTGAACAAGGCCGATCGGACGCTGGTCGTCATCAATGACGATGAGCGCACCGATCTTGTATTGCTCAAGCAGCGCCAGAGCAGCCGTCGCCAGGACTGTCGGCCTGACGGTCTTCGGCGAGCGTGTCATGATGTCGTCGACCATCAGTTCGGCGAGGTTGCGACCGAGGTTGCGGGACATGTCTCCGTCCGTGACGATACCGCAGAGCCGGCCCTCGGAATCCAGGACACCGACGCAACCGAAATGCTTGTGCGACAGAACCTTGATAGCGTCCGGCACAGAGGTGCCCTTCGCAACCAGGGGCAGGCGGTCACCGGTATGCATGATGTCGGCGACATGCATCAAGCTCGCACCGAGCTTGCCGCCGGGATGGAAGACATGAAAATCCGTCGCCGAGAAATCGCGCGCATCAAGAAGCGCGATCGCCAACGCATCGCCAACCGCAAGCTGCATCAGCGTCGACGTGGTTGGGGCCAAGCCGTTCGGACAAGCTTCTTCCTCGTTTGGAATCAGCAGCACCACGTCCGCGGCCATTGCCAACGACGATTGCGGGCTGCAGGTCAGCGCGATCAGCGGAATGGAAAAACGCCGCGTATAGGAGATGATGCTTTTCAGTTCCGCGCTTTCGCCGCCCTTGGAGATTGCCAGCACGACATCGTCTCCGGCAATCATGCCGAGATCGCCATGATTGGCTTCGGCGGCATGAACGAAAAAGGCCGGCGTTCCCGTTGAAGCGAAAGTGGCCGCGATCTTGGTACCGATATGGCCGCTCTTGCCGACGCCGGTCACGATCACACGGCCGGAGCTTTCGCCGATTACCTCGACGGCACGTGTAAAGGGTCCTGCCAGACCATCTTCGAAGGCACGTTCGATTGCCTCGAGGCCGCGCCTTTCGATGCTGATCGTGCGCTTGCCCGCCTCCAGCACGCTGTTTTCGATGAGTTTTACCGCTCTCCTGATCATGGCAATGCGTTAGACCTTTTCACTTTACCTGTCCACCCGACAATATTTCCCATGTATGAACACACCGCCCGCGCGGAAACGAATGGTTAACCACAAGGCTTTACCCTTGGGTAAGACTTCGAAGCATTTCAGGCGCGGATTGAATGGGCCAGGGACAACAGACGAGCAGTGTGACGCCGCTCCGCGCCAAGAGCCGTGCCGTTTCCGTTGCGGCAATCGGCCTGCTGATCGCGCCCGCTGCTTTCGCTCAGCAGGTCACATCGCAGCAGCAATCGGCAGGCACGACGAATTCCCGCACAACCGCCGTCGCCGCTGCGCAAGTCGCCGGCGCCAACGACTCGGCTGATGTCGGTGACACAGGTGATGCCACGCCCCCAATCGCCAACGCCGCTGCCGGGAGTCGGGATGCAGACATCGCGGCTTCCCCTACTCCAACGCCACAGCCCGACGACGAGATTACCGGTTCGATCCTCGACGAGGACATGCGCAGGCTGAACACCCGCGAACCGCGCCTGGACGAAACGCCGGCGCGCAAGATGCTGGAAAGCGTCTCGACGGAGCAGACGCCCGGTATCCCCCTCGGCAGCTTTGTCCTGCGTCCGAGTGTCACTCAGACCATCAACAGAGAGATCACGAAGGACGGCGGCACGAAAAAGAGCCGCGGCTTCCTCGAAACCGACATGGGTGCGACGCTGACCTCCGACTGGAGCCGGCATCAGTTGACCGTCACCTCGGAGGGCGCCTGGCAGAAGAACATTAGCGGCGAGGGTGAAGAACAGCCCTCCTTCAAGATCGATGGCGATCTGCGGCTGGATCTGACGCGCGACACCGTCGGCCACATCATCGGCGGCTATAATTTCTATCGCGAGGATACGGATGATCCGGATGCGATCACCAATGCCGATCAGCAATCCGACGTGCAGGAGTTTACTGGCGGCGCTTCTATCGAGCACGACTTCGGCATCTTGCGCGGAACGGCCGCCGTTGCAGTCTCGCGCTCGATCTATTCCGACGCCAAGCTCTCGAACGGCACGACAGTCTCTATGAGCGATCGCAACCAGACGACAGGCACGGTGCGCGGCCGCATCGGCTATGAACTCTCCCCGGCACTCATTCCGTTCATCGAAGCGTCAGTCGGCAAAACCAATTACGATGAACGCACCGATTCTGCTGGATACCAGCGTTCCGGAGATAGCTACGGCGCCAAGGGCGGCGTGCAGGTCGATATGGGCGAAAAGCTCAGGGGCGAGGTTGCTGTCGGTTATGCAACGGCCGAATTCGATGACAGCCGCCTGCAATCGATCGATACGGCAACAGTCGATGCCAGCTTGCTCTGGTCGCCGATCCGTGGAACGAATGTCAATCTCGATCTTCAAACCAGCATCCAGCCGTCGACTGCGGCCGGAGAAAGCGGTTATGTCTCGCATCAGCTGACGACGACCGTCGATCACCAACTGCGCGACAATCTGGTAACGACAGTCATCGGCGGCGTAACGCTGCGGAACTATCCGAGCGGCAGCACAATAAGCGACGAGACGGTTTACACCGCCTCGACTGGTCTCACTTGGAACATCAATCGCTACCTCGACTTCACCAGCACGCTTGGCTACGAGCTGACAAGCCGTGAGGAAGGCGACGACTCGCAGCAATGGCGAGCCGGCGTCGGTCTCAAATTGAAGCGCTGAGAAACCTTACGTCAGGCGAGCGAGCAGGTTCTTGAAGCCGCCTTCGACGCTCGGACGGATATCCGCACGCTCAAGGGCGAAGGCAACGTTGGCCAGGATGAAACCATCCTTGGCGCCACAGTCGTAAGTCTCACCCTTGAAGTGGTAGCCTGCGAAATTCTGCTCCTTGAGCAGCTTCAGCATGCCGTCGGTGAGCTGGATCTCGTTGCCGGCGCCCCGCTCCTGGGTTTCCAGGATTTTGAAGATCTCCGGCTGCAGGATGTAACGGCCATTGATGAAGAAGTTGGAAGGAGCTGTGCCCTTGGCTGGCTTTTCGACCATGCCGGTGATGCGGAAGCCTTCGCCGATGGCTTCGCCAACGCCGACGATACCGTATTTATGTGCCTGATCGGGAGCGCATTCCTCAACGGCGACGATGTTGCCGCCACTGTGTTCGTAAAGATCGATCATACCCTTCATGCAGCCCTTCTGATCCTTCATGATCATGTCGGGCAGAAGCAGTGCGAAAGGCTCGTCGCCGACAATCTCGCGGGCGCACCATACGGCGTGGCCGAGGCCGAGCGGCTCCTGCTGACGGGTGAAGCTCACCGTGCCTGCCTTGGGAAGCTGTTGCTGCAGCAGGGTGATTTCCGCCTTCTTGGCGCGCTCCTTGAGCGTCTGCTCAAGTTCGAAATGAATATCGAAGTAATCTTCGATGACATGCTTATTGCGACCAGTAACAAAAACGAGGTGTTCAATGCCTGCTTCAAGTGCTTCGTCGACGACATACTGAATGATTGGTTTGTCGACGACAGTCAGCATTTCCTTCGGGACCGCTTTTGTAGCAGGAAGAAACCGCGTTCCCAGACCTGCGACCGGAAATACTGCCTTGCGTACTTTCTTATTCAGAGTCACACCGACCTCCTGTTTTGACTATACCGTTTTTAATGAAACGCTACATCGATTTGAACTAGTATAGAATTGCTACGGTTTTGCAAATGGTGACTGGACCGGCCGTCCATGGTAAAGAATTTGTTGACTCCGTTCCTGTAATTTCGGCGTAGGACGGACATGACGTACCGCCCAGGCTAAAACTGAAGATGACGGATACGACTGCCGATGACCCAGAAATACACAAACTCCCTTCGTGGTCTTGCTCTCGCCATCGTTGTCGCCACCGCGGCTGGATTGGCCCCCAATAACGCAAATGCGGATGCCCGGTTCCAGAACTGGATCGCGGACTTCTACCAGACTGCCGCACAGAGTGGCATCAGTAAGGCAACCTACCAGAAAGCCTTTTCTGGGGTAACCGAACCCGATCCGACCGTACTCGAAAAGGCAACCTATCAGCCTGAATTCACGTCGAAAATATGGGATTACGTGGATTCCCGCGTCAACCCCTACACTGTGGAAATCGGCCGCAAAATGGCCATCAAGCACGCCAAGACGCTCGACGCCATTCAGCGTCATTTCGGCGTAGACAAGTCGATTCTGCTCGCCATCTGGTCGATGGAATCAAACTACGGCGCAGTACTCGCTAAAGATGAGCGCCTTCACTACGTTCCGCGCGCACTCGCAACGCTTGCCTATGCCGATCCCAAACGCGCCAAATACGCCAAGAAGCAATTGATTGCAGCTTTGAAGATCCTGCAGAGCGGCGACGTGCCCGCCAAGGATTTAACCGGCTCCTGGGCTGGTGCCATGGGCCACACCCAGTTCATTCCGACCAGCTATCTTCTCTATGCGGTCGATGCGGATGGTAACGGCCATCGCGATATTTGGAATTCTGTGCCCGATGCACTGGCGACCTCTGCCAATCTTCTGATGAAGAATGGTTGGGACACGGGCAAGACCTGGGGCTATGAGGTCGTGGTCCCGGCATCTGCGGCAAAGCAGGTGGGCAAGACGTATACGCTTGCGCAGTGGGCAGCGCTTGGTCTGAAACGTCCGAGCGGCAAGCCTTTCAAGGATGGCGACACGCGCGCCATGCTGAAGATGCCGGCCGGCACGGATGGCCCGGGCTTCCTGATGACGGGCAACTTCTTCACCATCAAGAACTACAATGCCTCCGACAGCTATGCGCTCGCCGTCGGCCTGCTTGCTGACCAGATTTCAGGCTACGGCGGCATGCAACAGCGGTGGCCACGTCCAGAAGGCGCGCTCGACATCACCGAGAAGTTCGAGCTGCAGACACGTCTGAAGACGCTCGGCTATTATAGCGGCGATGTCGACGGCAATTTCGGGTCCGGCTCAAAGGCCGCAATCGCCGCAGTGCAAGAGCGTTTCGGCCTGCAGCCGGATGGTGAGCCATCGCTTTCGCTCCTCCACGCGCTGCGGCGCTAGAGGGCCCTGCGTCCCATCGCACGCACAAGGATGCTCTAACTCTTTGAATCTACGTATCAGGTCTTCCGAAAATCGATTCCGATTTTCTGCCGGATACTGTAGAAGCGGGAAAAGCGTGATCTAGATAATGATGTGGAGTGGACGGAAAGCCGCCGCCTATGCAAGATGCCCGGCGGATGCGGAACTGCCCTATGACGAAGAAAATTGACCGAACCCAATGGATTCGCAGGCTCACACTCGCCGCAGCCACGCTTAGCCTTTGCCTTGGTCCGATGGTACCGGCGCATTATGCCGAGGCGCAGGAGCTTCGTTATCAGCGCCGCTCCATCCTCGATTTCCTTCTCGGACGTCGTTACATCGACGAAGAGCCGCAGCCGGAAATGAGAGACCAGCCGAGACGGCAGCAACCGCGCCGACGCCCACCGGTAGCGCAGAAGGCTATCACCCCGACGCGCACCATGCCCGTGGCACCTGCTGAGCCCGTCGTTCAAAAACTGGATAGCGCCCAGAAAATCCTTGTTGTCGGCGACTTTCTCGCCGGTGGCCTGGGTGACGGCCTCACCGCCGCCTTCGAAACCTCCCCCGGTGTTGTGGTCGAAGCCCGCAGCAACGTGTCTTCCGGCCTCGTACGCGACGATTACTACAACTGGCCCGGCGAACTGCCGAAAATGATCGACGAGTTGAAGCCGGCAATGGTCGTCGTCATGATCGGCGCCAACGATCGCCAGCAGATGGTGACTGATGCCGGCAAGGAAAAATTCCGCACCGACGGCTGGTTTACCGAATATCAGCGCCGCGTGCTCGCCTTCGGCAAGGAGGTCACGAACCGCAAGATTCCGTTGCTTTGGGTTGGGCTTCCCGCCTTCGAGCCCGATTCGATGACGGCGGATGCCGTGCAGATGAACCAGCTCTATCGCAACCAGACGGAGAGCATTGGCGGCGAATTCGTCGATATCTGGGACGGCTTTGTGGATGAGAACGGTAAGTTCATCGTCACGGGCTCTGATATAAACGGCCAGCAGGTGCGCCTGCGCACGACTGACGGCATCAATCTGACGCAGGCCGGCCGCCGCAAACTCGCCTTCTATGTCGAAAAGCCGGCGCGCCGCATTCTCGGCACTCAGGCAAGCCCCGATCTCGTGCGCCTCGACTCCGGCAACCTGCCGGCACTGACGCTGCCCGCCAATCCGGTGGAGCATACGCAGCCGATCAGCCTCTCCGATCCCAATCTCGATGGCGGAGCGGAATTGCTTGGGGCGAATACAACCTCGCCCGCCACACTGACGAAATCACCACGTGATCTGTTGGTGGAACGAGGGGAGATGGCACCGGCACCGGCGGGCCGCATCGACGACTACCGTATGCCGATGCTCAAGACGACAGCTGATGTTTCCGTGAAATGAGAAAGGCCGGCTAGAGCGCCGCGCATCCAACCGGACGCATAGAGGGCGCTCTCCCCTCCTTCCATCTACGCACCACGCTTCGCAAAAACCGATTCCGGTTTTTTCGGGCCGATGTTGTCGTGTGGTCCTGCCTGGTTTCAGGCCTACTTAGCTGTCGTCTGTGGCCAGGTCAGGTAATAGAAGTCGGCGCCGATCTGGCCGAAATAGGCATTGCTGTTATCGACCTGATCCACATAACGATCGCCCTGCTTGATGAACGACGCATCATCGCCGCGCTTCAGATGGGCGTTGAGGAAATCGCTCCAGCCGCTGGCCTCGATATCGGTGCCCGGCTTGCTGTCGGTATCGGCTTCACCAGGGTTGTCGACATCCCAGGCGGTGATGGAAACACCTTGCGTCGGATCGGAGATCGTCAGCGTGCCGTTCTCGAGAGCGGCCAGCATGTCATGCGCCGTGCCATTCGTCCCTTCCTGCTGGGCCGCCTCTTCAAGCTGCTTCTTCAGCATGGCCATGAAGGAAGAACTCGTCACATCAGGATTGTCGCCCGATGTGTCGGTCGCCTCGTCGGTCTGGTCGTTCTGCGCCGAAAGCGTATCGAGCAGGCTTGCAAGCGCATTGTTGGAAAGCAGTGACGACGTGTCCGGATCCAGACCGTAGCTGCTGAGAATACTGGCAGCGCTGGAGGAATCGCCGGCACTCTGACTGCTGTCGTCATCAGAGCCGCGAAGGTTCTTCAGGGCATATTGGGCTGATATCAGCCGCGTACTGTCGATTGCGGAAACCATAGTTTGTCCTTTGCGATAGTCCGCAGCGGCCATGTCCCTTGCGCCGCGGCCAACGGTGAAACGCCTTACGACTGAACGGCGGGGCATGTCCGGCCAATCGCCACAGGCCGGTTGGGCCTGCATACACAAGGAGGCTGCCGTTCGGGAATTGCATGAGGCTTGCCTCAAGCACAGACGCGTCAAGCGGTCGCACCACGAAAAACTCCGCCGGAATACGGCGGAGTTCAACGTCTGGTTAATTATTCAAGTAGATCAGCGCGGTAGAACCGTCGAGCCCATCAGCGCCTCGTCGATGGCGCGAGCAGCCTGACGGCCTTCGCGAATTGCCCAGACGACCAGAGACTGGCCGCGGCGTACGTCGCCTGCCGTCCAGAGCTTGTCGACCGAGGTCTTGTAATCGCGATCGTTGGCGACAACGTTGGTCGAGCCGCGCTTGTCGACATTGAGCGTCAGCTTGCCCTCAAGTTCCTTCAGCACGCTGTCGTTGAACGGGCCGCTGAAACCGATGGCGATGAAGGCAAGATCGGCCTTGATGACGAATTCCGTTCCCGGAACTGGGCGACGGCGTTCATCGACTTCGCAACACTTCACACCGGTGAGCACGCCGTCTTCGCCGATGAATTCGAGCGTCGCAACCTGGAATTCGCGAACCGCGCCTTCGGCCTGAGAGGAGGAGGTACGCATCTTCGTTGCCCAGAACGGCCAGACGGCGAGCTTGTCTTCCTTTTCCGGCGGCTGCGGACGAATGTCGAGCTGCGTCACCTTGACGGCGCCCTGGCGGAAGGCCGTGCCGACGCAGTCCGACGCCGTATCACCGCCACCGACGACCACGATGTGCTTGGCGCCCGCAAGGATCGGATCCGACGGCCAGCCGGTGCTGTCGATATTCTCTCGGCCGACACGCTTGTTCTGCTGCACGAGGTAGGGCATCGCGTCATGAACACCGGCGAGACCGGTGCCCGGGATACCGGCTTCGCGCGGCGTCTCCGAACCACCGCAGTAAAGCACCGCATCATAGTCGGCCAGAAGCTGCTCGACCTTGACGTCGACGCCGACATTGACGCCGCAATGGAAGGTCACGCCTTCACCCTTCATCTGCTCGACGCGACGGTCGATGAAGTTCTTCTCCATCTTGAAGTCCGGAATGCCATAGCGCAGCAGACCACCCGGCTTCGTTTCGCGCTCGTAGACATGCACATCGTGGCCAGCGCGGCCGAGCTGCTGAGCGGCCGCCATGCCAGCGGGACCAGAGCCGATGATCGCAACCTTCTTGCCGGTATGGATCGTCGCCGGCTGCGGGCGGATGAAGCCCAGCTCGTAAGCTTTATCGGCAATCGCCTGCTCGACCGTCTTGATGGCGACCGGTGCATCTTCGAGGTTCAGCGTGCAGGCCTCCTCACAGGGAGCCGGGCAGACGCGGCCGGTGAATTCCGGGAAGTTGTTGGTCGAATGCAGGTTCTGAATCGCCGCTTCCCAGTTGTTGTTGTAGACGAGGTCGTTCCAGTCGGGAATCTGGTTATGCACCGGGCAGCCGGTCGGCCCATGGCAATAGGGGATGCCACAGTCCATGCAGCGAGCCGCCTGCTTCTGCACTTCCGGGTCCGACATCGGGATTGTGAATTCGCGGAAATGCCGGATGCGATCCGACGCCGGCTGATACTTCGCCACCTGCCGATCGATTTCCAGGAAACCTGTTACCTTACCCATATTTTCGTCCCTTACCCTCATGACCGCCTCGCCCGCGGCCAGTTGTCTGCTCAGCCTCGATCGTGGAGGCAGGTTGTTTGTTTTGACCGTCATTCGAACATATCCCTGATTTCCATCCGCGCGCTGGCGCAAGCTCCAAGCTTGCTGCTGATCGTCGCTGAGTCATTGAGATATTTCAGTCATCCGCCACGCGCTGTTGAGGCGTGGCGGATTGTTCGGTGCAATTACTCGGCAGCGATGCCCATCCGGCTGCGCTCCATTTCCTCAAGCGCACGGCGATATTCGACCGGCATGACCTTGCGGAATTTCGGGCGATAATCGGCCCAGTGCTCAAGGATCTCCTTGGCACGGGTAGAGCCCGTGTAGTGCAAGTGGTTGGAGATCAGCTGGTAGAGGCGCTCCTCGTCGTGGCGCGTCATGTCACCGGAGACGTCGACGCGTCCCTTGTGCATGAGGTCGCCGCCGTGATGATGCAGCTTCTCCAGCATGTCGTCTTCTTCCGGCACCGGCTCGAGCTCGACCATGGCCATGTTGCAGCGGCTGGCGAAATCACCAGCCTCGTCGAGAACATAGGCCACGCCGCCGGACATACCGGCCGCAAAGTTGCGACCCGTTCCGCCAAGCACAACAACCACGCCGCCCGTCATATATTCGCAGCCATGGTCGCCCACGCCTTCGACAACGGCGATGGCGCCGGAGTTGCGAACCGCGAAGCGCTCGCCCGCAACACCGCGGAAATAGCACTCGCCTTCGGTCGCACCGTAGAGCACCGTATTGCCGACGATGATCGAGTTCTCAGCAACGATCTTCGAGTTCTCCGGCGGACGGATAATGATCTTGCCGCCGGAAAGACCCTTGCCGACATAGTCGTTGCCGTCGCCAATCAGGTTGAAGGTGACGCCACGGGCCAGGAACGCGCCGAAGCTCTGGCCGGCCGTACCTTTCAGGGTGACGTTGATCGTGTCTTCCTTCAGGCCGCGATGGTTGTAGCGCTTGGCCACTTCGCCGGACAGCATGGCACCGGCGGAGCGGTCGACGTTCTTGATATCAACCTCGAAGGCAACGGGCGTCTTCGACGCCAGGGCCGGTTCGGCAGCTGCAATCATCTTGCGGTCGAGAATGTCGTCGATCGGGTGCTTCTGGCGCGTCGTCCAGTAGGTCTCTTCCTTCGGTGCATCGACCTTGTGGAAGATCTTTGCGAAGTCGAGCCCCTTGGCTTTCCAGTGCGCCAGCATCTCATCCTTCTCCAGCAGTTCCGAAGCACCAATGATGTCATCGAGCCTGGTGAAGCCGAGGGAGGCGAGAATCTCGCGCACTTCGTTGGCGACGAAGAAGAAGTAATTGATGACGTGCTCGGGCGTGCCCTTGAAACGCTTGCGCAGCACCGGATCCTGCGTCGCAACACCGACCGGACAGGTATTGAGGTGGCACTTGCGCATCATCACGCAGCCGGCAGCAATCAGCGGAGCCGTTGCGAAGCCGAACTCGTCTGCACCGAGCAGCGCGCCGATGACGACGTCGCGGCCGGTCTTCAGACCACCGTCGACCTGCAATGCGACACGCGAGCGCAGACCGTTCAACACCAGCGTCTGCTGGGTTTCGGCAAGGCCGATTTCCCAAGGACTTCCCGCATGCTTCAACGAGGTGAGCGGCGAAGCGCCGGTACCGCCGTCAAAACCGGCAACCGTGATGTGGTCGGCGCGCGCCTTGGCAACACCGGCGGCAACCGTGCCGACGCCGACTTCCGAGACGAGCTTGACCGAAACATCAGAGGTCGGGTTGACGTTCTTCAGGTCGTAGATCAGCTGCGCCAGATCTTCGATCGAATAGATGTCATGGTGCGGCGGCGGCGAAATCAGGCCGACGCCCGGCGTCGAGTGACGGGTCTTGGCGACAACGGCATCGACCTTATGGCCCGGCAGCTGACCGCCTTCACCGGGCTTGGCGCCCTGCGCGACCTTGATCTGGAGCACGTCAGCATTGACGAGATATTCCGTCGTCACACCGAAGCGGCCGGATGCGATCTGCTTGATGGCAGAACGCTCAGGGTTCGACGAACCATCCTGAAGCGGCATGTAGCGGTCGCTCTCCTCGCCGCCTTCGCCAGTGTTCGACTTGCCGCCGATCCGGTTCATGGCGATTGCCAGCGTCGTATGCGCCTCGCGGCTGATCGAACCGAAGGACATGGCGCCTGTGGAGAAACGCTTGACGATATCGATCGCCGGCTCGACGCTATCGAGCGGCACAGGCTTGCGGCCGAGAGCGTCAGCACTCTTGATCTTGAAGAGGCCGCGGATCGTGTTCATGCGCAGTGCCGACGTGTTCACCATATCTGCGAATTCGCGGTAGCGATCCTCGGCATTGCCGCGTACCGCGTGCTGCAGGGCAGCCACGGCATCCGGTGTCCAGGCATGGCTTTCGCCACGCATACGGTAGGCATATTCGCCGCCGATATCGAGCGTGCTGGCGAGGATCGGGTCGCGGCCGAAGGCTGATTTATGACGAGCGACCGTCTCGCGGGCGATCTCTTCCAGACCGACACCTTCGATGGTCGTCGCCGTGCCGAAGAAATACTTGTCGACGAATTCCGACTGCAGGCCGATCGCATCGAAAATCTGCGCGCCGCAATAGGACTGATAGGTCGAAATGCCCATCTTGGACATGACCTTCAGAATGCCCTTACCGACAGCCTTGATATAGCGATAGACGACTTCGTTGGCGTCGACCTCCTTCGGGAATTCGCCCTTGGCATGCATGTCGAGCAACGTGTCGAAGGCGAGATAGGGGTTGATCGCTTCGGCGCCGTAACCAGCCAGCAGGCAGAAGTGATGAACTTCGCGCGGCTCGCCGGTTTCGACGACGAGACCGACCGAGGTGCGTAGCCCCTTGCGGATCAGGTGATGGTGCACGGCAGCGGTTGCAAGCAGCGCAGGAATCGCGATGCGGTCAGGCCCGATTTGGCGATCGGACAGCACGATGATGTTATAGCCGCCCTTGACCGCGGCTTCCGCGCGCTCGCAGAGACGGTCGAGCATTTCTGGCATGCCTTCGGCGCCACGCTCCACATCATAGGTGAAGTCGAGCGTCTTGGTGTCGAAGCGGTCTTCCGTATGGCCGATCGAGCGGATCTTTTCGAGATCGCCATTGGTCAGGATCGGCTGACGCACTTCGAGCCGCTTGGCGTTCGCCATGCCTTCATGGTCGAGGATATTGGGACGCGGGCCGATGAACGAGACGAGGCTCATGACGAGCTCTTCTCGGATCGGATCGATCGGCGGGTTCGTCACCTGCGCGAAGTTCTGCTTGAAATAGGTATAAAGCAGCTTCGACTTCTCGGACATGGCCGAAATCGGCGTATCGGTGCCCATCGAGCCGATCGCTTCCTGGCCCGTCGTCGCCATCGGCGACATCAGGATCTTGGTGTCTTCGGTTGTGTAGCCGAAGGCCTGCTGGCGATCGAGCAGCGAAACGTCGCGGCGAAGCGCGCGCGGCTCGACCGGCTTCAGCTCTTCGAGGATGAGCTGCGTGCGGTTCAGCCAGCTGCGATAGGGATGGGCGTTGGCAAGCTGCGCCTTCACTTCATCGTCAGAGATGATGCGGCCTTCTTCCATGTCGATCAGCAGCATCTTACCCGGCTGCAGGCGCCACTTCTGAATGATGTTTTCTTCCGCGACCGGCAGCGTACCGGCTTCCGACGCAAGGATGACGCGGTCGTCATTGGTGACAAGGTAACGGGCCGGACGCAGGCCGTTGCGGTCGAGCGTCGCACCGATCTGCTTGCCGTCGGTGAAGGCGACCGCAGCCGGTCCGTCCCACGGCTCCATCAGAGCGGCATGATATTCGTAGAATGCCTTGCGCTCCGGCGACATGGACTGGTTGCCAGCCCATGCCTCGGGGATCAGCATCATAACGGCATGTGAGAGCGAATAGCCGCCGCGCAGAAGGAATTCGAGCGCGTTGTCGAAGCAGGCCGTGTCCGACTGACCTTCATAGGAAATCGGCCAGAGCTTGGAGATATCCTCGCCGAAGAGCGGAGACGAAACCGAAGCCTGACGCGCCGCCATCCAGTTGACGTTGCCCCGCAACGTGTTGATTTCGCCGTTATGGGCGACCATGCGATACGGGTGCGCGAGCTTCCAGGACGGGAAGGTATTGGTAGAGAAACGCTGGTGCACGAGAGCGACCGCGCTTTCGAAGCGCGGGTCCGACAAATCCTTATAATAGGCGCCGACCTGATAAGCCAGGAACATGCCCTTGTAGACGACCGTCGTGCTGGACAGCGACACCGGATAGAAGTTGCTCTCCTCGCCGTCGAACTCATCATAGATGCGGTTGGAGATCACCTTGCGGACTGTGAAAAGCCGGCGCTCGAATTCGTCATTCGTCGCAGCATCTTTGCCGGCTCCGATGAAGATCTGCACATGATGCGGCTCGGTCGCGGCAATTGCCGGCGCCTTTGACAGAGATGAATTATCGACCGGCACATCGCGGAAGCCGAGGAAAACCTGGCCTTCTTCAGTGATGACGTCCTTGATCACCTTCTTGAAGTGCTCGATCTGCTTTTCATCGCGCGGCATGAAGATATGGCCGACACCGTATTCACCAGCCTTCGGCAGGGTAATGCCCTGCTTGGCCATTTCCTCTCGGAAGAAGCTGTCGGGAATCTGCACGAGAATGCCCGCACCGTCACCCATCAGCGGATCGGCGCCGACGGCACCGCGATGCGTCAGGTTTTCGAGAATGAAGAGACCGTCCTTGACGATCTGATGCGACTTCTGACCCTTCATATGTGCGACGAAACCGACGCCGCAGGCGTCATGTTCATTGCGCGGATCGTAAAGCCCCTGTTTTTTCGGCATGCCGGAGGCAAATTTACGCGTATTGGCCGTTGCACGCACGTTTGCTGCTGCGAACTGGTCAATACCCGTGGATGGCGTCATCTTCGTCATCGTCTTCCTCCTGTCGAAGCCCGCAGGGCCTGCGGGCGGCTTTTGGGTCGCACCCCGCACCCTTAAAGATAGGTGCGGCGCATGACAGCGCTGTTGCATTGTGAAGATCCGGTCGCTGACGCCTGCTTTTCAAGGAAAGCAAACCGTCGCGTTCCGCGCCTGCCATTCGCCTTCGCGCGCCGCCATGTGAAGGCTCGGCACTCGAAGGAACTATAGCGTGAAAGCCGCTCTGCGCTAGGGCTTTCGGCGCCTCTTCGGCCGAGAAGGCCAAAATAGGACAGCAACCCTGTCCTAGTTCATCAGTTCAATGACAGAAACAATCTCAGTCCGCAAGAGCGCCCTCTTAAAAAAATGTCAATTTGCGACTGAAGATTGCCAGATCGACCAAAATGGCGACATAAAATTACCCTGCACCTTATAATTTTGTTTTATTGATTGCGCAGTTCAATTTTTGTGATGCATCTAGGTTTCCTCCCTTGATCCTGTGAAGCTTTGGCGTAATGTCCGTTCCCGAACCTCCCGCCCCATCATTTTCAATGGTTTCCTCTATGATTTTTGCTTCCGATAACTGGGCTGGCGCCCATAAATCCATTGCCGAACGTCTGCTCGCCGAATCCGACGGTTTTGCCGCCGCTTACGGCAACAGTGATCTCGACAGACGAGTGGAAACCCGCTTTTCCGAAATCTTCGAGTGCGAGGTTTCGGTCTTCTTTGTTGCGACCGGCACCGCTGCTAACTCCCTGGCGCTGGCGAGCGTCCAGCGCCCCGGCGGGATCACCTTCTGCCATTCGGAAGCCCATGTGATCGAGGATGAATGCGGCGCACCGGAATTCTTCTCCGGCTCGGCCCGTCTCGTGGCCGTCGACGGTGAAGCCGGCAAGATCGATCCGTCCAAGCTTTCCGCAAAGATCGCGCACTTCCCTGAGGATGCCCTCCGCCATGGCCGCGCCAGCGCTGTGACCATCACGCAATCGACCGAAATCGGTACCGTTTATTCCCTGCCGGAAATCGGCGAGATTTCCACGATCGCGAAGAAACGAGGGCTGCCCCTGCACATGGATGGTGCGCGCTTTGCCAATGCGCTCGTCGCGCTGAAAGCAACACCTGCCGAAATGACCTGGAAGCGCGGCGTCGACATCCTTTCCTTCGGCGGTACGAAGAATGGCTGCTGGTGCGCAGAAGCGATCGTCTTCTTCAGTCCGGATCAGGCAGAGGAAATGCATTTCATCCGCAAGCGTGCCGCCCAGCACTTCTCCAAATCGCGTTTTATCGCGGCCCAATTCGAGGCCTATTTCGAGAATGGCCTCTGGCTCGATCTCGCCCGCCATTCCAACAGTATGGCAGACCGCCTGCGCGCCGGTATCGGTGCCAGCAATTCCGCCCGCCTCGCCTGGCCGACAGCCTCGAACGAAGTCTTCGCTGTCATTCCGAAGTTCGCGGCGAAAACAGCAGAGGACAGGGGCGCGAAGTTCTACGAGTGGCCAATCCCGGCCGGCATGCCGGATCTGGTTTCGGAAGGCGAAACGCTCATTCGTCTGGTCAGCAGCTTCGCCACAACGGAAGCCGATGTTGACGGCTTCCTGAAGTGCCTGGCGGTCTGATTTTCGAAAGCGCCGGACGCCTGCGCACGAGAACGTGCGTTCCAGTCTCTTTTGGAACAAAGCCTGTTTCTTCGAACGAAATCCCGCCGGAACGGCGGGATTTTTGCACTCAGGTCGAGCGCAGCCCCCTGACCTTCTTCAAAATATCCTCCGAAAGGGCCGCCACCAGCGCCTGGTCGGCTCCCTTGCGCGGCACCAGCACGAATTCGACATCCTCGAGCCCCGGCAATCGGCCCGGCGCGATTTCCTTCAGACCCGATGGCGCCATGCTGCGTGGCTGCACCAGCACCCCCATGCCGGCGCGGGCAGCAGCAGTCAGCCCGCTCAAACTGCCGCAGGTGCAGACTATGCGCCAGGCAACACCGTGGCGACCAAGCGCCTCCAGCGCGATGGCGCGCGTAACGCTCGGCGGCGGAAAGGCGATCAACGGCAATAGATCGGAGGCAAGCACGTGCTCCGGGTCACGTGCCAGCCAGACCAGCGGCTCACGATAGACGAGCCTTCCGTGTTCATCGCCGAGCCTGCGTTTGGCAAGCACGAGGTCGATCGCTCCCGCATCCTGCATTTCGTAGAGCACGCCAGAAAGAGCGACCGTCAGTTCCAGATCGACCGAAGGATGCGAACGGACGAAATCCTCCAACACCGCCGGCAACTGGCTCGTTACAAAGTCCTCGGAAACACCGAGCCGCAGCCGTCCTCGCAAGCTGCCGCCTTTGAACAGCGACTGCACCTGCCCCTCGATCGACAACATGGCGCGCGCATGCGACAGCAGGGACTCACCATCTCCGGTCAGCACCACCTTGTGCGTGTCCCGCTCAAGCAGCCGGCGCCCGAGCGAAGTTTCCAGCCTCTGGATGTGCTGGCTGACCGTCGACTGCCCGAGACCCAGCCTCTCGGCGGCGAGCGTGAAACTTCCCATCTGCTCGACGGTTACGAAACTGCGTAGCTGCGATAGATCCAGCATGGTCGTGATCCAGATTTACGATAACTGTTATTCCTTGCATCCTGGATCATAATGAGCGACAGAACAATGATTCATTTATTCCAGCGAGACTGCCATGCGCCGCTTTTTGCCTGACACATTCACGATCCTGCTCGTCTGTACCGTCATCCTCGCCTCGATTTTCCCGGCAAGCGGCACTTTTGCCAGCTGGTTCGGCGTAGCGACCGATATCGCTATCGCACTGCTCTTCTTCCTGCATGGCGCGCGCCTCTCGCGTGATGTCGTCATCGCCGGCCTGCTGCACTGGCGCCTGCACCTGGTGATCCTGCTGGCGACCTTTGGCGTCTTCCCGATCCTTGGCCTCGCCATGGGCCTCATTCCGGATTCGATCCTGCCGCAGCCGCTTTATCTCGGCATTCTCTTCCTCTGCGTGTTACCATCGACGGTGCAGTCTTCAATTGCCTTCACGTCAATGGCCGGCGGCAATGTACCGGCAGCAATCTGCTCAGCCTCGGCCTCCAACATCTTCGGCATGTTCCTGACGCCGCTGCTCGTCGGCCTGCTCTTCTCGGTCGGCGGCCATGGCGGCTTTTCTTTCGATGCGCTTCAGCAGATTCTGCTCCAGCTTCTCGCGCCTTTCATCGTCGGCCAGATCCTCCAGCCCTGGATCGGCGACTGGATCCGCTCCAAAAAGAAAATCCTGATGCCAGTCGACCGCGGCTCAATCCTTATGGTCGTCTACCTGGCTTTCTCGACGGCTGTCGTCGAAGGACTGTGGCACACCTTCTCGATCGGCGATATCGCCGCGGTCATCATTGCCGACATGCTGTTGCTGGCCCTCGTTCTCGTGCTCACCATGTATGGCAGCCGCTGGCTTGGTTTCAACAAGGCCGACGAGATCACCATCACCTTCTGCGGCTCGAAAAAGAGCCTGGCAAGCGGCGTCCCGATGGCAAACGTCATCTTTGCCGGCCAGTCGATCGGCGCGATCGTGCTGCCGCTGATGCTGTTTCACCAGATCCAGCTGATGGTCTGCGCCGTCATTGCCCAGAAATATGCCGCGGCCGCAGCCCGCCGCGCTACGGAAAAAGAACTCGAAGAAGCCGCAAGCCCGGCATGATCGAGTAAAACGACCTCAAACAAAAACGGCGCCATTTCGGGCGCCGTTCTATTTGATCCGTAGGAAAGCGGATTAGTTGTTGACGACCTGTGCCTCAATCGCCTTCGGAGCTTCAACGGGCTCAGCGGCAATAGCGATCTTGCGGGGCTTCAGAGCCTCCGGGATGCTGCGCAGGAGGTCGATGTGAAGGAGGCCGTTCTTCAGCGAAGCGGCGGTTACTTCGACATGGTCGGCAAGCTGGAAGCGGCGCTCGAAGGCGCGCTTGGCGATGCCGCGATACAGGTACTCGCTGGCATCGGCATTTTCCTCGCGCTTTTCACCCTTCACGGTGAGCGCGTGAGCATGCGATTCGATCGCGAGTTCGGTCTCATCGAAGCCGGCAACGGCCATGGTGATGCGATAGGTATTCTCACCGGTCCGCTCGATATTGTAGGGCGGATAGGTCGGAACCTGGTCCGGCTGGGAAAGGCTGTCGAGCATCGTAAAGAGACGGTCGAAGCCGACGGTGGAACGATAAAGGGGAGAGAAGTCTACGTGACGCATAATGTCCTCCTAGGGAAGCGACGTGTTGCGATAAGATGCCTGAAAACCCCATTCTTGGCAGCTTCAGGACGGTTGCGCGGACCCTTCTGGCGTCCGCAAAGTTCAGATGGGGATGGCTTTCCGGGACTTCAAGCCCCTCTTGAAATCGTTGGAATTCTTGCGTGAACCCCGCATGAACGGCAGGTTCGGCGAAGGTTCAGACGCCGCTCGCTACAGATAGACGCATCGGGTGACATTGGCCCGAAGGCTGGAGTGTATCGTCCCTTCTTCTTCAGCCTCAATTCGGCCGGCGCGAGCCTCTCAGCTCCGCCGGCCTCTTTTCTTCAGGCATAAAGCCCCGCAAGCTGGTCCTGCGTCGCATCCAGCCTGTCTGCTCCGGCAACATCCTGATGGCTGAGCATGAGAGCACTGACGATGCGCGACAGTGCCGCTGAATCACCGCTTGAAAATATGAAAAAATGGCTGCCCTTGTCCTTGCCGCCACTGTTGGAGGGCGGCACTTCGGCAACGATGGAACCGCCGCCCGGCAGCTTGGTGGTGATCGTGAAGCCCTCCGCCGGGAAGGCATCGCGGTTATCAACGATCATCTGCTCGAGCGCAAGGAACTGGCCGTTTTCCGGCGAAATACCGGTATTTTGCGGTATCGCCATGACGGCGGAATACTCGCGCGCGAACGCTGACTGTGACTTTGGGTCGTCGCTGAAGAGTTTCAGCATCGCCAGATGCACATCCGGCGGATCGATATCAAGATAATCCGATTGCAGATAATCGAGAACGGACTCCGGCCGCTCCGGCCCGGTTAATTGGTGGACGCCAGAATTGACAGTCCCGACGAAAGAAACCGAATTCATGGCCAGCCTCCCGGCGCCCCAATCTTCAGTCATGAACGTGCGAATAACCGGCCTCATGCCGGAACAAGTCTTTCGTTCGCACAAACCCTAGCGTGTCTCCGCTTTCGCGAAGCTTGCCCTATAGGAAATTTCGAATGTATTATGATCTGCTTATATTGGCGGCAATTTCGCCATTGATTTTCCCGCTTCCTGCGATATCCCCTAGTATATCTCTCACGTGAAGAAATACGCCACCCATGGAACAGGTTCTCTACTCGACCCAAGATAATCCGGCGCCGGAGAACCGTACCGAAGGTTTTTTCGAGACCCACGACGGTCACAGGTTGCGTTATGCCGTCTTCCGGTCGCAAACCTCAGTTGCCCACGGAACGGTCGTGCTCTTGCACGGACGCAGCGAATATATCGAGAAGTATTTCGAGACCATCCGCGATCTCACCGCCAAAGGCCTTTGGGTTGCCACCTATGACCTACGCGGCCAAGGTGGTTCGCAGCGGCTGATCAAGAAGCGCAATCACGGCCACATCCGCCGCTTTTCCGATTACGAGCGCGATCTCTATACCTTCCTCGAAAAGATCGTGCTGCCGGATACCCGCCTGCCCTTCTATATGCTCGCCCATTCGACTGGCGCGCTGATCGCGCTTTCCGCTGCACCCTATCTGTCGACGCGTATCGAGCGCATGGTGCTATCGGCACCTTTCCTTGGCCTTACCGGCCAAGTAGCTTCCGAGGGTATTATCCGCACGGTATCGACCACCCTCTGCGCTGTCGGCCTTGGAAGCATGCCGCTCGGCAAGATGAAAGAGCTGCAGTTCCCTGGTAATCTTCTGACATCGGATGAAACGCGTTTCGAGCGAAATATGGCGATCGCCAGGGCCCATCCGGAGCTCGCTCTAGGAGCGCCAACTGCCCGCTGGATGCACGAATGCATGAAAGCGATCGACCGGGTGACCCAGCCCTATCATCTCTTCTCGATCACCATACCCTCGGTCGTCATCGCGCCGACACGCGACGGGCTGGTGCCTTACACGGTGCAGGAACGGCTTTCTCGCTACTTCCGTGCGGGCCAGCTCGTGCCGATCAACGGCGCCCGCCACGAGATATTCCAGGAAAGGGATATCTACCGCGCCGCCGCGCTCGCCGCTTTCCACGCCTTCATTCCCGGCAGCGACGCCGAGGCGAATGAAGACGTGACGGCGATCGGCGTCTGAGCCTTTATTGTCTCAAAACCCTGCGTTGTGTGACAGGCTCAGCGCTGCAGGATGGCAATTGCCTCTTCATACACCGCCCTGCTGCCGGCAGCGATAATGGAACCACCATTTTCAGGCCGCCCGCCGTTCCAGGTCGTGATGATGCCGCCGGCGCCCTCGATGACCGGAATGATGCCACCAACGTCATAAGGCTTGAGGCTATTCTCGACAACGAGATCGACATGGCCGGCGGCTAGCAGCGCATAGGCATAACAATCGCAGCCATAGCGGAAGAGACGGACCTTGCTCTCGATTTCGCGATACTTCTCCATCTCCTCGCCAACAAAGAGATGTGGCGAGGTGGTAAAGAGGATCGCGTTGGAAAGCGCGCCGCAATCGCGTACCTGCAACCGGCGCTCGCCTTCCGGCCCGCTATAGGTCGACCCGTTCTCGTCGCCAAAATAGCGCTCGCCAGTGAACGGCTGCTCGATCATGCCGGCAACCGCTCGACCATTCTTCTGCAGACCGATCAGCGTCCCCCAGACTGGAACGCCGGAGATGAAGGCGCGCGTGCCGTCGATCGGGTCAATCACCCATACATGCTCGCGGTCGAGGCCGACATTGCCATGCTCTTCGCCCAGGATGCCATGTTCCGGAAAATGCTGCTCGATCAGCGCACGAATGGCCGTCTCCGCCGCCCTATCGCCTTCCGTGACCGGATCGAAGCCAGACGACAGCTTGTTGGTGACATTGATGCCCGAGCGGAAACGCGGCAGGGTTTCTGCCTTGGCAGCTTCGGCAAGACGGTTGAAGAACGAACGGTCAGGAAGCATGGGGAAATCCGTATAGCTGGCGAGAAACGGCGCTTTTCATAGCGAAAAAGCGGTGGAATGCAAATGTGACAGGCAATTTCGGATCAGCTGCCTAAAGATTTTGCAGCGCAATATAATGCTTGACAATTGTGCAATGCAGCAGTAGGGTCTTGGCTACAGTCTTCTGACTGTAAATACCCTCCTTGGGTGTTTCCTCCCTAGACTTAGCCGCGCTGACAAGGCGCGGTTTTTTTTGACCTCATGTAGAAATTATTCGGCAGCGAGCGCCCGATCGCCAGCGAATTTCTCGACATAATCAGCCATCTGCCGCATGAAAGACGTGATGGCAGTCGCAACGATGCCAAAGTCGGGCCGTTTCTCAAGCGTTACCTCATCGACATAGATCGAGCGGTTCACCTCAATCTGCAGCGCATGCAACCCGCGCGACGGGCGACCATAATGTTCGGTGATGAAGCCGCCGGCATAGGGTTTGTTGCGGATCGCCGCAAAACCCAATTCCTCGAGGATGCCGATTGCCGCGCGCGACAGCTCGGACGAAGCGCTGGTGCCGTAGCGGTCGCCGATGATGAAGTCCGGCCGCGCGTTGGTGCCGGCAACGCGCACATTGCCCGGCATCGAATGACAGTCGATCAGCACGCCGAAACCAAACTGTACGTGCGTGCGCGCGATCAGGCGCCGCAGCGCGAAGTGATAAGGCTTATAGACGCTTTCGACACGTTCCAGCCCTTCCTGAACGGGCAGGCGGCGCGCATAGATTTCCATGTTCTCGGCCACGATACGCGGAATGGTGCCAAGCCCCCCTGCAACCCTTAGCGAATTGATATTCGCATAGGGCGGCAGCAACCCATCGAACATGCGCGGATCGAGCTCGTAGGGCTCACGATTGACATCGAGATAGGCACGCGGGAAATTCGCAAGCAGCAGGGGGGCACCGAGATCAACGGCCGCACCAAAGAGTTCATCGACATAGTGGTCTTCAGAACGGCGTATCGATATACCTTCGAGCCGCGACTGGGCAATGAATTCCGGTGGATAAATGCGGCCGCTATGAGGAGAGTTGTAGACGAAGGGAATGGTCTGCGACACGGGCTCATGCACTTCAAAAAGCTCGTATTCGCGCATTTCCGGCACTTTCTGCCCTCTTTACCATGTCATCACGTGGCTGTGCGGGCCATGTTGCCAGTTGCCCGCCCTTAAGTCCATACTACATAGAGGGGATGGCGGTCTGGGTCAGGCGATTTCACCGGTTGTTTACTGGGCGAAGTCTAGTGTAGAGGCTTGGTATCCCATAAAACAATCAGTGATCAGCGGTCCGGATTAATGACTCAGAAGATACTTCTCGCCGAAGACGACAATGACATGCGCCGCTTCCTCGTGAAGGCGCTGGAAAAGGCTGGCTACAAGGTCCTTTCCTACGACAATGGTGCGAGCGCTTATGACCGCCTGCGCGAAGAACCATTCTCCTTGCTCTTGACCGATATCGTCATGCCGGAAATGGACGGCATCGAGCTCGCGCGACGTGCGACCGAACTCGATCCCGACCTGAAGGTCATGTTCATCACGGGTTTTGCAGCCGTTGCACTGAACCCTGATTCGAAGGCTCCGAAGGATGCGAAGGTCCTTTCCAAGCCTTTCCACCTGCGTGACCTCGTTGAAGAGGTCAACAAGATGCTTGCCGCATAAGGCGTCTTGGCGGATCGTCACAAAACTTCAAAAAAGCCTATTGACGGCTCCGGAGGTTTTGTGGTCTATGCGCCGACATCGGATGGGCGTGTAGCTCAGCGGGAGAGCACTACGTTGACATCGTAGGGGTCACAAGTTCGATCCTTGTCACGCCCACCATCCTAATTCGCTGAAAAGCAAGGCCTTTCGAGAAATCGAAAGGCCATTTTAGTTTTGCCAGTTCTTTGGGAACTGGCCCTGTGATCACCGCTATTCAGATCGCAGTGCAGCGCCAAAACCAAATTCGGACACAGAGCCATGCCATGCGCGATAATGGAGCCCGAGGCTTGATTCGCCTTGCCGGGACATGGGAATCGAAATGAAATTATCCGTACTTGCCGTCGCCGCCTTCTCCACCCTCGCCTTTGCCGCAACTGCGCAGGCCGATGACAATTTTCCAGGCGCGCCTGGCGTCATTACGCTGCCAGGCAAGTGCCAAAAGCTGGTCGTTGCCAAATTCGACGCCACGAAGGGCTGCAAGGGTGAACTGGCAAGCGTCACTCTGGTCAACGGGACGGTGACCTTCATCTTCACGTCCGACGGTAAGCTGCTCGGCTTCCAGGGTGATGGAAAAGGCATCAAGCCCGCATCTAACGGCAATGCGCGTCTGCCGCTCAGTCTGGTCACCACGGGCGTCGGCAACAAGATGACGGGTGAAGTGAAAGTCGCCGGCTCCTGCACCTTCGGCAATCCCTATGCAGGCAAACCGACCGCCATTGAATGCACGGCCGAAAGCAAAGATGCGGCCTTCACAGGCAGTTTCCGCACCAACGGCAAAGGGCCGGCACAAAAAACACCGGAAAAAAATAAGAAATAGTCGGTGGCTGCCCTTAGGCGCACCAGGAGCCGCCGGCAGCCCCCGGCTTCCTGGCCAGACCCTCGTCAATCAGTCGCGTGCCGAAGGAACGCCCGTCCCGCGAAACAACGCGCGGTGCACCTCGCTCATCCGACTTGCCGGCAGCGTTCATATTGAATGGACCGGCATTGAGAAGCGCGAGCAACCGTGACTTGGCAGCAAAGGCGATCTTCCGTTCGTCTTCGCAGCGCGCGCGGTCCACATCGGGGCTGACCATATCGGCGATGACGATCTTCTCGCCCTTGTACCAGAAGGTGCCGGCATCACCGACGCAATTGATATGCTCACCCTGCCCGCAATAGCCGAACGCCGCTTTGGCACTTTCCGAGGAGGACGAGGAAGCAGGAGAAATGGAGGCCGGCACGATCTTTGCCGTCGGCACCGGAGCCGAGGGGATCGCTGCGGGCGGCACCGGATCGTTCGTCGGCCGAGGTTTGGCCGCAGGGGCTGCGACGGCGACCTGCCTCGATGCTTCCTTGGGCGCCTGGGGCTTGGCTTCAGCCGTTTCGCGGACGATCGTAGCGGGCGCTTTGCCAAGCATAGGCCGAATGGTCTTCCAGTTGTCATATGCGGCGATCGCACCCACCGCGGCAATGCCGAGCATCATCCAAGGCATTGCGCCTCCGGAGGATGCGACGCTCTTCCTTTTTGTCGGCGCCTTGCGGCGGCCGCGTGTTGCTGTTTTGGCCATCGATCCGATTCCCTTCAACGGGCCGGATTATCGCCGCCCAATCCTTTCCGAAAGGTTGGCGAAGCAAGACTGCGCAGCGCTTTTCCAAGGCCGCGATACTTGCCGGAAATGAAAACGCCCGGCATCTGGCCGGGCGTTTCGTTCAAACTTTCCCTTGCTCAGCAGCCTTGCGCTACCGAAGGCGAGTTGGCGGGCTTTGCGGTTTGTCCACTCACGGGTGGGGATGGCATCTCGCGCTTGCCTATATCTATCCGGCGTTCGGCCGCATCGCGCACAGCCTGCCATTCATATTCATGCCGGATGAAGATATCGCGCGGCACAAGATTGATCGTCATTCGTGTCTCACCTGTCTTTTCGATTGCGGAACTGGTTTTCAGCGGACGGGCTTTGCGACATGAGCATTGTCGCTCTTGATGTCGGGGCCACCCTTTGAAAGATCGCTACCGCTCACATGCGCGGGCACATGAACGTCATGAATGGCATCCGGCGTCAACGTCAGGTCGACATGGTGCGGAGGCAGAACCTGGGCCTTCTGCATGCGGTTCGGTTTCGCCCGCTTCATGCGATCAGAGGCTTCCGCGCGCCTGTCGGGAACATGGGTCGAATTTTGCATCGTCGCCCTCCTTTAAGAGTATCTGAGATGTTTCATCGGCTCGGCTAGGTTTAACGGGTGGGCGCCTGTATGGTTCCAGAGAAAACCGTAACCCTGCCTGATCAGGCGCCTTGACTGGCGTCGCAACTTCACTACCTAGTGAAGCACCCGTCGCCTCATCCAGACATCGGCTGCGGGGGAAACCTGGTGCCGGGCCCCTCTGGCGAGAGTTTTTACGGCGCTCTCGTGATGTCGGTACCGCCTGCAATTTAGCCGGCGGATTTTTCATCAATGAAAAAGCTCACCATGCCAATCGCGCATGCCCGTTGCGGTATGCGCCTTTCTGTCTTCACCCTATCCTCCGAACAGGTTTGCGCCCGCGAGGTGCAGCCATGAACCAGCCTCAGTCTCAGAAGTCCTCGCTCGGCTATTTCCGCTGGGCCTTCATCGTCACAGGCCTCGGCCTTGCGCTCGGTGCTCTCCTCGGCTGGCAGTCGACCGGCACGCTGGGTGGCATGGCCACGGTGTTCTTTATTTGCACCGTACTGGCCGTTCTGGAGATATCGCTCTCCTTCGACAATGCGATCGTCAATGCCAATAAGCTGAAGGAAATGACCCCAGTCTGGCAGCATCGCTTCCTGACCTGGGGCATCGTCATCGCCGTCTTCGGCATGCGCATCGTCTTCCCGCTGGCAATCGTCGCCATCGCGGCAAAGATCGGTCCGTGGGAAGCGCTCGTGCTCGCGGCACGTGAGCCAGCCGAATATGCCCGCATCATGAATGATGCGCATCTGCCGATCGCAGCTTTCGGCGGCACTTTCCTGATGATGGTCGGTCTTACTTACTTCTTCAATCATGAGAAGGAAGTGCACTGGATCGGCTGGCTGGAGCGGGTCATGGCGCGTTCAGCCACGATCAAAGGCATCGAGATCGCCTTTGTACTCCTGCTGATCCTGCTGTTCTCCCATCTCCTGGAGGGCGAGGACGCGACCACCTTCGTCTATTGTGCGATCTATGGTCTCGTGACCTTCCTGGCGGTGGAAGTCATCGGCGGCCTTCTCGATGCATCGCAGCGCGCGATGAGTGAGGCCGCAAGAGGCGGCCTCGGCGCTTTCATCTACCTGGAAGTGCTTGATGCCAGCTTCTCCTTCGATGGCGTTATCGGGGCCTTTGCGCTGACCCAAAACCTCTTCGTCATCGCCATCGGCCTCGGCATCGGCGCCATGTATGTGCGTTCCATGACGATCATGCTGGTGGAGAAGGGAACGCTTGCGGAGTACCGCTACCTGGAACATGGCGCCTTCTATGCCATCCTGATCCTCTCGGTGATCATGTATGTGCAGACTCTGACGCATATTCCCGAAGTGATCACCGGCCTTGGCGGCGCGGCCCTGATCGGTGTCTCGCTCTGGTCGTCGATCCGCTACAACAGACAGGAGCGACAAAGGGAAACGCACGCTCCCGAGCGGGAGCGCCTGCACGCCTGACACTCAAAAGCCGTGGCGTTCTGGCGCTGCGGCTCGTATATCCAAAAGACAAAGCCCGCGACCAACGGCTGCGAGCTTATTCATTGAATGCATGGTTTGGATTTCAATCCAGGCATTTGACGCGTCTTACCGGATGACGCGGCCGAAGTTCACCGGATCGATACCCAGTTCCTGCAGGTCACGGGCGCGCGGCTTGCGACCACCTTCAACAGCGGCACTGACTGCGTTTGCGGCTCCGAGCGCTGCAAAAGCGCGTGCCAGGAAACCATTGTGGATCGACTTTCTGATAGCGGACATCTTCTTTTCCTCTCGCTCTGTAATTGACTAGTGACAGGTGGGGAGGCCCGAATGCACCTACAACGCGCAGGAAATCACCGCTGCTATGCAAGAAGCGCATATTTCTTTCGTCGGCAAACAAAAACCGCCCAGAAATCTCCTGCGAGAAATCCACATTTCCGCTTCTAATTCAGATAACTACTAAAAAACCCCTCAATTGAGAAATAGCAAACCGCAAAGAAATGGCCGGCCACGTCGCCACGGCCAGCCTGAATTAGGGGTCAGGGTCGTCTTTTTGTTTTAATCTTCATTTGCCGCGAGCTGCGAGAGAACCTGGCCGCGGCCACGCAATCTCAAGATCAGCGGAATGAGGAAAGCGGCAGCTGCGACGATGAGCAGGCCGCAAGCGATCGGCGACATTACGAGGGTGGTTACATCGCCCTGGCTGATCGACAGCGCACGGCGGAGCTGCTGCTCCGCCAGCGGCCCGAGGATAAGTCCGACGACGGCAGGCGCGATCGGATAGCCGAAGATCCGCATGATGTAACCGAGCAGGCCGAACGCGAGCAGCATGCCGAGTTCGAAGACCGACGGGTTGGCCCCGATGGTGCCGAGCGTCGCAAACAGCAGGATGCCGGCATAGAGCCACGGCTTCGGAACCGTCAGCAGGCGAACCCAGAGGCCGATCATCGGGAGATTCAATACGAGCAGCATCGCATTGGCGATAAGCAGGCTGGCAATAAGACCCCAGACGAGCTGCGGGTTGGTTGCAAAAAGCAGCGGCCCCGGCTGCAGGCCGTATTGCTGGAAGCCGGCGAGCATGATTGCTGCGGTTGCCGATGTCGGCAGGCCGAGGGTCAGCAGCGGCACCAAGGTGCCCGCGGCGGAGGCATTATTGGCTGCCTCAGGGCCGGCAACGCCTTCGATGGCCCCATGACCGAATTCCTCCGGGTTCTTCGACAGGCGCTTTTCCGTCGCATAGGAAAGGAAGGTACCGATTTCGGCGCCGCCGGCAGGCATGGCGCCGATCGGGAAGCCGATAATCGTGCCGCGCAGCCAGGGCTTCCAGGAACGAGCCCAGTCCTGGGCGTTCATCCAGAGCGAGCCACGCACCGCTTCCACCTTGTCCTCGCCGCGGTTGCCCTGAGCGGCAATGTAGAGCGTCTCGCCGATCGCAAACATCGCGACAGCAAGCGTCGTCACCTCGATACCATCCAGCAGGTCCGGAATGCCGAAGGAGAGACGCGCCTGGCCCGTCTGCTGGTCGATACCGACCATGGCGAGCGCAAAGCCGATGAAGAGCGAGGTAAGACCGCGCAGCGCCGAATCTCCGAAAGCCGAGGAGACGGTGACGAAGGCAAGTACCATCAGCGCAAAATATTCGCGCGGGCCGAAAACGAGCGCGAGCTTGACGATATAGGGGGCGACGAAAGCAAGGCCGAGTGTCGCGATGAGGCCGGCGACGAACGAGCCGATGGCGGCTGTGGCGAGCGCCGGTCCGCCGCGGCCTGCGCGGGCCATCTTGTTGCCCTCCAGCGCTGTCACGATCGAGGAGCTTTCGCCGGGTGTGTTCAGGAGGATCGAGGTGGTCGAACCGCCATACATACCGCCGTAATAGATGCCGGCGAACATGATGAGGGACCCGCCCGGATCGAGTTTGTAGGTGGCGGGCAGGAGAAGCGCCACGGTCAGAGCCGGCCCGATGCCCGGCAGCACGCCGACGGCCGTGCCGAGGGTCACGCCGATGAGGGCGTAGAGCAGGTTGATCGGCTGCGCAGCAACCAGAATGCCCTGCCAGAGGAATTCAAATGTGCTCATGTCTTTGTCCCAAGCGGCGGCTCCTTTGGGGCACTAGGACCGTCCGCGCAAAAAGCAAAAAACTGACAGCGCTTGGCGCGAGGCGAGTGCTGTCAGAAGAATAGATGTTCGAGCGGGCCGGCCGGCAGCGTGAGCTGCAGGAGCTGCGAGAAGATCGCCCAGACGATGAAGCTCAGCACGATGCCCACGGGCAATGAGATCCAAATCTGACGCTTGCCGAAGCCGCGTGCGGTCAGCGCAAAGAGCACACCGGTCGCAATTGAGAAGCCGGCGGTGCGCAGGAGCAGCATCTGCCCGGCTAGGCCTGCGACGACCCAGATGACGGGCGCCACTTCCTGATGTTCACGTTCAGGGAACTCGCCGCGCCAGCTCTCGACGATAGTCCAGATGCCAAGACAGAAGAGGCCGAGGGCGATGGCTTTCGGTACCGTGGATGGGCCGATACGATCATATTGCGCGATCGTCTTCAGATGTGTCGCATCCCAGAACACGACGGCCGCGACGGCGATGAGGAAAACGGCAATGGCCAGCGCCGCCCAATCTGGGCGGCGCTTCGTTGCCGAAATGTTATCGGCTTCACTCATTGAACGAGACCGATTTCTTTGAGAATGCCTTCGGTCGCCGAGACATCCTTTTCAAGCTGTGCTTTGAACTCGTCACCTGCAAGATAGGTGTCGGCCCAGCCCTTGGTCTTAAGGGTTTCCTGCCAAGCGGCAGACTTATGCAGCTTGTCGAAGTCGGAAGCGATCGAGGCGACTTCTTCATCCGTCAGGCCCGGAGCGGCGGCGACCATGCGCCAGTTCTGGATGGAAACGTCGGTACCGGCCTCCTTGAAGGTCGGCGCGTCAACACCGGGGATACGAGTGTCGCTGGAAACGCCGAGCAGACGCAGCGAGCCGGCTTTGATCTGCGATTCGAACTCGCTGTAGCTCGAAATGCCGGCCGTGACCTGGCCACCGAGAATAGCGGCGAGCGCTTCGCCACCGCCCGAGAAGGCGACATAGTTGATCTTCGTCGGATCGACACCGGAAGCCTTGGCAATCAGGCCGACGGCGATGTGGTCGGTACCGCCGGCAGAGCCGCCGCCCCAGGAAACGGCGCCGGGATCGGCCTTCAGCTTGGCGACGAGGTCGGCAAGCGTCTTGATGTCGGACGCGGCCGGAACGACGATCGCTTCATATTCGCCGGTCAGGCGAGCGATCGGGGTAACGTCCTTCAGCGTGACGGCCGACTTGTTGGTCAGCAGCGCGCCAACCATGACATAGCCGCCGACGATGAGAGCGTTCGGATTGCCAGCACTCTGGCTGCTGAACTGAGCAAGGCCGATAGAGCCACCGGCGCCCGGTACGTTCTGAACCTGAACGCTCTTGGAAATACCCTCCTGCTGCAGAACCGTCTGCAGCGAGCGGGCCGTTTGGTCCCAGCCGCCGCCGGGCGCTGCAGGAGCGATGATGGTGTAATCGGCCGCATAGGCCGGCAGCGCAATAGCCGCTGCCAAAAGAGTTGCGATGAAAGTATGCTTCACGATGTGTCCTCCATGCTGCGGCTGAGCGGACCGCTAGTGCTATTTTTGAAATGAGAGGATATTACCGATCGGCGGACCCAATTGTCCTGATAGCGAGCGGAACTCCCCCCGGAAATTCTTCAACTCTCCGCCTCCACGGAGAGGAAGTAGCCCAAGCCATCATATGAAGCTGTCATTTAGCTGACATTGGCGAGATATCTAGTGCGGAAAGACACTTTTTTGCCGCAATTCGGCGACCTGCGCTCACGGGAAGTGGTGATATGAAAGAACTGATCACAGCAGCAGTATCAATGCACAAAGGCGAGGTTCGCCGATGGCAAACCTCGCCCCTCATGTTTCCCTAATTAGAACTCGGACCATTCCTGCAGAACGGCAGCGTTGCCGTTGCTGCGATAGGCCGGGGCGGCCGCTGGCTTGGGCGTGCCATGGCCGATGCCGTACGGCGAAGCGCTGCCGCATCCGTGGATGCCTGGTTGTCATCGCCAGAGAGCTTGAAGTTCGCGATAAGATCGCGAAGACGTCCAGCTTCGGCGGCAAGCGTTGCGCTTGCTGCATTGGTCTCCTCGACCATAGCAGCGTTCTGCTGGGTCACCTGGTCCATTTGGTTGACGGCGCTGTTGACCTCTTTAAGACCGGTCGACTGCTCTCTCGACGACGTTGCGATTGCGTCCATGTGCTGATTGATCGATACGATCAGATTTTCGATCGTCTTTAGGGCATCGCCAGTCTCGCGGACGAGCTGCACGCCGCCCTGCACTTCGACCGACGAATTGCGGATCAGATCCTTGATCTCCTTGGCGGCTGCCGCAGAACGCTGGGCAAGTTCGCGCACTTCCTGTGCGACCACCGCAAAGCCCTTGCCGGCTTCTCCGGCGCGTGCTGCCTCCACGCCGGCGTTGAGCGCCAGCAGGTTCGTCTGGAAGGCGATCTCGTCGATGACGCCGATAATATTGGAGATCTGGTTCGAGGACTGCTCGATCTTCTGCATCGCATCGATGGCGTTGGCGACGACCATGCCCGAGCGCGTGGCGCTGTCGTTTGCCTGGATCGCAACCTGACGGGCCTCGTCAGCACGCTTCGACGAATTCGACACATTGATGGTGATCTGATCGAGGGCTGCGGCGGTCTGCTCGAGGGAGGCGGCCTGCTGCTCGGTGCGGCGGGAAAGATCGTCCGAACCGCTACCGATTTCGCGGGTGCCGTTATCAATCGCACCGGCGGAAGACGCGATTGACTTCATCGTATCGCCGAGTTGGAGGACGGCACCGTTCAGGTCGTGGCGGAGCGGCTCGAAATCAGGTGCAAAAGCTTCGTGGAGCTGAAAGCTAAGGTCACCGCCTGCAAGGCGCTTGAGGCCCGAGGCGAGACCCGCGGTTGCTTCGTTGAGGCGCGCCTGCGCAGCAGCTTCGGCGTCGCGTGTCAGCCGGACGCGGTCGGCTTCGGCCTGCTTGCGGTTTCTCTCTGCTTCGGCTTGCAGGTTCTGGTTCTCGATCGCAGCCTGGCGGAAGACTTCGACGGCCTTTGCCATTTCGCCGATTTCATCGCCGCGCTTCATATCGGCGACGATCACCTGCGTGTTACCGCCGGCCAGCGAGCGCATGGAGCCGGTGATGCGGCTGATCGCATTGGCAATGCCTGCGATGCCGAAATAGGCCGAGCCGCAAACCAGCAGGGCGCTGACGCCAAGGATGATGGAGAGCAGCAGCAGCGCCTTCTCGAACTCGGCATTGTTCTGCTCGGCTGCATCAGCTGCCGACGCCTTGTTGAACTTCACCACCTTGTCGACGGCGGCTGCTAGGTCATCGGCGATCGGTCCGACATCATTCTGGAAAACGTTGAGCGCCTTTTCCTTGTCGCCTGCTTTGACGAGCGCGATCAGCTGATCGCCGGCGGCGGCATATTTGGTCGCCGCATCGTCTATTTTGGCAAAGGCTTCACGCTCGGCATCGGTGTCGACCTGCTCCTTATAGTCGGCCACGGCCTTCAGCAGGTCGCCTTGCTTCGACTTGATCTTCTTCTCATAGCTGTCCGAGCCGTTTTCGGCACGGCCCATGACGTAGTCGCCATAGGAACCGCGCAGCGAATAACGCGCAATCTGGATATCCAAGGCCTTCGAAACCCCCGGTAGGAAGCTGGTCGCGAAATTATCGGCATTCCTGTTGAACGTGTTCAGGCCACGAATAGAAATAATAGCGGACAGTGCGAACAGAACGGCAATCAGTGAAAATATGCCGATCATTGACGTTTTCACATTTGGACGCGTCATGAAATAAAACCTCTAAATATGGAGAGATGCATGGTCGCGCATCTACCCCGGCCCGGGAAAAGGAAGACTGTTTGCGACATCATGCGTCTGCGCAGTCGCTCGGCGACGAGCTTGCTGCGATGATTTCATGCTGGAAATAACCGCAGGATTTTGCTTAATTTTCGCTAAATGGCGGCACTGAGAATTATCAATAAAAAATCAAAAGTTGTAGAATCAGCTGTAATAATGCGACGCCACCGCACCGAGTTTCGCTAATAAATATTACTTATTGACATAAATTCTCAATAGAATCCTCCATTTTGGGACATTGCAACGCCGCGAAAATATTTCGCCCTGCGACGATTTTTCTAATCAAAAAAGAGAGAAGGGATCCCTCTCGAGGGCCGCTTAGTTATTGAGATCATGTAATTTATTTTGGTCAGCCCGCAGGTTTTATATTGAGCGGCCTCAATTTTTACTGCGTTCGCAACACCTCGTTCCAGTGCGCAATCAGCCGCGCCCGTTTCACCTGATCGAGATAAACCATCAGGCCTGGGCTAACCGGCACGGGACGCAACTGTGCGCCGAGCAGTTCCTGCAACGTATTGGCGGTGTTCTCACCCGCCACTTCGGGGCTGACGGCAGGGATCTGCAGCTCGCGAGCCATGATCGTCTGCCCCTCCTTCGACATGAAGAAGGCGAGGTAGCGCCGCCCGAGTTCCGGCTCGGCTGCAGCCTGCGGTACCAGGCCGATGCGTGACATTACGACCGTATAGTCCTTCGGCAGCACGATGCCGACGTCAGGGTGACGCGAAGCCCAGTCAGCCGCATAGGAGCCGAGAATATTGTAGCCGAGCACGAAGCGCCCGTCGGCCACACGCTCGAGGATCGCCGAACTCGTGGAATAGAGTTTTACACCCGCCGCCCCCATCGCGCCGATTACCGACCAAATGTCGCCGAACTGTTCCTGGTCTCTCGCCATGAAGAGAAAACCCACACCGGACCGTTCGATGTCATAGGTGCCGATCCGTCCGTAAACCTCGTTGCCCTTGCGCTTCAGATAATCGACGAATTCTGCCCGCGAGCTCGGCACCGTTTCATGGGCAAAACTTGGCTTGTGATAGACGAAAACAGCGGGTTCGAAGGTCAACGCATAGGCCGTGTTGCGCCAGTTTGCCCATTTCGGCCACTGGGCGCTCATCGGCAGATTGCTCACCTGAGCGTAGCCATCGTTGGAAAGCTTCACCTGCAGGTCCATCGCGGAAGAGAAGGCGAAGTCCGCCGTCTTGAAGCCGGCATCCGTCTCTTTGACGATGCGGTCATGAATATCCCCGGTCAGCATGTCCTCATATTTGACCGCCACATCCGGATTGGCCTCCTGAAAACCGCGGATCATCGGCTGCGCGAGCGGCTCGTCGAGCGAGGAATAGACCGTCAACACCGGCGCATCGGCATTGCCCGACTTCGCCGGGTAGAAGACCTGCTCTGCGGCTGCAAGGCCGGGCACAAGGCAAAAAAGCAGAATGAAAAGGCTCCTCATGCAGAGAGAATGCCTGACCAGACAGACCGAGACAAGCGAAGCATCAAAGCTCACGCTCGAAGAAAACCAAAATAGGCTTGAGATCATCAGGGACAGCATAATAGGCATCCCGCTCGCGAAAGCCCAGACGACGATAGAGCTTCTGCGCCGCGACTTGCCGGTAGCCGGTGTCAAGCTGCATCATGCGGTAGCCGTCTTTCCTGGCGCGGGTCAGCGAGGCCTCGCAGAGTGCAAGCGCCGCGCCGCTGCCACGCGCCTTCTCTGAAACGAAAAGCCGCTTCATTTCCGAAATGCCGGGCGCAATCTCATGCTGCATCACGCAGCCGACGTTCTCTCCGTCGAGGCGTGCCAGAAACATCGCACCTTGCGGCCTTGCATGGATATGGGGCAGCTCAGCGAGCAACGTCTCGAACTTTTCGGGATCATAGTAGAGCTCCACCTGCGACCGTTCGGCCGGATAATTGTCGTAAAGCCATTGCCTGAAGGCGCGACTGAGATGCCGAACAGCATCGATCTCTTCCGGAGTTTCCGCAAGCGCGACTGACAGGTCCCCCATCTGAAAAGCCTCCCTACGAGCCTTCTCGAAGTTACCATGAGGCTCTGTCTCTCGCCATCCTTCAGGCCGTCATGATGTCGATCGCCGATGAGGACTTGACCGCCTTCTTCGAAGCCGCCACGTCCAACGAAGCGCTGAAAGGCCCGCTGACGTCGGGAGCGATCGGTCGCATCATGAGCGTGACCACGGTATCAACATTCTCCAGGCAGCCTGATCGATCTTCTTGCGCGCGAGTGCCACTCTCCTCGGCCGGATGTGTCGGCGGAGTGGATGCGCGTTCGGATCTTCCATTCACCAATTCCCAGAATCGCTGTGACAGCCGGATGCCATCCCTGATAGACTCCCCCAAAAATCGAGGGAAACATCAGTTGCGTATCCTGCTTACCGAAGACAATATCGCGCTGGCCGATGGCCTTTCGGCGATCTTGCGCGGCACAGGTCACGCGGTGGATGTCGTCCATGATGGGGCCTCGGCCAATGCCGTGATTGCAGCGGAGAATTTCGATCTCGTCATTCTCGATCTGAACTTGCCGGAGATGGATGGGCTCGATGTGCTGCGTGCCATGCGCGCCCGCGGCAGCCGCGCGGCTGTGCTCATCCTGACGGCACGCGGCTCCCCGGAAGAACGCGTCAAAGGACTGGATCTCGGCGCTGATGACTATCTCATCAAACCCTTCGACATTGCTGAATTCGAGGCGCGCGTCCGCGTGCTCCTTCGCCGCCAGGCCGGCCTGCATTCCTCGACCGTCAGTTTCGGATCGATTTCGTTTGACCTGAACTCCCGCGCCTTTTCAGCCGGCGCCACACCGCTCGATATACCAGCCCGCGAGCTCGGCCTTCTTGAAATCCTCTTCATGCGCGCCGGCAAAGTCGTCGCCAAGGAAGCGATCATACAGTCTCTGACCGCTTTCGATGACGACATCTCCACCAATGCCATAGAGCAGTATGTCAGCCGCCTGAGAAAACGGCTTTTACCGCACGGCCTGACGGTGAAGACCGCCCGCGGCATCGGTTATTATCTCGATAAACTGTCCGAGACCTCATGACCGCAGCCTATTCGCTCCGGCGCCGATTGCTTTTCTGGCTGCTCGTTTCCACCGCCGTTATCGGCATGCTGGCGCTTGCCGATACCTGGCGCGAGGCCGTGCAGACCTCGAATATCGTTTCCGACCGTGTGCTCGCAGGTTCTGCGCTCGCCATTGCCGAACGTGTCGTGGTGGCAGAAGACGGTACGCTTGAGGTCGATATCCCCTATGTTGCGCTGGAAATGCTGACGTCGGCAGCGCAGGACCGCGTCTTCTATCGCGTCGACGGCCCGCCCGGAACATTCATAACCGGCTATCAGGCTCTTCCCGTATTGAAGGAAACACAAGGCGATACGGCCGCCTTCGCCGACGATGTCTTCCGTGGCGAGCCGATCCGCGTCGCGACCTTGAGGCGCTCCGCCTCGACTGGCATCCGCTCCGTGCCTTTCGTCGTTACCGTCGCCGAGACCACTATTGCCCGCCGCCAGCTCGCGCAGGCGATCCTCGTCCGCTCCGCATTGCGTCTTGCCTTCATGATTGCCGGTGCGGCCATCATCGTCTGGATTTCCGTGACTGTGGCGCTGCGACCGCTCTACAAGCTCGGCGATGCCATCGGCGAGCGCAATCCTGACGATCTCCATCCGATCGAACAATCCGTGCCGAGCGAAGTGCAGCCGCTCGTCGATACCGTCAACTCTTTCATGGTGCGCCTGCAATCGGCCCTCAATGCACTACGCAATTTCACCGGCAATGCCAGCCATCAGCTCCGCACGCCTCTGACGATCATCCGAACACAGCTCGCGCTTTCGGCCCGTGCCGGCTCACTGGATGAAGCGCAGCAGGCCGCACTGAAGGGCGATCAGGCCGTGGCCCATGCCGAGCGCATCCTTGCCCAGCTTCTGCTGATGGCCAAGATCGATGCAGCGACCGCCAAGGAGGCGCTGGCCGCTTCGGCCATCGATCTGACCGCGATCGCCCAGGAGATCACCGCCGAGCAGATTCCGCGAGCTGGCGAAGCCGGCATCGATCTCGGTTTCGAGGGCGAGGGGCCTGCGACGATCCGCGCCGAGCCGCTGCTGATCGGCGAAATGCTGCGCAACCTTGCCGGCAACGCCATCGCCTACGCCGGCAAGGGCGCAGAGGTAACCGTGCGTATTGTTGAAGATGCCGAGACAGTGCGGCTGGAAGTCGAGGACAATGGACCCGGCATTCCGCCCGAAAAGCTGGAAGCAGTCCGAAAGCGTTTTTCCCGCGGCAACGATTCCGGCGCGCCCGGCGCTGGACTCGGCCTGCCGATCGTCGAGGAAATCGCCAATCTTTTCAATGCGAGACTTACGCTCCTTCCCGGTCGCGGCGGCAGAGGCCTCAAGGCATCGGTGACGTTCAACCGGGCCACCTGACCGCCGTTACCGCGTTAACCTTTCCGCCTTGCATTCTTTCGCTGCATTGCACACACTGGCTCTGGGAACAGCTAAGCCGATCAACGGCACGCGGACAAAAAGAGCAATATGTCGATCAAAGCCAGCATCTACCATCTGACCCACTATCAATATGACAAACCGGTCCGCCTCGGCCCACAGATCATCCGCCTGAAGCCAGCCTCGCATTCGAAGACGAGGGTTTTGAGCCATTCGCTGAAGGTCACGCCGTCGAACCACTTCGTGAACCTGCAGCAAGACCCTTACGGCAACTATCTCGCTCGCTTCGTCTTCCCCGATCCGGTCACCGAATTCAAGATCGAGGTCGATCTCGTTGCCGACATGACCGTCTACAATCCCTTCGACTTCTTCGTCGAAGAGGAAGCGACGATGTGGCCCTTCGACTATCCGGAAACCATTCGCGAAGACCTCTCTATCTATATGACGCCGGAAAAGCCTGGCCCTCGCCTGAAGGCCTTTTTGGAAACGCTTGACCGCTCCAAGCAGAAGACGGTCGACATGGTCGTCGGCCTCAACATGCGCCTGCAGCAGCAGATCGGTTATGTGATCCGAATGGAGGCAGGCGTTCAGACGCCGGAAGAAACGCTTGAGATCGCCAAGGGCTCCTGCCGCGACACGAGCTGGCTGCTTGTCCAGATCCTGCGCCATCTCGGCCTCGCCGCCCGCTTCGTCTCCGGCTATCTTATCCAGCTCACTCCCGACCTCAAGGCGCTCGATGGCCCCTCGGGCACGGAATATGATTTCACTGACCTGCATGCCTGGGCGGAGGTCTATCTCCCCGGCGCCGGCTGGATCGGCCTCGACCCGACCTCGGGCCTTTTGACCGGCGAAAGCCATATTCCGCTTGCCGCGACTCCGCATTATCGCAACGCCGCACCGATATCGGGTGGTTATTACGGCGAAGCCGAAACCGAATTCGCCTTCGACATGAAGGTTGCGCGCGTCGCCGAGCATCCGCGCATCACCAAGCCGTTTTCCGACGATGCCTGGGATGAACTCAACGAACTCGGTGAGAAGGTCGACCGCATCCTTGAAGCCGAAGACGTGCGCCTCACCATGGGCGGCGAGCCGACCTTCGTCTCAATTGACGATTTCGAGTCTGCCGAATGGAACACGGAGGCCGTCGGCCCGACGAAACGCGAGAAGGCCGACACGCTCATCCGGCGGCTGCGCGCCCGCTTCGCACCAAACGGCTTCCTGCATTACGGCCAGGGCAAATGGTATCCTGGCGAAAGCCTGCCGCGCTGGACCTTCTCGCTCTACTGGCGCAAGGACGGCCTGCCGATCTGGTCCTATGATAGTCTCGTCGCCAACGAAGGCCGGAACTATCAGGTCACGGAGGACGATGCCGGCCGTCTGCTGACCGCAATCGCCGGCGAGCTCGATCTGGCGCCCGATTTTGTGACCCCGGCTTTCGAAGATCCCGCCGAATGGCTGGTCAAGGAATCAAGCCTCCCCGAAAATGTCGATCCGTCGAATTCCAAACTCAAAGATGCCGAGGAGCGCGCGCGTATCGCCCGCGTCTTCGATCGCGGATTGACCCGTCCGACCGGCTATGTGCTGCCTGTTCAGGCCTGGAATGCACGGGCCAGCGGCCGCAGTTGGACGAGCGAAAAATGGTCGACGCGGCGCGGCCGCATCTTCCTCGTGCCGGGCGATAGCCCGGTCGGCTATCGCTTGCCGCTCAATTCCCTCGCCTATATTCCGCCATCGCAATATCCCTATATCAACCCGCTCGATCCCTTCGTGCAGCGACCGGAACTGCCGGATTTCGGACAGGATAGGGGACGCGAGCTGCAGACCGCACACTTCCAGCCCTTCACCGGTCAGCAGCCGACCATGCCGCAGTCGGCCAGCGAAATCGACGGTCACATCCGCACCGCGATTTCCGTCGAGCCGCGTGACGGCCGCCTCTGCGTCTTCATGCCCCCGACCGAGACGCTGGAAGATTATCTCGATCTCATCGCCTCGATCGAACGCGCAGCTTCCGCTCTCGGCCTTGCTGTCCATATCGAAGGCTATGCACCGCCACAGGACGAACGCATCAATGTCATCCGCGTTGCGCCCGACCCCGGCGTCATCGAGGTCAACATCCATCCTTCCTCGACATGGAAGGAAACGGTCGACATAACCACGGCCATCTATGAGGAGGCGCGAGAAAGCCGCCTCGGCGCCGACAAGTTCATGATCGACGGCCGCCATACTGGTACGGGCGGCGGTAACCACGTCGTTGTCGGCGGCAGCAATCCGAACAACAGTCCCTTCCTGCGCCGTCCGGATCTGCTGAAGAGCCTCGTCCTGCACTGGCAGCGTCATCCGTCTCTCTCCTACCTTTTCTCGGGCCTCTTCATCGGCCCGACCAGTCAAGCGCCGCGCATCGACGAAGCCCGCCACGATAGCCTCTATGAGCTGGAAATCGCACTGGCGCAGATACCGGCACCCGGTCGCGGCCTACAGCCCCTGCCCTGGCTGGTCGACCGCCTGTTCCGCAACCTCCTGGTCGACGTGACCGGCAATACGCACCGGGCCGAAATCTGCATCGACAAGCTCTTCTCGCCAGATGGGCCAACCGGTCGCCTCGGCCTCGTCGAGTTCCGCGGCTTTGAAATGCCGCCGAATGCCCGCATGTCGCTTGCCCAGCAATTGCTGGTGCGCGCGCTGATCGCCCGCTTCTGGGCGAATCCCGCGGACGGGAAGTTCGTGCGCTGGGGCACCACACTGCATGACCGATTCATGCTGCCGCATTATGCCTGGCAGGATTTTCTCGATGTCTTGGCGGACCTGCGTGAAAATGGCTTCGACTTGAGCCCCGAATGGTTCAAGGCGCAGCTCGAATTCCGTTTTCCCTTCTGCGGCGAAGTCGAATACGAAGGCTCGAAACTGGAACTGCGGCAGGCGCTGGAACCCTGGCATGTGATGGGCGAGCAGGGCGCGATCGGCGGCACGGTGCGCTATGTCGATTCGTCGGTGGAGCGCCTGCAAGTCCGCCTCGAAACCGGTAATGCCTCGCGCTATACCGTAACCTGCAACGGCCGGATCGTGCCCTTGACCTCGACAGTTACGTCAGGCGTGTCCATCGCCGGCGTGCGCTTCAAAGCTTGGCAACCAGCTTCTGGTTTACATCCGGTGCTGCCGGTGAATACGCCTTTGACTTTTGATATTTATGATACATGGTCGAAACGTTCGATCGGCGGCTGCATCTATCACGTTGCCCATCCGGGAGGCCGGAACTATGACACGTTCCCGGTCAACGGCAACGAGGCGGAAGCACGCCGGCTTGCGCGTTTCGAACCGTGGGGACACACGGCAGGCGGTTATATTCCGCGCGCCGAGACGGCCTCGCCTGAATTCCCGCTCACGCTGGATCTGAGGCGGCCTGTTGGAATTTGAAGAAACTGGGTCTGATGGGCAAAAAGCCTGCACTGGAATTGAGGGACGAAATCGGAGACCGCGACGGCACGGTCTTCGATTATGCGCCCCTGCCGGGCACCGCCGACGAGATGGTCGACAATAACGGCGCCATTCGGCCGGTCTGGCAGCGTTTCATCGCCCATCTGAACGCCATGTCCGAGAGAGATCTGGCCGAGCGTCTCGCCCGCGCCGACCGCTACCTGCGGGATGCCGGCGTCTTTTATCGCGCTTATGGTGCCCAAGGCAGTGGCGAGCGCGCCTGGCCGCTCTCCCACATTCCGGTGCTGATAGACGAGCGCGAATGGCAGGCGCTTTCGGCCGGCCTCGTCCAGCGCGCCGATCTCCTGGAGGCGATGGTTGCCGATATCTACGGCGAAAACAGACTTGTGGAAGAGGGCATCATCCCTCCCGCCCTCATTGCAGCCAACCCTGAATTCCAGCGGCCTTTGGTTGGCGTGAAACCGGCAACCGGTCACTATCTGCATTTCTGCGCCTTCGAGATCGGTCGTGGCCCCGATGGCAATTGGTGGGTGCTGGCCGACCGCACGCAGGCACCTTCCGGTGCGGGCTTTGCGCTCGAAAACCGCGTTGCGACCACACGATCCTTTTCTGACATCTACGCCGAAACACCGGTTCATCGCCTCGCTTCTTTCTTCGGCGCTTTCCGCGATGCGCTGCAGACGATGAAACATTCCGGTGACGACCGCATCGCGGTTCTGACCCCTGGCCCGGCCAACGAAACCTATTACGAACATGCCTATATTGCCCGCTATCTGGGCTTCATGCTCCTCGAAGGCGAGGATCTGACCGTCGTCAACGGCCGCGTCATGGTGCGGACCGTTGCCGGACTGAAGCCGATCGGCGTGCTCTGGCGGCGCCTCGATTCCGCCTATGCCGATCCGCTGGAACTGAACCAGAACTCGCATATCGGCACCCCCGGGCTCGTGGAGGCGCTGCGCGCCGAAACCATTACCATCGTCAACGCGCTCGGTACAGGGGTTCTCGAAACCCGCGCCCTGCTCGCCTTCATGCCCGCAGTCTGTCGCAATCTGCTGGGCGAAGATCTTCGCCTGCCGTCCATCGCCACATGGTGGTGCGGTCAAAAGGAGGAGCGCGACCATGTAGCAGCCAATATCGAAAAGATGGTGATTGGCCCGGCCTATTCCCGCGCGCCGTTTTTCGATGACGGTGGCGAATCCGTCCTCGGCTCATCGCTTCGCGCCACCGCGAAGACTTCGATTGCCGACTGGCTGACCAGCGACGGCGCAAAACTTGTCGGCCAGGAAGTCGTCACCCTCTCGACCACGCCTGCTTGGGTCAATGGCAAACTGACACCACGGCCGATGTCGCTGCGCGTCTTCGCCGCTCGCACCGCCAATGGCTGGCAGATCATGCCCGGCGGCTTTGCCCGCATCGGCTCGGGAGACGATGTCTCCGCCATTGCCATGCAATCCGGTGGAGCAGCTGCCGATGTCTGGATCGTCAGCGGCAAGCCGGTCGAGCGCCACACGCTTCTGCCCGCGGAAGGCAGCTTCACCCGTAACATGCCGGGCAGCCTGCCGAGCCGCGCCGCCGACAACCTCTTCTGGCTGGGTCGCTATATCGAGCGCGCCGAAGGTGCGCTGCGCATCCTGCGTGCCTGGCATGCGCGTTATGCAGAGGCGGCCGACCCGAACCAGCCGCTTCTGGCCGACGTCACCGAGTATCTTGCCGCCGTCGACATAGATACGGCCGAACCTGTGCCTGAATCGCTGCTGCGCAATATCGACAGCGCCGTCTATTCCGCAAGCAATATCCGCGACCGTTTCTCGCCTGACGGGTGGCTTGCCCTCAACGATCTCGCCAAGACCGCGCGCCGCTTCCATACGACGATTACGTCAGGCGACGACGCCAGCCACGCGATGACCATCCTGCTGCGCAAGCTCGCAGGTTTTGCCGGCCTCGTGCATGAAAACATGTATCGTTTCACCGGCTGGCGCTTCCTCTCGCTCGGCCGCTACATAGAACGCGGCCTGCACATGACGCGGCTTCTCGGCCGCATGTCCGGCCCGGAAGCGCCCGATGGCGCGCTCGACATGCTCCTCGAAATCGGCGACAGCGTCATGACCCACCGCCGCCGCTACAACGTCAACACCGCACGGCTGACGGTCACCGACCTCCTGGCGCTCGATCCGCTCAACCCGCGCTCGATCCTCTTCCAGATGAACGAGATCCATCGCGAGGTTGAACAGCTGCCGAACGCCTTCATCAACGGCCAGATGTCGCCCTTCTACCGCGAGGCAATGCGCCTGCATTCCGGACTTGCCGTCATGACGCCGGAGACGATGAACAGCGATGTCTACCACCGGCTCGAGCGCGAGCTGGAGCTCCTCTCCGACCTCCTGGCGCAGACCTATCTCGGATGACGGCCCTGCTCTACGATCTTACCCTGCATATGGGCTATGCCTACGACACGCCGGCATCCGGTGCGCGCCATATCATGCGCCTCATGCCACTCTCGCTGGCGAACCGGCAACGCCTGATCGCAGGCTCGATCAGCATTTCGCCGCAGCCCGACGAACAATCGTACTTCGTCGATTTTTTCGAGCATCCGGCAACATCCTTCCTGCTGCGCTCGCCGCATGAAACCCTCGATATCCGCATGCAGGCCCGCGTACAGGTCGAAAGCCAGGTCATATCGGCCGACTTCTCGCCATTGCTGGCCGACCTGCCGAAAGAAGTCGCCGGCATCTGGTCGCTCGATCCGGAATCCCCCCATCATTTCCTTGGCGACAGTCCGCGCCTGACGGAAACCAAGGCGATCACCGAATACGCAAAGGCCTGCGTCCAGCCTTCGCTGACGGTCATGCAGATCGCTTACGCGCTCTGCGCCCGTATCAATAAGGATTTCACCTACGATTCGGAGGCGACAACCGTCGACACGACGCCGTTGGAATCGTTCGAACTGAAGCGTGGCGTCTGTCAGGACTTTACCCATGTGATGATCCTTGCCTTGCGCAGTCTCGGCATTCCCGCCGGCTACGTCTCCGGCTTCCTGCGCACCATTCCGCCTCCCGGCAAGGAACGGCTGGAGGGGGCTGACGCCATGCATGCCTGGGTGCGGGTCTGGTGCGGAGAAACGGCAGGCTGGATTGAGCTCGATCCCACCAACAATATTCCCGCAGGCACCGACCATATCGTCGTCGCGTATGGCCGTGACTATGCCGATGTCGCTCCCGTTATCGGTGTACTCAAAAGCTATGGAAGCCAGCGTTCCGTGCAGGCGGTGGACGTAATTCCGCTGAAATAATCCCGAAATAGGAAAAAACCGCGGTTTTCCTAGAATTTTAGACACTGTTTTAGCGGCCGTTAAAGTCATCTGGTCCATCAATAGCGCCTAATTAGGGCTCCCTTGAATCGGTGGACATGATGAACACCCTGCATTCGCTTCTTGATCGGCTGCGGCGCGACCGTGGTGGCAATTTCGGTATGATGACGGCAATATTGCTGCCGGTGCTCATCGGCGCCGCAGGCTTCGCGATTGATACCATGAACATCATGGCTTCGCAGCGCCAGCTACAAGAAGCAGCCGACGCTGGAGCTCTTGCAGCAGCGTCCGCACTTTCTGCCGGCAAGGTCACCACCGACGATCAGGCAAAGACCCTCGCCAAGGATTTCGTGATCGGCCAGATGGCAAACTATGTCGATGCGGCAACTATCAGTGCTTTGGAAACATCGACGGCCGTGAACATCGACACGACCACCTCGTCAGGCGGCAAAAGCTACAAGATCTCGGTCAATACGTCCTATCCGCTGAGCCTGACGCCATTCATGAACGTCCTAGGATTCAAAACGTCCAAGATAGCGGCGGCAGGCACCTCAACCGGCGGCATCAGCCAGGAGCGTAGCGCGGTTTCTATGACGCTCGTTCTCGACGAATCCGGCTCGATGCTCGCAAATACCGGCACCAAGATTGTGCCGACAACGAGTTGCAAGCAATATAATACCAGCGGTCAGTCGATCGGTACGAAGAGCCCGTGCTATATTAAGAAAATTGACGCATTGAAGACGGCTGCCAACCTTCTTCTCGATCAGTTGGACAAGGCCGACCCGCAATCCAAATACGTTCGCACCAACGCAATCGCGTGGAGCGGCACCATCCAGGACTCTAATAACTTCAACTGGGGCACTTCCAAGACGAGGACCGAAGTCATCGATACGATGTCGGCAGGCGGCAACACGGAATCGTCAGTGCCGATGGAGAAAGCCTATAATGGCCTGAATTCGACAGGTGGAGGCTCGGAGTCAAAGATTCAGGCTGATGCCGGCAACAACAAGCTAACTAAATATATCGTCTTCATGACTGATGGTGAAAACAACAATTCTGCATCCGACACGAAGACGCTGGCCACCTGCGCCAATGCCAAAAAGGACGGGATCAATATCTATTCGATCGCATTCATGGCCCCCGAAGCGGGAAAAAACCTCCTGAGCACGTGCGCCAGTGGACCTACCTACTACTTCCAGGCAGAAAGTATGAACGACCTCATTGCCGCCTTTCAGGCCATTGGGCAGAACGCGGCCGCCGACAAAACCCTGCTGACGCAGTAATCAAAGCCTCCGTTCTCTCAATCAAAAAGCCGTCCCGGAACAAACCGGGGCGGCTTTTCGTTTGATCCTTATTCCACCCATCAGATCGGGAAAACCGATTGAAATCAAGTCCCTTAATCCCCTCAAATATGAAGGTTCCGCAAATTTTTCGTTTACCCGATTCCCTTGTTGCAAGTGCGTGATAACGGTGCATAAACTGCCCTGTCGGCGTAAGCGACAAATCGATTGAATCAGGCATAACATACTGTAACCAAATCAAAATTGGCGAGACTGACCATGAATACTGTTTCGAAGCCGACCATTCCTTCCCCCGCTCCGCGCAGTTCACGGCCAGAAATCCTCGCCGAGGAAATCATCGAGCGTTTGACCTACCGGATCGGCAAGGATGCCAAGGTTGCAAAGCCGCATGACTGGTTGACGGCAACCATCCTCGTGGTGCGTGACCGCATCATCGACAAGTGGATGGAATCCACCCGCAAGGTTTATGAGACCGGCGCCAAGCGCGTCTATTACATGTCTCTCGAATTTCTGATCGGGCGCCTGATGCGTGACGCCGTCTCCAATCTCAACCTGATGGAAGAGGTTCGGGATGCGCTGGCTTCGCTCGGCGTCGATATCAATGTCATTGCCGGCCTCGAACCCGATGCCGCACTCGGCAACGGTGGTCTCGGCCGCCTCGCCGCCTGCTTCATGGAATCGATGGCAACCGTCGATGTGCCGGCCTACGGCTACGGCATCCGCTACGTTCACGGTCTCTTCCGTCAGCAGATGGCGGATGGCTGGCAAGTGGAATTGCCGGAAAACTGGCTCGCTCACGGCAATCCCTGGGAATTCGAACGCCGAGAAAGTGCGTATGAGATCGGCTTCGGCGGATCGATCGAGGTCATAACCGGCCATGACGAACAGCCGCGCTATGTCTGGAAGCCAGCCGAGCGCGTCATCGCTGCCGCCTTCGACACTCCTGTCGTCGGCTGGCGCGGCAAGCGCGTCAATACGCTGCGCCTTTGGTCGGCGCAGCCGATCGACCCGATCCTGCTCGATGCTTTCAATGCCGGCGACCACATAGGCGCGCTACGCGAGAGCAACAGGGCCGAAAGCCTGACGCGCGTTCTTTATCCGGCCGATGCGACGCCCGCGGGGCAGGAACTGCGTCTGCGCCAGGAATATTTCTTCTCGTCCGCATCGCTCCAGGACATCCTGCGTCGTCACCTGCAGCAGTATGACGACTTCACATCCCTGCCGGATAAGGTGGCGATCCAGCTCAACGATACGCACCCAGCCGTTTCCGTTGCCGAATTGACGCGCCTGCTCTGCGACGTGCACGGACTGGATTTCGATACGGCCTGGGACATTACCCGCCGCACCATCTCCTACACCAACCACACGCTTCTTCCCGAAGCGCTGGAAAGCTGGCCGGTTCCGCTTTTCGAGCGTCTGCTGCCGCGCCACATGCAGATCATCTACGCGATCAACGCCAAGGTCCTCATCGAAGCCCGCAAGACCCGCAATTTCTCCGACACGGAAATCCGTTCGATCTCGTTGATCGACGAGAGCGGCGAACGCCGCGTGCGCATGGGTAACCTCGCCTTTGTCGGCTCACACTCGATCAATGGCGTCTCCGCGCTGCACACGGACCTCATGAAGGTCACGGTCTTCGCCGACCTGCATAAGCTCTATCCCGACCGCATCAACAACAAGACCAACGGCATCACGCCGCGCCGTTGGCTGCAGCAGTGCAATCCAGGCCTCACCAGCCTGGTGCGCGAGGCGATCGGCGATGAATTCCTTGATGACGCCGAAAAGCTGCGTGCACTCGACAAATTCGCAACGGACCCGAGCTTCCAGCAGAAGTTTGCAGCCGTAAAGCGCGCGAACAAGGTGGCGCTCTCCAATCTCGTCGCCAGCCGCATGGGCGTGAAGCTCGATCCGTCGGCGATGTTCGACATCCAGATCAAGCGCATCCACGAGTACAAGCGCCAGCTCCTGAACATCGTCGAAGCTGTCGCACTCTACGACCAGATCCGTTCGCACCCCGAGCTGGACTGGGTGCCGCGCGTAAAACTCTTCGCCGGCAAGGCGGCGCCGAGCTACTACAATGCCAAGCTCATCATCAAGCTCATCAACGATGTTGCCCGCACGATCAATAACGACCCGTCCGTCCGCGGCCTGCTGAAGGTCGTCTTCGTGCCGAATTACAATGTCTCGCTTGCAGAAGTCATGGTTCCAGCCGCGGATCTCTCCGAGCAGATCTCGACTGCCGGCATGGAAGCGTCAGGCACCGGCAACATGAAATTCGGCCTCAACGGCGCGCTGACGATCGGCACGCTCGACGGCGCCAACGTCGAGATGCGCGACAATGTCGGCGAAGACAATATCGTGATCTTCGGCCTGCAAGCCGACGAAGTCGCCAAGATCCGCAGCGAGGGCCATAATCCTCGCGCGATCATTGAAGGCTCGCGTGAGCTGGCGCAGGCGCTGGCTGCCATCAGCTCCGGCGTCTTCTCTCCCGATGACCGCAACCGTTACACCGGTCTCATCGATGGCATCTATTCGCACGACTGGTTCATGGTCGCCGGCGACTTCGATGCGTATGCCGCCGCCCAGCGCGAGGTCGACCAGATTTGGACCAATCAGTCCTCCTGGTACGAGAAGACGATCAACAATACGGCACGGATGGGCTGGTTCTCGTCCGACCGTACGATCAGACAATATGCCGATGAGATCTGGAGAGCCGGATGAAGCCACCGAAAGCCGCCCCTGAAGTGAAGCTTCCCTGGGAAATTTCGGCAGACGAAATCGCGGCAATCCTCAGCGGCTCGCAGGCCAATCCTTTTGCCGTCCTGGGCGTGCACCAGGTCGGCGAGACCTTCGTTACCAGATGTTTCCTTCCAGGCGCCGAAGCCGTCACGGCGATGACGCTGGATGGAACACCGATCGGCGATCTCCATCAGCTTCATCCGGATGGTATTTTTGCCGGCCAGGTCTCCATTACCAAATTTCAGCCGGTGCGCTATCGTGCCCGCCGCGCTGACGCCGAATGGGCGGTGACCGATGCGTACAGCTTCGGCCCGGTACTCGGGCCGATGGACGATTATTACGCTCGGCAAGGTTCGCATCTGCGGCTGTTTGATAAGATGGGGGCTCATCGTATCAAGCACGAAGGGACGACCGGCATTCACTTCGCTGTATGGGCGCCGAATGCGCAGCGCGTCTCCGTCGTCGGCGATTTCAACAATTGGGACGGTCGCCGTCATGTCATGCGCTTCCGATCCGATTCAGGCATCTGGGAGATCTTTGCCCCCGATGTACCTCTCGGAGTCCCCTACAAATTCGAAATCCGAGGTCACGACGGTGTGCTGCTGCCGCTGAAAGCGGATCCCTTCGCTCGCCGCAGCGAACTTCGCCCGAAAACCGCCTCCGTGACGGCCGCCGAGCTTTCACAGGAATGGCAGGACGAGGAGCATCTGAAGCACTGGCGCGAAACCGACAAGCGCCGGCAACCGATCAGCATCTATGAAGTTCATGCCGGCTCCTGGCAGCGTCGACAGGATGGCTCCATGCTGTCCTGGGACGAGCTTGCCTCAAGCCTCATCCCCTACTGCGTCGATATGGGTTTTACCCATATCGAGTTCCTGCCGATCACCGAACACCCCTACGACCCCTCCTGGGGCTATCAGACGACCGGCCTCTACGCTCCGACGGCCCGTTTCGGCGAACCGGAAGGTTTCGCCCGTTTCGTCAACGGCTGCCATAAGGTCGGCATCGGCGTGATACTCGACTGGGTGCCGGCACATTTCCCGACGGACGAGCATGGTCTCGGCTGGTTCGACGGCACTGCACTTTATGAGCACGCCGACCCGCGAAAGGGCTTCCACCCGGACTGGAACACGGCGATCTACAATTTTGGCCGCACCGAAGTCGTATCTTACCTCGTCAACAACGCCCTCTACTGGGCCGAGAAGTTCCATCTCGACGGCCTCCGCGTCGATGCCGTCGCCTCGATGCTCTATCTCGACTATTCGCGCAAGCATGGCGAATGGATCCCCAACGAGTATGGCGGCAATGAAAACCTGGAAGCCGTTCGCTTCCTGCAGAACCTCAATACCCGCATCTACGGCGAGCATCCCGGCGTCATGACCATTGCCGAGGAATCGACCTCCTGGCCGAAAGTTTCGCAGCCGGTTCACGAAGGCGGCCTTGGCTTCGGCTTCAAGTGGAACATGGGCTTCATGCACGACACGCTGAGCTACATGAGCCGCGATCCTGTTCATCGCAGGCATCATCACAATGAGCTGACCTTTGGCCTACTCTATGCTTATTCCGAAAATTTCGTCCTGCCGCTGTCCCACGATGAAGTGGTGCATGGCAAGGGTTCGCTGATCGCCAAGATGCCGGGCGACGACTGGCAGAAATTCGCAAACCTGCGCGCCTATTACGCCTTCATGTGGGGCTATCCCGGCAAGAAACTGCTCTTCATGGGGCAGGAATTTGCCCAATGGGCCGAGTGGAGCGAGAGCAAGGCGCTGGACTGGAACCTGTTGCAATATCGTATGCACGAGGGCATGCGCCGCCTGGTGCGCGACCTGAACTTCACCTACCGCAGCAAGCCAGCGCTCCATGCCCGCGATTGCGAAGGCGACGGCTTCGAATGGCTCATCGCCGATGACTACGAAAACTCGGTCTTTGCTTGGTTGCGTAAGGCGCCGGGCCAGAAGCCTATCGTCGTCATCAGCAACTTCACGCCCGTCTATCGCGAGAACTACTCGGTTCGTCTGCCGTCCGCAGGACGCTGGCGGGAAATCCTCAATACCGATGCCGACATCTATGGCGGCAGCGGAAAGGGCAATGGCGGGCGCGTGCAGGCCGTCGATGCCGGCGGTGAGACAAGCTGCTCGATAACCCTGCCGCCGCTGGCGACAATCATGCTTGAACCCGAGAATTAGTGACTGGTGGGAGGAGAAAATGGTAGAAAGACGCATTCAGCCACTTGCCCGCGATGCAATGGCCTATGTTCTCGCCGGCGGCAGGGGAAGCCGCCTCAAGGAACTGACCGATCGGCGTGCCAAGCCAGCCGTCTATTTCGGCGGCAAAGCCCGTATCATTGATTTTGCGTTGTCCAATGCTTTGAATTCCGGCATCCGCCGCATTGGCGTCGCCACGCAGTACAAGGCGCATTCACTGATTCGCCACATGCAGCGCGGTTGGAACTTCTTCCGCCCCGAGCGAAACGAGAGCTTCGACATCCTGCCCGCCTCCCAGCGCGTTTCCGAAACGCAATGGTATGAAGGCACCGCCGACGCCGTCTATCAGAACATTGACATCATCGAGGATTACGGCGTCGAATACATGGTCATTCTCGCCGGCGACCATGTCTATAAGATGGACTATGAATACATGCTCCAGCAGCATGTCGATTCCGGCGCGGACGTGACGATCGGCTGCCTGGAAGTGCCGCGCATGGAGGCAACCGGCTTCGGCGTCATGCACGTCAACGAGAAGGACGAGATCTTCGCGTTCATTGAAAAACCGGCCGATCCGCCGGGCATTCCGGACAAGCCGGATTTTGCGCTGGCCTCCATGGGCATCTATGTCTTCCATACGAAGTTCCTGCTGGAAGCGCTGCGCCGCGACGCCGCCGACCCGACATCCAGCCGAGATTTCGGCAAGGATATCATCCCATATATCGTCGAGCACGGTAAGGCGGTCGCTCACCGCTTCGCCGAGTCCTGCGTCCGCTCCGATTTCGAACACGAGCCCTACTGGCGCGATGTCGGCACGATCGATGCCTATTGGCAGGCCAATATCGACCTGACGGCGATCGTCCCGGCTCTCGATATCTATGACAAGGCCTGGCCGATCTGGACCTATGCCGAGATCACGCCGCCGGCGAAATTCGTCCATGATGACGAAGACCGCCGCGGTTCGGCAACCTCCTCCGTCGTTGCCGGCGACTGCATCATCTCAGGTGCGAGCCTCAACCGCAGCCTTCTCTTCACAGGTGTACGGGCCAATTCCTACTCCAAGCTGGAAGGAGCGGTTATCCTGCCCAACGTGAAGATCGGTCGGCGCGCACAACTCAAAGACGTTGTGATCGACCACGGTGTCATCATCCCGGAAGGTCTTGTCGTCGGCGAGGATCCAGAACTCGACGCACGGCGCTTCAGACGGACGGAAAGCGGTATTTGCCTGATCACGCAACCGATGATCGACAAGCTGGATATTTGACTTATGAAAGTTCTTTCGGTTTCGTCCGAAGTCTTCCCTTTGATCAAGACAGGGGGCCTTGCCGATGTGGCAGGCGCCCTGCCCATAGCCCTCAAATCCTTCGGCATCGAAACCAAAACCCTCATGCCCGGCTATCCCGCCGTCATGAAACTCCTGCAGAATCCGGTCCTTCGGCTGGAATTTTCGGATCTGCTCGGCCAGCCGGCAAGGTTGCTCGAGGTGGAGCATCAGGGCCTCGATATTCTCGTGCTCGATGCGCCTGCTTATTACGACCGCCCCGGCGGTCCCTATCTCGATACGACCGGCAAGGACTACCCTGACAACTGGCGCCGTTTCGCCGCTCTTTCGCTGGCAGGCTCCGAGATCGCCGCCGGCCTGCTGCGTGGCTGGCGACCCGATCTGGTGCATGCCCATGACTGGCAATCCGCAATGGTACCGGTCTACATGCGTTATTATCCGACGCCCGAACAGCCGAGCATTCTGACAATCCACAACATCGCTTTCCAGGGTCAGTTCGGCGCCGATATTTTCCCCGGCCTGCGCTTACCGCCTCATGCTTTTGCCACCGAAAGCATCGAATATTACGGCACTGTCGGTTTCCTCAAGGGCGGTTTGCAGACTGCCACAGCCATCACCACCGTCAGCCCCTCCTATGCCGAGGAAATCCTGACCCCGCAATTCGGCATGGGCCTGGAAGGCGTCATCGCCAGCCGCCGAAACGTGCTGCATGGCATTGTTAACGGCATCGACGCCGATATTTGGAATCCGGCGACTGATCCGGTCGTCCACACGCATTACGGCCCGACGACGCTGAAGAACCGCATCGAGAACCGCCGGTCCATCGAAGAATTCTTCCATCTCGACCACGATGACGCGCCAATCTTCTGCGTCATCAGCCGCCTGACCTGGCAGAAGGGCATGGATCTTGTCGCCAGCGCCGCCGACGAGATCGCGACGATGGGCGGGAAGCTCGTCGTGCTCGGCTCCGGCGAAGCGGCCCTCGAAGGCGCGTTGCTCGCCGCTGCCACCCGCAACCCTGGCCGCATCGGCGTTTCTATCGGTTATAACGAGCCGATGTCGCATCTCATGCAGGCTGGCGGCGACGCGATCATCATTCCATCGCGCTTCGAGCCCTGCGGCCTCACCCAGCTTTATGGCCTGCGTTATGGCTGCGTGCCGATCGTGGCGCGCACCGGCGGTCTCAACGATACCGTGATCGATGCCAATCATGCTGCACTTGCGGCAAAGGTGGCGACAGGCATACAATTCGCGCCGGTAAATGAAGAAAGCATGCTACAGGCACTGCGCCGCGCCATGCACCTCTATGCGGATCAAAAAGTCTGGACCCAATTGCAAAAGCAGGGCATGAAGTCGGATGTCTCTTGGGAGAAGAGCGCCGAACGTTATGTTGCCCTGTATACCAGCCTCGTCTCGAAAGGCATGTGACCTAAAATGATCAAGTCCGTTCCCACCACGCCCTACCAGGACCAGAAACCCGGTACATCGGGCCTGCGTAAGAAGGTTCCGGTCTTCCAGCAGCCGAACTATGCGGAAAACTTCATCCAGTCGATCTTCGATTCCCTGGAAGGCTATCAGGGCAAGTGCCTGGTCATCGGCGGCGACGGACGCTACTACAACCGCGAAGTCATTCAGAAGGCGATCAAGATGGCCGCCGCCAACGGCTTCGGCAAAGTCATGGTCGGCAAGGGCGGTATTCTGTCGACGCCGGCAGCGTCCAACATCATCCGCAAGTACAAGGCCTTCGGCGGCATCATCCTCTCGGCCAGCCACAATCCGGGCGGCCCGACTGAAGACTTCGGCATCAAGTACAATGCCAGCAACGGAGGCCCTGCGCCGGAAAAGATCACCGACACGATCTTCGCCCGCTCCAAGGTGATTGAAAGCTACAAGATCGCCGACTTCGCCGACGTCAATATCGACCGCATCGGCAAGGAAGAGCTGCCAGGCGGCATGATCCTTTCGGTTATCGATCCGGTCGAGGACTATGCCGCGCTGATGGAAGAGCTCTTTGACTTCGGCGCGATCCGCAACCTGATCAGCCTCGGCTTCCGCGTCGCCTTCGACGCCATGAGCGCCGTCACCGGCCCCTATGCCAAGGAAATCTTCGAGAACCGCCTCGGCGCTCCCTCGGGCTCGGTGCGCAACTTCATGCCGCTTCCGGATTTCGGCGGCCATCACCCAGACCCGAACCTTGTTCATGCCAAGGAGCTCTATGACGAGATGATGGGTGAGGATGCGCCAGATTTCGGTGCCGCATCTGACGGCGACGGCGACCGCAACCTTATCATTGGCCGCGGCATTTTCGTCACCCCGTCCGACAGCTTGGCGATCCTCGCCGCCAACGCCAACCTGGCGCCTGGTTACTCCGGCGGCCTCGCCGGCATTGCCCGCTCCATGCCGACGTCAGGTGCGGCAGATCGCGTGGCTGAAAAGCGCGGTATCGGCATCTACGAAACGCCGACCGGCTGGAAATTTTTCGGCAACCTGCTCGACGCCGGGATGGCAACGATCTGCGGCGAAGAAAGCGCCGGTACCGGCTCCAACCATGTCCGCGAGAAGGACGGCCTCTGGGCCGTGCTGCTGTGGCTGAACATCCTGGCCGTACGCGGTGAAAGCGTGCAGGAAATCGTCACCCAGCACTGGCAGACCTACGGCCGCAACTATTATTCCCGCCACGACTACGAAGGCGTCGATAGCGATGCCGCCAACGGCCTGATCGACAATCTGCGCAGCCAGCTTACGACCCTGCCCGGCAAGACTTTCGGCGATCTCATCGTCGAGAAGGCGGACGATTTCGCCTATAACGATCCGGTCGACAAGTCGGTCAGCGAGCATCAGGGTATCCGCGTCCTGTTCAAGGGCGGCTCCCGCGTCGTCTTCCGCCTGTCGGGCACCGGCACGTCTGGCGCAACCCTGCGCGTCTATATCGAGCGTTACGAGCCGGATTCGACTCGCCACAACATCGAGACGCAGGAAGCGCTGGCCGATCTGATCGCGGCCGCGGAAAGCATCGCCAATATTCGTGAGCGCACGGGACGCAACGAGCCGACCGTGATCACCTGATCCGGGGGGCGTATGAGGGGCAATAGTTCCGCACAGGGCGGCGCCATCGTCTTCGAGACGGGCGTTGAATTTGCTGTCTGGTCGCATCATGCGGCGCAGATTGATCTCTGTCTCTTCGACGATGATGGCAAGGAATACGCAAGGCTTCCCATGGCCCGCGACAGCGGCCATGTCTTCCGGCTCTTCGTCGACGGATTGAAGGAAGGCGCTCGATATGGCTATCGCGCCGACGGCATGTACGCTCCAGACAACGGCCTCTGGTTCGATCCTTCGAAGCTCCTGATCGATCCCTATGCCAAGGCGGTCGACCAACCCTTCCGTTACGATCCCCGCCTCGGCATCTTTGGCGAAGATACGCAAGACCTGGTGCCGAAGTCAGTCGTCACCAAAGACTTACCCGTCAAAATCCGAGAGCCGCTCTTCAAACCGGGCGGCTTTATTTATGAAGTGGCAGTCAAACCCTTCACCATCCTGCATTCGGATGTGCCGGAAGCTCTGCGCGGCACGGTCGCTGCTCTGGCCCACCCCTCTGTTGTCGCTCACTTGACACGCATCGGCGTCGATGCCGTCGAGTTAATGCCGATTGTCGCCTGGATCGATGAGCGCCACCTGCCGCCGCTCGGCCTGGCGAATGGCTGGGGTTACAATCCCGTTGCCTTTATGGCGCTCGATCCGCGCATCGTGCCTGGCGGCATCGCTGAATTGCGGGATACGGTCGCGAAGCTGCATGACGAAGGCATTGCCGTTATCCTCGACCTCGTCTTCAATCATACCGGCGAAAGCGACCGCTACGGCGCGACGCTGTCGCTGCGCGGCATCGACAATCTCAGCTACTATCGTCACATGCCGGACCGGCCATCCGTGCTCGTCAATGATACCGGAACCGGGAATACGGTCGCGTGTGATCATCCCTATGTTCAACGGCTCATTATCGACAGTTTGCGCCATTTCGTCGGCAATGCCGGAGTCGACGGCTTCCGTTTTGATCTCGCACCCATTCTCGGACGCACTGCAAATGGCTTCGACCGGAACGGTACATTGGCCGCGATGCTGGCCGACGACCTGCTCGGCGATCGCATCATGATCGCCGAACCCTGGGATATCGGCTCCGGCGGCTATCAGCTCGGCAATTTCCCGGCGCCCTTCCTGGAATGGAATGACCGCGCCCGCGATGACATCAGGTGCTACTGGCGCGGTGACGATTGGAAGACAGGTTCGCTCGCGACCGTGCTGGCCGGCTCGTCGAACATATTCTCAGCCAACGACGGAAAAGGAACCCGCAGCGTCAATTTCCTTGCTGCCCATGATGGCTTCACGCTCATGGACCTCGTCTCCTACAGCGGCAAGCACAATGAGGCGAATGGCGAGAGCAATCGCGACGGCCACAACGAGAACCATTCCTGGAACAATGGCGTCGAAGGCGAAACCGCCTATCCCGTCATCCGGGAACGCCGCAAGGCTGATGTCAAGGCACTCCTCTCCACCCTGTTTGCCAGCCGCGGCAGCATCATGCTGACGGCCGGCGACGAGGGCGGGCGAACTCAGCACGGCAACAACAATGCCTATTGCCAGGACAATGAAATTACCTGGGTCGACTGGAAACTGCTGGACGAAGACCTAATCGCCTATACAGCCTTCATCGCCGCACTTCGCCGCCGTTTCTCGGTCTTCTCCGACCTTACGTTCTTTTCCGGAAACGGTGATGTGGAATGGATTTCGCTCTCCGGTGAGCCGATGATCGTAGGCGAATGGGAGACACCCTCGCTGTCCACCCTCGGCATGGTGCTTGCGACTCACGATCGCTCCTCCCGCGGGCAGATTCGCCTCGCTGTCTTGTTCAACCGTTCCGAACAGCACCAACTCTTCACGCTTCCCTCAGCCGGCGAAACAAACTGGAGTCAGATTTTACTGGATGGTGAGCGGAAAGTCGGCGCCCGTGCCACAGTTGAGCCGCGTTCGGTGGCCTTTTTCGTGGAAAATTGATCCACGCCAGCTGCCCCCGCGAATCGTTGTCGCAATCGTCATAAATGCGCGATAAGGCTTTGAGGCTGCGGTTGTTTTACGAGGAATGCATGGTCATGGAAATTTCGCTCTCGGAGGTCCGAGGGCTGGTTGGTACGGAAACAGGATTATCTGACTGGATTCTCGTCGACCAGAAGATGATCGATGCTTTTGCTGAGGCGACTGGCGACCATCAGTTCATTCACGTCGATCCCGTCCGTGCAGCAACCGAAAGCCCTTTCGGCGGCACCATCGCTCATGGCTTCCTAACGCTCTCGCTGCTATCGACGATGAACTACAATTGCCTGCCCAAGGTGCGCGAGCAGACGATGGGCATCAATTACGGCTTCGACAAGGTCCGCTTCATGTCGCCGGTCAAGAGCGGCACGCGCATCCGCGGCCACTTCGTGCTCTCGGACGCCCGTTTCCGCGGCGCCGGCATGCTGATGACGACCTATGACGTCTCGATCGAAATCGAGAACGAGAAGAAGCCGGCGCTGACCGCCCGCTGGATCACCATCATCCAGTTCGATCCGAAGGATCGTCCGGAAGACGCATAAGATTCTTCGCGAGCCTTAATGGCCGGCATCCTCAGCACCTTCGGCCAGCAGCCCGAAGACATAGTCCGAAAACGACCGCCAGCATTCCACCCGGAACGTATCGTCTTCAGTACGGAAAAGGACGATCTCGGCCTTACCGAAGATCGTCCGCGTGCAGGCGCCCACCGGGAAAATCTCCAGAGAGAGATTCTGCGGGCAGCCGGCAGACAGCGTAGCCTCTGCACCCGGTCCGGAAACAATGATGCCTACATTGCGGTGGGAGACATCGACGGCCGAATGCAGAACTCCGGCACCGGAAAGAAGCGCAGGGAGATCCGAACCAGCCTCATCGATAACGAGCCACTCGTCCGGCCCGAGCCAGAGCGCCGAACGTCCTTCAGCACGGCCGGAAGTCTTGGGCATCGTGGGCAAATCCAGCCCCAGCGCGGAAGAAAGTGCCGGTACGGAATCAGCCGGCGCGCGCAGCGAAATGCGGCTTGCCGTCGGTGTGACCGTCAGGCGCGCCGTGGCCGAACCGGCAAGGAGACCGAAGAGAGCCGGCTTGCGAATTGCGACTTCAGCCATGGATACGGCCTCCTTCCTTGTCAAAGAACACCAGATCCGTCACCTCGACCGGAATGGTCCGATCCGGCATCGGCACATAGAGCGTTTCGCCCATCAGATTGCGGCCACCTTCAACCAGTGCAAAAGCAATCGAGCGGCCGCAATTTTCCGACCAGTAGGCCGAGGTCACGTGACCGAGCATCGTCATTGGCTTGGGCTGGTTCGGATTGGCGACGATCTGCGCACCCTCTTCCAGCACCAGCTTCGCATCCTTCGTCACAAGACCGACGAGTTGCTTGCGGCCTTCCTTGACGAGATCGGGGCGCTTCAACCCGCGAATGCCGACGAAATCCGGCTTTTTCTTTGAGACCGCCCAGGAGAGCCCCGCATCGTCGGGCGTCACCGTGCCATCCGTATCCTGGCCGACAATGATGTAGCCTTTTTCGGCGCGCAATACATGCATGGTTTCCGTGCCATAGACACAGGCACCGAGCGGCTCGGCATTCGACCAGACGGCCTCCAGCACCGACTGACCGTAATCGGCCGGGACGTTGATTTCGAAGCCGGTCTCGCCAGTAAAGGAAACACGGAAGAGGCGCGCCGGAACGCCAGCCACCTTGCACTCGGCAACACTCATATGCGGGAATGCTTCGTTGGAAATATCCAGACCTTCGACCAACGGCGCCACGATCTCGCGCGCCTTCGGCCCCTGTACCGCAATAACGGCCCATTGCTCCGTCACAGAGGTCAGCCACACCTTCAGATGCGGGAATTCCGTCTGCAGATAGTCTTCCATGTGGTTGAGAACGCGCGGCGCCCCACCGGTTGTGGTCGTCACGTGGAAACGGTCTTCCGTCAGACGACCAACGACGCCATCGTCATAGATGAAGCCGTCTTCGCGCAGCATGATGCCGTAGCGGCATTTGCCCGGCTTCAGCGTATCCCAAGCGTTGGTGTACATGAGGTTCATAAATTCCGCGGCATCCGGCCCGACGACCTCGATCTTGCCGAGGGTCGAGGCGTCGAAGATACCGGCGACCTCGCGTGCCGTGCGGCATTCGCGGGCAACGGCCTGATGCATCGTTTCGCCGGCGCGCGGATAGAACCAGGCGCGCTTCCAGTTCCCGACATCCTCGAAGACTGCGCCTTTCGCTTCTTCCCAGGCATGCAGCGGCGTCTTGCGCGTCGGGTCGAACAGCGGCCCCCGGGAATGCGAGATCAGCGCACCATAAGTCACTGGCGTATAGGGCGCGCGGAATGTGGTGAGACCGACCTGCGGAATATCCTTGCCAAGCGTTTCGGCGGCGATCGCCAGACCATGCATGTTGGAAAGCTTGCCCTGGTCGGAGGCCATGCCGTTCGTCGTGAAGCGCTTGATATGCTCGATCGAATGCATCCCCTCGCGCACAGCGAGGCGGATATCCTTGGCGCAGACATCGTGCTGGAAATCGATGAAGGCCTTCGCATTCGTGTCCGGCCCGGCGCCTTCGGCAGCACCGATCATGCCGCCCGTCCAATCGAAGGCCTGCTCGACGGAAATCCCGATCTTGCCGCCCGGCTCTCTGCCGACGGCCTGCGCCATCAGTTCACCCGCAGCAAGCGACTCTTCGACGGTCTGTTGCAGTCCGTCCGTGCCGTTGCACGCACCGACGGACAGGCAATCCTGCGCATAGGTGCCGGGCAGGAAACGCTGCGTCCCAGCATCGAAAGCGACCTTGCCCCGCGACTGCGAGAAGAGATGAACGGAAGGCGTCCAGCCGGCACAGACGAGCAGTGCATCGACGCTGATCTTGCGCGGCGAACCACCGCCATTACGCGCTACCGTCATCGAGGAAATGCGAAGAGCACCTGATGTGTTGACGACTGACTGGCCGGTCAGCACGTCAATGCCGAGCGCACGGGCCTCGGCAAGCACTGCCGCCCCAGGCGTCTGCCTGCTATCGACGATGGCGGCGATCGATACACCTGCCCGCTTCAGGTCGAAAGCGGCCTCGTAAGCGGAATCGTGGGCGGTGTAGACGCCCACCTTCTGGCCGACGGCAACGCCATAGTGATTGAGATACATGCGGCCGGCTGAGGCGAGCATGATGCCCGGCCGATCGTTGTTCGGAAACACCATATGCCGCTCGATCGCACCGGTCGCAAGCACGACGCGCTTGGCGCGGACCTGCCACAATCGTTCGCGGGGCAGGTCACGGGCCGGACGAGCGATATGATCCGTGACCCGTTCGACAAGGCCGACGAAATTGTGGTTGTAATAGCCGAAGGCCGTCGTGCGGGTCAGGACCTGCACATTGTCCATTGCCTTCAGCCGTGCAAGTGTCTTCTGCACCCAGGCATAGCCGTCGAGCCCGTCTACTTTCACACCGGTATCAAAGCGCAGAGCGCCGCCGGCCTCCGCCTGCTCATCGCAGAGGATGATTTTCGCACCGGCCTCGGCAGCGGCCAATGCTGCCGAAAGCCCGGCGATGCCCGCACCGACGACAAGAATATCGCAATGGGCATAACGGCTGGCATAATGATCCGGATCGGCTTCGGTGGGAGCAACTCCCAGGCCGGCAGCGCGGCGGATCATTGGCTCATAGACATGCTTCCAGGCCGCCCGCGGCCACATGAAGGTCTTGTAGTAGAAGCCGGCCGCGAAGAACGGCGAGAAAAGATTGTTGACGGCACCGACATCGAAGGAAAGCGAGGGCCAGCGGTTCTGCGAGGCCACGATCATGCCGTCGAAGACTTCCTGCACGGTCGCTCGGACGTTCGGCTGCTTCCGGGCGCTGTCGCGCGCAACATCAATCAGCGCATTCGGCTCTTCGGCACCGGCCGAAAGAATGCCACGCGGGCGATGATATTTGAACGATCGGCCGATGAGATGTACGCCATGGGCAATCAGGGCCGAGGCAACGGTATCGCCTTCGAGCGCCGTATAGCTCTTGCCGTCGAAGGTGAAGCGCGCGGTTTTGGCGGGCGTCAGCCGGCCCTTGCCGGCGATACGGTTTGCACCGCTCATTGCGCCTCTCCTTCCACAGCTTCATAGGTTTCCACCGGCGCATGCGGTTCGGCCGCAGTTCCGATATCAGGCTTCGGCTCGCCGGCCTTGTAGGTCATGATGAATTTGTCGCTCACGGTATCGCGAGCCGCGTTGAAGAAGCGCCCGCAGCCATGTATGTGCCGCCAGCGCTCGAAGATCAGACCTTTCGGATTGTCGCGCAGGAAGAAATATTTCTCGAATTCCTCATCCGAGATCGAGGCAATATCGGCCGGCCGGGCAATGTGGGCATCGCCGGCGCCGCGGAATTCGAGCTCCGAGCGCTCTTCCTGACAGTAAGGGCAGTAGATCAGCAGCATGTTGTCCTCGCGTCAGTGCGCAACGGCGGCAGCAGCCGCCTCGTCGATCAGCCGGCCGGTGCGGAACCGCTCCAGCGTCAGCCCGGCGTTGAACTTGTGCGGTTCGTCGCGGGCGATCAGATGGGCAAAGAGATTGGCCGAACCGGGAGTCGCCTTGAAACCGCCGGTACCCCAGCCGCAATTGACGTAAAGTCCGGGAACCGGAGTCTTCGACTGGATAGCCGAACGATCAGGCGTATTGTCGACGATACCGCCCCACTGGCGCATCATCTTCACGCGGCGGAACATCGGAAAGAGCTCGCAGATCGCATCGAGCGTATGCGTGATGATCTGCAGACCGCCAGTCTGGGAATAGGAATTATATTGGTCCGTGCCTGCACCGATGACGAGCTCGCCCTTGTCGGACTGCGAGATATAGGCATGCACGGTGTTCGACATGACGACACAGGGGAAGATCGGCTTCAGCGGCTCGGAGACCAGTGCCTGCAGCGGGCTCGATTGCAGCGGCACGCGCACATCCGCCATCTTCATGACTGTCGTCGTGTGGCCGGCGGCCGACACGCCGATCTTCTTCGCGCCGATGAAGCCTCTGTTGGTCTCGACGCCGGTTACGCGTCCGTCGGGACCACGGCGGATGCCGGTGACTTCACAATTCTGAATGATGTGGACGCCGCGGTCGGAGGCCGCGCGCGCATAACCCCAGGCAACTGCATCGTGGCGCGCCGTGCCGCCGCGGCGCTGCAATGCGGCCCCATTGATCGGGTAGCGCGCCGTCGCCGAAATATCGAGCGGCGGGCAATAGGCCTTGGCCTGCTCCGGCGTCAGCCACTCATTGTCGATGCCGTAGAGCCGGTTGGCGTGGATATGCCGCTTGAAGCTCTGCATGTCGTGCACATTGTGCGACAGCATCATCACACCGCGGGGCGAATACATGACGTTGTAATTGAGCTCCTGCGACAGCCCCTCCCAGAGCTTCATCGAGTGCTCATAAATGTGCATGCTCTCTTCGTAGAGATAGTTGGAGCGAATAATGGTGGTGTTGCGGCCGGTATTGCCCCCGCCGAGCCAGCCTTTTTCCAGGACCGCCACGTTGGTGATGCCATGTTCTTTGGCGAGATAGTAGGCCGCGCCCAACCCGTGCCCGCCGCCGCCGATGATGATCACCTCATATTCGCGTCGCGGCTCCGGCGAGGTCCACTGTTTTTCCCAGCCCCTGTGCCCGCGCAGAGCCTCCCGCGCTACGGCAAAAACCGAATATTTCCGCATCCGCCATCATCTCCTTCAGGCAAAGGCATTTTCGTCGTGGCCATACAAATCGCAAATCGAAATGCGGCACAACGGTTCTTTTGCGACGTGAAAGAGCTTTTGTTTTGACACGACGCCAGGTGCACCGCGACCATTGGCTGCTATCTTCCTTCGCAGGTGCGGCATAATCCTTTTCTCACCCAACAGGGCAGGCAGAAGCGCCCAGTCGAAGATGCTAATATTCCTTGTATGTGGGGTGTTAGATGTTGGGTTGGCGCTGCATATGGATCGCGGGCTTCTGCCTTGCGCTGTCAGGCGCATGGCCTACACACGCAGCCGAACCCGTCGGTCAGGCAACCCTCATCAGAACCGAAGTGACGGGACAGAGCGGTCCGATTATCGTCAATGACGAGGTCCATCGCGACGAGCGCATCCGCACTTCCCAATCGGGGCTAGGCCAATTCATATTCCGCGACGGCACCAAACTGGCCGTCGGCTGGGGTTCTTCCGTCGTCATTGATAAATATGTGTTCGACGACGACGACTCCGTCAAACGTCTCTCGATCAAGGCGGCCAAAGGCACGTTCCGCTGGGTCAGCGGCAACTCGAAATCCTCTGCCTATCAGATCCAGACACCGGCCGGCACGATTGGCGTACGCGGTACCGCCTTTGATTTCTATGTCGGCCCCGACGGTACGACCGCCGTGGTGTTGCTGAATGGCGCGGCCAGCTTCTGCGGTCCAGGCGGCTGTCGGCAATTGCAGCAGCGTTGCGATTGCGTCATTGCACGGCCGAACGGCAACATGACGGATGCGCAACCCGTCAACAGTAGCGTGCTGCAGAGATTGGGCAACCAGCGCGCCCTCCCTTTCCTCTCTGGCAATCAAAGTCTGACAGGCGGCCTTGGCCTGCTCGGCGGTTGCCGGATGGCTTCAGTCGTGCCCGAGCGCAAAGACCGGCTTCGCGAAGAACCCCGTCCGCGAAATCCGGAGCCCGCGCCGCCTCCGCAACCATTGAAGCAGGATGATCCGCCGAAGCAACAGCCGGAAAAACCGGACCACGATAAGCCGCATCATGACAAGCCCCACCATGACAAACCTAGGGATGGCTGGCACGGTTGGCACGGCTGGAAGGATAGGGACGATAGAGACGACCACGATTACGATCATGGAAGACCGGACCGGCACGAATGGTCCGATCATGCGGACAGACACGACGACAGGCCAAACCACACGGAAAGGGCAGATCACAATCAGGATAGGCCTGGCAGGCAGGACAGCAGCAGTGGTGAAAGCCAGACGACCGACAACCAGCAGAGCGCGGGAAGCGACCGGGATCGTGATCGGGATCGTGGCCATGACCGGGATCATGGCTGGGGCGGAAACGGAAGCCGGAACTGGAGCGGCGGCTGGAACCGTAATCGCTGACTGACTATTCAACGGCCTGCTGTTCCGGTAGGCCTATATCCTCGCGGAAATGATCGCTCCTGCCGGATATCCGCTCGTAAAAATCGACGAGACCGGGCAAGACCCGTACCCCCGAGAGCTTTGCGGCGCCGATCAGCTTGCGGCTGTTCCTCGAACGCAGGCGCAGAGCGCTCATTACCTCCTCATGAATGAGATGCAAGGCACCAAATTCCGGCGACGCCGCGACCTCCTCGTCGCCGATCACGGCAAAAATCTGCGTTCGGCTGCTCTTGCCCTTGAGCGGAATGGCTCCTGCCTCCAAAAGCGCCGCTCCACTCTGCATCCGCGCCGTGCTATCGGAGATCAGGATATCGAAACCGAGGTCCTTGCAGCAGGATTCGATGCGGGCCGCGACATTCACGGCATCGCCAACCGCCGAATAGTTGAAGCGGGTCTTCGCCCCCATATTGCCGACACAGGCAAGCCCGGTATGGATGCCGATTCCGATCCTCACCTGCCGGTCGCTCCCGAAACCGAAAGCATCACGGGCGTTCAGTTCGGCAAGCGTCTCTCGCATGGCGAGTGCCGCTCGCAGTGCCTTTGCGGCATGATCCGAAACATCGACCGGTGCGTTCCAGAACGCCATGATGGAGTCGCCGATGAACTTATCGAGTGTCCCTTCGTTGCCTACGACATGCCGGCTCAGGGCATCGAGCAATGTATTCAGAAACTGAACAACGGCGATCGGCGTCAGTTGCTCGCTGATTTCCGTGAAATTGCGGACGTCGACGAACATCATGGTGAGCTCGCGCTCGTCCCCGCCGAGCTTCAGCGCGTCGGGCGTATGTTCGATCCGGTGGAGCAGCGAAGGCGAGAGATAGTGGCCGAAGGCGCGCCGAACTTCCCGCCGTTCCCTGTCGATGACGAGGATGCGGAATGATGTCGCCGCAAAATGCGTGATGGACCCGCTGACGATCGGCGCCAGCGGATCGAAGAGCAGACCGGCATAAAGAAAGCTGAACCACGAAGCGGCGAGCGCCATCACGGTGATTGCCAGGCCACAGACCAGCGCTACGGCCGGACTGACGAACGTCGTGATGATGACCAGAAGAAAACCGAGCACGGCGATCGAGAGGATCTCCAGCCCATCGGCCCAGTCGGGTCGTGATAGGTAACGACCCGAAAGGATCTGCTCGACGGTCTGTGCCTGCAGAGAAACACCCGGCACATTTTCTCCGAGCGCAGTGGTGCGGATATCCTGCAGCCCGACCGCGGAGGTGCCAACGAAGACGATGCTGCCTTGGATCTGAGCAGCGACATCTGGAGCCACTCCGTCGGCAGCAAGGAGCTTTCGAGCCGAGATATAGCGCTCCGCCCGGTTTGGCGTCACATAAAGCCAGATTTCTCCCGCGGCAGTCAGCGGTACGATGAAATCGCCGATCTTTGCCGAGGTGATGATCCCGGCGTGATCAGGCGCGCCGGCCACCACATAGGTCGAGGCCCCCTGCGCCACCCGCAACGCTTCAATGGCAAGATTGGGATAAAACTGTTCGCCATCGCTAAGGAACAGCGGCACTGCACGCACGACCGATGTGGGGCTGCCCGGGTTGAGACTGACATGGCCAAGTCCCGCGGCATTGGCCTCCAAACCCGGCCGGAGCGGTGTCGAGGCGGCAAGATGCGGAGGTGCGGCCAGCGGGCTTTCGCCGGTAAAGGCAAAGCCCGCTTTTACCGGCGGCTTGTAATTGCCCTCGTTGGAAAGCCCGAAGCCGAGCACGACAGGCTTTTCTTCGATCGAGCGAGCGAATATCTCGTCATTGTCAGGCAAGTGCGCCGCGAGCGATGGATCGACGCCCTCCACCTCCTGGATGACGTTGCGCGGCGACATCCGGTCAGGCTCGGCGAAGATGACGTCGAATGCAATGGCCGCCGCCCCCATATCGGCGAGGCGGTCGATCAAAGTCGCCAGCCTGTTGCGCGGCCAGGGCCATTGACCGAACTCCCGCAGGGAGGCTTCATCGATATCGATCACCCGGACTGGCATCGCTTCAAAGCTACGCGGCACGATGCGCTGATACTCATCGAAGGTGACATCGCGGATCTGCCTCAGCACCGGCGGATCGCTTGCTCGGAACATCGTAAGCGCAGCTACGATGATCAGGCCGATCATCACACCGATCTGCTGCAATCGCGTCATGATTTGCCGACCTCCCCTCGGGGCGGCTCCGAGAGCGGTCCCGCCGCAAGCACGCTACGCCTGTTTGACGCCAAAGACCATTCGCTCATGCTCACAAGCTAAAAAACAAAGTCGACAGCAATGCAGAAACCGACATCGATACCGGCAAAGCACTTTCATTGAGATGTAACCGCAACACCGTGTGAAATTACTTCCAGATTTGGTCCTGGCTTTCGGCCCGACCTTGAAGTGTCGGCCTTGCCCCGCACGCGACGAAATGGTTCTGTGTTTTAGGGGCTTTAACAATTCGATCATTGTCGAGGGATGCGCCATGGCAGATCCGCAAGGAGGGACCACGGCAAGAACTGCGGAAAATTCGGCTTTCATCGCGCGCAGAAGCGGCTATTGGCTGGTGGTCGTCGTGCTGGCGATGCTAGCCGGACTGCCGCTTGCCGTCTGGCTTGATATCAGCGACCTCTCCGAAAGCGCCCTGCGCCGGCAGGCGCGGGACATGAGTTCGCTCGTCACAAGCATCCGCTCCTATTATTCGGCGAATGTGGTCGGCCGGGTGCTTGCTGCCCATCAGGCAGGTGACGTCAGCGGCACGGTCGTCTCCCACAACTATGCCAATATTCCAGGCGCCATTCCGCTGCCGGCAACGCTTTCACTCGAACTCGGAGACGTCATCAAGGAACAGCAGGCCAATATTACCTATCGCTTCCTCTCCGACCTGCCCTTCAAGAATCGTGCGCCCCATGATCTCGACAGTTTCGAAAAGGCGTCGCTGACCTCTCTGCGCGCCAATTCCGCCCAGACGTTGACCGATCTCACACGCGTCGGATTCACTGATACGCTGCGCCTCGTCACGCCTGTCATCATGGGCCAGGCGTGCGTAGCCTGTCACAATACCCACCCAGAAAGCCCGAAGAAGGACTGGAAGGTGGGCGATGTGCGCGGCATCCAGGAAGTCATCATCCGTCAGCCCTATGCGAGCAACATTCTCGCCTTCAAATATCTCCTCTGCTACTTTCTCTTCGTCGCCATCATCGGTATCAGCTTCATCATCCTGCAGCGCCAGCAGACCCGCGCCATCCACAGCGCCAACCGTGACCTGGAAGCTGCAAACGAATTCCTCGCCAGCGTTTCCCTCAAGATTTCTCGCTACCTGTCGCCGCAGATCTACAAGAGCATCTTCAGCGGCCAGAAGGATGTGGTCGTCCACACAGAGCGCAAGCGCCTGACGATCTTCTTCTCCGACATCAAGGATTTCACCGCGACGACGGAGCGCCTGCAGCCGGAAGCGCTGACGGAGATGCTGAATGAATATCTGACCGAAATGTCCGCGATCGCACTCAACCACGGCGGCACGGTGGACAAGTTCATCGGCGACGCCATGCTGGTGTTCTTCGGCGATCCTGAGACCAAGGGACCGGAAGAGGATGCCAAGGCATGTCTGCGCATGGCGGTGAACATGCAGCGCAGGCTCGGCGAACTAAAGGACCGATGGCGCAGGAACGGCACCGAGGAGCCCTTCGTCGTGCGGATGGGAATCAACAGCGGTTACTGCAACGTCGGCAATTTCGGCAGCAACGACCGCATGGACTATACGATCATCGGCGCTGAAGCGAACCTCGCCGCGCGCCTGCAAGCGATCGCACAGGGCGGCGAGATCGTCATCAGCTACGAAACCTACGCACTCGTGAAGGATATCGTCGATGCTCACCCCCTGCTGCCGATCACGATGAAGGGAATCCAGCGGGAGATCGTGCCGTACGCAGTGGATGGGCTGATGCTCGGCACCGATCATAAGAGCCGCATTCTGAGCGAGCATCTGGCCGGCCTGGACCTGCATCTGGATGTGGCTCGGCTTGAGCCTGCCGACCGTTCCCGCGTGATAGCGGCTCTGAAGGAAGCGATCGCCGCACTGGATGAAACCAAGCCCGAGACGCTGCGCTCCTAACGTCGTATAATGTTCGCCGTCATTTTTCCGCTCATTCGCATATCCCGTCTGGACTTCACTTCCTCGATCTGCTATCCCGCATCACCAATCGCAAGGCTGCGGCCGCGCGAACGTTATTTTTTTGCCCCAGGCGCTGCGCCGCCTCCCGGCATCAACCAAACCAAAGGAACGTGATTCTCGTGCAGGTACTTGTCCGCGATAACAATGTCGACCAGGCTCTCCGCGCTCTCAAGAAGAAGATGCAGCGCGAAGGCATTTTCCGCGAAATGAAGATGCGCGACTATTACGAAAAGCCGTCGCAGAAGCGCGCTCGCGAAAAGGCCGAAGCTGTTCGTCGTGTTCGCAAGCTGGCCCGCAAGCGCGCTCAGCGCGAAGGTCTGGTTGCACGCTAAGGCGGTGCCGTCGTTTTTTCGACGTTTTCAGATGCATGTGTGGCGGGGGCGATAGGTTTCGCCGCCGCCTTTTTTAATTTGCTGCTGAAGATTGCATATCCGCCCTATCGGATATGGTGCATGGGGGAAGCGAGCCCGAATGGCTGTCATAACGTTCAATCCGTCCCGCTCGTTGCGTTCACAGAAATCCGCCGTGTTTGCCTCGCTGGCGCTTGTCGCTGCGTTGGGCCTCGCTGGCTGTGAGACGAGCAATACGTCGGATGCTGTGATCCGCATCGACAAGGCACAGGGCTCACAGGAAAATATCGCATCGCTGACGGCCGTCATCAACGCCAATCCGCGCGATCCCGAAGGCTACAATGTCCGCGGTTCCGCCTATGGCCGCGCCGGCGAATTCCGCAAGGCGCTCGATGACTTCAACACCGCACTGCAGATCAACCCGCGCTTCTTCCAGGCATATGCCAACCGCGCGCTGGTCTACCGCAACATGGGCCAGCAGCCGCAGGCGGTCGCCGATTACAATGCTGCCTTGCAGATCAATCCGAGCTATGATGTCGCCTATATCGGTCGCGGCAATGTCTACCGCATGGCTGGCCAGGACGATCAAGCATTCAACGATTTCTCAAAAGCGATCCAGCTCGGCACGACAGATGGCCGCGCCTACCACAATCGCGGCCTGATCTATCAGAAGCGCAATCAGCAGGATAAGGCGATCGACGATTTCTCCAAGGCGATTTCGCTCTCGCCGAATTCGCCGGAGCCCTATAATGGCCGCGGCATTTCCTATATCGCCCTGAACGACGACGACAATGCGTTCGCCGATTTCAACCACGCGATCGAGCTGAATGGCAACCTGGCCGAATCCTGGGCAAACCAGGCTCTCGTCTACGAGCGCCGCGGCGAGAAGGACAAGGCGATCCGCTCCTACCGCCATGCTGTCGGCCTCGATCCGAAATACCAGCCGGCGAGAGACGGACTTGCCCGCGTCGGCGGCACGACCGGCTAACGGGAGAGGCAAAAGGTGACGACGATGCCAGCGAAACCGCATGTGATCGTCGTCGGCGCTGGCATTATCGGCGCCTCCATCGCTTGGCATCTCACACGCAAGGGCGCAGCAGTCACCATCATCGGCGAGAAGCTTGGCGGCGTGGCAACCCCCTGCTCCTTTGCCTGGATCAATGCAAGCTGGGGCAATCCCGAATTTTATTTCCATTTCCGCCGCCGGGCGATGGCCGAGTGGAAGCGGCTGGTGCGCGAGCTGCCTGACCTGCCGCTTGTCTGGTGCGGCGGCCTCTGCTGGGATATGCCGCCGGCCGACCTGGAAGCCTATGCCGATGAACATGGCCGCTGGGGCTACGGTATCCGCCGGCTGAACCGGGAAGAAAGCGCGCTGCTCGAACCGCGTCTCACCGAATATCCGGATTTCGCACTCCATGTCGCCGAAGAAGGCGCGGTCGAGCCCGTCGCTGCGGCACGCTTGCTGCTCGCTGATGCCGAAGCGCATGGCGCGAAATTCATAACTGCCACAGTCAGCGGTCTGCTGCAAAGCGGCGGACAAATCGTCGGCGCTGTCACGTCGGAAGGTGTCTTCGCAGCCGATCATGTCGCGCTGGCCGCTGGTGCAGGCACAGTTCCCATCGCTGCCTCGGCCGGAATAACATTGCAACTCTCCACGCCGGCCGGCCTGATTGTGCACTCCCACCCTGTCTCGAAACGCTTGAACGGGCTCGTCATAACACCGCGTCTGCATATGCGCCAAACAGCGGAAGGCCGCATCATCGCCGGAACGGATTTCGGCGGCGGCGATCCCGGCGAAGACCATCAGGCAAGCGCTGCAGAACTCTTCGCGCGAATGAAGGCGCTGATCATAGATAATGACGATTTGAGGCTCGATTTCTTCACCGTCGGCTATCGCCCGACACCATCCGATGGTTTTCCCATCGTTGGTAATGCCGGACTGCCAGGTCTCTACGCCGCTGTAATGCACTCTGGTGTCACACTTGCTCCGCTAGCCGGCTTGCTTGCTGCCGATGAGCTTCTGTCAGGCAAGAGTGACGAAAGCCTCGCACCCTTCCGATTGCAACGCTTCGCCGGCGCAAGGCAGTCAATAGGAAAAAATTGACGATTTTACACCTGACTATTTTAGTAGGTTGCAACCAAATGCCCTGCCTCCTAACATGAGCTTGCTTTAATAGCGGGCTATTGGGCGGTACGAATCTGAGAGGCGTTTGCGAGCGATGCGGATTCTTGCTTTCGTGATATCAGGCAAAACCGATCTCCCGCAGCACCCAGCCCTGACAGACCGGGGGCGGCATCGATGAAATTTGCCGCGCGTCTTTTCCCGAAAGCGTCGATCGGAACATATCTCGTCGCTATGGCCGTAGCGATTGCGCTGCCGATCTTCGCCTTCGTTGCTCTTCTTCTCATGCAGCTGGAAGACAATCAGCGCTCCACGCTGAAGCGCGAAACCGCGCAGGATGCGTTAGCCCTGTCACGGACCATCGATCGCCAGCTACAGGATATGGCGACGACATTGCGGCTGCTATCCTCCTCTCCCGAGCTGGAACGCGGCGACTATAAATCTTTCTACAATCGTACGGAAACAGCGCTTCGCGGCGATATGCTCTACGTGATCGCTGTGGACAAGGCCGGGCAGCAATTTCTCAACACCCGTCGCGACTTCGGCACCCCGCTTGGCAAGACGACGAATCTTGCAGCTCTCAACGCTGCCATGAAGTCTGGCCGGATCGAAGCCTCCGACGTCTTCATGGGTGCAACGAGTGGCACATGGGTCTACAACGTCACCCTGCCGCGTGACCAGGATCCCGTCGCCGCATTGATCATCACCCAGAATGCCAGCGACCTTGCAAAACTCGTTACGACCGAAGGCCTTTCCTCGGGCTGGTCGGCAGCGGTGATCGATCAGGGTGGTCACGTCGTCGCGAGCCGCGGCCCCGCCAATCTCCAGCCCGGCGAACCCTTCGACCCGCGCATTCTGCCTTCGCTCGTCGCTTCCAGCGGCGTTTTCGAAGATAGCGATATCCTCCCACATGCCATGTTGGGCTATGCACAGATTCCCGGCTGGTCCTGGAAGACGGTGGTATGGGGACCGATCGCCACAGCGCAGGCGCCGATCCTTAGCACTTGGCGTTTCCTGCTGATTGGCGGTCTCGTACTGCTGCTCGTCGCCTTACTTGCGACCTATGCCGTTGCCCGGCAGGTCCGATCCACGATTCGTGAAATTGCCGATATGGCGAACCGGCTTGGCGACGGCCATATTGTCTCGCCGGTCGAAACCAGCGTTATCGAGGCCAACCAGGTGGCGATTGCGCTTTCCAACGCCTCTTTTGACCGCAGCCAGAGTGAGGATCGGCTACGCTTCGTCATGCACGAGCTGATTCATCGCACCAAGAACTTGCTGACGCTTGTGCTCGCCATGATGCGTCAGCTTTCAAAGCAATCCGACAACGTCGAGACATTCCGGCTGGCCGTCGCCCACCGCCTTGAAGGGCTGGTGCGCTCGATCGAGCTTCTGACAGGCGAACAATGGTCCGGCGTTTCGCTGCGCCGGGTGATCGACATTCATCTTCAGGCCTTTCCACAGGCCCGCGAGCAGGTGGAAATCGTGGGTATGGATTTCATTCTCAAGCCCGATGCCGTTCAGAATCTCGGCCTGGCACTGCATGAACTTGCTACTAATTCGGTAAAATACGGAGCGCTATCCCTGCCCCAAGGCCGTGTGCGTTTCGAATGGCAGCCGGCTGAGGACGACATGCTGTGTTTCACCTGGACTGAAAGCGGCGGTCCGATCGTCAAACCGCCGGTGCGTACCGGCTTCGGCACCACCGTCATCAAGGCGCATGCCGCCGCCGCTTTTCGGGGTAAAGTCGATGTCGACTTTCGCCCGGAAGGTCTCGTCTGGATCCTCACAGCCCAGCGCGGGATGATGGAGCGCGAGTAGCGCAACCGGAACAACCATTGCAACCGCCCGTTTTGAACAGGTCATTCAGAAGGAGAAGGACCATGTTCAAGCAAACCCTGATTGCCGCGGCAGTCGTTGCGGTTGCAGGCTGGGCCGGCTCGGCCACGGCAGCCGACTATACGTCGCTGGGACGGCTCGTCTGCGGATCGGATGGCGGGCAGGGGCTGATCGTCACGTCTGAAAAGAACCTGATCTGCACCTATACGCCTGCGTCCGGCGGCCCGAAGGCGGTCTATGCCGGCAAGATCGGGAAATTCGGCATTGATGTCGGTCAGACTGGCAAGAGCGTGATGATTTGGCAGGTGCTCGCTAAGACCGGCACCGATATGCCTGAATTTGCGCTCGCCGGCGAATATTACGGCGTCGGCGCGGATGCCAGCCTCGGTGCCGGCGGAGGTGCCAAGGTCATTGTCGGCGGCACTAACAAGGCGTTCATGCTGCAGCCACTGAACCTGCAGGCTCAAGAAGGTCTCAATCTCGCCGTCGGTGTCGAGAAGATGACGCTGGTGCCGGGCGAAATCTGATCGCTCGCCTCGAATAGGAAGCCCGCCGAAGCGGGCTTTTTGATGAGAGTATTTCAGCAAAAATATGCTGCAATTTTGCGCCTGGGAATTGCATGAAAGCAACGAGATCGAGCATTTCTGACATTCGAAGAAAACCTGGAAATGCTCTAGTGGGCGATCGCCTTATTGATCTCTTCGGTCACCTTCTTGGCATCCCCGAGCAGCATCATCGTACCGTCCTTGTAGAACAGCGTGTTGTCGATGCCGGCGTAACCCGAGCCGAGCGAGCGCTTGACGAAGAGGCAGGTCTTGGCCTTGTCGACGTCTAGGATCGGCATACCGTAGATTGGCGAGGACTTGTCGTCTCGCGCCGCCGGATTGGTGACGTCGTTGGCGCCGATGACATAGGCGACATCGGCTTGCGCGAATTCCGAATTGATATCTTCGAGTTCGAAGACTTCATCATAGGGCACATTGGCCTCGGCGAGCAGCACGTTCATATGGCCCGGCATACGGCCGGCAACCGGATGAATCGCGTACTTAACCTCGACACCGTTCTTCTTGAGATTGTCGGCGAGTTCCCGCAGCGCATGCTGCGCCTGCGCCACCGCCATGCCGTAACCAGGTACGATGATGACTTTCGAGGCATTCGCCATCAGGTAGCCCGCATCCTCGGCCGAGCCGAGCTTGACGATCTTCTCTGAATTATCCGCGGCGCCAGCTGCCGTCTCGCCGCCAAAACCGCCAAGAATGACGGAGATGAAGGAGCGGTTCATGCCCTTGCACATGATATAAGACAGGATCGCACCCGATGAGCCGACCAGCGCACCTGTGATGATGAGCGCTAGATTGCCAAGCGTGAAGCCGATGCCGGCCGCCGCCCAACCCGAATAGGAATTCAGCATCGAAACGACAACAGGCATGTCTGCGCCACCGATCGGCACGATCAGCAGCACGCCGAGGGCCAACGACAGTGCTACCACCGCCCAGAAGTCGAAATGGCTTTCGGTCACGGCAAGCCCGATGACGAAGAGCACGATCAGCACAAGCAGGGCAATGTTGATCAGATGCCGGAAGGGCAACAGGATCGGCTTGCCGGACATGCGCCCGTCGAGCTTCAGGAAGGCGATGATCGAGCCGGTGAAGGTCAGCGCACCGATCGCCACGCCAATCGCCATTTCGATGCGCGCCTCAGTGTGGATCTGGCCGATTTCGCCAATCCCGAAGGCATCAGGCGTATAGAGCGCCGATGCGGCGACCAGAACTGCAGCAAGGCCGACCAGCGAATGGAAGCCGGCCACGAGCTGCGGCATCGAGGTCATAGCGATGGTACGGGCGATATAGGCGCCGGCGCTGCCGCCGATAGCAAGGCCGAGAATGATGAGCACGAAGCCGCCGAAGTTCGGCATTGCCAGAGCCAGCGTCGTGAGGATCGCAATCCCCATGCCGATCATGCCATAGAGATTGCCCTTGCGGCTGGTGGCCGGATGCGAGAGCCCGCGAAGCGCCAGAACAAAAAGGACGCCGGAGACGAGATAAAGGAAGGCTGCGAGATTGGTCATCGGCCCCTCACTTATCCTTCTTGCGGTACATCGCCAGCATGCGCTGCGTGACGAGAAAGCCGCCGAAGATATTGACCGAGACGAGCACCAGCGCCACGAAACCGAAGCCGGTCGCAAGCCCGCTGGTCGAGATACCGACCGCAAGCAGCGCACCGACGACGATGACGGAGGAGATCGCGTTGGTGACAGCCATCAGCGGCGTATGCAGCGCAGGCGTTACAGACCAGACGACGTAATAACCGACGAAGATCGACAGCACGAAGATCGCGAACTGGAAGACGAAGGGATCGATTGCTCCGCCAGTTGCAGCACTCGCCGCTTCAGGTGCCTGGGCGGCAGCGGTGACGACCGCGGTGACAGCCTGGTCGAGCTGTTCCAGCGCCTTGTCCATTGCTTCACTGGCCATCAGTTATCCCCGTTCTTGGCGCCGCCGAATGCCGGATGCACCACGTCACCGGCATAGGTCAGCATGGTCGCCCTAATGAGCTCGTCTTCGAGGTTGAGCACCACCGTTTTCGTTTCCTTGTTCACCATCGTCTCCAGGAAGGTGACGAGGTTCTTGGCATAGAGCGCCGAGGCACTGGCGGCCACGCGACCCGCCATGTTCGCAAAACCGATGACTTTCACACCTTCAACATCGGTGACCTTGCCCGCAACAACGCCTTCGATATTGCCGCCGCGCTCGACCGCGAGATCGACAGCGACCGCGCCCGGCTTCATCGAGGCCAGCATGGCGCGCGAGACGAGCCGAGGTGCGGGACGGCCGGGAATGAGCGCGGTCGTAATGACGATATCCTGCTTGGCGATGTGGTCGGCAACCAGTGCCGCCTGCTTCGCCTGATAGTCGGCCGACATTTCCTTGGCATAGCCGCCGGCCGTTTCCGCTGCCTTGAATTCGTCATCCTCGACAGCGATGAATTTGGCGCCGAGCGAGGCGACTTGCTCCTTGGCGGCCGGACGCACATCTGTTGCCGAAACGGCAGCGCCGAGGCGGCGGGCCGTTGCGATGGCCTGGAGGCCGGCAACGCCTGCCCCCATGACGAAAACCTTGGCGGCGGGAATCGTGCCTGCTGCCGTCATCATCATCGGCATGGCGCGATCGTAAACGACGGCGGCCTCGATGACGGCCTGATAGCCGGCAAGATTGGCCTGGGATGACAGAACGTCCATCGACTGTGCGCGGGTAATGCGCGGCATCAGCTCCATAGCGAAGGTGGAAAGGCCAGCGCGCGCCATCGCGGCAACCGCCTCGTCATTGCCATAGGGGTCCATGATGGCGATCACGACGGCACCGGCCTTGTAGCCGGTGATTTCGCTTTCGCTTGGCCGGCGGACCTTGAGGACGACATCGGCGGACGCTGCATCCGCGAACGTGCCGATTGCAGCACCCGCGGCCTCGAACTCACGGTCTGGGATGCGAGAGAGCGTTCCGGCGCCCGCTTCGACGATGACATCGAAGCCGAGCGACTTCACTTTCTTGACAGTTTCAACGGACGCAGCAACGCGCGTCTCATCACCCGTGATTTCCTTTGCTACGAAAACAATATTGGCCAACTGCCCCCTCCTCCGGGTCAGCTGGGCCGTGACAGGCCGCTTGCCTGCACGGGCCAAGCATCTACATCACAAGTTCGGAAGACCGTGTCTTCCCGCAGGACCGCGCTTAGCGGAGCAGGAAGATGCCGGCGACCAGGATGATGAGGAAGACGAGGATGCCGCCGAGGAAACCGGCACCGCCGAAGAAGCCGGCAGTCATGGCAAGCATCAGGGCAACAAGAACCATCGTGCCGTATTTCGTGCCGGCAATGAACATGTTGTAGGTTTTCTCATGTTCGTTGTAGTCCATCGGCGCGCCGGTCTCGACCGGTCCGGTATGATGTTCGGCCATGAATATCGTCTCCCTCAAATGCCTTAGCGCTGCCTGATTCCCTCACCTCGGTGAGGCAAATCCCCTGCCCGCAGGGATTACACAATGACGGGCAAAAGCGCAATGCATGAGAATGCCGCAGGAACGCCTCGCAGTGACCTGATCCGGACGAAACAGCGACCTCAACGGCCGGATGAAACGAGGTCCGACGACAGATGAAGTTTTCGACTGTCGCCCGCACCTCATCTACCCTGACGGGCATCGTCTCTTTATCGCGAAGAAGGAGAAATCACAGCGGCAGATCGGTACCAAGTTCGCCTGGGGGCACGAAACGCGCCGTCGGAATGATGGTGAGCGGCGGCAGCGTGTCGTTCGGGTTGCGCGAAAACATCATGCGCTGCTCGCTAGCGCTGGAGATGAAGAAGGGATAGCGCGTCAACAGCTTGCGCCCGACCTCGACCACATTCGTTGCCATCAGCGTCACATCAACCCCGTAACTCTCCGCCAGTCGGCCGGGCACAATGGTATCGGCATAGAAGACCCGCTTGTAGAAGGCTGCGTGTGGGGGCCGGACGGACTGAATAACGCGGTCAGCCCGGAAATACGCTGCCGCAACGATGGCGGGTCTCAACGTCAGATAGGGAACCCATGGCATGTTAGCTGTGAGTTCCGGATCAGCCGCGAAACGCGCCGGATCGATCAAGGTCAGCCCGGCGTCCAGAAGGTCATCCATCGCCTCGGGAAAGGCCTCACCAGACCGACTGATACGATGATCCGGCGTCACATAGTGAATTCGGATCGTACTGACCAGTTCGCCATAATAGTAAAGACCGAAAATATAGGCATGGCTGTCGAAATCGACATCGTCCAACAGGCCTTCCGGGGCAAGCGACAGCGCGCCATGCGCCTTGTAGGCCTTGTAGCGCAGCCGCTCCACCTCCTCCATATCTTCGCTGCTTTCGACACGTCGATATTCGACGCGATCCAGAATTTCCAGGACTTTCCTGCTGAAATCACCACGCGTAAAAAGTGTATCTGACATTTTCTCGATCCGCTTGTTAACGGATCATTAATCATACGCCAGCACATGGGAGCAAGAAAAACTGAGAATTTGCGTTAAATTTAAATTGTTAAGGTTAACGAAGCGCAAGATTTGCAGAGGATAACCAGCCAGTAGCAGGCAGCTCAAGCGACCTTGTGGCGGCGGCGCTGGACGGTGCGGCGGCCGATGCCCTGTTGCAGCAGTGTGATGTTCTGGGAAGGCACCGGCGGCGAGAAAACGTAGCCCTGCACGAGATCGGTGCTGCGGTGCTTGTTGAGCAGCGCCAGCTGCTCCTCGGTCTCCACACCCTCGATGACGATCTTGAGGCCGAGTTCGCGGGCGAGATTGACGGTGCCGCGCAGGAGCTTCAGGCGGCGGCTATCCTCGACGATGTTGCGCACGAAGGAGCGGTCGATCTTGACGATATCGAGCGGCAGCGTGTCGAGATAGCTGAGGCTGGAGAAGCCGGTGCCGAAATCGTCGATGGCGATGGTGATGCCGCGAGACCTGAGTTCCGCCAGGATGGCGCGCACCGCCGCCGGTTCGTCGATCAGGCAGCTCTCGGTAACTTCGAGATGCAGCCGCGCCGCGGCGAGGCCGGAATGGGCAAGCGCATCGGCGACAACTGAAAGGATGTCAGCATCGCGCAGATCCCGCGCCGAAAGGTTGACCGAGACGGCGATGTGTTCCGGCCAGGTCACGCATTCGCTGCAGGCCTTGAACAGCACGAAACGAGTGATGTCGGAGATGATACCCATATCTTCGGCGAGCCGGATGAAGACGTCGGGTGGGATCGATCCCTTCTCCGGATGGACCCAGCGCGCCAAGGCCTCGGCACATTCGATCCGCGAGCCGTCGGCTCGGAACATCGGCTGGAAGACGAGATGCAGCGCATCTGCAGCTACGGCCTCACGCAAATCCGCCTTGAGCTTCTGCTGCTCAATATAGCGGCCGTCCATTTCCTGCTCGAAGCCGGTGATACCACCCTTTAAGCGCGACTTGCTTTCGAACAGTGCCAGATCGGCCTTGACGCTCCATTCGTCCATAGCAAAGGCGTCGCTCTCAAGAACGGCGTAGCCGGCGCTGAGGGAGATGAGGAAGGTTACTTCGTCGACTTCATACTGCCCCTGGACCGCTGCATGCAGCTTGCGAATTTCGGCGTCCAGCACCTGCTTGTCGCGCGCATGCGGGAAGAACAGGATGAACTGATCGCCCATCAGCCGGCCTACGATCGCGTTGCCGGCAAGTTCCTTGACCCGCATGGCGATTGCACACAGAAGGTGGTCGCCAGTCACATGACCCCGCATGTCGTTGACATGCTTGAACTCGTCGATATCGAGGATCATGAAGCCGAGAGGACCACGCTTTTTAGAGTGTCTGGTGAGGTACTCCTGCACGCGCTGGCCGAAATATTCGCGGTTCGGCAGACCCGTCAGTGCGTCGAAGCGCACCATGTGCAGGATCTTCTGCTCGGCCTTCACGCGGCTCGAAACGTCTTCGAAAATCAACACGGCGCCGCCATCCGCACGCCGGCTCGCGGAAAATTCGAGCGACAAACCCTCGGGGAAATGGATGAGCGTGCGCGATAGGTTACCTTCGGCGACCTGTGTCAGCTGCCGCAGGATCAGCTCCGGCTGGGACGCATCCATGAAGCTGTAGCGCGCGCCATAACGCAACACTGCGCCCAGATCGCGATCCTTCAGCCGATCCGGTGCGCCGATCTTAAGGAGCTCGCAAGCCTTGCGGTTGATGACCTGGATCCGGTTCTCCGTATCGACCATGACGAGGCCGTGCGGCATGTTGTTGAGCGCCGTATCGAAACGGTCGGCGATGATGGTGATTTCCCGGCGCGCAATGACGTTCTCATAGAGAAACTCGCGCACGCCGTTCGCCATGGCCCGCGTCGTCAGCCAGAAAGGAATGAGGAAAATCGAAAGCACGCCGCGATAGAAATCCATCGCCAGGAGGCTGCCGACGATCATCGGCAGACAGCAGAAGAGCGTCTGGAGGTCGACCGCGAAGCGCGAGCCGTAGTTGCGGCCGACGACGGAAACCATCGTCGCCATGGTGACAGAAATGCAGGCAAGCTCCGCAAAGGAATCATGCACGACGAAGATAGCATAGCCACTGGCGATGCCGAGGAGCGCGGTGGTGCAGGCTCCGCTAGCAACGAGAATCCGCTCCCAACGCTCGATTCCGGCGTGCGACAGGCTCTGCTTATCGACGCGATCGAATTGCCGGAAGATGACCATGCGAGCGCTGAAGACCAGAAGGAAGGCGACCGACAGCAGGATGTAGATGGAGTATTGCGTCTTGGCAGCCACGGCAAGGCACGTCGCAACATGCACAATTACGCCAACAAGAAGCGTCATGCGGTTCCCGGAGAGAGAACTCACAAACGACAGATACACATCCTTAGGGACCCTGTTCGGGTTATGTGGCTTCATCCATACTTTCCCTGTGCGCGGGAAATGTAAACTGAACCCTTTAAAAATTGATTTCAAACGGTTCAAACATTTGGTCAATTTTTCTAAAACCGTAAGGTGAACAGTACACTAAGAACGCGACAATGCAGCTTTATCGCGAGGTTTATAGAAAAAATATCCGCGTCAAAGTTGCGAAAACTTTTAAAGGGATCACAGCCCGTAACTGCATAAGACTATCCTCCTAGGCGGGCCATTTCTCCTTTCAATTTCAAAAACCCTGGGTTACACCGGCTTTAGAGGGAGAACTGCCGAAAACGGCAAGACAACAAGGGGAGGCGAATGTCGGTACTTCTGACCGCCAGTCGGCTGATCGACTCGATCAGCGAGTTCATTGGCAAACTGTCCGAATTTATGGTGCTGTTCTGCTGCCTGATAAGCGCCGGCAATGCGATGGTGCGCTACGCATTCAACTACAGCTCGAACGGCTGGCTGGAAATCCAGTGGTATCTCTTCGCTTTCGTCGTCGTGCTTGGCGCTTCCCATACCTTGCGCAAGAACGAGCATGTGCGCGTCGATCTGATATACGGTTCCGTCTCCGACAAGGCAAAAATCTGGATCGATATCGTTGGCCTGATCGTCTTCCTCATCCCGGCCTGTCTTTTCCTCGCAATTCTCTGCTGGCCCTTCTTCCTGCTCGCATATCAGCAAGGTGAGGTTTCAGCCAATGCCGGCGGCCTCATTCGCTGGCCTGTGAAGCTGATGCTCTTTGCCGGCTTCGCGCTCCTGACCCTCCAGGGCATTTCGGAATTGATCAAAAGGATCGCCGCGCTGACCGGTTCGATCGAGATCGATACGAAATACGAAAAGCCGCTGCAGTAACTCGGCGCCCGGAGGAACGAACTTGTTTGACTACGGTATCATCCCGCCGGCGATGTTCCTGGGCATGGTCATCTTCATGCTCTACGGCTTTCCCGTCGCCTTTTCGCTGGCCGCCGTCGGCCTCTTCTTTGGCATTATCGGCATTGTAACAGGCCATTTCGGAGAGGTGTTCCTGCAGGCGCTGCCGCTGCGCTTCTTCGGCATCGTCTCCAACGATCTCCTGCTGGCAATCCCCTTCTTCACCTTCATGGGCGCCATATTGGAGCGATGTGGTCTGGCCGAAGACCTGCTCGAAGGCACCGGCAAGCTCTTCGGCGGCGTCCCCGGCGGCCTTGCCTACGCCGTCATCCTGGTTGGCGCCGTGCTTGGCGCCATCACCGGCACCGTCGCAGCCTCGGTCATCACCATGGGCGTTATCTCCCTGCCGATCATGCTGCGCTACGGCTACAGCCCGCGGCTTGCAACGGGCGTCATTGCGGCCTCCGGTACGATCACCCAGGTCATTCCGCCTTCGCTGGTGCTGGTGGTGCTTGCCGACCAGCTCGGCCGCTCAGTCGGCGACATGTATCTCGGCGCAATCGGTCCTTCGATCCTGCAGGTGGCGATCTTTGTGGCCTATATTCTGATCCTCTCCATCATTAACCCGAAAGCGATGCCGCCGCTGCCCAAGGAGGTGCGCGGCGATTTCGATTTGGCACTGCTGATGAAGGTGCTCTGGAGCATGATCCCCTCAATCGTGCTGATCTTCCTTGTGCTCGGAACCATCTTCATGGGCCTTGCCACCCCGACCGAAGCAGGCGCACTTGGCGTCGTCGGCGCCATGGCGCTTGCTGCCCTGCACGGTCGCCTCACCTGGCCGCTGATCCGCGAGGCGATAAGCTCGACCACTCACATCACCTCGATGGTGGTGATGATCCTGATCGGCTCCACCTGCTTCAGCCTCGTCTTCCAAGGCATGGACGGCTCACGCTGGATCGAGCACATGCTGTCGGGCATTCCCGGCGGGCCTGTCGGCTTTCTAATCTTCGTCAACGTCTTCATCTTCATCCTCGCCTTCTTCCTCGATTTCTTCGAGATCGCCTTCATCGTCATCCCGATGCTGGCGCCGGTCGCCTCCAGTCTCGGCATCGATCTCATCTGGTTCGGCGTATTGATCTGCGTGAACATGCAGACGAGCTTCATGCACCCACCCTTCGGCTTCGCGCTCTTCTATCTGCGTTCGATCGCCAACAGGGATGTCCGCACCAAGGATATCTACCTTGGCGCTCTGCCCTGGGTCGGCATGCAGCTCATTCTCGTGGCGATCGTGATTTTCTGGCCGGAATCGGTCACCTACTGGCTGGATCACGGCCCGAAGGTGGACCCGAATTCGATCAAGATCGAAGTACCCGGTTTCGGCGGTCAGCTGGGCCTACCATCATTCGGAGCACCCGGCGGCGGCAATAGCTCGCCGCAGATTCCGGGCTTGACTCCACTGGCCCTGCCGAGCGCGCCTCCGCCGCCACCCGCACAATGAGGCAAAGAAAAAGCCCCGGATTTTCACCCGGGGCTTTGATGTATCTGAACGCCGCAAGAAGGCTTAGAGCTTGCCGGCACGCTGCTGGATCATCATGAACGTGTCGAACGTGTATTCCGAGAGCTGCATCCAGAGATAAGCATCCCGCTTGAATGCCGTTTGATCGTCGTAGATCTTCCTGAAATACGGGTTCTTCGAGGAGATATCGCCGTAGATGCCCATCGCGGCCTGGAAGCAGGCTTCCATGATCTCCTGGCTGAACGGCCGTAGGGTCGCCCCTTCCGCGACAAGCTGCTTCAGCGCGCTGGGATTCTTCATATCGTATTTTGCCAGCATGTTGGTGTTGGCGAAAGCGCAGGCGTCGTTGAGCGCTGCCTGATAGTGCTTCGGCAAGCTGCTCCACTTATCGAGATTGAAGAAGGCATGCACCGTCGGGCCACCTTCCCACCAGCCCGGGTAATAGTAATACTTTGCCACCTTGTGGAAACCGAGCTTCAAGTCGTCGTAGGGGCCAACGAATTCTGCGGCGTCGATCGTCCCCTTTTCGAGCGCCGGATAGATGTCGCCGCCGGCGATTTGCTGCGGGATGACGCCGACCTTCTCCATGACGCGACCGGCGAGACCGGCAATGCGCATCTTGACGCCCTTGAGGTCGTCGAGCGTATTGATTTCCTTGCGGAACCACCCGCCCATCTGCGCACCTGTATTGCCGGCCGGCAGGGCATACATTCCCTGTGTAGCATAGAATTCGTTCATCAGTGTATTGCCGTTGCCCTGGTAAAACCAGGCATTGGTCAGGCGGCTGTTCAGTCCGAACGGAATGGCAGTTCCGATTGCGTAGGTCGGATCCTTGCCGACGAAATAATAGGAGGTCGTATGGGCTGCCTCGACGGTGCCCGCCGCTACCGCATCGACAGCCTGTAGGCCGGGGACGATTTCGCCGGCTGCGAAAGGCTGGATGGTGAAATTACCATCCGTGGCAGCCGCAACATGCTTGGCAATATCTTCGGCGCCGCCATAGATCGTATCCAGGCTCTTCGGAAACGACGAGGTCATGCGCCAGGCAATCTTCGGGTTTTCCTGCGCAATTGCAGGCGCTGCCAATGCAGTTGCGGCAACGGCGCCGGCGCCGGCTGTTCCCGCTTTTTTCATAAATGAACGACGATCCATCAAAAACCTCCCGTATAGATGGCACTGCGCGGTCAATCCTCACCCCTACCCGCAGTGATGGCAAAGCTAAGCATGCCGGAAGAAGCGTTTCAAGCTCTGGCCTATTAGTCTTTGGGATCACGACGCTTCTGTGGCGGCTCCACACATCCATCGGAATCAGCGACTTAGCCGGTACGATGGCAGCTAGGTCGCTGAGGCGCCGCAATTTGGCCACCGCTAGCAGCCAAGCGTTGACTTAACGGCAATTCTGGCCGCAGAAACGTCAGACAGTGTTTTCTCCGGGGCGAAAATGATGAAACCGATCGTTGCCATTCCTGCCGATATCCGCACCCTCGACGGCGCAACCTGGCATGCCGCACAGCATCAATATGTACGCGCGGCACTGAATGCCGCCGGCGTGATGGCCTTCATCATTCCCGCCTTCGAGGAAGGTTATGAGACGGATGCCATCCTCGATCGGGTCGACGGCGTGCTGGTCTCCGGCTCTGCCAGCAATGTGCATCCCTCGCTCTATGGTATCGAAGCCACGGCGGCAGACGGCCCCTTCGATCCTGCCCGTGATGCGACCAGCCTTCCGCTGATCCGCGGCGCGATTGACCGCGCCATCCCGCTTCTCGCCATCTGCCGCGGCATTCAGGAATTGAACGTTGCGCTCGGCGGCTCGCTTGCCAGCGAAATTCAGGAACAGCCTGGCATCTGGGATCACCGCAGGCCCGATGTTACCGAGCGCGACGACATGTATGCGATCCGACAGAGCGTTTTCATCAAGGAAGGCTCCTGCATTGCAGGTATCGTCGGTGCCGGCGAGATCCGTGTGAACTCCCTGCATCGGCAGGCAATCGCCAGGACCGCACCGCGCCTGCAGGTAGAAGCGACGGCAGCGGACGGAACGATCGAAGCCGTTTCCGTCATCGATGCCAAGGCCTTTGCCGTCGGCGTGCAATGGCATCCTGAATATTGGGCGGAAACCGACAAGCCCTCGAACAAACTCTTTACCGCTTTCGGTGATGCTGTCAGGGATTACGCCGCAAGCAAATTGCGGCCGCTGCCAGCGCAGGCGACCGCTTGAGACAGGAAGGCCGCCGGATCGCTCCGACGGCCTTTTTTCTTTCTGACCGATTGTTTCAGCGGCCGCCTTCGATCTTGCGATGACGCTGATTGGTGCCGTTGACACCATAGGGATATTGCCCAGGGGTCGGCGCACTGATCTCATTGAGCTTTGCCGTCTCCTCCTCTGACAGCACCAGTTTTGCAGCCGCGAGATTGTCGGCAAGCTGTTCTGAGGTGCGGGCGCCAAGGATGACAGACGTCACGGCCGGACGCGCGGCGACCCAGGCAAGCGCCACCTGCGCCATGCTGACACCACGTGCCCTGGCGATCTCTTCGACCGTGGCGATGATTGCCCAGGTGCGCTCCTGCGCGTTTCGGGCTGCATAGGCTTCGCCGCCGCGATTAGGGTTTTCGCCCAGGCGCGTCGCACCCGTTGGCATTTCGTCACGCTTGTATTTGCCGGTCAGCCAGCCGCCACCAAGCGGCGACCAGGGCAGCAGGCCCATGCCAGCATCCTTACATGCATCGACGATCTCCAACTCGATGTCACGCATCAGCAGGTTATATTGCGGCTGCAGCGTCACCGGACGTGTATAGCCCTGTGCCTTGGCGATTTCGGAAGCCTTGGCAATGTGCCATCCGACATAGTTGGAGAAGCCGTAATAGCCGATCTTGCCGGCGCGAACGGCATCATCGAGGAAACGCAGCGTTTCCTCGATCGGCGTCAAGGCGTCCCATGCGTGCATCTGGTAGAGATCGATATGCTCGACGCCGAGACGACGCAGAGAATCATTGAGCGCTTGATTGAGGTGGCGGCGGGAAAGGCCGATATCGTTGGGTCCGTCGCCCATTGGGAAGCGGCCCTTGGTAGCAATCACCGCCTGCTGCGCCTGCGTTGGGCGGGCCTTCAGCCAGCGGCCGATGATCTCCTCCGATGCACCGGCGCTGTAAACATCGGCCGTGTCGATGAAATTGCCGCCCCAGGCGAAGTAGTCGTCGAGCATCTTGAAGGAAGCCGCCTCATCGGATTCCTTCCCGAACGTCATGGTACCCAGGCAATATGCGGTGACGACGGCCCCGCTGGGACCGAGCTTGCGATAATCCATTTCTGCCTCCTTTCAGAAAGTGTCGGCTGCCGGCGTGAAGAAGCGCCGGGCGGAGCGGACGCTCCCCGATCAAATCGCTATGTGTAAGCTTGAGGCGGCGAAATGCCGCCGATGACAACTACGGCCGCCAGAGATAGTGCGACCCGCGCTAACCATAGCCAATCCTTCCCAAGCGACCAAGTAGGGAAACAGGAAAAAGTCCAAAGGCAAAAAAGGAAAAAGCGAATACTGCCTCCGCCTTCGCGGAGGGATACTAGGAAGCCCTACATCTTGACGGGCGTTTCAGCCACCGGCGTCACAGGCTTGCCCTGTTCAAACCAGGTGATGAGGTTAGCGGCCACCAGATCCGCCATGGCATTACGCGTCGGAACTGAAGCCGAGGCCACATGCGGCAACAGGACCGTATTCGGCGCGGCCAACAATCCCGCCGGCACGTTCGGCTCGTCGTAAAAAACATCCAGGCCAGCAGCGCCAATCGTGCCCGCATTCAGCGCCGCAACCAGATCATCTTCATCCACCGTCCATCCACGGCCGACATTCACCAGGATACCATTGGGGCCTAGCGCGGCAAGAATCTCCGCATTGACAGTCTTATGCGTTTGCGGGGTCTTCGGCACGATCGCAATCAGCGTATCGACGGCCTCGGCAAGCCCCTTCAGCGTCGGCTGGTAATCATAAGGCGCATCGGTATGGCGAGAGCGGGTGTGATAGCTGATCTTCACCTTGAAAGGTTCCAGCCGTTTGGCAATCTCAAGGCCGATGCGTCCGAGCCCATAGAGGCCGACATGCCTGCCCTTCAGCGAAAAGCGCGTCAGCGGATAGGAAGCGCCCGGCTTCCAATTGCCATTCCGCAGCCAGTTTTCCGCCTTGGGAAATTCACGAATGGTGTTAAGGAGAAGCGCAATCGCCGTATCGGCGACCTCATCGTTCAGCACGTCGGGTGTATTGGTGACGATGATGCCTTTCGAGCCTGCGAGCTTCGCATCGATACCATCGTAACCCACGCCGAAACTGGCGACGATTTCGATGGAAGGCAATTGCGCGAACCAGCCAGCCGGGAAGGCTCCACTGACCGCCACGCCGCGAATGCGTTTCGCCGTCTCGGCATCGAGTTTGAGCGTCTCTTCGCGTTCGACGCTAATGACCTCGAAGCGATCCTTCAGCTGGGCGAGAACACGATCATGCATCTTCCCGGGAACGAGAACGGCAATACGGGACATGGCTTTTCCTCTTGGCTTCGGCGGTCAGATACGCGGCCGATAGGGACTGGTGGACTGGCGGATACGCATTTCCGGCTTGATGAGATGGATGCCATCAGGCTCATGACTGCCGGCAAGTCGGTCAAGTAGGGCACGGGCGGCAAGACGTCCAACCTCTGTCTGGCCGTTCCAGACGGTGGTCAGCGCCGGTGTGGCGATCGAGGCCTCTTCCAGATCGTCATAACCGGTAACCGAAATATCGCGGCCGGGCACAAGACCGGCGCGAGCAATGCCGTTCATCAAACCGATGGCGACCAAATCGTTCCAGCAGACGGCGGCCGTCGGCTTCTGCGGCAGGGAAAGGAAATGCACCGCCGCCTCGAATCCGCCCTGCTTCGAGCGCGGGCCGGGGATTCGCAAGTTCGGATCGACCTCGATGCCAGCTTTGCGCAGCGCATTCACATAGCCCTGATAGCGATCACGCCCGGTCGAGGTCTGGTCGGTGCCGCCGATCATGGCGATCGTGCGATGGCCAAGGCCGATCAGATGGTTGGTGGCGAGCGAGATGCCATAGCTATCGTCGCCGCGATAGGTCGGCACATCCTGACTATCCATCGAGCGGGCGACGAGGATAGCCGGCATACCGTTTTCTTCCGCGAGCTGAATATCCTCCGGCGGCGTGCCGATCGCCGGTGACATGATCACTCCGTCGCCGCCGAGCTGCAGCAGGGTCTCGATGAAGGTGCGCTGCTTTTCGACGGAATCGTAATGGTTGGAGAGAATGAAGGTATGGCGGCTGCGGTCGAGTTCGCTTTCGATCGCCTTCAGGATTTCCCCGTAGAACGGGTTCATGATGTCGTGGACGACAACACCGATAATGCCCGAGCGCGAGGTGCGAAGACTGGCGGCGCGGCGATTGTAGATGTATCCCAGCGCACGGGCCTGTTCCTTGATCTTCTCCCGCGTGTTGCCGGCTACAAGGGGACTGTCGCGTAAGGCCAGGGAAACGGTCGCCGTTGATATGCCGAGCGTTTCGGCAATCGTCGAAAGCTTGATCTTCTGCGCCACGTCTCCTCCTCCAGGCAACGCGTGAAGCCGGTAAAGGACTGCCGCAATGCCGCGACAGCCTTAAAAAATTTAATTAAAAGATTTAAGCGGCGCAGGCAATTCGCCTTTTGAGGAAATTTTCAATCTTCCTCATCTTCATCGACATGCATTGCCTCCGCTTGCAGATTGGCGTCGATCGCCTTGAGCAGACGCACCAGATTGCGGATTTCCTTTTCGGAGAAATCAATCGTCGCAAGCTTATCGCAGGAAGAGGCGGCAAGCTCGATCGCCTGCACGCTGCCGCGGCCAAGTTCAGTGAGATAAACCTTGGTGAGACGAGCATCCTCGGCATCGGGCTTGCGTTCCAGGAAACCTTGGGCCTCCATGCGGCCGATGGTGCGGGTCATGGTAGGGGCCTTGACACCGAGCTTTTGGGCAAGTCCGCCGGCCGTCATGCCATCGCTTTCGGCAAGCGAAAGAATGACCCCGTCCTGACCGGCATACAGGCCGCTTTCGAGCAGATTGCGCGACAGCACCGTGCGCATGGAACGGGCAGCCTGCGTCAAAGCCGGCGAAAGATCGGCAAGCGTATACTCGGTCTGATCCTTCTTTTTCTTGTGCTTCTTGCCGTCCTTATGCTTCTTGCCCATCGCCATCCCTTTGATCTTTAAGCACTGCCCAGGCTGCGTTATGACATTGCCCATGATCTCGTCATAAACAAGAGGCAACGCCCGATGTTGGTTCCGTCGTTCCGTTTCGAGGACAATGACCCCGCACTCTCTCCAGAGGCACGGCGGCGCTGGATTGCGGTCCTGCCACTCGGCGCACATGAACAGCACGGCCCGCATCTGCCCTTCGAAACCGACGCTCTGATCGCGCAGGGTATCGTCAACAGGCTGAAAACCGCCCTGCCGGCCGGTTTGCCTGTTACCGTACTCCCTGTCGAATCGGTCGGCTACTCCTTAGAGCACATGGATGTTAAAGGAACGAAGACGCTCCCTTTTGATACAGCTGTAAAACGCTGGCTAAGCATCGCAGAAGAGCTTTCGGCACTCGGCATCCGTAAGTTCGTGATGCTGAACGCCCATGGCGGCAACTCACCGCTGATGACTATTGTCGCAACAGAAGCGCGCGTGCGCCTCAACATGCTCGCCGTCGCCACCAGCTGGACACGCTTCGGCGTGCCGGAGGGCGCGATCTCGTCTGAAGAAAAGGCGATCGATATCCACGGCGGTGATATCGAAACCTCCGTCATGCTCGCTCTTTATCCGGAGAGAGTGGATATGACGAAGGCGGCCGCCTTTCCTTCCAGCCAGACGGAGTTCGCTCAACGCTTCAAGCACCTGCGTGCCTATGGCCCGCATGCCTTCGGCTGGAAGATGTCGGATCTGAACCCGCAAGGCGTCGCAGGCAATGCTGCAAAGGCGACGGCCGAAAAGGGCGAGGCGCTGATAACTCATGCCGTGAGCGGACTGGTGGAGCTCCTGCAGGATATCGATGCCTTCAACGCCGAAACGCTGCGTTGACCAACCCGACTTTGCGCATCGGGCAATGTGATCTTATAACATATAAAACCCTTTGAACTACAGCTTTCAAGCGCCTATATGAAACCGACCCATTCAGGCCCCGGACTTGCCCTCGGGGTCAAGGCCCTATTCCTAGAGGTTCTCATGACCGACGCGATCCAGACACAGCAGAAGCCCATTCCCGTTACCGTGCTCACCGGTTATCTTGGTGCGGGCAAGACGACGCTTCTCAACCGCATTCTTTCCGAAAACCACGGCAAGAAATATGCAGTCATCGTCAACGAGTTCGGCGAGATCGGCATCGACAACGACCTGATCGTCGAATCTGACGAAGAAATCTACGAAATGAACAATGGCTGTGTATGCTGCACGGTCCGCGGCGACCTGATCCGTGTCGTCGAAGGCCTGATGCGCCGCCCCGGCCGCTTTGACGGCATCATCGTCGAAACCACCGGCCTTGCCGATCCGGTTCCGGTTGCCCAGACCTTCTTCATGGATGACGACGTCCGCGCCAAGACCGAACTCGACGCCGTGGTCGCGCTTGTCGACGCCAAGCACCTGCCGCTTCGCCTGAAGGACAGCCGCGAAGCCGAAGACCAGATCGCCTTTGCCGATGTGGTCATCATCAACAAGACCGACCTCGTCACGCCGGAAGAACTTGATCAGATCGAGGATATCGTACGCGCCATCAATCCGGCCGCCCGCGTCTACAAGACCAGCCGTTCGGGTGTCGATCTCGCCCGCGTTCTGGATCAGGGCGCCTTCAATCTCGAGCGCGCGCTGGAAAACGATCCGCACTTCCTCGACCACGACCATGACGATCATGTCTGCGGTCCGGATTGCGATCACGACCACCATCATCACGATCATGACCACGACCATCATCACCACCACCACGGTGAGATGTCTGCCATCCATGACGTGACGGTCCAGTCTGTCTCACTGCGCGGCGGCGAGATGAACCCGGAACGCTTCTTCCCCTGGATCCAGCGCATCACCCAGACACAGGGCCCGAACATCCTGCGGCTCAAGGGCATCATCGCCTTTAAGGACGATGCAGAGCGTTATGTCGTCCAAGGTGTGCACATGATCATCGAAGGCGACCATCAGCGGCCCTGGAAGGATGGCGAAAAGCACGAGACCCGTCTCGTCTTCATCGGCCGCGATCTCGACCGCGCAAAGTTGGAAGAATCCTTCAAGGCGTGTGAGGCTGCCGCCTGATGCCAACAGTTGCACCGCTTGATCTCGACGGCCACGTTCTGGCCGTCGAATTTTTAGGTGATGTCCCCTTCTTCGCGAATGCCAGCGGTACCTTTCACCGGCTCGAAGGCAGCGACAAGGTCATCGAAGCCCATCAGGGCATGCTGACGGCGATCCGCGATCCCTACAGCGAAAGCCTGATCTCGGGCGGCGAGGATGGCAAGGTCCTGCGCATCGGTGCTGACGGCAAGGTCAGCGAAATCGCGTCGGCGCCGCGCAAATGGATTTCGCAGGTTGCGGCCGGCCCTCAGGGCGCCGTCGCCTATTCCTACGGCAAGAGCACGCTGGTGCGCCTCGCCGATGGCACGACCAAGGAATTCCCGGAAGAGCGGACGGTCGAAGGCATTGCCTTTGCACCGAAGGGCCTGCGCATCGCGGCTGCCCGCTATAACGGCGTATCTCTGCACTGGGTCGGCACGAGCGCCAAGCCGATCGATTTCGAATGGAAGGGAGCCCATACCGGTGTGACCTTCTCGCCCGACGGCAACTTCCTCGTCACCTCCATGCAGGAAAACGCGCTGCACGGCTGGAAGCTCGACGTCAAATCGGGCACCGAATCCCGCCACATGCGCATGACTGGCTATCCGGCCAAGGTGAAATCACTCTCCTGGTCCGCCAAGGGCAAATGGCTCGCCTCCTCGGGTGCGCCGGCCGCCATCGTCTGGCCCTTCCAGGGCAAGGATGGTCCGATGGGCAAGGCGCCGCTGGAACTCGGCACCCGTGCCAATATCATGGCGACCGCTGTGAAATTCCACCCCGCCGAGGATATCCTCGCCATCGGCTTCATCGACGGCATGATCCTCGCCGTCCGTCTTGCTGACAGCAAGGAAGCATTGCTGCGCCGACCCGGCAAGGGCGCCATCACGGGTATGAGCTGGAGCAAGAACGGCAAGCTGCTCGCCTTCGCCTCCGAAGCCGGCGATTGCGGCGTGGTGGATATCGCGGCAGACTGATTTCGTCGCAGTCGAAATCGCGCCTCTGGACAGCGGATATGCGTATCAGGCGGCCATGGTGCGGCGTAGCGCGCTATGGCACGCTCTGCCCCATCTTCGCGATGTGCATACGCCCGAGGAAGATGAGGTCCACTGGCGAACCCATCTGCTGGCGGAATACACGGTTCTCGGCGCTTTCGTCGACGGCGCGCTCGCTGGCGTTATTGCCTACCGAAATGGCTGGATCGAGCAGCTTTATGTTCTGCCTGACGTACAGGGTATGGGAATCGGCACAAGGCTTCTCTCCCTGGCGACAAACGACATGGAAGACATCCGTCTCTGGACCTTCCAGCGTAATTGCCGCGCCCGCGCTTTTTACGAAGCGCGTGGCTTCTCACCGTTGAGGAAACTGATGGCAGCGGCAATGAGGAAGGAGAGCCCGACATACTCTACCATTGGCGTCGCCCGCCGGAACCAGTGTATAGTGCCGATCCACACCGTCGCTGAACATTGCCTGCGCGCAGATCACAAGAACAAGGATCCGAGAATGCACGTTTCGAATAAGGCCGCTGCCACAGAGTTGGGCGCCTTCGTGTCCGTCTGGTCGGCAATCCGCGCCGAAGCGACCGATCTTGCGACGCGGGAGCCGACGCTGCGGACTTTGCTCGAAACGCAGATCATCGGCCCAGAAAGCGACGCTGACATCGTCGCGCATGTGATTTCCGCACGCCTCGCAATGGCGAAGGTCGATGCCGAAGACCTCTTCCGGCTGTTTCGCGGCATATTGCTTGATCATGCCGACATCCGCGCCGCTATCGAAGCCGATCTTCTGGCCGTCCGCGAACGTGACCCCGCCTGCACCACCTATCTGCATGCACTGCTGAACCTCAAGGGCTTTCACGCTCTGCAGACGCATCGCATTGCCCATGCCCTCTGGACTGACGGCCGCTTCGAGATCGCCAGCTGGCTTTCCAACCTCGCCTCGTTGGTCTTCGGCCCGGATATCCACCCGGCGGCAAGGATCGGTTCCTCGATCATGCTGGATCATGGCTCCGGCATCGTGATTGGAGAAACAGCGATCATCGAGGACGAAGTCTCGATCCTGCAGAATGTCACGCTCGGCGGCACGGGCAAGGAAACCGGAGACCGCCACCCGAAGATCCGGCACGGCGTGATGATCGGTGCTGGAGCAAAGATCCTTGGCAACATCGAGATCGGCGCTTTCAGCAAGATCGCGGCCGGTAGCGTCGTGCTGAAGCCGGTGCCAGCCCATTGCACGGTTGCCGGCGTTCCGGCTGTGGTCGTTCGCATTCATCGCAATGATGAAATCCCGGCCGAAACCATGGATCAGAATATCTGACAACAGCAAACGGCTTGGCTCAATCAGCCTGCTGGTTTTTCGCCGGCGCCTCGGCGCGGCTGGGGCCTTTGTGCTTCCGACGATAAACTGCTTTGACAAAGAGCCCATCCTGCCTGGATGTGAAATCTTGCAATCCGCGCCTTGGCTACTTGCAGGCTCGCAAAGCCGCACGACATACTGCGCGTGACAGCACATAGGCGCATCTGGAGGAAACCGCATGGCCCGCGTCATCGTCATCGGAGCAACAGGACATGTCGGCACCTACCTTGTGCCGCGCTTGGTCGAGGCAGGTCATGAAGTGGTGGCGATCAGTCGCGGCGCGGCCACGCCATATAAGCCAGACGACGCGTGGAACCGCGTCGATATCAGGCACATGGATCGCGCTGCACTCGAGTTGGAAGGCCGCTTCGGCCATGAGATCCGCGCGCTGAAAGGCGAGATCGTCATCGACATGATCTGCTTCACGCCGGAAAGCAACGAACAGCTCGTGACCGCACTCGAAGGACACGTCGATCATTTTCTTCACACCGGCACGATCTGGACGCATGGTTTTTCCACCGTCGTGCCCACTCCCGAGGAGGCGCCAAAGAAGCCTTTCGGCGATTACGGCATCAAGAAAGCGGCAATCGAGGCTTATTTGCTGCGGATGGCGCAGGAGAAAAACTTTCCCGCGACCCTTATCCATCCCGGCCACATCGTCGGTCCGGGCTGGAACCCGCTGAATCCGGCGGGCCATTTTAATCCCGATGTCTTCACGACGCTGGCGCGCTGCGGAACGCTGACCCTGCCGAATTTCGGCATGGAGACCGTACACCACGTCCATGCTGATGACATTGCCGAACTCTTCATGGCCGCCATTGCAAAGCCGCAGGCTTCCGTCGGCGAGGCTTTCCACGCTGTTTCGGAAAAAGCGGTCACGCTGCGAGGCTATGCTGAGGCGATGGCCGTCTGGTTCGGTCAGGAGGCGAAGCTAGAGTTCCTGCCATACGAGGCCTGGGCGGAAAAACAGAGTCCGGAAGAGGCAAAAGCCACTTGGGAGCACATTGCCCGCAGTCCCAACTGCTCGATGGAAAAAGCCCGCCGGCTGCTTGGCTTCACGCCACGGCACAGCTCGTTACAGGCCGTACAGGAAGCCGTCCGCTGGCTGATCGACAATGGGCGGATCGATGCAAAGGCTCCGTAAGCCACAGAGGTAGAGACAAAAAAGCCCCTCCCGAAGGTTGGGAGGGGCTTTGCCGGTCAGGCCGCCTTCCGGACCGGCGCGCCAGCCAGCATGCGTCCCGAAGGGACGATCATGCCGGCGGCGCCGCCAAGCCAGCCCTCGACGAGCTCCAGCGCAAGGAAGCGCGAGCGTTCGAATGGGCCGGGCATGACAAGGTGACGAGCCTTTTCGGCAGTAAAGCCGAAACGCTCGTAATATTCTGCATCGCCAACGAGCAGGACAGCACCGTGGCCACGGTTCTTTGCTTCGAGCAGGGCCGCACGCATGAGCGCTGAGCCGATGCCCTTACCGCCATGCTTGCCGTCAACGGCGAGCGGGCCGAGCAGAAGCGCATCGAGGGCCGTGCCTTCCTGGTTGATGCCTGCTTCGACATTCCACAGGCGCACCGTGCCGATCACACGACCGTCACGATCACGCGCGACCAGCGCCAGACCATCCGCCGGCACACGATTGCGGCGGATCATCTCCGACGACTTCTTGCGGCGATCCGGCCCCATGACGCGGTCGAGCAAGGTCTCGCGAGCGACGACGTCGGACGGATTTTCCACGTCGATGGTGAAAGTGACAGGCGCAAAGAATGCGCGGACAGAATCAAGAACAGCGGCCATTTTGGCCTCCCGCACTCAAAACCGTTTCAGACGGTGACTTCGAGATATTGTGAAATTGCCGCCCCGGCTGGTTACGGGGCTGGCGAGAGCGACCTTAGATGACGTAGGCCTTCAGCGGCTCAAAGCCGTTGAAAGCGACCGCCGAGTAGGTCGTCGTGTAGGCGCCTGTGCCTTCGATCAGAACTTCGTCGCCGATCGTGAGAGAAACCGGCAGCGGATAAAGGTTCTTTTCGTACAGCACATCGGCCGAATCGCAGGTCGGGCCGGCGATCACACAGGGCTCCATCTCGTCGCCGTCACGCTCGGTGCGGATCGGGTAACGGATAGCCTCGTCCATGGTTTCGGCGAGACCGCCGAACTTGCCGATGTCGAGGAAGACCCAGCGGGCGTCGTCATTGTCCGACTTCTTGGAAATCAGTACGACTTCAGCCTTGATGACGCCCGCATTGCCAACCATGCCGCGACCCGGTTCGATGATCGTCTGTGGGATCTGGTTGCCGAAATGCGTACGCAGCGCCTGGTAGATCGACTTGCCGTAAGCTTCCGCGGACGGGACGTCGCGCAGGTACTTGGTGGGGAAGCCGCCGCCCATGTTGACCATCTGCAGGTGGATGCCCTGCTTGGCAAGCTGGACGAAAACGCGCTTGGCATCGGCAAGGGCGGAATCCCAGGCATCGACCTTGGTCATCTGCGAGCCGACGTGGAACGAAACGCCATAGGACTGCAGGCCGAGCTGATGAGCATAGACGAGAACGTCGACGGCCATCTGCGGAACGCAGCCGAACTTGCGCGACAGCGGCCATTCAGCACCTTCGCCATCGGTCAGGACGCGGCAGAAAACACGGGCGCCCGGAGCTGCACGGGAAATCTTCTCGACTTCCTCGTGGCTGTCGACTGCGAAGAGGCTGACGCCGAGCGCATGGGCGCGGGCGATATCCCGTTCCTTCTTGATCGTGTTGCCGTAGGAAATGCGGGCTGCAGTCGCACCGGCTTCGAGCGCCATTTCGATTTCAGCGACGGACGCGCAGTCGAAATTGGAGCCAAGGCTGGCGAGCAGCTTCAGGACTTCCGGGGCCGGGTTGGCCTTGACGGCATAGTAGATCGCGCTATCCGGCATCGCGTGACGGAAAGCGTGGAAGTTATCGCGCACGACATCGAGATCCACGACGAGGCAGGGACCGTCGGGACGGCGGGCGGCAAGAAAGTCGCGGATACGCTGTGTGGTCATGTCAATAACCCTCTTCTCAGTTCCAAAGCTCCGGGACGCCCGGAGGACAAAGGGCAAGCAACCGCCCGCAGAGGAACCAGCCGGTGGAGACCCCGGTACCTTGCAAGCGCCTGATGCGCGAATAGTAAACCAACGCCACAGAGTGGCATGGGTTCGGCTTTGTCTGCCTTGGATTGGAGGGAAAGTCCCGCCGCACTTCCGGCAATGAAGGTGTGCCTCTTCAGTAACCCCGGCTGTTGGAAAGCCGGCAGACACCAGAAAGGCCCGCACCGTCGTTGCTTCAAGATGTCCTCGCATTTCCCGGTTGGCCGGAATAGCGACTGGAGCGGTTAGTTCCAGGTACCTTACCGATGACCTCACCTAATCGAGGGTCGGCGGACACCCACAGGCACGTGCGACTTTGGGCAGCCCGTGAAATAAGTATATTCGCCTTCACAATCAAGGGAAATTTTATGCCCCAACTCAAAAAAATAATTGAACGACCGAGGGCAATTTGTTCAATCTCTTTCAACAGATTTGAGGATCGCCATGGACACCTTGACCCGCATACGCGCCTTCATCGATGTCGTTGAAGCAGAAGGTTTTTCCGCTGCAGCTCGACGCACCGGACGCTCCAAGGCGCTGCTGTCGAAATATGTGCGCGAATTGGAGGACGAACTCGGCGCGCTGCTGCTCAATCGCACCACCCGGCAGTTCTCCATGACCGAAGCCGGACACACCTATTATCGCACCGCTTCCGATATCCTAAAGGAGATCGACAACCTCGCCGACCTCGTGCGTGAGAACAATGCGCAACTGAAAGGTCGGCTGAGGGTTTCCGTGCCCCGCACCTTCGTCGATGCCGATGTCGGCCAATCACTGATCGATTTCGCCAAGGAGAACCCCGACCTCTCGCTGGAGATCGCCGCCGACGATCGCTTCGTCGATCTGATCGAGGAGGGCTTCGACGTTGCGATTCGCGTGACCAAGCTTGAGGATTCCGGTCTGATCGCCCGCAAGATCTCAGACTTCCGCGTGCATATCTGCGCCACACCGGAATTCCTGGAGCGATATCCCGATATCGAGCACCCGAGCGATATTTCCAACGTCCCCTTCATCGTCGACACCAATTCGCGCAGCCAGGCAAGTATCCGCTTCTACAATCCCGACAGCACTTCCTTTGCGGTCGCCGTTTCCGGCCCGATGGAAGTCAACAGCCCGCATGCAACCTTGCGCGCCGCGCTGTCGGGAATCGGTATTGCCCTGATTCCCGATTTCATCGCCCGCAAGCCGATCGAGGATGGCAGGCTGGTGACGTTGTTCAACGATTATATTCCGACCGACCGCGGCATCTATGCCGTTTATCCGCACCGGCGCTATCTGCCGGCAAAGGTCCGGATTTTCGTGGACTACCTCCACAACTGGTTCAAGAAACATCCCTGAAGCGGGCGGAATGCGTGCCCAAGCGTCGCAGGGGCGGTCCCAATTCCGTCCCATTTTCCGGTGAGAAATCACCCAACCGAACAGGGCAGCGGGTAAGCATGAAACGATCGATACTTCTGACGGCCGGGCTTCTTTCGCTGGCCCCCGCCACCGCCTTCGCCCATCCGCATATCTTCGTGGAAGCCCGGCTGGAGGTTATCGCCGCCCCCGACGGCAGCATTCAGGAATTGCGCAATGTCTGGCGCTTCGACGAGGTTTTCTCTTCTTCCGTCGTCATGGATTTCGACAAGAACACCGATCTGAAACTCGAGCCGAACGAGCTCGCCGAAGTTGGCAGTACAGTCAGGGATTCGCTCGCGGATTACGATTACTACATGAACCTGACGATCAACGGGAAGAGCATCACCGTTCAAAAGCCGGAGATCATCCATGTCGACTATAAGGATGGACAGCTTCTGATGTTCTTTGCCGTCAAGCCGGTCGAAAAGATGCCGCTGAAGGGCAAGCTGACTTTCGGCGTCTACGATCCGACGCTCTATACCTCGATCGACTTCCCGACCGACAACGAGCTTGCCATGGTCGGCGATGGCTTCCGGGCTTGCAAGCACGCTGTCGTGCGCCCGGATGCGGATGAGGTGATCTCGGAAAACAAGCAATCGCTGACCGACGCCTTCTTCAACGACCCGACCGGCACCAATATGTCAAAACTCTTTGCCACGCGGCTGGAGATCACATGCTGACGAAACGTCTGCCTCTTGCCCTGCTCGCGCTCGCTGTCATGGCCGTCACTGCCTACGCGCAATCGCCGCTCGGCATCGGCACGGCGGAGCCGAGCTTTCAGCCGACCGGCGGGCCGTTCGCACCTCTCTTCCTCTACGTGAACTACGAGCAGCAAGCCTTCTATCGTGCGCTGACCGGCGCGCTGAAGGATATGCGTCAGGATCCCTGGCAGCTTTCCTCGCTGATCGGTCTTTCCTTTGCCTATGGTATCTTCCATGCCGCCGGTCCCGGCCACGGCAAAGCCGTCATTTCTTCCTATATGATCGCCAATGAGGTCGAGCTTCGACGCGGCGTGGTGATCTCCTTCATCTCAGCCTTCGTGCAGGGTGTTATGGCGGTGGTGCTCGTTGGCGGTGCTTGGCTTGTACTGCGCGGCACGGGTATCACGCTGACTATGGCGACGCATGCCATGGAAATCGGTAGCTTCGTTATGGTGATCCTCTTTGGCGGATGGCTGCTTTTCCGTAAGCTGCGTTCCATAGCCGGCAGCCGGCCGCGCCGGCAGCTGATGGCGACGCCAGCCGGCCCCGTCAGCATGATGTTGGACTGGAAGGACAATGCTGCCGAACGCCGGAGCGTCAATTTCAGCTTCAACGGCAAGGCCCAGGCCGTCGAACCCAGCCATACCTTCATACCGGGTATGGTCTGCGAAACCTGTGGAAACGCCCACGTACCCGATCCCTCGCTGGTCAGCGGCGACAGGTTCAGCGTGCGAGAAGCGTGGTCGGCAGTCATTGCCGTCGGCCTGCGCCCCTGTTCCGGCGCATTGCTGGTCATGACCTTCTCATTGCTGAACGGGCTTTATCTCGGCGGCGTGCTCTCTGTCGTCGCCATGTCGCTCGGCACTGCGATCACGGTTGCGATTCTCGCCACGCTTGCGGTCACAGCCAAGAGCACCGCAGTGCGTCTCTCCGGTCGCGGTTCATCGGCCTCGGTCTGGATCGGCAATGCGATCGAGATATTAGGCGCAATTCTCGTGATTCTGATGGGTGTATTGCTGCTTGGAGCCTCCCTGCAGGGGTAGGCTCAGGGCTTCCGGCTGCGCTGATAGAGTGCCCGCAGCCAGAATATGCCGAAGAAGCACATCAGCAGGCAGACACCGACGATGACAGCCAATGTCGGAGAGAAACTGCCGATCCACAGCACGATCGTCGGCAGGAAATAGATCACCAGCCCGGCGCAAACCAGAATGATAGCGGCGGCAATCGCCTGCGAACGGCTTTCCGGGCTCATGGCTATAATCACTCCTCTGATCCGGGAGTGGATAGGCCAGCCGCCTCGCAAAGGCAACTGGGCCCGATATCACTGGCACCCCGAGATTACTGGGACAAAGTGACCTTGGCGGAGGAGACCGTCGCTTCGATGTGATCGACGAGCTGATCGGCAAGGCCAAGCCTGCCGGCAAGCAGATCGAGATAACCGCGTTCGGCACGCGAATCCGGCTCGATCGTCAGCCGTGAGGCCGTATAGAGCTCGACCTTCTGCTCCTCGGTCACGGCGGCTGCGACGAGCGCATCGATATCGGTTGGCTCGGAAAGCTCGCGCTCGATGAAGCTTGCGGCCTCACCACTGACATCGGCGGCCTTGACCCTGTCCATGATAAGCGCGCGCTCCCCATCGTCGATGTGACCGTCGGCCTTGGCGGCGGCGATCATGGCGCGGATGAGGACGAGCACGAATTCGTTGCTGGCCGCCGGCGAAGCCGACCCAAATCCGGATTCGGCAGGCGGCGGCAGGAGAACGGGATTGTTTGCCGTCGGCGCGTCGGAAGGCGCGGCAGGCGCCTGCCCGGCCTGATAGTTCTTCCACGCCTGATAGCCGAGGCCTGCAATGGCTGCGAGACCGCCAATAGTGATGGCATTGCCTGCGAGGCTGCGGCCGGTCTTGGTACCGAGAAGCACCGCGGCAAGGGCGCCGGTCTTCAGGGGATTGTCCTTCGCCATCTGGATCGCATCGCCGGCCCGGTCACGTACGCTGCCGCCCACGCCCGGCACCTGTGACCCCAGAAACTGGTCGAGTAGTTTCTTCGCGTCGAACATGTCTTCGTCTTCTCCCTGTTTTAAAGGCCGGAGGAGAACATAGGTTTGCGACTGCCGAAATACAAACGAGGGCAGCACGGCCACCCTCGTTCAAAACTTATCGGCATTCAAAATCCGACGGGCTTGGGAGCTCAGCCCTTCAGCGCGAAAGCTTCTGCGGCAAGCTTGGTGATGCCTGCCCAGTCACCTGCTACGACCAGCTCCTTCGGCGCGACCCACGAACCGCCGACGCAGATGACGTTGGGCAACGACAGATAGTCATTCGCGTTCTTCAACGAGATGCCGCCAGTCGGGCAGAAGAGCGTGCCCGCCAGTGGCGAAGATAGCGCCTTGAGATAGGCAGCACCACCCGCCTGCTCGGCCGGAAAGAACTTCAACACCTGATAGCCTTCTTCGCGCAGCGCCATGACCTCGCTTGCGGTTGCGGCCCCCGGTAGCAGCGGAACATGAGAATCGGCTGCGGCATCCAGAAGTTCCTGCGTCGTGCCGGGGCTGACGATGAACTTGGAACCTGCCTGCACTGCGGCTTCCCAATGGGCGGCGTTGAGGATTGTGCCGGCGCCGACTTCCGCGCCTTCCACTTCAGCGGCAACGGCGCGCACGGCATCGAGAGCGGCCGGCGTGCGCATGGTGATCTCGATAGCCTTGAGACCACCGGCAACGAGCGCGCGGGCGAGAGAAACGGCCGACTTCGTATCCTCGACGATCAGGACCGGAACGACAGGCTGGAGTTTCAGGATGGTAAGGAGTTTCGCTGTCTTCTCGCCCATGGCCACAGTTCCCTTAAACGATTGAAATCGGCTTTCGAATAGCGCCCTCACAAGGGCTTGTCGAGATAAAACCGGCCCGTGCGACAAGACGGGTATTAAATCGTTGGAAACTCGGGTAGGCTGACATAATCGTCACAAAAGGTTCATTCGTATGGCGAAAGAGATCGAACGGAAGTTCCTCGTGCGAAGCGATGCATGGCGCTCCGCAGTGCAGTCGAAATCGGTCCTGAAACAGGGCTATGTCGTCTCAATGGATGACCGCTCCGTACGCATCCGCATATCAGACGAAAAGAGTGCGCGGCTGACGCTGAAGATCGGCCGCAGCACCCTCACCCGCGACGAATTCGAATACGAGATTCCGGTTTCCGACGCCGAGGAACTGTTAGAAAACGCCACTGGCATCGTGATTGAAAAAACACGTTACCTCGTGCCCCATGAAGGCTTCGTCTGGGAAGTCGATGTCTTCGCAGGCGTCCATCGCGGCCTCGTCATCGCCGAAGTCGAGATGCAGGCAGAGACCGACAATCCCTCACTGCCCACATGGCTCGGCCGCGAGGTGACGGGCGACTTCCGCTATTCCAATCAGGCGCTTGCGACAGAATTCGAGCACGACAGGCATGGGCTATCGCATACGGCCTGAGGCCGACTTTACGGACGAGTTCCGAAGCGCCGCCGAGGAGCAACTCACGCAGGCCATCACCGCTCTGGAAGAGCGGCCGGATGGTACCCATGAGGCGATTCACGCTTTCCGCAAGAACATGAAGCGGCTGCGCTCGCTCTATCGCCTTGTGTCCCGTGAGGTGCCAGATTTCCAGAAGCGTGAGAATGCACGGCTGAGGGACACGGCAAGGTCGCTCTCGGCCATCCGCGATGCCGCAGCAATCGTCGGCACCGGCCGATACCTGCAGGAGAGTGCTCGCAACACTGAAGAGGCAGAGGCGCTCGGCCGCATCGTTTCCATTCTGGAAGCGCGTCGCGACTGGATGGCGGAAGCCGAAAGCGGTCTCGAGCAGCGGCTGCATGATACTATCGGGGCGCTGCGGGAAGCGATCGCAGCGCTCGACGATGTCGCCTTTGACAAGAGCCACCGCAAGAATGCCCGCATGCTGGCAAAAAGCTGGCGCAGGACCGCGTCGCGTGCCAGGCAAGCACTCGATGCCTGCCATGAAGATGCGGCCGCCGAAGATTTTCATGAACTGCGCAAGCGCACTTACGATTACCGCCTCTATCATGCGCTTCTGCGGGATCTCTGGCCGAGCGCGATGAAGGTCAAACGCGACGTCGCTAAGGACCTTGTCGAACGGCTCGGGCACATCCACGATCTCTCCGTGCTTTCAGGTCTTGTCGAGGCAGAACCGCAGCTCTTCACCCGCAACGACGATCTCGCCCATCTGCTGGATGCCATCATCTTCCGCCAGCAGGAAGATCGGCGCGAAGCGCTGCTCGGCGCCGAAACGCTCTATGGTGACGCTCCGGAAGAAGAAGCGCAGCGCCTGGAGCTGCTCTGGGTGTCTGTCCGCAATTGACGCATTTACCCATTGACCTCAACTTACCCTGAGGTCCTAGCCTCGACCCGGTCAAAAAACCGATCGAGGAACATATGCCCGCAGACAATGCAACGCCCCACATCCAGGGCATCTACGAAACCCATCTCACCGTCACCGATCTGAAGACCTCCATTCCCTTCTACCGCGATATTCTAGGCCTTGAACTTGCCGCAGAATTTCCGGAACGCCGCATCGCCTTCTTCTGGGTGAACGGTAAGAGGAACGCCATGCTCGGCCTCTGGGAAACCGGCACCGCCCCCTTAAAGATGCGCCTGCACATGGCCTTTCGGCTGTCGCAGGAGGAAATGATGCGGGCGCCGGCGTTACTGATCGACAAGGGGCTGAAGCCGCATGGCTTTCATGGCGAGCTGATCACCGAACCAATCGTCATAGGCTGGGTGCCAGCGCTCTCGCTCTATTTCAACGATCCCGACGGGCATTCGATTGAATTCCTGAGCGTGCTCGGCGACGAGCCGGACTCCGCTTTCGGCATGCGGTCCTATACGGAATGGAGGGCCCGCAGATAAGTCGTGATCACAAGAGGCCAGACTTGCGTAATATCATTGCGCAAGTCCGGCGTATTCTGTATTTCCACGCGCATGACCGACAATGTGATCCGGACAAGCCCGTTCCTCGTGGCAGCACTTTACCATTTCGTCTCGCTACCGCGTTACGAGAGCCTTCAACAGCCTCTGCAAACGCTCTGCGAAGAGAATGGCGTAAAGGGCACGCTTCTACTTGCCCATGAAGGCATCAACGGCACGATCGCAGGTCCGGATGCCGGCATCCGCACCGTGCTCGCCTTCCTGCGCGCCCAGCCGGAATTTGCAGCACTTGAGCATAAGGAGAGCCGCGCTTCCAAGATGCCTTTCCTGCGCATGAAGGTGAAGCTGAAGAAGGAAATCGTCACCATGGGAGTCGAGAATATCGACCCCAACAAGGTGGTTGGAACCTATGTCGATCCTGCCGATTGGAACGCGCTGATCTCCGATCCCGATACGATCGTCATCGACACGCGCAACGACTACGAAACGGCGATCGGCACCTTCCGCGGCGCGGTCGACCCGAAGACTAAGACGTTCCGTGAGTTTCCCGACTGGGTGCGCAATAATCCGGGTCTGCACAACAAGCCGAAGATCGCCATGTATTGCACCGGTGGCATCCGCTGCGAGAAGGCGACGGCCTTCATGAAGGAACAGGGCTTCGACGAGGTCTATCACCTCAAGGGCGGCATCCTGAAATATCTGGAAGAAGTGCCGCAGGAAGAAAGCCTGTGGGACGGAGCCTGCTTCGTCTTCGATGAGCGCGTTTCAGTCGAACACGGCCTGAGGGAGGGCGAGCACAAACTCTGCCATGCCTGCCGTAATCCGATCACGGCCGAGGAGGTCACTTCGCCGCATTACGAGGAAGGTGTTTCCTGCAGCAACTGCTATCACACGCGCAGTGAGGAAGACCGCCTGCGCTATCGTCAGCGCCAGCACCAGATCGCGCTCGCCAAGAAGCGCGGCCAGAAGCATATCGGCACGTAAGAGATTTTAGCCTGCGAAGCGGCGCTGCGGCTGGATCTTGCGGCGTTCCTGCAACAGGCCGTTGATCTGGTCGGCCGCCATCGGTTTGCCGAAGAAATAACCCTGCAGACAATCACAGCCGAAGAGACGCAGGCCAACGGCCTGCTCTTCCGTCTCGATGCCTTCGGCCGTGACGGGAATGTCGAGCGCGCGCGCAAGCGCCACGGTGGCTTGCAGCATTTCGCGCTGGCGGCTGTCAGTCGTAATGTCGGTCACCAGCGAGCGATCGATCTTTATGCGGTCGAAGCCGAACTGGCGAAGATAGCCGATCGACGAGAAACCGGAGCCGAAGTCGTCGAGCGCCACTTTCACCCCGAGCGACTTCAGCCGCTCGATCGACTGGCGCGTACGCTGCGGGTTCTGGATCATGTAGCCTTCTGTGATTTCCAGCGTGAGGCGGCTCGCTTCGATCTCCGTCTGTTTTAGGACGTAACGAACATAATCGGTAAAGGCGGGATTGCGGAATTGCCCTGGGGAAACGTTGACTGAGATCTTCAGCTCCGGCCATTGCTTTGCCGTCTCGCAGGCTTTGCGCAGCACAAACAGGCCGAGGGATTCGATGAGCCCGCTCGTCTCGGCAATCGGGATGAATATCTCAGGCGAAACCGGGCCGTGACCCGGTCGGTTCCAGCGCACCAGCGCCTCAACGCCATTCATCTCGTGAGTCGCTGCGTCTACCAACGGCTGGTAGGCAAGCGTCAGATCGCCGCTTTCGATCGCCATACGCAGGTCAAGTTCCAGCGCATTGCGCTGTGCGCGATCCGCATCCATGGCGGGCTCGTAAAGCGTCATGCGGGCACGGCCAGCTTCCTTTGCCTTGTACATGGCAAGATCGGCGCGACGCACCAGTTCTTCACGGTCCACCGAGCCAAGCGGCGACATGGCAATGCCGATGCTGGCGCCGACGACGACAATCCGGCGACCGACCTCCAGAGGTTCGGCAAGAAAATCGAGAATTTGCTCGGCGAGCTGCAGTGCAGCGGCGTTTTCCGCGTCCGAAAAGAAAGCGATTGCGAACTCGTCACCGCCAATGCGTGCGAGCACCGCACCACCGGGGATCAGCACATCCAGTCCGGCCGCGACGGCCCGGATGAGCTGATCGCCAGTGCCGTGGCCGTAACTGTCGTTGACTTCCTTGAACCCGTCGAGGTCGAGGTAGAGCAGCAGGACGTTACGCTTCGTCTGCCGAGCTTCCGCAATGAAGCTGTCGACCGCAAGCCCCAGGCCGTCACGGTTGAAAAGGCCACTCAGGCGATCGCGAAGCGCTTCTTCGCGCGCACGGTTTTCCTCTGCCTTCAGGCGTTGTCCGGCCAGCCAGCCGATGATGAGCAGGACGATGAAGAACAGGCCGACAAGACCGAGCGCCTGGATGACCATGGGCCTGACCTGCGCATAACCAATATCGCCGGGCGATCGCGAGATCCAGACGAGCTTGCTGAGAACTGCACCGGCGGGGTCGGCGATCTCGACCGAATAGGCAGCGGCAAAATCCGCAGGCACCAGCCGCAATCCATTTAGCACGTAAGTCGTACCGAGAGCCGAGACCTTGGCATCATCGAGATGCCGGGCAAAAATCAGGTAGCGATGTTGACCGCTCGGCACATCGAGCGCACCGGATTTCTCGCGCACGAGCGCAACACCGACGGCAGCAATCCCCCTTTCAGTCTTGAGGAAACCGATTGCCTGCGGCTTGCCGCCGGCACCGGGCGCGCGCGCCTCCTCCAGAAGGAGCCAGAGAGATGGGCCGAAAAAGCCGCTGACTGGCTTTTCCATCGGCGAACCGTCCTGGTAAGCCATCACGGTCTTTTTCTGGTCGTCGATAACGACCGCCATGTCAAAAAGGGAGCTGTTGGCCGACATCTCACCGTAATTGCTGATGGTCCATGCCATGCCTTCCGGACGGTAGACATTGGCGGCCGCATCGTCCCAGGCGGCATAATCGTCTAGCGTGGCGGCAAGCTGGTCTTCGAAGGTCTTGAGAGCGCCAACGGTCGTTTCGCGCGAACGCTCGTCGTCGAGAGTATTGGCATTTTCGGCAACGCGTTCCAGCGCAGTTAGAACCATGACGGTGACAACAGCGACGATGACCGCAAAGGAAAAAAGCACGCCAGTAACCGTGGTATGGCGACCCAAGCCTGATCCGTTGCTTCTAGACCTCATGACTGCCGGCAATTCATACAACTCCCCGTTCAGGAAATCTTTGCAGTCAACGGTCAAGAAACGCTTAAAAATTTGAGAATTATCAAGAATCCGGCTCCCCATTTACATCGGTATCAAACGCCGCAGCATCGCGAGTTTCCTGAGCGCAACGCTGATTTCTGAATTTCTTCTGGATGAGACCGCCATCCTTGCAGTCAAGAAGGCGATCCTGATCGGCCTCTGTCTTTTGATTCCAGCAATCACAATCACCGGCGGCAGCGGCTTTTCGCTTGCCCGCGGCCGTCATTCGCCGGCTACCGACAGGAAACGCATGCGCATGAAGATCATTGCCGCCAGGGGCTTGAGCTTCGCGACCCTTTCCACATCATGCAGTTTCCGGAAATACTGGCCGGTTCCGTCCAGCTTTCGCTGCTCGCGCTCAATTTCAGTGACGGCCGGAAAATGACGAGAGGGAAACGTCTCGCCGCGGCAAAAAACATTGAATGCGATCTGAAACGGCAGGGGACAGATGCCCTGCCGAAAACCCGTCGGCTCAGACAGCCTTGTGATTGCCCTTCGGAAACTGGCTGGCGAGTTCCCGATACCACTTGCCGCTCTTCTTGACGGTGCGGACCTGCGTTTCGTAATCGACATGGATGAGGCCGAAGCGCATGCGATAGCCTTCCGCCCATTCGAAATTGTCCATCAGGCTCCAGGCAAAATAGCCGCGCATCGGATAACCGTCCTTGATCAGGTCGGCGACGACGTTGAGATGGTCGCTGACATAGTCGAGGCGCATGACGTCATCGACCTCTCCATTGATGACACCGGTATTGTCGCAGGCACCGTTCTCGGTGATGTAGCATTCCGGCAGATCGTAACGGCGATAGAGATCCTCGACGAGCAGCTTCAAGCCCGGCGAGTAGACCTCCCAGCCGATATCGGTCTTCACGTCGCTTGCCGGAGGCGCTTCGACTGTCCAGGGGAAATCGCCCTTGCGGCTTTCATCGTCCGCGACACGCTCCGGCTTGTAATAGTTGAGGCCCCACCAATCGAGCTTCTGGTTGATGATCTTGAGATCGCCGTCCTCGATGATGGGCATGCGGTCGCCGAGTGCTTCCACGAATTCATTGGGATATTCGCCCTTGAAGACGGGATCGAAGAAGGCACCGTTGTGGAACTGATGCGCGCGCTCGCCGGCAGCAAGATCGGCCGCGCGGTCCGAGCCCGGAATGATGGAGGAAGCATTGAGCACCAGACCGACGGGCACGTTCGGCGCCTCCGAACGGATTGTCTCGACGCCGAGACCGTGCGCCAGATTCATGTAGTGCATGGCGTGTAGCGCCGCCTGCATGTTGCGCTCGCCCGGCGCATGAATGCCGTAGAGGTGGCTGAGCCAGACAATGCACCAAGGCTCGTTGAAGGTGGCGACGCTATCGAGACGATCGCCGAGGCGATTCATGACGGTCTTGGCATAACGCTGATAGGCATAAGCCGTCGAACGTGCCGTCCAGCCGCCGTCACCGGCCAGCAGCAGTGGCAGATCCCAATGGTAGAGCGTCGCGAAGGTCTTGATGCCGCGCGCCTTGCAGCCGTCGACGAGACGATCGTAGAAATCGAGGCCTTTCTCATTCACTGGGCCGGTGCCATCGGGGATGATCCGCGGCCAGGCGATCGAGAAACGATAGGCGTCGACGCCCATATCCTTGATGAGATCGAGGTCTTGGTCCAGCCGATTATAGTGGTCGCAGGCGACATCGCCGTTGTCGCGATTATAGACGCGGCCGGGCATATTGCAGAAAGCGTCCCAGATGGACGGCTTGCGGCCATCTGCCTTGCTGGCACCCTCGATCTGGAAGGCGGCGGTGGCAACACCGAAGGTGAAATCGCCGGGGAAGCGGTCTGCAAGCGTTTTCGGATCGAGCATCTCTAAATCCCATCTCTCAATTGTGGACTGACCGTTTGCGCCGGGTCTAGCCAAGCCCGAACGCAAAGTACAGGCCGGTAGACGGAAAAACTGCAACGTTACAGGAGGAAAGACAAGAGAGCGGCAAGGCTGCCACAGACCGTTTCTCTCGATCTCATAACGCCAATGTCAGCAGTCGTGACTTGCTGTGGCGATCCCGATCCTTACACGGGAAAAGGCATCATAATATGAAAGGAAACGAATGCTTTCTTCGATCCATCTGCTGCAGCCGCATCTCTTGAGCCTGCTGCGCATCGTCTCGTCCCTCGTGCTTTTCAGCTACGGAACACAGAAGATCCTGCATTTCCCGACCGCGGCAAGCGTGCCGCCCGTCGGATCGCTTTCCTGGGTTGCCGGCCTCATTGAACTCACACTCGGTTTCCTGGTGCTGATCGGTTTCCGGACACGCATTGCGGCCTTCGTGCTTTCTGGCCTCATGGCTTCTGCCTATTTCATCGGCCATGCATCGAAGAATTTTTATCCGGCACAGAATGGCGGCGTTGCCGCGATCCTGTTCTGCTTCGTTTTCCTCTATCTGGTCGCAGCCGGCGCAGGCCCATTCAGTGTGGATAACCTGCTGAAGCGCGATCGCAACGCTGCTGCCTGAACATAAAAGAAATGCAAACGCCGAGACGGTAAAACCGCCTCGGCGTTCTCATGATATGCGCTTGGTCAGCGCTAAACGTCAGACCTTCACCCAGGCGCCGTTGCGCTTCGAGGAGGCGACGCAAGCTTCGACGAAAGCGACACCCTTCACGCCATCATCAACGGTCGGATAGATCACGGCTTTGTCGACAGCCTTGCCCTTCTTGTGAGCGTTAATGGCATGTGCGGCCTCCGTATAGATCGTCGCAAAGGCTTCAAGATAGCCTTCCGGATGACCCGAGGGAACGCGGGAAACGCGGGCGGCGGCGGCACCGGACCCGGCGCCGTTGCGGGTAATCAGCCGCTTGGACTCGCCGAACGGCGTGTACCAGAGATAGTTCGGATCGGCCTGGACCCATTCGAGACCACCCTTGGTGCCATAAATGCGCACCTTGAGGCCGTTCTCATGGCCCGGTGCCACCTGGCTGCACCAGAGCATGCCCTTGGCCGGCTTTTCCGAACCCTTGGCCTTGAAGCGCAGCATCACATGGGCGTTGTCGTCGAGACGACGGCCCGGCACGAAGCTGTCGAGGTCAGCAGCAAGGCTGTCGAGCTCGAGGCCTGTGATGAACGAAGCCAGGTTATAGGCATGTGTGCCGATATCACCGGTCGAACCGCCGACACCCGACTGCGCCGGGTCGGTGCGCCATGCAGCCTGCTTCTGGCCGGACTGCTCGATCGCTTCCGTCAGCCAATCCTGGGGATATTCAGCCTGGACGATGCGGATATCGCCGAGTTCGCCGTTGGCGACCATTTCGCGCGCCTGACGAACCATCGGATAGCCTGTATAGTTATGCGTCAGGATGAAGAGCGCGCCGCTTTCGTCGGCAACCTTCTTCAGCTTCTTGGCGTCGGCAAGGTTGGACGTCAGCGGCTTGTCGCAGATGACGTGGATGCCGCGGCGCAGGAATTCCTTGGCGGCGTCATAATGCACGTGGTTCGGCGTGACGATGGAAACGGCTTCGATACCGTTCTTCAGCTTGGCTTCGCGGATCGCCATTTCGCGGTAGCTGGAATAGGTGCGCGAGGGATCGAGACCGAGATCGCGACCGGACTGAACAGCCTTTTCCGGCGTGGATGACAGCGCGCCGGCGATCAGGTCATACTGGTCGTCGATACGCGCTGCGATGCGGTGCACGGCGCCGATGAAGGCCCCTGCCCCGCCACCCACCATGCCGAGCCGGATGCGTGGCTCGCGGGTCTGTTCGGATGATGCTTCAATTGCCATTATATTCTCCTCGAATTCTCGAAACCGGCTTACGCCAGACCCAGCATGCGCCGGTTAGCGGCCTGGTCAGTACCGCCGGCAGCGAAATCGTCGAAGGCCTTCTCGGTGACGCGGATGATGTGCGCCGAAACGAATTCAGCGCCTTCACGCGCACCGTCTTCAGGATGCTTCAGCGCGCATTCCCACTCGACCACGGCCCAGCCGTCGAAATTGTTGGCCGTCATCTTGGAGAACACGGCGCCGAAATCGACCTGGCCGTCGCCCAACGAGCGGAAGCGGCCGGCACGCTCGACCCAGCCCTGATATCCGCCGTAAACGCCCTGACGCCCGTTGGGATTGAACTCCGCATCTTTGACGTGGAACATCTTGATACGGTCTTTGTAGATGTCGATATTGTCGAGATAGTCGAGGCACTGCAGGATGTAGTGCGACGGATCGTAGAGCATGTTGGCGCGCGGATGGTTGCCGACACGCTCCAGGAACATCTCGTAGGTGATGCCGTCATGCAGGTCTTCACCCGGATGGATTTCGTAGCAGACGTCGATGCCATTTTCGTCGGCATGGTCGAGGATCGGCTTCCAGCGGCGGGCAAGCTCGTCAAAGGCGGTCTCGACGAGACCGGCCGGACGCTGCGGCCACGGATAGATGAAAGGCCAGGCAAGCGCGCCGGAGAAGGTCGCATGAGCCTTGAGACCGAGGTTCTTCGAAGCGGTCAGCGCGTACTTGACCTGCTGAACGGCCCATTCCTGGCGGGCCTTTGGGTTGCCACGCACTTCGGGTGCGGCAAAACCATCAAAGGCTTCGTCATAGGCCGGATGAACGGCAACGAGCTGACCCTGCAGGTGGGTGGAGAGTTCGGTCACCTCGACACCGTTTTCACGTGCCTTGCCTGCGAATTCATCGCAGTAGTCCTTGGACGTTGCAGCCTTCTTGAGGTCGATGAGCTGGCTTGCCCAGGTCGGAACCTGCACGCCCTTGTAGCCGATATCGGCCGCCCATTTTGTGATCGCGTCCCAGGAATTGAAAGGAGCGGTATCGCCGGCAAACTGCCCGAGGAACAGGCCTGGTCCCTTGATCGTCTTCATGTCAGTTTCCTCCCTGAATATCGATCGTAAACGTTTTCGAGAAATCTTAGCGCGCCGTTCGATAAGAAAGGCGCCTCCCCGCCTATGCGAAGGATTTAGCGGGGGAGCCAAAAATCGACGCGGTCTGGAACTAATCACGCTCGCCACGGAACGGCAAGAGGTACGTGCCGCATTTTGGCTTCAACTTGTCTGAAGGTACGAAAAATGCGCCCATCCTTTCGAACGGGCGCATGCATGAAAGCAGATATCAGAACGGAGAATCCGGGAAGTAGAAGTTCTTGGCATTATCCTTGGTGACCAGCGTTGCGTCGAGGATGTAGTTGCCGTGAACCGGAACCTGATCGTAGAGCGAAGCAGCCGTCAGTTCCATGGCCGTTCCGACCATTGCCGGCGGATAGAGAACGTCGACCGGGATCAGCTTGTCGCCGTCCATGACCTTCTTGATCATGTCCTTGGAGCCGGCACCGGCAACGACATACTGAATGTCGGTGCGCTTGGCCTGCTCGATGGCCTGGAGAACGCCGACAGCCATATCGTCATCCTGACACCATACGACGTCGATCTTCGGATACTTGGTCAGATAGTCCTGCATGACCTTGAAGGCATCGTCGCGGTTCCAGTTGCCATACTGGCGATCGAGAACCTTGACCTTGGAGCCAGCGATACCCTTATCGAAACCGTCCTGGCGCTGCTGATCGATCGGGATCGGCAGACCGCGGATGACGACAACCTGAGCTTCCGGAGTCTTTTCGGCAATGTACTTGCCGGCAACTTCACCGAGCGCCGGGTTGTTGCCAGCGACATAGAGGTCACGTACGGAATTGTCGTTGTTCGACGGCGCGCGGTCGACGAGTGCAACGAACTTGCCCTTGCCCTTGACTTCCTTGATGGCGTTGACGAGCGGATCCGGATCGGACGGCAGGATGACGAGCGCGTCGATGCCCTGCGTATCGAGGTCCTGCACGGCGTTTGCCTGCGTTGCGGCATCCGGCGAGGTCTTGACGATGACGTTCAGGCCCGGATGTTCTGCCATCAGCTTCTTGGCAATGCGCTCGGCGTGAAACACCACACCCGATGTCCAGCCGTGGTCGGCGGCCGGAATGGACACGCCGATCGTGTAATTCTTGTCCTGGGCGTAGGCTGCGCCGGCAAAAGCCACCCCCGCAACCGCCAGACCCAACATGAGCTTGCGCATGCTATTTCCTCCCAAAGATATCAGGGACTTTTCAATTCGAGCCGGGTGCCCTGGATAGCCCGGCCAATCCGAGAAGCGGACTTGTCTTACGATTTGCGCACGAGCGACCGCTGCACCAGCATGGCGATGATGATGATTGCACCCTGGATCGCGCCGATGAGGTACTCGCTGATGAAGTTCGAAAGCAGCATGATGTTGCCGACGAGCTCGAGAATGAAGGCTCCGCAGATCGTGCCCCAGACACGGCCCGCGCCACCCTTCAGCGCCGTACCACCGACGACGACAGCCGTAATGGCCTGCAGCTCCCACAGGATGCCGGTCGTTGCCGAAGTCGACCCGAGGCGCGGCACATAGAGCAGCACGGCGATCGCTACGCACAGCCCCTGGATGACGAAGGCGATGGTGCGAACGCGGTTGACCGCAATGCCGGAATAGCGAGCAACATCGCTGTTCGAGCCGACTGCGACGACATGGCGGCCGTAGCGCGTGCGGTAAAGGATGAAGGCCGCGATGGCCGTGACGAGGAGAATGACGACGATCGGCACTGGAACGCCGAGGATGTTGCCGAAATAGGCCGGACGGTAGAGCGTCTGGATATCAGCCGAGCGCAGCGTGATCGCGCCACCCTGCGACAGCCATGTTGTCAGGCCGCGATAAATGCCCATTGTGCCGAGGGTAGCAATGAAGGGTTCGATCTTGCCGACTGTGGTGATGAGGCCGTTTGCGAGACCACAGAGCGCACCGGCAACCACGGCAAAGGCAACAGCTGCTGTCAGCATCAGCGTAGGATCGGCGATGACGCCGGAATTGATGAGCAGGATCATCAGGCTGGCGACGAAGGCCACCATCGAGCCGACGGACAGGTCGAGGTCGCCGGCCGAGATCACGAAAGTCGCCCCGACGGCGATGATCGCGATGAAGGCGCAGCGCGTCGCGACATTCGTGAGATTGGTGATGCCGATGAAATTGGGATTGACCAATGCGCCCACGACGAGAAGCAAAGCCAGTGCGGCAAAGGGTGCAACCGCGCGCAGATCGATGTCACGCCAGGACCTGCGCCGGATTTCCCTGGTCTCCTCGTTAATACTCATTTCCAAAACTGACCTCCCGTCCCATGATCGCTGGGCACTTCTTTGTCCCGCGCGCGGCAACGCCGCGCTTTGCCGGCATCAGGCCGCTGCCTGGCGCTTCAGCCCCGCGGCGTAACGCATGATTTCCTGTTCGGAAATTTCATCCCCTTCGAGGATGCCGACGATCCGGCCTTCGCGCATGACCGCCACGCGCGTGCAGAGACCGATAATCTCCGGCATTTCCGAGGATACGACGATGATCGACCGCCCATCGCGGGCGAGCGCCGAGATGAAATGATAGATCTGCTGCTTGGTGCCGACATCGATGCCGCGCGTCGGCTCGTCGATGATGATGATCTCTGGCTCGGTTTCCATGACCTTGGCGAGAAGCAGTTTCTGCTGATTGCCGCCTGACATGCGACCGGCGATGATATTGCCGTCGCGCACGCGGATGTCGAAACGACGCTTGGCCCTGGCAAGCGCGGCCGCCTCGCTGCTCGGGCTCAAATAACCGTGGCTGACGTGGCGTTCCAGAGACTGAAGCGTCAGGTTTGCAATCATGCCCGAGCCGAGCAGCAGCCCCTTCGACTTGCGATCCTTGGTCATATAGGCAAGGCCGGCGCGATTGGCCGCGCGCGCATCACCCGAATGGACGACTTCCCCGTGAATGACGACCTCGCCCGACAGGCGCGAACGCAAGCCGGCGATCGCTTCCATCAATTCCGTACGGCCGGAGCCAATCAGGCCGGAGAAACCGATGACTTCCCCCTTACGCACCTCGAAGCTCGCGTCCTGCACATAGCCGGTCGAAACCGAGCTGACGCGAAGAACCACTTCCTCGTCCACATTAGGCTCCACCTTGGTGGGATAGAGGCTGGAGAGCTCGCGGCCGACCATCAGCTGCGCGATGGACTCTCCATCAAGCATGGAAGTTGGCGCCGTCTTGACCCACTGGCCGTCGCGGAGCACGGTGACCTTGTCGGTCAATTCCATGACTTCGTCGAGCTTGTGCGACACGAAGACAAAGCTGGTGCCCTTTTCGCGCAGCTTACGCACCTGCTTGAAGAGCATATTGGTTTCTTCGCGCGACAATACGGCCGTCGGCTCGTCCATGAAGACGACACGGGCATCGCGACTGATGGCCTTGGCGATCTCGACCATCTGCTTGTCGGCGATCGAAAGCGAGCTGATCATCGCATTCTCGTCGACATGCGAACCAAGCATGTCCAGCACCCGGCGCGTCTCCGCGCGCATGTATTTGCGGTCGAGCACGCCAAAATGCGTGACCTCGCGACCCAGGAACAGGCTCTCGGTCACGGTCAAGTGTTCGGCGAGGTTGAATTCCTGATGGATGATGACAATGCCGAGCGCTTCGGCGGCACCGTTCGGGGGTAGCACGACGGATTTGCCGTCAAGCAGGATTTCGCCTGAAGTCGGCTGCTCGAAACCGGAGAGAATCTTGACGAGAGTGGATTTTCCGGCGCCGTTTTCCCCCATCAGCGCATGGATCTCACCGGCGCGAAGATCGAAATTGACGCTGAAGAGGACCTGTACGCCGCTGAAAGACTTGCAAATGCGCCTGGCGGACAACACCACTGGCGCAGCCTCTGCGCTATCGACGGTCATAATTTTCTCCCTGCGGCTCCCGTCCGCTTATGTTTGGCATATGTAAACCTTTACATCAGGCATGTAAAGGTTTACATCGTTGATTTACACAGACTTGTTGGCGGCCGCCTTTGACCTCTCGGTAAGTCTGTGTAGTGTGCGGCGAAGACAGCCCAAGGCAGAGCCCCCGTGTCGAATTCCACGCCCGCAACCATCGAAGACGTCGCCCGGATCGCTGAAGTTTCCATCGCGACGGTTTCCCGGGCAATCCATACGCCTGAAAAGGTGGCCAATTCCACGCGGCTGAAGGTCAATCAGGCGATTGCCGTCACCGGCTACACGACCAACGCGATGGCACGCAGCCTGAGGCTTGGCCGTTCCAACATGATTCTTGTGGTGGCGCCCGATATCGGCGACCCCAATTTTTCCAACATCCTGATCGGCCTGGAGAACGAGGCCCGCGCCCATGGCTACGGCATCCTCATCGGCCACACGCAGAACGACGCGCAGCGCGGCCTCGAATATCTGAAATTCTTCAATTCCAACCAGGCGGCAGGCCTCATCCTCTTCACCGGCATCCTGCCCTTCGGCCATCAGACCGTGACGGCCCAGCTGCCGCCGAGCGTTGGCGTCTTCGAGCCGGTCTTCAACGGCGGCATTCCCTATGTCGGCGTCGACGATATCGAAGGCGCGAGGAAAGCTGTAGACCTGTTGCTCGCGGAAGGACATCGCAAGATCGCCTTTATCGGCGAATCCCGCACCCGCCTCGCCTACAGCCGCCGCCGCCAGGGTTATGACGCAGGCCTCGATGCCGCCGGTGTCCCGAAGGACATGCGCATCGTGCTGGAAGGCGACGGCACGATCGAGAGCGGCCGTCATGCCGTGGAGCAACTCTTTATGCGCGACACCTTGCCGACCGCCTTCATGTGCGTGAACGACCAGACGGCAATCGGCGTTATGATTGGCCTTAACGCCCGCGGCTATAATATTCCGCAGGATTTCTCCGTGACCGGCTTTGACGATGTGCCTCAGGCCGTCTTCATGAGCCCGTCGCTAACGACCATTCGCCAGCCGCGCACAGCGATCGGCAAACAGGCCATGGCCCTGCTGCTCGAACTGCTCTCCAACGCCCGACCGGCCGAGACGGAGATCCTGCTGCGGCCGGATCTCGTGGTGCGAAACTCCGTCTCGGCACCGCCGCGCCACTGGCAGAAACGATAGGTTCGAAGTTACCAATCTGCCATTGCCGGAACTCCATACAGTCCTAATTTTGGCGACGGACTCCTTGTGAAGTCGAGGCAATCTAGATGTCGCGAGATCTGCTGGCTGACAGGTACCGAGGTTACATTGCCTGCCTGAACGGGCAGGATTGGGATAACCTGAGAAACTTCGTCCACGAACATGTTCGCTATAATGGCGAGCACATTGGCCTGTCCGGCTACCGCGAGATGCTCGAAGGCGATTTTCGCGCCATTCCCGATCTCTTCTTCGACATTCAGTTGCTGATCTGCGAGCCGCCGCGCGTGGCAAGCCGTCTGCAGTTCAACTGCACACCCAGGGGCGAGTTGTTCGGTCTTCCGGTCAACGGTAGGAAGGTGCAGTTCGCTGAAAACGTCTTCTACGAATTCCTGGACGAGAAGATCGCGAACGTCTGGTCGATCATCGACAAGGCCGCCATTGAGGTCCAGCTTCGACTTATGCGATCCGTTTGAACGTGCTGAACTGAAATTTCTGCACGCTCTCCCAAGGTGTCGAATGATCGTGGCGACGGCTGTCGATCAGCTTGAAACCTGCTCCGAGAAGATCTCCCAGACTGTCCGGACTGTGACGCGCGACAGGCAGGCCACTGCACTTCTCCGGCCCGTCAGGGGCGAACGTCCCCATAATCAGATGGCCGCCGAATTTCAAACCGCGCTTCAGCCGCTCGATATAGGCCGTCTGCTGAGTCTCATCAGTCAGGAAATGAAAGGCTGCGCGATCGTGCCAGATGTCGTAAGCCAGCGGTGGCTCCCAAAGGGTGGCGTCAGCGGCAATCCACTTTACCTCGTCACCTTTGGCGCCGAGTCGCTTTCGCGCCGTATCCAGTGCGGCTTCCGAGAGATCGAGCACCGTTACATCGCGAAATCCTTCGGCAAGAAGGCTATCGACCAGCCTTGAAGCTCCACCGCCGATATCGACGATCGCGTCCGATTGTTTTGTTTGCGCAAGATGGATCAATTCGAGGGACGGCGACGGGCTTTCCTGAAACCAGCTGACATCCGTTTCACCCTTCGTCGAATAGACATTTTCCCAATGCAGTTTGCGATCGTCTGCCATGAAATGCTCCACACCGTTTCATCGCGGTCGCCAATGGCATGCCAGATTTCTGTCTGCCCGACCAGTGCAGCGTCATCGCCAGCTTCGCTAACGAAAAAAGCCGGGAAGCGTTCGCTCCCCGGCTCTTCAAAAAGTCAGACCGGCAATCAAACGTAGCGGTTGACGATGTTTTCGAGCAGTTCCTGCTTGCCGGACTTCGGCTGCGGGTTGACGTCCTTGCCTTCGACCCACTGCGCGATCTCTTCCAGCGAATATTCACCACGAAAGAGCTTCTGGCCTTCAGCCGAATTCCAGCCCGCATAGCGGTCTGCGAGCGGCTGCGAGAGGGCCTTGTCTTCGATCATCTTGGCAGCAGCCTTCAGGCCGCGGGCGCAGCAATCCATGCCGCCGATATGACCGATCAGCAGGTCTGCCGGGTCAAGCGACTGACGGCGCAGCTTGGCGTCGAAGTTGGTGCCGCCGGTCTTGAAGCCGCCACCTGCCAGGACGTGGTAGTAGGCAAGCGCCATTTCCGGAACGTTGTTCGGGAACTGGTCGGTGTCCCAACCGGACTGGTAGTCGTTGCGGTTCATGTCGATCGAGCCGAAGATGCCGAGCGCATTGGCGAGCGCCAGCTCATGCTCGAAGGAATGGCCGGCGAGGATCGCATGGCCCTGCTCGATATTGAGCTTCACTTCGTTTTCGAGGCCGTGCTTCTTGAGGAAGCCGTAGACGGTCGCGACGTCATAGTCATACTGGTGCTTGGTCGGCTCCTGCGGCTTCGGCTCAATGAGGATCGTGCCCTTGAAGCCGATCTTGTGCTTGTACTCGACGACGAGGTTGAGGAAGCGGCCGAGTTGATCGAGCTCGCGACCAATATCGGTGTTGAGCAGGGTTTCATAACCTTCGCGGCCACCCCACAGAACATAGTTCTCCCCGCCGAGCTTCTGCGTGGCGTCGATGCAGGTCTTGACCGTCGCGGCAGCGAAAGCAAAGACCTCCGGATCCGGATTAGTCGCAGCACCCGACATGTAGCGGCGGTTGGAGAAGAGGTTCGCCGTGCCCCAGAGCAGCTTGGTGCCGGTGGCAGCCTGCTTCTCGGCGAAGTAATCGACGATCTCGTTCAGATTCCTGGTGTTTTCGGCAAAATTCTTGCCTTCCGGACGCACGTCGGCGTCATGGAAGCAGTAGTAAGGCGCCCCGAGCAGCGAGAAGAATTCGAAAGCGACGTCAGCCTTGAGCTTGGCAGCCTTCATCGTGTCTTCGAACCACGGCCGCAGGAAGGTCTGACCGCCGAAGGGGTCGCCGCCAGGCCAGGTGAAGGTGTGCCAGTAAGCAACGGCGAAACGCAGATGATCTTCCATGCGCTTGCCGAGGACGATCTCGTCCGGCTGATAATAGCGGAAGGCCAGCGGATTGGTGCTGTCGGGGCCTTCGTACTTCACTTTCTGGATGTCGCCGAAAAATCCGGTGCTCATTTGGGTTCTCCTTGGGTTCAGTTCTTATGGATGGATCAATGGGCCAGCGACTTGATCGCCGGATAGGCCGCGCGGTAGCGCTTGTAAGCATCTTCATAGGCGCCGCTGAGGGCGGCGACAGGCTCGATCGTGCCGGCAGTTACCGGCGGAGTGCAGACGGCAACCGGATCAGCACCGGTTGCTGCGATGAGGCCGAGGCGGGCGGCACCAAAGGCAGCACCAAAATCACCGTCCGCCGGCAAGTCGACCGGAACGCCGAGCGCAGTCGCGATCGAGGCCAGCCAATAGCGCGACCGCGAACCGCCGCCGATCGCCGTGACGCGGGAAATATCCGTACCGGCCGAACGAAGGGCTTCGAGATTGTCGCGGATCGCAAAGGATACACCTTCCAGCACCGCCTGTGTCAGCACGGCACGGCTGCTTTCATGCGCGAGGCCGATGAAGGCGCCGCGGATGACCGCATCATTGTGCGGCGTGCGCTCACCCGAGAGATACGGCAGGAAGGTCACGCCCGTCGGCGCCCTTAGGCTCTCACCGAGTTCGCCGGTCAGATCAGCAGCTGACTTACCGGTGACGGAAGAATGCCAGTTCAGTGCGTCGGTGGCCGACAGGATGACCCCCATTTGGTGCCAGGTGTTCGGCAGCGCATGGCAGAAGGCATGCACGGCGCTTTCCGGCTTTGGCAGATAGGAGGCGTTCGCGGCAAAGAGGACGCCTGACGTGCCGAGCGACACGAAGGCGGCGCCATCGCTGACCGTACCCATGCCGCAGGCCGAAGCCGCATTGTCGCCAGCCCCACCGGCAACCACGACATCGCCTGAAATGCCCCAGGCCGAGGCTAGCTCGCCGCGCAGCTTGCCGCCCTGCTCTGTGCCTTCAATCAGAGTAGGCATCTGTTTTTCGTCGAGATTTGTGGCTGCCAGCAGTTCCGACGACCAAGCGCGCTTGCCGGTATCGAGCCAGGACGTGCCAGCCGAATCTGACATTTCCGAAATATGCTCGCCCGTTAGCCAGAGGCGCAGATAATCCTTCGGCAGCAGAACCTTGGCCACCTTCGCGAAGATCTCGGGCTCGTTTTTGGCGACCCAGGCGAGCTTCGGCGCGGTGAAGCCCGGAAAGACGATGTTGCCGGTCAGCTTGCGGAAACGCGGATCGGCGTCGAGTGCCGCAGCCTCGACATAGGAACGCGTGTCGTTCCAGAGGATGCAGGGACGCAGGACATTATCGGAAGCGTCGAGCAGCGTCGCGCCGTGCATCTGGCCGGAAAGGCCGATGCCCTTGACCGCCGCAAGCTCCTTCGGATGCTTCGCCTTGAGCCCGGCGACAGCTTCTTCGGTGGCGCGAATCCAATGAGCCGGCTCCTGCTCGGACCAACCGGAATGCGGGCGCGAGACGTCGAGCGAACCATTGGCCGAGCCGATAATCTTCTGATCACCGTCGATCAGCATCGCCTTGACGCCCGAAGTTCCGAGATCGAGACCCAGATACATGTGGTGTTTCTCCCTTTGCCGTTACGGCAGGTTGTCTTTCAGGAATATGTCGAGGCGGATACGCTCCTGCGCGTCGATGACCGCAAGCCCGTCCGCCTTTGCCTTGAGAACACGGATCGCACTACGCACCTCATGGCCGGCATCCTGATTGAGGATTGCGTCGATAGTGCCGTCGAGAAGGGCAGCGCGCGTATGCGCCGTCAATTCGTGGGCAATCACCGTCAGCGGCCTGTCGACGGCCTTTTCCTTCAATGCGCGGATAAGGCCGCGATTACCGGCGCCAAGACTGTAGATGCCGATAATGCCGTCATTCCTGGCAAGCGCATCGGCAATCAGCATATGCGCGACCTCGGGGTCATCCCGGCCTTCGAGTACCGGCGTAAGATGCAGCGCTGGAAACTCCTGCGCCATGACGGAGGCAAAGCCCTCCAAGCGCTCGCGATGGTCGCGCACCAGCATGGAGCCAGCGAGAATGGCGAGTTCGCCCTTGGCACCGCCGAGGAAGCGACCGAGCAGACGCGCGGCGGTGCGTCCCGCGGCGATGTTATCGACGCCGGCATAATGATGACGCAGCGATCCCGTCAGATCGGAAACGAGAGTAACGACCGGAATGCCGTCATGGACCAGCCGGTCCACGGCCGCGCGCACATCGGGCGCATCCGTAGCCACAAGCGCCACTCCGGCAGGCTTTTCGGCAGCCACCGTTTCCAGCTCGCGCACCAGCGCCTGGGAATCAAAGGCAGGTACCTCGACGATGTGGATATCGGTGCGTTCAGTCGCCGAGCGCGCGACCGCCGCGCGGATTTCGGCATTCAAGCCATGCATGAAGGAGTTGTCGCTGGCGGGCAGGATGAAGGTCAGCGGATAGACGCGACCCTTAGCAAGGTTTGCAGCCGCTACGTCGCGCACATAGCCGAGATCGCGGATGGCGTTTTGCACCTTCTCCCGGGTCACGTGGCGCACCCCCGGCCGCTGGTTCAAAACCCGGTCCACGGTCGCAAGACTGACGCCCGCCGCAGCGGCGATATCATGAACAGTTGGCCTCATCACTCCTCCTGGAAGAGACCATTAGCGCCAAATCTGATGTACGTAAATCAAAAAATGCGTAAGGGGAAAACGTCCTGCTACGGAGGAGTGAACCGCTCATGCTGAAAAACAAAAAGGCCCTCCGAAGAGGGCCTTTCTTGCGAATGGCAGCCGGAGGTCAGTGGCCGCCACCGCCTCCGCCGCCTTGCGGCGCCGGTTTCTTGATCATGAAGACGCCCAGGATCATCGCCAGAAACAGCACGGTCAGCATCAGGAAGACGTCACCGAAGGAAAGGATGACCGCCTGTTTGGTGGCGAGACCGACCATCTGCTTGACAGCGACATTCTCCCCATCCAGACCCCAATTGTTGAAGTTGGCGGCCATGTTGTTCATCTGGTCGATCGCTGCCGTATTGCCCCAGTGCACACTCTCCCGCAGGCGTTCGTAATGCACGTCCTGGCGGCTGGTCAGCACGGTGTTGATGACAGCAAGGCCAACGGCACCACCGAGGTTCCGCGTGAGGTTGAAGAGACCGGAGGCCCCGCGGATGCGCTGCGGCGGCAAGGTGCCGAGTGCGATGTTGTTGATCGGCACCATACACATCATCAGGCCGAAGCCGCGCAGGATCTGCGGGATGAAGAGCTCGTAGAAGTCCCAATCCTGCGTCAGATGCGTCATGATATAGGTGCCCGCCGCAAAGCTGACGAAGCCGATCACCATCATGATGCGCAGGTCAAGCTTCGTCGAAAGCCGGCCGGCGATCGGCGCGGTGAAGAACATCGCAAGGCCCGACACGAACATCGTCTCGCCGATCATCTGCGAATCGTAACCGCGGATACGGCCGAGATAGACCGGGTAGATATAGGTCAGGCCGTAAAGACCGATGCCCATAACGAAGGAGAATACCGAACCGAAGGAGAAGTTTCGGTTGGCAAAGGCCGTTAGATCGACGACCGGAAATTCAACCGTAAAGGCCCGGTAGAAGAAAATGACACCGGCGACAGCCGAAGCAACGGCACCGGCGACAATGTAGCTGTCATTGAACCAGTCGTTCGAGTTGCCCTCTTCGAGCACATATTCCATCGCACCGAGGAAAACGCCCATGGCAAGCAATCCGTACCAGTCGAATTTCTTGAAGAGCGACAGTTCCGGCTTATCGAAATCGATGAAGTTCCAGGTGACGAGTGTGACGATGATACCGGGCACGATATTGACCAGGAACAGCCAATGCCAGGAAAAGGCGTGGCTCAGATAACCGCCGACCGTCGGGCCGATGGTCGGCGCCAGCGTGGCGATGAGGCCGATGATCGGTGAGACGATTGCGCGCTTCGACGGCGGGAAAATCGTGAATGCAGCCGCAAAGACCGATGGAATCATGCCACCGCCGATGAAGCCCTGGATGGCGCGATAGACGATCATCTGGTCGATATTCGTCGCCGTCGCGGCCAGAGCGCTCGACATGGTGAAACCGGCAGCCGAAATCGCAAAAAGGTAACGCGTCGAAATAATCCGCGCGAGCGTGCCCGACAGCGGGATCATGATGACTTCCGCAATCAGATAGGCCGTCTGCACCCAACCGATTTCGTCCGAACCCGCAGAAAGACCGGCCTGGATTTCGGCAAGCGAGGCGGAGACGATCTGAATGTCGAGAATCGACATGAACATGCCGAGCACCATAGCGAAGAAGGCGATGAGCTTCTTCGGATCCATCCGATCGGCGGCATGCGCGTGCGCTGCCGGAATCGAACCTGCCGTTGCTGTCGCACTCCCGGCCATGGGACTACCTCCGCCCTGGGACCTTACTTCACCGGCGCCGTGCGGGTATCGACGTCGACGACGACGCTGAGACCGGCGCGCAGGCGACCGCTATCAAGCGCATCCTGCGGCAGCGCTATGCGAACCGGCACACGCTGGATAATCTTGGTAAAGTTGCCCGTTGCGTTTTCCGGCGGCAGCATCGAGAAGACCGAACCGGAGGCCGGCGAGATCGATTCAACGGTGCCGACCACAGGATAATCGCTATAAGCGTCGACGTGGACGTTCACCTTCGAACCGGGAACGAGATGCTGGATCTGCGTTTCCTTAAAGTTGGCATCGATATAGAGCTGACGGGTCGGCACCAGCGCCATGAGCCGCTGGCCGGGCGAAACGAGATCGCCTTCCTGAACCGAACGATTACCGACGACGCCGTCATAAGGTGCCTTCAGCACGGTGAAGGAGAGGTCGCGGGCGGCCTTGTCGCGCTGGATTTCCAGCGTACGCACAGATCCCTCGGCTTCCTTGCGCTGCGCTTCGAGGATCGCAATGTTGGCCTGGGCAGCAACGATATTGGCGTCACCGCCGGCAAGGTTTGCCTTGGCCTGATCGAGTGCGGTATTGGCGTCATCGAGATCGGCTGTCGTGCCGACCGACTTTGCCTGCAGGTCGCTCTGGCGCTTCTGCTTGATCTCAGCGCCGCGCACGGTGGCTTCGAGAGCGGTCTTCTGGGCCTGCGCCTGCGCGAGGCTCGCCTTGGCGCCTTCGATTTGCGCGTCGATACGGCTCAGAGAAAGCTGCTCGGTCGCGATTTGCGCGTTCGCCTGATCGAGGGCGTTCTGGTAGTCGCCGTTATCAAGCGTGGCGAGAACATCGCCCGCCTTGACTTCCTGGTTGGCAACAACATTCACCTTCGCGACATAGCCGGTAACCTTCGGCGAGATCGTCGCAATATCGCCCTCGATGTAGGAGTCGTCGGTCGACACGAGGAAGCGGCCGTTGGTCCACCAGTCGTAGCCATACCAGCCGGCGCCGGCGAGAAGGGCTAGCACGACAACAGGCAGCACCAAGCTGCGGCGTTTCTTAGGAGCGGCAGCAGCCGGTGCGACGGCAGGCGCAGACTGCGCAGGAGCCGTCCGCGGTGCTTCTGCCCTCGGGGCTTCGGCAGGAGCTGCGGCTTCCGCTTTCACCTCTTCGGCGTCGGCATTTTCGCTTACGATGCGCGCGACGTTGCTTTTCTGGTTGGTCGACATATACAGACTACCGATCTGGAGTAAAATAATCGAACTGAACGGTTCGGTTCAGTTGACATAAAGGGTTTTTGACTTCATATCAAGATGCATAGAACCAATCGGTTCGATTTCTGTGAAAGAAAAGTCGAATTCGCGAAGACGGTTAAGGAGACATGACACTGAAGCCTGAGATCACCGCCGTATTCAGCCCCCCTAATCCGGGAGGCCGCTTTGCTGCGGGCGAAGATCCGGCCAAGCGCCAGCAGATTCTTGATGGTGCCCGGCGCGTGTTCATGAAGATGGGCTTCGACGCGGCCAGCATGAATGACGTCACCCGCGAGGCCGGCGTTTCCAAGGGAACGCTCTATGTCTACTTTGCCAACAAGGAAGAGCTTTTCCACGCCATGATCGAGACCGAGCGCGCTGCCTTCGTCGCAGCCGTTCGTTCGGTGCTCGCAGAGCATGACGACGTCGAAGCTGGCTTGTATGAATTCGGGATGACCTTCATCACCCACATGACCGAAGACAAGGTCATCGATGCCATGCGCACTGTGCTCGGCGTGCGCGAGCGCATGCCGCTTCTCTGTCAACGATTCTTCAAGGGTCCGCAGAACCTGCGCACCATTATGCACGACTTCCTGGAGCGGCATGTGCAAGCCGGCACGCTGAAGATCGACGATATCGATCTCGCCGCCGGTCAGTTCCTCGACCTCGCAAGCGGCAGCTTCTTCAAGCTTCGCCTCTTCGGCAATATGGACGGACCGCCGCCACGCAGCGAGATGGAACGTGTCATCCGTGGCGCGATCTATGTCTTCATGGCCGCCTACGGCGTTCGCAAACGCGAACCCGCCTGATCCTGATCCCTACCCCGATTTGGTTTTCCGCCGGATTTGCGCAATAGCGATCAAATCCGGCGGCCGCATTTCCTCTAGGAATAAAGCGGCAACCAAGGGAGAAGAGATGAGCGCCATCGGACGGGCGATATGGTTCATCGAGAGCCATTTCGAAACCAATATAAGTCTCGACGAAATCGCTGAAGCCGCCGGATTGTCGCGCTATCATCTGTCGCGTGTCTTCGGCCTGGTAACTGGCCATTCGATCGGCGGCTATATCCGCGCGCGGCGTCTGAGCGTCGCCGCGTTGTCTCTCATCTCAGGCTCATCCAGCATTCTCGAGGTTGCCCTTGGCGCGGGCTACGGCTCGCACGAGGCCTTCACGCGTGCCTTTCGTGACCAGTTCGGCATGACGCCGGATGCGGTGCGACGACAAGGACACATTCGCAATCTCGCTTTGATGGAGCCCATCAGAATGAAAACCGCAAACCTCAATGATCTCGAACCGCCTCGTTTCGAAACCCTGCCGCCGATGCTTTTCGCCGGCCTGCAGGAGATCTATGCCTATGGCGGCAATGCTGCCATCCCCTCGCTCTGGCAGAAATTCAACCAGCATTTCGGCCATATCCCCAGCCAGAAGGGCAATGTCGCCTACGGCATCTGCACCCATATCGACAGCGAGGCGGAGAAATTCCGCTATATGGCTGCCGCCGAGATATCCGATGCCGACGATCTGCCGGAAGACTTTACGACTTTGAAGCTGCCGGCCCAGCGCTACGCCGTCTTCTCCCATCGTGGTCATGTCTCCGGCATTCCCGCCACGATGGACCTGATCTTCGGTAACTGGTGGCCGACGTCTGGCCTTGAACATGGCAGCATGCCCGACATGTTCGAACGCTACGATGACCGCTTTGATCCCTATACCGGGATGGGTATCACGGAAATCTGGCTGCCGATCAAGGAATAAAAGCCTGATCATTTTCGTATACCCCCTTGCGGCGCTTGCCCGACAGGCCCGTATCGATAGATTGTCCGCGTCCATAGGCGACGCAAAGGGGAAATACGCCGATGCAGGATATCATGACGCTTATCCAGGACCCGGCTGCCTGGGTGGCGCTTGTCACACTCGTGGTGATGGAAGTGGTTCTCGGGATCGACAACCTCATCTTCATCTCGATCCTCACCAACAAGCTGCCGCCTGAGCATCGGGAAAGGGCTCGCAAGACCGGTATCGGCCTTGCTCTCGTCATGCGTCTTGCCCTGCTCGGCACGGTCGCCTGGATCGTCCAGCTCACCGAGCCGCTTTTTGATCTCTTCGGCCACGGCTTCTCCTGGAAGGATCTGATCCTCATCGCAGGCGGTCTTTTTCTCGTCTGGAAGGCTACCAAGGAAATCCACCACAACGTCGATCCGGAGGATCATCAGGAGAATTTCATTGCAGGCGCGACATCAACGAGCTTTGCTTCGGCGATCGGGCAGATCCTGCTGCTCGACCTCGTCTTCTCAGTGGACAGCATCATCACTGCCGTCGGCATGACCCCGCATCTGCCGATCATGATCATCGCCGTCATCGCCGCCGTCACGGTCATGCTTGTCGCCGCAACGCCCCTCGCCAATTTCATCGAGCGCAACCCGACGATCGTGATGCTGGCGCTCGCCTTCCTGCTGATGATTGGCACGACTCTGATTGCCGACGGCATGGGCTTCCACGTGCCGAAGGGCTACGTCTACGCCGCCATGGCCTTCTCGGCCCTCGTCGAGGTGCTGAACATGCTCGCGAGAAACGGGCGCCGGCGAAAGCGCGAGGGCGGCTACTGAGACTGCCTATCCACCTGAGAACAATTGTTCCTCCGCCTTACTCGGTAAGGCGGAGATTGTTCCGCGAATGGCGACCTTCCTGAAAAACCAAACATCGCCTGCTTCATGTGGTCGCGATGCTTCACCTCGACGAACAGATCATCCGAAGCGGCCGCCCGGAGAGGCAGGAAGCCCCTATCAGAAGCGGTTTTTCTTGACGCGCCCTTTTGAATATGGCCTAAGCGCAGCCATCAGGATAATCGGCGGATTTTGCGGGCAGAAGCCTTCCTCCAGCTGGTTTCCGAAAAGATATCTGCATTCTCCAGGCCGAACGTCGCTTTCATTGAAAAGCCGCTCGGCATTCATTGACGGGCACATAAAATGACAGCTTCCGGCGTCCGCGTCCGCATCGCTCCCTCGCCGACCGGCGAGCCGCATGTCGGCACTGCTTACATCGCTCTCTTCAACTACCTCTTTGCTAAGAAGCACGGCGGCGAGTTCATTCTGCGCATCGAGGATACCGATGCGACGCGTTCGACCCCTGAATTCGAGACGAAGGTGCTGGATGCGCTGAAATGGTGCGGGCTGGAATGGAAGGAAGGTCCCGATATTGGCGGCCCCTATGGCCCCTATCGCCAGTCTGACCGAAAGGACATGTATCAGCCTTACGCCCAGGAACTGCTGGACAAGGGCCATGCCTTCCGCTGTTTCTGCACGCCTGAACGCCTCGAGCAGATGCGCGAAACCCAGCGCGCTGCCGGCAAGCAGCCGAAATATGACGGTCTCTGCCTGAGCCTCACGGCTGAAGAAGTCACGGCCAAGATGTCATCAGGCGAAAGCTCCGTCATCCGCATGAAGATCCCGACCGAGGGCTCCTGCGATTTCACCGATGGCGTCTATGGTGACGTGTCAATCCCGTGGGATTCCGTCGATATGCAGGTGCTCATCAAGGGCGACGGCATGCCGACCTATCACATGGCAAACGTCATCGACGACCATCTGATGAAGATCACCCATGTCGCCCGCGGCGAGGAGTGGCTGGCCTCCGTGCCGAAGCATATCCTGCTTTATCGGTATTTCGGCTGGGACCAGCCGGTGTTCATGCATCTGTCGCTGATGCGCAACGCCGACAAGTCCAAGCTGTCGAAGCGCAAGAACCCGACCTCGATCTCCTATTATTCCGCGCTCGGCTATATACCGGAAGCGCTGATGAACTTCCTCGGCCTGTTCTTCATCCAGATCGCCGAAGGCGAAGAGCTGCTGACCATGGACGAGCTCTCCAAAAAATTCGATCCGGAAAATCTCTCCAAGGCCGGTGCGATCTTCGACATCCAAAAGCTCGACTGGCTGAATGGTCGCTGGATCCGCGAAAAGCTGTCGGAAGAGGAATTCCGCGCCCGCGTGATATCCTGGGCAATGGAGAATGACCGCCTGCAGGCAGGCCTGCGCCTGTCGCAGACGCGGATTTCCAAGCTCGGTGAACTGCCCGATCTCGCCGGCTTCCTGCTGAAGTCCGATCTCAGCCTGCAGCCGTCCGACTTCGCCAAGATCAAATCGCCTCCGGAAGAGATCCTCGAGATCCTTAATACCGTCCAGCCGGATCTCGAAAAGATCCTGGAGTGGAACGTCGAGACGATCGAGGCGGAATTGCGCGCCGTCGCCGACCGCATGGGCAAGAAGCTGAAGGTCGTCGTCGCACCGCTCTTCGTCGCCGTCTCCGGTTCGTCGCGCTCGCTGCCGCTCTTCGATTCCATGGCGATCCTGGGCCGCTCGGTCGTACGCCAGCGCTTGAAACTCGCCTCGCAGGCAGTCGCCGCGCTCGTCGGCTCGAAGTAAGAACAGTCAGAGGATTTCGACAATGGCTGACAACAAGACCGAAAACACCCTCTCTTCCGACGCAACGGAAGTACGCGCGCAGAAGCTGAAGCTGCTGCGCGAGCAGATTGGCGAAGTCTATCCGGCGCATTTCCACCGGACGATGAGCAATGCTGACCTTGCCGCGAAATACGAAGGCCTGGAGCCGGACGTCGAAACGCAGGATGTCGTGACCGTCGCCGGCCGCGTCTACTCTTCGCGCAATTCCGGCATGTTCATGGATATCCATGACGCCTCGGGCAAGATCCAGATCTTCTCCCACAAGGACGTTACAGGCGAGGAAGCCCGCGCCTTGCTGCCGATGATCGATATTGGCGATATCATCGGTGTGACCGGCATCGTGCGACGCACCAAGCGCGGCGAACTGACGATCAACGCGCAGAAGATCGAGATGTTGACCAAGTCGCTGCTGCCGATGCCCGAAAAGTGGCATGGCCTCTCCGACATCGAGCTGCGCTATCGCAAGCGCCATCTCGACATCATGACCAATGAGGAATCGAAGCGGCGCTTCCAGCAGCGCTCGAAGATCCTATCCGGCATCCGTCGCTTCATGGAAAATGACGGCTTCATGGAAGTCGAAACGCCGATGCTGCATTCGGTCTACGGCGGCGCCACCGCCGAGCCCTTCAAGACGCATCACAACACGCTGAAGCTCGACATGTACCTGCGCATCGCGCCGGAACTGTTCCTGAAGCGTACCTTGGTTTCGGGCCTGACCGACAAAGTCTTCGAGATCAACCGCAACTTCCGCAATGAAGGCGTCTCCACCCGGCACAATCCGGAATTCACGATGATGGAGTGCTACTGGGCCTATGCCGATTACGAGGACATCATGGACCTCGTCGAGCGGCTGTTCGAGACCCTGGCGCTCTCCATCCACGGCACGACGGAATTCCCCTTCGGCGACAAGACCATGTCGTTCAAGGGTCCGTTCAAGCGCGTTCCGATGCCTGACGCCGTCAAGGAAGTCACTGGCATCGATTTCCTGGCGATGAAGACGGACGAGGAAGCCCGCGCCGCCGCCAAGGCTGCCGGCTTCGAAGTCGAGAAGGACTGGACCTGGGGCGAATGCCTGGCCTTCATCTTCGAAGAAAAGGTCGAGCAGACGCTGATCCAGCCCTCACACGTTACGCATTTCCCGAAGGACATATCTCCCTTCGCCAAGGAAGTGCCTGGCGAGCCGCGCCTTGTGGAACGTTTCGAAACCTATTGCAACGCTTGGGAACTCGGCAACGCCTTCTCCGAACTTAACGATCCGGAAGAACAGCGCCGCCGCATGGTCGAGCAGCTCGAACAGGCTCACGCCCGAGGCGAGAAGGAAAAGCAGCTCGACGAAGAGTTTCTCGATGCGATCGACCAGGGCATGCCGCCCGCAGGTGGTCTCGGTATCGGCGTCGACCGCCTGATCATGCTGCTCACCAACGCACCGTCGATCCGCGATGTCATCCTCTTCCCGGCCCGCCGCAGCAAGGCCGACTGAGAAACGGATTGTTTGAATGAAAAACGGAGCGGCCGGATGGACGCTCCGTTTTCTTTTGAGGTCTTCCCTCAGATCATATAGCCGCCGGCGACCTTAATTGTTTCGAGTCTAGTGTCCGCTCTTCGCCAGCGGTTCCTCTGCGGGAGCAGCTTCCGCTGGAGTGGCTGCATCCTTAGCCGCCTGTTCTTTAGCGGACGGCTCCTCGGGTTCTTTGGCCGGCGCTCCGCCTGCTGCCTTGCCTTCTCCCTTGGTGGAGGCGACGGCAACAGGATCGATGCAATCGGCAGGATCCTTGAGAGCGGCGTTCAGCGCGGCAATCTGATCGTCCGGCAGGTCGATGCGCTCGCCATAGAACAGCCCTCGCTCGCTGGCCTTGCCGTCGTAATAACGGGCCGTATAGGGCTTGTCGTTCAGCCCTTCGACCATTTTGTCTGGATGGGCGATATAGACCACGTCGGCGCCGATCGCCCGACCGCGAATATCCGAACGCAGGGAAGGACCGTTTTCATCGAGCACCACGACCTGTACAAGGTCGGGCTTCTGAGCGGAATATACCGCCTGTGCGACACGCAGCGCCGTCTTGACGCGTGTCATGCCGTCGACGGGTTCGGTCTTGATGTATTTGCGGACCCAGACGTGGTCCTGCTTCTTGATCGTCACGAGATTGACGTCGGTGCAGGCAACGCCATCGGCAGATTCCCCGTCGCCCAGCAGCCTGTCTTTACCGACATAAACCGCCGCGCCGCCGGAAACGCCCGCCAACAGGGCGCTGCCACCGATGATTAAAGCCAATTTCCGGGAAGGCCGGAACATGCGCAGTAAGGCCTTCACGCCAACTGCTCCGCCATCTAAAAACTCCAACGCAATACAAGTGACTGTGAAACTAAGGGAAATGACGTTTCGGAATCTTTAAGTGGCCCGTCCGACTTTGTCCGAACTAGCAAAATACCAAAAAAGGTCCAGCCGCCGGTGCGCTTGCCAGATCGCTGAAACGCGTGCTCTAAAACGCCATGGCATTCACGCTTCGCCAGATCCAATATTTTGTCGCAGTTGCCGAACAGGGCTCGGTCACGCGCGCCGCGCAGAACCTGTCGATCTCGCAATCCTCGATCACCGAGGCGCTGAAGGAACTCGAAAACGACCTCGGCGTTGCGCTCTTCGAACGCCACCCGCGAGGGCTCTCAATTACCCATAATGGCCACCAATTCCTGCGTCACGCCACGAAAATCCTGGCGACTGTCTCCGACGCGCGCACCAGTTTTTCAGGTCAGCAGGATGCTGCGGGCGGCACGCTGAATATCGGCGTCACCTCACTCGTCGCCGGTTACGTCCTGTCCGATTTGCTGGCTCGCTACCGCCGCGCCTGCCCTGGTGTCGAGGTCAGCGCCATCGAGGACAATGGCGGTTATCTCGAACATCTGCTCGTCGGCGGCGAACTGGACGTCGCAGTCATGGTGATTTCAAATCTGCGTGATCGCATGGCGCTGCAGGCCGAAATCCTGGAAACCTCGCCCTATCGCCTCTGGCTGCCAATGGGTCACCCGCTCGTTTCTGCCGATATCATTTCAGTTGCCGATATCGCCCGCGAACCGCTGATCATGCTGACGGTGGATGAAATCGAGGAGAATACTGGCAAGCTCCTGAGTGCACTTGGCGCCCGCCCGCACGTCGCCTTCCGTACCCGCTCGGTGGAAGCGGTACGCAGCCTGGTCGCCACCGGCGCCGGTGTGGCGTTGCTGCCGGACCTCGTCTATCGCCCATGGTCGCTGGAAGGCGACCGTATCGAAAGCCGCGACGTTTCCGGCTCCCTGCCCGTCGTGCAGGTCGGCATCGTCTGGCGAAAGGGATCCAGTCTGCCGCAGGCGGCGCGCGATTTCGTCGCCATCGCCGAGAATATGCGATCAGGGCGGTCCCGCTAGATATCGGAATTTCCGATATCGGCTTTCTGATAAATGAATTTGCGAAACCGGGGTTTCCGCGTCACCTTTTCTTTCGGGAACAAAGCGCCGCAAAAGCGGCACCGAACCGGGAGACGGACGATGAAACATCTTCTGAAATCGTGCACTGTTGCGCTCGCGAGCCTGAGCTTCGTGACGCAAGTTGTCGCTGCCGAACCGCTCAAGAAATTGGGCAAGGGGGAAGGCGCCGTCAGCATCGTCGCCTGGGCCGGCTATATCGAGCGCGGCGAGACTGACAAGAACTACGACTGGGTCACCGACTTCGAAAAGGAAACCGGCTGCAAGGTTTCCGTCAAGACTGCCGCCACCTCGGATGAAATGGTGGCGCTGATGAATGAAGGCGGCTTCGATCTCGTCACGGCCTCGGGCGACGCATCGCTCCGTCTCGTCGCCGGTAAGCGTGTCCAGCCGATCAACATCGACCTCATCCCGAGCTTCAAGACTGTCGACGAACGCCTGCAAAATGCGCCCTGGAATACGGTGAACGGCGTCCACTACGGGGTGCCCTATCTCTGGGGGCCGAATGTGCTGATGTACAATACCGACACCTTCAAGGATAAGGCGCCGACAAGCTGGAACATCGTCTTCGAGGAACAGAACCTGCCTGATGGTAAGTCCAACAAGGGCCGCGTCCAGGCCTATGATGGCCCGATCTATATCGCCGATGCGGCCATGTATCTGATGGCCCACAAGCCCGACCTCGGCATCAAGGATCCCTACGAACTCAACGAAGACCAGTACAAGGCTGCGCTCGACCTGTTGCGTGGTCAGCGCAAGATCGTCTCGCGCTACTGGCACGATGCGATGATCCAGGTCGACGACTTCAAGAACGAAGGTGTCGTGGCCTCCGGCTCCTGGCCCTTCCAGGTCAACCTGCTGCAGGCCGACAAGCAGAAGATCGCCTCCACCTTCCCTGAGGAAGGCGTGACCGGCTGGGCTGACACGACCATGTTGCACGCCGACAGCGAACACCCGAACTGCGCCTATATGTGGATGGAGCATTCCCTGAAGCCCAAGGTCCAGGGTGATGCCGCCGCCTGGTTTGGCGCCGTCCCCTCGGTTCCGGCAGCCTGCAAGGGCAACGAACTTTTGACCGACGCTGGCTGCGACACGAATGGCTATGATCACTTCGACAAGATCAAGTTCTGGAAGACGCCCGTCGCCAAATGCGCGAGCGAGAGCGAATGCGTGCCCTATCATCGCTGGGTATCGGATTATATCGGCGTGATCGGCGGGCGATAACGCCGAGCCGGCAGATCTGGCCAAAACCTCCTTTCAACACTCCGCACAAGTGGGACGTTTGAGAGGCATCGCCGCATTCCTGCCGAAACGCCGCAGGGTTTGAGCGTGGGCGCGGCAGACTAAGCCCCTCCCCCGCGCGGGGAGGGGTTTGGAGGCAAATCAAGCCTCCGCTTTCAATGATATAAATTCGGAGCCCCCATGACGTCTGCCGTCCGTTTCGAGAAGGTTTCTCGCCATTTCGGCGCCGTTCGCGCCGTCGACGGCGTCGATCTTGAGATCGCGCCCGGCGAGTTCTTCGCCATGCTCGGCCCGTCCGGCTCCGGCAAAACCACCTGCCTGCGGCTGATTGCAGGCTTCGAGCAGCCGACATCGGGACATATCGAAATCTTCGGCGAAACCGCCGAGCATGTTCCGCCCTATCGCCGCAACGTCAACACCGTCTTTCAGGATTACGCGCTCTTCCCGCATCTCGATATCCTCGACAACGTCGCCTACGGACTGATGGTGAAAGGCGTCGGCAAGGCGGAGCGGATCAGAGAGGCCGAAAAGACGCTGGAACTTGTGAAATTGCCGGGCTATGGCAGCCGCCGCCCCGGTCAGCTGTCCGGCGGCCAGCGACAGCGCGTGGCGCTCGCCCGCGCGCTCGTCAACAAGCCACGAGTGCTACTGCTCGACGAGCCGCTCGGTGCTCTGGATCTGAAGCTGCGCGAACAGATGCAGGAAGAGCTGAAAAGCCTCCAGCGGGCGCTCGGCATTACCTTCATCTTCGTCACCCACGATCAGGGCGAGGCACTTTCGATGGCTGACCGTGTCGCGGTCTTCAACAATGGCGGCATTGTCCAGCAGGGCACGCCGCAGGATATCTACCGTCGCCCGAAGACACGCTTCGTCGCCGATTTCGTCGGCTCATCTAATGTCATTTCTCCCGATATCATGAGGGCCCTCGGCGGCGAGAAGCGCTGGGCGAGCTTGAGGCCGGAAGCAATCCGCCTTGCCGCTGACGGCATCGAAGCCAGGGTCGAAAATGCGAGCTTCCTGGGTGCCGCGACTCGCCTGACCGTCGATATCAAGGGATTGCGCCTTCATGTCATGCTGCCGGCCGGCAGCGAAATCCCAGATATCGGCACCGCCATTCGCCTCGTCTGGCAGCAGGGCGACGTCCACTACATGGATGATGCGGCATGACGGCCTTGGCGATCACCAAGCCGGAAACCTCGATCCTGCCACGGCGCGGCGGCTTCTTCGGCCGGCTGTCGGACAGTTTCTGGCGCCATCCGAAACTGCTTCTGTTCCTGATGCTGACGCCGCCATTGCTCTGGCTTGGCATCATTTACATCGGCTCGCTGATCGCGCTGCTGCTGCAGAGCTTCTTCTCGATCGATGATTTCTCGGGGATGGTGAATTACGAGTTCACCCTCGATACCTATGCGCAGCTCCTAAATCCCGGCAATTTCGACATCATCGTCAGAACAATCCTGATGGCCGCGCTGGTAACGGTCACCTCTGCCCTCGTCGCCTTCCCGATCGCCTATTATGCAGCACGCTACGCGCAGGGAAAATGGAAGGCCCTCTTCTATCTGGGCATCATGCTGCCGCTCTGGTCGAGCTATCTCGTGAAGATCTATGCCTGGAAGCTGATCCTTGCGAAGGAAGGCATCCTCACCTGGCTTTTCGAGAAGCTCCATCTATCCTGGCTTCTCGACGGCGTCCTTGCCTTGCCTATCGTTGGCGGCAACTCCCTCTCCGTCAGCTACCTCGGAACCTTCATCGTCTTCGTCTATATCTGGCTGCCTTACATGATCCTGCCCACACAGGCCGCGCTCGAGCGCGTGCCCGGCAACCTGATCGAGGCCTCTGCGGATCTCGGCGCCACGCCGCACCAGACCTTCCGAACCGTGCTTTTCCCGCTGGCCCTGCCCGGCATCGTCGCCGGCTCGATCTTCACCTTCTCGCTGACCTTGGGCGATTACATCATCCCGCAGATCATCGGCTCGTCCCGCCTCTTCATCGGCCAGGCAGTCTATACGCAGCAGGGAACGGCCGGCAACGTGCCGCTCGCTGCCGCCTTCTCCGTCGTGCCGATCGTCATCATGGCGATCTATCTATGGCTTGCCAAACGCATGGGAGCCTTCGATGCGCTCTGACCGTGGACAGAAATCCCCCCTCATTCTCAAACTCGCGGCTGCCGGCGGCCTGCTCTTCCTGCATCTGCCGATTCTGCTGATCTTCGTTTACGCCTTCACGACGGAAGAGAAGAGCTATCAATGGCCGCCCCCGGGCTTGACTCTGCAATGGTTCGGCATTGCCTGGAACCGCCCGGATGTCTGGTCGGCACTCGGCCTCTCCTTGCAGGTTGCCTGCATCGCGACGGCGATTGCGCTGATCCTCGGCACCCTGGGCGCAGCAGCCGTCAGCCAGACGAAATTTTTCGGTCGCGAAGCGATATCGCTGCTCGTAATCCTGCCGATCGCGCTTCCTGGCATCATCACCGGCATCGCACTGCGCTCCGCCTTCAGCCTGTTCGACATCCCCTTCTCCGTCTGGACGATCGTGCTCGGCCACGCCACCTTCTGCGTCGTTGTCGTCTACAATAATGCCGTCGCCCGTTTCCGCCGCACGTCCAGTTCGCTGATCGAAGCTTCGATGGATCTTGGCGCCGACGGCTTCCAGACCTTCCGCCATGTCATCCTGCCGAATATCGGTACTGCGCTTCTTGCCGGCGGAATGCTTGCCTTTGCTCTGTCCTTCGATGAAGTCATCGTCACCACCTTCACCGGCGGCCAGCAATCCACCCTGCCGATCTGGATGCTCGAAGAACTGATCCGCCCGCGCCAGCGCCCAGTCACCAATGTGGTCGCTGTGGTCGTCGTGCTCGTCACCTTCCTGCCGATCCTGGCAGCCTATTACCTCACACGTGACGGCGATCAGATCGCCGGCGCCGGCAAATAACCCGGAGCGGGAATACGGAAAGTGTCAAACGCTTTCCTGTCCCACCTCACTCCACCAACGACAGGGAGAACGCCCATGGACACGCAAATGCTGATCGGTTCCCGCTTTGAGACCGGCACGGAAACGGAAGAGCACATCCTGAACCCGAAGACGGGCGAGACGGTTTTGAACCTTCCCGAAGCCTCGCTGGGTCAGATCGATGCCGCCGTCGATGCCGCCGAGAAGGCTTTTGTCGGCTGGGCTCGCACCACGCCGTCAGAACGCTCCGCCTATCTCCTAAAGATCGCCGATGTCATTGAACGGGATGCCGAGAGCTTCGCCACCCTGGAGGCGCTCAACTGCGGCAAGCCGATCAACGCCGTTCTGAATGACGAAATCCCCGCCATCGTCGATTGCTACCGCTTCTTTGCCGGTGCGGTGCGCAACCTGCATGGACCCGTCGCCGGCGAATATCTTCCCGGCCACACCTCGATGATCCGTCGCGATCCGATCGGCATCGTCGGCTCGATCGCGCCGTGGAACTATCCATTGATGATGATGGCCTGGAAACTGGCGCCGGCGATTGCCGGCGGCAATACAGTCGTCTTCAAACCTTCCGAACAGACGCCCTTGACGGCCCTGAAGATGGCGAAGCTCCTCTCTGATATCCTTCCCGAAGGCGTGGTCAATGTCATCCTCGGCCGCGGCGAGAGCGTCGGCAACGCACTGATCAACCACCCAAAAATCAATATGGTGTCGATAACAGGCGATGTTGCAACCGGTAAGAAGGTGCTGCAGGCCGCCGCCAAAACGGTCAAGCGCACCCATCTGGAACTTGGCGGCAAGGCGCCGGTCATTGTCTTCGACGATGCCGATCTCGAGGCCGTTGTCGCCGGTATCCGCACCTTCGGCTACTACAATGCCGGCCAGGACTGCACAGCCGCCTGCCGGATCTATGCCGACGCCAGGGTCTACGACAATTTCGTCGCCGACCTGACCTCGGCTGTCTCCAGCATCCGCTTCAACCAGGCCGACGATACGCAGAACGAAATCGGCCCGCTGATTTCCAAGCGTCAGCGTGACCGGGTCGAAAGCTTCGTCACGCGCGCTTCCGAACACAAGCACATGGAGATCACCACCGGTGGCAAGGTCTCTGGCGACAAGGGCTTCTTCTTCACTCCGACTGTTGTTGCAGGCGCCACGCAAGAAGACGAGATCGTTCGCCGCGAAGTTTTCGGCCCCGTTGTTTCGGTCACCCGCTTCAACGATGTAGAGGATGCAGTAACCTGGGCAAACGACAGCGATTACGGCCTCGCTTCTTCCGTCTGGACCAAGGATATCGGCCGCGGCATGAAGACTGCGGCCCAGCTCCAATACGGCTGCACCTGGATCAATACGCATTTCATGCTGGTCAATGAGATGCCGCATGGCGGCTTGAAGCAATCAGGCTATGGCAAGGACTTATCTGCCTATGCCCTGGAAGACTATACGGCTGTCCGCCATGTGATGATCAATCACGGATAGTTGAATAAAAGTTTCTTGATCAGCGTCAAAAGTCGCTGTCGCCATCAGTGACTTTTGTCACTTTGTCATAATACAACTGCAGATAATATTTCTAAACGTGGAATTGCCATTTCGTAAATACGTGGCGCTTCGCGATAAGTGTGATTCTTCAATGGATCACGGAAATCGGTCAGGCATTACTTACCCATGGCGACACGCATCGATATATCCGAGCTCGAAACGGCCCTGGAGGGATTGCTGGAATCCGCACTGGTGCCGGGGAGCTGGGAGCGCACGCTGGAGCAGATCAGCCAAGCCACCAGTTCCGTAGGGACGCATATCATGCCGGTCCGCGGGAAATTCCCATCTGGTTTTCTGAGCACGCCGAACCTGCTGGAAGCCTTCCAGGTCTATTTTGCCGAAGAGTGGTACAAGCGCGACTTTCGCGAACGTGGCTTGGCGGTTGCGATGACCAAGGGCGTCATCATCGAACACGACATCGCCGGCGAGGAGGAATTCGACCACCACAGCTTCTACACGGAGTTTCTGGCCCGCTTCGGCCTCCGCTATTCCGCCATGGTCGGCTTCACTGCAGGCGATACGATGTTAAGCCTCAATCTGCAGCGCCGGATCAAAGATCAGCCGTTCGATCACGACGACGAGCGGCTGCTCGTGAAAATGCAGTCTAGGTTGACCGCCGCGGCCGAAATCATCCGCGCACTGCATGTCGCCAAGATCGATAGCATGAGCGAGGCCTTCGAGCTCGCCGGTACCGCCGTCATCTTCTTCGATCGTGCCGGGCGTATCACTCGGCTGAACCAGCGGGCGGAGAAACTGCTCGACGGAAATATCCGTATCCTGGATCGGGAACTCGTCGGCATCAGTCAGGAAGAGACCGGGGCGCTGCGGCGCCACCTGCAGGCGATCCTTTCAAAAGAGCCTTTCGCCAATCCCCTCGTTTCCACACCCGTCCTGCTTTCCCGTCCGGGCAAGGCACCGCTGGTGGTCCGCGCTCAACGGCTGAATGGCGTGACGGCCGATCTCTTCTCGCATTCTGCTGCAGTCGCCATCATCACTGATCTTTCCGAACGCGCGACCCCGAGCCGTGACCTTCTGCGCCGGCTTTTCGCGCTTACCCCACAAGAAACAACTGTCGCGCGCCTGCTCATGGAAGGTTCGTCGCCACGGCAGATCGCCGAAATATCCGGACTGTCCTATGAAACGACCCGGGGCTACGTGAAACGGGTCCTTGCCAAGACTGGGACGCAGCGTCAGTCACAGCTCATTTCACTGCTTTCAAGCCTGAAAATCTAGGCCTGATTATAAAGCGCGAACAGTTCCCAGCCGCCTTCCCATATCATGTCGAGCGCCACATAGATGATGATAGCGAGGCCGATCCAGCCAATCCAGCGAAAGCGGTTGAGCAGCTTTGCCACGAAATTGGATGCGACGCCCATAAGAATGACGGAAAGGATCAGTCCGAAGATTAAGGCGTTCATGTTCGACTTCGCAGCGCCTGCAACGGCCAGCACGTTGTCGAGCGACATGGAAAGATCTGCAAAGATGATTTGGCCGATCGCTTGCCGGAAAAGTTTCGGCTTGTGAGCATGGTGGCCGGCCTCCTGCTCGGCCTCCTCTTCCTCCGCTTCACGCAATTCCTTCAACATCGTCCAGCAGATCCATAGAAGCAGAAGGCCTCCGATGAGATTAATGCCCTTGATGACGAGCAACTGTGCGGCAATGACGGCGAAAACGATACGAATGACGGCTGCTGCGGCAATGCCGGTGACGATTGCCTTCCCGCGCAGTTCGGTGGAAAGGCCGGCAGCTGCCATGCCGATGACGATCACATTATCCCCCGAGAGGATAATGTTGATCATGATGACTTCGAGGTAGGCGGAAATGACCTGAGGGTCCAGAAATACGTGCATGGAAATGGCTTTCGTCGATGGGGCAAATCGATGACGCTTCCCTTGAAACAGATCGTTGCATCTTTGAAAAGCCCTTGCAGGCCAGAGAAATAGGCTTTTAAGGAACGCTGTTCCATTTTAAACGATTTGGAACAAAATCGGCTTTGAAGCGTCTTCTTCCAACAATCACGGAAGGAAGATATCCATGCTAAAATGGGCTTTGATATTCCTGGTAATTTCAATCGTCGCCGGCTTTTTCGGCTTCTCCGGCATCTCCGCGGCGACCGCGACGATCGCCCGCGTTCTCTTCGGCATATTCCTCGTCGTCTTCCTGATCTTCCTCATCCTGGCGCTGATGGCCGGACAGGCGATCTTCTAGCCAGGGGCCGGCCAGGGGCGACGGGACGACGGCGGTCATGGCTCGATGATGAAAGTGCTAGAGCACTGCCGTCAGCCAGGGGTGCATTCCCTTCAGCTGGCTTTTCACGAGATAGTCGATCGATATCGATCCTGCACCCGAAACCGCCAGTACGAACATGCCACCGGCGATTGCGAAGTCCTTCTCGAAGTGCAGCAACTCGTTCTGGCTCGCGAAATTGGTGTGAAACAGTAAGGCGGTCGCGAGGCAGAATAGCCCCAGGGCCACCGCACCGAACCGGCTGAGAAAACCGGCGGCAATGGAAAGGCCGGCGCCGATCTGCAGGGCAATGACGCCAAATGCCACCAGTGCCGGCAGACCAAGCTTTTCGAACGTATCAAGCGTCACGGTGATAGTCGCGATGAGCGAAAACCCCTCATGCAGGAAGATCAAGGACAGGAGAATCCTGCCCAGAAGAAGAATGAGGTCGGCCAGAGAAGGCCTGCTTGCAGCATTTTCCATCATAACCTCCACTATTCCGGAAGCAGGCGGCGAAACCGCCTGCTTCCGTCGTTGATGTGCAGGTCAATTGCCGCCCTTTGCGGCAATAACCTTCTCAAGGTCGTCAAGTTCCTCGCAGCCGACGGGGCAAAGCTGCTTCAGCATGGATACCTGCTCCTCGGCCTTCGCCATGTCGCCGGTCTCGACGTAGAGTTCACCCAGATATTCATGTGCCGCCTTGTGATCGGGCTGAAGCTCCAGCGCCTTGGTATAATATGTCAGCGACGTCCGGTAATCGCCTGTCTTGCGCAGCGTAAATCCCATCAGATTATAGACGTCCGCCTGCTGATTATCTTCGGCAATATCGCGAAGTTCGGCGAGCGCGCCGGCATAGTCCTTAGCGTCGATCTTGGCGCGCACCGAAGTGAGATCGGGGGCGTCAGTCGATTCCATGTTGTCGACGGCAAAAGCCGGCAGAGCACTGATCGCTGTAAAGCCGGCGGACGCTGCGCAAAGGCCGATGAAAGTCAGAACGACATATTTCCTGATCTTTACCATGATATCTCCTTTCGGCCCGTCAGGCCTGGATTGTCGGGGTGAAGGCATAGGCATTTCCGTCCTTGACGAAGGTGCCTGAGCCGGGGAACGGAAAATGCGAGCCGCAGATCGCGATATTGTCGGCAATGACGCGATCGATGAGACGGCGGCGCGTGTCGATGGCCATTGGTCCGTCCTGGTCGTAGCTGCCCTGCCAGTCGGGATGCGGGGCGAGCAGCGCCGGCACGTACATGATGTCGGCGGAAACGAGCAGCTGCTTGTTGCCGGAGCTGACGAGGTAGGTCGAATGGCCGGGTGTATGGCCAGGCGCTGAAAGAAGCGTCATGCCCGGCGCAACCTCTGCCTCGTCATTCACCAGTTTCCAATTCTTCCATTTCGGGAAGACGTCGGCGATACGCTTGCCAGCGGGCTTGCGGCCTTCGGCAAGCTTTTCGACGCGGCCGGGCTCCGTCCACCAGTTATATTCAACGGCGTTGACGATGAGCTCGGCGTTCGGGAAGACGGGATTGTTCGTTCCCTTTTCCATCAGGCCCCAGACATGGTCCGGATGGAAATGTGAGATCATGATCGTATCGATCTTCCTATAGTCGATACCGGCCGCCGCCATATTCGCCGGCAGATGGGTGGCATTTTCCTGCCACTGACCGACGCCGGAACCGGCATCCATCATGATCATGTGACTGCCGATCTTCAGGACGACCACCGTCAGCGGGATCGGCATGAATTCGGTCGTCAACCCGGCCTTGGAAAGCGCCTCCTTGGTGTCTTCGATCGAGGCGTTCTTGATGAAGGTCGGATCATGCGGCTTCTTCCAGATGCCGTCATAGATTGCCGTCACCTCGATATCGCCGACCTTGTATTTGTAGAAACCGACCGTCGGCTCCAGGGGTGTGGCCGCAAGTGCCGGCATGACGAATTCAAGTTTCGACGACAGGCCGAACGCGGCCGCTGCGGCAGCCGATCCAAGGACCGCGCGGCGTGACATGGTAAACATGAATATGCCTCCTCTTGTTGATGGCATTTCGATCGGCGAAGACCGCCACCATTCGGCTGCCCTCGCTGACGAACTAGATCGACGGCAGCGCGCTGTTATTCCCGGCTCGAACAAAATTTTTGACAAATCATTGGAAACACGTTCGTATTTCCGCTCGACGCGGCTTTCGCTCTGCTGAACGCAAATAAATCGGCGCGATTTGGAATAAAATCACACGCCAATCGGTCTAGACTGCAGGGACCGCAGATGACCGCGGGTCTCACGTCCAAATCGGCTGCTGTTGAGGCAGGGAGGATGATGACAAACGCTCAGATCGCCTATCCCGTCGGGTCCAGCGGCTGCATGCTGCTGCTCACCCGGCAAATGTCGAAGACCCGCATTCGAACATCAGCGCTGGCGACGTTTTTCGCCGGCGCCCTGCGACTGCTTCACCTTTCGGTCTCAGAGAAATCCGTTAGCGAGCAGGTCGCTTCGACGGCAGATGCGTCGGCACAGCATGAGTTCATGCTGCGCTTTCAGCACGTGATTGTTCCGCATCTGGACGCAGCCTTTAATTTCGCCCGTTTCCTCAGTCGCGATAGCGACGCCGCTCAGGATATCGTCCAGGAGGCATTCCTGCGTGCCTATCGCAATTTTGAAGCCTATCGTGGCGGCGATCCGCGTGCCTGGCTCTTTGCCATCGTCAGGAACTGCTGCCACGTCTGGCGCCAGCAGGATCGTCGCAAGGCACATTTCGAGCGGCATCTGGACGATAGCGGCAGCTCCGATCCCGATGAGGATGAAGGCTTTCAGATCGCCTCGGAGGAGGATTCTCCGGAGACCGCGCTGATCCGGCTGAGCGAGCAGCAGCGTGTGCGTGCCACGATCAGCAGGCTTCCGGAAACGATGCGGGAGATCCTCGTCCTGCGGGAACTCGAAGATCTCTCTTATCGACAGATCGCCGAAATCATCGACGCGCCGATCGGCACTGTCATGTCGCGTCTTGCGAGGGCCCGGCGTGAATTTGGCGAAGCCTGGGAAGCAGGCAACAGGAGCGAGACAGCGTGATGAGTGAAGCCCATCAGAAAGCCTGTCCTGAATGGCGCATCATGCTGCACGGTTTTATCGACGGTGAACTTGATTCCGTCCACGCATCGCAGTTCGAGAATCATCTCGCGACCTGCGAAAATTGCCGGGCGGAGTTGGAAAGGGTTGGCGCAGTGAGGAAGATCATCGATCAGGATGGCGTTCGCTGGAGACCGCCGGAGGCGCTGCGGTCACAGGTTCTCTCCCTGCTGTCTTTCGAACAAACGGCAACCATCGCCGGCCGGCCACCGCAACATCAGCCGCCTTTCTGGCGCCGTGCTTTCGACTTCGTCCGGCAGTGGAGCTTCGTACCGTCCCTGGCGGTGCTGGCGGCGAGCGGCTTCCTGTTCGTCAATGCTCCGTCGCAGACCCTGATTCTGCAGAATGAAATCATGGCAAGCCATGTCCGCTCCATGATGGCAGATCACCTGACCGACGTGCTGACCTCAGATCAGCATACCGTAAAGCCCTGGTTCAACGGCAAGATCGATTTTTCGCCGCCCGTCGGCGATCTCACCAAGGATGGCTTCCCGCTGGTCGGTGGCCGCGTCGATTATATCGGCGGCCGCGCCGTTGCCGCCCTTGTCTACCGACGCCACGGCCACATCATCAACCTGTTCATCTGGCCCGCCGCATCCAGCGCCCAGACGACAACCGAACACGACGGTTACAACATGGTGCAATGGTCGGATGGGGGACTGATGTTCTGGGCGATTTCGGATGTCGCCTCGGGCGATCTCGCCCAATTCGAGAGCGTCTTCCGGTCTACGGTAAGGCTCTAAAGCAGGCTTGCCCCGACATTGATGGCCAGTGCCAGTATAGTGGTGTTGAACAGGAACGACAGCAGCGCGTGCAGCAAGGTAAACTTGCGCATCGTCGTGGAGGTCACCGCGACATCGGCGGTCTGAGCCGCGACACCGATCGTGAATGAGAAGTAGAGGAAGTCCCAATAAGCGGGCTCTTCGATACCATCAGGGAATTTGAGCCCTTCGTACTTATCCGGGCCGCCGTAGAAATAATGGGCATAGTGGATCGTGAAAAGCGTGTGCAGAAAAATCCAGGAGATTAAGATGGTCAGGATCGCCGCAGCCGCCCGCCAGAGCGCGATATTGGCGGGTGCATCCTTGATCGAATGAAGCTCGATGCCGATGCCGGCAATGCTTGCGAGGGCCGCAGCAATCGACAGGAAGAGCAGGAAATTATCGGAAAAATCGAGATCTTCGGATCGCTTCTTGATGCTCTCAACGGTCGCCCGCAGCATCTTGCGCAAGCTGAGCGCAATGAAAATGAGCGCCGCCGCATTCCAGCCGAACAGGATATTGCTGGCGCTGGCGTCCCGCGAGGTCAGGAGCAGAAAGAGGATGAAACCGCCTGCGGCCGCTATGATGAAACTCGCATGCTTATGGGCAAGCGAGACGAGAGAATTTCCGTCATCCTCGTCAGCCACCGTTTTCCCTCCATTTCTATGCCTTTGATATCAACACGAAAAAGGCGCGGATGCCAGCGGCACCGCGCCTTTCATAAAATAGCGGCTGGCCCGACTCCTAGGCGGCAGCGAGCTGCAGTTCCTTGCGGACCTGGCTGCGCAGCGTGCCGAGATCCTTCGCGAATGCGCGGATGCCTTCAGCGAGCTTTTCGGTAGCCATCGCATCCTCGTTCATCATCCAGCGGAAGGTCTTTTCGTCGACCGCGATCTTCGGAGCCGGCTTGACGGTTTCCGGCGAAAGTTTGCGCTCCAGCTTGCCTCGGTCGTTCGACAACTCGTCGAGCAGGTTCGGAGCAATGGTCAGGCGATCGCAACCGGCCAGCGCTTCGATTTCGCCGGTATTGCGGAAGGAGGCGCCCATGACGACGGTCTTGATGTCGTTGGCCTTGTAGTAATTGTAGATGTCGCGAACCGACAGAACGCCCGGATCTTCCTCGGCGGTGAAGTCCTTGCCGGTCGACTTCTTGTACCAATCGAGGATACGGCCGACGAAAGGCGAGATCAGGAACACGCCGGCGTCAGCACAGGCAACTGCCTGGGCCTTGGAGAAAAGCAATGTCAGATTGCAGTCGATGCCTTCCTTCTGCAGGATTTCGGCGGCGCGAATGCCTTCCCACGTGGAAGCGAGCTTAATGAGGATGCGATCCCTCTCGATGCCACGCTCCTTATAGGCGGCGATGATGCTGCGTGCCTTGTTGAGCGAAGCTTCCATGTCGAAGGAAAGATCGGCGTCGACTTCCGTCGAAACGCGGCCGGGAACGAGCTTTACGAGTGCCGCGCCAACGGAGATCGCAAGGCGATCGGCAACGGCTGCAGCCGCAGCATCGGCATCACCGCCGAGCTTCTTGCCCCAAGCGATCGCTTCCTTCATATCGTCCGCGAACATCTCGGTGCCAAGCGCCTTGAGAACGATGGAGGGATTGGTCGTGCAATCGACCGGCTTCAGGCGAGCGACAGCCTGAATATCGCCAGTGTCGGCGACCACGGTTGTAATCTCGCGGAGTTGGTCAAGCTTGGATGTCATGGTCAAAATCCTTTGTGAACTTGGGCTGCGGACCGGCGCGAGTTCCGCCCGGCGAAGATGTGATCTAAGGACAGCTGGTTTGCATGCTGCAGGCGAAAAGACGCTTGCCCGTCACGGATGAGTCATAAACGTGAGAGGCACTGGCGGTGTTCCCAAGGGCTTCGTCCCAGGCTCTGGAAAACAACAGGTGCATCGCAGGCGATACCGCCTGCGGCTGAAGGGCCGGTCGTGACTTTCCGCATGCCCGCACATTGTCCTCCTCGGACGGACAAGAACGACGTTGTCGGTTATGACTATCGCCGCTGTCGCAACGAAAAGTCAAGGACATTTGTGTATTTCAATTGACATAAGTGTCACACCCGGCATTATCGCGGGAACAATGCCGATAGCGCAACCTTATGCTATCAACGACAAAGATCTAGGGCGGAATCGGCGCGGGAGGAGATGTGGTCAAGCTGAAACGCGGCACGCACACTGCCTATTCCGAAGCCTCGTCGCTCAGGCTCAAGGCTGCATGGCTCTACTATAACGAAGGCCTGACCCAGAAAGATGTCGCCGAGCAACTCGGCATCAGCCGCACCACCGTTATCCGGCTGCTCGACGAGGCGATGAAACGCAGCGAAGTGCAGATCTGGATCAACGATTCGATCGGCGATTGTGTCGAATTATCGGTCAAGCTCGAAAGAGCTTACGGTCTCGACGAAGCGATCGTCGTTCCGGAGCCCGCCAATTGCGATGCGAACTCGCTGGCAAAGAATGTCGGTCTGGCGCTTGGTCAGTTCCTGTCGGAGGCAATACCGGACGATTACACGATCGGTGTCGGCTGGGGCCGCACCATGACGGCTTCGCTGGCAAGCTTCCGCCCACCGCGCCGCGATAATTGCAAGGTCGTCTCCCTGCTCGGCGGCGTCGTCGCCGTCCACCAGACGAACCCGATCGACTACACCTGGCGGCTGGCAAACCAGCTGGGCGCCGAATGCTACATGTTTCTCGCGCCGCTGCTCGTCGATTCGACTGAGACCAAACGCAATCTTATCGAAAAATGCGGGCTGGACACGATCTACAGGCTAGCCGAAAATCTTGATCTTGCAATCGTCAGCTGCGGCGATATAGGCCCCCATTCGACCTCACTGTCCGAAGGCTGGATTTCGAAGGCGGAGTTGCAGCAGTTGATCGACGCCGGCTGCGTCTGCGACACCATGTTCAACTTCCTGGACAGGGACGGTAACTCAGTCGACCACTCGATCAATCAGCGGGTGATGTCGGTGGACCTCGATACGCTGAAGAAGGCAAAACACATCGTGCTCTCCTCGGGCGGCGCACATCGCGCTGTCGCGATCCGGGCAACGATCAAGCGTGTCGGCTGCAACACGCTGATCACCGACGAGAGCGCGGCAAAAGCACTGCTGGAACTCGCCGAAGCCGCCTGAACGGCTTCGTCTGTCACATCGGTCAGGCGTGCGCCGCTTCCCAGCCGAGCATCGCCCGTTTGCGGGTCAGGCCCCAGTGGTACCCGGTCAGCGCTCCGTTTTTGCCGAGCGCACGGTGGCAAGGCACGACGAAGGAAATCGGGTTGGCACCGACAGCCGCACCGACCGCGCGCATCGCAGTCGGCCGGCCGATATCCTTGGCGATATCGCTATAGGTCACAGCCTTGCCGAACGGGATTTTCAACAGGCTCTGCCAGACACTGACCTGGAAATCCGTACCGATCAGCACGACGCGTAGCGGCTGATCCGACGTCCACCGGCCAGGTTGGAAGATACGTTCCGCATAAGGCGCCGTCGCTTGGGCGTCCTCGATATAATCCGCATTCGGCCAGCGGCAGGTCATGTCTTCAAAGCAAGCCTTTTCATCGCCGGTATCGCTGAAGGCAAGACCTGCAAGACCGCGTTCCGTGACCATGACGAGTGCCGTCCCGAAAGGACAGATGTGAAATCCGTAGCGGATCGTCAGACCGCCGCCCTTCGCCTTCCATTCGCCCGGCGACATCGCCTCATGCGTGACGAACAGGTCATGCAGACGGCTCGGCCCCGACAGGCCGACCTCGATGGAGGTTTCGAGCAGCGGCATCTCTTCCTTGCGCAAAAGCCGCTTGGCGTGGTCGAGCGTCACGGCCTGCAGGAACGCTTTGGGTGACAGGCCAGCCCAACGGGTAAAGGTCTTCTGGAGTTGCGTCGGCGACTGATGCATCCGCGCAGCAATCGCTTCCAATGACGGCTGGTCGCGATATTCTTCGCTGATGAGTTCGATGACCTGACGGACGATGTCGTAATCCGGACCATCAGGAGTGATATCTGTTTCGAGCTTCGCGATCATGTTCATCGTCTTTCTCCTTTACAAAGGAGATAATCAACGGCGGGCAGCCAAACCACCCGTTTCTTGCGTGATTTCTCAGATACGCCGTTTGACCGTCGCCAATGCGCCCTTGAAAGCCTTGGCGAAGCTCTCGCGATCATCAGGATTGAGGAAGGAGCCGACATCCGTGCGCTTGCCTTCCCCGAAAATATGCATGGAGAGAATGCCGATTTCCTGATGCCGGCGCACGAGAAAGCGTGTCCAGAACGGGTTGAAATGATGCTCGGTCATTCGGCCGGACGGAGAGAACTTGCGTACCGATACATCCGTGCGCGAAACCGTCACTTCTTCCCGCACCTTACCAGACCGGTAATTCAGCCAGAAGGCGCCATAGAGCAGCAAAAAGTCGAGCCCGAAGAAGAAGCCGATCGGCCAGGCGCCGGTGACGATAAAGAACATGCCGTACATGAAGCAGATGGCGCCAGAAATACCAAGCAGCACCTTGAAGCCCTTCCGCCCAAGGGAGCGGTAGGGAAAGAGCTCAGCTGCGAAAACAGGCGGCTCGTTGCGGCTGTCGGCGTTGCTTTCTATCATGACCGTTGAGTATAGATTTTTCATGGCCAATCCGAAACTCAAATCCGTTAGCAAACCATCGCAGAACTCGAATGTGATCGTCCGCCGCAAGCCAGCGACGGCGGTGAAGACCGCCTATTCCCTCGCCGAACGCGAGGAGATCTTTCGCCGCTTTTCGATCCAGCGGCCCGAGCCGCGAGGCGAGCTGGAGCACACCAATCCTTTCACCCTCGTCGTGGCGGTGGCGCTCTCCGCCCAGGCTACGGACGCCGGCGTCAACAAAGCGACGCGAGCGCTCTTCAAGGTCGCCGATACGCCGCAGAAGATGCTCGATCTCGGCGAGGAGAAATTGCGCGATTATATCAAGACGATCGGCCTTTACCGCAACAAGGCGAAGAACGTCATTGCGCTCTCGCAGATGCTCGTCGATGAATTCGGCGGCAGGGTGCCTGAGACACGTGAGGAACTGGTACGCCTGCCGGGCGTCGGCCGCAAGACCGCCAACGTGGTGCTGTCGATGGCTTTCGGCCAGGCCACCATGGCTGTGGACACGCACATCTTCCGCGTCGCCAACCGCATTAAGCTCGCCCCGGGCAAGACGCCTGACGAGGTGGAAGAGCGGCTGATGAAGGTCGTGCCGAAACACTACCTTTATCACGCCCATCATTGGCTGATCCTGCACGGTCGCTATACCTGCAAGGCCCGCCGCCCGGAATGCGAACGATGCGTGATCGCAGATATCTGCAAATCGCCGGAGAAGAGCTGCGATATCCCGGCACCGCTGGTCGAACTACCGCCACAAGTGATCGGCGAGGCCGTCGAGTAGAAACACAGTCCTCTCTGTTCAATCTCAGGCGCGAAAACCGGGATCGCGCGCCGAAATCAGCTTGTGTAGATGCACCATCATGCCGGCAGCAAAGAGCGGCGTAAGCAGGTTGACAATCGGGATTGCCAGGAAAAGTGCGATCACCAGACCGCCGAGAAAGACGGTTGGACTATGCTTGACGCGAAACAGCCGCGCCTCCGGCGGCGAGCGGAAGCGCATGGCTGCGAACTCGAAGAATTCCCGCCCGAGCAGGTAGCCGTTCACCAGGAAGAAGGCCACGAGATTGACGCCGGGAATGAACAGCAGCAGGAGCGCGATGATATTGCCGACAATGACCACGCCGAGGAATTTGAGCGAGCTTGCCATTGCCGGACCAAGCGGCATGGCCTTGCCCGGATCATCCTGCGGATAGTCCCGCTTCTCGATTACCTCGGCGACGTCGTCGAGGAAAAGGCCGGCAATTACAGCCGTGACCGGCGAAAGCAGGAGCGCCAGCCCAAGCCCAAGACCGATACCGGCGGCAATCAGAAAAGCGAAGCTCAGCCACCCGGCCCAATCAGGCATTTCTGGAAAGAACCCGGCCACAAAAGGAAAGATGAAGGCGATGAAAATGCTGCGCAGCGCAAACCACAAGCCAATCAGCACCAGCACCGTCAGTCCCAGAACTTTCCAGAAAACCGACCGCGTCTCCGGCGCAAACAGGTTGATGAGTGAAAGGCGAGCGGCGTCAAGGATCATTCTCTGGCGTCTCCGTTACGCACCACCATGTAGGAAACCTGCGTCCTGTCGGCAAGTCAGTTGAAAATTACATGTTTGAATAGAAAACTTGTCGAAAATTATATGCTAATATATAGTTCTCAACGTTAGAAATACGTGTGGGCCTAAGAAGAGCTTCCGGACAATATTAAGAAACAAGGATTCGGCTCTGCATGAATCCACGGAAAGCCTCGGAAGGTATGGGGAGGCTGCGGCGTGGAAGACTTTGTACAGAAGCTTAGGCAATACGCAAAATCCGGCACGCCCGCCGAACGGCGCATCGCCAAATATTTCACCGAACACTTAAGCGATCTGCCATTCGAAACCGCCGCGTCGGTTGCCGACCGGCTTGATCTTTCTCCGATGACGGTCGGGCGCTTCCTGCGTGCTCTCGGCTATCAGGGCCTGGACAGTGTCAAGGTGGAGATCCGTGAAACGGCGACGACCTCGCCCGTCCAGTTCCAGAGCGCGATGACGGAACTGCAAGCTGACGCGACGGAAGGTAAAGCGCTTGCTGTTCTCGTGGCCGAGCAGATACAGGCACTGCATCACATCTATCATTTGACCGCGCAGCCGAATTGGAGTGAAGCCGTCGCGATGATCGGCGCCTCCCGAGAGGTCTTCGTCGCAACCGATGCCAGACTTGCCGGTTTCTCCAATCATTTCTGTCAGCGATTGACCCAGGCCCGGGATGGGGTGCATCCGATCGACGGCGCGGCTAACCACTTCACCGAACTTTTCGCCCGTTCCTTCGTCGACGATGCCGTGCTTGTCATTATCGATTGCCGGCGTTTTGCGAGATCGCGGCTGCTCGCGCGCACCGCCCGACGCTACGGCTACAAAGTAATCCTGATTTCCGCTCAGCATGCAGACTGGCTGCCTGAACAGTCGAACGTCGTCCTGCCTTTGCCGCCTGCCCGCGCGCCCGATATGGATAACCTGCCACCGCTCATTGCCTTGCTAGACTGTCTTTCAGAGGCGGTCATTTTGAGCGCCGGCGAGGAGGCAAGCCAGCGCCGCCGACGCATGGTAGAATTTGCAGCTATCCTCGGTGAACCGCCAAACCGCTGACCTAATCCACGGCTTCCAACTCTGCCCGGTGACGATACATGGCAAGGAGGCGACGATAGTCCCGGTCGTAAATCGCCTGCTTGCTCCGGTCGGGAAGGCGTTCGGCGCCGCCCGGATACATTGCCTTGCCCGCTGCCGCCAGATCCTTGTGTAAGCCGCAGGCAACCGACGCAGCGATCGCGGTGCCGAGCAGCACCGCTTCGTTCATTTTAGGCACGATGACCTTGCAGCCGGTAACATCCGCATAGAGCTCCATCAGCACCGGGTTCTTTACATGCCCGCCAGCGACATGCAGCGTATCCGGCACATAGCCGTAACCCTTCATCGTCTCGAGGATATGGCGGATGCCGAGCGCAATCGCGACCGCGGTCCGCCAATAGAGCGCGCAGAGTCCATCGAAGGACGTATCGAGCGTCAGCCCGCTGATGGCGCCGACGGCATGCGGATTTGCCAGCGGCGACCGGTTACCGTGAAAATCCGGAAGGACGAAGATCCGTGCACCGAGCGCATCACCTTCTTCTGCCCTGAGTTTAGCAATGCGGGTGACAATCCTCTGATGCAGCACCGTGTTCGGCTCGCCGCCAGCCGCATGCATACGCACGATATGATCGAGCAGCCCGCCGGCCGCCGATTGGCCAGCCTCGACGAGCCACGATTGCGGAAAGACTGCCTCGTAGTAAGGCCCCCACATTCCCTGGCTCGGTTTTCGCTCGCGGGAAAAGGCGACAACGCAGCTTGATGTCCCAGCAATCAGCGCAAGCTGATGCTCCAGCTTCTCGTGATCGCCGGCATAACTGCTGAGCGTGCCGAGCGCACCGGCATAGGCATCAATCATTCCAGCCGCGACGCAGCAATCGGTCGTCAGGCCCAACCCTTCGGCAGCCTCCGGCGTCAGCCTGCCGATGCTCTCGCCGACTGCTGCCGCCTCGTCCGGCAGATGACCACGCGCCTGTAGATCCTCAAGTCCGATCTGCTGCAGAAAATCCTGCCGCCAGCCTTTTTCCTTATGGGCAAGATAATTCCACTTGGCCGTCAGGGTGCAGCGGGAGCGGGCAAGCGAGCCGGTGGCCTTCCACGTCAGGAAATCGGCGAGATCGAAAAGATAGCCAGCCTTCTCCCAGGTCGCCGGCAGCTTCTTCTTCAGCCACATCAGCTTCGGCATTTCCATTTCCGGCGACATGACACCGCCGGAATGTTCCAGCACCTCATGCTTCGTCGCCGTGCAGAAATCGGCTTCGTTCAATGCTCGATGATCGAGCCAGACAATCGTGTCGAAACGCGTCTCGCCGCCTGCGGAAACGCTGATCTGCCTGCCCTCGGTGTCGCGCACTACAAGCGAACAGGTGGCGTCGAAGCCAACGGCGCCAATAGCGGCCGCCTCAATGCCGGACTGGCCCATCGCCGTGCGCACCGCGCTGCAGACAGCCGCCCAGATATCCTCGGAATCATGCTCGGCATGGTTCTGCCGCGGTCTGTTCATGATGATCGGATGTTCGGCCTTGGCAAGCAGGTGGCCACGCACATCAAAGACACCGGCACGCGCGCTGCCCGTGCCGATATCCACCGCAACCACATGATCACGCATCAATGCTGAGTCCCGTCCCGCTTTTGCTGGCGGACAAGGTGTATCAATTCCGGCATGGCGTCAAACACGACTTCCGGCGAAAGCCGGTCAAGCTCTTCCCGATAACCGGCGAAGTTGGCGTGCGAACCGCCGGTGAAGGCAAAAACCGTCATACCTGCTGCTTTTGCTGCTGCAATACCCGCCGGACTGTCCTCGATGACGATGCAGTCGTGCGGCTCGACATGCATCTGGTCCGCCGCATAGAGGAAGAGATCCGGGGCCGGCTTGCCACGCTTGACCATGCTGGCACTGAAGATGTTCGGCAACTTCGGCAATAACCCGGTGACGGAAAGCGACAGCTTGATCCGCTCGATCTGGCTGGACGAGGCAACGCAGCAGGGAACGCTGAGCGCATCGATGGTATCGCCGACGCCGGGCATGGCCCTCAACTCGGTACGGAAACGGGCATAGAGATTGGTGCGGATGCCTTCGAGGAATTCCTCGTTGGCATGCACATTGAACTCCGTCTCTAGTATGTCGATCAGCGTCGCGAGGCTTTTGCCGAGGAAGCGCTCATAAGCCTCATCCTCGGTAATCGTCACGCCGAGATCGGCCATCGCCCTGACGAGGACACCGATCGAAATCGGCTCGCTGTCCACGAGCACGCCATCGCAATCGAAAATGACCAGCCGTGGTCCAGCATCAGCCATGGAAGACCCAACCTGAGTTCAGTTCGGACGAGACCGTCCTGCTTTGTCCGCAAGGCCGGGATGGCGGCAGAAATGCCGCCATCGGGATTCTTTACACTGCGAGCTTGCCGTCGAGATAGAGCTGCAAGGTTTCCTTCGTGCCCTTTTCCCACAGGGTTTTGAGGGCATGGGAAAAACGCTTGCGGAAAAGCTCGGACTTCGCCGCTTCGCCGAAAATATCGTCGAAGACGAGGAAGGCGGCCGGATCGTCCTTGGCCTTCACCGCCGCTTCGTGCAGGCGATCGGCACTGGCATCGTTGAAGACGATGTCCTTGCCGCTGTCGCTTTTGCCGAAGAAGTAGCGGCACCAGAGCGCCGAGACGAGCGCAAGGCCGACGACATCCTTGCCCTGGCGCAGATTGTCGAGCGTCGAGGGCAGGATAAATTTCGGCTGACGGTTGGAACCGTCCTGTGCAAGCCGCGGGATCGTATCGGCAATCTTGGGGTTGAGGAAGCGGTGTTCGATCAGCTTGAAATAATCGGCAAGCGACGTATCCGGAACCGGCGGTACGATCGGGATGATTTCCTCGTTTTCGAGCTTGGCGAGGAAAGCGCGGATCAGATCGTTCTCCATCGACTCATGGACAAAATGAATATCCATCAGCGCGGCCGGATAGGCGATCGCCGCATGACCGCCATTGAGGATGCGGATTTTCATATGCTCATAGGGCGTGACATCGGGCACGAAGGTCACGCCGACCTTTTCGAGCGCCGGGCGACCCATCGGGAACTTGTCTTCCAGCACCCACTGCTTGAACTCTTCGCAATAGACCGGCCAGTTGTCCTCGATGTCGAAATTGTCCTTGAGAAAATCGATCTCGCGCTGGCTGGTTGCCGGCGTGATGCGATCGACCATTCCGTTCGGAAAGGAGACGTTCGCCTTGATCCAGTCGGCAAAGGTCGGATCGGAAAGCTGCGCCGTACCGATAACGGCATTTGCCGTCACGACGCCATTGTGAGGAATGTTGTCGCAGGACATGACGGTGAAGGGCGCGATGCCCTTGTCCTTCCGCGCCTTCAGGCCTGCGACGATCAGACCGAAGACCGTCTTCGGCGCGGATGGGTTCTGGCCATCGGCGACGATTGCCGGATGCGCTGGGTTGAACTTGCCGGAAGCATCGATGAAGTAGCCACCTTCGGTGATCGTCATGGAGACGATGCGGATCTCAGGATCGGCAAGCTTGGCGATGATGACATCAGGTTCGCCGACAGGCAGGATATCGATCATCGGCGCGGTCACACGCGCCGCGGTCCTGTTGTTGTCCTGCTCGACGACAGTCGTCAGGAAGTCCTGCGCCGCAAGCTTGTCGCGCATGGCTGCGTCCGAAGGCAGCACACCGGCGCCGATGATGGCCCAGTTATGGTCGCTGCCGGCATTGAAGAGATCGTCGAGATAGATCGCTTGATGGGCGCGATGGAAGTTACCGACGCCGAAGTGCACGATGCCGGCTTTCAGCGACGCCCGGTCGTAAGCCGGAATGGCCGCGGTCTTTGCCGCCTCGGCGAGCGTTGCCAGCGATAGTTTGCACGTCATGTTTCAGTCCTCTCGAAGGTCTTGCGAAGAGGCTCTTGGCCTCTCCGGTAGCGCGGATCGGACGAGATCGCCCGGTCCGCATGTCTGCCCCCAGCCGGCGGCCGCCTCAGATCGCGAGGCCGCTCTCGTTGAATTTATGAATGCGCGTCTTGTCCGGCGTCAGGTACACGGTGTCGCCGGCCCTGGAAGCAAAATCGCCATTGCTGCGTGCCGTCACCATGCCGATGCCGTCGACATCGGCATGCAGGAAGGTGTCGGAGCCGAGATGCTCAGCGACCGTGACCTTGCCCTTCCAGTCGCCGCTTTCGGTCGACAGCAGCACATGCTCGGGACGAATGCCGATCGTGTGCGCATTGAGCTGCGCGGCATTCTGCCCGTTGATGAAATTCATGCGCGGCGAACCGATGAAGCCTGCCACGAATAGGTTACGCGGGCTGCGGTAGAGCTCCAGCGGCGAACCGACCTGCTCGATATTGCCCCTGTTCAGAACGACGATCTTGTCGGCCATGGTCATGGCTTCCACCTGGTCGTGGGTCACATAGATCATCGTCGTCTTGAGCTGCTGGTGCAGCTCGCTGATTTCGATGCGCATGTTGACGCGCAGCGCTGCATCGAGGTTCGACAGGGGCTCATCGAAGAGGAAGGCCGAAGGCTGGCGAACGATGGCGCGGCCGATGGCGACGCGCTGCCGCTGGCCGCCCGAGAGTTGGCGCGGCTTGCGGTCCAGATAGTCGCCGAGGTTCAGCACGCGCGCGGCATCGTTCACCTTGCGGTCGATCTCTGCCTTATCCATGCCCGCCATCTTCAGAGGGAATGCGATGTTGTTGCGCACGCTCATATGCGGATAGAGCGCATAGGACTGGAAGACCATCGCCAGCCCGCGTTCGGACGGCGCCTTCTCGGTCGCGTCTTTGCCGTCAATGACGATCTTGCCGCCGGAGACATCTTCGAGACCGGCGATAAGGCGCAGCAGCGTGGACTTGCCACAGCCGGACGGGCCGACGAAGACAACAAATTCGCCGTCCTTGATATCGAGATCGATCGAAGGGATGACCTTGGCTTCGCCGAAGACCTTCGAAACCTTTTGAAGGGTAATGCTGCCCATGTTTCTCTCCCTATGATCTTATTTCACCGCGCCGAAGGTCAGGCCGCGGACAAGTTGTTTCTGACTGAACCAGCCGAGAATGAGGATCGGCGCGATCGCCATGGTCGACGCCGCCGAAAGCTTGGCGTAGAACAGGCCTTCCGGGCTCGAATAGGAGGCGATGAAGGCCGTGAGCGGTGCTGCCTTTGATGCCGTCAGGTTCAGCGTCCAGAAGGCTTCATTCCAGGCGAGGATAATATTGAGCAGCAGCGTCGAGGCAATGCCCGGCACCGCCATCGGCGTCAGCACATAGACGATTTCCTTGACGAGCGAGGCGCCGTCCATGCGCGCAGCCTCCAGGATTTCGCCGGGGATTTCCTTGAAATAGGTGTAGAGCATCCAGACGATGATCGGCAGGTTGATCAGCGTCAGCACGACCACCAGACCGGTCCGCGTATCGAGCAGGCCGGAATTGCGGAACATCAGATAGATCGGAATGAGCGCACCGACCGGCGGCATCATCTTCGTCGACAGCATCCACATCAGCACGTCCTTGGTCCGCTTGGTTGGCGCGAAGGCCATGGCCCAGGCAGCGGGAATAGCGATGATGAGGCCGATCAGCGTGGAGCCGAAGGAGATCACCACCGAATTCATGAAGTGGCTGAGATAGTTGGAACGGCTCTGCACTTCCGCATAGTTTTCCGTCGTCCATTGGAAGAACAGGAATTGCGGCGGGGAAGCGATGGCATCCGCTTCCGACTTGAAGCTCGTCAGGAACGTCCAGAGGATCGGGAAGAAGATCAGGATAGCGAACGCCCAGGCGATCGCGGTCATGATGACCTTGTGTTGGGTCGTAACCTTTCTAGCCATCTCAAGCCTCCAGATTCTTGCCGACGAGGCGCACGAGGAAGATCGCAACGATATTGGCAAGCACAACCGCCACGATACCGCCGGCAGAAGCCCCGCCGATATCGAACTGCAGCAGCGCCTGGGCATAGACGAGATAGGTTAGATTCGTGCTCTGCGTGCCCGGACCGCCATTGGTGGTGACGAGGATTTCGGCAAAGACCGACAGAAGGAAGATCGTCTGAATGAGGATCACAACCGTGATGGCTCGGGCCATATGCGGCAGGATGATGTAGATAAATTTCGAGATCGCGCCGGCGCCGTCCATTTCGGCAGCTTCCTTCTGCTCTTCGTCAAGCGACTGAAGTGCCGTCAGTAGGATCAGCGTGGCGAAGGGAAGCCACTGCCAGGCGACAATGAGAATGATGGAGAACAGCGGCATCGTTGCCAGCCAGTCGATCGGCTGCAAGCCGACAGCCTTCGCAATATAGGCGAAGAGGCCGTTGACCGGGTTCATGAACATGTTCTTCCAGACAAGCGCTGCGACTGTTGGCATAACGAAGAAGGGCGCGATCACCAGGATGCGTACGATCCCCTGCCCGTAAATATCCTGGTCGAGCAACAGCGCAAAGAGGATACCACCGACGACGGTGATGACGAGCACACCGGCGACCAGCACCAGCGTATTGATGAGCGCGGCGAAGAAGGCCGGATCGGTGAGGAAGTATTGGTAATTTAAGAGACCGACGAAGGTTTCCATGCCCGGGCTGAGCAAATTGTAGTTCAGCAGGGAGAAGTAAATCGTCATCGCCAGCGGGACGATCATCCACGCGAAGAGAAGCACCACGGAAGGGGCCATCATCAGGCGTGCTGCGGAGCGGGTGTGTAACGTTGCCATGGCAAATCACCGGTCTGATCTGAAGCGGGAACGGCTGCAGGACGTTTCTGAAAAAAGAGGCCGCCGATGCAGTTCGGATGATCGGCGGCCCGGAGGTGCGGAATGTCAAGCATTCCGTACATGCTCAGGAGGTTTTACTTGATATAGCCCGCCTTGGTCATTTCGCGGGTGGTCAGCTGCTGCGCGCTCTGCAGGGCCTGGTCGACCGAAATCTGGCCGGCAAGGGCTGCGGAGAACTGCTGGCCTACGGCCGTGCCGATGCCCTGGAACTCCGGGATCGCCACGAATTGGACGCCAACATAAGGCACCGGCTTGACGGTCGGCTTGGTCGGATCGGCGGAGTTGATGCTGTCGAGCGTCATCTTCGCAAACGGAGCAGCCTTCTGATATTCGGCATTTGCATAGAGCGAAGTGCGGGTGCCGGGAGGTGCGTTCAGCCAGCCTTCCTTTTCGGCGACAAGGTTGGTGTAATCCTTGCTCGTTGCCCAGGCGATAAACTTCTCGGCTGCTTCTGCCTTCTGCGAGCCTGCCGGGATGGCAAGGTTCCAGGCCCAGAGCCAATTGCCGCGCTTGCCGAGCCCCTTGTCCGGAGCCAGTGCAAAGCCGACCTTGTCGGCAACTTTCGACTGCTTCGGATCAGCTACGAAGGAAGCAGCAACCGTTGCGTCGATCCACATGCCGCATTTGCCGGTCTGGAAGAGCGCCAGGTTTTCGTTGAAGCCGTTGGAAGAAGCGCCGGGAGGGCCGGCTTCCTTCATCAGGTTGACGTAGAAGGTCAGCGTGTCCTTCCACTCGGGCTGATCGAACTGCGGCTTCCACTTTTCATCGAACCAGCGAGCGCCGAAGGAGTTCGACATGGCCGTCAGGAAGGCCATGTTTTCGCCCCAGCCGGCCTTGCCGCGCAGGCAGATGCCGTAGATTTCCTTGTCCTTGTTGGTGATCTTCTTCGCAGCGTCTGCAATGAAGTCCCAGGTCGGTGCATCGGGCATCTTCAGGCCTGCAGCGTCGAACAGATCCTTGCGATACATGACCATGGAGCTTTCGCCGTAGAAGGGAGCTGCATAGAGCTTGCCGTCCTGGCTGATGCCGCTGCGGATAGCCGGCAGCAGGTCATTCACATCATAGCTGTCGCCGAGATTGTCCAGCGGCAGGAGCCAGCCCTGCTTTGCCCAGATCGGAACTTCATAAGTACCGATCGTCAGCACGTCATACTGGCCGCCCTTGGTCGCGATGTCGGTCGTCACCTTCTGGCGCAGTACGTTTTCTTCGAGGGTTACCCATTCAAGGTCGATGCCGGGATTCTTCGCCTTGAAATCATCCGTCAGCTTCTGCATCCGGATCATGTCGCCGTTGTTCACGGTCGCGATTGTCAGCGTCTCGGCCGAAGCCATGCCGGCAAACGCTATTGCCGAGCAGGCGCCCAGCAGGAAAGTTCTCAATGTCATATCTTCCTCCCAGAAGACGAGTGTGAGCATTCGCTTTGCTCATGGGCAATTACTCACCAATGGCGATAATTTGTCAATCGGCAATCGTTGCTGCGATGCCGAACAATCGAGCTATGTTATTGATTCAAAAGTGTAATATTTTTGCTCAGCTATTGAGCAAAAACTCGGCCGTCTCTTCGTCAGTGATCAAACCGTTCACCTGATGGCCTGATATGGCAGCTTTGATTGCCTTGAACTTGCGCTTGCCCTTGGCAATCCCGATGACGACAGACGAATCGCGCGACGGGATGGGAGCGGACGCGACACGTTCGTTGATCGGGTCGTCGAGCAGCCTGCCGTCGGCGTCGAAGATCCATCCGCAGATCTCACCTGCCGCCCCGCCGCGCATCAGCGCCATCATTTCGTCTTTCTCAAGGAAACCGTCGACGCAGAGCGGGCCGTCGATGCCGAGTTCGCCGATACCGACGAATGTCACATCCGCCTGCGCGCTGATCGCCAGCGTTGAGCGCACCAGCTGCTGGCCATGCAGAAGCTCTCGCTCCTCCGCCGAGGTGACGAGAACCGGCAGCGGCATCGGATAGTGCCGCGCCTTCACGGCATCGGCCATGCTGAAGATGACGTTGTAATAGGCAGCCGAACCGTCGGGCGCGATATTGCCCGTCAATGAAACGATGCGATGATTGGGACATTCGATCGCCGGCAGCTGATCGACGGCGGCCTTCAGGGTTCGCCCGGTACCGACCGCGAGCACGATCGGCTCGGGGCGCTTCAACCACCGCTCGATTTCAGAAGCTGCCGCCTCCGCAATGCCGACCGTCATCGAGGACGAACCCGAATCGCTCGGAACGATCTCTACATGCTTGAGGCCGAATTTCTCGCGAAGCTGATTGCCGAGTTCGAGGCACGCGGCAATCGGATGATCGAGCCGCACCTTGATCAGCCGCTCCGCTACGGCAAGCGACACCAGCCGCTGCGCCGACTGGCGAGAAATACCCATGGCGGAGGCGATTTCGTCTTGCGTGCGGCCGGCGACATAATAGAGCCACCCGGCGCGCGCCGCATCATCCAGCCGTCCGGAAGTCTCCGCTTTCTTAACCATGTGCTGCCGCCAATATTCCCTTTGAGTCTATCTGGCGTCAGATCAAAACAAAAATCGGGCAAATGTCGAGGGCGTTGAAAAAGTGAGCAGTCGCTTCCCTACGCAAACCACCGCATGACGACGTAGATGGCCGCCTTAACGAGGCCGTAAATAACCCCAACGGCGACAGTGAGCGAAACCGCCGTCAAGAGGAAGCCCAGAAGCGAAAACAACCCATCCCGGCCAAGAATCGCGAAGGAGAAAAGCGATATCGCAATTGCCGGCAGGATATTGCCGAGCGGCACCGGCAGCACGAGAACGATCGCCAGCACCAGACAGCAAAGACCCGCCAGATATTCTGCAGGCGGTTCGACGAAAATACCAAGCCGCGGCTGCATCATCCGTTCCGCCCGGGCAAGCCAGGGATGGATGCGCCCGACGATAGTCCCGAAATCCTCTCGCCGCATGGAGCGAGCCGCAATCGCCCGCGGCAGCCAGGGCTTGAGGCCGAAGGTGAGCTGCGCAGCTAGGAAGACCAAGGGAGCGCCGAGCAATGAGGAGGTACCGGGCGGCGTCGGAAAAGCATTCGGCAACGCGAAGATGAGCATCAACGCGCCGATGGCCCGGCCGCCCATCGTCTGGAACAGATCGCCGATCGAGACGCGTTCGCGGCTTTGATCCGCCGCCATTTGTCGCAGGATGGAGGAAAGCCGCCGGCCTTTCGGGCGAGGTCTGCGGGCTGTCGTTCTGTTGGTTCCGGTATTTTCGATTGTCATAGATCCGGTATCGGTATGTGAATAGCGAAGAGCTTGCCCGTGTAATATGCCATTAGCATGACCTTGACGGACAATTATCGAGCGAAGGCTCGCCAGCAACTTAGTTAATTTATCGAATAATCCTTGTAATTCGACGCCAGGAGTGCGAGCAGACGCCCAGCAGAGATAACTGGCAGACATCAGATGATCATTTCATTCGATATCGGCGGCTCCGCCATCAAGGGCGGGTTTGCACATTCTGAATCCGACATCGTGCCGCTTGGCCGCCGCCCGACCCCGAAGGACAATTTTCCGGCCTTTGTCGAAACGTTGAAGAGCTTTATCGCCGAGAACGGTGAACAGCCGTCCCTCATAGCGCTCTCGATTGCCGGTGTCGTTGACCCGGACACGCAGCGCTTGATCGTCGCCAACATCCCCTGCATTCACAACCGCAACCTCGCCGCCGACCTGGAGGCAGCGCTCGGCCTGCCCGTGCTGATCGCCAACGATGCCGACTGTTTCGCCATGGCGGAAGCCGAGCTCGGCGCCGGCCGCGGCCACCGCATCGTCTTCGGCGCCATCCTCGGCACCGGCGTCGGCGGCGGCGTCGTCTCCGATGGCCGCCTCATCAATGCGTCAGGCGGCTTTGCCGGTGAATGGGGCCACGGCCCGATCATCGCATCGCAGGCAGGGACCCCGCCAGTCGCCATCCCCGCCTATGCCTGCGGCTGCGGCCAGAAGGGCTGCGTCGATACCATCGGCGGCGCACGCGGCCTCGAACGCCTGCACAAGACGCTGCACGATCTCGACCTCTCCAGCGAAGAAATCATCGCCAACTGGCAAGGCGGCGAGGAAAAGGCCAACCGCACCATCGATGTCTATGTCGATCTCGTCGCCTCGCCGCTGGCGCTCGCCATCAACATAACGGGAGCGACTATCGTGCCCGTCGGGGGCGGCCTTTCGAATGTCGAACCGCTTCTCGCCGAACTCGATCAGGCAGTGCGCGCCCGCATCCTGCGGAAATTCGATCGGCCGCTGGTGGTGCGCAGTGAATGTCGCATCGAACCCGGCCTGATCGGCGCAGCACTTCTGGGCCTGAAGGCCGAAGCAGCCTGAAACAATTCCAGCAAAAGTGCATAGCGGTTTTGCGTCCGGAATTGCGCAAAAGCCGAACTTAGAGCTGCGGCCACATCCTGACGATCACGGCAAAGCGAAGCCAGTCCTTGCGTAGAGTCGGGGTCCAGGCTGCCTCTGCGACGGCCGGCAGCCGCGGGAAAACCAGGCGGTTGAAATAGGCCCGCGAGACGAAATTCTCGCCCCAGATGCAGGCCTGGATGCCACGCATCCGGTCTCTCAGGTCCTCTGGCAACTCGCCCTCGGCCTCGTAGGCATAGGTCTTTTCCGGAGGCGTGAAACCGGCCCAGCTGGCGCCCGGCTCTCTCCACCCTTCGGCCTGGGCCATGTCGAGATAATAGGCCTGGCCCGGCGTCATGACGATATCATAGCCCTCTCTAGCCAGCTCGATACCGACTTCAGGCTTTTCCCAGGCCATCAGCAGCGTACCCTCACGATCGACGCCACCGCCATGCGAAACCTCGTTCCAGCCGGCAAGCTTCTTGCCGCGTTCGGCAAGCATCGCCTTGATCCGCCGCATGAAATGCGACTGAAGCTCGGCCGTTCCGGTAAGCCTCTCCTTCTCCATCAAGGCCTTGCAGGCCGGTGAGGCGAGCCATGAACCGTGCGGCACCTCGTCCCCGCCAATATGGATATATTCAAAGGGAAAGAGTGCCACCATCTCGTCAAACACCTTGCCGAGAAATTCATAGGTGAACTCAACAGCCGGATTGAGCGCATTGTTCGGATAGCCCTGTGCCGAACGATAGCTGCCTGGCGCCTCCTGTCTGTCGACAAGCTGCGGCAGAGAGACGAGCGTTGCTGTGCTATGACCGGGAATATCGATCTCCGGCAGGACATTCACATAGAGGGAGGCCGCATGGGCAACGATCCGGCGGGCGTCATCCTGCGTGTAATGTCCCGAACGCGGTTCGGCCCCATCGCCGAGCTGCGGCACCAGAACTTCGTTCGGCCCGCGTCTCGCACCGATGTCAGTCAGTTCCGGATAGGCCTTTATCTCCAGTCGCCAGGCCTCATCGTCAGTCAGATGCCAGTGAAAAATATTGAGCTTGTTCCAGGCGAGGATATCAATCAGCCGCTCGATATCCGCCACCGGATAGAACTGACGCGAAACATCGAGATGACAGCCGCGCCAAGCATAACGAGGCTGGTCGGCTATGTCGCCGAAGACCGGAAACTGAAAGATTTCCGCGTCCCGGCGCGCGCCATGCAGCAACTGGGCGAGGCTGATCAGCCCATAGAACCGCCCGGCCTCGTCGTCGGTGGCAAGAATGATCTCCTGTGACGTGAAGCGCAGCTCACAGGCCTCCGGCATGATCGAGGACTCCACCTTGAAGCGGATCGGTCGCCCGCCCTGGACCGGCTGCAACGTGAAAGGCACGTTGTCGGCTGGAAAGAGCCGCTGATAGAGCGCCAGCGCCTTCGCCACGGCCTTGATATCCTCCGGGCGTGAACCGGCTGCCGGGTAAAGCGCGATGGGCGGCATCTCCTCCGGCCGCATCGACAGGGACAGTGGCCAGGGCAGCAGCGAGAACGGCTCGGTGACTTCGCCCCTCGGCAGCAACTCCGGCAATTCGCCGTGCACTACGCTATCAAGCATCAGATCGCCGAAGCTGACGGGGACATGCCGGCCATCGGCAAGCGTAAGGTAGGCGGATTTGATACCCGCCGTGACGTGCCTCGGGCCATTCGTCAGGCCTTCCACGGAAAATTGCCAGCAGCCGCCCGGCTTGAGCGTGAGCCCGTCGGGCGGAGAATATTCGTGAAGATTGGCAACGCGCCGCTTGAGCACGGCACCCTCGGCGACATGTTCCTCTGCTACCCGGGTGAGCGAAGTATAGGCGAGTGTAAAACCGGTAAGCGGTTCGTCAGAAAGATTGAAGAGCGTGAAACTGAAGCGTCCGAAGCTTCCTTCGACCGGGCGCCAGCTCGCTTCTAAACGGTAATCGGCCACAGTCATGTCCTCCCTCCAACGAATATAGGGCGATCTTTACTCCCGTTTAGCGCCATCGTCTCCTCGCGTGCTTTCGCGGTTTGACAATTTGCAGGCATCAGCGGAGATCGAGACAATTCAATGCGAAGCGAGCCCCGATGAGAGATCCTTTCAAGAACCCCCTCCCCGCCTCCGATGAAGCCCGCCATTCCATCTGGGAAATGCTCGTTCACCGCGACATCGACGCCTTCCTCGCCGCTGACTGGAGCAAGGTGGCCGAAGATTTCGTTCAAGACGGCTTCATCGGCATCGATGGCGGCAAGGAAGTGAGCCCGGACAAGTGGCACCTCGCCTTCCCGACGCTTTCGGCCTATCGCGACGAATGGCTGCGCCAGGCGGAGGATTTCAAGAAGCAGAGCTTCTCCGAAGATCCGCGCACGGCGATCTTCACCACCACGGTGCTGGAAGACATCGAGATCAATGGCGACATGGCGCTGGTGCACAAGAAGTTCGACGGCAGCATCCTGCGCCCCGATGGTTTACGTGATCGCATGCTCTGGCAGACGCTTTACTATTGCCGCAAGCATCAAGGCCGCTGGAAAATCTCTGGCTTCACCGGCTACCTGCCGAATCCGATGGCCTGAAACGAAAGATCATCTGAAACATAAAAGCGCGGCCGAAACCGCGCCTTTTTTCTCATTCGGCTGCCAATGCCGGCGGATGATGAATATCGCCGTCCGCCTCTTCCTGGTTGGCATTGGCATGTTCGTCTGTCTTCGTCTTCGGCTCACGGCCGAAGAACAGGGCGTAACCAGCCGGCAGCACGAGAATGGTCAGCACGGTCGCGACCAGGATACCGCCCATCATGGCGTAGGCAAGCGGCCCCCAGAAGACACCTCGCGAGATCGGGATCAGTGCCAGCACCGCCGTCAGCGCCGTCAGAATGATCGGCCGGAAGCGGCGGACGGCTGCACCGACGATTGCCTCCTGCCGGTGCATGCCCGCCTTGATGTCCTGATCGATCTGGTCGACGAGGATGATCGAGTTGCGGATGATGATGCCGAGCAGCGCGATGACGCCGAGGATCGCCACGAAGCCGAAGGGCGCGCCACTGATCAATAGGGCCGAAGCCGCGCCGATGATGCCGAGCGGGCCGGTCGCGAAGACCAGCATTGCCTTGCCGAAATGCTGAAGCTGCGCCATCAGCAGGATCATGATGACGACGAGCATGATCGGCGCCTTGGCAGCGATTGAGGCCTGGCTTTCGGCCGAATCCTCGGCACCGCCCTGAATCTCGATCTTGTAGCCAGCCGGCAGACTGTCGCGCAGGTCCTGCATGTCATTGTAGAGCTTGGTTACGACATCGTTCGGCTGAACGCCATCAGGCAGCGTCGCACGAACACTGATCGTCGGCAAACGGTCGCGCCGCCACTCGACGCCCTGCTCCATCACCGGCATGACCTTGGCGATCTGCGAGACCGGAACGTAGCCACCGAAATCCGTCGGCACATAAACCGAATTGACGGCCGAGAGCAGCGAACGATTGGCATCCGGCTCCCGGGCGACGATCGAGACCGTCTCCTCGCCATCGCGGAAGTCATCGAGCGGCGCGCCGGACATAGCTGTCTGCAGCATCTGGCGGACGCGTTGCGAAGTGACGCCGAGTGCACGGGCACGGTCCTGATCGATGACCAGCTTCATGGCGGGCACCGGCTCCAGCCAATCGTCATGGACGGCGCCAAGCATCGGATCCCTAGTGAAGCGCTCCTTCACCTGATCAGCGATCTCACGTACTTCCGCACGATCGGGACCCATCACGCGCATCTGCACGGGCCAGCCCGTCGGCGGGCCAAGGAAGAGGCGGTCGACCTTGCCACGGATGGAGGGGAAATCTTCCGCCAGGATCGACCTGAGCTTAGTGATCAGCCGCTCACGCGCCGGCTCGTCATTGGCCATGATCAGAAGCTGGGCATAGTTCGGGTTGCGAAGCTGCTGGTCGAGCGGCAGGAAGAAGCGCGGCGCACCTTCGCCGATGTAGGTGGCGATGAACTTCTTGTCCTTGTCATCCATCATCTTGGCTTCCAGCGCCTTGGCCTGGGCCTCCACTTCTTTGATGCTGGTGCCCTCGGGCAGCCAGAGATCGACGAGGATTTCCGGACGCGAGGACTGCGGGAAGAAATTCTGCGGAATGAACTGGAAGCTCCAGAGGCTGGCAACGAAGGTGGCGAGCGTCAGCGAAAGCACGATGACGCGATGGCGCACGGCCCAGCCCACCGTGCGCCGCAGGCCACGATAGAAGCGCGTGTCGAACACGTCATGATGCTCACCCGCATGGTGACGCTGCTTCAGGATCATGTAACCGAGCCACGGCGTAAAATAGACTGCCACGAACCACGAGGTCACCAGCGCGATGCCGACGACATAGAAGAGCGAGCGCACATATTCGCCGGCCGTCGACGCAGCAAAGCCGACGGGAATGAACCCGGCCGTGGTGATCAGCGTACCCGTCAGCATCGGGAAGGCGGTCGAGGAATAGGCGAAACTCGCCGCATCGATCTTGACAAGACCTTCTTCGAGCTTCCGCTCCATCATTTCCACAACGATCATCGCATCGTCGACGAGCAGGCCGAGCGCGATGATGAGCGCGCCGAGCGAAATACGCTGCAGGTCGATGCCGAGTTCGTACATGATGGCGAAGGTCGCAGCCAGGACCAGTGGAATGGCGATCGCAATCACGAGCCCCGAGCGCCAGCCGATCGACAGGAACGACACGACGAGCACGATGGCAAGGGCTTCGCCAAGCGCATGCATGAACTCGCTGACCGCATCGGTCACGACATCAGGCTGGTTGGAGATCTGGTCGACGGCGACGCCATAGGGCAGCGAATCCTCGAAGCGCTTGTAGGTCGCTTCCACATCCTTGCCGACATCGGTGACCTTGAAACCCTTGGCCATGACGACGCCGACCTGCACGCTCTCGTGACCGTTAAAGCGGTACTTGCGCTGATAGGGATCTTCGAGGCCGGAGGTGACGGTGGCGATATCGCCAAGCCGCGTCACCTGATTGCCGGAGCGCAGGCGCAGTTCTCTGATATCCTCGACCTTGTGAACATTGCCTTCGACGGAGATGCGCACCGAGCGCAGACCCGTATCGACATTGCCTGCCGGATCGACGGCGTTCTGACCCTTGATGGCGTTCTGCAGGTCGAGGATCGTCAGGCCGCGTTCGGCGAGCGCCTTCGAGGAGACGTCGATATAGATCTTTTCCGGCTGGTCGCCGATGATGACGGCCTTTTCGACACCGGGCGTCGTCAACAGCATGTCACGCGCCTGGATCGCGAATTTCTTCAGCTCCGGATAGGAGTAGCCGTCGCCGCTGATTGAATGCAGCGTGATGAACGTATCGCCGAATTCATCATTGAAATAGGGACCGAGCAGGCCTTGCGGCAGGTCGCTGTTGATGTCGCCGACCTTCTTGCGCACCTGATAGAAGGCGTCCGCCACCTGGGCACTATCGGTATCCCCCTTCACCTGCACGGTGATGATCGTGCTGCCGGCGCGCGTGTAGGACTTCACCCAGTCGAGATGCGGCGTTTCCTGCAGCTTGCGCTCGATTTTGTTGGTGACCTGATCTTCCATGTCCTGGAGGGATGCACCCGGCCAGAGTGCCTGCACCACCATGACGCGGAAGGTGAAATCCGGGTCTTCCTTCTGGCCCATGCGGGTCAGGCCGAGCACGCCGGTAATCAGGATCAGCCCGAAAAGGAAGCGTGCGATACTCGGATGGCCGATTGCCCAGCGTGAAAGGTTGAAGGGGCGCTTTTCAGTGTTGGTGGCGTCCATGATCCTGTTCCCTCTTCCTGGCCGTTCAGCGGACGGCTGCATCCGTTTCGGCGGCAGCCGATTGCTGGTCGGGAAGCTTGACCTTCAGGTTTTCGCTCATGAATTGCGTGCCGGCGGCAACGACGAGATCGCCGCTATCGAGACCCTTGGCGACGCGTACGCCGTCGCCGGTGAAATCCACCACCTCGATATCTCTGATATGAACGGTTTCCGTGCCGCGATCGACAGTCCAGACGACCTGCTTGCCGTCCTTCTGCGCGAGCGCGCTGAGCGGAATGGAAACATAAGTATCGCTGTTGCTGACATTGGCCTCGATCGTCGCCGTCATGCCGAGCAGCACACGGGGATCGTTCGGCAGGCTGACACGCACCGCAAAGGTGCGGGATTGCTGGTCGGCGCTGCCGGATACTTCGCGAACCGTGCCATCGAGCACCAGCTTGCTGTCGGCCCAGAAGCCCGCCTTCACGGTCTTACCCGGCTTGAACTGGGCGATATCGTTTTCCGGCACCGCGATCTGCACTTCCTTCTCACCGTCGACAGCGACGGTGACGACAGGCGTTCCCGATCCCACGACCTGGCCCACATCGGCATTGATGGTCGTCACGATCCCGTTGTGATCGGCCTTGAGCTCCGTATAGCTCACTTGGTTCTTCGCCTGATCGAGCGCGGAAACGGCTGCATCGCGGGTTGAAATCGCCTGATCGTGAGTGAGTGAGGCCTGCTCGACCTGCGATTTCGGCGCAACATTCTTGTCAAAGAGCTGTTCGGCGCGACGGTTGGCGATATCGGCCGTTTCGACGGCCTTTTCGGCAGCAGCGAGATTGGCTTCGGCGGTCTTCACGGCGAGTTCGTAATCGGTCGAATCCATCCGGGCGAGGACATCGCCGGGCTTCACCCGCTCGCCGATATCGACAAGACGTTCGGTTATCTTGCCATTGACCCGGAAACCGAGGTTCATTTCCGTGCGCGCGCGCACCGAGCCGGAATAATCGAGCGTGCGGGTATCACCAGCCTTGGCGACCTCGACCACTTTGACCGGACGGATCACGTCCTTGACCTCTGCCTTTTCTTCCGTGCAGCCGGCAACGCCGACCCCGATCGCGCTGACAAGCGCGAGGCTCATGACGGACGGCATGCGGTTGCTGAAGGCCTTGAGCGAAAACATCTTTCGCGCTCCTGATTGTTTCGGGTTTTCTTGGGCGACCTTGGCCGCGCTTATTTTTTCAGTGCCCTGATCGCAAATTCGATCAGCTCTTCGACGGCTGCCCGGTTCGTCTTGGCAAGACATTGGGCTACCATCTGCGGATGGCAGAGATTGACGGTCGCCGCCCCAAAGCAGCGGGAGGCGACCTCTGGATCCTGTTCGGCGAATTCACCGGCAGCGATGCCTTCGCGGATGACATCGGCAAGCAACGCATGGATGTCATCGATGTGTTTTTCGATAACATGCCAGTCACGCTCGATGGCGACGATCACCATCTCGTGCACCTTCTGCTGGTCGAGCATGGTGTCGAGCGTCAGCTGATACTGGCTGCGAACGAACTGGCGCAGCCGGTCCGAAGCGCTGATCTTCTGATGGCAGATATTGGATGCAAGCTGGTAGCTGGTTGCCAGCATCCGGCCGCAGATCGCTTGGTGGATTTCAACCTTGGAGGCGAAGAAGCGGTAGATATTGGCAGGCGACATGCCGAGATCGCGGGCGACATCCGCGACCGTCGTCTTCGAATATCCGTAGTGGCGGAAAAGCCGCTCGGCCGCATCGAGGATGCGGGTGATATTTTCCTGCCGTGTGACGTCCAGCGTGTTTTCCGCGATGTCATTCATGGGTTTCAGGCCTGATATTTTACGACTGACGAAATTCGAATTTCGTCAGTCGTAAAATATCATCCTTCAATTGTCAATGATCTTACGATGCAAACAAAAATGCCGCACCCCGGGAGGCTGCGGCATCAGAACGAAAACAGGCTTTAAGGATCAGGCGAGCTTGACGTCGAGCGTGATCGGAACGGCCGAGAGAGCCTTGGAAACAGGGCACCCGGCCTTGGCCATGCCGGCAAGCTCTTCGAACTTTGCCTGGTCGGCACCGGGAATGCTGCCCGTCAGCGACAGGTGGATGGCGGTGATGGCAAAACCACCTTCGACGCTTTCGAGAGTAACCCTGGCAGACGTTTCCATATGGTCGGCCTTGAGGCCGGCTTCGCCGAGGATCAGCGACAGCGCCATGGTGAAGCAGCCTGCATGAGCAGCACCGATAAGCTCTTCCGGGTTGGTGCCGGGAATTCCTTCGAAGCGGCTTGCAAAGCCATAGGGGTAGTTGTTCAGCGCGCCGCTCTGGGTCGAGATCTGACCTTTGCCGTCCTTGAGACCGCCCGACCACTGGGCCGAACCTGTGCGATTGATCTGCATGCCGTCCTCCTGTTTCGATTGATTTTCGAAGCGCCGCAACGCTCCACCGCGAAGGACATTCCGCCCTTCCGACCGGCAATATAGTCCTCTATCCGCGGAAGACGACATCAGATTGAGCCCGCAACAAAACGCGACGAAAAGAACTCGGCGTGCCCGGGCGCCGGCCGCGCATCCACCCTGATCCTGGCGGCGATCGCGCCGCACTGCCCGCTCGCGCTCGCGTGAATGTCGATGCCCTGGCGCCGTGAAGACGGCAGCTTTGCCGAGTGGTAAGCAAGGGGCCGCGAAAGTGGTCCTTTTTCATCCGCCTTGTCGGATCATGAACCACTCATCCGTCATAATGGAAACTCTAAGAGGAGATTTCACATGGCCAGAACAGTCGCAATTCTTATCGCCCGCATCATCTTCAGCTTCATCTTCTTCATGGCCGCCGGCTTCAAATTTGCCGATATCGGGGCGACCGCCGCCTACATAACGTCGGCCGGCTTTCCCGCGCCGACATTCCTTGCCTGGGTCGCGGCTTTCTTCGAGATCGCGCTGGCACTTGCCTTCATTACCGGCGCCTTCTTCACCGAAGCCAGCCTGCTTGCCGGCATCTACGTGATCTTCCTTGCCTTTTCTTTCCATGGCCCTTCGCACTGGCAGCAGAACCAGGCCGAATTCGGCTTCTTCATCGATCACTTCACCTTCCTCGCCGGCCTGCTCTTTGCCGCCGTCCACGGACCGGAAAAATGGGCGCTGCGCCATAGCGTTCTGAAATAACTTCCGTCACACGTCCGGTCCGGAACCAACAGTCGCCCCGATCATTGCCTTTACCGGCAACAGCAGAGAGGAGCGGCCCATGGAGCTGCAGGGAAAGATCGCATTAGTCACAGGCGCAGGTTCGGGCATCGGCAAGGCGACTGCACTGAAGCTCGCCGCTGAAGGCGCCAAAGTTGCGGTGCTGAGTCGCACCGAAAGCGAGGTGCTGCAGACCTGCAATGAGATCATCGCAGCCGGCGGTCAGTCTATCGAACTGACCGCCGATACAAGCGACGAAGCCCAGATGCGCGCCGCCGTCGACAAGATGACCGAGAGTTTCGGCGGCATCGACATCGTCGTGGCCAATGCCGGCATCAACGGTGTCTGGGCGCCGATCGACGATCTCAAGCCGGATGAATGGGATCGGACAATGACCGTCAACCTACGCGGCACATACATGACGCTGCATCTCACCGTGCCCTACCTGAAGACGAATGGCGGCTCGATCGTCGTCGTCTCCTCCATCAACGGCACGCGCACCTTCACCACGCCGGGCGCCACAGCCTATGCCGCCACCAAGGCCGCCCAGGTAGCCATAGTCCAGCAGCTGGCGCTGGAACTCGGCAAACACGGCATACGTGTCAACGCCGTGTGCCCCGGCGCGATCGAAACCAGCATCGCCGCCAACACAGCGTCACGTCATCGCGAGGAAACCGAGGTGCCCGTCATCTGGCCGGAAGGGGAAATCCCGATTACCGGCGGCAAGGCGGGATCGAGCGACGATGTAGCCGAAACGATCCTTTTCCTGGCCTCCGAGCGCGCGCGCCATATTACCGGCACGCCGGTCTGGATCGATGGCGGGCAGGGGTTGCTGCGCTAAGGCCGTTCTTCGGCGGAATGAACATGCCTTGGCTCGCCGATCAGGTGAATAGGTTGCATAACTTGCATGATTATCTAACCGAACGCGGAAATCTGTCAGTGAGATCTGCATCTATCAAGATCTGACATTTTCCATAGTGCGCCGAAAAAATGCCCCTGCATCTCCTTCATCCTATGCAGACACCTAAAGCTCCATAAAAAAAATGACATGCAATGGCGTCAAGATAAAGGGCTGCCACTCAGCTGTTCAGCCGCGCACTCTCCAGCGTGTAGAGCAACTGTGGACGCTTGACGCCGCGCAGCGCGTAACGGCCGACGCAGGCGAGAACATTGCGCTCTGCCTCGGGGATCGCGGATTCAAAATCCGACGACATCAGCACGTTGAGATCGACCGACCGGCAGATGGAGGCTATACGGCTTACCTCGTTGACGGCCGGCCCGATGACTGTGAAGTCCAGACGATCCTGGCTGCCGATATTGCCGTAGAAAACGTCACCAATATGCAGGCCGATATAGACATCGGTCGTCGGCCGCCGATCCGCCTCGCGTGCGGCATTCAGAACCGCGAGCTTCTGCCGCACCAGCCGCTCTGCCTGCAGGGCAGCCGAACAGCTTTCCGATGGCTCCTCACCTTTGAAGATTGCGAGCACTCCATCGCCGATCAGTTTCAGAACATTGCCGCCGGCCTCATGGATCGCGGTGATCACGACTTCGCTATATTCGTTGAGCAGCGGGATGATATCTTCGGGCGGCGAATTGTCTGATATTTTCGTATAATTCAGCAGATCCGAAAACCAGAGTGCGGCTGAAATCCGCTCGGTCTTGCCGCGTGAGATCTTGCCTTCCATCACCTGGCGCGCGGCATCTTCGCCGAGATAGACTTCGGCGATGGTGCGAGCGATGCGGGCAAGCGCCACGCATTTGATCGCCAGCCCCAGCACCGGCACCAGCTTGCGCAGGACGGCAAGGTCCTGATCGGAGAAACCCTCAGGATGTTTGGTTGAGAAATGCGAGAAGAAACAGTCCATCTCGCCGATCGTACCGGCCTGGGCAAAATGATGCGCCATGGCGATGTAATCGGTATGGCCGAGCGCATGAATCTGGTCCAGCATGATGAAATCGGTCGGATCGCCGAATCCGATCCTGCGCCGCACCTCGCGGTCGCCACTCGTCCAGAGATGGTAGAAAGCCGAGCGACGCCAGGTTTCCAGTCCCTGGCCTTCGCCTGAAGGGCCATATTCGAATTCGCCTTCGAAATTCGCCTCACTTTCACTATCCCAGCGGAAGGCGCGCCCTTCATGAACCGGATGCAGCGTATCCATCAGCGCCATGGCCCGATCGAGGCGCATGCCCGCATTGCGGCAGACCTCGCAGAAGCCGGCGAGCAGCTCCGCCTCGGTCGCGCCGTTCAAGCCCTGTTCCGTCACCCATGCTGCGATTGTGCCGATATCGCTATAGCCCATACGCTCTCCTCATTCGCTGCAAGCTGTAACGCGAATCTGCGGCAGATGGAAAGACAATCAACCCGAAGCGCTCGCTCAACGCATCATTGCATTGCCGGCATATTGTAGGGTGTGACGATTTCGACGGCCGAGAACGCAACCGGCGCCGTCCGGGTGGCGGGAATGGCGCGGGCCATGATCGCACGAAAGGCCGAGCGCGCATCGGTTCTGAGATCATGATGCAACACGAAATCGATCCGCCGTTCGACAAGCAGGGCGCGATTGTCGGCATCGAGATCATGCGCCACGAAAACCGAGACTGCCCGGCCCGCAGCCTCGAAAGCCGCAAGCACCGCGCGGTTGCCGCCGCCGACCGAATAGACGGCATTGATATCAGGATCACCGGCGAGGGCTGCCGCAACGAGCGTGCCTGTCGCAGTATCGGTACCGTGCCCTTCGCTGACCTCGACAATGCCGATCGAAGGATAATGCGCCCGGATCACCCGGCGAAAGCCGATCTCGCGCTCCTCCTCGCCCCGGAACCGGCCGCTCGATAGCGTCACCAGTGCCTTGCCGCCCGCAGGTCCGAGAAGCCGGCCGATAAGATAGGCCGCCGTCTCGCCCGCTGCTCGATTGTCGGCGCCAGCATAGGCTGATCGCGCCGAATTCGGCAGGTCCGTCACGAGCGTGACGACGGGAATACCGGCCGCATCGAGCCGCGCAACGGCGGCAACGACCTCAGGCACATCAGGCGCTTTCAGCACGATGCCATGCGTGCCGCGTAGGCGAATACGGTCGAGAAGCTGCACCAGCTCCGCAGCGCGCATCACCTCGGCGAAATGGAAACGGCAGCGAAAAGCCGTCGGCAGGAAGGTCGCGACCTCCGTTTCGAAGGCAGCCCGCACCGCAGTACTGAACCGCTCCGGCGTCTCCATAACGATATCGATCGCAAGCTTGCGGCCGGCCACATCGGCTCCCGCCTGCTTTTCGAGTTCGGCGATTGCCGCCTTCACCCGCATCTCCGTCTGCCGCCGCACACCGGGCCTGCCGTTCAGCACCCGGTCAACGGTTGCGGTGCTGAGGCCTGCCTGAAAAGCGATATCCTTGACGAGAAAGCGATGAGCCACGGCGATCTTCACTCCCGGAATTCTGATGGTTTTTTGATGGATTCCTGATCTACATCAGGATCGCCGGCGGCGTATAGTCCCCTTCATCGGACATGGAGGAGTACCCGATGAAATCAGACAACCAGCAAAAATTGCGCGCCGATCGCGTCTGGCTCACCGAAGACGCTTGCGATCTCAGCGATTTCCGCGCACTCGCAGAAAAGACCACCTTGCTCGCCGATTACCCGACGGCCTCTGCCGTCGAGAAGAACGTGCTGATCTACAACAGCCGCAAAGTGATCGAAGCGGCGTCTACGCCGGCAGGCCGTCGCGCCGTTCTCGCCGAAATCTGCGAAGCCTTCGGCATCGGCCCCGGTGTCGTCGTCTTCAAGCGTGCCTATGAAGACACCAGCATCATCGACCGGGCGAGCACCATCTTCGAAGAGATCATTGAGGAGCAGCACCGCACATCCACTGGCGGCGGCGACCATTTTGCCAAACCGGGCGCCAATGACCGCATCTGGAATTCATTGGAAAAACACTGCCTGGCAGACCCTGAAAATTTCGCCCGCTATTACGGCAATACCATCGTGGCGCTGGCAAGCGAGGCATGGCTCGGCCCGCATTATCAGATGACGGCACAGGTCAACCGGGTGAACCCCGGCGGTGCGGCGCAATCCGCCCACCGCGACTACCACCTCGGCTTCCAGTCCTCCAAAGTGATCGAGCAGTTCCCGGCCCATGTGCATCGCCTCTCGCCGGTACTGACCCTGCAGGGTGCGGTTGCCCATTGCGACATGCCGCTCGAAAGCGGCCCGACGCTTTTCCTGCCGCACAGCCAGACTTACGAGCCGGGCTATCTCGCTCTCAAGCGCCAGGAATTCAAGGATTATTTCGAGCAGAACCATATCCAGCTGCCGCTGGAAAAGGGCGATGTCGTATTCTTCAACCCCGCCCTCTTCCACGCTGCCGGCACCAACCGCTCGAAGGACATCAAACGCGTGGCGAACCTGCTTCAGGTCTCCTCGGCTTTCGGCCGAGCCATGGAAACCGTCAATCGCGAACGCATGAGCGCAAAACTCTTCCCCGCCCTGAAGGCGCTGAAGAGCAGGCTTTCGGCCGGCGAGATCGCCAATGCCGTCGCATGCTGTGCAGAAGGCTATTCCTTCCCGACCAATCTCGACCGCGACCCGCCGCTCGGCGGCCTCGCGCCGAAGACACAGGCACAGCTGATGCACGAGGCGCTGGAAGAAGGCTGGAGCGATGAAACATTCACCAAAGCCCTCGCCGACCAGGCGGCCAAGAAGCTGAGCTGACCCTGAGCCTAGCTAAATTGATCCCAGTGCCCCTCGCTTCCGGCGAGGGGCCATTTGCATATCATCAGGAGGAGAAGACATATGAGCACGGATTACGCCCGCCTCGACGGCAAGATCGCCATCGTCACCGGCGGCACACAGGGCCTAGGGGCCACCATCGCCCGCCTCTTTGCCGAACGCGGCGCCAGGGGCATCGTCATCTGCGGCCGCAACGAGACCAAGGGGAAAGCGAAAGCCGAGGAGATATCGGCAAAGACCGGTGCGAAAGTCGTCTACGTCAAAGCCGATCTCGGCAAGGTGGAGGATGCGCAGAACGTCGTCCATGTCTGCGACCAGACCTTCGGCCGCGTGGATGCGCTGGTCAATGCTGCCGCCATCACCGATCGGGGCACAATCCTCGACACCAGCCCCGAACTCTTCGATGCCATGTTCGCCGTCAACGTCCGCGCGCCTTTCTTCCTCATGCAGGAAACCGTGAAGGTCATGCGACGCGAGAAGATCGAAGGCACCATCGTCAATATCGGCTCTATGTCCGCCAAGGCGGGCCAGCCTTTCATCGCCGCCTATTGCGCCTCCAAAGGCGCGTTGGAAACGCTGACCAAGAACACCGCCTACGCGCTCTTGCGCAACCGCATCCGCGTCAACGGCCTCAACATCGGCTGGATGGCCTCGGAGGGCGAAGATCGCATCCAGAAGGAATTTCACAAGGCGTCGGACGACTGGCTCGCCAAGGCCGCCGCCAGCCAGCCCTTCGGTCGACTGGTCGATCCGGAAGAAGTTGCCCGCGCCTGCGCCTATCTCTCGTCAGCCGAATCCGGCCTGATGACCGGCTCGGTCATCTGCTTCGACCAGTCGATCTGGGGCGCCTATGACGGCTCCCCCCATCCCGTCGCGGCCCTCTGAGGCGCCCCGGAGCCCGCGCTTTTTACAGCCGGGCTCTGGCACGTTTTGCCGTTTGCGGCTACGAAGAGGCGATATCGATCTGGGAGGAATCGGGCATGGCCGGAAACGAGCTTTATGATATCAGAGACGAGCGTTTCGGCGCCTTGATCGTCGGCAGCGCGATGCTGGAAGAGCTCTACACGGGCTGTCGCTGGGCCGAAGGACCGGTCTGGTTCTCCGATCTGAACTGCCTCATCTGGAGCGATATTCCGAACGAACGCATGATGCGCTGGGTACCGGATGGCACCGTCTCCGTCTTCCGTTCGCCCTCGAATTACGTCAACGGCAATACCCGCGACCGGCAGGGCCGCCTCGTTTCCTGCGAGCATGGCGGCCGCCGCGTGACCCGGACTGAGCCGGATGGCCGCATCACCGTTCTCGCAGACAGCTACAACGGCAGGCGCCTGAATTCCCCGAACGACGTCGTGGTTAAGTCCGACGGCTCAATCTGGTTCACCGATCCGAGCTACGGCATCATGTCCGACTATGAAGGCCACAAGTCTCCGAAAGAGCAGGAAACCCACAACGTCTATCGCATCGACGCTGCGACCGGCGAAATCGAAGCTGTCGTCACCGATTTCATTCAGCCGAACGGCCTCGCCTTCTCCCCGGACGAGCGACAGCTCTTTATCGCCGATTCCGGCTCCTCCAATCATGACGTCCCGCGCCACATCCGCGTCTTCGATGTGGTCGACGGCCGCAAGCTGGCAAACAGCCGCTATTTCTGCTCGATCGACAGCGGTGTGCCTGATGGTTTCCGTTTCGATATCTCGGGAAATCTCTGGACGAGTGCGGCTGACGGCGTGCACTGTTTTGCCCCTGACGGGACACTGATCGGCAAGATCAAGGTACCGCAGACCGTCTCCAACATCACCTTCGGCGGCCCGAAGAAGAACCGCCTGTTCATCACTGCGACGCAATCGCTCTATTCGATCTATACGACGACGAACGGGGCACAGTACCCGTAGGCGCGACGAACTATTTCTGCGCCCCAGCCCGCAGACCCTGCTGAAAGATCTGCTTCAACTCGGCAAAGCCGTCGAAACCGAGATGATGCGCAAAGCGGATGACGCTGGCCTGCGAGACATTGCAGCGCTCGGCGATCTTGTGGCTGCTTTCGAAGGCGAAGATATCGGGGCCGCTCGGCTGCAAGCCTCGCCAGCGCATCCAGCCGCTGCGGCAAGTCGCAATGGATGGCAACCCAGAATGCCTTGCTGAGAAAGGCATCGCCGCTAGCCTTTATCGATAGGGTCTGCATTCTTCACTCCATCATTGTCGCCCAGGGAGGCCAGAGCCATCAGGCCCCAGTCCCCGCGGGAAGAGCCGTTTAAGCCTTCACTTTGTCCGGCCGGCCGTGCAGCGGCTCCTTGCGGTGCCAGTTTTCCAGGATGCGGCCGTCGGTATGCTTCTGCTGTGCCCAGCGGATGCCGTTCGAAATGACCTTGTGCACCATCTTGTCGTGATAGATCGGATAGGTCTCATGGCCGGGGCTGAAGAAGAAGATGCGCCCGCGGCCGCGTTGGAAGGTGCAGCCGCTGCGGAATACTTCGCCGCCGGAATACCAGGAGATGAAGACCAGTTCGTCCGGCTGCGGAATATCGAAGGGCTCGCCATACATTTCCGAAGCATTGACCTCGAAATAGGGCGGCAGGCCCTCGGCGATCGGATGCGAGGGATTGACCACCCAGACACGTTCCAGATCACCCTCCGGGGTTTCGCGCCAGGAGAGATTGGCATTGGTGCCCATGAGCCGGCGGAAGAGTTTGGAGTGATGGCCGGAATGTAAGACCAGCAGACCCATGCCCTTCAGCACCCGTTGCTGCACGCGGTCGATCAGCCCGTCGCTGACGTCCTCATGCGCCATATGCCCCCACCAGAGCAGCACGTCAGTATCGTTGAGCACGGAATCCGGCAGGCCTTCGTCCGGATCGTCGAGCGTGCCGCGGCGGATCTCGAAATCGGGATGGGCGATACCGGCGGCGATCGCGCCGTCGATACGGTCGGGATAAATATCCTGAACTTCCTTGTGTACTTGCTCGTGACGCCCTTCGTTCCAGATCGTGACCTTGATTGTCATGTCATTCCTCTTGTTTCAAGCTTGGGCCGAACGGACAACCCGGCCGGCGGGATCAAACAGATGGCAGGCGGCGCGCTCGGCAGTGAGCGACACCCGGTCACCGGGACGGATGGTCACGTCGCCCTCGGCGCGCACGACGATCGGCTGCTGCTGCGAACCGACCGTCAGATAGGTCTCCACGCCAAGCCGCTCGACGATGACAACCTCCGCTACAAAATCGCCCTGCCCCTGCGGCGCGAGCTTCAAATGTTCCGGCCGAATGCCAAGCTTCGCCTCGCCCTGCGGCACGGAACCGTTGGCATCCGAGAGGTCGATCGCAAGGCCGAGCGGGCTTTCCAGATGCACCTTGCCGGCGTCCCTCCGCGTCGCCGTCATCGGCAGCACATTCATCTTCGGCGAACCGATAAAGGTGGCGACGAACTCGTTTTCCGGCTGATGGTAGAGCTCCATCGGTGCGCCCTGCTGGGCGACGACACCCTTGTTCAGGACGACGATACGGTCGGCCATCGTCATCGCTTCGACCTGATCGTGTGTGACGTAAACGACGGTGGCCTTCAGCTCCCGATGCAGCCGCTGCAGCTCGGCGCGCATCTGTACGCGCAGCGCCGAGTCGAGGTTCGACAACGGCTCGTCGAACAGGATCAGGGACGGCTTTTTGATGATCGCACGACCAATCGCCACGCGCTGGCGCTGGCCGCCGGAAAGGGCGGCCGGCTTGCGATTGAGATAATCGGTCAGCTGCAGGATCTCGGCGACGCCATCCACCTGTTTTTTGATCTCTGTTTCCGGCACCTTCTTCAGGCTGAGCGAGAAGCCGATATTTTCCGCGACCGTCATATGCGGATAGAGCGCATAGGACTGGAACACCATGGCGATGCCGCGTTTATCAGGCGGCACATCGTTGATGCGCTGGCCGTTCAGCACCAGGTCGCCCTCGTCGATGCCTTCGAGGCCGGCGATCATGCGCAAGAGCGTGGACTTGCCGCAGCCGGACGGGCCAACGAAGACAGCGAATTCGCCGTCTTCCACCGTGATATCGACGCCCTTGATGACTTCGAGCGCGCCGTAGAATTTGCGAACGTTTCTGACATTGATCATTCGTTTCTCTTTCTTGATCTCAACCCTTCACACCGCCCGCGAAGGTCTGGACGAGGAAGCGCCGCGCAAAGCCGAAGGCGACGACGGCCGGCAGCAGGTAGATGAAGGCCAGCGCCGTCAGCAGGCCGTAATCGATCTCGTTGATGCGCAGGAAGGCGCGGAAGAGACCGAGCGGCAGTGTCTGCAGCTCCGGCGAAGACAGGAAGATCAGCGGCAGCAGGAAATCGCCCCAGGCCGACATGAAAGCAAAGAGCCCGGCAGCGGCCAGCCCTGGCATGGCAAGCGGGATCAGTACCCGACGGATGCGCTGCATCATCGTCGCGCCGTCCATGACCGCCGCCTCCTCATAGTCGCGCGGTAGACCGTCGAAGAAGGTCTTCATGATCCAAAGCGCCAGCGGCAGCTGCATCGTGGCTAGCACAAGCATGAGGCCGAGATAGCCGTCGATGAAACCCGTCCAGCGCATGATGTCGCGGGCGTAGCTTCCGAAGATTGGCCTAAGAATGGCGCCTTCCGCATTGTTGAGCGTCAGCAGGAACTTATAGAGCGGCACGACCAGGGCCGTCGGCGGCAGCACGCGGATCAAGAGGATCGCGTAGAGGAAGGGCAGCTTCCACCAGGCACGGGTGCGCGACAGCGCATAGCCGCCGAGCCCTGCCAGCACCATAACGAGCAGCGTGGCGCCGCCGACGACGAAGAGCGAATTGAACAGCCACTTCGCTCCGTCTTCCTTGGTGAAGACGCGCACATAGTTTGCGAGCGTCCACTGATCCGGCCAGCGCAGGAAGAGCTGCGCCTTGCCATCGAAGGAGGCGAGCAGCACCCAGAAGAAGGGCACGGCGCAGAAGATCGAGATGATCGACAGCGTGGCGTAGGCGAGAAGATCGGAGCGGGTCTTGTTGGCGCCTTCGCTCGGGGAAATAGCGGTCATGTCAGAACTCCACCTTCATGGCGCGCACATAGCCGATGCCGAGGATCAGCGAGATGATGAGCGCGACGACCGCGACCGCAGCGCCATAACCGAGCTGGAAGGCCGTGAAGGACTGGTTGTAGATGTAGATGCTGACGACCTCCGTCGCCCCGCCCGGCCCGCCGCGCGTCAGCGCATAGACGAGGCCGAAGACGGCAATGGTCGAGACGGCCGAGATCAGCATGTAGAGCAGGATCGTCGGCATCATCAGCGGCAGGGTGATACGACGGAACATCTGCGAGGGTGTCGCGCCATCCATGCGCGCCGCCTCGTAGATTTCAGAGGGAATGGTGCTCAAACCAGCCGTCAGCAGGATCATGGCGGTGGCGATGCCGCGCCAGGTATTGACGATAATGATCATCGACAGCGGAAAGACATTCAGCCAGTCAGTCGGATTGATGCCGAAGAAGGCAACGATGCGCGACAATGTGGCGTGTTCGCCGCCCGCCAGCATCGAAATCCACATGAAGCCGGCGACGACTTCCGGTGCCGCATTCGGCAGAAGGATGATCGAGGAAAAGAACCGCCGGAAACGGATCGGCCGGCGCAGCGCCATCGCCGAAATCAGCCCGAGAACAAACTGCCCGATGACGGCCGACCCCATGACGAAGACGAAGGTGACGAACAGCGAATTCCAGAACTTCGCATCGTTGAAGAGCCGCACATAATTGCGGATGCCGACGAAACGCGGCCGCAGCGCTGCAGCGCCCGTCAGCGCTTCATTGGTGAAGCTCAGATAGACGGAATAGAGGGCAGGATAGATCACAAAGGCCAGAAGCAAGATGAGCGACGGCAGTAGAACCAGCAGGAGTTGGCGCTCGGTTCGCTTTTCATGAGAGTTTCGGGCCATTGAAGCTGACAACCTTATCGAATGAAATCGGGAAGACGCGGCGACTGTGCCGCGTCCCCCGTCTCGGCGGGAGGAAGATATCAGTGGCTTACTTGACCATGTCGTCGCCGAGCGTTTCCTTGACGTAATCGACAAGGATCTTCTGGGCGCCGGCAGCATCGGTTTCCTTGCGCAGCAGGGCCTCGGTGGCACGCGCCACGCCTTCGGCGACAGTGCCGAAGCCGGAAGCCTGCTTCAGGAAGGCACCGTTTTCAGCAGCAGCATGGATCGGAACGAGCTCCGTCAGCTTCTGGAATTCCGGATTTTTGGCGGCATCCTTGCTGGCCGGGATATTGCCGATGCGGGCAGCGTAAGAGACCTGCGTTTCGACAGAGCCGATCTCCATCAGCGCCTTCTTGGCAAGTTCCACATTGGCAGACTTAGAGTTGACGGCCCACGGAGCAGCAAGGTTGGCAAGCACGTACTGACCGCCGCTCTGGCCCGGGACCGTCCATGTGCCGACGATCTTGGTCACGTCGGGGATCGGATTCTTGCTCTCACGACCCCAGTCGAAAATGTAGCACCAGGAACCGCAGGTGGTGGCGGCAAGCTTGCCGGCCGGGAACATTTCGTACTTCGGTACAACCCACGGCTCCGGTCCGAGTAGCGGCTGCACCGGCATCAGATCCTTGTCGATCAGCGTCTTGTAAACGTTGAAGACATCCTTCACGCCTTCGCCGTTCAGATCGAGCTTGCCGTCGGCATCGACGAGCTGCGGCGTCTTGGAGCCGACGATCAGGTGCTGGAAGCCTTCATCGAAGGCGCCGCTGCCCCAGGATACACCGGGCGGAAAGAGCAGACCGTAAGAGCCGGTCTTCTGCTTGACTTCGGCTGCGCGGTCGAGCAGCTCCTGCCAGGTCTTCGGCTGTTCCGTCGAGATGCCGGCCTTTTCGAGGACGTCCTTGCGGTAATAGATTTCCTGAATGCCGAGCATGAACGGCATCACATAGGTTTCGCCATCGGGGCTGAAAGCGAGCTGCTTGGCGACGTCATAGAGATTGGCGTAGCCGTCCCAGGCCTTGAATTCGCTGGTGATCGGCGCGAGGTAGCCGGCTTCCACCATATCGGCAACGGCGGCCGTCGTCGGAATGGAGAAGAGATCGGGTGCATTACCTGCACCAAGCTCGGTCAACAGCTTGGTGAGATAGTCCTTATCGGGCGCCGGATATTCGACGACCTCGATGGTTACGCCGTATTTTTTCTCGATCCGCTCGACGGTCGACTTCATGGCGTCGATGCCGGCCTGACCGTGATTGGCGATACGGATTGTTTCAGCATGGGCCAGCGTCGAAACAGCGCTGAGCAGGATGGCGCACAGGCCACCGATAACCGTCTTCTTCAACGGAAGTCCTCCCTTTTTTAGAGCAACGGCGCCCTCCAGCACCGGTGAAGAAAATGTACACGCATTCTAGATAGTGACAAGGTGATTTTTAGAACCCTGTTCAATGCAAATTTATACTATTGATTTTATTATATAATTTATAGCTTGCCTCAGGCGTTTCGTTTGTGTAATCGTTTGCACAACAATATCAGGGAGGACTTCGATGTTTCGAAAATTGCGGCTCGGCGTCATCGGCGCCGGCTTGAAAGCGGCTGAATATGCCCATAGCTGGGCGAAGATGCCGGAAATCGAATTCGCGGCCGTGGCCGACACGACGGAATCTTCCCGCAAACGCCTCATTGACGTTTGCACGGCAGCTGGCACGGGTGAGCCGAAGAGCTTCGAGGACTATCGCGACATGCTCGCCCAATGCCGCGATGAGCTCGATATCGTCTACGTCTCCACCCCGCACGCCTTTCATGCGGAGCAGGCGACGGCCGTCGCCGAAGCAGGTCTCGACCTCTTCCTCGAAAAGCCGATGGTGACCACGGTCGCCGAGGCCGAAACGCTGATCGCGGCGCAGAAGAAGAGCGGCGTCACCATCGTCACAGCTTTCCAGGGTGGGCTTTCGCCGCTGGTGCTCGATACGCGCAAGCGGGCGCTGTCAGGTGAATTCGGCGAGCTGATCGCCATATCCGGCATGATCTGGGAAAGCTGGTCTTCCAATTATGACGGCCACTGGAAACAGCAGCCGGACATCTCCGGCGGCGGTTTCATGTTCGATACCGGCGCGCACATGATGAACACCGTCTGCCTGCTCGCCAATTCCGATTTCGACTGCGTCTCCGCCTATATGAACAACCACGGCAAAAAGGTCGATATAGCCACCGCCGTTTCCGCTCGGCTGAAGAATGGCGCGCTCGCAACACTGACGGCCGCCGGCGAAGGCCCTCCCGGCTGCGCCTCCTACATCACCTTCTTCTATTCCAAGGCGATCGTGCGCATCGACGCCTGGGGCGGTTGGCGCGAAATCAGCGTTGGCCGCAACAGCGAACCGCGCGAAGAGGCCGAAATTCTCGGCAATCCCATGAAGAATTTCCTCGCTATCCGCGCCGGAACGATGGAAAATTCCGGCTCCGTTGAAATGGGTCTCAGATTCGCTAGGCTCTGGGATGCAATCAAGGAATCGGCAGCAGCCGACGGTGCACCCGTCAGGATTGCCGGATAGGCGCAGGCGATGAGCGGAACGAACAGGCGGCGGATCACTTCGAAGGAATTGGCGAAACTTGCCGGCGTCTCATCTGCGACGATCTCCCGAGCTTTTTCGCCGGATTCGAGGATCGGCAGCGCGACGCGCGACCGTATCCTCGCCGTTGCTCGCGAATATGGTTACCAGCCGAATGCGATCGCCCGCTCGCTGAACAACCAGCGCTCACGGCTCGTCGCGCTCGTCGTCAATGCAATCGGCAACCCCTGCGAAGCCGAAGAGCAGCAGCTTCTCGTCCACCGCCTGCAAGCCCGCCAGCTCCTGCCCATCCTTCTCTGCTGCGCCGATCATTCGGACCGCCTGCAACTCATGCGGCTCGCCTCGACCTATCAGGTCGATCACGTCGTCATCTTCTCCGACATGGTCTCGATGCAGGATGCCGTTGATATCTTCCACACGACGAGACCCATCATCGTTTCCTTCGAACCACTTGAGAACGAGGATGTATCCAATGTGCGTATTGATGGCTCCGTCGGCGCCGGCGAGATCATCGACAAGATCGTCGGCGACGGCAAACGGCGCTTCGCCTATCTCGCCGGCACCAAGTCGAGCTGGATCGACAAGCTTCGCCGCAAGTGGTTTGCCGACGCGCTCGCCCGGCACGGCCTTGCCTTCGAAGCGGAAGCCTTCGGCGACTATTCCTATGATTCCGGCTTCAAGGAAGCGGTTCTGCTGCTGCACCGGTCCAAGGTCGATGCAATCATCTGCGGTAATGACGTGATGGCGATCGGCGCGCGCGATGCCGCCCGCCGAGTGCTCGGCAAGAATACGCCCGAAGACATCGCTATCGTCGGCCAGGATGGTATTGCCATGGCCGGCTGGGACTGCAACGACCTGACGACACTGAGCCTCGACCATGCCGCCTTCATGGACGCCGTCGTCGAGGTGATCGAGCGCCACGAGGCCGGCGACGAAGGTTCGCACAGCATCACGCTTACCTGCACGCCCCGCTGGGGTTCGACCGCCTGAGGGTCGGTAAAGTCATTCGTTTCGAGGAGGAATACCGATGATCACCCGTTCACGCGCCGCCGCAGCGCGCTGCCTTTCCCCTGCCGCCGGCGGAGAGGCTTGAGATGCGCTCAATCGTTTCCTTGAATGAATCCTGGAGCTTCCACGAAGGCTTCGGTCAGCGCCTGACCGAGACTTTCGATGGCGATCATATGGTCAGTCTGCCGCACACGGCCGTAGAGCTGCCCTTCAATTATTTCGACGAGAAGCGTTATCAGCGCGCCTTCACCTATCAGAAGGTTCTGCGCTGGCTGCCGGAATTCGAGGGCCGCGAAGTTTCCATCGTCTTCGATGGCGCTATGGCCGATAGCGTCGTCTATCTGAACGGTGAAGAGATCATTGCCCACAAGGACGGTTACACGCCCTTCGAGGCTCGTCTCACCGGCAAGCTGCTTAGGGGCGACAACCTGATCACAGTCAAGATCGACGGCAGCGAGAACCCCGCCATCCCGCCTTTCGGCGGTCGTATCGATTATCTCACCTATGCCGGTATCTATCGCGATGTCTGGCTGAAGGTCACCGACAAGGTTTCGATCCGCAATCTCAAGATCGAGACCCACGACGTGTTGTCCGACGTGAAATCGGCAACAGTCCGCGTCGATATCGCCAACCCCCAGAGCCTGACCTATGCGGCGACCGTGACGGCCTCGCTGAAGGATGCAAGCGGCACCGTGCTTGCAAGTGCCGCCGGCGAAACGATCGGTTCCGTGACGACACTCTCCTTCGGCGGACTGACCGGCATCGAACTCTGGGACCTTTCTAACCCGGCGCTTTACGAAATCTCGGTCGATCTCAGGACCGAACACGGTTCTGACAGAACCTCCGCCCATTTCGGCTTCCGTACCGCCAAATTCACGCCGGAAGGCTTCCTCCTCAACGGCGTTCCCGTGAAACTTCGTGGCCTCAACCGCCATCAGGCCTTTCCCTATGTCGGTTATGCCGCCGGCCGCTCTGCCCAGGAGCGCGACGCCGAGATCATGAAGAAAGTCCTGAAATGCAACATCGTGCGCACCTCGCACTATCCTCAGTCGAAATGGTTCCTCGACCAGTGCGACCGGATCGGCCTGCTCGTGTTCGAAGAAATCCCCGGCTGGCAGCATATCGGCGATCTCGACTGGCAGAACGAGTCAATCGAAAACGTCCGCCGTATGATCGAACGCGACTGGAACCATCCGTCGATCGTCATTTGGGGCGTGCGCATCAACGAGTCGCTCGATAGCCACGATTTCTACACCGCAACCAACAGGCTGGCCCACGAGCTCGATTCCACCCGCCAGACCGGCGGCGTTCGTTACCTCACCGAAAGCGAACTGCTGGAAGACGTTTATACGATGAACGACTTTATCCTCGGCAACGAGGAGCTGCCCGGCGCCAACCGCCCACGCACGGCGCTCCGCAGTCAGCAGGAAGTTACCGGCTTGTCCTACAAGGTTCCCTATATCATCACCGAGTTCAACGGCCACATGCATCCGACCAAGATGTATGATGCAGAGCAGCGCCAGGCCGAGCATGTGCGTCGCCATCTGGAAGTGCTGAATGCCGCCTATGGCGATCCAGATATTTCAGGTGCCATCGGCTGGTGCATGTTCGATTACAATACGCATAAGGATTTTGGCTCCGGTGACCGCATCTGCTATCACGGCGTCATGGACATGTTCCGCGAGCCGAAATTCGCAGCCTATGTCTATGCCAGCCAGTGCGACCCTTCCGATGAAATCATCATGAAGCCGGTCACCTTCTGGGCGCGCGGCGAACGCAGCATCGGCGGCGTCTTGCCGCTGATTATCCTCACCAATTGCGACGAGGTGGAGCTGAAATACGGCTCGCTGACGAAGCGCATCGGTCCGGATCGCGAAAATTATCCGCACCTGCCGCATCCGCCGATCGTGCTGGATCATCGCCACTTCACCCAGGACGAACTCGGCCGTTGGGGTCTGGAATGGATCGACGGCGAATTCACCGGCTTCATCAATGGAGAGCCGGTCGCCACACTGACGCTCGCAGCCGATCCCCTGCCAACAACGCTCGAAGTCGCGCCCGACAGTACTACGCTGAAGGCTCGCGAACGTGATACGACCCGCGTCGTCATCCGGGCGCTCGATCAGCGCGGCCAGCGCCTGCCCTTCCTGAACGATGTCGTCACGCTGAAGGTCAACGGCCCGGCCAAGATCATCGGTCCGACGAGTGTTCCGCTGCAAGGCGGCACGGCTGGCTTCTGGCTGGAGGCAACGGGCCTGACGGGCGAAATCACGGTGGAAACGGCGTCCAGCCACTTCACGACCGTTAGCATTTCCGTAGCTGCCGTCTGACGACTTTTACGCGATCCTGAGCTGGCTGGACGGATCGAAGAACACCGCCTTGTCGAGATTGAAGGCCAGGCGCGTATTCTGGCCGGGCATGATACCGGCGTCGGCGCCAAGGCGGGCCACGACCGATTTGCCGCCGAGCTTGGTGACGGCGAAGGTGTCGGAACCGGCCGGTTCCACGACCTCGATGGCACAGTCGCCATGGACGACCGACTTCGCCTTCCGGTCAGCCCCGTCAATATCCGTCAGCGCTTCGGGGCGGATGCCGAAAATTACCTGCTTGCCGGCATAACCGGTCAGGCTGTTATTGCCCGAATTGACTGGCAGCTTCAACGGCTCGCCATTCGGCCGCTCCAGCGATACCTGTAGCCCGCCGGCGCCGTTCTCAACGGTTGCATTGAGCAGGTTCATGGCCGGCGATCCCATGAAATCGGCAACGAAGACATTGGCCGGACTGTTGTAGATCTCTGCCGGCGTGCCGAATTGCTGCAGCACGCCATCCCTCAGGACAGCGATCTTCGTCGCCAGCGTCATCGCCTCGATCTGGTCATGCGTGACGTAAACGATCGTCGTCCCCATGCGTTGGTGCAGGCGCTTGATTTCCGTGCGCATGTCGACGCGCAGCTTCGCATCCAGGTTGGAGAGCGGCTCGTCGAACAGGAAGACCTGCGGATTGCGCACCAGCGCACGACCCATCGCAACGCGCTGACGCTGGCCGCCTGATAATTGTGAGGGCTTGCGATCGAGCAGATGGCCGATCTGCAGCATGTCGGAGACCTGCTTGATCGCCTTTTCGCGCTCCTCCTTCGGCACGCCGCGGATTTCCATGCCGAAAGCGATGTTGCCGGCAACCGTCATGTTCGGATAGAGCGCATAGCTCTGGAACACCATGGCGATATCGCGCTTGGAAGGATGCAGATTATTGATGGCGCGGCCATCGATGCGGATTTCGCCTGATGTGATCGCTTCAAGCCCGGCGATCGTATTCAGCAGCGTTGACTTGCCGCAGCCGGAAGGGCCGACTAGCACAAGGAAGCCACCCTTTTCGAGCTCCAGATCGATCCCCTTGAGAATGTCGACGGCGCCGAAGCGCTTTTTGAGACCGGAGATTTCGAGGAAAGCCATGGATCACCCTTTGACGGCGCCCGCCATTAGACCGCGCACGAAATAGCGGCCGGCGAGGATATAGACGATGAGCGTAGGAACAGCCGCGATCATCGCCGCAGCCATGTTGACATTGTATTCGACCACGCCGGTCGAAGTGTTGACGACATTGTTGAGTGCCACTGTCATAGGCATGGAATCGCCCGTGCCGGCATAGGCCGAGGCAAAAAGGAAATCGTTCCAGATATTGGTGAACTGGTAGATGACCGTCACCACGATGATCGGCAGCGAATTCGGCAGCATGATGCGGCGGAAGATTTGAAAGAAGCTCGCGCCATCGACCTGCGCCGCCTTCACCAGTTCCGTCGGAAAGGCCTCGTAGAAATTGCGGAAGAACAGCGTCGTGAAGCCGAGACCATAGACGACATGCACGAAGACGAGATTGACGGTCGAATTGCCGAAACCGAAGCTCAGCCCCGTGGCATTCTGCAGCGTGGTGCCGAAACGGCCGAGCGCGCCGAGAATGGTTGCCATCGGCAGCAGCACCGACTGGAACGGGATGAAGCAGGCAAAGAGCATCAGCGCGAAAACCAGTGTATGGCCGGGAAACCGCCACTTGGTCAGCACATAGCCATTGAGCGCGCCGAGAATGGTCGAGATGGCAACTGCCGGCACGACCATCTTGATCGAGTTCCAGAAATAGCCCTTGATGCCAGCGCAGGTGAGGCCTACGCAGGCTTCGCCCCAAGCCTTAAACCAAGGATCAAATGTCGGCGCCTGCGGCAAGGCGAGCATATTGCCATTCTGGATCTCGTCCATCGTTTTGAACGAGGTCGTCAGCATGACGAAGAGCGGCATCAGATAGAGAACGGCAAAGATCAGTAGCAGGCCGTAGATGATGATGCGACCGATCCAGCGGCCGCTATTGCCGCCTTGCGAGGTTGTGATCTCGGAAGAAGTAATGCTGCTCATCGCGCCTTCTCCCTCAGTTCGGAATAGAGATAGGGGACGATGATCGCCGAGATGGTCATCAGCATGATGATCGCGCTTGCAGAACCCACAGCCATTTCATTCCGCTTGAATGTGTATTCGTACATGAAGTTGGACGGCAGCCATGCCGAGCCACCCGGCCCACCCGATGTCAGCGCGACCACAAGGTCGTAGGACTTGATCGCCATATGGGCGAGCACGATGAAAGCGGACAGGAAGATCGGCCGCAGCATCGGAATGACGATGCGCCGGTACATCTGGAAGGGCGATGCGCCATCGATCTGCGCCGCCTTCATGATCTCGCCGTCGATACCGCGCAGGCCCGCGAGGAACATTGCCATGACGAAACCGGAGGCCTGCCAGACACCGGCGATGACGACGGTGTAGATGACGAAGTCCTTGTTCTTGATCCAGTCGAAATGGAAGCTCGTCCAACCGAATTGATGCAGCGTCTGCTCGAGCCCGAGGCCCGGATCGAGGAACCACTTCCAGGCGACGCCTGTCACGATGAAAGAGAGCGCCATCGGATAGAGGAAGATCGGCCGCAATATACCTTCACCACGGATCTTCTGGTCGAGAAGGATCGCCAGCAGCAGGCCAAGCCCTAGGCAGATGAAAATATAGAGAAAACCGAATATCCCCATATTGGTGATTGACGTGTACCAGGAGGACGGTGGATCGCTCTCGAAGGTCCAGCGCCAGAGCCGCTCGTAGGCGCGCGTGCCGGTCAGCACATAGGACGGAAAAGTCTTGGAATTTGTGAAGGAGAGATAGGCCGTCCAGACGATGAAGCCATAGACGAAGATCACTGTGATGAGGAAACTTGGCGCCAGGACGATCTTCGGCAGCGCATCCTGCAAGCGGCCGCGAATGGACGTGCGGCTTGAAGACTTCGACGTCAGGACCGGATCCGTGGTCGCAACTGTGGTCATGTGATCATCTCCTCCCCGCATCGCGGGGGCTGCGGCTTTCCCGCAAGAGTGCGGGAAAGCCTTGCTCGATGGGAATTAACGGGCGTCGTTGATGGCCGCGACGAGCTGGGTCACGGCTTCGTCGGAGGTCTTGATCTGACCATGGACGAACTTCGAGATAACGTCCTTATAGGCATTTGCGATAGCCGGCGGAGCACCGTAACCTTGCGCCAGCGAGCCGAACAGCGTGCCGCCTGCGTTGGCAGCCTTCAGGTCGGCGATGCCCTTCTTGCCGCAAGCGTCGAAATCCTTATCCGAAACGTCGGTACGGGCCGGAACCGAACCCTTGACGACGTTGAAGGCGGACTGGAAGCTCTTCGACAGTGTAGCCTTGGCGAGCGCCACCTGAGCGGCCTTGCGGTCGTCAGGCACATTGAACATGCCGAACATGTCCGAGTTGTAAATCACGCTGCCGTCGGTGCCGGGGAAGCGATAGCACAGGAAGTCGGTGTCCGGCTTTTTCTTGGCGGCAACGAATTCACCCTTCGCCCAGTCACCCATGACCTGCACGAGAGCGTCGCCCTTGATGACCATGGCGGTCGCAAGATTCCAGTCGCGGCCCGAGAAGTTCGGATCGACATACTTGATGATCTTGGCGAGGTTATCGAACGACTTCTTCATCGTGTCGGACTTCAGGGAGTCCTCGTCGAGGTCGTTCATGGCCTTCTTGTAGAATTCCGGGCCGCCGGTCGATAACACGATGGAGTCGAACATCGTGGCTTCCTGCCAGTTCTGACCGCCGAGTGCGAGCGGGGTGACGCCGGCTGCCTTTGCCTTGTCGAGCAGCGCGATCAGGTCGTCGAAGGTCTTCGGCTGCTTGCCGCCGATCTTGTCCATGACGGACTTATTGATCCACAGCCAGTTGACGGAGTGAACGTTGACGGGGGCTGCGACCCACTTGCCGTCATAGACGGAAAATTTCTGCAGTGCTGCCGGAACGGCCTTGTCCCAGCCTTCCTTCTTCGCCGTCTCGGTCAGGTCGCCCATGACGCCTGCCTGAGCGTAGTCGAGCACCGTGTAACCGAGCATCTGCGAAGCGGTCGGATAGGTGCCGGCCGCAACCATTGCCTTCAGCGCCGTCATGGCAGCATCACCGCCGCCGCCGGCCACCGGCACGTCCTTCCAAGCAAAACCTTCTTTGGCAAGGTCCTGCTTCAGCACATTGAGCGCTGCGGCTTCACCGCCCGACGTCCACCAGTGAAGCATCTGAACTTCCTTGACGTCGGCCGCATGGGCACTGCCGAAACCAGCCATCATCACGACAGCAAGAGCTGCCGAGCTCAAAAACTTGCGCATGAATATCCTCCCGTTCGTGAGTGGCGGCGAGACCCTCCTCAGCCGCCCCGATGTCTCCCGCCGCAAAGGCGATCAAACACCACACCGCACCTCCCAGTGCGGTTAACAATTTAAAACGTTATAAACGGTGTCGCGTCAAGCCCTTACTCGACTCCCGAGAAAAATATGATTTACTCTATAACGGTTGATTTTGTTGCGATTTCTCAGATTGCCTAAGAAGTTGTAAAAATTTAAATCGTTTGCATTGATCGATTGCATGCCGGTTTCATCGTGTTATGGTAGCCGCGATCCAGCACGGAATGTCCTCAGTGACCGAATCGTCCCAATTGCAACGCGTTGAAAATCCGGATGGCGCGCAAAAACGCGGCAAGCCGACATTACGCACCATCGCAACTTTGACCGGACTTGCGGTAACGACGGTTTCGCGTGCGCTCAGCGACGCGCCGCAAATATCGGTCGAGACTCGGGAACGCGTCCATCGCATCGCCCGAGAGATCGGCTACCTGCCGGACCGTGCCGCTCAGCGCCTGAAGACGGGCCGCACCAATGTCATCAGCATCTTGCTCGATCCGCATCAGGAAGTCGTCGGCTTCGGCACCGCCATCATGTACGGCATCGCCAAGGTGCTGAAGGAAACCTCCTATCACCTCGTTGTCGCCCCGAACTTCCTGTCGACGACGGATCTCGAAGCGGCGGAATATATCGTCCGCAACAATTTCGCCGACGGCCTGATCTTCACACGGACCGAACCATTCGATGCGCGGGTGCGGATGCTGCAGGAAGTGGGATTTCCCTTCGTATCGCATGGCCGTACAGAGTTTTCCACGCCGCATCCTTATGTCGATTATGACAATTATGCCTTTGCCTATGAGGCCACGCGGCGCCTGATCGCCAAGGGCAGGAAGAAAGTCACGGTCGTCATGCCGCCGAGGCGGCTGACCTTCAGCCAGCACATTCTCCATGGCTTCATGACTGCCGTGCGCGAGGCCGGTGTCGCCTACGAAATAACGGAAGCGGTCACACTCGATTCACCGGCCAATGAACTCAGGGATTTCTTCCGCGCACGTGCCGCCGCACCCGATGTTCCCGACGGCTTTGTCTGCCCGGGCGAAGTTTCCGCGCTGGCACTCGTCACCGCCATGAGCGATACTGGCTTCGTCCTGGCCGAGGACTACGATATTGTCGCCAAGGAAACATCACGTCTCCTGACCCACCTGCAGCCGAAGATCGAAACCATTTACGAGGATCTGGTCGAGGCGGGGGAACATCTCGGTCACATGCTTCTTCAGCGTATCAATAATCCGGCGGCGGAAAACCAGGGCCTGCTCCTGCCACCGCAGATCAATTTCCCGGTGACCTAAGCCGCGTCACGACCGTCTATCGGCGTCTCGCGAAACGCGAAGACTTCCACCGGCTCTCCAAGCCCGCGCAACGGGAACATGCCAAGATTATCCATCTCTTCCGTGCAGGTTGCCATCTCGACGAAAGCGCGAGACAGCAGCACTGGCCGCTTGACCTCCTTCGTCAGGCTCTCGAGCCGCGAGGCAACATTGACCGCCGGTCCGATGACCGTGAAATCCAGCCGCCGACGCGAACCGATATTGCCATACATGACGTCGCCGACGTGGACGCCCACGCCGTAACGCAAGGGATCACGCCCCAGACGCTGATGTTGGTCATTCAGCTTCGCCATCGCCGCCTGCCCTTCACGGATCGCCGTCAGCAGATCGTGACAGGCCGAAGGTTTTGTCAGCGGAAAGATGGCAAGCAGGCCATCGCCCATGAATTTCAGGATCTCGCCGCCATTGCGCTCGATCGGATCGGATATAGCGTCGAAATAATCGTTGAGCAGATGGATAACATCATCGCGTGGCCAAAGATCGGAGATCGCCGTAAAGTCGCGCAGGTCGCAAATCATGATTGCCGCGCCGACGGTCGAGCCGCTGCCACGGGTGATGACGCCGGATAGGATTTGCTCGCTCGCATGCGGCCCCACATATGTCTGCAGCAGCGTACGCGCCATGATGTTCTTGAGCCGGATCTCGCTGACGAGAGTGAGAGCCGGCAGCAGATCGCGCAGGAAATCCACGTGTTCGCCGGTAAACCCCCCAGGCCTATTTGTGGCGAACGTAACAACGTGGCGCTTGTCGAACGTATGATCGATCGGCCAGGCGATATATTCGGAATAGCCGTCGTCGCGCAGTTCCTGGTAAAAGGGATAGTCGTCGCCCTCCCACAAATCGTCCAGGTTCTTCCGCACCTCGTTGGCGCCGTTATGGATCTCATTGACCGGGCTGTTGAGGAATTGCGGCGTGGTTTCCACCCCGTAGGCAAAGGTGTTGATCTTTGCCTCTTCCATACCTTCCACCCACAGGATGCGGGCGCCGATCCACTGCGGATGATTGGTGCGAAAATGCAGGCTGGAACGGTTCACCGGTACGCCCGCTGCCAGCAGCCGTTTGCACATCTCCACCAGGATATTGTCGATGAAACGCTCGCTGCGGGTCTCGTTGATCAGCCAATCGAGAATTCGGCGCCTGCGGATTGGCCAGACGCCTTCGGCAGCTTCGCCTGCCGGATCAATCGTTTCGAAAGAGGGCCTCATGAAAAACTCCCGCTACGCGACATTCAACGAACACATCGGGCTGAATGTGGGCGATAGCGGGCCGAATGATAAGAGGCTTCGTAAAGATAAACCTTAGAAATCCCAGTCTTCGTCTTCGGTCGCCACCGCCTTGCCGATGACATAGGACGAGCCGGAACCCGAGAAGAAGTCGTGGTTTTCGTCGGCATTGGGCGAGAGCGCAGACAGGATCGCGGGATTGACCTTACAGGCGTCTGCCGGAAACAGTGCCTCATAGCCAAGGTTCATCAGCGCCTTGTTGGCGTTGTAGTGCAGGAACTTCTTGACGTCTTCAGTCAGCCCGACGCCGTCATAGAGCGCCTCGGTATATTTCGCTTCATTGTCGTAGAGTTCGAGCAGCAAATCGAAAGCGAAATCCTTGATCTCCTGCCGGCCCTCGTCGGAGAGCCGCTCGAGTCCGCGCTGAAACTTGTAGCCGATATAATAGCCGTGCACGGCCTCGTCGCGGATGATGAGGCGGATCATGTCGGCCGTGTTGGTGAGCTTGGCCCGGCTCGACCAGTACATCGGCAGATAGAAGCCGGAATAGAAGAGAAAGCTCTCGAGGAAGACGCTCGCGGCCTTTTTCTTCAGCGGATCGCCCGAAGCGTAGTGCTCCATGATCAGCGTGGCTTTGCGCTGCAGGAACTCATTCTCCTCCGACCAGCGATAGGCATCATCGACATCGGGCGTCAGGCAGAGCGTCGAGAAGATCGAGGAATAGGAGCGCGCATGCACCGCCTCCATGAAGGAGATGTTGGAGAGCACCGCTTCCTCATGCGGGGTCACCGCATCCGCCATCAGTTTGACGGCGCCGACACCATTCTGGATCGTGTCGAGCAACGTCAGCCCGGTGAAAACCCGGATCGTCAATTGCTGCTCCGCCGGCGTCAATGTCGCCCAGGAGGGAATATCGTTCGAAAGCGGCACCTTTTCCGGCAGCCAGAAATTGCCAGTGAGGCGGTTCCAGACTTCGAGATCCTTGTCATCCTCGATGCGGTTCCAGTTGATGGCGCGCACGCGGCTGACCGGCTTGAATTGCATATTCATCATTATCTCCGGTCGGTTAGAGCGTACACGAAACGCAGCCCTGCACCTCGGTGCCGGACAGCGCCATCTGACGAAGGCGGACGTAGTAGATCGTCTTGATGCCCTTCTTCCAGGCATAGATCTGGGCGCGGTTGATATCGCGCGTCGTCGCCGTGTCGCGGAAGAACAGCGTCAGCGACAGGCCCTGGTCGACATGCTGGGTGGCGGCCGCATAGGTATCGATGATCTTTTCCGGCCCAATCTCGTAGGCGTCCTCGTAGTAATCGAGATTGTCATTGGTCATGAACGGCGCCGGATAGTAGACACGGCCGATCTTGCCTTCCTTGCGGATCTCGATCTTCGAGACGATCGGATGGATCGAGGAGGTCGAGTGATTGATGTAAGAGATCGAGCCGGTCGGCGGCACCGCCTGCAGGTTCTGGTTATAGAGACCCGACGCCATGACCGCCTTCTTCAGTTCGAGCCAGTCTCCCTGCGTGGGGATATGGATACCGGCATCGTCGAACAGCGCCAGCACCTTCCCGGTCGCCGGCTTCCAATCCTGCTCGGTATATTTGTCGAAATATTCACCCGAGGCATATTTCGAATTCTCGAAGCCCTTGAAGCTCGCACCGCGCTCGACCGCCAGGCGGTTGGAGGCGCGCAGCGCGTGATAGGTGACCGTGTAGAAATAGATATTGGTGAAATCGACGCCCTCTTCCGAACCGTAATGAATACGCTCGCGGGCGAGATAACCATGCAGGTTCATTTGGCCGAGGCCAATCGCGTGGCTGTCGTCATTGCCCTTCTCGATCGACGGTACCGAGGAGATATGGCTCATATCGGATACGGCCGTCAGCGCGCGGATCGAGGTTTCGATCGTCTTGCCGAAATCTGATGAATCCATCGCCATGGCAATGTTCAGCGAGCCGAGATTGCAGGAAATATCCTTGCCCATCGCCTTGTAGGAAAGGTCGTCGTTGAATTCGCTCGCCTCGCTCACCTGCAGGATTTCCGAGCAGAGATTGCTCATACTGATGCGGCCAGCAATCGGATTTGCCCGGTTCACCGTGTCTTCGAACATGATGTAGGGATAGCCGCTCTCGAACTGGATTTCGGCAATGACCTGGAAGAATTCGCGCGCCTTGATCTTCTTCTTGGTGATGCGGGCATCCGCCACCATCTCGCGATACTTTTCCGTCACCGAAATCTCGGTGAAGGGCACGCCATAGACCCGCTCCACGTCATAGGGCGAAAAGAGGTACATATCCTCGTTGTTCTTGGCGAGCTCAAAGGTGATATCGGGCACGACGACGCCGAGCGACAGCGTCTTGATGCGGATCTTCTCGTCGGCATTTTCGCGCTTGGTATCGAGAAATCGCATGATGTCGGGGTGATGGGCGTTGAGATAGACCGCACCCGCGCCCTGCCGGGCACCGAGCTGGTTGGCATAGGAGAACGAGTCTTCAAGTAGCTTCATGACGGGGATGATGCCGGAGGACTGGTTCTCGATCTGCTTGATCGGCGCACCCGCCTCGCGAATGTTCGTCAAGGACAGCGCCACGCCGCCGCCGCGCTTGGAAAGCTGCAGCGCCGAATTGATGGAGCGGCCGATCGATTCCATATTGTCTTCGACACGCAGCAGAAAGCAGGAGACGAGCTCGCCGCGCTGCTTCTTGCCGGCATTCAGAAAGGTCGGCGTTGCCGGCTGGAAACGGCCGGTGATAATCTCTTCCATCAGATCGCGAGCAAGCTGTTCATTGCCTCTGGCAAGCGCCAACGCCACCATGCAGATGCGGTCTTCGTAGCGCTCGAGATAGCGCTTCCCGTCAAAGGTCTTCAGCGTATAGCTGGTGTAATATTTGAAGGCGCCGAGGAAAGTGGGGAAACGGAACTTCTTGGCATAGGCCTGATCGAACAGGTCGCGGATGAAATTGAAGGAATACTGGTCGAGCACTTCCTGCTCGTAATAGCCTTCCGTGACCAGATAATCGAGCTTCTCCCGGAGGTTATGGAAGAACACCGTGTTCTGGTTCACATGCTGCAGGAAATACTGCTTGGCCGCCATGCGGTCCTTGTCGAGCTGGATCTTGCCCTCGTCGTCATAGAGGTTCAGCATCGCGTTCAGCGCATGATAATCCAGCGCTTCCATTGCCTTTACCGGCTTTGCACTCGCATCCCGCGTCAGATTTGTTCCCGTGTCCAAAATCGTCCCATCCCGTCTTTGACATTGGCGACATCCTCGGCAGTGCCCAGAAGCTCGAACCGATAGAGGTACGGCACCTGACACTTCCGCGAGATCACGTCGCCGGCAAGCCCGTAAGTCTCGCCGAAATTGCTGTTTCCCGCAGCAATCACGCCGCGGATGTTGGAGCGGTTATCCGCATCGTTGAGGAAACGGATCACCTGCTTGGGCACAGCGCCCTTGCCGCCGTCCCCGCAATAGGTGGGCGAGATCAGCACGTAGGGCTCGCGGATTTGGATATTTTCAGCGCCGAGGGGAATGCGCGCCGCGCGCAGTCCCAGTTTCTCGACGAAACGATGGGTATTTTCAGATCGGCTGGAATAATAGACGATCAGGCCCATCGCTCTTCTCCATTCAGGAGAGTGCGCTGATCATGTCGGGACGGAAACCCGCCCAGTGGCTCTCGCCGGCAACGACGACCGGGACTTGCATGTACCCCATGCCGCGCACGCGATCGAGCGCGTCTGCATCCTCGGAAATATCGATGATTTCATAGTCTACGCCCAGACGGTCGAGGGCGCGGTAGGTAGCTGTGCACTGAACGCAGGCAGGCTTGCTGTAAACGGTAACGCTCATCATGTCCCTCGTGATATCAATGGATTACGGACGCAATACTGGGATCGGGCGCCTTGCGGCGTCCGAGGCAACGTTTGATATTGATCTGATAAAGTTGGCGCTTTACACGCCGAACACCCTTCCATGCAGGATCTGCGCGGGCGGCGGTTTTGATGCCCTCGACATGACTTCAACCCCTAAGTGTTCATCGGGCATTCCGGGGCAGCGCTGCAAGCGTGGATTTGATCCGCCTGCATAATACGCGACCTTCCGGACACCCCGCCCGTGGACTTTTTGTTCAAGGCAGGTCTCCTGACTCGCGGGTCGAAGCACCCTGCCCCAGTCTTCCCAAAGCTTCATGCCTCAGTGACCTGAAATCGGACAGTTGCTCGCCGCTTACAGTTGCGGGGGCAGCTCCGGCCTTGTCGCGCCGTCATGGCGAAACGCACCGTATTCCCATCTTAGCCCCTAATCCTTGCGAATCAGGAGAACCTTGAACGCTATATGTAGTAGCCCAATGAGAAGGAACGATCAACGGCTTGTTGTGCCTTCCCTTGCGTCAGGTACTAGATAAAGGTCCGATCATGGTTAACAGTGGATTAATCAAGCCATGTCTAATGCCATTTGGGGATTAAGGAGAGCCGAAGTCTTGTCGGCCCTCCGTTTTCCTACCGCCGAATCGGTGCGGCTGCCCGAAGCGCCTTGGCAGCGGCAACCATGTTGACGAGTGCCGGGCGCACCTCATCCCATTTGCGGGTCTTCAGGCCGCAATCGGGATTGATCCAGAGCTGCCCATCCGTCAGCCATTCACGCGCCAGCGTCAAAAGCTCCGTCATCTCGTCGACGTCGGGAACGCGCGGCGAATGGATATCATAGACACCTGGACCGATCTCGTTCGGGTATTTGTAGCTTCGGAAAGCTTCCAGCAATTCCATCTTGGAACGAGAGGTTTCGATGGAAATCACATCCGCATCCATCGCCGCAATGGCATCGATGATCTGGTTGAACTCCGAGTAGCACATATGCGTATGGATCTGCGTTTCGTCGGCAACACCGGACGCGCAGAGGTGGAAGCTTTCGACCGCCCAGCCGAGATAGGCATTCCAGTCCGCCTTGCGCAGCGGCAGGCCTTCACGAAGCGCGGCCTCGTCGATCTGGATCATCGCCGCACCGGCCTTTTCGAGATCGAGCACCTCATCGAGGATCGCCAGCGCAATCTGCCGGCTGACATCCGCACGGGAGAGATCGTCGCGCACGAAGGACCAGTTGAGGATCGTCACTGGACCGGTCAGCATACCCTTGACCGGCTTTTCCGTCAGCGACTGCGCGTAACGCCACCACTCCACGGTCATCGGTTTCGGCCGAGAAACATCGCCGAAGATGATCGGCGGGCGAACATAGCGCGAGCCATAGCTCTGCACCCAGGCATGTTGCGTGAAGGCGAAGCCGGAAAGCTGCTCGCCGAAATACTGCACCATGTCATTGCGTTCGAACTCGCCGTGGACGAGCACGTCGAGGCCTATTTCCTCCTGCCAGCGGATCGCAGCCTTCGTCTCCTTTTTCAGAAAGGCATCATACTCCGTCTCGCTGATGATGCCTTTGTTGAATGCAGAGCGAGATTTGCGCACATCCGACGTCTGCGGGAAGGAGCCGATCGTCGTCGTCGGGAAGAGCGGCAGGCGAAGCTTGCGCTCCTGCAGGCCGGTCCGCTCAGCAAAGGCGCTGGCCCGCCTCGTCATCACCTCGTCGATCGCACCGACCCGCTGCCTGACTTTCCGATCATGCACACGGGGGGATGCAGCACGCGAAACAACGGCCTGCGAGGCCGCCGCGATCACCTCAGAAGCCTTGCTGGCGTCGCCGAGCACTGCAAGTTCGCCAAGCTTCTGGGTGGCGAAAGCGAGCCACGACTTCAGCTCCTCATCCAGTCCGGTTTCCAATTCCAGATCGATCGGCACATGCAGCAGCGAGCAGGATGGCGCAATCTGCAGCCGATCCGCGCCGAAACGCTGAAGGAGCGGCTCGATTATTTTCAGGATCGCGGCCAAGTCCGCCTTCCAGATATTGCGTCCGTCAATGACGCCAAGCGACAGCGTCAGGTCGGCGGGCGCCTTAAGAAAGGCATCGATCTGCTGCGGAGCGCGAACGAGATCGACGTGCAGGCCGGCAACCGGCAATGCAAGCGCCGTCGGCAGGTTGTCGCCGATTTCGCCGAAATAGGTGGCGAGCATGATCTTCAGGTTCGGCACAAGCTCATGCAGCGCGCAGTAGACATGCTGCAGTGCTTCCTGTTCTTCTCTTGAAAGATCGAGCACGAGGCATGGCTCGTCGATCTCCACCCAATCGGCACCTGCAGCACTCAGTTCCGCCAACACCCGCGTATAGACTGGCAACAGGCGTTCCAACAGGCGGATCGGCACAAAACCTTCCTCGGTTCCCTTGGCGAGTTTCAGGAAAGTGACCGGACCGAGAATGACCGGCCGGGTGTGGATACCAAGCGTCTTCGCCTCGATAAAGGCATCGAGCGGCCTGTTCGCCGTCAGCGCGAAGGATTGATCGGGACCAAGTTCCGGCACCATGTAGTGATAGTTCGTGTCGAACCACTTCGTCATTTCCAGCGCTGGCGCGCCATGGCCATGATGGTGCTGATGGCCGCAATCGGCATGCGCCTCATCGCCGGTCGAGCCGCGCGCCATGGCAAAATAGGTATCGAGTGAAACAGGCCCGCCTTTCCAGCCATAGGCCGAAGGAATGGCGCCGACCATGACGGCCGTATCGAGCACATGATCATAAAGCGAGAAGTCATTGGAGGGGATGATCTTGATCCCCCTCTTTTTCTGCAGGGCCCAATTTTCCGCCCGTAGCTGCTTCGCGACGTCGAGAAGCGCACTGGCCTCGGATTTGCCGGCCCAGTAGCTTTCCAGAGCGAATTTCAGTTCGCGGTGCTTTCCGATCCTCGGAAAGCCGAGATTTGCAGTCTTGATGCTCATTTCCTTACCCCGAAGGTTATGGGCAAGGCTGCGGCGGACGCAAAAGCAGACGGACGCGGGGCGCTGTCTCGCAAAAGCGGCGCACCGGGACACCCCGCCCGTGGACGTTATCAATCGCGGCAGGTCTCCTGGCTCGCGGGTCATCAACATCGTCCAGTCTTCCCAGGCGTCTTCCCAGTGACGTCGAAGGACGGTGTCTATCCGCTTACAGTTGCGGGGGCAGCTCCGGTCTTGGCGATGGCCGCACCGAATTCCCTCTTAGCCCCGGATCGGCAGATCCAGAGAACCACGATGCGTCAAGCATGCACGTGCCGTATCCGATCGTCAAGATGATATAAAGAAATCTTTATGTCTTTATCTGAAGCAGACGGAGTGCGTTCATCGTCACCAGCACGGTTGCACCCGTATCCGCAAGAATCGCCGGCCACAGGCCGGTAATGCCGGCAATGGTGGTGATGAGGAACACCGCCTTCAGCCCGAGAGCCATGCTGATGTTCTGCATGATATTGCGCATGGTCCGCTTCGAAAGCTCGATCATGCGCGCCACATCGCCTACACGCCCATGCAGCACCGCTGCATCGGCTGTTTCCAGCGCCACATCGGTAGCGCCGCCCATGGCGATGCCGACATCGGCTGCTGCAAGTGCCGGCGCATCGTTGATGCCGTCACCGACCTTGGCGACGAAGAGCCCTTCCTTCTTTAATTCGCCGACAATGCGCTGCTTGTCCTGCGGCAGCAGCTCGCCACGCCAGTCGATACCAAGATCGCCGGCAACGGCGGCTGCCGTACGCTTGTTGTCGCCGGTCAGCATGATGGCACGCACGCCGGCCGCCTTCAGCGTCACGAGACCACTTTTTGCATCCTCGCGCGGCTCGTCGCGCATGGCGATCAAGCCGCCAGCGACGCCATCGACGAGCAACACCGAAACACTCTTGCCCACGCCGTTCAGCGCAGCGACCTGCTCGTCCTGCTCAGCATTCAGCGCCCCACGCTCGCGCGCTGCCGGCGGCGACAAAAGATCAAGCACCTCGCCACCCACCTTCCCGGTCATCCCCTTGCCGGGCAGCGCTTCGACTTCGAAAGCCGGCGGCACAGGCACGCCATCGGCCTTGGCGCGATTGAGGATGGCAAGCGCCAGCGGGTGGCTGGAGCCCTGTTCCAGGACCGCGGCGCGCGATAATACCTGCGCCTCCGAGCGACCATAGGCAATGATATCGGTCACCTGCGGCTTGCCTTCGGTCAGCGTGCCCGTCTTGTCGAAGGCGACAGCCGTCACCTTGCCGAGCGATTCCAGAACCGCCCCACCCTTCATCAGCAACCCGCGACGCGCGCCCGCCGAAAGCGAAGCGGCAATCGCCGCCGGAGTGGAGATAACAAGAGCACAAGGGCAGCCGATCAGCAGGATCGCAAGGCCCTTATAGATCCATTCGCCCCATGCCGCTCCCATCAGCAGCGGCGGCAGGACCGCGACCAGAGCCGCTACAACGACGACACCCGGCGTATAATAGCGCGAGAACCGGTCGATGAAGCGCTCGGTCGGCGCCTTCGATTCCTGGGCTTCCTCGACCAGCTTGACGACGCGGGCAATCGTATTGTCCTCGGCAGCGGCGGTGACGCGAACACGCAATGCTGCATCGCCATTGACCGTGCCGGCAAAAACGGTCTCGCCTGCACCCTTGCGCACCGGCGTGCTTTCGCCCGTCACCGGAGCCTCGTCGATAGCGCTTTCACCGGAGAGAATTGTGCCGTCGGCAGAAATCCGGTCTCCCGGCCGTACAAGAATGACGGAGCCGACCGCGAGCGTCTCCGCCGGCACCTCCTTCATCTCGCCGCCGGTTTCAAGCAGCGCATTCTTCGGCACCAGCGTCGTCAGCGACTGAATGCTGGCGCGCGCCTTGCCGGCAGCGACGCCCTCCAGCAATTCGCCGACAAGGAACAGGAAGACAACAGTGGCTGCTTCTTCCCCGGCATTGATGATGACGGCGCCGACAGCGGCAATAGTCATCAGCATTTCGATGGAAAAGGGTATCCCGGCAAGTGCTGCCATGATCGCACGCCGCGTAATCGGAACTAGCCCGACCAGCATGGCTGCGATGAAAGCATAGGAAGCGATCGCGGGCACCAGATGGCCGACAGCATAGGCTATAACGAGCGCCAGGCCGGAGAAGATCGTCAGCCGGCCCTTCTTGCTCTGCCACCATGGACCGGTCATTGGCCCGTGATCATGACCGTGCAGTCCCGCGACTTCCTCCGCACCGTGCAAATGCCCGTGATCGGAACGATCATGACCGGCATGATCGTGATCATGGCCCTCATGGGAGTGATCATGATGTTCATGTCCGGCATGGTCATGATCGTGATCATGATGCGCGTGATCGTGATTCTCCTTTGGTTCCTGAGCGGGCGCCTTGCCCATGAGCGGAGCGACGGAATATCCGAGGCCGGTCACCTTCCTCTCAATCGCCTTGAGATCGCTGCTGCCGTTGTGGTGCACCGTCATCGTGCCCGCCGTCACCGAAACAGAGACATCCTCGACGCCATCCATACGCCTTACGACCGTATCGATTTTCGTTGCGCAGGCAGCGCAATCCATGCCCCCGAGCCTGTACCGCGCCTGTGATGCTTCACTCATGATCTAAATCCTTGCTTGTAGGCTGCATCCTTCCTACATCCTCTAGCGACTAGAGGTACAAGAGGAAAATCATGAAAAAGATCACCATTGGTGAAGCCGCCCGTCAGAGCGGCGTCAAGGTGCCGACGATCCGCTATTATGAAGGTATTGGCCTCCTATCCGCGCCAAATCGCAGCGAGGGCAACCAGCGCTCGTACGAACCATCAGACCTCAATCGCCTCGCCTTCATCCGCCACGCCCGCGAGCTCGGTTTCGAGATCGATGCGATCCGCACCTTGCTTCAGCTGCAGGACGATCCGCACCAGTCCTGCGCCTCCGCCGACGCCATCGCCAAGGCGCGCCTGATCGAAGTCGAACAGCGTATCCGCAGTCTGAATGCGCTCAAGGCGGAACTCGAACAGATGGTGGAGGGGTGCGGCCATGGCCGAGTCGATCAGTGCCGGGTCATCGAGGTGCTCGCCGACCACGGCAAGTGCGTGCATCCGCATCACTGAGACTTGCGCCGGATCATCGGCCACGCCAAGAAGGCGCAATGAAGCAGAAAACAATCGCGATCATCGGCGGCGGTCCCGCAGGTTTGTCGGCCGCCGAAATATTATCGGAGAGCGGTCATGCCGTCGCCGTCTATGACGCGATGCCGACCTTCGCCCGGAAGTTCCTGCTCGCCGGCAAGTCGGGTCTCAACATCACCCATTCGGAAGACTACGACCGTTTCGCCACCCGCTTCGGCGACGCCAATGTCAGTCTCCGGCAAGCCCTCAACGCCTTCACCCCGGCCGATATCCGCGCGTGGGCAGCCGGCCTCGGCACGGAAACCTTCGTCGGCTCCTCCGGCAGAGTCTTCCCCAAGGTCATGAAAGCCTCGCCGCTTCTGCGCGCCTGGCTTTCCCGGCTGGAGCAACACGGCGTCAGCTTCTTCACCCGCCATCGCTGGATCGGCTTTGTTGAGGGCGGGCATAGTTTCGAAACGATCGGCGGACGCAAGACGATCTCCTGCGATGCCACGCTGCTTGCGCTTGGCGGCGCAAGCTACCCTCGCCTTGGCTCCGATGCGGCCTGGCTGCCGCTGCTTACCGAACGTGGTATTAAAATCGCTCCATTCCAGCCAGCCAATTGTGGCTTCGACGTCGACTGGAGCGATCCCTTCCGTGAGCGTTTTGCCGGCGAACCGCTGAAATCCGTCACGGCAACCTCCTCCGCGGGCACATTTCCCGGCGAATTCGTCATCACCAGGCACGGCATCGAGGGCAGCCTCGTCTATGCGCATGCAGCCGCTCTGCGCGATCAACTACGTGGCGAAGGCAAGGCGCCTTTGACGCTCGACCTCGCCCCCGGCCGCACGCTCGAACGTCTTTCCCGCGATCTTGCCCGCCAGGATGCGAAATCGAGCTTCTCTAACCGTCTGCGCAAAGGCGCAGGCCTCGACGGCGTGAAAGCTGCGCTCCTGCGCGAACTGACGCTGGAGACCGATCGCAACGACCCGCAGAAGCTCGCCGCCGCCATCAAGGCTCTGCCGATTCCGCTTCTGCGTCCGCGTCCGATCGCCGAGGCCATCTCGTCTGCCGGCGGCATCGCCTGGAGCGACATCGACGAACACTACATGCTAAAACATCTGCCCGGCGTCTTTGCAGCCGGAGAGATGCTGAATTGGGAAGCGCCGACAGGCGGTTATCTGCTCACAGCCTGTTTCGCCACGGGCCGTGCCGCGGCAAAAGGCATCGAAAGTTGGCTCAGCCGAAAATGAAGGCAGCCGGCGATTATTTCCGGCTTTCGGTTTTCACTTTTGCCTACGGTCATATTATCGCGATCACGACGTGTGAACCGCAGTGTTTAACTGTCTCAGATATGCGACACCCATCATCAGGCAAATTCAATCCATACAATCCGCAGTCCCGCCGGCTGATTGCAAAGCCGCCGCGTTTACATCAGAATATGCGCAAGTTCCGTGGGAGGAGCCTTATGCACGAACAATCCGCACATGCGGAGCATGTCTATACGTGCGCCCAGCAAAACTCTGCTGCGGCCAGTTCGCCGATCGTGGCTTCGTGGCGCCGATGCATGACCATGTATCAGCTTGCGCCGGAAGAAAAACGCGCACCTCTGCGTCTCACGGAGCAGGAATTCCGCCTTGCGCGGGAACAATCAGAACAATTGATGGCGGATGCTCGCGAGGAACTCGACCGTCTCTTCATGACCGTCGGCAAGGCCGGCTGCTGCCTGCTTTTAACGGATCGTAACGGCATCGCGCTGGAGCGCCGCGGCGCTGTCGGCAATGATAAGGAATTCCAGGATCTCGGTCTCTGGACAGGCTCGGTCTGGACTGAAGCCAGCATCGGCACGAACGGCATCGGCACGGCCCTCGCCGATGAGCGTTCCGTTGCCGTCTTCCGCGACCAACACTTCTTCTGCTCCAATATCAAGCTGAGCTGCACCACCGCGCCGATCCGCGATCACCGCGGGCTTCTTGCCGCCGCCCTCGACATTTCCACCTGCCGCGATGATGTCAACGAGATGACGCTCACCATTCTCTCGCAGGCCGTACGGGATGCAGCGATGCGCATCGAGCTCAATCTGTTCCGTTCTGCGTTTGCCGGCGCCCGCTTCGTCATGGTCCCGGCCGGCGCCAATTCCGCCAACGCCCTGCTGGCCGTTGACCGGCACGATCTCATCCTCGGCGCCACGCGCGCCGCCCGTCTCGCCCTCAAGTTGGATGACATACGCATCGCCGCCGGGCTTCCTGCCTCCGATGCGCTGCAGGAAGGCCGCGTCTCGCAGGAAGAGGAAATGGCCGAGGCGGAAAGGGCTGCTCTCCTGCGAGCGCTGTCCCGCACCCATGGCAATGTCTCTCAGGCCGCCACAGCCCTCGGCATCAGCCGTGCCACGCTTCACCGGAAGATGAAGAAGCTCGACCTGCACTGAGACAGGGCGAGAGGTTCGATCACGATTTCATGGTGGTGCCGAAACCTGTCGCAAGTCTGCGACACTGTGCACTGCGGTATTGGCTAGCGACCCTGTTGCCCCGGGTAAAAGCGGCACAGATTTCTCCCACTGGTTCGATCCGGAACCTGTTCATCAAGGGAGGATGACATGCTTCATCAAAAAATCGTCGAGTCGCCGTTCAAACTGAAATACGGCAACTATATCGGTGGCGAGTGGCGCGAGCCGATCGGCGGCAAATATTTCGACAACGTCACGCCCGTCACTGGCGGCAAGCTCTGCGAAATCCCGCGCTCCGATGAAAAAGACATCAATGCCGCGCTCGATGCCGCCCATGCCGCGAAGGAAAAATGGGGCCGGACGTCCACCACCGAGCGCTCCAACATCCTTATGAAGATCGCCCAGCGTATGGAAGACAAGCTGGAGCTTCTGGCCCAGGCCGAAACCTGGGACAATGGCAAGCCGATCCGCGAAACCATGGCAGCCGACATTCCGCTCGCCATCGACCACTTCCGCTATTTCGCTTCCTGCATCCGTGCCCAGGAAGGCACGATCGGCGAAATCGATCATGATACGGTCGCCTACCACTTCCATGAGCCACTCGGCGTCGTCGGGCAGATCATTCCCTGGAACTTCCCGATTCTGATGGCCGCCTGGAAGCTTGCGCCGGCCCTGGCCGCCGGCAACTGCGTCGTCATCAAGCCAGCCGAACAGACTCCCGCCTCCCTGCTTCTCTGGGCAGAAATCGTTGGCGACCTGCTTCCGCCCGGCGTGCTCAATATCGTCAACGGTTTTGGTCTCGAAGCCGGCAAGCCACTCGCCTCCAGCCCGCGCATCGCCAAGATCGCCTTCACCGGCGAGACCACGACAGGCCGCCTCATCATGCAATATGCCAGCCAGAACCTCATTCCGGTCACACTGGAACTCGGTGGCAAGTCGCCCAACATCTTCTTTGCCGATGTGGCAGCCGAAGGCGATGATTTCTTCGACAAGGCGCTCGAAGGTTTCGCCATGTTCGCGCTGAACCAGGGCGAGGTCTGCACCTGCCCGAGCCGCGCTCTCATCCAGGAATCAATCTATGACCGCTTCATGGAACGGGCCGTCAAACGGGTCGAAGCCATCAAGCAGGGCAACCCTCTCGACCCGGCAACGATGATCGGCGCCCAGGCCTCGACCGAGCAGATGGAGAAGATCCTCGCCTACCTCGATATCGGCAAGCAGGAAGGCGCACAGGTGCTTGCCGGCGGCTCACGCAACGATCTCGGCGGCGAATTGTCTGACGGCTATTACGTCAAACCGACCATCTTCAAGGGCCACAACAAGATGCGCGTATTCCAGGAAGAGATATTCGGGCCGGTCGTCTCGGTCACCACCTTCAAGGATGAGAAGGAAGCGCTCGAGATCGCCAATGATACGCTTTACGGCCTCGGCGCCGGTATCTGGACACGCGATGCCAACCGCGCCTATCGCTTCGGCCGGGAAATCCAGGCCGGCCGCGTCTGGACCAATTGCTACCACGCCTATCCGGCCCATGCGGCCTTCGGCGGCTACAAGCAGTCCGGCATTGGTCGCGAAACACACAAGATGATGCTCGACCACTACCAGCAGACCAAGAACATGCTGGTCAGCTATAGCCCGAAGAAGCTCGGCTTCTTCTGAGAGCCATCCAATTGTTCTACTATCAAGTCTCCTCCCTTCGTGGGGAGGAGACATTGTCTTGGAGGAGGCAATCATGGAACAGACGGCCAATGGCGAACCACGTGTGCTCGCCACCGATGCAGCGCTCGACCTCATCAGGGAAATCCAGCAGGATTATCCCAAAATCCTCTTCCATCAGTCCGGCGGCTGCTGCGACGGCTCTTCACCCATGTGTTATCCGACGGACGATTTCATCGTCGGCGATCAGGATGTGAAGCTCGGCGAGATCGGCGGCGTGCCAGTCTATATCAGCGCCAGCCAGTTCGAGGCCTGGAAACACACGCAGCTCATCATCGATGTCGTGCCCGGCCGCGGCGGCATGTTCTCGCTCGATAATGGCCGTGAGAAGCGCTTCCTCACCCGTTCGCGCATGTTCGGCGGCGGCGAGGCCTGCGCGATTCCCGATGTCAGGGCACGCGAGACGACCTGATTAGGAAGCCCCGTGTAGTATTCCTATATTACCCGCGGCCGCGATCCTTTGTTAAAGTCCATCTGTTGGTTTTTACGGGAGGAAGACATGCCAGCGAGCAAGATCCTGATGATCACAGGCGATTTCACTGAAGATTACGAGACCATGGTGCCGTTCCAGACGCTGCTTGCCTGCGGCTATACGGTCCATGCCGTCTGCCCCGGCAAGACTGCCGGCCAGACGGTCGCCACCGCCATCCATGATTTCGAGGGCGACCAAACCTATTCGGAAAAGCGCGGTCATAACTTCGCGCTGAACGCCACGTTCGAAAGCGTGCGCGCCGAAGATTACGATGCGCTCGTCATCCCCGGTGGCCGCGCACCGGAATATCTTCGCCTCAACCCCGATGTCATCAAGACTGTCAGGCATTTCTTTGATGCCAACAAGCCGGTTGCCGCGATCTGCCACGGGGCCCAGCTTCTGGCCGCCGCCGACGTTCTCAAGGGCCGCACCTGCTCGGCCTATCCCGCCTGCCGTCCCGAAGTCGAGCTTGCCGGCGGCACCTATGCCGATATCCCGATCAGCGATGCGGTTTCCGATGGCAATCTCGTCACTGCACCGGCCTGGCCAGCCCATCCTTCGTGGCTGCGCCAGTTCATGACGGTGCTCGATGCGGCAACGGTTCTGGAGACCAATGCCGCCTAAAGCATGTCGCGCCAAAGTACGCAGCGGTTCTGCGATACCGACATGCAAAATCAAAGCCTTAAAGCGTGGCAAACGAATCCGAAGGATCGCGACACGCTTTAAATGGACCGGCGGGAGGAACGTGATGTGTGAACTGTTCATCAAAGCCGATGCGCGGCTCTGGGAAAGCACCACCCGGTCGCTGCGTATCGATGGCATGGTCACCAGTGTGCGGCTGGAGAATTTCTTTTGGTCGAAGCTAGAGGAAATTGCCGCCCGCGACGGCATGAACGTGGTCCAGCTGATCACCAAGCTGCACCACGAGTCGATCGATGCCGGCCATGATCTCGGCAACTTCACCTCGTTCCTCCGCGTCTGCTGCGCCCGCTACCTGGACCTCCAGCTTGCCGGCGACATCCCCGCCGACCTCTCGAGGCCGATTGCCGGCCTCAATGCGCCGGAAATTCTGGGGCGGGAGAAGCGGAAATATCATTGATCGCGGATCACACACGGCGTGATGATTTTTAGATAGGCGGAATACCCTTCTGCGTGAGACAATCGCCCTTAACCGCCTTCAAACCGCCCTGCTCGGTCGGATAGGGCGGAGGGGAGCGGAGGGGGAAGTGGCAACGGTCGTAGCGCGACGGTATTTCGTGACCCATGGTGGTCTCGATGACTGACGGTTCCACAATACGCACCTCGGGCGTAGCGGGCCTTGCACGCGAGGAATGGTTTCTCGGCGTCAGTTTCGCGACCAGCCTGGCTTTCCTCGTTTTCCCGGAGCAAATATTTAGCCGGCTTTCTGAGCCGCTTTGGTTCGCTCTCATTTTTCTGTGGCTCTTTGCCGTGGTGCTGGGCTCTGCCTTGTCGGTCGTTCGCCACGCCGATCATCTGGGGGAGCAGCTTCAGGAGCCTTACGGAACCCTCATCCTGACCCTTGCCATCACCTCGATCGAGGTGATGGCGATTTCGGCCGTCATGCTGCATGGAGAAAATAATCCGACACTTGCTCGCGACACATTGTTTGCCGTGGTCATGATCATCCTGAATGGCATGGTGGGGCTGTCCCTGCTCTTTGGCGCATGGCGGCGCGAGGATCAGCAGCACAACCTGCACGGTGCCAATGCCTATCTCGGCGTTATCGTTCCGCTGGCGACCCTGAGCCTGGTCATGCCCACGTTCCTCGCCGGCCCGGACGACCCGCATCCCTCGGCTCCAAGACAGATGTTCCTCGGTGTCGTCTCGATCGGTCTTTACTGCATCTTTCTGCTGCTGCAGGCCGGACGGCATCATCGCTACTTCGCCGACGACAGCGATCATCATGAAACCCATACCGTCGTCATCAGCCACCATCGACCGGTATGGTATCACGCGGTGATGCTGCTGGCCTTCATGGGACCGGTTGCCTTCCTGGTCGAACAGCTTGCAAGGCCGATCGACTACGTAATCGAAACCTTGCATGCGCCCGCTGCATTCGGGGGCGTGGTCATGGCGATTCTTGTTGCAACGCCCGAGGCAATCAGCGCCGTGCGCGCCTCCATCGCCGACCATCTCCAGCGCGCCATCAATATCTTTCTCGGCTCCGTCTTGTCGACGATCGGTCTGACCGTGCCGGCAATGCTGGCGATCAGCCACCTCTACGGGCATCCGGTCACGCTCGGCCTTCAGGGGCCAGATCTGGTCATGTTCCTGCTGACGCTCGCCGTCAGCATCATCACCTTCTCAAGCGGCCGCACCAATCTCATGCAGGGTGCAGTTCACCTGGTGCTGTTCATCGCCTACGTGCTGCTCATTACCCAACAATGAGCACAACGCCCGTCTCGCCTGCTGGCGGCCATTTCGTCAAAAGAAGCCGAGGCTTAGCCTTGCCGGTACCAAGCGGCCATGATTTGTTTAGGCGCAGCTAAATTGCTTACCGGAAGCTATTGCAATTTCGAAACATCCCGCGGCATAGTAGCGCATGCCTGAAGATCCGGCGAACTTTGAGGGGCGCCGCCGAGGCACGCATAAGACCGGGACACGTAAATTGTCGGGGCAACAGGAATGCGTGAGGGATTGCATCGGGGCCAGCAGATTTTTGTAACCCTCATCGGCATGGCCGCACTCGCCGCCTGCGATGGAAGCAGCAACACCTACGTTCCGCCTCCGCCACCCGCCGTTCACGTCGCCGAGCCTGTGCAACAGCCCATAACTCTTTATTTCGAGCTGACGGGCAACACCGCCCCACTCAATTCCGTCGATATCGAAGCGCGTGTCCAGGGCTACCTTCAATCGATCGATTATCAGGACGGCACATCGGTGACGAAGGGCACCAAGCTCTTCGGCATCGAACGCGATACCTACCAGGCACAACTCGATCAGGCGAAGGCATCGCTCGCTTCGCAACAGGCCTCTCAGGTCGGGGCCAAGCAGGAATATGACCGCCAGTTGAACCTCCTCAAACAGCAGGTCACCACGCAGACTGCCGTCGATAGCGCCAAGGCGACGCTCGACGAAGCGAACGCCGCCATCCTCAACGCCCAGGCCAATCTCGAGCTCGCGACGATCAATCTCGGCTACACCGAAGTGCTTGCGCCCTTTGACGGTACTGTGACCAACCACCTCGTCGATATCGGTACGCTCGTCGGCGTCTCAGGCCCAACCAAGCTTGCCAGCATCGTTCAGACAGATCCGATCTATGCCTATTTCAACGTCAGCGAATCCCAGGTGCTGCTGATCAAGGATATGCTGAGGAAGCAGGGACGCACATTCAAGCAGACGGACCTTCCGAGCATTCCCGCCGAGCTCGGCCTGCAATCGGAAGAAGGCTATCCACACAAGGGACATCTCGATTACGTCTCGCCCCAGCTCGATGCATCGACCGGCACCCTGCAGGTGCGGGCTCTGTTCGAAAACAAGGACAAAGCAATGCTGCCAGGCCTCTTCGTGCGCGTGCGCGTGCCCATCGGCCAGAGCGATAAGGCTTTGCTCGTGCGCGACGATGCGATCGCCACCAACCAGCTCGGCAGCTATCTGCTCGTCCTCGGCAAGGACGATATGGTCGAGCAGAAACAGGTCAAGACAGGTCAGCGGGAAGGCGCGCTCCGCGTCATAGAATCCGGCATCGATCCGTCGGACCTGGTTGTCGTCCAGGGCATTCAGCAGGCCATCCCCGGCAGCAAGGTTGCGCCTCAAAAGATCGACATGAATGTGCAGTCGGCGGAAGCCGGCGCCGATGCGAAGGCCACCACGACGCAATAAAATCCGCCGCCACGCTTCATCTGAACGTCCAAGGACAACAGCATGATATCGCGCTTTTTCATCGAACGGCCAGTGCTCGCCAATGTTCTGGCATTGGTCTTTGTTCTCATCGGCGCGGTGGCTCTCTTCCAACTGCCTGTGGCGCAATATCCGAATGTCGTTCCGCCAACCGTGCAGGTCACGACCCGCTTTCCCGGGGCCAGTGCCAAAACGCTTGTCGATACGGTCGCCTTGCCGATCGAGCAGCAGGTCAACGGCGTTCAGGACATGCTCTACATGCAGTCGACGAGCGCGAGCGACGGCACCTATTCCCTGACCGTGACCTTTGCGATCGGCACGGATCCCGACCAGGCGCAGGTACTGGTACAAAACCGCGTTGCCATCGCCATGTCGTCGTTGCCGCAGGCGGTGCAGGTTCAGGGCGTGACGACCCAGAAGAAATCGACGGCGATCCTCGGCTTCGTCAGCCTGACCTCGCCCGACAGCCGCTATGACAGCCTGTTCCTCTCCAACTATGCGGTCATCAATCTGCAGAACGAGCTTGCCCGCCTGCCGGGCGTCGGTAACGTCACGGTGTTCGGCGCCGGCCAATATGCCATGCGCATCTGGATGGATCCGAACCTGCTGCAGGCCCGCGGGCTGACACCTCAAGATATCGTCAATGTGGTGCAGCAGCAGAGCCAGGAAGTGACGGCCGGCCAGATCGGCATTCCGCCAGTCCCGGCGGGACAGACCTTCCAATACACGCTCAATGTCAATGGCCGGCTGAATGATGCCGCCGATTACGAGAACATCATCGTCAAAGTCGATGGTTTGGACGGCGGCCGCGTAACGCGAATCCGCGATATCGGCCGTGTCGAGCTGGGCGCGCAAACATACAGCCAGTCCTTCATGCAGAATGGCCGTCCGGCAGCCGGCATCGGCATTTTCCAGCTACCGGAAGCAAACGCCATCGCGGTGGCCGAGGCAGTCAACGCCAAGATGGCGGAACTGTCGAAGAGCTTTCCGCAAGGTCTCGAATATCACGTTCCCTTCGATACGACGAAATTTGTCAAAGCGTCGATCAACGAAGTCTACGTTACGCTCATCGAGGCAGGCATCCTCGTTCTCATCGTCATCCTCGCTTTCCTGCAGGACTGGCGGGCGATGCTCGTGCCGGCGACGACCGTTCCCGTCACCATCATCGGGGCTTTTGCCGCCATGGCGGCGATGGGCTTTACCGTCAATCTGTCGACGCTGTTTGCGATCGTTCTCGCGATCGGGATCGTCGTCGACGATGCGATCGTCATTGTGGAAGGGGTGGCGCGACACATCGAAGCCGGCATGTCTGGTCGCAAGGCTGCCGAAAAAGCGATGGACGAACTGCTCGGCCCGGTGATCGGCATCACGCTGGTGCTGATGGCCGTTTTCATTCCTGCCGCCTTTCTGCCGGGACTGACCGGCCAGCTTTACCGGCAGTTCGCGCTCGTCATCGCGGCAACGGCACTGATCAGCGCCATCAATGCCGTCACGCTGAAACCGACACAATGCGCTCTCTGGCTACGAACGCCGGTGCCGCCTGAAAAACGCAACTTCTTCTATCGTAGCTTCAATAGCATCTACGATCGCTGTGAACGCGGTTACGTCAGGCTGATCAACGCGATGGTCCATCATAGCGTCGTCATGGTCATCCTGGCGCTGGCGCTGATGGGCGTTGCCGTCTGGGGGCTCAGCCGGGTGCCGACCGCCTTCCTGCCGATCGAGGATCAGGGCTACGTCCTGATCAATGCCCAGCTGCCTGATGGCGCAGCGAAGGAACGCACTGATGCAGTGTTGGCGCAGGTCGGAAAGATTGCCGAGGAGACGCCTGGTGTCGATCAGGTGCTGACGATCAGCGGCATGTCCGTTCTCGACAACAATGCCAGTCTGCAGAATGCCGGCGTCGCCTATGTGGTGCTGAAAGACTGGGACGAACGCCTCAAGGAAAAGGGGCAGGATCTGCTTTCCATCTACCAGCATCTGAATGGCGCCCTCGAAAGCATACTGGTCGCAAAAACCCTGGTCATCGTACCGCCCCCAATCCAGGGCGTTGGTAATGCCAGCGGCTTCACGATGCAGGTGGAACTCAAGAACGGCGTTTCCGACTACGCTTTGCTGCAGGCTCTCTCCGACACGATCGTGAAAAATGGCGAAGCCCAGTCATCGCTGCAGAGGCTGAGCACGCCGTTCCGCTCGAACGTTCCGCAGTTCGAAGTCTCCGTCAACCGCATCAAGGCTGAAACGCTGGGCGTTACCGTTGGTCAGGTTTTCTCGGCGCTCTCGGGCTATGTAGGATCGAGCTATGTAACGCAATTCAACAAGTTCGGCCGCACATTCCAGGTCTATGCACAAGCCTCCTCCGAATTTCGCGTCAGTCCCAACGATATCCGCAATCTGAAGGTCAAGGCCGGCGATGGCACCATGGTGCCGCTCGGAACCGTCGTCGATGTCACGCCGATGCAGGGCCCCTCGCTGATCAGCCTCTACAACCTCTATCCATCGGCAACGATTGTCGGCGGACCGGCCACCGGCTTCAGTTCCGGTCAGGCGCTCGATGTCATGGAGCAGATCGCCAACCACACCTTGCCGCCCGGCACCGGCTACGAATGGACCGCGCTTTCCTATCAGGAGAAAGCAGTCGGCGGTCAGATCTATTACATTTTCGCCCTCGCCATGCTGCTCGTCTACTTCGTGCTGGCAGGACAATATGAAAGCTGGATTCTGCCATTTGCGGTGCTGCTCGCCGTGCCGCTCGCTCTCCTCGGCACGGTCGGAGCGCTAATGGCGGCTGGCGTTGCCAACAACCTCTACACCCAGATCGGCCTGATCCTTCTGATCGCTCTGGCATCGAAGAATGCTATCCTCATCGTCGAATATGCGCGGGAAAAACGGGCGGAGGGCATGGAGATACTGGACGCGGCGGTCGAGGCGGCACGCCTGCGCTTCCGTCCGATCCTCATGACATCATTTGCTTTCATTCTAGGGGTGCTGCCGCTCGTGCTGGCAACGGGTGCGGGCGCCTCCGCCCGCAAGTCGATCGGGATATCGGTCTTCAGCGGCATGATCGCATCAACCTGCCTTGCCGTGCTTTTTGTCCCGTCTTTCTACGTCGTGCTGCAGCGCTTCGAAGAATTCCGAAAGCGCCGCAGTAAAACTCCGGCGGAAGCCGATGCGGAGATGGCAGCGCAATAGGCCTGCAAACGGCCTATTGTACGATCACCTGCACATAAACGCCGCCGCTCTTGGCGTAATACAATCCACCGCAGCGATAGTAATAGCCGCCGTAATAGGGACCATAGATGCAGCCCGGAGGCAGCACGGGGATCGTCGTCGCCGTTCGACGGACAACCCGGCGCGTCGTCCTGCGGGCAACACCGGCATAGGATAGCGGTGTCAAAGGCCGACCGATGACGGCACCCGCCGGAGTGGCAAAGCCGATCGCGAACGGCAGCGGACCTTGTCCCTCAATGCGAAAATCGGTGAAGGTCATCGCGCCGGCAAGGGCGAGGGCAAATGCGAGCTTGCTGAAAGTCATTTCATCTCTCCTGTATCGGCAACGGGCGCGGGAAGCTCATCGATCGACTGGAGTTCGCTCAAATCGACGGTCTTGGCATTGGCCGGGATCTCGATGTTGTAGGAGGTGGCGGCAACCTCCGCTCCGCTTTTGAAGTCGCTGATCTCAAGCGTGTATTGCGGCGCCTGGACGACATGCTTGCTGGTAATCACATAGCGCCGCGGTATCGGCTGCGACCCGGTCTGTATCCAGATCTGCCAGTCGAGTTCCGGTGTCCGGAAGGTCAGATATTCGCATTCCACCCCGTCGACGAAGGCGCTGGAGATATGCTTGGCCTCAGTCACGTCAGACATCAGGATATCGTAGACATGCGACGACAGAAGATCCGCACCAGGCGCTTCCGCGCCCGCATCGGCAAGCCTGTCGATCAGATCGTCGAGCGAGCCCTTGCCGTCGATCTTTGCATAAGCATCGAGGTTCTTCCCATGCACTGTCAGCGTCGAACCGTCGAAACTGACGTCGATATCGGCAAAACCTCCGGTTCTTGTGACACGCAATTTGTCGGGTCTCGTGATGTTGGCCGTACCCGAGCTTACGAACTGCAGCTTTTCGAAGTCCGGCGTCACAGCCTCGAGCGAAGATTGATAGTTGAAGGATATTGTCTTCTGCGCCACCAGAAAATCGGACATGGCCTTAAGAAGGTCTTTAGCATCATCCGCCCACGCAGGCGTCGGCAGGACAAGGCCGGCGGCAATCACGGAATAGGTTAGTATTCGTTTCAATCGCGATAGATGAGAAGTCGATGACATGGCAATTGCCTTTCACTTGTGTCGTCATTGAATTCATCGATGCTGGGATTTCGATGCGAAAAATGGATGGCCGCCCGACGGTCATCCTCCTTTACCGTCATGGAAATCGCCTCGCCCGGAGGCTTAGGCGTTCCCAACGAACGTCGAAAATGAAGGAGAGCAGGCCTCTATAGTCCGGAGCTCAGTACCCGATGGCACGCCGGCGACACGCGCTGCAGATTGTCCCGCAGGCACGAAATCACGCGGCCCCCGCCGACAGGCACCGCCCGGCAAAAAGCCCGGAAATCCGGCCCGCAGGCTTCCCGCGCGATCATCAATTCTTCACGCGGAGAAAAGTCAGGCATTGCCGCCGGCTTGGTCGGCACCGGTGCCGCAGCAGTGGCAGAACCTCCGCCTACAGCGGGAGCACCTGACGCACCCAATGCCGCAACGGCCTGCTGGCAGGGCGCCGACAGGCGAGCACTGTGCTGCTGTAGGCAGGAAAGTGCCGCTGCACCACCTGGAGTCACGCCGGAGCATTGCGCCATGAAGTCGGACCTGCAGGCCGATTTAACGGCACTGCGTTGCGCTTCGGTCGGTTGAGCCGCCGTCTGGGCGCCGCTCGCCGGCGCGGGCGTTGCCGTCCCCGTTGTAGCGGGCGCCGTTTGGGTTGGCTCGGCGGATGTCGATTTCGGCTTGACGGTGATAGCGGAGACCGCCTTGCGGCAGGCAGCAGAAAGAGTGGAATCATGCTGCTGCAGGCATTGCAGCGCCTCCATGCCGCCCGGCTGCACGCCGGAGCATTGTGCGATGAAATCGGACCGGCAGGCTGATCTGATCGCGCTTTTCTGCTCTTCGGTTGGCGCCTGCGCAACGGCAATCCCGGCGAAAAGACTGGCGCAGACAACGCTTGATATCGATAGTCCGGACAAGAGTTGACGTCTCCCGCGCCGCCTTGTCCTTAGAGAAGATGCACGTTCTCGCATTGTCCCCTCCCACAAATATTCATCGATTTACGGCATGAAAACAAATACTCCGGCTGAACAAGACAACAGGATCTCGAAAGGTCGGTGAAAGTCGCGAAACCGGAATTGTGGAATGTCCACCTGTCTTTAGAATTAGCACATTCGAATTCTATAGACTAGGCTCGAATATCCGTTCAAGGACTAGCGTGTTGTGCTTTTATGTTGGCTGTAAGATGCATTTTGTGTCGCCGCACGGAAACAAGAATTCCAGTCATCTATGCTTCGCATCAAGTTGGCTCTGTTTTGAGTAAACTGTAACAGACTGGCGGCGTTGCCAACATTTGCTACGTTGGCACCCCGGAGACTCCGCAAACTGCGGAGATATGGAGTTGAATTTTCCCGACATTGCCTACGTTTGAAGGCAAATCTTCTGTCTTCGCTCCGTTTCATCTCAAGGACATAAATGAACTATCAGCTCGCGCTCGTCCTGTTTCTGCTTCTGACGGCGGTAACCATGTTCGCGATCAACAAGCCGCGCTTCGATGCCGTCGGCTTGTTGATGCTCGTCGCAATGCCGTTTACGGGCGTCATCACAATGAACGAAGCGCTGGCGGGTTTTAGTGATTCTTCTGTAATCCTTATTGCGGCTCTGTTCGTCATAGGCGAGGGCCTAGTGCGAACAGGCGTCGCAAGGCAAGTGGGCGACTGGCTGGACGCCAAAGCCGGCGCCAGCGAAAGCCGATTGTTGGCCCTTTTGATGGTCGCGGTCGCGGGCCTGGGCGCCTTTATGAGTTCGACGGCGGTGGTTGCCATTTTCATCCCCGTCGTACTGCGCATTTCGCAAAACCGTAGTCTGCCTCCCGGGCGGTTGATGATGCCCCTCAGTGTTGCGGCTCTTATCAGCGGCATGATGACCCTCATTGCGACCGCACCCAATCTTATCGTCAATGCCGAGTTGTCCCGCCATGGCATAGAGGCGTTCAGCTTTTTCAGCTTTACCCCCTTTGGACTACCCGTGCTCGCCCTCGGTATCGTCTATATGCTGGTCGCCCGAAAAACGCTGACAGCACAGGCGACGGACGCCGGAAAATCGCCACATCGATTCACTTTGGGTGACTGGATCGAGCGCTATAATCTTGCTGCCCGCGAGCGACGTTTCCTTGTCACCGAACATTCGGCAATGGTTGGCAAGCGGCTCGATGAACTGCAACTGCGCCGCGCCGGAGTAAATCTGCTCGCGATCGAGCGTGGCTCGGGGCTGTCCGCGGAAGTGCTCCGCCCCATGCCACACACCCGGATCGAAGCGGGAGATACGCTACTTGCAGATGTGAACGGATCGGAAACCCCTTTCGAGGCGCTTTGCCAAACCTATTCTCTAGAGGTTCGCCCGCTCCAGCAAGGAAACGATTATTTCAATGATCGGTCTCAGGAGATCGGCATGGTCGAGGTCATCCTGCCGGCCGAGTCCAGCCTGCTTGGCCAGACAATTCCGGAAGCTCAATTGCGCTCGGAATACGGTCTCACCGCGATTGGGCTGAGACATGGCACTCAAGTTGTGACAGATCACCTGCTGGTCGAGAAGCTCAAGCAGGGCGATACGCTATTGTTGGTCGGCTTCTGGTCAGACATAAGCGATCTGCGCAACAATACAGCCGACATGGTCGTGCTTAATATTCCCTCGGACTTCGAGGCGGTACTGCCGGCTCCGGGACGCGCACGGCGTGCGCTCGCAGTACTCGGCCTTACGGTCCTCCTGATGATCACCGGTGTCGTACCGAATGTTCACGCCGCGCTGATCGGTTGTCTGTTGATGGGATTGCTCGGTTGCGTCAATTTCAACAGCGCCTATGCATCGATCTCCTGGAAAACGCTGGTCTTGATCGTTGGCATGCTGCCATTCTCGCTTGCCCTACAGCGGACAGGAGGTATCGATCTTATAGCCGGAGCGGTGATCGATATTGTTGGTGCACATTCTCCATATCTAATCCTTGCCGCCCTCTTTGCGATCACTGCTCTCCTCGGTCTTTTCATTTCAAATACCGCCACGGCAGTCCTGATGGCGCCGATAGCCGTGGCCATCGCCCAGGACATTGGTGAATCTCCGCGGCCCTTTGCCATGATTGTCGCGCTTGCCGCATCGACAGCCTTCATGACACCGGTTTCCTCGCCGGTGAATATGCTCGTCGTCGGACCCGGCGGATATAGCTTCGGCGATTTCGTCAAGGTCGGCGTCCCCCTTTCTATTATTGTGGCGATCGTGAGCATTATGCTGGTTCCACTGCTGATTCCCCTGGGGCAATGAACTCGCGGTGGAGCGCGGCGTCGAAGTCCACTGTGACAGCTGAGCTCGTAGGGTGATGTCAGGCAGAGAGACCGAGCAACAGATGCTCGAGACTTGAGACATGATCGGATTCCTGTGGCCTGGATCGTCCAATGAGATAGCCGCGACCATCCCACCCGATCTCTCGCGCTTCCTTGGGGGATATGCCGAACTCCTGCCGGAACGCGCGGCTGTATGCCGAGGCGTCGAGGAAACCCCACTGCTCCGCTATACGCGCGACTGGACGCATGTCGGAACTGTCAGACAAGGCGTCCCGCGTCCGAAGCAGACGCTGACGTCGAATATAGGCCGAGATGCCGCCAAACGGTTCAAACAATCTGTACAGGCGGGATCTCGACACACCGAGTTCGGCGCAGAGCATATCCGGAGCGAGGTCGGCTTGCGCAAGCTTGAGATCGATCAGTCGCCTTGCCCGCTCTATCAATATCGAATTGATCGGTCCCTTGGCCTCGGCAAAGCGGTTCCGGGACGGCGCCAGGCACATCTCTATGAGGCAGCGCGTAGCTTCGACGACATAGGGGAGTTCGGTAATCCGCAGGTCGGGCAAGGATCGATCGAGGAGAAACAGGTAGTCTCCCAGCAGCGACCCGAGCCGGCCATCAACCTTTGCATTCAGCCTGTCGTCCCGCCCCAGGCTCGAAGCGAACAGATCGCGCGGTATAAACAAGGTCAGAACCCCTTCCGCCTCCATCTCTGCTTCGAAAGGTCTTGCCAGACAGTGCAGATCCGGCAAGGCCCCCCGTTTCGCATAGGTATCGCCACGCTTGGATGAGTGGAATGGCATCAGGAAGTACAAGTGATCAAGTCTGGTTTTTCTTATGTGCCGCCAATGGTGAGCATATCCCTTTCCCGGCAGCTTGGTTCGCGTGAAAGCCAGCTTGCCAAGATCCCAAACCATCTGGCGAGCGGGAAATGACGCATCCTCGCTCTTGGCAAGAGAAAGATCCCAAACCCCTTGGTAAGCGGCGCGAAAGACTTCGAACTGATCTCTTGGAGGAAAAGCCACCGTCGTGAAATCTAGAAAACACGACAGCCTGTCATCTTGAGGCTGGTTCCGACGATCGATTTTCAACCGGGACATACTGATCATCGGCGGACCTCAAAGCACTAACGCCTACGAAGTTGCTCACACGTCCAAAGCCCTTCTTCTTACTATAGTCGGAAACAGCTTTTGAATACGCTCGTGATAAATCGCTATATCGCGTGACGATCCGCCATGCATAAACCCGTGCAATCCCCTGAGCTTAATGGATTTTTTGTCGCCTTCGCTCCCCTGGTGTGAAACCGTCTGGCGCTTTACATGTCCAATAACGCAACACAATTACACGGCAGTCCTCCACTGACTGTTATCAACCCTCGATAGCAATTTCGGGCTTGTCATTTAGACGATTGCGAACTACTTTGCCGCGTAGAGGAATGCCGCTCTTGCGGGCTTGCACGTGCATTAGGCTTAGGCTCGGACCTGAACAGACATCCACCAGATGTAGGCGTGTCTTATGGTTATTCGCTATGCATAAATCCTTGGAACTGGATCTCAGAGGCATCCAAAGCGAACTTCGTCATACCGAGTTCGTGCGGATGAGGGATGTGCTGGGTCCCACGGAGGGCATTTTTCGAACCAAGGAACATGGACATTATCGGCGGATCGATGATTTTGTTTCCCTGTATGTGATGAATTTCGAGGTCCTCCAGTCCTTTAGCCTGGCGATGGCGCTGAGAGATCTCATCTGTATTCAGATAACGATCAAGGGCAGCTATCATCGCTTGGTTGGCGATCATGTCGAACGTGTCAACCCGGCGCAGATACAGATCACCAATTGCCCGCACTCCACCTCGAAAACCGCGGCCGGGACAAAATTGCGCGGGATCATGATTGCCTGCGACAGACAATATTTCCTCGATCGCTTCGGCCTGAGGCCAGACAACATTCCGGCTCTATACAAGCCGATTTTTCTGACGGACTCAGGCATGGTGGATGCATTGAGGCTGCCGCCAACACCCTCCATCATCACCACGACGGACCAGATCCTGTCGTGCAGGTACGAAGAGCCGTTGAAGATGATCTATCTCAAGGCGAAGACCATTGAGATCATCTGCGACGTCGTCGCACAACTCAACGCCTTTTCCTTGCAGAGGGGAAATCGTATCCGCTCCGTACAGAAAAAGGCTCAGGCGATCGAAACCGCGGCGGCGATCTACAGGCGAGAGATCTATAACCCCCCGACCATCAAGCAGATGGTGCTTCGCGTCGGTCTGAACCGCAACGAGCTGGCGATAGGCTTTCGCGAGCGGTTCGGCGCTACACCCCACGCATATGCGCAGAGGGTGAGAATGGAACAGGCCAAGGCTTTGTTAAGCGCCGGACAGCTGTCGATCAGCGAAGTCGCGAGGCGCGTCGGCTACGAAGGCTATTCGAGCTTTTCGCGCGCCTACCATATGCACTACGGCCATGCCCCCTCCCTTAGCGCCCATCCCGACGACAGGTAGCTCTCTAAGCTGTCTGCCGGCGTCGAAAGTATCGACCTATACTGTCGAAGAACACGTAGAGCGCCGGTATGAGTATGATGCCGATGGCGGCTGCGGCCAACATGCCGGCAATAATGGTCATTCCGATCGCAACACGGCTGGCGGCGCCCGCTCCGCTGGCGAACACCAATGGCAATGCACCGAAGATCGTCGCCAGCGCAGTCATGAGAACCGCACGAAAGCGAATATGCGCGCCTTCGATTGCCGCTGAGACAAGATCCTGTCCCGCCTCGTGCGCTTCCTTCGAGAATTCGACGATCAGGATCGCATTCTTGGCCGCAAGTCCTACAAGCAATACCAGGCCGATCTGCACGTAGACGTTCAGATCGATGCCAGCGGCATGAATTCCGATGAGAGCGCCCAGAATGGCGACAGCCACCGAAGTGATGACCGAAAGCGGAATCGACCAGCTCTCGTATTGGGCGACTAGGAACAGATAACCAAAGATCAGAGCCAGGGCAAAAATGGTAACCGTCTGCGCAGACGCGGTCGCCTCCTGATAGGAAAGGCCGGACCATTCGAAACCGTAACCTTCCGGAAGGGATCCTGCCGCAGCTGTTAACGCCTCCATCGCCTGCCCCGAAGAAACACCCGCCGCGGGCTGGCCATTGACGGTGGCGGCGGTAAATTGGTTGTAACGTGACAGCAGCGTCGGCTGGAGCGTCTGGCTCACCGACACCAGAGCTCTCAGCGGCACCATGGCTCCGGTCGTGCTGCGCACATAGAGGTTCAGGATATCGTCTGTTCGGCCGCGATATTGACTGTCGGCCGCCACGTTCACCTGATAGGTCTGCCCCATGATGTTGAAGTTGTTAACGAAGCTCGATCCCAGCTGCGTTTGCAGAGTGTCGAAGATCGTTGCCGTGGGCACGTGCAAATTCTCGGCACGCACGCGATCAAGATTGAGATAGAGACCAGGCACTTCGGCGGAAAAGGTCGAAAAGGCTGCGCCGATTCGCGGATTGGAATTTGCCGAGACGATGAAGGAGCGCGTTACCTGTGCCAATTCCTCCGGGGATTGCCCGCCAAGCGCCTGCAAACGCAGGTCGAAACCTCCTGATACGCCAAGGCCCGGGATCGACGGCGGCGGAAATGCGATGACGTTGGCCTCGCTGATCGAAGCCAGAGACCGGTTGAGTTGCATCAGCACGCCACCGAGACCTGTTTCGGCCGTCATTCGCTCGCTCCACGGTTTGAGAACAAGCAGTACCAACCCGCTATTGGGCTGCTGGGCGCCAGACAGCAGGCTTGTGCCCGACACGGTGATGACACTATCGACACCATTGATGGTGCGGACCGCCTGCGTGACACGATCCAGCACTGCCTGTGTGCGCGGCAAGGCCGCCGCGTCCGGGAGCTGAACATTGACGAAAACGATTCCCTGATCCTCGGTGGGCAAAAATCCGGTCGGCGTACGCCCAAACATCCAGGCGCAGATGCCGGCAATCAGCAGGATGATCAATCCAGCGACAACAGATCGCCGCGCCAGGCTGGCGACGGTTCCGACATAGCCTTTCCGGACCTTGTTCAGACCTCGGTTGAAATAGGCAAACGGACCCTTTTCCCTGGCGTCGCCGTGGCGGAGCAAAATCGCACAGAGAGCCGGGCTGAGCGTCAACGCATTGACCGAGGAAATGGCGACCGCGGCGATAATCGTCACCGCGAATTGCCGATAAAGTTCACCGGTAATGCCCGGCAGAAAACCGACCGGCGCGAATATTGCGACGAGGACCAGGGTCGTGGAAATGATCGGCCCGGTAACCTGCTTCATCGCTGCTTCCGCTGCCTCCGCGGGCGAGATGCCGGGATCTTCGGCGAGGACGCGTTGCACATTCTCGACGACGACGATGGCATCGTCGACGACGAGACCGATCGCCAGGATGATTGCGAACAGGGTGACGGTGTTCGCGGAATAGCCAAGCACGAGCAGGATGGCAAAAACGCCGACGAGCGAGACGGGAATCGTCAGGGCGGGGATGAGTGTGGCGCGCCAGCTCTGGAGGAAGAGATAGACGACGAGGATAACGATGATTCCCGTCAGGACGAGGGTATGGATGATCTCCGTGATGGTGGCGTTGACAAAAGCAGTCGCATCATAAACCACCCGGTACGAAACATCCGCAGGCAACCGGCTCTGCAGGGCATTCAGTTGCGTCCGGACGTCCCGGGCGACGGCGATCGCGTTCGAACCCGGTGACTGGTAAAGGGCAATCGTTGCCGTCGGTTGACCGTTAAGGAGCCCCACCGAGTTATAGGAAGCTGCCCCGAGTTCGACGCGGGCGATGTCGCGGATACGAACGATACCTCCCTCATTGTTTGTCCTGACGATGATGTCGCCAAACTGTGTCGGGTCGCTGAGCAGCCCGAGCGCAGAAATGGAATATTGCAGGACCTGGGTGTCGGCAATCGGAGGGGCTCCGATCAGACCGGCAGCGGCCTGAATGTTCTGCTGCTGAATGGCTGTCGTGACATCGGATGGCACAATCGAAAGTGCCGCCATGCGGATCGGATTAAGCCATATCCGCATGGAATAATCCAAGGCACCCATGATCTGGGCCGATCCGACGCCTCTGACGCGCGACAACGGATCAGCGATGTTGATCTTCGCAAAATTCGAGAGGAAGAGGCTGTCGTGCGTCCCGCCCGGTGAAAACAGATTGACGACCATCAGGAAGTTTGACTGCTGCGACCTGACGTTGACGCCGAGATTTCTTACCGTCGCCGGCAACTGCGCCTGAGCAAGGGCGACGCGATTCTGGACGTTGATCTGAGCGATATCCGGATCGGTTCCGACCGCGAAAGTGACGGTCAGTGCATAGGTGCCGCTGGCGCTCGCGCTGGAGGACATGTAGGTCATGCCTTCCACGCCGTTGACCTGCTGTTCGATCGGCGCCGCAACGGTTTGGGCAAGCGTCTGCGCATCCGCTCCCGGATAGCTGGCCGTCACCTGAACGGTCGGTGGCGTGATCTCCGGAAACTGTGAAACAGGTATGGTAACGAGGGCGATGGCGCCAGCGAGCGTGATGGCAATGGCGATGACCATTGCCAGCCGGGGCCGCTTGATGAATATCCCGGCCAGCACGCTAGTTTCCCGCAGTTGACGGTTGAGGGCGGACGACGATACCGGGATGAATTCTCTGAATACCGGCGACGATGACCATCTCTCCATCCGCGAGACCCGATGAAATCGACCAATCACCCTCGATCTTATCGCCAGTCGTCACACGGCGGATCGTCGCGCGGTTGTCTTGGCCGAGAACAAAGACATAGCTACCATCCCGATCCTTTTGGATTGCCGCAGCCGGGACGCCTATGACCTTACGAGGTTCGCCAGCTTCGACCTTCACTTTCATCGTCTGTCCGGGGACAAGAAGTGAGTCAGGATTCGAGAAATCCGCGAAAACGGCAATCGTACCCGTCTGAGGATCGACCGCATTGTCGACAAAGACGACCGCACCCGGATTGGGATAGGCAGTGCCGTCGGAGAGTTCCAGCCTCGGCCTGAATTGGTCGAGTTGTGATCCCACGCCCTGCCCTTTTTTCTGAAGCGCACGAACCACCGCCAGATATTGCTGGTCGGAAATCGAGAACACCACCCGGATAGGATCGGTCTGCACGACAGATGCCAAGGCTCCAGTGCTTTGAGACACGAGATTGCCCTTGGTCACGAGAGCGCGTCCGATGCGGCCGGAGATGGGCGCGGCGATATCGGTGTAGGACAGGTTGAGGGATGACGTTTCGACCTGGGCCTTTGCCTGCGCCACATCGGCCTGCGCCTGATGCACTCTTGCCACGGCAACATCGCGATCAGTCGAGGCCTGATCAAAAGCAGCCTGAGTAGTAGTATTGCCGCGCAACAGCTCGCGTTGACGGTTGAGCGTAATCTCTGCCTGCGCGGCATTAAGCTTCGCCACTTCGAGAGCGGCCTCCGCTGACGACAATGTGGCATCGGCGCTGTGCAGGGCAGCGAGATATCCACCCTTTTCAATGCTGAACGCGGGCTCCCCTGCCTTGAGAAAGCCGCCCTCGGTAAATTTGACCTCTTCCAGGACGCCGCTGACTCGGGCGTAGAGGTTGACCCGCTGGATCGCTACGACCGTACCCAGAAACTCGTAATTGCTGGTGAATTCAATGAGCCGTGCCGGCGCGACCTCTACTGCGGGTTCTGTTCCTTCCTGCGCCCCGGCGTCATTCAGAACAGCAGTTGCAACAAGCAGGGCAGACGCTGCGAGACAGCTGCGCAAGCTTGCATATATACGAAGTCTCATCTCGCGCTTCCTCGTCTAGAGCGTCGACTGCATCGACCATGCGTCCTGAAACTTGTGCTTTCGTTCCGAAAATCCACTTGGGAGCGTATCACCGACCCTCTGTGACCCGGGCCTTCCCGTGAAACTTCGTCATAACGCGTGACGAAATGCCATAACTGCGCGCCGCTGTACTTACGCAATCGCAACGCAGCGGAGCGACGTGAGAGCAGTAACCGTCATGATTCCGACGACCGAAAACCAACCGACAAGCTTCCGTCAGATAAACCCGTTGGCGCTGGCGCGCCGTCGAAGCCTTTCGTCAGGCAGCCAGCGTTGATCTCGGTCTATGTTGCGGTCATGTCCCAGCAAATATGCAAACGTCCGGCGCGCACTTCCCGATTGCGGCGCCAGAAAGAGACGGTGTGTAAAGTTGTGGGATTCTCAACTGATTTCTTCGCAAAGCCGAAGACATAAAATGTCCGCGGTTTAACTCAATGTCGTTGCGGGAGTTCCCATGTCAGACCTGATCGTCATCGTTTACCCCACGGAATCCAAGGCCGAAGAAGTCCGGCAACGACTCATCGAGCTCCAGAAGGAATATTTGATCAAGCTTGGCGACGCCGTCATCGCCACCAAGACGGAGTCTGGAAAGATCAAGCTCAACCAGCTTATGAATACCACGGCAACCGGCGCGATCTCTGGCAGCTTCTGGGGCCTGCTCATCGGCGTGCTGTTCCTCAACCCGCTCCTTGGTGTAGCCATCGGGGCAGCGTCGGGCGCCATTGGAGGCGCCTTGACCGATGTCGGCATAAACGATGCCTTCATGAAGGATCTTTCCGCCAGCCTGCATCCGGGGAACGGTGCCCTGTTCCTGCTGGTCCAGACGATGACATCGGACAAAGTGTTGAAGGAAATTGAGGGATTCGGCGGCCACGTGCTCAAGACGTCGCTCGACGAAACCAAGGAGCAGACGCTTCGCGACGCTCTTCAGCGGGCCTCCAAGGCGGCTGAAGCAGAGGCAGTAGAGAAGTCTGCCTGAGGGGTAGCTTCGCGCTGCATTCGAACGGACTGCGCAAAGGAACGCGAGGAGATATCCGGTGCGGCGCTCGAGGGAGCGATGCCGCACAACCGGCGCTATGGTCCCTGGCCGGCGCCCTCCTTGGCGCTCTGCAGATCAGCCAGCCACCGCGTTGCGGGAGATTGTTCGCAGAATGTCAGTATGGCGATCGTGATCGGGACTCCGATGAAGGAGCCGAACAATCCCCAAAGAAAAGTCCACAAGAAAACCGAAAACAGCACGATAAACGATGAGACAGCCAGCGCGTTCCCGGCCACGCGTGGCTCGATATAGCTGCCGATCACGAATTGGATGATATTGAGGCATACGAAGACAATCAATGCTGCCTGCACGGACTCGAATTGGGCCAAGGCATAGAGCGTCGGCAACAACGTCGCAATGAAAGACCCGATAAATGGTATGTAATTCAGTGTGAAGGCGATAACGCCCCACTCAGCAGCGAATTGAAGGCCGAACGAAAGCGCCAATACCCAGACCATTGCTCCGGTCACAATACTCATGATCGTCCTGATCAAGATGTAGCGACGAAACTTGGAGGCGGTCACGCTGCAGCCGGTGATCAATATGCGCGCCGTTTCCGCGCTCATCACCGTCCGAATCTTGCGGCTGAGCGGTCTCACCTCGAGAAGGCCGAGCAGCACATAGACGAGCACCACGAGCCAGAACGAAATCATTGTGTTGAGACGTGCTGTCAGCCCCTGCAGCATCCCAACAGCCCAACGGACGTTGAAGTGCTCCCCCCAAATGCCGGCGACGACAATACCATGCCCCTCCAGCCATATGGTTGCCTGGTCGTAGAGCATCTGAAAGCGTGGAGCGTCCGATATCAGCGATCGCGCAATACGCCCAAAGCCCCAGCCGACTACGGAGGCGAAGAGTACAAACACGACGAAGATGACACCGACCACCAGCGCCAGCGCCAGCATCTGCGGCAGATGGGACTGAAGCAACCTCTGCATCGGCCATACGATTGCGATGATAAACAGGGCGCAGGCGACCGGAGCAAAAATGACAGCCAGGAGATAGAGAGTGGCAACGACCGCGATTGCGGCGATCACGCCAAGGGTGACGGGAACGGTTCGATCTTCAACCATGAACATCCATCGCGACGGCTGAAGCCGTTAACTTGGCCGCTGAGTTGTTCTTGTATATCTTCCCATCCTTCACGATCATCAGGAAGTTCTTATCAGGATCGGCGACAAAACGAAAACGGGTCACCGTCGACGAACAGGAGATCGGCAAAGCCATCCACCTCTATGACCTGGAGCCTGCCGAATGGGAGTTACGGAGGAAAACATCGCTCACCTCATTCCCACGAGACGGTCATCGCACCCATCCCCCTTCGATGAAAAACCAGCTGCCGTTGCGATTGGTCCAGCGTGGCTGACGATAGCGGAAGCCGGGCCTTGCGGGAATCCAGCGGCCGGGTACCCATACATAGTCGCGCCTGCGGTGGCTCCATTCCCAGTATCCCGGTACCCAGACAGAGCCACGCCGCGGCGGGGGCCTTCGCTCGGGACGGGGACGTGGCGGCGGACGGTTCGGCCGCCCCCTCGCATTTTGAGCTTCTGCTTCGACAGGAAGGAACACCGCCAATGGTGCGATGGTGATACCGGTCAAAAGTGCCTTGAGCAAGAATCGTCGCGAAAATATTGTCCGCTCATCTTCGCTTCCCATGATAGCACCTCCGGTTCTCCTCGCGGACACTCTCGCATTGCCGTCTCAATAATCGACAGGGTCGCGGCTGATCGGGCATGTCATGCAATGGCCACCTCCGCGTCCGCGTCCAAGCTCGGCGCCCACAATCGTGATCACCTCGATGCCCGCCTTCCGCAGTAATGTGTTGGCATAGGTATTGCGGTCATAGGCATAGACGACGCCTGGCGAAGCACAGACCAGATTCGCACCACTATCCCACTGGGTCCGTTCCCGGACGTAGTCGTTACCGCCGGTTTCGACGACGCGCATTTTCTCCAGGCCGAGCGCGTCACGAACGGTGTCGACGAAGCTGCCCTTATCCCTGTGGAGTTCGACGCCGCCGTTGCCGTCCGGGCGATAGGAGAAAGCCTCGATGCCGTTGACAATATCTGGATAGATCAAAACGCAATCGCGGTCGGCGAAGGTGAATACCGTATCGAGATGCATGGCAGCGCGCAGCTTCGGCATCGCCGCCACGATGACGCGCTCGGCCGCCCCCTTCTCGAAGAGCGCGGCTGCGACCTGGCTGATGGCCTGGCGAGAAGTGCGTTCGCTCATGCCGATCAACACGTTGCCTTTGCCGATCGGCATGACGTCGCCACCCTCGAAAGTTGCCAGGCCCCAATCCTTGGTCGGATCGCCCCACCAGACATTTACATTGCCCGCAAAGGCCGGATGGAACTTATAGATCGAGGTCGTGAGGATTGTTTCCTCGTGGCGTGCCGGCCAGTAGAGCGCATTGAGCGTCACCCCGCCATAGATCCAGCACGTGGTGTCACGCGTGTAGAGCGTGTTCGGAAGCGGCGGCAGCAGATATTCGTTGACGCCGGCTGCATCGCGGATCAGCGCCAGTTGCTCGCCGCCCAGCTTCTCCGGAAATTCGTAGGTCGACAGCCCGCCGATCAGCGTTTCGGCGAGTTCGCGATCCGGCAGTCCTTCGAGATAGGAGCGAACTTCGTTGATGAGGCCGAGACCGATCTGGTTCGGCACGATCTGATTGTCGAGAATCCACTTCTTGGCCTCGGGGACCGCCACCGTCTCGGTGAGAAGGTTATGCATTTCCAGGACTTCGATGCCGCGGTCGCGCATCTTGGTCATGAAATCGAAGTGGTCGCGCTTGGCGTTCTCGACCCAGAGGACATCATCGAAGAGAAGGGCGTCGCAATTGCTCGGTGTCAGACGCTGATGGGCGCGACCAGGGGCGCACACCATGACCTTGCGCAGCTGACCAACCTCCGAATGGACGCCGAAAGCCTGTTGAGCGGAGCTTGCAGAAGACATGCCTTACCTCCTCTTCAGATTGTCAGGTAACCGGTGGACAATCCCACAATCGCAGCAACGCAGCCGATGACTGCAGCCGCGAAGATCACCCAATCGGTAACGGTATTGAATATTTTCTTGCCCTGCTCGCGGCGGGCCCAGAAGTAGAGGATCGTGCCAGGAGCGTAGAGAAGAGCCGATAGAAGGACGAACTTCAACCCGCCGGCAATGATCATGAAGATCGTATAGATCACGGCGATGCCGGCGATGATCATGTCGCGTCGACGCTCCTCCGGCCTGACCTCATAGGTCTCCCCGCGCTGCGCGACGAGATAGCCATATGCCGCGACGAACAGATAGGGGATCAGAGACATGGCGCTGGTCAGGTTCAACATCAGCGCAAACGCGTCTTGAGACCAATAGGTGCTTATCACGAAGAGCTGGACGATGATGTTTGTCAGCCAAAGTGCTGCAGACGGTACCCTGTTCTGGTTCTCGGTGCCGAAGATACGGGGCATGTCGTCGGTGCGTGCGGCAACATAGAGGACTTCCGCACATACGAGCGACCAAGCGAGATAAGCGCCCAGAACCGAGATGATGACACCGGCGCTGATGAAGACGGCTCCCCACGGCCCGACGACGGCTGCCAGAACGCCAGCCATCGAAGGCTGCGACATCGCCGCTATCTCTGGACGCTGCAACGCGGCGTATGGCAGCAACGTCACCAGCACCATCAGCGCAGTAACGCCGATGAACCCGACGATAGTGGCCGTCCCGACATCGGAACGGGTTTGGGCATAGCGGGAATAATTGCTCGCGCCCTCGATACCGATGAAAACGAAGACGGTCGCCAACATCGTCGCTCGAACCTGCTCCAGCAGCGAGGCCGCCGGCATTCCTTCGCCACCCCAAAAATTGGCGCGAAACAGCTCGAGTTTGAACGCGACGGCAAGCAGCACGATAAACGTGAGGATCGGGACGATCTTGGCGACAGTGACGACGGTATTGATGAAGGCCGCCTGTTGCACGCCCCTAAGGATCATGAAGTGGAACAGCCAGATGCCCATCGACGCCACGACGATTGCGACCAGTGTGTTGCCGTCGCCGAAGACCGGAAAGAACCGGCCCAGCGTGGACTTGATCAGGACCCAATAGGAGACGTTGCCGATGCAACTGCCGATCCAGTAGCCGAAGGCCGACAGAAAACCGGGATAGTCGCCGAACCCGGCCTTGGCATAGGCATAGACGCCGGCATCGAGATCCGGCTTGCGCTCCGCCAGCGCCTGGAAGATGCGGGCGAGCATGTACATACCGCCGCCGGCGATGCACCACGCGATGATCGCGCCGAAGGGACCAGTCGCCGCGCCGAATGTACGGGGAAGCGAGAAGATACCCGCTCCCACCATCGAACCGACAACCATCGCTGTCAGCGCGAACAACGAAAATTTTTGCGTAGATCCGGAAGCCATGAGACACCCACCCGATCACTCGTAGGTTGCTTTTCGAAAGTTTATGCCTCAATTTCACCACCGGCGAATGAGCGTAAAATCTCACCTGTGTGCTAGGCGTCCCTTTTTTCCTCGATAGGCCTCCGATCTCATCCCCGAGGTTCAGACGGTAATGCGGCCGGTCAGGAGGGAGTAGATTGCGACGGCAGCGGCGATGGCTGCTGCCGCAAAGATAACCAGTTCGACCATGCTGAAGACGACTCTGCGCTGCTCGCGGCGCGCCATGATGAACAGCACGCTACCCGGGCCGTAAATGGCGGCGGACAATAGAAGATGTGTTGTTCCAGCTGCATAAATCAGCCAGACCGTATAAATGAGCGCAATGCCCGATCGCACGAACTCGCCGCGATGACTAGCCGGATCGCGATCGTAGGTTTCTCCTGTCCAGGCAAGCTTGAAGCCATAGGCAGCAACGAGGAGATAGGGAATGAGTATCATCGAACTTGTCAGCTCGAGCGCCAGCCGGAAGGCATGTTGGGCAAACAACGTGAGGATCAGGAATATCTGGACAAGGATATTGGTGAGCCACAGAGCATTGGACGGGACGCCGTTCTTGTTCTCATGAGAGAGAAACCGGGGCATCGTTTCGTATTTGGCGGCTGAAAAGAGGATTTCGGCTGCAAGCAGAACCCAGGATAGGTAGGCGCCTGCCACAGAAATGATCAGGCCCGCACTGACGAACATGGCACCCCACGGGCCGACGACAGCCTCGAGAACACCGGCCATCGATGGATTTCTAAGCCGAGCGAGATCCTCGTTCCGCATCACTCCATAGGACAACATCGTGACGAGAACGAGCAGGCAAAGTACCCCGAAGAACCCCAGAAGTGTCGCGATGCCGACATCAGAGCGATTGCGGGCATAGCGCGAGTAGACGCTTGCTCCTTCGATGCCGACGAACACGAAAACAGTGACGAGCATTGTCGCACGAACCTGGCCAGCTACGTCTCCTAAAGTCGCTCCGCCACCCCAGAAATTGGCGGTGAAGACATCGGTCTTGAAGCCGAAAAATACCAGGACAACGAAGAGGAGTATGGGAATGATCTTGGCGAAGGTGACGATCGTGTTGATCGCGGCCGCCTCTCTTATGCCGCGCAAAATGAGAAAATGGACAACCCAGAGAAGGATCGACGACGTCGCGACCGCAATGACGGTGTTGCCATCTCCGAAGATCGGAAAGAACAGGCCGAGCGTCGACTTGATCAGCACGAAATAGGATACGTTACCGAGAAGGGCTGCCGCCCAATAGCCAAGCGCGGACAGGAAGCCGAGATAATCACCGAAGCCGGCCTTGGCATAGGCGTAGATGCCGGCATCGAGATCGGGCCTGCGTCGCGAGAGCGACTGGAACACGAAGGCCAGCATCAGCATACCGACACCGGCAATGGACCAGGCAACCACAGCCCCAAATGGTCCCGTTGCCCGGCCAAAAGCTTGCGGTAGCGAGAAAATCCCTGCGCCAACCATCGAGCCGACGCACATCGCCATCAGCGCCCATAGGGAAAATTTCTGTTCAGACGCAGAGATCATGGGCGCCAGCCCCGAAGCCAGATGATCGAAAGTGTCGGGGTGCTGACCCGCATCTCGACATTCTAGCCTTTTCCACCTAGCCCTGTGATCGGCAAAGAGTCCAAATTTTATGCCTCGAGTCCCATTTTTTGATCGGATCGGATGCCTCTGATCCGACGATCTGTCGGATCAAACGCGCAGAATAGAGAAAAGAGGGAAGCTTGGATTTGTTTTGCGGCTTTTCGGCTTCGGCCTTGATGTGTGCGGAGGAGGAGCTAGCATTGGAGCGAAGATGATGCTTTGCGCCGGCGATAACAGATGATCTGTGTCTGGATTGGGCAGGGTTTGGTTGCGGGGGCA
>NZ_JACIAU010000005.1:0-491013 GCF_014194105.1 Rhizobium sp. BK529 | reverse complement strand
TCCTATGCGCCAGTGCTGGGAGGCGGCTGGATGCATTTCAAAGCGCTTCTCCTACTCGGCGTTTCACCACTGGTGCCGATGCGCGATCCGCTCGGAGATGCCTGTGAGAAGATCAACGCACAAGCCAAAGAGCTCTCGCTCTGAGCCCCTCGACTAGATGTCGAATACCGACAGGCTGTGGGCATACTTCTTCCACTACGTCCTGTGCTGGCTCACCTGTGCTACATGAGCCACGCATCGCTCCGCGAAGGCTTCTCGCTGGCCCCGCAATAATATCAGGCCATCTCCGCCATCACGGCCGGGTTCATCGAACCCGGTCGCATCGCACCTGCCGACCCTATCAAAGCCGCGATTCATTCCGGTTCGTCTGCCCTTCACAACTTCATCTATACGCCCTGGACGATATCTCCTGTGGGGATGACGATCTCGCGGCTGATCGCACGCTGTTGATCTTGATCAATCCGAACTAGGTCCTTCGCACGGAATTGGAAAGGCGCCGATCGATCGGATCAGAATCAGGCCAAGGTTGCGGCGATGTGACGGGCGTCACGTGTCACGCATTTTTCACGAGACTCCCAACCGCACGGCATGGTTAAGCTCCACCAGCTGATACTGCACAATCGGCACGAGAGCGGAGACCGTTGCTTTTTACTCCGCTCTCTTCCCCAATCTCTCACAATTTCCGATGGGGCGGGGTGACGCAGTGTCAGATCAAGCCAAAACGTCCAAGATGGCGCCTCGTGGGTGGGCTAGTCTTCGTTTCAGGAAGCTCAATACTTGTCGGGGGAGCCATCGCCGCCCACAGCAAGAACTCATTGGAACTATTATTAACTGCCATAGTTTCTACGCCGCGAGCCAGGCGTGGTGTCACGTCAATGTTGGCGGCGTTACAGGCGGTGGGAAGTGAAAGAGGTTGTTTCCGATAGTTTTCATTTTGGCCTCAGACGTTTGCTGGAACAATATCCAGAGCTGCAGCGGCAAGCATCGGTGGCGCATTACTTTACCGAACTAATTGAGACCTATGGCGACGCGTTAAGGAGCCGTGAAAAATATGGGACCGTTGGCGGCGAAGACAGAATGCTTCACGAACACTATGTGAGCGTTTGTAACGAGCTGGAGATGTGTCTCCTCGATAATCTTCATCAGGCCAAGTGATCGCAATCGCCACCGACGCACGGTTTACATTGCTCGAGACTTGGTGGCCTACCTAGCTTGGCTTTGGTCTTTCCCCGAACCAGATGATGAACTGGCGATGGGGAGTTGCGGACGGCGGCACTTGGAAGCGAGGTCCGTTCACGTTGGCTAGACTCAATGACGCGCATATGCGCCGAGACGCGTTCGGCAACCTCTCCGACGATGTGGTTGCCTGCATCCCTTCCTGGATCAGACCAGGGAACCTCCCGAGGCCGCTTGAGTTGTCCTACAAAAGGAGAACCAGAAATGCCTAAGCCAACACCAGAGTCCGTAAAGTTGCCGCCCAAGTCTCTCAACGAAGACAGGCAAGATGATGCCATGCCGGACATCAATAGCGACGATCAACGTGCCCCGCCGGTCAACATGGGCGGGAGTCGTGAGGCCGGTGACGGCGTCACGGAAGTCGATCCGCGAACCGGCCGCGCCGATTCGAAAGATCGTATTCCGGCCCCGCAGTTTTCGAACCGCAAGTGACCTTATGCGCCTCGTCCGAACGGACCTAAGTGCCGGGCACATCAATTCACCGAAAACGGATGCCACAGACGCTCCGATCGTGCGGTCCGGTTCGCGGGCGAGCGGCCAGTATCCGTCACACTGTGACGCAGATGCGATGACGGTCGAGGGATCCCATCTACAGTCTCGATCTAAAAAGCCCTAGGCCCGCGAAATCAATCGCGAGACGCAAGGCAGGGGTCAAGCACGATGTGATGTGCATCTTGGATTCTCATAGCACCACGCACTGTGACCATGTCGCCGACCTTCATTCCATTTTCTGAGTAGGTCACGCACAAAACCCTCGCTCCCGGAAGGGCGCAGATCGCGACATACCAAAGAACCTTGTCGGTCTCCACCATCGTTATGGGCCCCGAGGCCCACAAGTCAACGCGCTCCTCCACTGGCGGGTTAAAGCCGCTGACCGTCTTTTCGAGGTCGCTGCAATTGGCTGTTTCCTCGGGCGTGGCCTCGGGATAAGCCAAGCCGGGCCGCCCAGGATATGGATTTTCATGAGCGGCGGCCGTGGACGCAAACACAAGTGCTACAGCAAATAGGGCGTGTCCTTTGAGCATGATGTGCCTTCTCGTCTCGATGACGTGATATCCATGGCCTAATATCGGCAGGATCCAAACGGTGCAAACGGAGAGAAATTGGATCTGCTCCTATATTTTCTAGGGCATGCGTCCCTGAAGATCCCCGCGCTGGAAGGCCCGTCGGGTTTTCAAAGTCGTTTAAAAACGCTCTGTTGATCGATGCTCAATACGGGTTGACACGACCGGATCACCTGATCGCGAGGCGCGCGTTGTGCTCAACCGACAACCTGAGTGGTGCCTCGGCGAACATCTTTGGCCAAAGGCTCGGGTTCAAAATCGCCATGCTGCCGGTGGATTTCAATTCATGGGAACGGATCTGGCGGCTAGGCGACCGTCGGCATATCCAACGAACGTGCAGCAAAGCGTACGTCTTCGCCCGGGCAACATACCGAGACTCGCTGCCGCCGGATCCAAAGCCTACCGCGATAGACCCAGGATCGGAACAGCTCGAATGCGGCCATTCTGCTTATGATTGGCTCGACCTCCTCCCAGCGGTAGATCTCGGAGCGAAGATACCGCAGACTCATCCTCCAGCACTTCTTCCGCAACGTCGATTGACGAGGAGCGCTGCCATCGTTTTCGCCTGTCCAGCGATAGCCTTGCGCCCCGCAGGGAATTGATCGCCTGATGGCGGAACATCGAGTTCTCTTCGAGGTTTAAATTTTGACACTTGTGTCAATTCTCATTAAATAAGGAGAACCTCATGACCCTGGCAGGTAAGAAAATTGCTGTCCTGATCGCGCCGCGGGGGACCGAAGATCCCGAGTTCAAGCAGCCGAAGGAGGCTGTGGAGGCCGCGGGCGCAACCGTCACTGTCGTTGGTATCGAGACGGGAGAGGCGAAGACGAACAACGGCGACCTGGACCCAGGCAGAAGCTATAGGGTCGACAAAGCTGTGAAGGATGTTTCCGCGTCGGACTTCGATGGTCTCGTCATTCCGGGCGGCACGGTTGGTGCCGACAAGCTGAGGGCGAACCAGGATATCGTCTCTTTCGTGACCGCATTTTTTGAGCAAGCGAAGCCGGTGGGGGTAATCTGCCACGGCCCTTGGCTGCTGGTCGAAGCAGATGTTCTCAAGGGGCGGACGGTCACCTCTTATTCATCGATCCGTAGGGATATCGAGAACGCGGGCGGCGTCTGGGTCGACGAGGAAGTCGTGACCGACAAGGGATTGGTCACCAGTCGAAAGCCAGATGATCTCCGGGCCTTCTGCGCGAAGATCGTCGAGGAGTTCGCCGAGGGCAAGCATCCCAAACAAGCTCGTAGGGCCTGACTCTCCGGAAGCATCCAAAATCCTCGCAAATTTCAAGAAGGGGCGGCGGCTATAACACATGGAAACGCCGGACCATCCGGGCGACGAACGGCGTGAAATGAATTGCTTGAGGGAAGACGATGAAACTGGAGGCGTCTGTTGTTCGACAGTCGATTTTAGCGTGGCCCCTTCCTCGCCGCGATAGCACCTTGACCAGAGTGGCCGACGACTCCGCACTAAAGACAGAGGGCGCTCGACCCGTCATGGGGAGCGCCCTCTTTCACCCGGACACGCCAAGCAGGCGAATTCATTTCGCGGCAGGCGGTCGTTGGTCGGGTGCGTCCTTTCAGGTGGGTTCACATTTGAGCGCTTTCAAGATCGGAAGGATTGTCGCGGTTGTCTCCCTCCAGGCAATGGCGTTCTTCGTCATGATGAGCTTTCATGGAGGAACGCCTCAGAGGCCGGGATCGCCTCCTCGTGAGGGATGGCTCTGTCATAGGTGGTGACGGTGCCATCATCATTCGTCTTCATCACCTTCAGGACGGCGGCGTCTCAGGCGTGCGCCACAGAAATTTTTCATACCAAACGGGAGCCCTTCCAAACGGAACCTCTGATACGTATCAGCCAGCATATCCAAGGACCTCGCCTTGGATGGTAGCTATCAGCTGCCGGCTTTCATACGGCTTGGCGAAGAACCGTACCCCCGTAGGAATATCCGATTGGGTTGTTTCACGATCACCGGATATCACCATGACTTTCACCGACGACCAGCGTACCTTCGTGAAGGTAGCGAGCGCAAGTCCGTCCAGTTCTCCGGGCATGCGGATGTCTGTTAACAGCACGTCGATGTTCTGAGATGTCTCAAGGATGGCAACCGCGTCTGCATAATTGCTCGCTTCGACAACCATCATACCGGCATCTTCGAGTAAGGACTTCGTTGCCAATCTGACCAACGCCTCGTCGTCGACCACGAGTACGCTGATGGCTTTGTCTTTGATCATCTCGCATTCTCTCATTTCGGGAGCGAACGGGCCGATGGGTAAGATGACCCAGTCGCGTGGACTAATGAGCCTGTTGCGGGAAGAGGTGCGACAGGCTTCTTGATCACATGAACGACCGCTGGGAGGAGGATGCCGCGGTTCGATAGAGAATGAACTCTGGGAGGAGGACGAGGTCACTCAAGTCCGAAGAATCGCCGGAGGAATGCAACGCTTCGATACCGACAATTTATGCTTGTCTAGCCCAACGAGTAGGCAAATTCGCGCAATGGAGCCATGCGCTATGCACGTGTCGCAGACCTCATTTTTTGCCCGAAGATTGTTCGCTGGCGAAGCTCCGTGACCGACGGTCCGTCTCTAAAGCTAGTGGGGCCGGGCCGATAGCCTGCTGAAGCATTTTTAGTTATCTTTCAGTCGTTGTTGACTCCGCACTTAAACGTCACCCGTAATTGACGCGGGCAGTGCAACACACCCGATCACACGCTGGCTTTTAACGTTGGCGAGGTTTTAGATCAGAGAAAGCGGCGCGGCGTTTTCGGTCACGGGAGATAATGAATTGAACGAAACTGAACAGCTTTGGGACTGGCGCGAGAAGATCGCAAACCTCTATTACCAGGTGCGTTTCAACGAGAATGTTACCGATGCCTGGAGAACTTGGTGTGACACTCGTTCGAAGATGTTTCGCGACCATCCTCAGTCCCCAATCGAAGCACAAGACCGTAAGACCTATCACGGGCCGACAACGTTTCCTTATGATGCATCGTTGCGCCTGGCGGTAGAGCTCGTTCCAGTAACCGCGGATCACATGACCATCGCTACGGGATCGGATGGTGAGTTGTCGATGCGTTCGTTTGCACGCACCACCGGTTTGGACGCTAGACTTGGTGGCGAACTGACCCTTTACTGGATTGAGGGTTACGGCGGTGGCGTCTTCCTGCCGTTTGCCGATGCGACATCAGGAAGCGAGACGTATGGTGGCGGCCGATACCTTCTTGACACCATCAAGGGAGCAGACCTTGGGGTTGTCCGGCCGGACGGTAAACTAGTGCTCGATTTCAACTTCTCCTATTTTCCTTCGTGCGCTTATTCATCTCGCTACGTCTGCCCATTGGCACCATCGGGCAATCGGCTGGCGGGCGCGGTAAGAGCCGGAGAACGGCATCCTATTTCGGCATGAAAGCGTCTAGTGCAGAAAGGCAGAACGTTCGCACCGGAACTTGGGCACCGGACGCCCGTTTAAGGCTCACATCAAGCAAGGAGCTTTTCCATGGGAGATCGCGAGCAAGCACGGCGAGAGCGCGCCTACAGAATTTGGGAGGCAGAAGGTCGCCCCGAAGGACGACATCTCGATCACTGGCGGCGCGCAGACGAGGACGGCGAAGCAGTAGAGACGGACGCCGCCGAGGTGACCGACGCAAACCAGGAAGCCGACAGCCAGTTCAATGGCCAGGGCGCAGAAGCGCCATCAGCGGTAGATCTCAGGCCGCCTTCCGTGTCGAGCGCTGACTGACAAGTACCCGATGGCCTGCACTGAGGGCCAGCCTTTTGGGCGCAGCGGTCCGAACGGCAATGCCGGGTCTAGATTCCTTGTCAGGAACCTTGACCAGTCGTGCATTTCCCAGTTGGATATGAAAATCTCGGACATCCTCCGCTGGCACGGAGTGATGTAGGTGCGGCCTGCCCCTCTGGCGCATTGCCTCCATCCTCTCCGTTCCCCTGCTACCGGGCACGGCCTTCGGGTGGGCTCGGGAACGTTTCCGGCAGTCGCAGCCATTCTTCACATTAGTGCGCCATGTGATGGCTCCCACTATCGAAACGGCGCGCAGTGTTGAGCGTGTCCCCTTGTTATCGCGTTCAAGCGGCTTAACTTCACATCTGTTTCCATAGGGTCGATAGAGTGTCTGCAATCGAATTGAACAATGAAACCGCGTGTGCCGGAATAGCGGACATGATCGAGCGGGGGCTCTGGGACGACTCCGTCGTGGGACCGCCGTCGGAATGGCCTGATTGTCTGAAGTCCGCCGTGGACATCATGCTTCCTTCACATGCACAGATCGTGATGTTCTGGGGCGACCAGTATGCAGCCCTTTATAACGACGCCTACGCTCCCACGATCGGCCTCAGGCATCCGCGTGCATTCGGAAGACCGGCAAAGGAGAACTGGGGCGAGCTCTGGGATGACCTTAAGCCTTTGTTGGATCGCGTCCTTCATGGTGGCGAAACGGTTTCCGCCAGGGATCGACAGTTTTACATCGAGCGCCACGGACATCCCGAAACCGTCTATTTCGACATTTCCTATTCGCCGATCAAAGACGAAACCGGTAGCGTCCGCGGGGTGTTCTGCATCGTCAACGAGACGACAGAAAGAGTGCGTTCGCAGCAAGCGCTCAAGGAGAGCGAGGAACGTCTGCGGGCGCTATTTTCCCAGTCCGCCGCAGGTATCGGCCAGACCGACCTTCAGGGCCGGATGACGCTCGTCAACCAGCGCTTCTGCGAGATGCTCGGCTATCAGCGGGAGGAGCTTGTGGGCATCCGTTTTCAGGACTTGACGTTTCCGGACGACCGTCAGGAAGCTGAACGGCTTTTCATGCACCTTGCCGAGACCGGCGAACCCTTCGATATGGAAAAGAGATGCGTGCGGAAAGACGGAAGTATCGTATGGACGGCTGTCTCGGTCTCTGCCCTCACAGATGACGATGGTTCAATCCGGCAGGTAGGCTTCATCGCCATTGACATCTCGGCCAGGAAGAGCGCCCAGGAAGCGGAGCGCCTGCTTGCGTCGATTATCGCTTCCTCCAACGACGCCATCCTCAGTATCGATCTTGGCATGACGATCACCAACTGGAATGCGGCTGCCGAGAGGCTATACGGATACACTCGAGACGAGGCGGTGGGAAAGTCGGTCCTGATGCTCCTCCCGGAAGGACGTCGTGACGAGGAGCCCGAAATTCTTCGGCAAGTCAGCGCCGGAAAGGTCGTGGAACCTTACGAGACGCAGCGTCGAAGGAAGGATGGCGGCCTGGTAGACGTCCAGCTCAGCGTGTCCCCGATCTACGACAGCAATGGAAGAACGATCGGCGCTTCCAAGGTGGCCCATGACATCACGGCCCGAAAGGAGGCCGAACGTCTTCAAACGGTGCTGACCAGCGAGCTCAATCACCGGGTCAAGAATACGTTCTCCACTGTCATTGCTATTGCGAGACAGACCCTGGATCGAGAGGGAACGGATCGGAACCAAGTGAGCGCATTCCAGGATCGCCTCATTTCGATGGCGAAGGCACACGATCTGCTCACGCATCGCGACTGGCAACGCGCTGACTTGGGAGAGTTAGTCAGCCAGGTGCTGGAACCCTACCCTCCTGAGCGCTTCGACATCGAGGGCTGCGCTGTGCTGTTGCCCCAGAAGGCCGTTCTCTCGTTTTCGCTCGCCATCCATGAGCTTGCAACGAACGCCGCAAAATATGGCGCATTGTCTGTCGCTCAAGGGAGGGTCTCGATCTCCTGGAGCTATGAGGAGGCCATCACGAGGCTGCGGTTCAGATGGGTCGAGCGGGATGGCCCGACAGTACAACCGCCGTCCCGGAAAGGCTTTGGTTCGCGTCTGGTCGAGAGGCTTCTGGCAGCCGAGCTGAATGGCCGTTCGACAATCAACTACGATCCTGCCGGTGTCATCTGCGAGATCGAGGCGATCTTGGATCCGGACGCAGCACCGGAGCGACGATAGCTGGTCTTCGGCCATTTCTGTCATGCTCGCGTCTCCCGTCTTTTCTCCGCAAGCGCCCAATTTTCGCCGATCGCCGCATGCTGTGTGGATCCTGGAAGGGGAAATTCTCCAGCCTAACTGTTTTCGGCCCTCTCACCGATGGAGCGCATCGGGGTCGGGCAAGCTGTCGCCGAGGATGGAGCGGGAACTCGAAGAACCCACAATGCATTACACCGAGACTAGAAACCACTAGGTCACTATGCAGGAAAACGACCAGAAACGAGCTGAAGCGCGAGATGCCGGGGAGCGCCTTGTTAGCCGCCACGTTCGCGAAGACCCCTTTGCCGCAGCGTTCAAAGCGACGCGTATGCCGATGATTGTCACCGATCCAAATCAGGCCGATAATCCCATCATCTTTTGCAATGCCGCATTCGAAAAGCTGACCGGCTATTCGAGCAGCGAAGCGGTCGGTCGAAACTGCCGCTTCCTTCAAGGCCCGGAGACGAACCTGGAAACGGTGGGTCGCATTCGCGCCGCAATCAGCGCCGGGTCTGATATTGCCATCGATATCTTAAACTACAAGAAGGATGGCGAACCCTTCTGGAACGCCCTCTTTCTATCTCCCGTGCGCGACGATAACGACAAGATTATCTACTTCTTCGCCTCCCAGCTCGACTTCACCAATGTGAAATCACGGGAGGCGGATCTCGCCGCCGCACGTCATCGTGCAGAAGAGGAAGTCGCCGCGCACACCGAGAAACTGGAGGCTGCACTCAAAGCCAGGTCGCTGCTCGTCCACGAGGTCGATCACCGCGTCAAGAACAACCTGCTGACCATGGCGTCGATCGTAAAACTCCAGACCCGGCTGACTAGGGACGAAGGGCAGAAGCGCGTTTTGAGGTCCGTGCTAAACCGCGTGGAGGCCTTAAGCACCGTTCAAAGGAAACTGTTCACGCTGGAGGACGTCTCGCGCTTCGACGTCGCGGATTTCACGAAGGAACTCGTTACCGATCTTGTCGAAGCTGTTGGGCGCAAGGATATCCGACTGACGCTTGATCTGCATCCCCTCTATGTGCCGGCCGTAAAGGCGACACCGCTGTCGCTGATCGTCAACGAGCTTATCGGCGACGCCGTCCGGCGCGGCTTAAGCGACGGTGGCGGCGACATCCATGTCGTCGTCAAACGGTTGAACGGCCATTTCCTAATCAGAGTGGAGGACACGTCCATACCGGTTGAGGTCGATGCGGATACCGCCGAGATCGGTCGCATTCTTCTCGAGACCTCTGCCAAGCAGGTCGACGCGAAAATCGAGAAGCGGATCGAGGGACATCGGACAACGGTCGATGTCACTTTGCTCGTCGATGCACAGGAGAGCGCGCATTGAAGGTTATGATTGTCGAAGATGAGATGTTGCTCGCCATGGAGCTTGAAACCGAGGTTGAAATGGCCGGACACGAGGTGAGTGGGGTGGCGATGAACCGCAGGCAGGTGGACGACCTCCTGCGAGCGCATCGGCCGGATTTCGCTTTTGTCGATATTCATCTTCAGGACGGTCCAACGGGGATCGAGGTCGGGCGCGATCTGGCATCCAAAGGCATTCCGTACGTGTTCGTCAGCGGTAATATCAAAAAGATCCCCGCGGACTTCGCGGGCGCCCTCGGCGCCATCGAAAAGCCCTACACGATGAACGGCATGACGAATGCTCTTGCCTATATCTCAGCGATCCTGATGGGTGAGGAAGATATCTCCCCTCCCGCAAGCCTTGTGCTCGCCGACGACGCTCGGACCATCGTGTTTGCAGGCGCACGTAGTTCGACCTCATTCTGGGAAGCTCAGGATAACCTCAACGAACGGTAGGCGGTGCGGCAAGCAATCTTTTGGCTGAGCGGATATCCCGCTTGCTCCGGCCGTGCAGGAACCATCGAAATCTTCTGTTTTCGTGAACGGCGGCTTCCAAAGTCTCAAATCCAGCCGGAAAACACTTGTGCCGCGATTTCTGGCGGTGCAATCGGCGGATCCGGACCGGGTAACAAGTCTCAACATCTGCGACTCGTAGGGCGGCTTTTAGGCCGCCCCGATCAATCTCTTCTTATTCGAACCTCAGAACTGACGAGCCAATCCACCCGGGAAGCTGGTCCGGACGCGCCGGTGCAAAGATCTCATAATAGACACAACCTTCCGGCCCCGTTCCGATCGCCGCGTGTCGCGAGCCTGCCGGAAAGAAAACCATGTCGCCCGCGCTGGCTTCAAGCTTCTTGCCATCGATGACGAGCTTGCAAAGACCCGAAACCATAATCAAGATCTGCTCATTTTCGTGTGAGTGTGTCTTGCCATCGAAAGCAGCGTCTGCCGCCGTTTCAATACGCACGGCCGAGATCTTATCGGCGCAGATTCCCTTGCGGGAGGAGCCTGCCCGCATGCCGGCAACAGCCGGCAATGTCTTCCAATCAATCAGCATGTCTACCTCATACGCTCGCAATCAGCCCGCCATCAACGCGGATTAGCGAGCCGGTGAGATAGGATGCCCTGCTGCTCGCCATGAAGGCGACGACATCGGCGTATTCCTGCGGATCACCGTAGCGACCAACGGGGATCGAGGCTGTGCTGGCTGCTGAAACGTCTTCTACGGACTTGCCTTCACGCTTGGCTTTCTGCTCGTCGAGGTATGTGATGCGTTGGGTTGCGACACGGCCCGGAAGGACGACGTTGACCGTCACGCCGTCACGGCCCACCTCGCCTGCCAGCGTTTTCGACCAGCCGAGGAGCGACATGCGAAGTGAATTCGAAAGCCCGAGGTTGGGAATGGGTGCGACGACACCCGATGATGTCGACGTGATAATGCGGCCCCACTTCCTCTCCCGCATCTTAGGAAGAACAGCGTCGCTGATGGCGATGACCGAGAGCACCATGCTGTCGAAATACTTGCGCCAGCTGTCAGCGCTTTGACCGGAGACCAGCGTCGGCGGCGGTCCGCCGGTGATATTGACGAGGACATCGACCGAGCCGAGTTGATTTTCGATGGCGGCGAGATTAGGGGCGATCGCGTCAAGGTTGGCAAGGTCCCATTCCACGGCCATACCCGAACCGCCGGCTGTGCTTATATCGGAAACCGTCTTTTCGGCCGCTTCCTTGTTAATGTCAGCGACCGCAATCTGCGCACCCTCTGAAGCGAGCGTTTTGGCGATCGCACCGCCAAGTCCTCCGCCAGCCCCCAATACGAGAGCCGTTTTACCATTCAATCCCAGATCCATGGTCTGTTCCTTTCTGTTGTTGTCGATTTTTGTCCGGCGTCAGATCAGCCGGCCATCCAGCCGCCATCGACCATCAGGTTGACGCCGGTGATGTAGCTCGCCATATCGCTGGCAAGGAAAAGGGCCGCACCCGCGACATCGCGGGGTTCTCCAAGACGCGGCCAGGGCGTACGCCGTCGCGAATAGTCGAGGGCGTCGGGATCATTGGCGACGCCCGGCTTGCCGGTGATGATCTTGCCGGGTGCGATCGCGTTGCAGAGGATCATATCGGCGGCGTGATCGACCGCGATCTGCCGGGTCATCTGTACGATTGCTCCTTTGCTGACGCCGTAGGGAAAATCGCCTGGGCAAGCCACCATGCCGTGCTGCGAGGAGACGTTGATGATCCGGCCCCGCGCCTCGCCCTCAGGCTCCTGTGTCAGGAACTGCGTTACCGCGCGTTTGCAACAGTAGAAGAAGCCCGTAACGTTGACCGACATAACCCGATCCCATTGTTGCGGGGAGGTATCGAGAAGATTGGTCGAAGTGTATATCGCGGCGTTGTTGACCATGATGTCGAGGCGACCGAACTCTTTTACTGTCTGGGAGACAAGCGCATCGACGTCCGCCCAGCTAGCGATATCGGTCTTGACGAACAGACCGCTTCCGCCCGCCGCGACAATAAGGGCACGCGTAGTATCGCCTCCCTCGATCGGAGCCTCGGATAGGTCGGCAATGACGACGGTTGCGCCCTCTTCGGCATAGCGAAGTGCGATCGCGCGTCCGAGACCTGAACTGGCACCGGTCACAATTGCAATTTTATCATCGAGCATAGGCATTGGAATTCCTTCAAGCGAGGCTGCGGACAACTCGGCCGCGGCGCGAGGCAATAAGTGCTCCGTCTGCGACGATGCGTTCACCACGCAGAAACACGTCCGTCAGCCTGCCGGGCGTGCGCTTGCCATGAAAAGGGGTATAGGCTGCGCGAGAGACCTGAGTGATGTCGGTGATATCAGTGGAACGGGTCATATCGATAAGCAGAATGTCAGCGTCACGACCAACCGCGATGGCACCCTTGGCGCGCCCCAGCCCAAAGCGAAGCGCGGGGTTGCGAGAGCAGATGCGGACCAGATCCTGAAGGGTCATAAGCTTTTCCGCCACGAGATCCAGCATAACAGGGAGCAGCGTCTGGAGACCGGGCATGCCGCCCGGAATGTCGGCAAAGACGTCATGGGGAAGGGATTTCTCTAGCGGGCTATGGGGTGCATGGTCCGTCGCCATGATGGCAATCAGTCCTTCAGAGACCGCATTGCGCAAAGCCACGACATCGTCACGGCTGCGGAAGGGAGGCGATCCCTTGAGTCTGGCGCCCGCAGTCTCGTAATCTTCAGAGGTGAAAAACAGGTTCTGCGGTGTCGTTTCGACGGTGACATCCGCCATTCCACGAAAGCGGCGCCACGTCTCTACGCCAAGCTTGGAATTCACCTGGCGTACATGCACGCGCGCGCCGGTCTCGGCTGCAGCCAGCACCGCCCGCGCAATCCCCCCAGCTTCAGCAAGCGGCGGTCTGCTTTCCAGAAATGCCCTGATGTCGCCAGCCCGGTTGCGTCCGGCGCTGCCCTCGAGGATCGATTGCTCGCCGGGAGAAACTCCTATCACCGGGCCGGCGCCCGCAACACGGCGCAGCATCTCGGTTACAGCATCCATCGTGTCGAAACGGTAGTCGACGGGCACGTCGGCCGTGAACAGCTCGAGAGAAACCGGCGACAAGGCCAGCAGGTCGTCCAGGTTATCGATTTTCCTCGAAAGCACTGCCTGAAAACCGACATCGACATGAAGACGGCCTGCGGCACTCGCCATCTTTTCCGACAATTGCTGAGCGGTTGCCGTCCAGGGATCGTCAGTCGGCATATCGAGGACCGTCGTCACCCCGCCAAGGGCGGCGGCATGGGTACCGCTTTCGAAATCTTCCTTCTGCGTCAATCCCGGTTCGCGCAAATGCACATGCGCGTCGACCAGACCAGGCAATAGCTGTTTGCCGCGAGCATCGATGAAGCTTCGTGCCGTAGCGGTGTCGCCCGGCGCAAGAAGGGCAGCAATTTCTCCACCGCGAATGCCGACGTCAGCAGGGCTTTCACGATCCGCATTGACGACGGTTCCGCCGGTGATCAGCGTGTCGAACATACGCGGCTCCCGTCCCTACCACAGACCCGCAAGTCGCGGCTCTTCATGCGTGACGACCTCGACGAGTGCCGCCTGCCCCGCCTTGACCTTTTCCAGTGCGCGCAAAAGACCCGGACGCAGCATTTCCGGTTCGACCACGCATTCGCCATGACCACCGAGGGCCTCGGCAATCGGGGCGTAGTTTCCGCTCAGCCGGTTTGCTCCATATTTGCTGGTGGCGATCGGCATGCTCTTGGCGTAACCGCCGAGCACGTTGTTGCGCAGCACGATCGTCAAGACCGGAAGATTGCATCGTATTGCCGTCTCGAAGTCGATCCCGACCATGCCGAAGGCGGATTCGCCCATCAGATTGACGACCGTCGCGTCGGGGCGGGCAAGCTTGGCGCCCATGGCGAAACCGAGACCACTGCCAAGCTGGGTGGTTTTTCCCCAGCCGATATAGCTGCCGGGCGCCGTGGCCACATAAAAGGGGCAGAACTGATCGCGCGGGTTGCCGGCGTCATGCGTGACGATCGATGTTTCCGGGTCGAGCACCTGCATCAATTCCCACACGACACGGTATGGCGAGATCGGCCGGCTTTGCGATGTCAGGAGCGGCATCCATTTTTCCATGAAGGCAGCTCGCACGCGGGCAATCTCGGCGACCGGATCAGGCCGCTCGCCGAGCGACCCATGCGCCTCGCGGATACGGGCAGTCATCTGCTTCAGAACAGACCCCACATCGCCAATCACCCCTTGCGCGATCGCATAGTCCTTGCCGAGATCAGCCTCGTCGATCGTGACCTGCAGGATAACCTTGTCGTCCGGCATTGGCAGAATGTAGTAGGATCGCGTCAGGCTGCTGCCGAGCGCCAGCACAACGTCGGCCCTGTCCAGAAAATGATCGACCGTCGCCGGACGTGCGCGCCCCGCGGTCCCGAGTGCCAGCGGATGGTCCTCTGGAAAACCGCTCTTGCCGTTCGGCGTCGTCATGACCGGAATCTTCAAAAGCTCCGCGAGGTCGACCAGTTCAGCCGTGGCCGATGCCGACAGAACGCCCTGGCCCGCCAGTATGAGCGGCTCTTTGGCCGCAAGCAGCGTCTCGACGAGTGTGGCGACCTCCCCATCGTCGGCTTGGGTCACACTCCGGCGCGGACGGCGATGGTCGGCCGGCAGGGCATCGAGCTTTTCGGCCAGGAGATCAACGGGCAACTCGAGAAGGACCGGCGCCGGCGGGCCATTTCGCACCCGCGATATCGCCGCATGCATCAGCTTCGGCAGATGGGCGACCTGCGTTGCCGCCTCGCACCACTTCGTGATGTGACGGAAATTGCGTCGGGATTCGAAATTTGGAGAGACGGCTTCCGCGCCGCGTGGATAGCCGGTCGGCAGGAACAGCATCGGCACGCGATCGTTGAAGGCCTGCGCTATGCCGGAAAATGCGCTTTCGGCTCCCGGACCGTACTGCACCGTGACGACGGCAAGCTCCTTGCCGGCCGTTGCCCGCGCGTAACCCTCAGCGATATTGACGGCAACCCGCTGCGTGCGGGCAATCAGCGGCGGAATGTCGAGCGCTGCCGAGGCATCGAACAGCTCGCTCGCCGGAAAACCGATGATCTGTTTGACGCCTTCTTCCTTCAGGACCCCGGCAATATAGTCCGCGCCGGTCATCGTCTCTGCGCGCAAGTGTCCTTCAGCCAGTACATGTGTGCCGTCAGCCATGATGATCGATCCAGTAGCGGGCAATATCCTCCCGGCGCATGAAGCTAGCCCCGGGGGTATTCTTGACGTGTTCGATCACATCGCGCAGACCCGAGGCTCGGTTGGGCTGACCCATCCAGCGAGCGTGCACGCCGATCGTCAGCATCCGCCCGCCGGTCTCATCGGCTTCCCCAACCATGTAATCGATGGCAGCACGGCAATCCTCGGCAAAGTCGCGCGGATTGCTGTAGCCAGGCGCAATCAGATAGCGGCTGTCGTTCAGCGTCTTCGAATATGGCACGACGAGAAGCCGCGTCCCCTCGTGGTCGAGGAAATAGGGAAGGTCATCGTTGCAGGGGTCGGAGTAATAGAGAAATCCCCCTTCCCTGACGATCAGGTCACGGGTGTTGACGCTTGGAAAGGAGCGGCAGTTCCAGCCGAGCGGCCGTCTTCCCGTGAGTTTCTGATAAAGCGCGATCGCCTCGTGAAGCTGCTCTTCCTCCTCATGGCGCGGCATGGCTGAATATTCGCTCCAACGCAGGCCATGGCCGAGGAGATCGTGGCCGCGGGCGTTCATCCAGTCGATGACGGCAGGGTTCTTCTGGAGCGCAACGGCGCAGGCCGAAACGGTCACGGGAATGTCGTATCGGTCAAACAGACGTGCCAGACGCCAGACGCCGGCGCGGCTGCCATATTCGAAATGCGTTTCCGTTCCGAGGTCACGCAGCGGCGGGCTGTTGGGTATATTGTATTCGCCCCAATTGTCGTTTCGCCCGTCCTCGAGCCAGGAGTATTCTGCGCCTTCCTCGTAGTTCAGTACGAGATTGATCGCGAGCCTTGCCCCGCCCGGCCAAGTGACGACCGGTGGGTTCGGGCCATAGCCGACGAAATCGCGCGATTGATCTTTTGCCGTTGCGCTCATCACTTCTCCTCGCTCTCATGTTCGTTTTCGATGATCCAGTCCATGTAATCATGGAAGGACTGCCTGGCGCAGCGCGGCCGCCAGCCCGTATCCAACGCGATGCGGGAAATGTCATAGGCGCCCCACATCCCGTCTTTCAGCGAAACATCCTGGACGATGTTGGCGCTCTCGGCCGGGCTCACTTCGACTTGCAGGTGAGGCGCGCGTTCCCTTGCCCAACCGACGATGTCGCCGATCGTGGAGGTCTCTCCGCTGCCGATATTGTAGTGCCGGTAGCGCAGCCTGTCCGCGAGGAGGAGTGCGATGATCGCATCGGCGACATCCGTCGAGGTGACGTAGTCGCCGACAGGCTCCAGGCTGTTCGGGCGGATTGCCTCGCCTGCAAGCGCCATATGGGCGATGCGGTTTGGCACATGCAGGAAATTGCGGCTGCCCGTGGCCCGATCCATTGGACCGTAGACCGAGGCGAGCCTGACGGAGGCGGCCGACAGACCGAAGAGATCGGCATAGCGGTTGACAACCATCTCGGCAGCAAATTTGGAGATCCCGTAGAGCGTCAGAGGTGCGACATACCCGTCTTCCGGAAGGGGTTCGCCCGTCCAATCCGGCCCATGATGACGATAGACAGAACCCGAACTGACGAAGACCAGACGTTGAATGAGGGGACGCGTCCGCAGCCATTCGAGCATATGCACGGTGCCCATGAGATTGACATCGACGATCCTGGCAGGGTCTTCGGCTTCGGGCTGGCGATTTGCCTCTGCAGCACTGCCACGTGAAATCGGAGTGACAGTCGCGCCGTGCACCACGTAGCGGATATCGTGGCTGTCGAGCGCTGCTTCCCACGCGTTGCGATCTCGGATATCGGCCGTCACCACAGTGAGCCGATCGCGAACCGGAGCAAAATAACGTTCCGCCATGGCATCCAGGCCGGCACGATCAAGGACGACCACACGCGCCAGGGGATCACGATCGAGCCACGTCCGTGCGAGGACGCTCATGACGAAGCCGGTTGCGCCGGTGACGAGAAGGGTCATTTCAAATCCATCCAAGATTTCGATACAGGGATCAGCGCGTCGCGTAGCCGCCGTCAACAAGAAGGTCGGTGCCTGTGATGAAGGAGGCATCCGCCGACAGGAGGAAGGCAGCGGCAGCGGCTATCTCTTGCGGCTTGCCGATGCGACCAAGCAGATGGTCAGGCCCCAGCGCGGCATTCGCCGCGTCGAGATCGGGCCACCGCTGCAGAAGCCTCGGGGTTGCGACGGCACCTGGCGACAGACTGTTGACACGGACGCCATCGCCGGCGTGGTCGACGGCCATGGCCTTGGCGAGGTGAACAAGGCCGGCCTTTGCGGCACAGTAAGCGACGGCCTTGCCGGTCGCTACATGCGCGAACTGCGATGCGATGAAAACGATCGATCCGCCGCCGCCCGCAAGCATCGGCGCAAGCGCATATTTGCTCGCAAGGAAGGCGCCCGTCAGAATCACGTCGACCTCCAGCCGCCATTGCTGCTCGGGCAGGTCGAGGACGCTGGCGTCCAAGGCGGGCGCTGCTGCATTGTGCACGAGACCGTCCAGGCGACCGAAATGCCTCAAGCCTTGATCGACGGCGTCCTGGACCGACGCACTATCCGTCACATCGCAGCGGACGGCGAATGCCTGGGGGCCAAGCGACCGGGCTAGCGCGGCGGCACCATCGAGCGATTGATCCGCACAGACCACAGCGGCATTTTCATCGGTGCAACGTCGCGCGATTGCCGCACCGATACCGCTCGCGGCACCGGTCAGAAAGACCACCTTGCCATCAAGGCGTGACGTCATCGCGCTCATGATGCGAGAACCTTCGAAAGACCCTGCTGTGGCGGGAAGGGCCGCTCTCTGGCGAGGAACCGGCCACGGCCGGGTTCGGCCATGATCTTCCCGTCGTCCCAGACGATGTCGCCACGTGAGATCGTCATGATCGGCCAGCCTTTCACGACTTGGCCCTCATAGGGCGTGTAATCGGTCGCGTGATGCAGCAGAGAATTGGTGACGGTGACGCTGCGATCCGGATCCCAGATCGCGATATCGGCGTCTGCGCCAACCGCAATGCGTCCCTTCCGGGGATGGAGGCCAAACAGCCGCGCCGGCGCACCGGCAGTCAGGTCCGCAAATTTCTGCAGCGATATCAGCCCGCCATTCACGGCGGCGGAAAACAGCAGGGCAAGCCGTGTTTCGATACCGGGTATCCCGTTGGGAATGCGATGGAAGGGCGTCCCGGGACCGCCGGCGATCTTGTCGGCATAGTGCCAGGGCGAATGGTCGGAGGTGAAGACTTCGAGCGTTCCGTCGAGGATGCCGGCCCAGATTGCCGGCTGGTTGGACTTGTCGCGCGGCGGCGGTGTGCAGACGCATTTGGAGCCGGACAGATCATGGGTGTCGATATCGTCAGCGGAAAGAAAAAGATATTGCGGGCAGGTCTCGGCATAAATCGGCAGCCCGCGCGCCTTGGCGCGGCGAATCTCCTCGACAGCCCCACCGGCGGCGACGTGGCTGACGAGGATCGGTGTCTCGATCAGTTCCGAAAGGCTGATGGCGCGGAAGGTTGCCTCGCGATCACCGATCGCCGAATGCGCCTTTTCGTGGTAGCGCAGCTCGGTCTTGCGCGCGGCGATGAACTTTTCGGTCAGCCATCGAATGCAAGCATCGTTTTCCGCATGGACCATGACCATTGCGCCTTGGGCGCGGGCAAGGTCGAGCACATTCAAGACCTCGTAGTCATCAAGCTTCAGTCCGTCATAGGTTAGATAGATCTTGATCGATGTGCAGCCCTCGGCGATCAGACCGGGGATTTCGTCGCGCAGAACCTCTGCCGACGGGTCGCCGACGATGAGATGAAAGCCATAGTCGATCCGCGCCTTCGAACGCGCTCGCTCATGGTAGTCATCGACGATTTCGCGCAGTGACTGCCCGCGCATCTGCATGGCGAAGGGCACGACTGTCGTCGTGCCGCCGCACAATGCCGACAAGGTGCCGGTGTTGAAATCGTCCGCCGTCGCTTTGCCTTCCCAAGGCTGCTGGTCCATGTGGCAATGGCTGTCGACGCCGCCCGGCAGCACGATACGCCCCTCGGCCGCGACTTCCTGTTTTCCCTCGGGCAGGTCCAGCGCCAGCGCCGCTATCACGCCGTCGCGAACGCCGATATCGACCCGCCTGGTCGCATCCGGCAGCACCACGCGACCACCACGGATCACGAGATCATAGGGCTTTGTGGACGTCATTCGCTTCCTCCGGGCACGAGGCATGGTTTGGTAGCGCCGATCGGACGACGCAGATTGAAGCAGGCAGCGGCGGCAACCAGAAAGGCGCCGCTCCCAAGGAGGAGAAAGAGCGCCTGCGGTGCAAACAGCTCCATGAGCTGCGCGGCAAGCCCAGGTGTCATGATGTTGCCGATCGAATAGAGGAGCAGCAGGCTGCCCGACGCCGAGACCATATGCCGGCTGTCGAGCTGCGAATTCGCATAGGCGATGCCGATCGGATAAATCGTCAGTGCAATGGCGCCATAGGCGAAGAACAGGCCGTAAAGCACCGGCTGCGGAGAGTTTCCACCCCAGGCAATTGCCGCGCACAGTCCCACGCCCGTCAGTCCCTGGAGCAGCAGCAGAACACGCCGGTCCATGCGATCCGACAGCCATCCGACCGGTGCCTGGGCAAGCATGCCGCCAAGGCTGAAAGCGGTCACCAGCGTCACGGCGACGGTTGCGTCCAGGTGCATCCGCTCCGCATAGATCGGCGTCATCGTGTAGACGTTCATATTCGTCATGCCCGCCTGAAAGACGCAGATGACCGTCACCGGCGCCAGGGCGGCGAGCCGCCAAATGCCGTATCGATTCCCGGAATGGGCGATGCCGGCCTCGACCGTCACCGTCAGTGGCAGCCGCAAGGCGGGCCATGGTCCGCCGACGAATCGTGCATAAGTCAGGCCGAGCAGGATGACGCCAAATACCATCTGAAACAGATAAGGCGAATTCGCTCCGGCCAGTTCGACCAGCAGCTGCGCAAACAACGTCGCCAGCGATGTCATCAGCATGTAGAAGGAGAAATAGGCTCCCCTGTTCTTCTGATCGGCATAGAGATTGATCCAGCTTTCCGACACGACGAAAAGGGTCGCGATGGAAAAGCCGTTTATCAGGCGCAGGCAAAACCAGACCGGAGCTGCTTGCGTCAGCATATAGCCGCCCGCACCAAGGCCTGCGAGCGATGCCACAAGCAGGAAGGAACGCTCATGTCCGAAACGGACGACAAGGAAGCGCGCCGACAGGCAGCCGGCAAGAAAGCCGATAGGAAAGGCCGTCAGCAACAGCTGGACCCCGTGCGGGTCGAGTGCGGGATCGCTGAGCTGGAGCGAGATCGCCGTCGTCAGAAGTGAATTTCCGGTCGCAACGATGCAGATGCTCGCCATCACGTGCAGAATTGCACGAAGGCCTGCGGCCTTTTGCGGAGTGTCGCCCATCGTCCTTTCGGGGTCGTGCATTGCCTATGCCTTTTCGGCTGGAGCAAGGACGGACGGGCGTGCGGCAAGCTCCGCCTGATCGATATGGCACAGAATTTCGTGCGTCCCGGACATCTTGCGCAACGGCGGAGCGACGGTATCGCAAATGCTGCCGAGCTTGCGATGGCATCGCGTTGAGAAGCGGCAGCCGGCCGGCACGCTCACCGGGCTTGGCGTCTCTCCCGACAGGCGGATGCGCTGGCGCGGCGTCTCGTCGGGATGCGGGCTGCGGATCGCCGAAAGAAGTGCCTCGGTATAGGGATGGGCGCCTTCGCTGAAGACCTCGTCGACTGTTCCCTGCTCCATGATCTTGCCGAGATACATGACGACGACCTTGTCGGCGACATGACGGACGAGGGCCAGATCGTGGCTGATGAACAACATCGTCGCGTGCTTTTCCCGCTGAATGTCGAGGAGAAGCGTCACGACCGCGGCCTGCACCGAGACATCCAACGCCGAGACGGGCTCGTCCGCGACGATCAGCGATGGTTCGGCTGCAAAGGCGCGCGCGATGGCGATCCGCTGTTTTTGGCCACCGGAAAGCTGGCTCGGCTTTCGGTCCGCGACAGCCGGAGACAGACGGACCATTTCCAGCAATTCACGGACGCGCTGCTCGATCCCGGCCCGGTCCTTGCGGATGCCGAACTTCTTGATCGAACGGCGGATCGAGAAGGCGGCGGAATGCGAGGGATTGAGCGTGCTGTCGGGGTTCTGAAAGATCATCTGAACCTGCTGCAGCAATTCGCGTGGACGCTCGCTTGCCTGCAGCTCGGCAATGTTTTCGCCCGCCATCCGGATTTCACCCGACGTTGCCTTGTCGAGCCCCGTCACTATCCGCGCGAGCGTCGATTTCCCGCAGCCAGATTCGCCGACGAGCGCCACGATTTCGGCTCTTGCCGCTGTAAAGCTGACGGCTTCGTTTGCCTTGACGGTCTTCTGGTAACCGACCGGATAAAGACGGTTTACATTGGAGAGTGTTATTGCAGTCGATTTCGCAATCGCCTTCGTCTCGGGAGGGGCAGGCATTGCTTGCGCATCGTGGACGTCCTGCAAGCGGACGCAGCGTACCAGATGGTCTTCGCCCGCAGGCTCCAGAAGAGGCCCGGGCGGCCGATCGCAGAGGCCGGCGACGAAACTGGAACAGCGGGGCCCGAAAAGACAGCCCTGCGGCCTTTCCTGCGGCAGCGGGATCGAGCCGGGAATTGCGGCAAGCGTGCGACTGCGCTTGTCACCGGCAATATCGGGAATGCAATCGATGAGCCCGCGCGTATAGGGGTGTTTCGGCAGGCGGAACACGTCCGCCGTTATTCCCTCTTCCACCATCTCGCCGGAATACATGATGCCGAGACGATCACAGCCTTCGGCGATGAGGCCGAGATTATGTGAGATGAACAGAAGGCTGGTCGAGTAACGCTGGCGCAATTCGGCGATCAAATCGATGACGGCTGCCTCCACGGTCACGTCAAGGCCCGTCGTCGGTTCATCGAGCAGCAGAAGCGACGGCTTGGCAAGCAAAGCCATGGCGATGACCACGCGCTGCTGCTGGCCACCGGAGAGCTGGTGGGGATAGCGCTTCAGCATGTCGCCGGGATCCGGCAGGCGAACGTCGGCCAGCATCGCCTCCGCCATCGCCACGGCTTCCTTCTTGCTGACTCCCAGATGAAGCAGCGGCACCTCGGCAAGCTGCGCGCCGATCGTTTTGACCGGGTTGAGTGCGCTCATCGGGTCCTGATAGACCATCGCGATCTGTCGCCCGCGAATGGAGCGCAGTTCTTTTGCCGAGGCATTGACCAATTGCTTGCCGTTGAAACGGATGCTGCCGCCGGCAATCACACCGGTATTGCCGAGATAGCCCATGATCGCCATGGCCGTCGTGCTCTTGCCGCAGCCGGATTCTCCGACCAGGCCATAGCTTTCGCCGGGCATGACCTTGAACGAAAGATCCGGGATCGCAACGACCGTCTCGCTTTTGCCGCGAAACTCGATGCGCAGATTCCGGATCTCGAGAACGGGTTCACGATCGATCGCTGGCGTGACTGACATGGCCGCTCCTTGAAGACTGGACGCGATGATGTTCATGGTTTCCATGCCTCCCGCATGCCGTCGGCAAGCAGATTGAAGCCGAGGACGAGGCTGACGAGCGCGGCCGACGGAATGAGGGACATATGCGGCCAGACATTCAGGACGGTGACGCTTTCCTTGACCATACCGCCCCAATCCGGGTTCGGTGGCGGCAGGCCGAGGCCGAGAAAACCCAGAATACCGATCGTGATGATCGTGTAGCCGATGCGAAGGCAGGCATCGACGATCAGCAGACTGCGGCAGTTCGGCAAAAGCTCGACGACCATGATGTAAAGCGTGCTTTCCGCACGCAGCTTCGCCGCGGAGATATATTCCTGCTGTTTGAGACCAAGCACCAGGCCGCGAGTGATACGTCCGATGCCGGGCGCCGAGGCAATCGTGGTCGCAATGACGATATTGAGGACGGACGGTCCGATATTGGCGATCAGGATGACGTAGATGACCAGGACCGGAAAGGCGAGGATGATGTCCGAAAACCGGCTGATGAGGACATCGATCCAGCCGCCGTAGTAGCCGGCAATCATGCCCATCATGATGCCGACCAGCATTGCTACCGCCACCGACAGGGGCGCAACGGAGAGCACGGTGCGGGCACCGAAGATCAGTCGTGACAGGACATCGCGACCAAGGACATCGGTTCCGAGCCAATGGGCCGCCGAGGGATAGGGATTGCTCATCGCCATGACATCGGAGTCGGTTGGAGACGGCAGGGGCAGGATGGGCGCCAGAAGAGCCGCAAGAACCCAGAGGAGCACCAGACAGAGACCGACGACGGCGGTGCGAGAGTGGAAAATTCGCACCCAGTTCGACCGCCCTACCCGCTTTGGCGGCGCGACGGCGACTGCTGAGATATTATCGTGAACAGCCATGATCTATTTCACCCGGATACGTGGATCGAGCAGCATGTAGCCGAGGTCGCCGAGCAGTTGCGTGATGACGGCGATCGCGACGGTGATCAGTGTTGCAGCTTCGAGGGTCGCGATGTCGCCGAACAGGCTTGCATCGAGGATCAGGCGACCGAAACCTGGATAGGCAAAGACGAGTTCGGTGACGACAACGCCGCTGATCAGAAAGTTGATCTGCAAGAGCAGCACCGTAAAGGGTGCGATCATCGCATTGCGAAGCGCGTGGCCGAGGACCATGCGTCGCGTGCTCATGCCTTTAAGAATTGCAGTGCGGATGTAAGGCCGCTCCATGACGCCAATCATCGAGACGCGGATCATGCGCGCCACGTAGCCGAAGTCGTAGATGACCAGCACGGCAACGGGCAGCACGAACTGGTAAGGCACCGCCCAGCCGCCGTCGCTGTTGAGAGGGCTGGTGCCCGGCAGTATCGGCCAGAGGATCACGAAAAGCGTGACGAGGAAGACCCCTGAGGCAAATTCCGGGACAGAGGTGAAGGTGATACAAATGACCGATAGTGTCCGGTCTAGCACGCCGCCTTCCTTCAATCCCGACAGGATGCCGAAGATGATCGACAACGGGACGATCAGCAGAAAGGCCAGTCCCGCCAGGATCGCGGTATTGCGGAGGCGATCCCAGATGACATCGTTGACGGGCAGCTTGTTCAGCGTTGAATAGCCGAAATTCCCGAAATACTGGGCGCCGCGGGGATCCGTAAAATTCAACCCGGTGGTCGGATCCTGAAGAGGATCGGGGATTGCCCCGACGAGTACGCCGAGCCAGCGGCCGAAACGAACCGGCAGGGGATCGTTCGCCCTCAGTTTTTGCGACAGAAGGTCCACCTGCTGCTGGGTGGCGAAAGGACCGAGCGACTTGCGCGCCACGCTGCCGGGGGTGAACTCGCAGACGGCAAAGACGAGAAACGAAGCACAAAGCATCGTCACGACCATCATCACCAAACGCTTTAGGAGGAAATTCGCCATAGCCGGAGGAATCCGAATGTCCAGGCAAAGTGCCCGACCGCGCGACGCGGTCGGGCACCAGCCGAAAGGTTAAGCCGAGATCGCGTACTGATGCGCGAAGATGTACTGCGAAGGATGGAGCTCGAAGCCCTTGACCTTCTTGTCCATGACGGTCGAGAAAACACGCCAGAAGGGCTGAACGATCGGCCCGTCGTCCTGCATGATCGCTTCGATCTTCGCCATCACCTTGCTGCGTTCCTTCGGATCGAGAATGCCTTCGGCTTCGGTCAGCAGCTTGTCGAAATCCGCATTGGAATAGTTGGATTCATTCCATGCGGCGTTCGAGCGGTAGGCAAGCGACAGCGTCATGATTGCCAGCGGCCGGTGGCCCCAGGCGGTCAGGCTGAACGGCGACGTTGTCCAGACTTCCCAATATTGGGCGCTCGGCAGGGCCTTGATATTGACCTTGACGCCGATGTCCTTGAACTGTTCAGCAAGGACCTGCGCGGTATTGAGCTCCCAGATGGGATCCGGGCGCGTCGTCATGTCGAACTCGAAACCGTCCGGATAGCCGGCATCGGCTAAAAGCTTCTTGGCCTTCTCGACGTCACGCGGATATTTGGGCAGAGCCGCGTATTCAGGATGCGACGGCGCGACGTGATGATCTTCCGCCGGAATGCCGGCGCCGAGGAGAGCCGTCTGGATAACCTTGTCGCGATCGATCGCATAGCGCATCGCCTGACGCACACGCTTGTCCTTGAACTGCTCGATATCGGGATGCATGCGCGCAACGACCGTCTGCGTCGTCTCGACCTGATAGACGGCGACATGGGCGAAGTTCTTCATCGCGTTGATCTGCACTGCATCGGCTTCCGACAGACCATCCACCTGCTTGGAGGCCATGGCGGCGATACCCGCACCCGGATTGTCGCCGAGGTCGACATATTCGAACGTGTCGAGATAAGGGCCGGTGCCCCAATAGTCGGTGCGGGCCTTGTACTTGGCACCCTTGCCGACGACGTATTCGGTCATCACGAAGGGACCTGTGCCGTTGGCATCGGCCCCGAAGGCTCCGTTTTCTTCCGGATCGATGATGAACATCGGATAATGGTAGAGGTGCTCGGGCACGGCAATCTGCGGCGCAGAGCAGTTGAGGCGGACGGTGTGGTCGTCCACCTTCTCGATGGCGTTGTCGGCCCAAAGCTTGCTCGACTTCTTCGGATTGCCCTTCTCGTCCTTTTCGCCGGTTTCATATTCCTGCACGAGATAGCCGGTAAAGAGCCCAAGCATCGACGAGCCGATGGCGGGATCGCACACGCGCTTCAGGTTCCAGACCACGTCATCTGCTGTCAGAGGACGACCCTTGCGCCACTTGACGTCCTTGCGCACATAGAGCGTCCACGTCTTCAGGTCGTCGCTGACCTCCCACTTTTCCAGGAGGTAGGGATGCGTGATGTTGTTGCGATCGGTGAAGGTAAGATATTCGCAGACCTGACGGATGACGTTCGACTTCTCGGCGAAGTCTGCCAGATGCGGGTCCTTGATTTCCATGCAGCGCATGCCGATGCGCAGGTTTCCGCCCTTCGGCAGGTCTTCTGCATGGGCGGCACTACCTGGCATCGAAATGCCGGCGAGCGAATAGGCAGCTGCTGCCGAGACGCCGAGCAGCGTCGCCTTGCGCAGGAATTCGCGACGGCCGATCGAGCCGCCGGACATCTGTTCGACGAGAGTCGGAATATAGGAATGCTGTTTCTTGTCCACGGTGGTCATCTCCTAGTTGGCGCTTTAACTGTTCCGATTTTCTTGTTGGTTGGACCGATTGGCTGCTTTCGCTCGCCACCGTCGCAGCAGGCTTTTGCCCGTCACCCATCCGTCTTGGTTAAAATTAAAACAGGATGGACCTCTGTGACATGCAGCGACCCGACGTCTTCTCTGCGTCGATCGACATTGTTCACGTGGTTGACACCTCCCTTCGCCTTTCGGCTTTTCTTGTGGCTGCAGGGCTTTCGCGAAATCGCGTGCGATACGAGCGGCCGAAGTGGGAAGCCGATTGATAACCGCAGATTTCAGCGATCTTCCCGATCGCCAAATCCGTGTACGTCAGGAGTTCCTTTGCGCGCGCCATGCGCAGCTCGATGTAGAAATGACTGGGACTTTTACCGAGACTGGCGTGAAACAGCCGTTCGAGCTGGCGCAGCGAAAGCGCAACGCTGTCGGCAAGATCGGAGATCTCCAGGGGATCGCCGAGACTTGCCTCCATGCGGCGTACCACAAACGCAAGCTTGGCGTTCCTGATGCCAAAACGGTCTTCGGGGGACATCCTCTGGACGTCGTCCTGACGCCTGATGCGGGCGTGGTTGAACTGGTCGGAGATGAGCGCGGCGAGCTCCCTGCCCTCAATGGCAGAGATCAGGTAGAGCATCATGTCGAGCGTGACCGTGCCGCCTGACGAGGTCAGAAAGCGTCCATCGATGGCAAAAATGTCGTCTGTGGCAAGACAGTTCGGGAACTCGCTTCGAAAGCTTGCCAGCGACTCCCAATGGACGGCACATCGCCGCCCCTCCAACAATCGCGCCTTTGCCAGGAAGAAGACGGCCGTGCTGACTGCGCCCAGCACACAGCCTTCCGAATGGATACGCCTTAACCAGGCAAAGACGTTGGCATCATAGGCGTCTGCATAATTTATGCCGGCGCAGAGAATGACGATATCGCAGCGGGGTGCCTGCCCTACAGCCATGTCGGCATCGAAACCCAATCCGCTGCTGGATTTCACATGGTCACCATCCGCCGACAGGATCAGCCATTCGAAGGCTTTTCGCTTGGCCAGCCGATTGCCCTGCCTCAGAGAGTCAAGTGCTGCGGCAAAGGTCATCAGCGGGAAGTCCGGCACCAGGAAGAAGCCGATCCGGATCGGCCGGTCGCCCTGTGCCAACTGCTTCAGTGTATAGGTCTGTTCCATCATAAGGGGAACTCCAAACATCCGCTTTCCCTGCTTCTGCTGGCCCGCGGTAGCGGCCCCAGGCGATCAAGCGAAAACACCGCCGACCCACCGTCACCGCATGATCAGTCGGTTTTGCGTCACATCGTAGCCGGTGACCGGCTTGCCGCTCGTGCGCGCGGCATTCGGCCGGTCGCAGGCTATCAGGCGACCGCAGTCAGGCTGGGCTAGCAGTCTTCCGTCGTGACACGGGATCTCGCCGCGCGAGATGGTCGTCTGTGGCCGCCCCTCGACCACCATCCCCTCATAGGGCGTGTAATCCAGTTCATCGTGCAGCGTTTCGGTGGAGATCCGCACGCGTTTCGCCTCATCGCAGATCACCATGTCTGCGTCGGCGCCGGGTGCCAGGACGCCCTTGCGACCCCGAAGGCCGTAGAGCTCGGCTGGCCGCTCTGCGGTAACGCGCACGAAATCGCGCAGAGACAACCGGCCATTCGACACCCCCATCGGAAAACAACAGCGGCAGCCGGGTTTCCAGACTAGGAAGTCCATAGGGAACCTTGTCGAAGGTCGCATTCATTCCATTGCGCATCTTTCCTTGAGATTCTCATTCCCCTTTTGGTTCTTGTGGGAATCCCCCCACAATCCCGATGGTATCCCACTCAAATACCGTACCAGCGGCCATTTGACGGAGTCAATCGGCAAATCAGCGAGCAGTCGCTCACGAACTGAGGGGATCGAGAGGAAGGGACGCGCGAGTACCGATGCCAGCAGGTTGTCCGTGTGGCCTGCGACCACAATTTGTCGCCAATCGAAACCGCGGATTGCAATTGCGAGCGATCCTGGAAGAGCGAGCCCTGGCGGCGAGGTTGGAGGTTCCCATGGACACCGATCCGCGCCACCCTGTCCCGCTTGGTCGGCAAAGGGCTTACGGACCGCCCCCGGGATGGCTTCCTGACCGTAACCCGCCTTGGCCTGGAGGATTTTGCGCAGCTGATACAATTTCGCCGGGTCGCTGAAACGCAGGCCCGCCTATTTCGCAGCTGGAAAGAGTGCGAGCGATCGACGTCCCGAGCTGATTGACCGGATCGAGAGAATGAACAGCGCGACTCGACGACGAGCTGCATGCGCTCGTCGCGAGATCCTGCGCAAATCGGTGGCTTGAGCGATCAGCCCTAACGGTCTGCCGGCTGTTGCGCACCCACAATGTCGGAAAGCTGCCGCGCCGGCGAGACCCGGATCGAGCATCTGGCCACTCTGCATGCCTATGCGGGCAGTAATGGCGATCTCAAAAGGGATCACTATGCGCAATCAGATCACGTCAGGATTTCTCAATCTCCCGACCAAGAGGTTAGTCCCCTGATCGCATCAATCCGTAAAGAGCCAGCGCATGAAGCGCTCCCGAACACGGTCGATATGGTCCGACATTGCCTGGCGCGCCTCGTCCGGCTTCTTGTCGGCGACTGCCTGCAAGACGGCGATATGCTCGCGCGCCTGCTGCTCGAAATTCTTTTCCATGCGCACGACATGAGCCATGCGCGCCTTGTCGCGCAGATTGCGGATATATTGCGCCAACATCGGTTTGCCGCTGGCATTGGCGATGAACAGATGAAATTCGTCGTCATACTCCCAAAACGGGTCGAATTCCAAACTCGGATCGGCGACAATCGCCCGGCTCTTTTCCAGGATCGCATCGACACTGCCGGGAGTGCTGCGATGGGCTGCCTGCGCGGCAGCTTCGCCTTCGAGCAGACGGCGGATTACGAGGATTTCCATCAGCTCTTCGATCGCCACCTGCTTGATGACGATGCTGCCATTCGATAGACGCGAGACAAGGCCTTCGCCCACAAGCCGATTGATCGCCGCCCGAAGCGGCGTTCGCGACGCCTTGATCTGTTCGGCAAGCTTGCGTTCGGTGAACACATCGCCGGGACCAAGCTCACGGGCCAGAATAAGGCTTCTCAGATATTGATAGGCCTGTTCCGAGATTTTGGTCTGATCTTTGCCAGTGGTGATGGTTGTCTCTTCCGCCACACTCAATCCTTGAGAGTTTTTCCCGCCGACTTCCCTCATAGACGATCAACAAGTCTCAAGCAATCCCAGCGGGGTCCCGCTGGTTTGTTATGAGGATGGGTGCGGGATTACCGCTTTACAAAGTCATTTTTTTATCGCTAGTTTCGCACCGTGCCCCGTTGGTATCCCAGTGGGATTTAGATGGAGACGACGTGAACAGGACCCTTCAACCGCTTAACCAGGCTGGTTTTACGAAATACGGCGATGTCATCGAGCATCAGGGTGATCAGCGTCGACGCGCGCTCTCGATCGACTTCACGGCCGAACATGATGACATGCGGCGGGCGTTCTGGGTATCGAAGGTCGTCGAAGCGACAACTCTTCCTGCGCGGATCAAATTCCTCGAACGTCATCCCTTTTCGGACCAGGCTTTCGTTCCGCTTCGCGACACAAGTTTCCTGGTGGTTGCCTGCCCGGACAACCCGGATGGCGGCCCCGACCTGGACCGCCTCAACGCTTATATTGCGAGCCCCGGTCAGGGGGTGATCTACAGACGCAATGTCTGGCACGCTCCACTTTCTGCCCTCACCGCCCCAGCTGAATTTTTCGTGACGATGGGGATTACCGACAAGGCGGCGAATGACGAGTTCTATGAACTGCCGATACCGCTCGCCATCGATCCGGAGGCATAGCAGATGGTACCGAGCGAACACCTGACGCGGAATTTTATCGGTTACGGGGCCAAAGGCTACGATCCGAGATGGCCTGACGGAGCACGCTTAGCACTCAATCTCGTCCTCAACGTCGAAGAAGGGGCAGAGCCATCCGTCATTGATGGAGATGCCACAAGTGAGGCAGCGCTGACCGAAGGAGGCTCAGGCTCGTTTCCAGGTCGCGACCTCGCGGCTGAATCAATGTTCGAGTATGGCAGCCGCGTCGGGTTCTGGCGTCTGTCACGGTTACTGGACGAGCGCGGCCTCCCAGCCACTGTCATGGCATGCGCCCTCGCGCTCGAGCGAAATCCTGAAATCAGCCACTATCTTCGCTCGAGCCAATTCGACGTCTGCGCGCATGGTTGGCGCTGGGAGCAGCATCGCGGACTTTCCCTCGAAGAAGAGCGCGAGCGGATTTCCCGAACTGTCCGCAGCATTCAGTCCTCGATCGGCAGCGTACCGGAAGGCTGGTATTGCCGGTATGGCCCGAGCGTCAACACCCGTAATCTTCTGGTCGAGCACGGTGGGTTCTCGTACGACAGCGACGCTTACAATGATGAACTGCCCTATTGGGTAAGGGTCGGCGATCAGCATCATTTGGTCGTTCCCTATAGTCTCACCAACAATGACGCCAAATTCATGCGCGGGGCCATGGCGACCGCCGAGCAATTCTTCCAGTTTCTGCGTGACGCCTTCGATTTTCTTTATGCGGAAGGCAAGCAGACGCCAAAAATGATGTCGGTGGGACTTCATTTGCGGATCGCAGGGCATCCCGGACGCGCTGCCGGGCTGCAGCGTTTCCTCGATCATGTCTCACGCCACGATGGCGTTTGGGTGTGTCGCCGCGGCGACATTGCCAGACACTGGCACCAGCACCATCAGCCGTAATCATCATCAACGCCAGCAATAGAAAAGGGGAATGCAATGAAAAAAAAATCAACGAGCTCAGTCGCACTTCTGGCCGCACTCGCAAGCTTCGGACTGCCGGGTGCTGCCGCCTTTGCCGACGATCACCCGCAGGATCAGCCGCTGGTCGTCGGCTCAGACTTCGGCGTCGCCCCATGGATGGTACGCGGGGCGGCTGGACCAGAGGGTTTCGGCGTCGATCTTATCACTGCCATCGCCAAGAAAATCGGCCGTCCGTCCGTCGACGTCCAGGATATCAACTTCTCCGGCCTTTTCGCCGCGCTGTTTTCCAAACGTATCGAATTCACGGTCAATCCGCTCAACATCACGCAGGAGCGCTCGGAAAAGATGCTTTATACCGAGCCCTTCTTTGCGACGGGCAACGGCTTTCTCGTCAGGAAAGGTGAAAAGCTGGAGTCCCTCGATGGACTGAAGGGCCAGGTATTGGCGGTCAATCGCGGCACGATCTCCGATACTTGGGCGACGCAGAACGCCGACAAATATGGCTTCGAAGTGCAGCGCTACGAGACCTTCCCGGATTCGGTTCAGGCCGTCATCACCCACCGCGCCTTCACGGCGCTGAACGAAATCCCGACAACGGTTTACGCAGCGAGCAAGAACCCTGCAATCGAGGTCGGCTTCAAGGATTTCAACGGCAGAAACTTCGGTTATGCTTTCCGCTATGGCGACGAGGCCTATCGTGACAAGGTCGAGAGCGCGATCGAATGCCTGAAGCAGGATGGCACGCTGGCGAAGCTCTACGAGAAATGGTACGGCGAGAAGGCTGCCGAGGGCACCGCCTTGACCACCGTTTACGCTGGCTACGGGGCGCCGGGCTTCAAGGGCTATGACGACAAGCCTCACGATCTCGCCTGCACCTAACCCTGTTCAGATCCGGCGCGGCACTGCCGCACCGTGTTTCCCGGCGAGGGTGGTTATATGGATCAGATACTCGAGAACTATTTCAACGGCCCGGTCATCGCTCAAGCCCTCCCGGACGTGTTCGGCGGCTTCATCATTACGGTCGAAGTCGCTGTCTGCGTCATCGTCATCGGCGTTTCGACCGGGCTGCTATTTGCGCTGCTGCGTTGTACCAACAACCGTCTGCTCAATGGGCTCGTAACCGTCTATGTCGAGCTGTTCCGAACGCTTCCGCAGCTTGTCATTATCATCTTCATCTATTTCGGGCTGCCCTATCTGGGTCTTACCTTCTCGCCGTTCGTCGCAACCGCCCTCGCTCTCGCAGCGGTGCTCGCGGCATTTTCCGCGGAAATCTTCTGGGCGACGATCATGGCCGTATCGAAGGGTCAGTGGGAGGCAGCGTCAGCGCTTGGTATTTCGCGTGTGCTGACACTTCGACTGATCATTCTGCCGCAGTCCATCCGGCTTGCGATCCCACTGGTCACAAACCGATCGATCGCCATCACCAAGGGGACCGCGCTCGGTGCGGCCGTCTCCCTGCCGGAGGCGCTCGGCAGCGCACAGAGCGCAATGTCTATCTACGCTAATCCATCGCCGCTCACCCTCGCCGCAGCCTTCTATCTCGTTTTCTTCATCCCCCTCGTCTTTCTGAGCAGGGTCATGGAAAAGCGATACGCACATTCGCATTGAGGGGCAGCCATGGATCTCTTCCTTCAGAATTTCGTGAGCTTTCAAGCCGTTCTGCAGATCTACCCGTTGCTGCTGCAGGGACTTGAACTGACTGTCCTGCTGGCGCTCGTCTCGCTGCCCCTGTCCGTACTTTCCGGTCTCGGCGTGGCGATAATCTACAGCTTTGGCAATCAGTGGGTTCGCCGGCTGGCCGTCATGCTCATCGATCTCTTGCGATCCTTTCCTGTCCTCGTCCTGCTGATCCTCATCTTTTACAGCTTGCCATTCTTCGGGCTGACACTCGGCAACTTCACCGCGGTTGTCGTGGCACTTGTGATCAACAACACCGGCTATTTCGGCGAGATATTCCGGGCGGGCCTTCAATCAATCCCGCGGGGGCAACACGAAGCGGCGGCGGCACTTGGCCTCCATCGGTTCCATACGATGATGCTTGTCATCCTGCCTCAGGTTCTCAAGAAGGTTTTGGCACCGCTGGCAAGCAATTCCCTGGAGCTTATCAAGACAACCTCGATCGCCTCGATGGTGGCATTGCCTGAATTGCTTCGGTCGGCGCGTGTCGCACAGGAGCAGACCTATAATCCGACGCCGCTGACAGCGGCCGCCGTCATCTTCTTCATCATGTTATGGCCGTTCTCGCACTGGGTATCCCGAATGGAGAGGCGCGCCATCATCGGGAGCAATCAGAGATGAACGTCCTCATCACCGGCGGCACGGGTTTCGTCGGCCTGGCAGTTACCGAAGCCTTGAAACAGGCAGGGCACGACGTGATGCTTTTTGGTCGAGCAGCCGCGCCCGCCCGGTTTGCCGGGCAAATCGGCCATGCACCGTTCATGGCAGGAGACATTACCAGCCCAGCCGATCTCGACCGGGTCTTTCAATCAGTGGAGATGCGGGCCGTCATCCATCTGGCCGCAGTCACACCCGACCGCCAAGCGGAGATGAGCGATCCGGCCGCTGTGATCGCCGTCAATGTCGCCGGGACAGCCGACCTCATGCGGTCAATGGCGCGCATTTCACCGCGGCCGCGGCTCATCCTCGCAAGCAGCGTCGCCGTCTATGGACACGCCGCGCCTGAAAGCGGAACCTTTGAAGAAGGCACATTCATACCTTCTCCAGCAAGCCTCTACGGAATCACGAAACTGGCTGCCGAAGCAACGGCAACACGGCTGGCAGATCTCTACGAAATCGATCTGACGATCGTCCGCCTTGGTCCCGTCTACGGTCCCTGGGAATATAAGACGGGGCTGCGTCCGATCTTGAGCCCACATGGCCAGGTCGTCGATCTCTGGCGGCGGGGCCACGACGTTATTCTACCGCGGGCGCTGAAGGGCGACTGGCTTTATAGCCGCGACGCGGGTGCGGGATTTGCCGCCATTCTGGCGGCTCCAAGGTTGAATCATACCATCTACAATCTCGGTGGTGGCGTGATGAGCAGTGTTGCGGACTGGTGCAAAAACTTGCAATCGCTGCACGTCGCATGTGGCTGGAAAATCGCCGGCAGAGACGACGTACCCAACTTGACATTCGGCCTTGCGGCTGATCGCGCTGCTCTCAGCATCGAACGGCTCGAAGCGGATACGGGGTTCCGGCCGGGCTTTTCCGGACCTTTGGCCGCAGATGATTATCTCAAATGGCTGGCAGCCGTGAACGGGTAGAACACGTGGGAGATCAGAGAAGGTCATGCGCCTGAAGAACAAGACTGTCATCATCACCGGCGCTTCCTCCGGAATTGGGCGCGCGATCGCTGTTCGTTTCATGGCGGAAGGTGCAAATATCGTCGCTGTCGACATATCGGCCGATGTCGTCGAGGGCGGCAGGCCCGTTATCGAGGTACTGGAGACGATTGGCTCGGACGCGATGTTTCTGCAAGCCGATATCGCGAGGTCCGATGACGTAGAGCGTGTTTTCAAGGAGGCGCAAGCCCGCTTCGGCAGGCTTGACGTACTTGTCAACAACGCCGCCATTCATGCTCCGTCACCGCTTGCCGAGACGGAGGAAGCGGACTGGGATCGCGTCATGGACGTCAATCTGAAAGGCGCCTTCCTCTGCAGCCGTCAAGCGGTTCGGTTCATGCTCCAGCAAGATATCATCGATGAGGCCCGCGGCAGGATCGTCAATATCTCGTCCCAACACGGCATGATCTCGGCACCGGGCGACTTCGCCTACGGGGTAAGTAAGGCAGGCCTCGTCTACATGACGAAGCAGATTGCCGCCGACTATGCGGCGCAGAACATTCTCTGTAACGCAGTTGCACCCGGTAAAATCCTGACTGGCAAGGGCGGTCGAGCCGTCCTTCCCGAGACGCTTGAATATTCGCGCAGCCGAACGCCCATGCCGCGTCTGGGGACCCCTGAGGATGTTGCCAAAGCGGCCCTCTTTTTGGCCTGCAGTGATTCAACCTATATTACTGGCCATAACTTGCTGGTGGATGGCGGCTGGATGGCGGCATAAAGCGCGAGCGACCGGATCGTGCCGCCTCATTTTGATCTACCTTCCCAGCGGAGCAAAGGGTGCGCACCCCGAAAGCCGCCCTGTCGCAGACATTTACTGGAGGCAACCGGATACTCACCGATCGACCCGTGTGGGGGCCTGGATCGGCACGCAGGCAAATCGGCCGGTCGCACACGCTAACAGCGACGACGGAGGGCCCGACCCCAATATTTGAGAGACATTCGGCGATAGCCGACACTTGGCTGAATGTCGTTTCGGATCTCCTGCGGGGTCCATTCGTCGTGTGGTCGCAGTAAGACTTAATGACACGACGTCGATGACGGTGCGTTCACCCTCGTGCCCGGCAATCCAAGGTACATCTGGATCAGGGCATCGACCATTTCCGGTCCACTGTAACCTTGGCGACGAAGACGGATCGCTGTTTCGCAGATAAGGTCTGCGGCGCTTTCGTCATATGGAACTTCATAGAAGGCAAACCAACCCATCGTCGCGTTGAGGACCACGCTACCCTCGGGTTCTATTGCGTCTTCTGCATACTCGTCAAAATACTGGGCCAAATGCATTCTCCGATGGCTTGCGGAACGAAAGCCTTAACAGACAGTTGATCAGAAAGTTCCACATGGAGATCGAACACATGGCCGCTCATCGCGCACAGTGGAAAGGGCATCTCAAGATCGGCGAGATCAGCTGCGGTGTGGGATTATACACGGCCGCTTCGACGTCCGACCGCATCACGTTTCACACGATCAACAAGGCGACCGGCAATCGCGTGCGCCGCGAATTCGTCGATAGCGAAACCGGAAAGACCGTCGAGCGCGAGGATCAGGTCAAGGGCTTCGAAGTCAACGATGGCCAGTACATCATGATCGATCCCGAAGAAGTGACCGCAGTCATTCCGGAATCCGACAAGATGCTCGATGTCGAAGCCTTCCTCCCCTGCGCCGACGTCGATGACGTCTATTTCGACAAACCCTACTATCTGGTGCCGAGCGACGAGGTCTCCGAAGAGGCGTTTGCCGCCGTCCGCGAGGCGCTAGCAAAGGCGAGTGTGACCGCGATCGCCCGCACAGTTTTGTTTCGACGCATGCGCACCGTCCTGATCAGGGCTCACGGCCGCGGGATCATCGCCACAACGCTCAATTTCGATTACGAGGTTCGTTCCTCAGACGAGGCTTTCACGGACGTGCCGGATATCAAGATCGAAGGCGAGATGCTCGATCTTGCCAAGCACATCATCGGTACGAAGAAGGGCGAATTCGATCCTGCCACATTCGATGATCGCTACGAGACCGCGCTTGCCGAACTGGTGAAGGCAAAGGCCGAAGGAAAGTCGCTTCCCAAGCCCAAGCCCGTCACTGTCTCCAAACCCAATGATCTCCTGAAGGCCCTGCGCGAGAGCGCCGGCATGGGAGGCGCAGAATCTTCGACGAGAACAAAGGCGAAGGCCGCCAACGCCAACGGCAAGAAACCCAAGAAGGTACCTGCCGCCAAATCTCCTGCAAAAACCACCCATCGTAAAGCCAGCTAGGGAGAGTTCACATGGCACCCCGTCGACCCTACTGGAAAGGCTATCTGAAGCTGTCGCTGGTCACGTGTCCGGTCGCGATGAGCCCGGCCACCTCGGAAAGCGAAAAGGTTCGCTTCCATACTCTCAACAAAGAGACGGGAAACCGGGTCGTATCGCGGTATGTCGACTCCGTTACCGGCAAACCCGTGAAGGACGAGAACGAAGCCAAGGGCTACGAGCGCGGCGAGAACGACTACGTTCTCCTGACGGACGAGGACCTCGAGAGTGTTGAACTCGAGACCGTACGCACGATCGATATCGAAAAGTTCGTTCCGCGCGACAGTATCGAATGGATTTACCTGGAAACGCCCCACTACCTCGTGCCGAACGAGAAGATCGGCAACGAGGCGTTCGCGGTGATCCGCGATGCCATGAAGACGGAGGACGTCCTCGGTATATCACGGGTGGTTATCGGCAGGCGCGAACGGGCTATCGTCCTGGAACCGCGCGGTGATGGCATCGTTGCCTGGACCCTGCGCTTCGGCGACGAGGTCCGTCCCGAAGGCGAGTATTTCGAGACTATCCAAAAGAAGGCCGATCCCAAGATCGTTGCCGCGATCACAAAGATGATCAAGCCAAGGATCGTTAAATGGTCGCCCGACATGGTGCGTGATCCAATTCAGGAAAATCTGCTCAAGCTCATAGCCTCCAAGAAAAAATCTCTGAAACCGAGCAAGGGGCCGAAAGCGAAATCGGACGAAGGCGATAAGCCGTCCAACGTGATCAACATCATGGATGCCCTCAAGAAGAGCGTCGCTGCGGATTGGAAGGCCAGGAAAGGACCATGAACGAAAAGCCGCCTTCCCCCCGAAAGCGTCATTGAATTCGGCCGATGAATTTATTTATCATGATCGGCAGTCGTTGGGATTGATGCAATACACTCCGACGCTCTGTCGGGCGCTCCGAGCGCTCTCGTGGAGAGCCTTTTTTCACGCTCTGTGTTTCAATTCAAACTTCGACATCCGTGTATCGTTGTATTGACAGTTCGCGCTATCTCAAAGGTGGTCGAGAATGTGGCTCTTGCGCGAGCGCTGGGTGCGATTCATCGTCCGCACAATTAACCGACGCAATGCATTGGGTCATCTCGACATCCTGTTCGTGAATGCCGGCGTCGCTCAATTCGGCCCGGTCGAAAGCTGGTCCGAAGCAGACTTCGACAGATCGTTCGCGACGAATGTGAAAGGCCCGTACTTCCTGATCCAGGCTCTGATCCCAATCTTCTCTAAGAGCGCCTCGATCGTACTGAACACGTCGATCAACGCCCAAGTCGGGCGAGCTGGTCGGCCGGGGTATTCGCGTCAACGCCGTCAGCCCCGGACCGATCGCGACGCCACTCTACGGGAAGCTCGGCATGTCGGAAGCGGAGATGAAGGCAATGTCCAGAAGCAGATACCTGTCGGCCGGTTTGGGGACGTGTCGGAGGTAGCAAAGACGGTCGTATTCTTCGCATCCGACGAAGCTGCCTATATCGTCGGTAGCGAGCTCGTCATCGACGGCGGCATGAGCAACCTTTAATCGGTGTCCAACTTCAAGGAGCAGAACATGCAGATTGATCTCAAAGGAAAGACCGCCCTGGTAACGGGGTCAACGGAGGGCATCGGCTATGCGATTGCCGGTCAACTCGCCAGAGCCGGCGCGAACGTCGTCGTCAACGGCAGGTCCGAGGACAAGACCGCCAAAGCTGCCGAACGGCTGCAAAGAGAGGGTGCCAAGGGCAGTGTCACTGCGATTGCCGCTGATCTCGCCACCGCCGACGGGTGCGCTGAACTCGTCGCAAAGCTGCCGCATGTGGACATCCTCATCAACAATGCAGGGATCTTTCAGCCGGGCGATTTTTTCGACACCACGGACGAAGTTTGGGACCGGCACTGGCAGGTGAACGTCATGTCTGCCGTGCGATTGTCGCGGGCTTATCTGGCCGGAATGCAGAGGGCAAACTGGGGACGCGTCATTTTCATCGCCTCGGAATCCGGGTTCAACATCCCGGTGGAGATGATCCACTACGGCGTCAGCAAGACGGCCGATATCGCCGTCGCCCGCGGACTTGCCAAGCGCATGGCGGGTACAGGGGTGACCGTGAACTCCGTTCTTCCTGGCCCTACCTTATCTGAAGGCGTCGAGGCTATGCTTGCCGACGAGCGGGAAAGGACCGGAAAATCGATCGAGGAGGTCGCTGCCGACTTCGTCAAGCAGCACCGGAGCAGTTCCCTCATTCAACGCGCCGCCAGCGTCGAGGAGATCGCGAACCTCGTGACTTACTTGGCATCACCATTGGCATCGGCCACGACGGGCGCTTCGATGCGGGTGGATGGCGGCCTGATCGATACCCTTTAAGGAGTAGGAGCCTGAATCAGAGCGGCGAAAAATCCCCGCAAGGTGAACCGACGGAGGCTTCGGTCCGTTCCCGCGCGTCGGGAACGGATTTTTGTTGAAAGAGGTCATGGACGGGAAGCGCCGAACCGGCTCGATCGCTTCTGGTCGTAATCGTTTCGATCTTCCTCAAACACGTCAACGATGCGCATTGCCTCGAACGCCCGGTTGGCAGTGTCGGCTATCGGGATATTTGCGGCCAATGCCAGGGACAGGAAGGATGGCAGCACGATGGCCGTCTCGTCACCTCCGCCGGCCAAGCTGCGGGCATAGATCTCGCCCTCACACCGGTCGCGGAGGCACATGGGAGGGACGTGGCGTTGGCAGTTGCGAAGCGGCTAGTCGTTGTGGCGCAATCCAATGGGCCGGTCTCCGTTCAGCCCATCCTCAGGGCCTACGTCGAATCCGAGCTCGCCGATCGCAAATATCCAGCAGCACACGGTGGTACATCCGCGCGAGCGGCACACTCTCGAGTCTCTCGCAAACTGGGTCGGCATGAGCACCCGAAGCCTGTGCCCGGCACTTCGTGCAGGCTACAGGCCGCAACCCGCATGAATATGCGGAACGGGCGAGGATCGAGGCCGCGAGCAACATGCTCGAAGGCAGCAGTCTTCGAGACGATCACGTTAAACTGCGGATTCGGCATGCTGCCAGAAAGAGCGCGGTTTTCGCGGCTGGCGGTAGAGCCTGCTCGATATCGCTTGCGGAGGGCGGCGTGAGACACCGCCAGCAAACGGGAGCAGGTTAATCGTCCACGCGGGGCGTGATTTAACTCCGCTTCCGGTCTGCCAAGCTTAGAAGCCGGCGACAAGCTTCCGCCAGGTTCTTCTGAGGCGCTGTCGCTACGCCGAGCAGGAGTCCCGACTGGGCGTTCTCTGGTGAAGAATACCAGGGCGAAAGCGGGGCTGGGAAAAGACCCAGCGTGAGAGCCTCACTCACCACCGCCACGTCGGAGATATCGTTCCGCAGCTTTAGTAGGACCGCGAGGCCCGGCGTCGCAACCTCTGTGACGCTGTCGGAAGCTGGCAGGGAAGCGAGCACCGCCTGCTGTCGGGATGCATAGAGCCGCTTCGTGCGGCGTATGTGCCTCAGGTAGTGCCCATCCCTGATGAACGCCGCGACAGCGATCTGCACTGCGGGACCTGGCGCTGGCATGAGGCAGGCTGCCGTCTCCGCAAACAGAGGCACGAGCGCAGGAGGCGCGATGACGAAGCCGAGCCGGAGCGCCGGACTTATCGTTTTGCTGAAGGACCCGATATGGATGACACGCCCGGCGCGATCCAGAGAGGCAAGCGCGGGGGCGGCTCTCCCCCTCAGCTGCAGTTCGCTCAGGTAGTCATCTTCCACAACCCATCCATCATTTGCGGCTGCCCAGTCGAGCAGAAGCAGGCGTCGTTCGAGCGACAAGGTGTGGCCTAGCGGCGCCTGCTGCCCCGGCGTGACAACTGCAAGCTTCGCGCCGGGGCACGAGGCCATGCCGTGCTCAACGTTGATACCCTGCGCATCGACCGGGATCGGCGCTACTGAGAGACCGGCCAGCTCGACGCCTCTTCTCGACCAAGGAAAGCTAGGCTCTTCCAGCCAAGCGGTATGCCCCGCAAGCTTTAGCGTGCCGAGCGCAAGCCCCAGACCTGCGGCATATCCGTTGGTCACTATCACCTGATCCGGCGAACAGTTCATCCCACGGGCTATCGCCAGAAAGGAGGCGATCTCGCGTCTCAGGTCTAGCTCCCCACGCGGATCCGGGTAGAGCAGCGGCGCGCTCGCCCCAGTACGCACGGCCTGGCCGTGCAGACGGGCGAACAATGTTGCTGGAAAGATGTCGGTCGCAGGCACGCCCATTTGAAAGAACGCAGGTCCCTGCGTCATGTCCAGATACATTTGCATAAAAGTACCGGGATCCACCCGCATCTGGCCGCCTGCAACGGGACCCGGCCGTCGCGCCACGCGCGTGCCAGCCGCCCTTGATGCCTCGATCAGCTGCGCGGCGGCGAGCTTGTCATAGGCGGCGCGGACGGTTCCGCGCGCCACGCCGAGCTCGGCTGCCAAGTCCTGCCACGAAGGCAGCCGGACTCCCTGTTCCAATACACCGTCCTCGATCGCCTTCCTGATTCCGGAACGGATCTGTTCCGAAAGCGAAGTACGTGCGGAGCGGTCGATGGACAGGTTAAGTTTGGTCATCATGGGTTCATAGTACACTGTTTGTCTGAGTTCTTGGTTCTTTTTCTTGTGCCACGGAAGCGGCATCTTGAGTTCATCGAAAGGAGCACATCGATGAAGATGAACAACCCGTTGCCCGCCGCCTTCGCGGCACTTTCCTGTATCATCGCTTCGCCAGCGTTGGCTCATGATCCGCGATCCGAAACCGTGATTCCGAAGCTACGCGAGGCAATTCCCACCGTACCGGGCAAGTCGCTTGTCGCAGTCGAAGTCGACTACGAGCCTGGTGCGGCCTCCCAGCCACATACCCACGCCAGGTCGGCCTTCATCTATGCCTATGTCCTTTCCGGCGAGGTTGAGTCGAAGGTCAACGACGGGCCGGCTCGCATCTACAAAACCGGAGAAGGCTGGTCAGAGCCACCTGGCGCCGTCCATTCCATCAGCCGCAACGCGAGCTCGACGAAGCCAGCCAAGCTGCTTGCCGTCTTCGTCACCGATACCACCGAAACAAAGCTCACTTTCCCCGTGAAGCAGAACTAAGGAGAAGCGACATGACACAAAGGCTTGATTACAACCAGGTCGCGCCGAATGGCGCGAAGGCACTTGGCGGGGTCTATGGCTACGTCACCCAGAGCGGCCTGCCGGGAGAACTCGTCGACCTCGTCTACCTACGCGTATCGCAGATCAACAACTGCGCCTATTGCCTAGACATGCACACCCGCGAGCTTGTCAAGCGAGGCGTCAGCGCTGAGAAGCTGGCTCTCCTGCAGGCGTGGGAAGAGGGCGGCAGCCTCTTCTCCGAGATGGAGCGTGCAGCTCTCGCATGGGCGGAGAGCGTTACCCTGGTCGCGCAAACAGGCGTCCCAGACGTTGCTTATCAAGCGGCGCGCAAGGTCTTCAATGAAAAGCAGCTTGTCGACCTCACAATCGCGATCAGCCTTATGAATAGCTATAATCGTATGGCCATCAGCTTCCGCAATACGCCACAGGCAGCGCGTTAAGCCGGACCGAAGGCCAGTCCAATCGACCGCGAATGGAGTGTTCCATGACCCCTGGAGATAGCCGGAACCGGCATGCCTGACAGCAGCTCGCAGGGAATGTGACGCAGCTCATACGCGACACGGACAGCGAGCTGTTCTTTCACCATTCATGTGGTGTCTATTTTGGGGAGCTATGACCGGGAAAGGCGGAGGTTTTCGTGAAGCCAACTTCAAAGACGAGATCATCGACGCGTTCTACCAGGGCATGAAGCACAGACCGGAAACCACCTTTGGCCCCTTCAATGATGATTTCCTGGCCGCAAAGGATCCGCAGGTCAATCGAGCCGAAATATGCTTGGTCATTTGCAACTTGTACTGGGGACACTGAAATGTTTCCTGGAGCATGAGGCAGAAGCGTCAACGCTGAGCAAGAGGCATCAACTGCCTCCCGCGGATTCCGGCGCGAGCAGACATCGGGGCGGACATCGATACCGGGATCTGCCGCGGCTCCGGAACCTCGTCACCCTCCGCATGAGTTATTCGCAGCATCGGCGCACCGATCAAGCGTATCCTTTAACGGCTCCGCAAGGACATGACATTCTAAGATGACGGGTGCAAATATGACTGAACGCAATTTTCTGGTGACGGGTGCAAGCAAGGGCATCGGTCGCGCACTTTCGAATCGCCTCGCTGCGGCGGGCCATCATGTGGTCGGCATCGCCCGCACAAAGGAACCCGACTTTCCTGGCACGCTGGTTTCGCTCGATCTCAATGATTCCCAGGCGTCGGAGGAGGCATTCAGGGAACTTGCAGGCCTCTACTCCTTCGATGGCGTAGTCAACAATGTCGGATTGGCGCGCCTTCACGCGGTGGGTGAAATCGACCTTCATGATCTGGAGGACATGCTTCGTGTCAACCTGCATCCTACAATCCAGACCGTGCAGGCTCTTCTGCCGGCAATGAAGACGAAAGGCTGGGGCCGGATCGTAAACGTTAGCAGCATGGTGACGACCGGGACCCCCCTACGAAGCGGCTATGCCGCGGCGAAGGCCGCAGTGAATAGTTTGACACGCACCTGGGCTATGGAACTCGCAATCAGTGGCATCACCGTTAATGCAGTTGCACCCGGGCCCGTCGAAACCGAAATGTTCCGCCGCAACACGCCCACTGGGAGTTCCGCCGAGAAACAGTTCCTCTCGATGATTCCAATGGGTCGCCTCGGCAGGCCGGAAGAAATCGCAGCCGCCATAGCCTTCCTGCTGTCTGAAGACGCGGGGTTCATCACCGGACAGATCCTGTTCGTAGACGGCGGTGGATCTGTCGGGAGAAGCGCGACCTGAAGCACTGCATGCTTTTCGGTCAAGAAAGAAACTTTAGCTTTCTCGCCTTCCCAACAGCCTTCGCGCCATCCGTAAAACGGATAAAACGCGCTCATGTCCTTGAAAGGACCTCTGCCCTCGGCAAGGTTTGCGATCCTCGTTCCAATGCCGAGACCTAGCGACACACCTGGGCGGCACTCCGTTGCGCACGTGCGTGGGAATGACCGAACGCAGATCCGCTTCCGCCTCTGCGGTAAGAATGCAGCCTGTCTAAAACAACCCTCGGCAGCAACTCTTCCTATTCTCTGACCGGAAGGTCAATTTCTTCGCGGTTCTTTTTTGCGCCCTCGACCAGGACCATCTTGAACAGATTGGCGTCTTGTGCCGACAGCATCCCCGCCCCGGTTCTAATACCTTCTTGCCACGCCGGCCCGCGCTCCCACGCTTCATTGTAGACGAGCGCCAGGTCGGCAGATCGCCTTGTCTGCTGCAGCGCTTCAAAGAGCAGCGCAGCTTGACGAACGTCCTTCTCGCGCTTCGCCAATCCCTGCGCGTCAGTGTGTCGGCGGCTGGCGACTATGAGCTTATGGATCGCGTACCGGGACGGATCAGGGACGACGACCGGGACACCGCTTCGGTGGAGTAGCATTGTCCTGACGGGTTCCCTTATGAGGAAGTCGAGAAAGCGCAATGGATCCGCGCTGGCGCCACCAAGGGCAGGCATCTCCGCCGGCTGGTCGATATAGTCATCCGAACCACGGTTCGACGTCAGAAATTCAACGCGGTAGCCATCGGCATTCTGAAACGCCGACGAGGCCGCGGACCCGGATCGATGCGGAACGGGCCGGAAACTGGCGTCGACGCCCTGTAGCAGCTCAACGATTGGGGGCAGGCTGTCTTCAACCTCTCGACTGATGGCATAGTCCTGGGCGATGTCCGCATCGCCAGTCAGGATTGCAGCCATGGGAAGGCGGACACCCAGGAGGCCTGAGTAGCACTGAAAGGCGACCGTGCCGATGAGAACAGCGCGGAGCCGAAAAAGACCTCCGCCGGCAAGTGCCTCGACGATGTCGCCCGTCATGGCGTCAGGGGCGATCATCCCGCCTTCGCGGGTAAGCGTATTTACCAGGCGCCTGCGAGCGCGTAGATCGTCCTTGTCCCGCTTATGATCAGCTACGCGCTGCGCGATGTCCGGGTCTTCAGCTGGACCGACGTAACGGCGTTTAGTACCACCATGCCCGTCTGGGATGTCGAAGTACCAATACTTGCGGCCCTTGATGTTGGCCGGGGTGAACCGACCCTCCGGAGGAAAATCGGCCGTCCACGCGGCGTCTAGCGAGCGCTGACCGAGCTCGGCGAGCATCGTCTGATACATGAGGTCGATGGACTTCATTAGCCTTGACTCGGCGTTATACTGTTTTTCAAGAACAGTATAACGGTCGAGAGGATAGGTCGCAAGATTGGAAAGGCGCATCCGAATTCCGCCTTTGGCACGCGCCTTCCGGCAGGACGCAAGACAAACCGGCATTACCAGAATCGCGCGAGACCTTGACTTGACAATCGCTAATCATCTGTCGTCTGAAGGGGCGGACCGCACGTGCTCGGTGTTGGATCGGCCGAGACATCATGCGGGCGATACATCAGATCATAACCGTTCTATGGCCGCAGTTTGTCAACAGACCGTGGGAAGCCCCCACCGTTGCCAAGTCCGGCCTGCGCGCTACCTGCACAAGACTGAGGAACATCTCCCTTTAGCCTTCTTCGACCGACATTCTGATGACGGAGGCGGGTTTGAAAGACGACGTCGGCGGCTCTCGTCGCCTCTATTCTATTTCATCAGTGTCCCCCTCCCGCATGCCCGCCTTTGCGACCATGCTCGCGGTTGTCGCTATTCTCTATTTTGCGAAGGAGGTGCTGCTCCCATTGGCGATCGCAGTGCTGTTGACCTTCGCTCTGTCGCCGATCTCATCCCGGCTTCGTAAACTTGGCCTTCCTCGCATTCTTGCGGTCGTAACCACCGTTGTGCTTGCGTCCTTTATCCTCGTTCTCTTCGCGCTGGTCGTGGCCTGGCAGGTTGCAGAAGTGGCCCAAGATCTTTCAACCTATCAGGACAACATTATCGGAAAGATCAGGGCCCTCCAGGAGAGCGGAACCGACAATGGCATTGTGAAGCGTCTGACCTCGGTCGTCGAAAGCGTCGGGCGGGAAATTGACAATGCCGGGCAGAATCAGGCTGCTCCAGGTGCGGCCCCGAGAGAGCCTCTGCTCGTCGAGATATTCGCCCCTAGCCGCCCGATTGAAACGCTCACAAGTCTCATCAGTCCGCTCCTTGGCCCGATCGCTTCACTCGGCCTTGTCGTGGTGGTCGTCATATTCATGCTTCTGGAGAGGGAGGACCTCCGGGACCGATTTATCCGGCTGGTCGGTTACGGAGACCTCCATCGGACGACGGAGGCGCTCCAGGAGGCCGGCAGCCGCGTTGCCGTCTATCTCCTGATGCAGTTGGTCGTGAACTGTGCCTATGGCGTGCCCTTGGCCGTCGGCTTGTGGGCGGTCGGCATCCCCAATGCCGTGCTGTGGGGAATGCTGGCGATCGTACTTCGGTTTGTTCCCTACATCGGCCCTGTCATAGCGACGGTGCTGCCGCTCTTTCTGGCTTTCGCGGTCGATCCGGGCTGGAGCCTCGTTCTCTGGGTCGCTGCGATCTTCATCGTGCTGGAGCTGATCAGCAACAACATCGTCGAACCATGGCTCTATGGTTCTCGCACCGGGCTTTCTCCACTGGCCATTATCGTCGCGGCGATCTTTTGGGCATGGCTCTGGGGACCCGTAGGCCTTATCCTGTCGACGCCGCTGACGGTGTGCCTTGCAGTGCTTGGCCGTTATGTTCCGCAGTTCGAGTTCCTCGAAATCCTGTTCGGGAGCGAACCGGTGCTGGATCCCAAGGAACGGCTTTACCAGCGGCTCTTGGCCGGAGATCCCGACGAGGCGACTGACCAGGCTGAGGAGATGCTCGAAGAAGACTATCTGGAGGACTACTACGGCAGCGTCGCTATTCCGGCGCTTCTGCTGGCTGAACAGGACCGAAGGAGAGGTGTGCTCACGCCCGAGCAGATGGAGCAGGTATACGAAACTGCCACGGTGCTGGTCTCGAACCTCGAGGATATCGCTCAGGAGGAAGAGGAAGAGGAAGAGGAAGAGCAGGAAGGAAGCAACACCACCGTCGAGATCTCTATGACTCCTGGCGAGGAGGAAAATAGCCAGGAAGTAGAGGAATTGCCGGATGGCGCCGGCAAGACCGTGGTCTGTATCGGCGGTAGAGGCCCTCTTGATGACGCCTCTGCGGCGATGCTCGCTCAGGTTCTTCAGGTGCAAGGAGCGGCAGTCGTGGCTGCAAGGCACTCCGATATCGCCAATCGCAGAAGCCGTGACGTCACTCCAAAAGGAGCCAACGCCATTGTTGTCTGCTTCCTGAACGAAGACTCCGCCAAGCATGCCGCCATACTCGTGCGCCGCTTCAAGCGAATGTATCCTTCCGCGCGGGTGGGGGCCGTGCTGTGGTCCGACAGTGCGGACGGACGGCCATTGCTCGCGCTAGCGGAAGCGGACTTTACGGCCTCCACTTTGACCGACGCTGCTCGTGAGGCCCTTTCCGGCGAGGCGCCTTCGTTGTTGGCACACCCCCGGAAGATCCAGATCCGCACTCGACGCACCGCGGGAAAGGCTGCCTCCGTCTCAAAAGGCGCCGAGGCATAGGTGGCGATTTGCTGGCTCTACCACGAACGTTGTTTAGACCGCCCTGAAACTAGGACGTCATGTTGCCGAACGATCACGTCCTCTTTTGTTCCCCGGTAAAGGACATCCCTTGTATTTGACAGAGGTTCCTGTTGGGGTAGAGATTAGCCAGAAGGTAGATTAGTGGATTCTTTCTTGTGTCTCTCAACATCCAAAAACCCAGCAACCGTCGCGCTTGCCGACGAACTGGCGCGCCGCCAGGGGATCAGCAAAACGGCCGCCATTCATGAGGCATTGAGCGAACGTCTGCGGCGCCTGGGCTACGGCGATGTGGCGCAGGAGCGGCTGCTCGATGAGTTGCGCGCAATTCGGGAGCGAGTGGGTCGACTGCCCGAGCTGGACAACCGAAGTGATGAAGAGATTATCGGCTACGACGAGCATGGAATTCCGAACTGATGGCGATCGACACCTCCGCCATCGTCGCGATCCTGCGCAATGAGCCCGAGGCGGTGCGGCTGGAGCGAGCCCTCGTCGCCGACCGGATCCGCCTGGTTCCCGCCACCTGCGTACTCGAGGCACGCATGGTCATGGTCAGTCGGCGCGGCGAACATGCGCTGGCCGAAATCGATCTGTGGCTCAGCAAAATCGAGGCGGATACCATTCCGGTCGATGCGGATCTCGTCGATCTGGCGACGCAAGCCTGGTTTGCCTACGGCAAGGGCCGCCATAAGGCGGCTTTGAACTTTACCGATTGCCTTTCCTACGCCCTGGCAAAACGGGCCGACGAACCGCTGCTGTTTGTCGGCAACGACTTTTCCCAAACCGATATCCGGGCGGCGTAATGGTGCCCCGTGACACCAACGCCGACGATGACCTGTCGGATATCGTCGCCTCTCTGTTCCGAAATTCGAGTCTTTAAGGCAAACGACGGCAAAGAATTTGCTTTCGGAGCGCGTTCCGACTGTCGGATCAGGCGGAGGCGAATCACAGCCTATGTCGACATTGCGGCCGACGTGCTAACAATGCTCATACCATGCTGTATCTCCTCGGGTTGGCGCCGGGGAAATCTGATTGCGCTCTTGAAGTGACGATGACTGACACGGCAGATGATGGAGCTAACGATGAAGGCCTTCGCGGTGTTAGGCGTGAGCGTGCTTGTATTCTGTTCGACCGGGTGTTCTACGCCGAATGAGTCTTCGACGAATGATGCGCACCATATCGCAGCTAAGGGCGGCGTCAAAGAAAACCGCAGCGCGTCGAAGAAAGTTCAAGATTGCACCAAAAAGCCGAACTACGCTGGAATGCTGCGGACCTTGTGCTATTAGGTAAGCCAAATCTCGGCCACCGCCGCTCACCTGCCCGGCGGGGCCAATGATCTCGCCGTATCGATGATGGCGTCGCGAGAGGAGGTCGGGTCTCCGACTGCAATCCTCCTCGCTGTCTTACCCGCAACCGAGCGGACGATCTCCCACCCGGCCGTGTCGAGCGGATGAAGAGCTGCACTCCGAGTTCGTTCTCAAAGAGGGTGGGAACAAAAGGACGTGCTGTCGGTTGAGACGTCGGGATCGCGCGGTTGGAACCTCCCCTGAATCTCCGCTCGCAGCTCAACCGTGCGGTCCCGCCCTCCTTACCTCTGTCGACGTAGTAACGGACTCGGCAGCTGCCTTTCGGGGCTCGGAATTTTATCCCAGGATGCCTTGCAAATGGAGTTTCATGATCTTGTCGATCGCACCATTGGCGCGGGATGGAAGCCCGAAGAGGTGCTGGTCTCGCTGATCGAGGTTCCGGACAACCAACCGTTGATGATGGAGGCCAACGCAGCTGTCGAGGCGCTTCGAATGTCTCGAAACGACAAGGCTTTCTCCTTTAGCCTGGATCGTCACAGCGGGCTTGGCTGCGCCGCCTCACCGCTCCTTGCGACGATGCTCCATCCGCACGCCTTTCGCAACGTCACCATCCTTGCGCCATTAGGCAAGGGCGGCAAGCGCCTTCGCTTCTTCCCGTGGCGCCCGCATCCAGACGTCGACGTCCTCTTGCCTCAGCAATAGGACCGGCATCGCTTCTTATGGAACAGATTTACGAGGGCGTTCGGCTTTGTCGTCGAGAAGGCGTGGAGATCGTCAGTCGTCAAACCGTTCTTAACCTTCCGCACGCTCTGTCGTTGCGGCACATGCACACGGGCGAGAAAAATCAGCGGTTGGCTTTCGTCGCACTTTGAAGCTCGCGCGGCAGGATGACGCCGTGCTGCCCGATAGTGAGCGGTGGGGTTAAGCCTGATTGGCGACTTGTCCAAGTAGCCGAGTCTCGCTCATATTTGCGGGTCGGCTCCGCTCGCAAGAGTAACACAGCGATTACTTCCGATCGCCTCCTGGTGAAAGCGGGGCCGGCACCGATGATGTTGGGGCGGTGGGTTGCAGGCGGCACTGTTGTTAGAGCCTGCGAGGCGGTAGACCCTGCACATGGCAGACGTTGTTTACGGGGCCTCTCCTGATGAGCATCGCCGCAACCCAAGCACAAGTGTTTTTCAACGAGGCCGCCAAGAGCGGGCTCGTATGGACGATCCGTGACGAAGCGGGTTCCCAAGCTCGACAGATCGGTCATCAATTCGCCGACGACTACACCAGCCAGGCCCTTTATGTTGATGACGTATCGCACGCTGCCATTGTTCGCAAGATGATTGGGATCCCTTCAGCGCAGACACTCCGCTTGCGGTGTCGTAAAGCGCTCAGGTTGATCCCGCAGCACTCATTCGCGCTAAGTGGCACGCGAGTTCAGTCGCGAAGAAGAGCATTCTGCGCACCGCCTCGTTGGTGGCGATACGATCAACTTCGCAAAGCCTGTTCCGCGCCTGTTCCCGATACCAGTCGGCAGTTTGGCCGCGAGCTTCGGCAACAGCTATGAGCCCCGCGAGCATCGCTGTCACGACTTCTTCGAGCTGATTTGAATAGGTGTCATCTTCGATCCTCAATTTGGCAAGCCCCTTCAACGTTAGAATATTGTCATATATCGACGCCCGCGGCCTCGTGTCATACCGTAGGCGGTCAAAAACTTGCTTCTGGCCGCCACTTGATTAGAATCCGTACAAGAACTTTCTGAGCGGCTCGATGAAGAACTCTGGATCTCACGCATCAGGTTTGATCGGGCTTCCCACAGCGAGCGGTCTCACGGCGAGGCTGATCGTCATCCTCCTAGAGCAGCAAGGCATAGACCCAGCACCGCTTCTTCGAGAGGCTGGCGTTCCTGAACGAGCAGTCGTGGAACGGCAGCGGGTCAATGCTTCTTCACAGGTAAGGTTGCTCGACCTCGCATCTCAGGTAACTGGGGATATGTGGATCGGGCTCACCCTCGCCCGCGGTTTCGATCTTCGAGAGCTTGGACTTCTATATTATGTGGCGGCCTCTTCGGCGAGCCTTGGTGATGCTCTGAGGCGTGTCTCGCGCTACTCTCGGATCGGCAATGAGAGTATACTGATGGCACTGAACGGTGCCGGAGGATGTTCGATCGAGCTTGTGTATTCTGGGGTGGAGCGTCACCGCGACCGCCATCAGATGGAGTTGATGTCTTATTCTCTACTCAGGCTATGCCGTCATCTGGCGGGAAGCCATCTTGCGCCCAGCGAGGTTCGTTTTGCCCACCACCGCAGCGGAGATATGCGCCTCATTCGGCAACTGTTTGGATGCGACGTGACCTTCAACGCCAAAGCAGATCAATTGCGGTTTCCCGAAAGCATGGCAAACCTTCGCTTAGTAACGTCCGATCCTTACCTGAGCGCGCTTATGAAGAGTACGTGTGATGAGGCTTTGGAGAGGCGGGACCGGAAGCGCGGCACCTTCCGCAGCATGGTCGAGAATGCCATCGCACCACTCCTTCCACATGCTGAAGCAAACGCTGCCGCGGTTGCCGATAAGCTCGGCTTGACGGAACGCACGTTCGCTCGGCGGCTCTCGGACGAAGGACTTAGTTTCACGAGGGTCCTGGATGAAATGCGAAGAGAGCTCATGTTGAGCTATCTCGAGCAAGGCGTTCCAATCAGCCAGATCGCGTGGTTGTTAGGATTCGGTCAGCCCACCTCACTGAGCCATGCCTGCAAGCGCTGGGTGGGGAAAAGTCCGATGGAGTGGCGTCGGTCCCTAAGGTTCGGGTGAAGAAAGAACGTAGCCGCCACGGACAAAGACGGCGCCACGGTGGTCGAGGTTGCGTCTCGACGGCCTTATTTGAACGTCGCCATCAGCTCGCGAAATGAGGCTTCCTCATGTCCGCATCCCTCAAGAAGCGAGATCATGCGCGTGACAGCGTCATTCGCCTGCCAGCTGGTTTCCGCAAAGCCGTTTTCCTCGCACCACGCCCGCAGCCTCTCCTGGACGATCGCTTGGAACTGCGGAGCAATGAAAGGTCTACTCGCCAACGAACCGTGGACCATTGATCTTCCCCATACCGATTTCCATGGAAAGTAGCGGAAACTGGTGGACTTCAACGAGGAGAGCAATTTTTCGCTCGAATTTCTAAGACCTGCTGCTACCCGCGCGCCAACAATTGCTTTGATCGCTCGATACTACCTTGCACCTGCCAGTCAAAGCCGAAAAATTCGCGGTCAACGCGGTGCATCTCCAGCACACGTTCGCAACCGAACTCCCAGATCATCAAGGCCGCTCCGCCGGGATGAACACTGACATGGCCTCGTTGCGCGGCAGTCACCGAAATTGAGTGAGCCACATTGCAGCTTTGCCTTCACTGCTCGCGCCGAGCCGGCGAGCTCACCTTCTCACGATTTTGCCTTCGGCGTTCGTGACCCACCAGCTCGAAGGCTTCCGAGCGTCAGACGAAGTTGTTCGTACTCAGGTTTGTTCGATATCATACTCTGCGCCGCCCCATGCCAGCGTGAAGCTACATGCGCGGCTTGATATCGCTAGGCATTCTAACGTGCGCACGCGTGACCGAAGAGTCCAGCCCTTGACTGCATAGGTCAGATATTCACATCGATCGCAATGGGGTCGTCCGGATTGAAATCCAACCCTTGTGCAGTTCGTTCTGACCAGCACCGCCAGGCCGTCTCGTGGCCGTTGCGAAATTGACTGGCTCGGCGACTTCGTTGCCCCGAAGCGCCTCGGTCCTCGCTCGAGCCGGGTATCCAATCCGTCATAGTGCCGCCATAGATTTCGGCCCAATACCGCTTGCATGAGAAGCGGATGCATAGAATGAGATTGTTGGTTCTCCTTGCTGCGGCCTTTTTGGTGACTGTCTTCCAAGTCGAAGCTCAGGTTTACGCGCCGTATGATGGGACGGACGAATATGACGGCTATTACAGTGATGATCCGTACAGCCCGTATCCGCCTCCGCCTCATTACGACGCCGCCCCTCGCTATCGAGAACCCCTGTATGATCGCAGGCGACCGTTCGAGCGACGCACAGAGGGAACCATAGTGATCGCTACGCGTGAGCACACGCTTGTCTACACGACTGCAAGCGGAGAGCAGTTCGTATAAGCCATCGCCGTCGGCCGTGAAGGCAAACAGTGGTACGGAATAACGCGGGTGGTATCCAAGCGTATGCACCCTGAATGGCGACCGACTGCCAACATGCGCAAGAAGAACCCAAGGCTCCCAGAAGTTGTGAAACCCGGTCCTGCAAATCCGCTCGGAACCCGCGCTATCTACCTTGCCGACGGGCTGCTCCGCATCCATGGAACGAACGACCCCTCCTCCATCGGCACTAATGCATCGAGCGGATGCTTTCGTATGTACCGCGAGGATGTCGAGGAGCTTTTTGAGATGGTGCAGCCAGGAACCCGCGTGATCGTTCAGCGGTGATCGGACGGGAGATCAGGGCTCTGGAGGTAAAGCGGCCTGACATCAAGCTTCACTTCCCCGCGGCCTCGTTCACGCTCGATTCGATCTTGGCGCCGTTGCCGGTCTGTCCGGCCCCCGACGGAGACATGATCGCGATGCTGAGCACCGAGGCTATCATGACGGCAACGACGGCAATCATCAGACGCATGAACGTTCAAATCCCTGTTTGTCTTGCGGGGGATTAAACGTCGCATGACTTTGAAGGGTTCCGTGTTGGCTACTGCGCCGGCTGGGAGCGATTTGTCGGTGCGCCGACGGGCTGATCCAGATTTATGGGCGAAAACGCTAATCAACCGCTGATGCCCGGAGCGTTCGGTTCCAACAGTCGGCTTATATTCGTCGGCCCTTCTCAGGCCAAGGAACCTGTGCCTCACCGCTGCGTTCGAACAATCGAAACGTCTCTCGATGCCGAATTGTGAGGTCACAATGCATTGATTACAGATCCGCGCCATGACTACGCCGCCGGTGAAACATTTTGGCTCGATAAGGATCTGGCCCTCGCCCGCCGCTTGAACCGGATCCTGAGCTTGCTGCCGCGATATCGGACGGATCGCCGCTGGAACGCATGGCTGCTGCAACGCATGATCGAAATCGGCCAACGATGCGTTCCCGACATCGCGGTCCTTCGCGGGCAGGTGCGCATCCGCACAATCGAGACCGAAGCCGGTCCGATCAACATCCGGATCACGGCTCCGCCACAACAAGAGGCGGCTGGCCTCTACATCCACTTCCATGGTGGTGCATGGGTTATCGGAAACGCGCGCTTTGAAGGCGGACTCGCGCGGGAGATCGCTCTAGAATGCCAGGTTGTTGTGGCTGTCATCGATTTCGAGAATGCACGTGACGATCGCCTCGATAAAACCATTCTTCAGTGCGTTCGCGCCACGGAATGGCTGGTCGATCATCTTGGCGATTTCGGCGTAGACCGCGTGGTAATCGGCGGGGAGTCCTCGGGTGCCCATCTCGGATGCGAGGCGCTCCTCCATCTGCGAACAGCCGGCAAGATCGGTAAAGTTGCCGGATTTTATTCGATGTGTGGCGGCTTCGATCTTCAAGGTTCGCCAAGCCTGCACAAGGCGTCTCGTGACAGTCTTGTCATCGACGCGCCGGCGGCAGTTGCGAACCTGCGGCGATTGACCCGATCCCTTTCCAATTCGTTGAGCCACGGACCACTCCATGCTGACCTCAGGGGCCTTCCGCCATCACTGTTTATCGCAGGATCGCTTGATCCCATCGTCGACGATAGCCTCGAAATGAACGCGAGATGGGTGCAGCAGAACGGAAATTCGTGGTGCATCCTCGTCCCCGAGGCGCCGCACGGCTTTAACCGCTTTCCCACGTCACTTGCGGCGAAGGCAAACGCCTTCGCCCGAAGATGGATCGGGGATGTAATCCGAACAGCCGATTGAGCCGTGGAGCCATAGGGCTCCGAGAGGCCAGCCAATCCACACGGCTCGTGCACCGCCCTGCACTTCGGTCTCCCGATGGATTGGTGCAGCATCCCAAGAGAAGACAAATTTGGCAAACAGCGAAACCCGCGACGTGTCCATCCTCGGCCTCCGCTGTGAGCTCGCTTATCTCCATCGCCAATCTTCCGCTGCCACCGTTGCCCGTAACCGGCCGGCATTGAGGCGAGCTTTCATGCGTTGAAGCTTCGCGATTAACCGACTACGCCTCTGACCTTTGGCGCGAGCTTCATGGCTCTTCCGCGCCATCGTGTTCCGCCTTATGTCCCGTCGAGGGCCGGTCACACCTACCGCAACCAAAGACCGGCCGTGCCCTCCCCTCACCTACCCGGCCTTGCCAGTGACCGCGCAATATCGATGATATCGTCACGGCCGGCAGTCGGATCCTCCCGGTTCCAGGCGACACCAAGACCGATCTTGAAATCGATCCCCCTCACCTTCTTCAGCTCAAAGCCTCGGTTCGGCAGATCCTGCGTCCATTCCGGCACGAAGCCGATGCCAAGACCGGCCGAGACCAGCGACACCAGCGAAAAGGTGTCGTCACAGGTGTAAGTGACATTGTCGGTCAGATCATGTTCCTCGAACTTTTCGGCAAAATAGCGCTCGCTGTAGGAGAGGTTCTGCCGGGAAAACGAGATGATCTTCTCGGAGCGCAGGTCCTCAAGATCGATCTCGCTCTTCAATGACAGCGGGCTCTCTTTGGCGACCGCCAGCAGGTAGCGCTCATGGGCAATCGAGAAGAAGCGCAACGAGCCGATATTCTCCACCGGCCGTATGAAGCCGAGGTTGATGCGGCCTGCCTCGATATGGCGGATGATGTCATCGGTGGTGCCGCTTTCGATATGCATGCGGATATCGGGATATTTGCGGCCAATGCGCGACAGGAAGGACGGCAGCACGCCGATGGTGGCGGGATAGACCGTGCCAATGGCAATCCTCCTCGCCGTCTTACCCCCAACCGACCTCGCGATCTCCCTCGACAGATCGATCTCACTTAAGATCCGCACCGAGCGCTCATAGAACGCCGCCCCTGCCCTTGTCAGTTCCACCCGCCTGGTCGAGCGGATGAAGAGCTGTACGCCGAGTTCCTTCTCCAGCGCCATCACCTGGTTCGACAGAGCCGGCTGGGCGATATGCACCTTGGCTGCAGCCCTGCCAAAATGCAGTTCCTCGGCCACCGCGACGAAGTAGGATAGCTGGCGCAGTTCCATGACCTCTCCCTTCTATCATGACTGATACCCTATTTTGGGGTATCCTGAAAGCGGGTTTATTGAGGTCGCTGGTTTTTCTTCAACTGGCGATCTAGCTTGTCTTCTTTTCATGCAATCGTTTATGGGCGGATGATCGAGGCCCTCGTTTCGGCCAGAAAAGCCGCAAACGTCACCCAAGCCGAGCTAGGCCAGCGGATCGGCCAGCGGCAAACTTTCGTTTCGAAATTTGAGCTTGGCGAACGGCGGCTTGATCCAGCAGAGTTCGTGAAGGTTAGTAGAGCGATCGGCGCCGATCCTTACGCCATTATGAAATCAGCCGAGTCCGATTAGAGGCTTGATCGCTCTTGAAAGGACCAGAACCCACGACCCTCGATCAACAAATCGCTGATCCCACGAAAGGGATTGAGGCATACGCGTAATGCTGGAACGGGGTCCGTGTGTGCGAGAGAAAAAATTTCGGGGACAATAGCTAAATCAACTGTGCAGGCCGATCATGTTAAGCGGCTGATCAACAAGGCCTCTCGAACACCCCGTCGGAGAGGCCTAGCAGTCTGATAACACGGCCTGTCCGCACTCTTCGATCTGGAGCATCTATTTCACAACCGCGTCCGGTCTGCTGCGTCGCGTCGTCACAAGTACAGCCAAGATTACCACGGCACCTCGAATACCGACCTGATAAAAGGGATCGACTTGCAGCAGGGTCATGCCGTTTGCGAGGATCACGATCGTCAGGACGCCGAGCACGGTGCGCAACGGGCCGCCGACGCCGCCTGTCAGAAGGGTTCCCCCAAGGACAACAGCAGCGATCGTATCGAGGAGGAACGGATCGCCCATGCCGGGGGAAGCCGAGAAGGTCCGGATGCCAAGAAGGATGCCGGCAAGCCCCGAGATGAGCCCCGCCACCATGAAGACAAGGATCTTCATCCTCGTCGTATCGATCCCGGACATCTTGGTCGTCCGCTCGTTGTCGCCAATGGCATACATGTATTGACCAAAGCGCGTAAATCGGGCGACGAGGGCGCAGATCATCAGCACGCCCATTGCCCAGAGGCCGATTTTTGGAAACGAACCGAAAGCCACACCGCCGGCCAGCATGCTGGAGACCGGTGTATTCCAGGGCAACGGGCGGCCGCCTGATATGATGAGCCCGAGGCTTTGGAATATGAACAGGGTTCCGAGGGTCACGAGAAAGCTCGGAAGTTTGAGGACGGCGTTCAGGGTACCGTTGATTGCGCCGCAAAGGGCACCGACGAGGAGCCCGACGATGATGCCTGCCTCTCCCATCGTCGGGACAAGTGTGACGGCACATATCGCCGATAACGTCATGATTGAACCTACGGACAGGTCAATCGACCCGATCAGGATGACGAACGTAATGCCCATGGCGGCAACCAAAAGCACCGATGACTGCCGCACGATGTTCCAGATATTCGGCCATGTCAGAAACGCATCGTGCATGAACGAGAAGATGATGATGAGCGCAAATGCGGCCAGGAATGGCGTCAATTTGCCGACGGCACCGAATTTAGACATCGTATTTCCTTGTTGCATCCCCATCAGAACATCATCGAAACGACGTCTTGTTCTCTCGGCTTGTTATGAGGATCGGCAGCGACAGCTTCCGAGAGTTTGCCATTTGCCATGAAGTAGATGGTGTTGGAGAGCTCGATCAACTCCACGAGATCATCCGAGATCAGAAGGACCGCACAGCCGGCATGCGTAATGTCGCGCAGAAGCCGGTAGATCTCTTCCTTCGCGCCCGCATCGACGCCGCGGGTGGGGTTGTCGATGACCATCAGCGCCGGACTTCGCGCAAGCCATTTTGCGAGCAACACTTTCTGTTGGTTTCCGCCGCTAAGCGAACCGACAAGCGCATCGCTGTCTGGAGCCTTGACCTTGAGTGCGGACATGCGCTCAGCCGCGAAGGCCCTGGCTTTGGAGACAGAGAAGAAGCCGGACCTCGTAAATCGCCGCAGTGACGGCAAGACGATATTATCCCGGATTGAAAGGCCCAGCATCACGCCGTCACGATGCCTATGGAGCGGCACGTAGCCGATGCCCATCTCGATGCGGCCCGACGCCGGAAGTGCAGAAACATCCTTGCCCAGTATCTTGATGCCCCCTCGCCCGGCCTCGACCCCGAGAATCGCCCGGCCCAGCTCCGTCTTGCCGGACTGCACAATACCGCCGATACCGACGATCTCCCCCTCGCGCACGGAAAGCGCGACGTCCGAAAATGCGTCCCCATTCAGCCCCTGCACTTCAAGCACCGGCGGCCCGAAGGCCGTCCGTTGGCTGTTGGTGGCATAGAAATCGGTGAGGCGCTCGCGCCCGACCATCAGGCTGTGCAGCCGCTTTTCGGTGGGCTCGCTGACATCGGCATCGATGACCTGGCCATCCTTGAGCACAACGATCTGGTCGCAGAGGTGCAGCACCTCATCGAGCCGATGTGAGATGAAGATGATCGAGGCGTTGAACCGTGTCTTGAGAAGTGAAACGATACGGTAGAAGAGCTGGAGCTCCGGGCCCGACAAGGAGGCCGTGGGCTCGTCGAGAAGGATGAGCGGGCGCTCGATCTTGAGAATCTCGGACTGGGCGACAACGCGGGCGATTTCCACCAGCTGCCGCGTGCCGAAATTCAGCATGCCGGTGATGAGCCGCGGGTCGAGTGAAATACCAAGCTCATCGAAAATCCAGCCCGCATGGGCCCGCATCCGGGAAAAGCGGATGACGCCATTGCGGATGAAATGTTTCTCCAGGCCCAGAAAAAGGTTCTGATAGATCGGATAGACTAGGATCAGCGCCTGTTCCTGGTGCACACGGAATATACCGGCTCTGGTAGCGCCCGCCGGACCATGGAACGTCCGCGGCGTGTCATGCAGCAGGAGATCACCTTCATCGGGGCTTTGAACGCCGCTGATGATGTCGAGCAGTGTGCTCTTGCCGGCACCGTTCTCGCCGACGAGACCTACGGTGCGGCCATGCTCGACCATGAAGCTGACGCCCTGCAGGGCATTGACCCCAGGATAGCGTTTGGTGATCGAACGAAGTTCGAGATGTAGAGTCATGGCTGCTTGCCGTCCGCTTGACCGCGATGATACGTATTCGCATTCCGGCCCTGTCGGCCGAAATGCCCTATCGACTTGTGGGCGGTTGTTAGAAGCCGAGAACAGTCTTGCCGGCTTTTGTGTTTTGCGCGACTTCTGAGAGCGGACCTGCTGCGGCGTGGTCCTTGAACATCTTGTTCAGGTTCTCGACATTACCCGCCTTTAACGAGGCGGCGACATCTTCCGGCAGCGCCCAGTTCGCTGGTTTCGAAGATTGCATCGAATCGATGCCGCTCCAGAACTGTGAGGGATCGATCACCTCCATGCCCCACTGGATCTTCCAGTTATCACCATTCAGATGACGCGACATCGATTTGAAATCGAAAGCAAAACCGCCGCTATTGTCCATCAGCGACAGATATTTCGCGGCCGCATCCGGGGAATCGAGGAAGAGGGAATCAAAGTAACGCATCCGCTCCAGTGGATCATATGTCACGCCATTGAGCGCATCGAAGAGGGTGACGAGAGAATACCCCGTCATGAATGGTGCGTTGATCGAAACTGTGCCGAGGGCGCTCGGATCATCCTTCATCCGCGTCAGCATCTCCCGTGTAGCATCGTTGCCCGCGGTCAGGATCTGACCGCTCAATCCGCGCTCTCGCAGAACGTCCAGGACCGCGATCGCCGTATCGTCATTGTAGGAAATAATTGCCGCGACATCCGGATGGGCGGTTAAAAGGTTTTCGACAACCGGACGCGCCGCGACGCGATTTTCGCCGGCAGGCTGTTCGGCAACGAGCTCGATATCGGGGTTGTTCTTCAGGGCGAGCTTGACGCCCGCCGCACGCGTATCGGCCGAAAAGTTGCCGGGCATACCAGCAGCGTAGAGCACCTTGCCCTTGTTGCCGATCTTGTCGAAGAGCGCCTGCGCCATCGCCGCAATGCCACGGATATTATCCGGCTGGCTGTAGAGCATGTAGGCGTCTTTGAAGGTCGGATCGGTCGGCGCAAGCCATGCTGCCGTAGAGTGCGCATTGGCGATTTTCACGCCGACCTGAGATGCCGTAGCACAAAGCGCCTTTATGACCTCGGCGTTTTGGGCGAAGGTGACGACGGCATTCACGCCGAGAGACGGCGCCTGCTCGATTTGGGCGATCTGCTTGTCGACGGAATCGTCGAACGTCTGCGACATGTATTTGATGCCGAGCTGCTCAGCGGCGCGTTTGGCTCCGGCATCCCATCCCTGCCAGTATTCGTTGGCGAGCGTCGGGAACGTATTGAGAACCGTGATCTGCTGATCGGACGCGCGAGCGGTCTTGCGAAGCACCACTGGACTGGCAAGGGACACGGCAGTGGCCGCACCCGCGAACTGCAGCAGCTTGCGACGGTTGATTTCGATATTTCCGACGTCACGCAAATTCAGATCCTCCTCGATAGCCCCCTCCAGGGCTGTTGACGACGATCAGTGTAGTGAATGTCAGCCACTCGAAAACAACAGAATTATCCACATCGGACAAACGTAAGCAATTGGATTTACGAGACTAATAGGCGGCGCTGGACGGCCGGAAGCGACAGAAAGACGGCGTCGACGACACCGTCTATCTGCCGCAGTCGAGCTATCGCCGCCTTGCCATGTCATGCCCGATCGGCCGATCGGATCAGGTTTGCGAAATGACCATCGGATCAGATGGAAGACAAGCCAGAGGCGTCGTCCGGGTCGGACGGTAGCGTGTCGGACCAGCGCCTCGCGCTCAAGCAGTTTTTGCCCGCCAGAGTTTCGTCTGCGACCCGTCCTCGTAGCCCAGCTTGTCGAAGCTCGCGACCTCGAGCAGTAGTCCCCATGGGGCACGCAGGTAGATCCAGTCGAAACCGGCCAGCGGCCCCTCGGTGATCAGGTTTGGACCATCGAGGAGATCAACGCCCTGAGCCTTAAGCCGCTCGACCGACGCATGGACATCCTCGACTTCGAAACAGATATGCGTGCCGCCGACTTCCGACGGACGCTTCGGCGGAGACATTTCCTCGCCGCTATATTCGAACAGTTCGACGCTCGTCCCCTCGCCGCAGCGGAGAAAGACGAGATCGCGTATCCTCGACTGCGGAGCGGCGCCGATCTTCTTCGTCATGAAGTCCTGGTCGACATTGAAGGGCCCCGTCCGGAAAACCTCGACTGCACCGAAAACGGCCTTGAAGAAGGCAATCCCCTCTTCGATATTAGGGACCGTCAGACCGATATGGTGCATGCCGTGGACATTGTTCGTCATGTTCTTTCTTCCTTTCTCACAAAATCGGCCCCGCGCCCCTTCCGCGATCAACGGATGATCCCGAATGTAATGGGAGCGGGAGCCGAGATAGGCATTTTCATCTTTCAATGGCGGGCAGCACGGCGGCCTCGAACCGCCGCGTAAATGAGTGCTGCGATGACGATCAGGATGCCCTGAAAGAAATACTGGTAGGTCTGTGACAGGCTCAGGAAGGTCACGGCGCTCAGAACTTCGGTCAGTAGGATGGCGCCGAGAACGGTTCCGATGAACGTCCCGCGCCCGCCTGCCAGGCTTGTTCCGCCGAGGACCACCGCGGTAATGCTGGAAAGAGTGTAATTGATGCCCTGGCGGGGATCACCCACGCCGATCTGGGCCATCAGCATGACCGCACCGAAGCAAGTCAATACAGAGCATGCCACGTACCCGGAAATGAATGTCAGATCGACGCGAATGCCCATGCGGCGGGCCGAATCCTCGTTCGATCCGACGGCGCGCAGGCGCCACCCCGATCTTGATCTGCGCAGAAGATACTCGCCCGCAAGCGTCACCACCAAAAGCAGAAGGAATGCGACCGGGAACGGACCCCATTGCCAATTGACCCAGTCTGAAATCGCATAGCTTATGTATCCGTCCGGATTTTCACGCAGCAGAAAACTGAAGCCCTGTATGGCGATATACATGGCGAGCGTCGCCGCGATCGGCGTGAAATTCGCAAAGCGTATCAGCAGCCCGTTGATACTGCCCACCGCCACCGCCGCGGCCAGCATCAGGAAGAAACCGAGAACCATCATGGAAGCCGACATGTCGTCGGTCAAAAAGAACGATGCGACAACCACCAGGAAGCCTGCTAGCGGCCCAACCGAAAGATCGATACCGCCCATCAGCAGGGCGATCGTCTGTCCAAGGGCGATGAACCCGAGCGCCGTTGCCAGCAGGAAAATGTTGTAGATGTTGTAGACCGACAGGAAGTTTTCGTTCTGCCCGTTGACATAGAGCCCGAGGACGATCGCAACCAGCACCAGCGGAATGACGGGCGCATTGTCCGATTGCAGGGAATGCTTGAACCCTTTGGTGGGGCCGGAAGCCTTGGCTGCGCCAGGCTCCACATCATGCGTCTCGGCATTGACGGCCGCGGCGACGATCTTCTCCTCGGTGACATCCTCGCCTTCGAGGGTTGCGACGACGTGGCCGCGCGACATGACGATGACCTTATCGCAGAGCCCTTCGAGCTCCACGGCATCGGAGGAATTGACGACGACGGGTGTGCCCGCCTCGCACAGATCCCGCAGGATGCGGTAGATCTCGAACCGAGCACCGACATCGACCCCTTGTGTCGGCTCGTCGGCGACAACGAGGCCCGGATCCGAAAGCATCGCGCGCGACATCACGATCTTCTGCTGGTTGCCGCCCGACAGCGACAGGATCGGGGCTTCCATGCTGGGCGCCTTGACGGCGAGTTCGGCGAAGATCGCACTGACCTTGTCGTGCTCGCGCCTCCGGCTCATGATCCCGCCGGTCGCAAATTTCTCGAGTGTCGAGAAGGTGGCGTTCTCTCGGACGGTAAGGCCTTTCGCTACGCCTTCCCGAAGCCTGTCCGATGGCAGGAAGGCAGCCTCTTCGAGAAGCTGCGCGTGGCCGAGGTTGCGTCCGCGCAAGTTGATCGATCCGCGCGAGCTATCCAGTCCTGCTAGAGCGCGCATCAGCGCTGCCTGGCCGTTGCCGGCAACGCCTGCAACACCGATGATCTGCCCGCGTGGCACCTGGAACGAGACACCATCGACGCCTTCACAGCTGAGACCGGTGACCGAAAGAGCAATCTCCCCCCTCTTGCCCGGCGCCTTCGGGGGAAAGGCCGCCGCAAGCGTGCGCCCGACGATCATGCCGACAAGCTCGGAGTCGCTGATCTCCCCCACGAGCGCACTGCCGCGAATTTTTCCGTCACGCAGCACGGTCACCCGCTGTGCAATCTGCCTGAGTTCGGCAAGGCGGTGGGTGATGTAGACGACCGCCGTTCCCTCTGCCGCTGCCTGGCGCACAAGGTTGAACAGCAGTTCGCTGGCCTCTTGGTCGAGTGAGGCCGTTGGCTCGTCCAGGATCAGCAACCGGGGCTTGACGGCAAATGCCTTGCCGATCTCCAGCAGATGTTTCTCCGCAACCGTCATTTCTCCTGCACGCATACGCAACGGAAGATTAAGACCGACCGTTTGAAGCATCTGCTGCAGGGCATCGGCCGATCGCCGCCCTGACGCGTCCGAGGCGGTGAGGGCCACGAGCAGATTCTCCTCGATCGAAAGATCGTCGAGAATGGCAGGATGCTGGAAACAGATGCCGATCCCGAGCGACGCAGCCACCTCTGGGGTCATCTGCTTGACGGCAACACCGTCGAAGATGATCTCACCCTCGCTCGGCTGCAGCGTACCCGAAATGATGTTCATCAGCGTTGATTTGCCGGCACCGTTTTCACCAAGAATGGCATGCACTTCGCCAGGCCGGAATTCGACACTGACGTCGCGCAACGCCGGAACGCCGGCGAAATACTTCGAGATACCATCGAGCCGGATCGTGACGTCGTCTTCGGCCGACAAGAAGGGTGCATTTGAATGGATGTCTGCAGCGGCCATGGCCTTGATCCGACTGAGGTTGCATCTGCCCGGGTGCAAGGCCCGGGCAGATCGAAGAAAGATTGCGACTACTTCGTAACGGCCTTGGCCTGGTCTTCAGGCGGCAGCTCCGACGAAAGATAAATGGCGCCGGGCAGGTCCTGGCGGCACTTCACAGCGCTGGCACCGCCGGCGACAGAATCTTCGAACGCCGGCGCCTTGAATGTTGCATCCGCCGGCGGCTTGCCGTCGGTTGCCAATGCGACGGCCCACTGAACGGCGAGGCGAACGTTGTCGTTGCCGGTCGCGACGGTGAACAGCTTGAAATCAGGGTTGCTGGCCTTGTTGGCCTCGTAGAAGCAGCCAAGCGAATTGCCGTCGGAGGTAGCGAGCGCCGGGATTGATTTCCCCTGCTTCGTGAACAGCGGCAGCGCGCCGACCATGGACGGACCGAAGTCGGAGATAATCACGTCGATCTTCGGGTTCTTGGCGATTTCGGCGGTCAGCACCTTCTGCGTCAGGGCCGGATCCCAGTTGGTGACGGCGAAGGGAGCCTGATTGACGAAGACATACTCGTCACCCAGCACCTTCTTGAGGCCCTTCAGCTCATCGAGTCCCTGGCTGTTGCCGGCAGGTCCGCTGAGGAACAGCAGGTTTCCACCCTTCGGCAGGATCGATTTGATCCACTTGCCCCAGGTCTCGCCATCGTTCTCGAACGAGGCTCCGACGAACTTGGAATAGTTCTGCCCGTCCTTGCCGCCGACGGCGACACGATAGGGAACCACAACCTTGCCCGATTTGTAGACGCTGGTCAGCGCCGGCAGGACCGCTGGTCCGGCATCGCCGAAAACGACCAGCGCATCGACGCCTTTCGCGGCCATGCTCTTGATATCCGAGATCGATTTCTGCGTGTCCCCCTGCCCGTCGGCGTATTCGTATTTGGTAATGCTCGGGCACAGCTCGACGGTCTGTTTGCCGGAAGCGGTTGTCACCTGACGCCAGCTGTTGCCGCCGTAGCCGTCGAGCAGTGCCAGCGTCGCCTTCTTGGGCCCGCACCAGGATGGTGTTTCCGCCCAGGCGACATCCGCGCTGGCGAAAGCCGTCACGCCGAAAGCAGCGGCCAGTGCCAGTTGCTTGGCTGTAGAATGGTATTTCATTGTTTCTCCTCCACTTTTTTTGCCCCAGTCGATGGTCTTGCGTTCAACGTCCAATGGAACGAGTAAATGCCGATGCCAAAACCCAGCGAGAGCGCCTGGATGATGGTTTGAGCCGAAAACGGCACACCGACTGTGAGTGCGAATTGGCTCAGTTGGTTCAGGAAAAACGCCGCTATGACGGTCGAGATCGGAAAGCCCCTGCCGCCGAGCAGCGACGTGCCGCCGAGGACGACAATGGCGACGGATGGCAACAGCAGGCTGTCGCCTTGAAAGGCCGTCGGCTCTCGCGTGATGCCGGCGATCAGCGTGCCGGCCAGACAGTAGAGCACTTGGGCCCATACGTAGGCCATCATCTGGTGAGTGCGCACCCGAAGGCCGGCCGCCTGGCATGCCAGCGGATTGGCACCGATCGCCTCGAACCTGCGGCCGGCGACCGTCTTCTTGAGCGTGAACGAGACGACCCCCGTGGCGGCGAGCGCGAAGGCGACGGAATTCGGGACCCCAAAGGTCTGGCCTCCGGCGATCGTCGCCAGCAGGTTCGTCGTAATGGACGGAACGCCACCGGACACGGCAAACACGACGCCGTAAAGCAGGGCGTTGGTTCCGATCGTGGCGATGATGGCATTCAGCCGGAAAAGGCTGACGAGAATGCCATTCAGCAGGCCGGCGACGAGCGCAATGAACAGAGAGATCAGCACGGCCTGGTAAAGCAGCGCGTCGTCTTGCTGCGGATAGTGGGTCGCCATTACCACAGCAAGCGACACGGCCCCTGGGAGGGAAAGGTCAAAACCACCCTGCTGCACGACAAGCAACTGTCCGAGGCCGACGACCGCGATGATCGCTGCAAAGGGCAGGCTTCCCGACAGAGCGCCGGAAGATAGACTAGAGGGTGCGAACAGAACGCAAGTCAGCAGCAGCAGCAGGGTTGAAAAGAGGACCGTCAGAAAGCTGCGCGCGAGCGGCAGAGACAACAGCGCCTTGCGCGCGGGTCCGTTCGAAGCGATGGAGGTCAAATCAGTCATCGAAACACGTCTTTCCGATCATGGTCACAGTCAGCAGCACCCCTGTCCACGGACGCAACGCGCCGTAGAGCGAATGCCTAGAAAGATGTCGGCTTGCGTTAGATTTCGCGTCCGTCCAGTGTCCAGACAATCGAGGGATGGTTGTCCACCACCTTCGGCGTCTGATGGAGAGGATGGGCTGCGGCACGATCGATTCGCAACGGCTCGTAGTCAGCATAATGCCCGCTGACGGCGCATCCTGCCTGCGCGAGCCAGTCGCGAACCTTATCCCAATTTATCAAACCTGCCGCTCTCATTTTCCCTCCTCCTCACTTCTTGCCGGCTTGAAGCATTCTCAAATGCTTCAAGAATGGCTGCCGATCGTTGGCCGCCATTCGAAAATGCTGACTGTTGAATAAATTTCATGGCACACGAACGGATCCTCCGAGCTGAAGCGGACCATATCGTCGAGCGAGCCGACCTCGGCCACGACGACACCACCACTGCTCGTACCGGCCGCATCAAGGATCGGTCCGGACTGAATGATCTTGATGGATCCGGAACGAAGATGACGTTTGTGATCATCCAGATGACGTTCGCGCGCATCCGACTTGTCGGGATTGGATAAAGCGACACGAACTGCAAGCATATTGTTCAGCTCCCACCAAACTTGCGTCTGCTCCTCCCGAGCGCACGGCGACGTTTCAACGATCGCAGGAATGATGGTACGCGGACTAGGAGCAAAGAAAATAGAGGATTTATCCATTTTGGATGTCTGGCGCCGTCCCCTGCGGCCGGCAGCGAACGGCATAAATCACGCGGGATTGGGCGCATCGCCCCGGAATGCGCGCTCCAGCAGTTGGCGCAACTCAGGCCTGTCAAGCTCGCGCGGGTTCCAGTAGGCATTGGACAGCGCTTGGTCCAGCGCACTTTCGATACTGCCGTCGGGCATGCCGAGGTCCTTCAACGACATCGTCGCGCCGAGTCTCCTGGCAAGATCGAAAAGACCAGTCGCGGCATCATCGACACCCATCGCACGGCGCAGGCGCGCCATCGCCGCCGGCACAGCCTTGGCGTTATAGGCGACGGCATGCGGAAGGACGGCCGTGTGCATCTGCGCGTGCGGCAGGTTGAACATGCCGCCGAGCGTGTGGCAGAGCTTGTGATGCAGCGCCATGCCGACGGAGCCCAGGCAGACGCCGCACAACCAGGCCCCGTAGAGCGCTCCTGCGCGTGCATTCTTGTCTGCGGGATTGGCATGGATCGACGGCAAGGCACGGACGATTGCCGATATGCCCTGTTCTGCCATCAGTGAAATGATCGGGTTCGCTTCGCGGGCATAGAGCGCTTCGACGGCATGCGCGACGGCATTCACGCCACTGGTCACGGACAGTGCCACAGGCAAGGTCAACGTCAGATCCACATCATAGACGATAACCTCGGGAAGAATACGGGGATCCGACGTCGTAACCTTGCGCCCCCCCTCTGTCTCGCCGAGAATGGGTGTGGCTTCAGACCCAGCATATGTCGTCGGCACGACGATTTGAGGCAGATCCGTGCGGAAGGCGATCGCCTTTCCGAGACCGGTCGTGGACCCGCCGCCAATCGAAAGAACGGCGTCAGCCGAATGATCGCTTATGAACTGCATGGCATCGGCAGTCACTTCCACAGGCGTATGCATCTGCGCCTTCGAATAGGTCGCCACGACACGCGGTCCGAGGTGGGAAGCGATGTCGGTTGCCTGCTGAACCTGTTCCGGCGTGGAAAGCAGGACGAGCCGCTTCACATTCAGCCGGTCAGCCTCTTCCGGCAGCCGGGAGACCGTACCGCTCCCGAAGACAACGCGGGCGGGATTTCCGTTGTAGACGAAATCTTCCAATTTTGCGCTCCTATCTCGTCTGATCGGGACGTGCGAGAACGAAGTCATAGTCCGAGCGCCACAGAGTACTGCCGCCCTCGACCCGAACGAAGGGTGCGACAAGGGTCTTCTTGACGCCGAAGACCGTATCCGAATTCAGATAGCTGTCGCCGCCGACGAACGTGTGCGTCACCAGCTTTTGGAAGCCTTCGGCACGAACCATGTAGTGCATGTGTGCCGGACGATACGGATGGCGGCCGAGGCTTGCGAGCATCTTTCCGACCGGGCCGTCATCCGGAATCGGATAGGAAACGGGCTTGATCCCGACAAAGCTGTAGCGGCCATCGGCACCGGTGATGAATACGCCGCGATTGTTCCATTTAGGCTGCAGATCGGGCTGCTGAACGTCGTAATAGCCTTCCGCATTGTCGGACCAGACGTCGATCCTTGCGCCTTCAACCGGATTGCCGTCGAGGTCGAGCACACGGCCAATGAAGAGGCAGCTTTCACCCTTGCCATCCAGACAAATCTGATCGCCCATCTGCCGGATGGGGCAGCCCTCGACATGGAAGGGGCCGAAGACGGTATTCTCGGTGGCCCCGGCCGGGCGGCGATTGTTAATTGCATCGACGAGCATCGACAGGCCAAGTGTATCGGACAGCAGGATAAATTCCTGACGCTCCTGCGTGCAGACCTGCCCGGTCTGCGTCAGGAAATCGATGCCGAAATCCCATTCCTCCTGGGTAAGGCTGATCTCGCGTGCGAAATTATGGAGATGCTTGACGAGACAGGCCATGACTTCCGCAAGCCGCGGATCGACATCCCTGCCCATACGTGCATTGACGGTCGCAACCGAATTCTCCTCGGTGAAAAATCCGCTCGAAGGCGTGGCGCCTCTCGTTTGATCGGACATGTGCAGCACTCCTGATGCCTCAAGGTATGACGCGATCGACGCGGAGCCGGTCGAACGCGTCTGTGAACGATGCTGTCGTATCCTGGTAGTCCAGGAAGCCGAGCTTGCGGCTGCGGCCCATGTCGTTGAAGGTCTCAATCTGTCGGCCAAGATCGGCGTCGGAATGCCAGAAGGATGCGACGCGATTGAGGGCTGTCGGCCGCAGATCGAACTTCTTGACCATGCCGTTCCAGACCGTCTCCGCACCTGCCATCTGCGCCTCGAGCGGCGTCGGCACGCCCGAATAGGGAGCGGCCTCGATACCGAAATAGCCGGCGATGCGCGGCCACAGCCACTTCCAGCGAAAGACTTCGCCGTTGACGACGTTGAAGGCAAGGTTGGCGGCGGCCTTCGTCGTCGATGCCCACTTGAGATGTTTGGCAAGCAGCCTTGCATCGGTAACATCGGTGGCCGCCTGCCATTGCTCCGGCGAACCTGGGAAGACGAAGGGCTGGCCGGTCTCCCGGCAGATCGACGCATAGACGGCAAGCGTTGCGGCCATGTTCATGGCATTTCCGACGGCGTAGCCAATCAGGGTGTGAGGACGATGAATGGACCAGGTGAAGCCATCTCGCGCAGCCGCCGCAAAGACCTCGTCCTCCTGCACATAGTAGAAGTTCTCCCCCGGAAGACGCTCCTGCTCCTCACGGAAAGGAGTCTCGGGCTGTGTTTTCGCGTAAGATTCGAACGGGCCGAGATAGTGCTTCGTCCCGGTCGTCAGAGCGACGTGCCGGACGCCCTTGCCCTGCAGCGCGTTCAATACGTTGCGCACGATCGCGCCGTTGACCTCGCAGTTCTTCGTCTCTGTCTCCTGCCGCGACCATGCGGTGATGAAAACATGGCTCGGCCTTGCGTCCGCCAACGCGGCTGCAACCGAACCCGCATCGACCAGATCGCAGCTCAGTGTCGTCACACCGGCAACCGGGCTCTGCGACCGGGACAGACCCGAGACAGTCCAGCCACCGTCCGCCAGAAGGTTTTCGGCGAGGTTGCTTCCGGTAATGCCGGTCGCCCCGACGATCAATGCGTGCTTGCTCATGGATTATCCGTTCAGCAGGGTGATCTTGATGCTCTTCGTCGGATCCTGACCGAACGAGAAGGCACTGACGGCATCGGTCAGCGCATAGTCGTGCGTCTGGATCGGCGACAGGTCGATGCCCGTCCGCTCTAAGAAACGAATTGCCGCCGGCCAGACGCCGGGCGACCCGATGCAGCCGCGAACCGTCAGGTTCTTCATCTGAATCTGGCCGATGACGACGGGTACCTTGCGGCCGATATTGATGCCCACCATCGAAATCCTGCCTTCCTCGCGCGCGTAATCGAATGCGGCGGCAAGAGAAGCGTCATGGCCGGACGCCTCTATGACGAGGTCGGCACCATGGCCGCCGGTCAACTCCCCGATCTTGTCGGCCGCACCGCCATCGGACGGGTCGATCGCAACGTCTGCACCAAGGCGCTTCGCTACCTCGCGGCGCGATGCCAGCGGATCGACAACGATCACACGCGCACCCATGCCGATCGCAGCTGCCGCCGATACCAGGCCGATCGTGCCACCACCGGAGACCACGACGGTCTCGCTGGCGTTCGTTCCACCCGACCGCAGTACCGCGTAGAAACCGCAGGTGAACGGCTCGATCAGTGCCGCTTTCTTGTCGTCGACGGCATCAGGCAGCTTGTGCAGCCATTCCGGATTAACGGCAAAGAATTCGCGATCCGCGCCGCTCATCGAAAAGCCGAAATGATGCAGCCGCTCCGGCGTGCGCACCACGCATTCGCCGACAACGCGATCGCCCTTCTTGAAGCCGGTGACATTGCGGCCGACCTCGACGATCTCCCCGCTCCATTCGTGTCCGGGTGTGACGGGATACGAAATCGGGATGATGTAGCGGCCCGCAAGCAGTTCGTAGTCGGAATGACAAATGCCGACTGCGCTGGTGCGAACCAGGACCTCGTCGGGCGACATGTCCGGCATGCCGACATCGACGATCACGGGCTTTTCCGGCGCTTCGAAAACCAAGGCTTTCACGTTTTCCTCCTCAGACTTCGACCAGCGCGCCGCTCTTTGAGGAACGGACGATGGCTTCTAGCAGTGCGATGTTATTGATCATGTCCTCGCCGCTGATCGGATATTCCGCCTCACCGCGAACGGCGCGCGCGAAGGCTCTCAGATTGTCGCGGACTGGCTCGGCCGGCGGCACTTCGCGCACGGCAATCGGCTTGCCCTTCCAGCCTTCGGTCACGATCCAGCCGTCGGGTGCTTCCACGTGCGCCTTGTCGCGCACTTCGATCCAGCCATCCGTGCCGAATATTGCGAAGCGGGAGACGAAAGGCGTGGCAAGGGTTGCCGACACATAGGCCGTCCCGCCGCCGAAAAAGCGAATATGAGCGCTCATCGTATCGCCCTGCGGAATGTTCGAGGCGAGGTTTTCGCAGACGACGCGGACATCGGCAGCGCGTCCCATCAGCTTGACCGCAAGGTCGGTCAGGTGGATGCCGGTTGCCGTCATGCCGCCGGCCGGTGCCTGATCGGCCTTCAGCCGCCAGTTGGACGGATCAAGACCGAGAAACTTGTCGTGGCTGAAATTGGCTTCGATCTGCAGCAGCCGGCCGAGCTTTCCCGAGTGGGCTGCATCAAGGATTGCAGCGATCGGCGGCTCGAAACGGCGCTCGTGTCCCATGCCCAATACAAGTCCGGCTTCGCGGCAAAGGGCAACCGAGGCTTCGGCACCGGCGCGGGTCAGATCGAGAGGCTTTTCGCAGAAGACGTGCTTACCGGCAGCGACGACGCGCGCGATCTGCTCCTGATGCAGCGAATGCGGTGTCGCGAGCACCACTGCTTCGATTGTTGGATCGCTCAAGGCTTCGTCTATATCGCGCGAATATTGCAGCCCCATCTCGCCGGCAAAGGCGGCGGCCTCCGGATTGGGATCGACGCCGCGGACGAAATGCATCCGTGCGCCGCCTGCATTGACGAGGGTCGCCATTTTGCGGCCCCACCAACCGAGGCCGACCAATGCGGTCGCGACCGGCTTCTCCTCGATCATCGTCATCGGTTATCGACCCGCTTGCTGAAGGGATGGATGTTGACCGTCTTCCAGACACCCGCTTTGGTGAACGGATCGGCTTTGTTGAAGGCGACGATCTCATCCTTGGTTTCGGCTTCGAAGACGAACAGCGAGCCGATCATCGTCTCGTTGTCGTCTGCTAATAGCGGGCCAGATATCACGGTCTTGGTCACGCCGGACGAGAGATAGGCCTTGTGGGCATCGTAATTGGCGAGGCGCTTGTCGACGACACCTTCGTGATCGACACAATGAACAGCATAAAACATGGGGTATCCTTTCAAATTCACGCGATGGAATAGCCGCCATCGACCATCAGCACCTGACCGGTGATGCCGCTCGCGGCGTCCGAAAGCAGGAAGGCAACGCTCGATGCGATTTCTTCAGGTTTGATCAGGCGTTTGACGGGGGTGTCATCGAGCCATTTCTGCATGACGGCGGGCTGGGCGCGGCCGACTTCGGCAAGCATGACGGTGTCGGTATAGCCGGGCCCGACTGAATTGACACGCACCCCCGATGTCGCCCACTCGGCGGCGAGGACGCGACACATGTGCGCGACCCCCGCCTTCGAGACGTCGTAGCCGACATGGAGCTCCGGCCGGACCGCCTTCACCCCGGCAATCGACGCGGTCATGACGACCGATCCCTGCCCTGCGGCAACCATCGACCGGCTAAAGGCCTGCACCGTCCAAAACACGCCGTCGAGATTGACGGCCATCACCGTTCGCCAGTCCGCCTCGCTGTGGTCGAGCGCGGCGCGCTCGTAGGACATGCCGGCATTGGCGAAGATGCCATCGAGCGTACCAAACCGCTCGCCGACCTCCGCCGCTGCGGCCTCGACCGAACCTTTACTGGTGACGTCGAAGGTGACGGCTTCGGCGAGCCCGTTTGCTACCCTGATGTCGTCACGCGTCTTTTCCACCGACGCATCGCGGTCGGCGGCAATGACTGTCGCTCCGAGCGACGCGAGATAACGGCAGGTCGCGCTGCCAATGCCGCCGGCAGCACCGGTGATCAGGATCTTCTTGCCGCTGAGATCCATCGGGTTCTTCATGATCTGCCCTTCATGTTGACGAGGATTTTCATATGCGTGCCCTTGGGATCGAGCAGCGCTTCGAAGCCCTTTTCGACGACATCTTCCGGCGCGATCTCGGCAGTCACCACCTTTTCGACGGGGAAGATGCCTGCCCCAATCATCGAGGCGATGCGTGGCCAGATGGTGACCGGGTAGCACCACGTTGCCTCGACGGTGATGTCTTTCAGTGCCCAGAGCATCGCATCGATCGCGGCCGGCTTCACATGAAGGCCGACCTGCACAACCGTGCCGCGGCGACGAACCGCCTTGGCGCAGAGGTTGAGCGATGCTTCCGCACCAACGCATTCGAGGGCGACATCGATGCCGACGCCCTCTTCCGTCTGGTCGCGGAACAGCTTCTCGGTATCCGTCTCACGCGGATCGAAAACGACGGCGTCAGGCACCAGTTCCTTCGCAAGCGCGCGCCGGTTCGGATTGAGCTCGGAAACGAAGATCTTCGTGGCTCCGGCCGCCTTGGCCGCGAGCAGGACGAGGGCGCCGATCGGACCGACGCCCGAGACGAGGACGCTGCTGCCGCTGGTGACGCCGCCGCGATCGACGCCGTAGACGGCGACCGCCGCCGGCTCGATCATGGCCGCCTGGACGTCGGACACCGTGTCGGGGACAGGGATGGCATTGTAGCCGTTGACGACAGCCCGCTCGCCCATGCCGCCCCAATCCCAAGAGAGGCCGACCACCGCCATGTTCTCGCTGAGATGGAAGAGACCGCGGCGGCCATAATAATCATCGCGCGGCGAGATCAGCGGCTGGACGGAAACGCGCGAGCCGGGGGCGACATGCGTGATGTTCTTGCCGACCTCCAGCACCCTGGCGGAGAATTCGTGGCCTAGGATTTGCGGCAGCGTGGCACCCGAATAGGAGTTCGGCGTTGCGGGCGTAACGATCGGCCCGGCAATATACTCATGGATATCCGTGCCGCAAATGCCGCACACCAGCGGCTCGATCAGCACCATGTCGTCGCCCAGCGGACCACTCGGTGCAGGCACGTCTTCGACGCGGATATCTTTCTTCGAGTAATATCTGACAGCCTTCATTGCTATGCCTTCCTAATTTTCGAGTTGCTCGGGCTCTGCCGCTAGATCAGGACCATGCCACCATCGACCATGACGGTCTGACCGGTGACGTAGTCCGAAGCATCGGAGGCCAGGAACGTGGTAACGCCGACGATGTCCTTCGGGACGGAGACCCGCCCGAGCAGGATCGACTGCGAGAAATCGTTGATTGCCTGCTGCGGCTCTTCGGTCAGACCATGCTGGATGAACTCGCGGTCGAGCTGTTCCCAGAGTTCGGTCTTGACGACGCCGGGTCCGAAGCAGTTGACGCTGATCCGGTGTTCGGCGAGCGCACGTGCAGCCGCCTGGGTAATCGCGACGACGGCGAATTTCGATGCGCAATAATGCGCAAAAAGAGGGTATCCCTGCTTACCCGCGATGGACGCCGTATTGATGATCTTGCCGCCCCCGCCCTGAGCAATCATCTGCTTGGCTGCTTCCTGAGTGCCGATCAGAACACCGCGGCCGTTGATCGTCATGATGCGATCGAAATCCTCCTCGGTGACCTCCAGAAAGGGGCAGGTCTGACTGATGCCGGCGTTGTTGAACATGACGTCGAGGCGGCCGAAGTGCGATACGGTTTGACCGATCAGAGCTTGCACGTCCTTGCGGCTTGACACATCGACTCGCACGGAAATCGCGCTGCCGCCGTTCGACGAAATCTGCGAGGCCGTCTTCTTCGCCGTCGCTTCGTCCAGGTCGGCAATGACGACGCGCGCCCCTTTTTCCGCCAGGTCCCAGGCGATAGCGGCGCCGATTCCACGTCCGGCACCTGTGATGATCACCACTTTGCCGGCAACCTGTCCACTCATGATGAAATCCTCCAAATAGTCTCCGCGACGCTGCCCGGCGATCGGTCAGCGCGGCCTGCGCGACGGGATGATGCGGATGGGGTGCGAGATGAGCCGGCCTTCATTGCGGGACATCCAGGCCGCGAATATTGTCGATCTCATCTCAAACGCTCCTCCGCATGCTGACAAGGGACCGTTGACAACAAATCGCCGTTCGCGGCAGCAGCGGCTCCCGCGTCACTATGACTTTACTGACGGCTAGAATTCCTCCCAAAGGAACAACCGTTCGATCCAGGATGAAAGCTACGGATCAACGGCCGCTTCGACAAATCCTTAATTATCCGAAACGGATATTTTCAATGCAGCAAACCGTCTCGGGCAGGCGCTAGTATTCTGGTGGGAGGAGAGTGCATGCGACGCTGATCGACAGCCGCTATGCCCTAATCAGGCTCCTTCGATAGACGGCCGCGTCGAAAGCGTCCGGGTAGCAATCGCTCCCGGGGAAGGAAGGTTTTGCATGAGCGACACGTTGAGGGTGGGATGGGCTGGCATCGGGAAGATGGGAGCCCCAATGAGCAGACGCGTGCTTGAAAACGGATACCCGCTGTCCGTCTACGAGCCATTGCCGGAAAACCGCGCATCTGTCGTTGCCCAGGGTGCAAACGTCGCCCACAGCCTCGAAGATCTTGTCGAAGCGTCCGACGTGGTGATGCTCACCATTCCCAACGACGCTATCCTGCGCCAGCTGACGCTGGGGCCGTCGGCGCTCGTCGACCTGCTAGAGCCCGGCCAGATACTGGTGGAGATGAGCACCGTTTCTCCGGAGCTTTCGGCCGAGGTCGCCGACGCTCTCGAGCGCAAGCAGGTCGCCTATTTGCGCGCGCCGGTCTCAGGGAGCACCGCTACCGCATCCTCGGGCACGCTGTCGGTGATGGTCTCTGGTCCGGAAGCCGACTATCGGAAGATCGAACCGGTCCTGGCAAGTTTCTCGGCAAAGCAGTTTTATCTTGGCAAGGGGGAAGAGGCCCGCTATCTGAAACTCGTGCTGAATGCGCTGGTGGGCGCAACTGCCGCGCTTCTCGGAGAAGCCCTGACGCTTGGATTGAAGGGCAATCTGTCTGTCGAGACCATGCTGAACGTCATCTGCGAAAGTGCGGTAGCTTCGCCGCTGATTGCCTACAAGCGCGACCTGCTGGTCAATCGCAACTTCGATCCGGCATTCTCCGTGTCGCAGATGATGAAGGACTTCGATCTCATCCTCGGCGCTGCGAAGTCCGACCATGTCCCGATGTATCTCGCATCGATGATCCGCCAGCAGTATGAGGCTGCGTTTGCAGAAGGGCTCGCGGAGAAGGACTTCTTTGTCCTTTTCGAACAATATGAGCGCCTTGCGGGACTGGGACGTGAGCAGGCGGCCGGATCCCATACGCTCAAGGCCATCTGACCGGGGTGGCGAAACGAGGATTTGCCAGCTAGTCTGATCGTCTCCAGCGCGACGGTTGGGAGGCCGACGTGAACGAATATGAGATGTTGCGCGTCATCGATTTCATCGAGAAGACGCGTCGGCCCTTTCGAGAGGTTGTGGAAGCGGCCGACGATGATGCGATATGGCTCATCGTCACCTTCCTGATCAAATCCCATATTCTCAGCCAGCCTGTCTCGATCTCCACACTGGGCCAGGAATCCGGTCTTCCCTATGCAACGTCGATGCGGCTGATTAACAGGCTCATCGACGCCGGGTCCATCAACAAGGTCGCGAAGGGTACGACCGGCAAGAGCTTCGCGTTGCAGCCGAGCGACCAACTTCTCCGCTCGTTCGAGGTCTACGCGAGAAAGACAAAATCCCTTCTCGCCCAGACGCTCGGGTTGCGTGCCGGCGAGGAAGAGGACGAGTATTATTTCGGCGGGACGCCGCTTGGTTCGCAGATAATCCCGCCTATGCGTCTCGTCCAGAAGCGCGCAGAATCGCAGATCGAGCTGCGCTTCCTCTTGAATGACGACAACTACTTTTCGGCGATGCGCAACATGTGGGCCGACTTTCGCAACAATCTCGCATCGCGCAAGAATTTCGATCTGCTGCCGCTTCCCGAGCTCTATCGCCGGGCGCGCGAGAATGGTGCCAAACCGCTCTCCGACTACGACGTCATCGCGATCAACATGCCCTGGCTTGGCGAGTTCGCCGAAAGCGGCGTGATACGGCCCATCGACCAGTATGTCCAGAAGACCGGCATCAACCCGCTCGACTTCCACCCGTCGATTTGGTCAGCTGCGACTTGGGAAGGCAAGGACTACGGCGTGCCGGGCTATTGCACGGTCGAACTTCTTGCTGCGCGCAAGGACTTGTTTGCCGACACAGGCCTCTCCTTCCCCAAGACATTCGACGACGTTATCAGCGCCGGGCGGAAATTCCACGACCCCGACGAGGGCATGTTCGGAGCTGTCTGGGACGGGGCGCGTGGCATGCCGATCGCCTCGAGCTTCCTTTTCTTCATGGGCGCCTGCGGCCATCCCGCGATATCACTGCGCAAGACCCGATCGGGCTTCACTCTCGATGGAGCAAACCTCGAGGAGTTGAGCTGCACCATCCTATCCGACGCCGGCTTTGCGGCGCTCGAATATATGCGCAGGCTTATGGAAATCTCGCCGCCGAAAATCCTCGAAATGGCCTGGGATCGGACGCTAGAAGTATTCCTGAAAGGCCGGGCGAGCCTTGGCTACTTCTGGACGATGCGTGCCGCGCGCTTCGAGTACGACGTCCAGTCGGTCGTCAAGCGCCGGGTCGAGTATCTGCCGCAACCATCCGGCCCGGGCGGCACACGCGCCTCGCCGATCGGCGGCTTCCTTTTCTGCATACCCACCAATCTTCCCGAGGACCGCGTCGAGCTCGCTGCCGACGCGATCGCTTGGATGGCATCGAGGGAAGCGATGAAGGCCCATGTCAAGAACGGCTTCCCGGTCGCTCCGCGATTTTCGGTAAGCGCCGATCCGGAAGCGGCCGCGAGTTCGCCGATCGTGCGCTTCGTCGACCAGTTGGCAAAGAAGAACCTTCTCCATACCTGGCAGCGCCCCAAGATCCCCCAATATACGACAATCGAGAAAGTTCTTGGCGAAGAGATCCATGACGCACTGCTTGGCAACAAGCCGCCAAGGCTCGCTCTTGAGCATGCCTCTGCCCAGATCGAAACCAGCCTCAAATCGACGCAGAGAAGCTGTGTCAGGCGAAGCGCAATCTAGCGCAAAGCAAAGCGGCGGTTCGGGCGAACCGCCGCCTGAACTCTCGACGACGAGCTAAAGCCACTATTTGATAATGCCAAGTTTGCTCCGGTCGGTGGTCAGCGCGACAGCGATCAATGCCGTCAGGCCGAAAACAATATTCTGCGCTGTCGGCTGCACTCCGATGATGACGGTGACGATGCGCAGCCATGACGTGATCAAGCCGCCCACCACCGCGGGAAACAGGCCACCGACGCCGCCGGATATCGCCGTTCCGCCCAGCACCACGCCGACGATCGACAGCAGCAGCAAGTTACCGGCGAGTGTCGGCGAGCTGAAGGCAGTGATGGAGATCAGGAACAGGCCCGCCAGCGCCGCGCATCCGGCCGATACGGCGAAGATGATCGTGCGTACGGCAACGACATTCACCGCCGACATGATGGCCGCCCTCTCACCGGTGCCGAGCGCGTAGATATCGCGCCCGAGACGCAGGTACCGCATTAGGAAACCAAGCACGGCGACGACGACGGTGAGCGCGATGATCGTATTCGGAATTGCGGCCGTGCTATTCGACAGGAAGGTCACGAAGATATCGTTGTCGGGAATCGGCTCCGCGGTCGCATTCGAAAGAAGCAATGCCAGACCGGAAAGCATGCTCAAGGTTCCAAGCGTGACGATAAAGGACGGCAGCTGAAGCCAGGAATGCACGAAACCCTGAATGGCGCCGAAGGCCATAGCGATCAGGATCACGACGGCGGACGTCCAGGGACCGAAAATCGGGTTGAGGACGACCACAAGGACGCCGGTCAGGGAAGCGACGCCAGCAACCGACAGGTCGATACTGCCCGTCAGGATCGGCAGCGTTCCGCCGATCACCAGCGCGATGATAGGCGCCGCATCGGAAAGAAAGCTCAAGAGCGAATCCACTTCGATAACCCCGGGTGCGATCACCGCGCTGACCGCGACGAGTGCGACCAGAACGCCCAGTGGACCGAGCGATCTGAGTATGCCCGACCGTTGCCCCAGAGCCGAGATCAGCCGGCTGTCCAGCGTAATGTCCATCAGCGTTGTTCCCTTATCCAAAGTTTCAAACTGCACGGCGGCCTGCTGCGTCAGACCATGGCCGCGACGACTTCCTCTTCCTTCGGTATGGCACCGGAGGCGAGGTCGAAATGGGCGGTGATCTCACCATCCCGCATCACCAGGATGCGGTCGGAAAGCTCCAGAAGCTCCGAGATCGTGTCGCCGACAAAGACGATCGAGAGCCCCTTCTCCGCCTGCTCCCTGATCACCGCGAAGAGATCGTCGCGTGCGCCCGGATCGAGCCCTCGGCTCGGATGGTCGAGAAACAGGACCTTCAAATGCTTCGCTAGCAGCCATTTTGCCAGAACCGTCTTCTGCTGATTGCCTCCGCTGAGGCTCGATATCGGCGCGTGAGGCGTCTGCATCTTGACCTTCAGGCGCCTCATCCAATCCAGCGCGGCCGGCCGTTCGCTGCTTCGCCGCAGGATCAGCGAGCGCCAGCCGTAGTCGGGGCCGAATGTGAGGACGGCATTTTCGAAAAGCGACCGGCTGGGAAGCATGCCCTCGGCCCGACGATCGGCCGGCAGATATCCGATACCCTCGCGCACCGCCTTCCGCGGACTTCCGGGGATCACCGCCTTGCCTTCGATCGCAATCCTGCCGGTATCGATGCGCTCGGCACCGAAGACCGCCCGGCAGACCTCCTCGGCGCCCGAGCCAAGCACCCCGGCTATCCCGAGAATTTCGCCTCGGCGAACCTCGAAGTTCACGTTCCGGAAATGCTGTCCACCGCCGAGCCGCTCGACCTCTAGAAGCGGTTTGCCCTCCGCCCTGACAGACGTCCGGTCCGCGTCCACATTCGGAGCCCGCTGGCGGCCGACCATCAGCTCATAGAGTTCGGCGCGATCGACAGCATTGCTGTCTCGTTCCGCCACCTTGCGACCATCCGTCATGACGACGATCCGGTCGCTGATCTCAAGGACTTCTTCGAGCCGGTGCGAGACGAAAACGATCGTCGCGCTGCCGCGCAGTCGGTTGATCTGCTTGAAAAGCAGCTTGATCTCCTCGGGCGTCAAGACCGAGGTCGGTTCATCGAACAGAATGATCGGCGGGCGATCGACGAGTTCCTCGATCGCCAGAACCTTTGCGAGCTCGACCTGCTGGCGTTCGGCGAAGCGAAGGTCCTCGACCAGCGCCCGCGTCGGCAGCTCCACCGAGATCTTGCGAAGCTGCTCCGCCGCCGCTGCATTCAGGGCGGCCCAGCGATAGACCCCGCCTTTCTTGGAGGGATGCGGCTTGTCAAGGAAGATATTCTCCGCCACCGTCAGGTTCGGGATCAGCGACTGCTCCTGATGAACCATGCCGATACCATAGCTGGCCGCGGTCGCGGCAGAATCGAGCGTGATCGACTTCCCGTCGAGGATGATCTGCCCCTCGTCAGGCGCCGCCAGTCCCGCCAGAAGCTTCAGCAAGGTCGATTTGCCGGAGCCATTTTGGCCGATCAGTCCGAGGACTTGGCCTGCGGGAATTTCGAGATCTATCCCTTCGAGCGCGACGACGCTGCCGTAGGTCTTGCGCACACCTTTGAGAATAAGCGAGCCCGTCATTTCACCACCCTGAGTTGGCCGCGTCGATGCCAGCCGCCGGCAGCGACCGCGACAACGATCACCGCGCCGCTGATGATGTGACGGGTATAGGGACCGGCACCGACCTGGATCAGCCCGTTGTTCAACACTTCGAGAATGAGGGCGCCCAGGGCGGACTGGACCGCGCCACCCCGCCCACCCGTCAATACGGTGCCGCCGAGAACCGCGGCGCTGATCGCCGGAAACAGCAGACCGCTCGCGATATTGGCATTGCCGGTGCTGAGCTGGGCCGACAACAGCACGCCGCCCATTCCCGCCAGCAGACCACAAATCGAAAATGCTGCGATCTTGACCCAACGAACCCGTAGCCCCGACGCGACGAGCAAACCCTCTTCGCCGCCGACAGCGTAGATCATCCGGCCCAGCCGCGTGTAATTCAGGACCAGCTGGCTGGCCAGGATGACCACGAGAGCGACATAGACGACGAGGCTCAGGTCGAAGACCCGGACGCGTGCGAGATTGAGGATGAGGGGATCATTGATCTGCGGAACGCGCTCTGGGAAAAGCACGGCAGCGATGCCTAGCCCGACGAACCAGGTGCCGAGCGTCACAATCAGCGAGGGCATTTTCAACACCGCGTTAAGCACCGCGTTGAACAACCCGAAGCCGAGGCCGACGGCAAGCGCCGCCAGCAATCCCGCAACGCCATAGTCGTTGCCGTTGACGCTGTTGGCGACGAGCAGAGCAACGATCATGCTCGTCGTCGCCATGTTTCCTTCCAATGACAAATCGATGGATCCCATGATGACGACGAAACTGATGGCAGCGGCGAGAATGGCTGGGACCGCCGCTGCCTCGATCACGGATTTGAGGTTGTCGATGGTGAAGAAGCTCCCGCTGACCAGCTGGAAGCCCACGGACAACAGGATCAGCGCGGCGATGGGACCTGCAAACTGCGTCCATGGCAGGTTGCTCCTGATATCGCCAATCAGCGTGAGCGAGTGACCGACCGTTTTGGAGTTCATACTGGTAGCGGCCTCCATCGACCCCTCCTTCCGATTACTTGTTCTCGTTTGCACCTTCCGGAATCTGACCTGCAGAATCCTTCCAGAAGTCCTTCTTGATTTCTTCGTAGGTATATTTCGGTGCGCTCTTCTTGAGCTCGAGGTACTTGTCGACGTTGTCCTTGGTGACGACATCCTGCTTGATGTAGAAGTCGCGTTGGGCATGCGTCAGTTTCTCGGGATCGATGTCGCCGATAGCGGCCGCATAGGCGAGCGACATGGACACCGCGCCCTGCAAAACCGGATCGTTCCAGACCGTCGCAAGCATGTCACCGCTCTTGACCATCTCCAGGCCGATGTTTGAACCGTCGGAACCGGTGACCAGGACCTTTCCGTTGAGGCCCTTTTCCTTCAGCGCCGCGACAGCGCCTCGGCCCATCGCGTCATTGGATGCGAAGATACCCTGCAGCTGGTCACCATAGCGGGCGATCCAGGTACGCGTGATATTCTGGGCCTTCGTTTCCTGCCAGTCACCAACCTGCGTATCGACCAGCTCGAGGCCGGGGCATTCCTTGAGGCCCTTTTTCAGGCCGGCGATGCGCTGGAAAGCGGGCGGTGTCGACGGAACACCCTGGATGGCGGCGATCTTGCCCTTGCCGTTCAGCGCCTTGCAGAGCGCCATGACTTGATAGTAGCCAGACATCACGCCGTCGAAGGATGTGTGAGCAACCCAGTATTTGGAATCCGTATCCCAGGGGTGAATGTCCTCGGGCCGGTTCCAGATCGTCACCACATGCACCTTGGACTTGGCCGATCGGTTCACCACTGCCTTGACGAACGCGTTGGACGACGGATCGGTGGCAAGCGCGCACTGATTGCAGCCGGCCGAATAGGTCGCGCCAAGCTGAGCCAAAAGCTGGTCGCCCTGGTAATTGCTGGTCAGCACCACGGGCTCCTTGCCGAGCGAGGCACCGATATCCTTCACGCCTTGCAAGTACTCGGACCAGTATTCCGAAGCGGTCTCGTCGATGCCGACGATCAGCTTTCCGCCCTTAACCTCATCGGCATTTGCTTGCACGGCCGGAAGCGAGATGCTTGCGCAGACTGCGACGGAAGTGACAAGCCACCGTGCGATGGCCCCAAATTTGAAACGCGATTTCATGCCATTTTCCTCCTCAGGTTAAATCGATGCATCGTCCGCTGCGACAGCGTTAACGGAGATCCGTAACGGCCTGGTATGTCTCGATCAGCAAAGCAGCGTTTTCCGGCCGCGCCTCCAGGCGGCCCGCCTCGATATCGTAGGCAAGTTCGATCACCCGCTGGTTCACGGGGGCATCCTTGCCATGAGCGCGAAGGATATCGACGACGATGCCGTTGACCTCCTGCACTTCGGCGCGTCGTCCCTTGCGCCAGTCCTGCAGTGAGGTGGTCAGAGTATCCTCTCGGGAGAAGGTCTTGAGGACCTCCTCGAAGATTTGATCGACATATCGCTCCGGATGATTGGTCGTGACCGGCGGCATGCCGATGATTGGAATGATCTTGGCGCCGTCGGCGAGTGCCGCCTGCATTGCCTCATAGCCGGCGGCACGCATAACTTCGAGCATGCCGGGCGCGCGCGCTGCGTCGTTCAGCGGCAGGTTGATGATTGCCGACGGGATGAGTTCGGCGGCATTCACCACGAGCTTCATCCACTTGGCTGACCGAATATCCTCTATCACCTCGACAGTGCCGGAGTTTCTGAGAAGACTGGCGACGTCTTCGACGCGCTCCTGCGTCTTCGGGTCGAGTGCGCCGAGAGCAAACCAGGATTCGTCGTGGTCGTTCTGCCGATTCGTGATGCCGGGCGTGAACATGTTGGAGGCGATCTCGATGACCGCACCGATCGTGCGCTCGTGCCCGACCACGGCAGCAATATCCTCGTGCGTCATGCCGTTTTGGAGGCCAATGACAAGGCCATCCGGGGCAAGGCAGGGTTCGATCAGCTGGCACGCCCATTTCGTGTCATAGGCCTTGACGACGAGGAAGACGACGTCGAACGGCTCCTTGATCTCGGCGACCTGGCAGAGATGCAGGGCCGGCACCTTCGCATTGATCGTGCGCGTCGGCAGATTGACGGTGATGCCGTTCTCGCGGATCGCATTGACGTGATCAGGCCACTGCTCGATGAAGGTGACATCCAGACCGGCGAGCGCAAAGTCTGCGCCGATGGACGCACCTTGCGCTCCGGTGCCAACAAACGCGATCCTGGGTCCGCGCGCCTCATCCCAACTCATAGACTTCTCCTTTTCAGTGGCGCAGCTTGCGCTTTCTTACAAAATCCGTTGCCCGTGACGGGCCGCCCTCGCCTTGCTTCAAGCAGCAAACAGCGCGCCGTTCGACGGCTGTGCAGCAAGCATCCCGCGTTCGATCGACCGCGCGAGCTCGACGACCCGTCGGTTCACAGGTGCGCTCTGACCAGCCGCCTCCAGCGTCTTCACAACATGCCCGTTGATATCCAGCACCTCGCCGCGGCGCCCCTTGCGCCAGTCCTGAAGGACGGTGGTCAGCGTGTCAGGCATCATGAAGGTCTTGAAAACCTCGTCGAAAATTTCGTCGACATATCGCTCCAGATCGTTTGTCGTCGTCGGAGGCATTCCCAGGATCGGAACGATGCTTGCGCCGTCCGCCTGCGCGGCGCGCATCGCCTCGTAGCCGGCTGCCCGCATGACTTCAGCCATCCCATCGACCCTGACGGCCTCGGCAAAGGGAAGACCCAGGATTGCGGAAGGAACGAGTTGCGCCGCATTGACGATCAGCTTCATCCACTTGGCAGACCGGATGTCATCCGACACCTCCACCCTGCCGCTGGCACGCAGCAGTTCAGCAATCGTCTCGACGCGTTCACGATTGGCCGGGTGGAGTGCGCCAACGGCAAACCAGGATGTATCGTGATCGTTCTGACGGTTGGAAATGCCGGGCTCGAACATGTTGGACGCCATGTCGAACACTGCGCCGACGGTGCGCTCGGCGCCGACGACGGACGCGATTGCATGTTGCGTCATGCCGTTCTGTACGCCGACGACGAGCCCATCGGGCGCCAGGACCGGCTCGATCAACTGACATGTCCAGGACGTGTCGTATGCCTTGACGACGACGAAAATCAGATCGAAGCGCTCACGGATCTCTGCAACTTGGCACAGATGTTTGGCGCAAACGTTTGCATGAATACTACGCGATGGAAAGTTCACCTTTAGGCCATCGGCATTCATGGCGTCGACGTGGTCCGGCCACTGCTCGATGAACGTAACGTGCCGTCCGGCCTTGACGAAATCCGCGCCGATCGCAGCACCCTGAGCGCCTGCGCCGACAAAGGCAATATTCAAATCACTCTGCGACGCCCAGGACATGACGCCTCCTCTCCACTCTTCGACGCCATCAGGCGCCGCTCCATCGGGGACACGGTTAGAGATTAACAAAAGCAGAGTCAAGAACAAACGTTTGCTCAAAATTCTCTGCGGAACTTGAAGAATTCCGAGATATCTTTATTTATATAAATGATTACAGGTATTTGCTCGAATGATAAAAGAGAAATCGTTTGGCCTCTTTCGAGATTTTTCTGCGTGCGTACCTCGGTTAGAAGGCGAATTTTGTTCATTTTTCAGGCTGTTTCTGATGCCGGCACAGGAAGTTTCCAGGCATTAATGCGCCTATAAATTGCAGCTTTCCCAGTGGAGCACGACCTGAAGGAACGACAAGGCATCTTGTGCGCAAAGGTTTGGTCGAATATTTTCCGCCCAGGTAAAACACACTGTTCCGAATTGGAAGCGATGAGCGACACCCCGAAACGCCCAGACGGCAAGCGAGCCCGCGCAACAATCGTTGACGTGGCCAAGGGTGCTGGCGTGCATGTTTCGACCGCCTCGCGTGCGCTCAGTCCTGGCGCGACACACCGCATATCCAGCAAGGTCGTCCGCAAGATCGAGAAGGTTGCCGAGGAACTTGGCTACAAGCGCAACACGCTCGCCTCCAGCCTGCGGACCCAGCGTACGGGAACGATCGGCTTGATAGTTCCGAATCTCAGCGACCCTCTGTTCTCGCCGATCATTGCTGCAGTGGAAGAGCGCGTCGCCACGGAAGGCTATATTACCTTCGTTGCCAACTCCGATTATAGCGGGGCAAAGCTGCGTTCCATCATCGACAGGATGAGCAGCCAGTTCGTCGCCGGCCTGGTTGTCGCCAGCTTCGAACTCAATGACTCCGCCGTTGAGATGTGCCTCAAGCTCGGCATTCCGACCGTGGCGGTTCTTCGCGATCCCCGCGACACGCGCATCTCCTCTGTCTGCATGGATGACGCCGCCGGCGTCAAGGCGATGGTCGAGCATATTCTTGATCTCGGCCACAAGGACATCACCTATGTGACCCCGCCGCTTGCTGCGTCGACGGCCCAGAACCGGCTTGAAGGCTTTCAGGCTGCCGGCCGGCTTGCAAAAGCAGCCGGTTGCCGGTTCGACGTCGTCGAGGCGCGCGCCTATGACGTGCCGGAGGGCGAACGTATCATGAAACAGATGCTGGCCACCGGTCTGTCCAGCACCGCGGTAATGGCATTCAACGACCTTCTGGCAGTAGGCTGTCTTGTTGCATTGAAATCGGCCGGAGTGGCTTGCCCGGGCGAGATATCCCTGACCGGCGTCAACGATCTCCCCTTCATGAACCTGCTTTCGCCTCCACTAACGAGCCTTCATACCGCGGGCCGCGACCTCGGCTTCGAGAGCGCTGATCTATTGATGAGCCTGATCAAGAACCTATCGCAGCCCAGCAAGCGCATTCTGCTCACGCCGCATCCCGTCTTGAGAGGCAGTACGGGCCCGGCGCCCGCCGCATCGGTGCGAACGAGCCAGGCTGAGGCGCAAGGCGATGCCTCCGCCGTGGACTAAGCGCGCCGCCACCGAGCGAACGCGCAGCAACTGCTCCCGATCAGGTCAGCCGGCATCCGCCGTTTACGTCGAGGGTGGCCCCGATGAAATAGCTAGCATCATCTGTCGACAGGAAATGGATCGCCGCGGCGATCTCCGTCGTTGCCGCCGGACGGCCGAGCGGTATCTTGGCCCACTCGATCTCGCGCATCGCCTCTGCCGAAATGCCACGCTTCTCCGCCTCGACGGCTAGAGCATTGTAATGCATGGGCGTATCAATATTGCCAGGCGCAACGCAATTCACCCGGATTTCAGGGGCGAGTTCGATGGCAACGCTTTGCGTCAGCGAAATCAGCGCCGCCTTGGAGGCGCAGTAGGGGCTGAAGAAGGCATGCCCTTCGCGGCCCCAGTAGCTGCCAACGTTGACGATCGATGCATTGCCCGCCGCTCGCATCAAAGGCACGGCTGCGCTGATGAACTTCACGTTCGCCCGCAGATTAATGTTTTGCACCTTGTCCCAGAGGGACATGTCGAGGTTTGCGATGCTGACGGCCGGATGGTTGACTGCCGCAATCAATCCGAGGAAGCGCAGCGGAATGCCTGTCTGCGCCGCCCGCTCGATCACCCGATCGATCTCCACGTCACGCTCGAGATCTATCTGCATTCCGATGCTGGTCCGTCCAGAGTCGGAAGACAGCTCCTCCGCGACGTCAACAACCTGCGGAGCCCGATCGCACAACAGAAGAGACCAACCACTTTCAGCAAATCGGCGCGCAGTAGCACGACCGACTTCGCCCGACGCACCGGTTAGAATTGCTAGTTTCCCGTCTGACATGGATTTTTCCTCCCGATAACTAACGTCTGCGACGATCGTAAGGAGGAAATCAGAAATGTGAACGAGTAGATTATCCATTTTGGACGCCCCCTCGAACGCTCGAATTAACGGTCTATCGGAACGACGGCGACCTTCGTAATCCGGACAGTAACAACCATGTCGAGCTCTAGGAAGGCTAGGTGCGAGCCATGTTGACCTTGTGTTGCTTCAAGACAAGCTCCGGCGGCACCGAAATGCCGGGCCTGAGAGAAAGGTGACGATTTCTACCGGAGACATGGGTGACACTTTTTGCTTTTCGCGGGAGGTGTTGATGCCGTGGAGGAAGACTTCGGGGGTGTGCCGGTCGTTCGGGATCTCGCGCAAGACCGGCTACTGGATTTTCAATCGCTATAAGGACGACGGCCTGGAGGGCCTGACGGACCGGTCTCGAAGGCTGGTGCGTTATGCCCAATCAGTTGGCCGAGCCGATCGAGGCCATGATCGTGCGATGCAGACAAGACACGCCGCGCCGGCGCGCAAGATCCGCGAGCACTGCGACACCTTTATCCCGGAAACCAATCGACTGATAAATAAGGCTTTCAGGCATAACGATGATGAAGCTTGTCGATGCGATTATGCTCGGAACATGATGCTGCTTGTGCAGTTGACGGCTAGAGACCACGCGGCGCACATCTTGGGGTCATTGCTTGTTGACGCTCGCTTGGAAGATTTCATCAGCGCTGCGAGCCAAATGATCATTCATCTGTGCATCCGTCATGTGAACACGAAGGTCTTCGACAAGCGCCCGGGAGAAGCTTGCGATTACGCCTTTATTCTTTCGAAGCTCTGCACAGGCTTCGCCGCGGCTATAGCCACCGGACAAGGCAAGTACGCGCATTACATTCGGGCTCTCCACGAACGGTTTGTATAAGTCAGGAACCGTCGGAATTGTAAGTTTAAGCATCACCTTCACGTTGGCAGGTAGAGATTCGAGCCCTTTAATGATCTCGTCGCGCAAAATTGCTTCAGCGCCTTCTTTATCGGGGCTGGTAATTAGAACCTCTGGCTCGATGATAGGCGTTAGGCCATAGCTCGCAATGTGTTTCGCAAGGTCGAACTGCTGTGCTACGACGGCAGCAATTCCGCTCCGAGACGGCAACCTCACGACAGAACGCATTTTTGTGCCGAAGATCCCTTTTCCGACCGCACGCTTAAGCAATGTGTCAAGTCCTGGCATGGGCTTCATCATTTGAACACCATCGTGCTCGTGCTCGCGCCCGCTATCGACCTTGAGAAGGGGCACAACATGACGGCCTCGCCAGAGGTAAGAAGGGATCGACTCCCCTTCCACGGCACTGTCCATCGTTTTTTCGAACAGTATGGCAGCTATGATCTTGTTGCCGAAAAAGGCGGGGGAGGTGATTATCCGCAGTCTCATCTCGTGGATGAGATTGAACATTTCCGTTTCGCTACTGTATGCGCTGTCTGGAATGCCGTACAAGCGCAGCGCCTCCGGAGTGGATCCTCCGCTTTGATCCAGCGCTGCAACAAAGCCTGGAGCGCGGGTCATCTGAGCGGTCATCTCATCGAGCATTATTCACTTCTCCTTGAAGTGATGAAGGGTCCTTCCCTCCTTTGGCGATGCGAACCAGCGCTTCAAAATCATCTTGAGCGACAAATCCCCGTATTGCGCGGCGCGCGATTATCCAGGTCGGTGTTGCAGTCACACCGATTTGGTGACCCATGCGCTCGCTTTCAGTGAGCCAGGCAGCTGCCTCCCCGCTGAGGAGGCTCTGATCCAATCGGTCCACATCGTCGACCACTTCACTGATGCATTGTAACACGATGTCTGGATCACCGATATCCAGCCCATCAGCGAAATGAGCGCGGAACAGGCGCTTCTGCACGGACGCGAAAGACGAGATCTTGTTGCGACGGACCCATTCGGCGGCGGAAAGGGCGAGGCGGGAATTCGGTAGGCGTGGTGGCCAGTGCAGCGGCATGCCAAGAGTTCTGGCCTCGCTTTCTATTCTCTCGTACATGAGGCCGATCCGCTCTCCGATGTGAACGCCCTCCTTGGGAATATCAGGATGCGCCTGGAAAGGTAGCTCCACGACCGTCATGCCCCGATCCTGCAAGAGCTTCGTTCGCGCCTGCCCAAGGTAGCAGAACGGGCAGGTGAGGTCATACCAATGCAACACGATCGAATTGATTCCCGCCATCTCTATCAGCCGTGCTGGAGCGGCTGATCGAATATCACCCACGCTAACGGACGTGCCTGTCATTGTCTGTCCTCATCACCGCGGCCGCCAGAATTGGCCTCAACGCTTACGCGTTGCCTCAAAGAGGAACCAAAGCCGCCGCTCGGCCTCATCAATCCAATTTTCGACCATGCTTGTCGTCGCGAAATCGGAATACGCGGATGTTAGCTCATGTAACTGCCTTAGAAATTCGACCAGCTGCGCGTTATCTTCACGCAGCTCGGATAGCATGTCATCGGGCGTAACATACTCCGCATCATTGTCTCAGATGATGATAGTCACGAAAGTGCGGTCCTGACATGTGCCAATGGAAGTTCTTTGTCTTGATATAAAGCGCAAAGACATCGGCCAGGAGCGATGTTAGCGCCCCCGAGATATCTTTTATAGCATCAGCCGGAAGACCACTTGGCGTTGACAGTGGAGCGCGGCGTACTTCTTTGGCGGCTTGACGGCCCATGAAACCCTCGTCTTGTCTGTGAAAACTAAACCGTGAGGCAGCCGTATTACTCGGAGCCCTCGTCTTCACGAGGCTCAGCCTCCGATCCATGAGATTTGAACTCAACCTGTCCAGGAGTAATCGGATCACTGGCGGGAAATGTTTCCTCCAGGGCTTCTTCCAGGTAGTCGTCTTGCTCTGCTTTGAGCTTGTCCTTGGGAGTGGTGCAGGCCTGCATAACATATGATCCGGATCGTGAGAAAAACTTGAATAGCCGGACTGGATGACCGGCTTGCTCGTTCGGTCAAACAACTGAGATACGCTAAGCGAAGCCAAGGCTCCACCAGCACTTTTGCGGGACCGGAGAAGCAAAATTGCAGTTTGAGAATCCAGCAGTTGGCCCACATGTTTCATCCGCGGATGGCTACCCTTGGCGCAACGCCACGTAAAGCCGATCAGCCCATGCCAGGAAAACGCCTGATACCTTTTTGGAGAACGTAATGATTTCCCTTGAATCTCTCGGCCTTGATGAAGCAAATCGAATAATCCAGGCGGGGATTGCCCGCGCCAACGAAATCAATTCACCTAGCACAATCTGCGTGGTTGATGCCGGCGGTACGACCATCGCACAGGCGCGGATGGATGGTGCGTCCCTTTCGAGCGTCGAGCTTGCTTATAACAAGGCATACACTTCTGTTTCGACCCGCCTCGCTACAAGTTTCATTACGACGATCGCTCAGCCGGGCGGTGATTTCTATGGTATCGCAAATGGATTAAGCGGGCGCGCTATAATCTTTGCCGGAGGTGTTCCAATTGCCGTGAATGGGCAGGTCGTGGGTGCCGTAGGTGCAAGCGGTGGTAACGGCGCCCAGGACGAAGACGTTGCTCGAGCAGCAGCGAATGTCATTGCGCAAAAACTGGTGGTACAGGCATCATGACAACAGTATTGATCACCGGCGCCGGCAGCGGTCTCAACAATGGTGCAGCATTGGAACTTGCCGCACAGGGCTACAGCGTCATTGCTGGCGTCGAAAACTACCCCCAGATGAAATCGCTCGAAACGCAAGCCAGGCAACGCGGCGTCGATGTACGTATTGAAAAGATCGACGTTACCAAGGAAGGTGATCGTAGACGCGCCTCGACCTGGGATATCGATATACTCGTGAATGGGGCAGGCATTATTGAAGGCGGCGCCATCGTTGACATACCCGGCGAAAACATACGCCGGCAGTTTGAAGTCAACGTCGTCGGCCCAGTGCTTTTGACACAGGGCATCGCAAAGAAGATGGTTGCTCGGAGATCCGGCAAGATCATTTTCATGTCCTCGGTTGTCGGCATATTGAGCGGCCCTTTTGTGGGCGCCTATGCAGCATCCAAGCACGCGCTTGAGGCAATCGCTGAGACCATGGCGATGGAACTGCAGGAATTCGGTGTTGAGATTGCCGTTATTAATCCCGGTCCCTATCTAACCGGGTTCAACGATGCGGGGTTCCTGACGCCGAAAGATTGGCTTGATGATCCGGCGACGCGTGTATTCGACTACGAAAAGCTCTCCTTCCCGTTCGAGCAATTCGACCCGTCGGCTGCGTTCGCTAGCATCGTTGACGTGGTTACAGGAAAATCCAAGCTGTTCCGCAACGTCGTAACGCCGGATCTAGCTGAAGGCGTTCGGGCTCAGTCTCAGCAGGTTTGGTCGCGCAAGAGCAACGAGGGCCTTGGTACGCGAGCCGATCTAGTTACCCAGTCCTATCGTCTCAAGCCGGCCACTCGTGCAACGACTTCATGATGAGAACGTTGAGCCGCAAAGGCTGCGAGTTCTTCCTTGGGATGCAACAGCAGTGTTAACTGTTATCCCAGTCTTCAGGGTTAACGTCACTGGCTTCTTTTCAGTAATTGCCATCATTCGCTGCTGTTGCTTTCGTTGAGCCCGAAACCGCCGCCCTTCTAAGTTTTGTCGAGTGGATGTTAAACATGGCTCCTCAGGATCGGTTCCGCGTTAAAAAACTTGCCCCAGAAATGCAGCAAGTACTTTCCGAGTTGCACAGGCTTGGAGCACTTCCGCTCCCGCAGTTATCGGTACAGCGTGCGAGGGCTCAGCCCGGGCCGGCGGACGCGGCAAACTCTCTTGAGATTGCGTCTGGCATCAACCGGTCACCTGAGCTTTCGCTGCGCAGTCACGATGTGTTCGTTCCAGTTTCTGGCGACCGAATTCCCCTCCGAATATATAGCCCCGCAAACGGTGTAGGTCCCTACCCGGTCGTCCTCTATTTCCATAGCGGTGGATTTGTGATCGGGAGCATCGACGTCTACGACATGACTGCCCGCCGATTAGCGCTTCACGGAGAGGTTCTGGTGGTCGCCGTGGACTATCGCAAAGCTCCCGAATACCCGTTCCCTGCCGCCCATGAGGACGCATGGCATGCATACTTGTGGCTTATTGATCGCGCCAGCGGATTTGGTGGTGATCCCAGACGGATTATCCTGATGGGCGAAAGCGCGGGAGGAAATCTTGCGGCAAATGTTGCGCTTCGTGCGGCAGCCGAGAAGGCCTCTATGCCCGTCTCCCAAATCCTGGTCTACCCGCTTGCCGGTGGAAGCCTCGATACCCCATCTTATCATGCCAACGCAGAGAGCGTACCGCTGGGAAAGGCGACAATGGAGTGGTTCTTCCGGCATGCTTTTGCCGATCCGTCGGCAATGCGCGATCCGCGCATCAACCTGGTCGAATATCCACTGCAGGATCTCAGCCATATCCCGCCCGCCCTCATTATTACCGCCGATCTCGATCCGCTCCGCAGCGAGGGACAGATGTATCGTGAGCATCTCCGCAAAGCAGGTGTACCGGTCAACGCGCTCAACATTGAGGGCCTCGCACATGAGTTCTTCTGCATGAACGCGCTCGTTCCCGGCGCCAGGTTTGCAATGCAATCCGTTGTCGCAGCGATCAGACAGCAGCTGCAGGCGATCACTTCGAAATAAGAATCCGGAGTTGTCTCGACACCAAACCCGAAAATCAAAGCTAATTACCGTTGCCGGCTTCGCCGCGGCCGATTTGAGTATCGCTAGAAATGTCAGCGGGCTGAGGAGCGATCAGAGATCGGAGCGGGTCGCTTCCTACCTTCCGTGATCGGCGCAATCAACGAATTGGCTTCTCGGGAGCTTGCATAAATCTGCAAACACATGCGCCGTATTCCTGGTTTGTCGCCGGCTTGTTAACCTGATATCGCTCACCGAAAGGTACCGCCCAGGATGGCTCGTTGAGCGCGGGCAGTCGGCCTTCCGGTCTCAGAGAAAGCGCCCTGGTATATTGGTTCTTCGTAGAATAATGCTGACGACCGCGGCTACTAGGGTGCAGGCCCCTATTACGAAAAACGCATCAGCAAAAGCCATCACATACGCCTCGCGCTGCACAGTGCGAGCCAGCACTAAACTGGAGCGGACCAAACCATCATCGGTCGCCGCTCGAACCTGTAGGAGTGATGAAAGCTGATCAAGGCGTGTCTCCAGTCGCAGGTCACCGGCTTGGATGTGCTGGCCCACCAGATTTGAATGAAGCTGTTCACGGACGCGAACAAGCGTTCCGACGAAAGCCAGAGCAACCGCGGTACCGACGGTGCGCGTAATGTGGACCCATGACGCTGCCCATGGGATCTGCGCAAATTCTATGTCTTCTGTAAGGATGATCATCACCGGCACCGCGAGGCAAGAGCCGCCGATTGTCTGCAGCGCAAGTGGAAGCAGGAACTGTTCTGCGGTCCAGTTGCTCGTGACATTGACGCATAGAAATGTTCCAAAGCCGAAGGTTAAGGCGCCCGCGCAGACGAGGTTGCGCGGGTCGGTCCGATAGCTTACCCAAGCAATTGCCGGCGTCAAAAGAATCTGGAGAAGCGCTGCCGTCAGGAATAATGCGCCGCTTTCGAGAGCTCGATACCCTTGGACGCGAATGAGAAATTGTGGGATTGCGAAACTTGCCGACGTTAAAGCAAGACGCGTCAATAGCATGACGACGATGCCTAAACCGAAATTGTGATGGCGCAAGAGCTGTGGGCCGACCATGGGGGAAACTCGCGATATCGAGCTCATCACGAAAGCTGCCAGCAAGAGAGAGGCCGCGCCCAACAGGCCGACGATCAGCCCGGAATTGAACCAATCCAGTCGATTGCCTTGGTCGCATGCGGCAACGAGCGCCGCGATCCCGAGCGATAGCGTAAGCAGTCCGAAGAAATCGGGCCTGCGGAGCCGCATGTACCTGACGGGCTCCGGCTTGAGCCCGTACGCAGCGGCAAAAACCGTGATAGCAGCGGGCAGGACATTCAGCCAAAACAAATAGCGCCATGACAGGTAGTTGACGATCACGGCCTCAAGGTAGACGGAAAAGCTCGGCGTCACTCCTGACACCATCGCGTAAAGCGCCAGCCAGATGAGCCTCCATTGCTGCGGGACATAGCGCATGATGACGCCGTAGGTCATCGGTATGAGGATACCGGCGCTGAAACCCCTTAGCGCTTGAACGATGACCAATATCGACAGCGACGGGCTGAACGGTGCTATTAGCGAAAGCAGTGAAAACAGACCTGCTCCGAACATGATACAGCGTACCGGCGAAAGCAGCTGGCGCATCCAGATCGTTGCCGGCACCGCAGTCGCCTCTGCAACAACATACGCTGTGGTGATCCAAGAGGCCTCATCGAAGCTGATGCCGAGACTGCCCCTCAGGTCGGCAAGGCCAATATCGGTCAGGCGCGAATTTACAACCCCGGTAAAAGTTCCAATCAGCACCGAGGTGACGGCAACGAATGCCTTCGTGTCCGACAGCCCGAGGACAGCCGGCGTCCGGGGCGATCCGATGTTGGCGGAATTACCTGCCAAGGACTTGCCTCTCAATTCGCTAGCGAGACTTTTTCATCGGTGTGAATGGTTGGAACCACGGACATGCCGGGGCGTAGCAAATTGCCAAGCCCATCCGCATGATCGATTTCAATCCTCACCGCGATTCGCTGAGCCACTTTCGTGAAATTGCCCGTCGCGTTGTCTGGCGGCAGCAGGGCGAACTCCGAACCACTTGCCGGCGACAAGTCGACAACATGTCCCGTAAGCATGTGTCCTGGAAATGCATCGATGGTCAGCGTCGCCGTCTGTCCCGGCCGTATCCGTGACAACTGTGTTTCCTTGTAGTTCGCAAGTACATAAAGGTAAGGAAGGGGTACGACATCGATGACCCGGGTGCCTGCCGATACAAACTGGCCGATGCGCACTCGGCTGGCGCTTGCAAAGCCATTGATAGGCGACACTATCCTCGTTCGAGCCAAGTTGATGCGCGCGATTTCCAGATCGGCCTTTCGGCTGGCGAGCTCGGCTTCGGCTTGCTGCTTTTGCGTTTGAAGCACATCGATCTTGTGTCGCTGAGCATCGACGTCAGCCTGTTTCTCAATTAGCTGGGCTTCAAAGCGACGAAGGTCTGCAACGGCGTTTTCACGCTTCTGCGCTGTAGTCCATCCTTCACTCGACGCTGCTTGTTGACGATCGTATTCGGCTCTTGCCCGGTCCCGGTCGGCGACGACCTCGCCTACGACCGCTTCCGATTGCGCGATGATCTTTTGCTGCAGCACGATCTGGCTGTCGGCGTTTTGAATTTTGGCCTCGGCACTGCCAATGGCTGCCTTCGCCCGTGCGAGTTGCGCGGCATAGTCGCTATCATCGATCTGGACGAGCTCGTCGCCGGCCTTGACGGGTTCAAAATCGCCGACCAGAACTGCCTTCACCTGACCGCTGATCTGTGAGCTGATAGGCGAGGTGTCAGCCTTGAGATAGGCGTCGTCAGTCCGCTGATCTATTCTGCCGGCAACCCATTCACCCCACCCCATCGGTATGACCACTGCACAACATATTGCGACGAGGATAACAGCGACCCTGATGAGAGCGAGAGCGCCTCGCCTGATCGCTGGCCTTGACGCCGGAACAGCGGGTTTGACGAACGAAGTGGTTTGTGGCCCGGACTCTCCAGTTTTCCGGTCATCGGCCTGCGCCCTGGCCAAAGACTGGTTTGCTACCTCAGCTGCCGCCATCGCAATTATCCCTCGTAGGCTCAGCCCGACACAGGTACGGCAAGCAGCTTAATGCTGATGCCGTAGCGACCGTGTCGAAGCTGGGCGGAATACAAGTCTTCCATCTGCGACCCGTTTAAGGGTGGGCATAAGAGGGAAGCCAGCAGCATTTTTGCGAAACTAATCGTGCATCTTTGCCCCTCGGCGCTGTTGGTTCCGAGTGCCGCTATGAGCGGAAGCCAGCGAGTGGCTTTGACCCCTCCTCCCGCAGGTTCGCACTCGCGGCATGGATAATCTGACGAAGCCACGTATGGGCGGGATCTCGGTTTTGGCCGACATGCCATAATGAACTTACGTCCAGAACGGCCGTGGGAAACGGCATTTCATGCATTTCGGCCTGAGCGCTGCTCTTTAGAAACTGACCCAACTGACGGGGGACAATCGCTGCATAACCGTCAACGGCCAAAAGCGCTGGAAGTGCGAGGAAATGTGGCAAGACAAGACCCACCCTCGGAGCTTGGCCGAGGGAGGCGTAGGCTTTAGCGAGCGCAGCTTTGTCGAACATATCTGAGCGGCGGGCGAGACCTCGTTCTGACAAGTACCCGTCTTCCCCTTCTTCGCCGCTCCCAAAGGACACGACGCATAGCGTCATTCGCTGCAACTGGTCCAAGGTCATTGGAGCGCACACGCCTGCTGCCGTTATCAAAACGTCATCGTACGAGAAAAGCGGTTCCGACCTGAAGCGGCTGGCAGTCGTAGCAAACGTTCCGATCGCAACGTCGATCTTGCCAAGGTCGATCTGTTCGGCCAGATCGATCCGTGTCACGGGTCGAATGACAAGATCTATGTGGGGCGCCTGCTCCTTGAGCGATCGGAGGATCAGGGGCATGAGAACCATCGTCGTCAGATCATTTGCCGCAACCGTGAACGTGCGGCGGGTGGTTGCCGGATCGAATGAGCCTGCTTCGATTGCCACCTCGAGTGAGTAAAGCGAGTTTCGGACGATCGGCGCCAATTCGAGCGCGCGCTCCGTTGGCCGCATCCTGGAGCCCACACGAACGAAAATTTCATCCTCAAGCAGGTTCCGCAGACGAGCCAAGGAATGACTGACCGCCGATTGCGTAAGGTTGAGCTTGCGGCTGGCCTGCAGCACGCTCTCTTCTTCCATTAGCGTGTTGAAGACACGGAGCAGGTTGAGATCGAGGCGTTTAAACTTTTCGCTCATATGGCGCTCCGATGAGATTTGTGCAGCATCCATCTACACTATGAATTTCGCTCATATCACACCTGATGGAATTTCACTTCCACGCGGCGTCGTTGGACGTATGTTCGTCACACGTTCAATGCGGCCGGGATTGCCGGCTCTCGCAATGGAGCAACGTCGATGGGGAATAGAGACGAACTGATCGGCCTCCTGAAGATCGTAAAGGATATGCCCCCCGGTGCGGAGCTAGAACGCTGGCTTAACGAAACTTATGGTCCGTCCACGCCTCCCTACCAAGACCTCGCCGCGTGGCTGGACCGCCCCTGATTCCGGCAGCAAGCACTATCCGGAGGTCAAGGGGGGTGCGCTCATCGCCCTCTTCTATCTGCCTGCTGGCCGTATCTCCTATGACTTCGAACCACCTGCGGCAGCTTAATAGACGTTGGCTTAATCGTGATCCGCAATGATGTTCTCAATGGCTTGTCCTGGGACGACTTTCGCATCGTGAAGGCGATCGGCGATGCGGGAAGCTTAGCGTCTGCGGCCGCGATGATCAGCGTCAATACGTCGACCATTTCAAGGCGGCTCACGCAGATCGAAACCATCCTCGGGGCGGCCTTGTTTGAGCGGCGCAGAACGGGGTACGCTGCCACCGAACCCGGACGCGAGGTGATTGCCCTTGCCAAGCGCTTGGAACTCGATATCGTTAGTGTCTCGCATCGTATAAGCGGTCAACTTCAGCAATACACTGGTCGCGTAAAGGTAGCGACGAGTGATTCCCTGGCTTTTCACGTCCTGACGCCTGTCATTGCGGAATTCAGGAAATCTCATCCGGCAATCACGGTCGAGCTTCTCATTGGGAACGCCTCTCTCAATTTGGCCCGTGGTGAAGCTGACATCGCATTACGCGCTACCGATTCGCCGCCTGAAAGCCTGATCGGCAAGAAGATTTCTACAATCGGCTGGGCCTTATATGGCTGCAAGCGCATCTGGAGAGAGCGGAGGCTGCCTATCCATCAATGCCAGCCGGTCGACTGGATCGGCTTCGGTGGGGCGCTGTCTAGCCTAAAAGCGAACACATATGTTGACAGCCACGCGCCGCAGACAAAGGGAGCTTTTCGAGTTGATTCAATCGAAGCGGCCGCTGCGGCGATTTCGGCGAACATCGGCGTTGGTTACCTGCCGTGCATGTTAGGCGACCTCCATCCGGGTCTGACGCGTATTGGGGCCATTGAGCCATCGCTATCGTCAAATCTTTGGCTGCTGACACACCCAGATATCCGACGGACACCGCGCGTGAATGCGTTTATGACCCTGTGTGCTCGCTTCCTTGCAAAGCAGCGTGACTTGATCCAGGGAAAAGATCTTGATGAAAGTCGCCTCCCAGCCTCATCGGGGGCGGCTCGGTTCCAAGCTCGGAACGACCGATATGACTTGAATTGCGATACGCGGGACGAACAGGTTCGCGCCGAGCAATAAGCGTGAGGCGTGGGTAGGGTTAAGCCTGATTGGCGACTTGTCCAAGTAGCCGAATGTCGCTCATATTTCACGGGTCGGCTCCGCTCTCAAGGGTAACACCGCGATTACTTCCAATCGCCTCCTGGTGAACGCGGAGCCGGCACGAATGATGTTGGAGCGGTGGGTTGCGAATTGCTGCTCGAGCGCGCCCGAGAAATCCTCGAGCGCGTCGACCACACCGAACGCGAAGTCATGCGCATCGGGCAAGGCGTCGCCGGAAGACTTCAGATCGCGTTCGTCGCACGGCGACCTATGGGCTGCTGCCGAAGATCATCAGGGGTTTCGCGCCGCCAATCCCGATATCGAGCCCGCGGCGATGAACAATGCCGAGCTGAAAGCGCCCTGATCCGGCGCGAAATCGACATAGCGATCGCCAAACCGCGGGTCGAGGACGACGAACTGAAGTCCGAAATCCTGGTCAAGGAACCCCTGATACTGGCAGTGCCCGACACATTCCGCGAGCGCGAGTTGCGGTTGGCGGATCTCGAGGTCGAGACCTTCATCCTGTCTCCAGGCGGCCTCAGCCGAGTTTTGCCTTTTTCGTGCTGGACGTCTGCAGGATGAACGGCTTCATCCGACATCGCAGATCATGGTACAGGACTATCTGACGGCCATCAGTCTTGTCTCCGTCTGGGTCGTAATCTGTCTCGTCCCGCACTCGGTCTCACATACCCACAGGCCGGGCGTCGGATATAGCGACTATATTGGCAGCATCCGGGAACAGTGCTGTCGCTCAATTATCGGCGCGACAACCGCTCACCCCATGTTTTCTGCTTCGTGGGGCTGACGAGAAAGATGGGCAGGATGGGCTGGCCTGCCACCGCTGGCGCACGCAGCACCTGCCTATGCTGCCATACCGCTGATTTCCAGCATCGAAGAAGCTCGATGATGACGACGATCATCATAAAGATGAACAGCCAGCTCGACGACCTGTTGCCTTGGGCCTACGTCCACAAGCCAGAAACCAAATCAGTGGTCTGAGACACCGCTTACACATAACGGCGCGGTAGGCAGATGCAAATTCTATCGGGGAATCAGCCAAGAAGGCATCCATTTCGCAACCCGGTACATCGATCACTGGCTCATGCCGCACCTGTCGCAGTCCAAAAAGACGAAATTGGCAATATGACAACATATGCTTGGGAACATCCGTGGCGCTCCCGAGTTCCCGCGTGCATGGTCACCGACATAAAAGAGCTGATAAATCAACTGCGTGATCCTGCGCGGGTTTATCTTGTCCCTGGCGACGCCACGGCCGCGGAGAAGATTGCGGCACTTTTGGCGAATGCTGCCATTGTCGGAAAGGCACCCCTGAGCACCGTTGACGTTCTTAAGGACACGGCAACCAAATTGGTCGACAGATCTCAGCTTCTGAGCTGATACCATCGCCCATCATCATGTGGTTGAGCACAAGCCGATCGCCTTCGGTAGCTTTAGCCGGGGCAAAGCTACCAAACCGCCGCCGCTTTAGAGGGCGTGATCAGTGAACGCGACTCTTCGGTGTTATGCCTTGCACCGCTTCTCGATGCCGGCCAGGGAAATTTATAACGTTCGGCTGCATACCCGGCCTATCGAAGTTCCGGTAGAGAGCGTCAGCAAGTTGAGCCGGCTGCCGCAGGCCTTGGCGGAAGAGCCTGATTATAAGCTTGGCGGCAACATTGAGTTCACCCTTCGGGTTCCCCGAGATAGTGCCTGTATAGCCGCAGGCCGCGAGAACGCCGTCGAGCATTTTGAGGTCTTTGGCTTTCAGATTAGTCGTATCAATAGTGGAAGACATGTCAGTCCTCCTTTCGGTGAGGGCGAAGCGCATAGGCCTCAATCGGCAGCGCCCGTTAAATGAACTACCGAGAACTTCAACCTGCGCTCAATCGTGGATCATAGCAAGTGAATTCAAGGAGGATCAATCTCGTCCTCTCTCGAAAAGTGTGCGGGTCCGCCCCACAAAAAGCCATATGTATAACTCTGCCCATCATCAAATGCCGCCTACCAAGGAGCCTCTCCTTGGTCGGAGAGGCAGCGCCATGTCAGCGCCTGCCCGCGTTCCCAGTGCTTAATTTTTTGCAGGCCATGATTTCCGGTCATCAGGCCCTATATCTTCAATACCGGCGCAGACCACCGCACACCGGGCGCCCTCCCGGAAATGATGTCGCAATGGCATATGAAGCAGACATGGTGATAGTGTGGGATCAGGTCTCACGAGGAATAGCGGTGGTCTTTCGGGGCAAGCCGCACTATCTCGACGGGCCTTTCCCGGACAAAAAGACCGCGATCCATGCTGCAGAACGGTACTGCTTCCACTTGGGATGGCGTGACGCAATCGTCAAATAATTTTCCGGCATCTGTCCCGTCATCATTGGAGCGAGAACGAATACGCGCACGGTCTGCTCGCTTGCCAGGCGGAACGAGTCTGAGAAAAAGAGAAAATATAAACGTCACCGACCGAAGCCTTATCCGAAAATTCGATCGGTACCTTTCCGGGATGGGGCTGGATGTCTCTGACTGCTCCCTTCTGGAGCGTATAGTGACAGGAGGGGTCGATTGTTACCGAAAATAGCACTGTTCTCGATGCGCTTGTGGTGACCTTGTAGAAGCGACTGGTTCCCAATGCCTGACCGGCCACATCGATGCGGTCTTTGAGTTGAAAGGTTTCGAGCGGTTCGGCACGCGCGCTGATCGGCTGGGCGGCGACCAGCGCAAACAGCAGTGTTCGAATTGATTTCGACATGATGTCTCCCGAAAAGGCACCCTGCGCACACATTCAAACCAATAGCGAGGGACCCCAGCTCCAGCGCCATGGAGGTAGATCCGATGAGCTCCCTAGCGACAAGCCTTAACGCGCAACAGGTAATCCATAGCGCGACGTCTGCTGTCATAAATCCTCGCGAGGAGCGCGTTATCCGGTTCCGCTAGAAAACAGTTGACCCGATACGCCTCGACAATCGCCGTCTGACTGACGAGCTGCCGAGTTACTTTGTCGACCCTGTTTTCCGCGAACTTTAGATTTTTCTTTTGGGAACGATGATTTTTCATCTGCTTGATTGGCGAGAAAGCCATCTGGCTTCGGTCATTCATCTGAAAGACCTCCTCTTTTGTTTTTAAGGGTGTGAACTGGCGGTCAAGACGCTCAAGACGGACTGGGCACCATGTTCGGCAATATTGGCGAACGAACTCGGCTGATCCCTAAAGCCACCACGATCAGCACCGGCGTTAGCGGAGTTGCGAGATCCCGAGTTTGATGACCTTGATCAAATCCGCCATCCGCTGACCGCGGCTATTCTGGTATTCTTCCAAGGTAGGGGTGCTGAGGGTGGCATCGGCGAGCGCAGAAATCTGATTGTCTTGCACTGCCCTGGCGCCCAAAGCCCAGATCCGGTCAAAGAGGAGCCGGTCTAATTCTTGATCTAGCATATGATCCACTGGCTTGGTCATGAAGAGGGAATTTAATTTTCATCGAAGGCTCGGTCAAATCATAGGGATCGTCACCACAAGGATGCCGATTAGCGCAGCTGTAAGCACTGATGTTTCGATCAAAAAGATTGTGATTTGCCGTCCTGTCAGCCCGGGAAAAAACTGCTGCATAATTTTTGCCTCGTATTAAAAATTTATTCTACAATGGTACCGTATCATTGTTTTGCGCAAAATATTTTATTATTTTCGTAAATACTAAAGTTTTTAATGTGGTGTCTGCCTTACAGCTGCGCTCGGCTTCAGCCTTGATCATCTGAATAAACTCGGAGTTGGCCATGATCCGTCCCGAAAAGAGACGTGTTCGCTAATGGACATAACCGCCATCGGGAATAATCGATCTGCACTGATAACGCAGTCGACTTTCCCACATAAGTCTCTCATTGCAGTAGCCAAACGTAGCGATCCGTAGCCCCGACCGCTCCCTTGTTTGTCAATCACCCTTCGCGCCTCGTTGGTGATCAGATTCCTGAATCGTGACTGTCCCTCACAGTGTGAACGACGCCGTTCGCGTGGATGAAAATTAGCAGCCAATGCGTGCTGTCGAGCTGCAGAGTGGAACCAATTCATGGGCTGCCCCCTGGTCCCAACAGAAAAACAGGGTCCCGGCGGAAGGTCTAACCCTCAAATGTAAGGGGAAAAAGGAGCCCGCCGAAGCGGGCGAGTTCGGGCAGTTAGGACGGGTCGCCCGACTGCTGTGAAGGCTGGTGAGCTGAACTAACCTTCGTCGTGCGACCCAAGTGTCATACCTCGCGGCGTTACGAAAGTTCCCGGTGCCACCATTATTTTTGGCTGAAGGCAGAGGCCCGGTCCCTCGTGCTGACCGGGCCTCCCCTTTGCCACCTCGTCAGGGTGAGCGTGGCGGCGCCCAGTATCTCGAACGTCGTTGAACGTCAATCACCGGCCGCTCATCATTTGCGCGGCCTTCTGCATGCGGGATCGAATGCGCGCCGCCTTAAACTCTCGGATACTGAGAGAGCCCGCGATGCCGTTGAATTGTGGCGGGAGAGGTCCAGCTGGCGGTTGATGGGATTGGAATCGATAGTCAGGAAAATCGGCAGCTGCAAATATGTCCCGATAATCAGCTTTAGTTGACCTGGTGCGTGGTAAACGCTCATGGGGCTGCGTCGGTGCATCGAGCCGGGCAAGGTATTCAGCATGGATTTCCGGGCTTACCGTGAAGATAGTACGGTCGAGCAGCACCTCCCTCGGCTCGGCGCTCGGAAGCCGCCAACATGAAATCCGCTGGCTTTGCCCTCTTGTCCTAGGTGGCAAAGCTTACCAGCGTAAGGACAATCTGACCAAGCACTCGAGCCACGACCTCAAGGCTACGGGGCAGGATATGCCTCGAAGACTTCATTACGATCAGCTCGACAACCTGACGGCCAACCGTGGACTTTGATGGAATGCGCCGTCGCATTGGCAAACAACGGCGAGCGCTATTTATAAATCTAATGGTTCGACTAATGGGGAAACAAACTATCTGGGCGCTTTCAGCGTCGCGGCCTGCCGAATATATAGCAAAGCGGAAAATCTCAGTCATACGATCGTGCAGGGCTGCGGTACCTTATGGGATCCGTGTCTGTCAGAGCGATCTTGTCGTGGCCAGGGGCAAGGTCATATAAGGCGCGATGACGTATGATTCAAAGATTTTCGTCGGCCTCAAACCGACCCGAAAAAAGCCGGTTGAACATCGCGATTCAATTGGCCCGGGATGCCAATGGGATGGATGCGACAAACGAGGCGACCATCGCGCCCCAGTGGGAGCGGACGCTGAGGGGCTATACCTGCTTTTTTGTCGTAACCACGCCAAAGAATATAGCGAAGGCTACAATTACGTGACGAAACTGTCGAACCCTGTGACGGCCCGCTATCAGCGGGAAGCGGCAAGTGGCAGCCGCCCCAGTTGGGGCGTCAGAGTCAATCACACTTTTGAAACTCCCCTCCCCTCCTCAGGTCGCTCCGGAACCGCGAAGACTATTAATGCGCGAAAAAGCACTGCACAAAACCAAGCAGCTAAAGCGGCCCTTCAATCTCGCAAACTCAAAGTATTGGAAGCAAAAGCATTTGAAACGCTCGGCCTTTCGCCGAACGCTACGCCGGATGAAATCAGAAGCCGTTACAAGCAGAGGCTCAAGATGCACCACCCCGACGCAAACGACGGAGACCGTTCGGCCGAGGAGGCTCTTCGGGCGACGATCGACGCCCATAAAATCCTGAAGCTTAACGGCTTCTGTTAGGCGCGATACCCCTGGATGCTCTTGAAGGGATCTGAACCAGCGTCCCGAAGAAACGGCTTATGATCCGTGTTTGAAATCCTCTTCGCGGCAACAACCGCCTCCCGCTGCTCATCCATGAACTGATCATAGCCACGGCCGGCGACGTCCATGCCCGCTCCCACCTGCAGCAGCGAGATCTCCGGGCGCATGAGCTCCGGTATCCCGGGCGTCGTATGTGGATCAACCGCGTTCGCGACGAGGTCAGTACCGGCCTTGGTGATGCCCTGTCCCAGCAGAAAATCGCGCGCGGCATTCGCGCGTATATCGAGGCAATAGGCGCAATTGCTAATCTGCGAGGCGCGCACGTAGAAAAGGTCGACAAGCTCGCCCGGCAAGTCGCTTTGTATAATGGTACGCGTAGACGTCACCGAGAGCCTTGGCGCCATTTGGTGCGACCCGGTTAACCCAGCCTATTGGCCAGAGTCCTCATTTTAACGGGGTTGTAAGCGGCTTGTCAGCGGAATCGACGACGAAAACGGCAAGCAGTTTCGCCGGCGCGCTGTTGCTCGCATTGCGGCTGATCGAATGCACGGCGCCAGGAGCCTCCGACCAACTCTCGCCTGCCTTGAAGATGCGGGTTTCGCCGTCATCGACCTTCGACTGGATTTCGCCGGACAGCACATAGGCGTAGATGAAGGCCGACTTCGCGTGCGTGTGTATGGGCGAAGCTGCGCCAGGCGCATAATCAACTTCTACAGCTATGAGCGACTTGCCCGGCATGTTCGGGATCGACTGGCTGAACCTGGGCGTAACCGTTTCGGCTTGACCGGCGTGCGCGGACGCTGTGCCGGCAACGGAAGCCAGCGCGATCCAGGTCGCCGAGAGCATGGTGTGGATCTTCATAAGGGTTCTCCTTTTTGAGAACCTGAAGATGGTGGTTTTCTGGCTTATAGAAAAGGAGCAAGAACGCACAGAAATTGTGTACCATGGCGCGATGAAAAAGCCTCTGAATCTCGATATCGACCGGTCGGCTAAAACCTCGCTGTCGGACCAGATCCGCAAGGCAATGGCAAAGGCCATTGAAGGCGGCGTGCTGGAGTCCGGCGCCCGGCTGCCCTCATGGCAGGACCTTGCCGCCCAGCTCGCTTGTCGCGTGGAACGGTCCGGACAGCATATGAAAAACTTGCTGCGGCCCAGATGATCGAGGCTTCCCGATCGATGGGCACTCGGGTTGCGCCACGGCCTCGCGCCGTCACGCAGAAGGAAATGTTGCCAGACGCAGGCTCTTTCCTGGAGACCTACCTTGAAATGGTGAAAGGGCCGGCGTTCTTCCAAATGGGCGTGCCCGCGACCGAGACGTTTCCTGCAACCTTGCTCGCGCGAATTCGCGCGAATGCCACCCGTGCCGAAGCAAGCGCCCCGCCTCTTTATCCTGACCCACGTGGCGAGCTTGAACTGAGACGGGAGATCGCCGCCTATCTTGCGGTGGCAAGGGGGATAAACTGCTCTCCTTCTCAGGTCATCATCACCCGTGGATTTGGCGCAGGGCTCGGCCTGACACTTAACGTGCTTGGTTTAGGTGGGCATAAGGCTTGGGTTGAAAACCCATCCTTCCCATGGTCAACCAAGGGGCTCGAACTGGCGGGGCTTGCTGTTGCCCCGATCCCTGTCGACGCAGCGGGGATGGATGTCAATCATGGATTGCGTGACCATCCCGGCGCCAAGCTCGTCCTCGTCACTCCCGGGCAACAGGCGCCACTCGGGGCTACGCTGTCGCTCGAACGGCGCCTTCGCCTGCTTGATTGGGCTTCGTCGGAAAAAGTCTGGGTCATCGAGGATGATTACTTAAGCGAACTGCAGCTGGCGGGACGAGCAGCGCCGGCCCTCGCCTCGCTTGATCGTGCCGGGCGAGTGATCCACATCGGCTCATTCAGCAAGACGATCAGCCCGACCCTGCGGCTGGGCTTTGTCGTGGCGCCGGCTGCGCTCGCCTCCAGGTTCGCAGAGGTCGCAGCGTGTCTCATGCCGGCGCCCGGGCCGTCAGTACAACTCGCGACTGCTGAGTTCATGCATGAGGGCCACTATCTGCGCCATCTCCGGCGCACCAAACGCGCCTATGCAGCCAAACGACAGGCTCTGTTGGATTGTCTAGTGCCCCATGTCGGCGCGGACCGCCTTGCGGCGCCGGGATTAGCCGTGCTGCTCAAGTTGCCGAACGGAATACGGGACCTGTCCGTGGCGCGCCAAGCCATGATGTACGGCATGTCTCCGTCGCCGTTGTCCGCGTGGTACTTACCGCCCGGGAGGGCGGAGTCCGGGCTTCTGCTGGGTGTCGCAACGGCTCCGACCAAAAGCCTCCCTCGGGTGTGCGAACGGCTCTTGGAGATAATCCGACGAGCGGGTTGATCAATTGCCGGCAAGGGAGGGCGAGACTCGCCGAGCCGGCAGGACATGTTTCGTGCTCAACCGCTTTCCACGCTCAGAACGATCTTACCTATCGGGGCCTTCAGTTCTCCCTCAAGCATCTGATGAGCCTCGCGTGCATTCGCAAGAGAGAGTGTTGCCCCTACCCTTGTCCTCAGCGCGCCACTGTCAATCAGGCGGGTGATCTCTGCCAGATAGGGCGTTGTGACGTTCACGAGAAAGAACTGCGCTTCAACCTCGCGCCTTTTGGCAAGCTCTTGATCGGGATTGGACACAGCAGAAATCAGTTTACCGCCGGGCTTCAGGACCTCAAAGGAGCGCGTCTGCGCCTCGCCGCCGACCAGGTCTAGAACCACATCCACATCCCGAGCCGCGTCCTCGAAGCGCTCGGTACGGTAGTCGACCGATAGGTCGGCCCCGAGATCCCGCAGATACGCAAAATCTTGGCTGGCGGCCGTGACAACGGTCCGGATTCCTGCCCGTCGTGCCAGTTGCACGGCGTAGGCTCCCACATTGCCGGCCGCCCCATGAATGAGCACCGTCTGACCGGCTTCAAGCCGTGCCTGATCGAACAATCCCTGCCAGGCCGTCACGGCGATAACTGGAACCGAGGCGGCCTCAATATAGCTGAGGGAGGTTGGCTTGGCCGCCATCATTGCTGCAGATGCCAGAGCATACTCGGCATAGGCTCCGATGAACCTTGGATTCGTAACCCCGAAAACTTAGTCTCCTACGGAAAATCCCGACACATCTGTTCCGACAGCCTCGATTTCGCCTGACAGGTCGGAGCCAGGCGTTAGTGGAAGTGGTTGTGGCAAGGCACTCTTGCCTGCTCTGATCCACCCATCCCATGGGCCCACCCCGGCGGCGCGAACCTTGACGAGGACCTCTCCCGGGCCCGGCGTGGGCTTTGGCACTCGTTCGAGGCTCATCGTTTCCGGGGGCCCGAACTGGTGGACACGCCACGCCATCATCGAAAGACCCCTTTGATCAGGCTCGGCAGAAACCCTGTCGTTGGTCATGTGAATCTCCTTGCTAGACGCTCATGCGGCACGCCGCCGTCAGACTGTCGCGTGCGCTTCGATTATTTCGCTGTTTCCCAATGCGAATTCCGCATCAGCTTGCTGAAGTCCCTGCGAAGAAATTGCGGATCTTTATAGGCCATGACATTGGCCAGTCCTGTACCTGCGTCGTTTCTGGGCGGTGTTTGAGGCTGTCGTAAAGCGTTTGCATGAAATCTTCCGCAAACCGCCGCGGATGCGGATGAGCTATCTCGACCGCGTTGCGCTCCGCAGCAGTAAATTCGTCGTAGCCGGCACCGACAATGTCCATATTCGCACCCTCGGCGAGGAGTGCGGCCATCGGAAACAGGTTCGCGGAAATGCCATTTGTTGTGTGGAGTGCGATCGCAAGCCATACTTTCTCGCTATCGGCTTTCTGAAACGCCGTGGCCGCGCAAGAACTCGCGTGCGGCGTTTGCCCCGTCCACTTCGAAGCGCCGATGGCTCTCTCCATAGCCTTTGGTCAGCCCAAAATCATGGAACATGGCGGCTACGTAGAGAAGTTCGGGGTCGAAGGTGAGGCCTTCGCGCTTGCCCGTCATGACAGCCCAGTAATAAACGCGGGTGGAGTGTTGAAAAGAAATTCACCCTCCATATCGTGAACACGTTGAGCCGCGTCGTCGGGAATTTCCGTGCCCAAAATAGCCCCTCCAGCGTTTGGAACCGGCTGGACCGGAAGTGTCTCGGCGTGTCCGTTTGGAGCCAGGGCGAATACGCCAATCCCCAAGGCAATGGCAGCGTAAGTGGCAGTCAGGATCAGGTGCACCTTCATGGTCGTTCTCCGACGTTACTCGATGCGAATATGAAGACTTGAAAGGGCTCGAAGAAGTGCCAAAAACGAGTGGAAATCGTGCACCACGATGGCTAGAAGCGAAGTCCCTCCGTTCTGGTGTCGACGCTGCTGCGAGCAGGTACTGTTGGGACTACCACCTATTTGGGCCGGCGCTGCAACACTTAGCGTGAGGGTATAGCATTGGGCACGAGGCTCGGCATCGTTGGCGGGCGCTGACAACTCGAGCGTCGCGTGGAAATCGACCCTAAAGACACATGACGCCATTGTTCGCGAACTTAGACGTTGAGAGCTGACGGGCGATCGTCGCTTTCCGCCCGCGAAAAGAGCGACCAGGAGAGGCAGTTCGGACCAGTCCCCAATCTGCGTTTAGCTTTATAAACATTTATCGATACATCGATGCGGCCGTTATCGGATTCAACCGAATCAGGCACCTCCGTCGTTGGCGGTATCTGTCGGAGAATTCTAGGGTAGATCGATATGAAAGCCGAAATCTCAACATTTCCGCGTGCGGCCTGACGAACTGGCTCCTTCTCGTTGTGCGGTCCAGGTCGGGTGACATTGAAGTCTCGATCCGATTCTATGTTTAATGCGCTTCTGGCTGCGTCGAACCATCCGTCGACGCTTCAGAAATGGGTAACGTGAAGATGAAAACCGCACCATGCGGCTCGTTTTTCTCCACCCACAAACGGCCGCCGTGCGAGGTTACGATAGACCTGCATATCGCGAGGCCCATTCCCATCCCTTGCCCCTTCGTCGTATAAAAAGGATCGAATATCTTAGAGGGGTTTTCCACGCCTGGACCCGAGTCGCTGATGGCCACTTGAACAGCAGCACCTACATGCTTGACCCGAATGCCGAGCGTTTTGATATCGGAATTCGGGCCGATCGCCTCTATGCCGTTCCTCATGAGGTTAATCATCGCCTGCTGGATCTGAATCCGATCGAGCCGGAGGATTGGGATTGCTGGATCGATTTCAATTTCCAGCCGTACGCCGTGCCGCATGAGTTCTTCCGTAAGCAACTCGCGAGCTTCGAAAACAATCCGGCTGATGTCGCTCGGTTCGCGCACATCGGCTGACTGAGCAAACAGGGCTCGAATGCGACTGACAATACCGGTCGCCGCGTTTCCGCTTCGGATGATCCGCTGCAAGGCCTGCTGCGCTCGATCCAGGTTGGGAGGGTCGAGCGAAAGCCATCGTTGGCAGGCATCGGAGCTCGACAGCAACGCGGCCAGCGGCTGAGCAACTTCATGCGCGATCGAAGCCGATAACTCGGCGAGATTTGCCGCTTGGGTCGCTTTGGCTAGATCCTCGTGTGCGAGACGCAGTTCTTCCTGCGCGACAACCTGATCGTTGACGTCAAGTGACACAGCGTACCATTCGACGATGGTTCCGCTTACGTCTCGTATTGGCTCCGCGCGACTGTCCATCCATCGAAAAATGCCGTCGGCGCCGCGCACCCGATACCGTACGGCAATCCGATCCCCCCGTTCCACGCCGCTACGAAGAGCAGAGGTCACCCTCAAGGCATCATCGGGATGTATGGCACTTTGCATGGCTGCTAACGTCTCATCGGAATGGTCCGCGTATCGATCATCAAGCGCAAAATAATCGAGCGTGGCTTTGCTAAGGAACGTCGGTTTCCCGGCACCACTAAGCCGAATGATATGCACGGGGACCATATTAATGAGGTGGGAAAGCTCTTGTTCGCGGACACGCAAGGCGGCTTCCGTTTGTTTGTAGACGGTGATGTCAATCGACATTCCGTACCAGCCTGTGATTCGTCCAACTCGATCCCGCGTCGGCCTCATCGCAACCCGGTGCCAGCCAAATTCGCCGGTGGAAACTCTTCTCAGTCGATATTCGTTGTTCCAGTGCTCTCCAGCTTTAAGACTGTGGCGAAGGGATGCCGCTACTCGTTCGTACTCGTCCGGATGGAATATTTCCTTCCAACCGAGGTCTCCGCCGTCAAGAAAGTCGAGCTCGGTGAGCTGTTTGTTCATCTCCTCGAGGGTTTGACCAATTGTCGTCTGCGCATTGGGAGTCGCGTAAGTAAAACGACCTGTCGTGTCCATCGCCCATCCTGTTCCAAATATCGTTTCAAGAACAAGTGCGATTCTTGCGGCCTCTGCCGTCTCGCCGAGCGCGTCGGTTGTCGACCAAGGTAGTTCTTGGGCGGATATTTTGGCAGGTCTGTCGTCGGCGATCGTATAACCGGGCTCCGCCCTGAACTCGGTCCAGCTGTAACTGCCGTCGGATTGAAGCAGCCTGTATCTCACAATCTGCGGGAATCCGCTCCAAAAAGCACGGGATGATGCGTGGCTTGCGAGGTCTCTATCATCGGGATGAACCAAGCTCAGGAACTCTGGGGTGAGCACAGGCGGATGCCGGCCGCCGATAGCAGGCTCGATGGCGGCGACAGGCGTCGGGCGGCTCACGACGACAATGACGACGCATCCCAAGGCCACCGCAAAAAATGTCGCCCACGAGAATAAGACAACGCCCATCTCATCAGGGATGGCCCATGAAACGGCAATCGTACCGGCTAGCGCCAACACCAGCACCCCGCATGTCGCGAACAGAATCGTCCGATCGCAGCGATGCGCCACCGCGACGATCGGCAACAGCAGTCCCATCTGGCTCGCTGTTAACCAGCATAGGAGGCCGCCTGTCAGGAAAGACGCGACCAAGATGGCCATACGTGGGAAGGCAATTTTATCTGTCATCGCCGCGCCGTCGGTCTCGATTTCTCGATTTTGTCCATACAAGTGTCGACGGTCTTGCCGATGAAAGACCGGTCGTTCAGGGGTGGGATTGTTCAGTTTGTTATCGAAAATCGTCCAATGTGACCACTAGGGGGTGGACGAAATTCTAATATTGACTTGTCAGGAGGCGAGGGCTCGCGGGTCCCGCGATACGAACGTGAGGAGAAAAATGATCATAATCATCGCCAGCGAACCCCAAATTGGCGCGTCGCGATCAGCTTGATAAAGTACCGTTCCGAGTACCGGGCCTAGCGCAGAGCCCAATCCCCGCGCCGCCATATTGATCCCTCCAATCTTGCCCTGCGCCCCACGTCCGCTCAGAACACTCATGGCTCCTAAAACTGCGGGTGCCAAGAATCCGACAGCGAAGCCTATAACCGCCATCGACAAGCACATTCCCAGAATGTCGCGCGCAAAAAGAAGCGCAATCAACCCGATGAAAATGCCTGCGCTCCCAGCGCCTAGCATTCCGCGAGGACGCTTGAAATGCCACGAGGCAATCCAGACCTGTGCAATACAGACTGCCAATACGCCGACTGTAAGAACGAGGCCGGTTTGCACTGCCGCGGTGCCGCCGTCCATTCCATACTTATCCACAAGCCGGAGGGCGAAAATCGGCGGAACAGTTGTGTAGCATGTGAATCCCACCAAAGTTATCGCCAGATACTGCCAGATATCGGCGAGCGGCAGAGCGGTTTCCTCGCGTGGAAGCGCGGTCCGGGGGATCACGTCCTGTGGTAGGTATGCCAGCCCCATCAGGGACGCGAATAGGCCGAACACCGAGATTATGGCAAATCCTGCGGCAACTCCGAGGTGGCCTGTGAGCCACAGTAACACGGAGCCGCTGAGGGTTCCGAAGCTGATGGCGGCACTCAGGGCACCCATTCCGCGGAGACGTTGCGAAGGTTCAGTGAAATCCGCCATGTAGCCTTGTGCAACCGGTATCAGAGCTGCACCGAAGATTGCTTGCAACAAACGAGCGGCCCCGAGCACAATCCCCGAGATGGCTGCAGACAAAAGAATGAACCGTTCCATGACGACAGCCATCACTGCTGGTCCTAACGCAACCATCGGGACCGCCCAGAGCATCAGCTTGCGCCTGCTCCATATTTCAGCGGCGTAGCCCCAAGCGGGCGCGGCAACAACTCCAATCAAAGCTCCCAGGCCGAGGATCAGCCCGATCTCGACCTCGGTCAAACCGAGTTGCCGCCCCGCGACCCCGAGGCCTCCGGTCATGAAGCCGTTGGCAGAGGTGTATGTCATTACGCCGGACAACGCCGCCGCCAACTCAAGTTTGGATCGAGTCTGGGTTGGTACCGGTTTGGAGCATTCTGTAGTGGTCATGACTTTCGGATCAAAGTTGCAATAAGCGTTAATGCTGTCCGTACCGGAAGGCGTCTCCGCCATGAAGATTCGACAGGCGTGGCGACCCACGCGTAGGTGACGTTTGAGCAAATGCGGCTAAATTCGCTGATGCGCACCAAGCCTATAGCCTTGGATGCGCTCGGGGCGAATGCAGTTAGGCGCTAGTCAGAACATCACATTTGCGGCGGAGTCATTTGTGATTGCATGGAACCATCCCGCAAACGAGAGGGCAAGACATATTGCTTCTGGTGACTCTCGATTCATTCAGCCTGCAGCGAACCGCACCGCAAAACGATTTGCGATAATCGAATAAACCTAAAGGCTACCGCGCTATCGTTCGGCCCGGATCGACACGTCAAGCGACTGCAAGGCGCGGATGAGATCCGCCTGTCGAATCAGTTCCACGGCTGGAGAAGCGGCCAGCTTCAATCCGGCAGCGCGATCATAAACTGCAACGCATGCCGCCGCCGTGAGGCGGGAAGAGTAAAGCAAGCCGTCGACGGCGAAAGAGCCATAGACGACTTCGCTCAGCTTCCGTCCCTCGCGATGCTCCTTCGCCCGAGCCGCATCCGTGCTGACTCCCAACTTCAGCAGCCCGGTCGTGCGCAGGTCGAGAACAACAAGCGGATCGGTCGCCGTCACCTCGGCTACCGCCCAGTCTTCGATTTCGCTCTCGTCCAATACACGTTCCTGCGTCCCCTCAAAGCGGTCACGAACAATGGTCTCGGCGATGGCAGTGGCCAAATCACTCGCAATGTAGAGGAGCTTGAACGCCTGGCTCGGGCTGGAAAACCTGGTATTCCCGAAACCCATGCCAAGCGGCGTCGCCTTGTGCGCGACCGGCATGACACGGAGATATGACTGCGGCCGAAACGCGAGCGCGAGATCGGCAACGGTGCTGGAATCTAGCTTCACGGTTCAGCCGAAATCCCGCGCAGCGGCATCCACAACCTCGTCAAGATGGCCTTTCTTGAGCCTGTCGAGCGGCGTTCCTCCGATGCTTGGCTTCGTCTGGATCAACCACTGCCAGGCAACGCGCGGATTGGAAATGATCTTCGTGATCCGCGACATGCCCTCGACAGGTCGACCATCAACAAACTGGGCCAGGGGGAAGACATGTTTCCGCTCGCCCTTGAGCAGACCGATCACCGCCCCGCGTTTCTGCCAATCGTGTAGTGTCGACCGCTTCGTGCCAAACATCTTCTCTATGTCGCCGGGACCCGCAACAGGTCCCGCCCAGTCCTCAATCCGAGCCGGTGTTGCAAACTCGGCAAGGCGGCGACGCCCCTCTTCGATGTTCAAGGATTGTCCGAGGCCCTGCCCGGTGCTGACCTCCAAGGGCTCTCCGACCGGCACCTCCTCGAGATTGCGACCGGATTTTTCGGCCAAGCTAGCCACAACCGCCTCCACAGCCTGGGCCAGTTCCTTTTCGTCGGCGGCAATCCGTCGCTGCTGCTCAGCGGACAGCCGCGCGGTTGCGGCCGAGATCGCCGCCACGACCTTGCCTGTTGCTGCAAGGGCTGTTTTGGAGAGGCGGGGATTGTGCCGCGCTAAGACCTTAAGGACGTCGGCGACGACAGCCTTGTCGACCTCAATCCCACCGTTGTGCTGCGACTTTCGAGCGGTAGCGACCATGTTCGCCTCCTTCATCTATGCCGCAAAGATAGTAGATATTGTCCAGTTTGTCCAGATTGTCGGTCACATCCAATGGGGGAAGGGATATGAACCCCCGACGAGGTGTGCCGCCAAACATTACGACACTTCCGCCACACTGAGCGATGACCAGATCCGGGACCTGGTGCGGATCGGCACTTCAGCGCCCACCTCCTTCCACCTGCAGAACTGGCGCTTTATCGCAGTCCGGACGCCAGAGGAAAAGGCCCGCCTGCGTCCGATCGCCTGGAACCAGCCGGCGATTACCGAAGCCGCCGTCACCGCGCTACGGCACGGTTGGAGGCGCGGATATGGCCATGTATGAGGCGAATGCAGAAAGACATCGACGCTTCTTCGCGACGATTCCTTCTCCAGTGGTCAAATCCGATGCAGGTCGGCCCGCAAAAGTCAGAGCGGTGGCTGGCTGAGAACCGCCACCAACGCATTTGCCCATTGCCCTTGGTCGCTACGCTGCGCGTACCCTATCGCGCCCGCTCATCTTGGCTTCATAAAGTGCCTGATCGGCCCGTCGATAAAGATCTGATGCGCTGTCGGTTGGCACACAAGCGGTAATTCCGGCCGAACACGTGTAGCTGAAGTCCGGCGATTCCGGCAGCGGCCGGGAAAACCGGATAACGCTGAGCATGCGCTCGACAATAGCAATGGCGTCCTCTGCGCAGGTTCCCGGCATAACCAGGATGAACTCCTCTCCGCCGACCCGGCCAAAACAATCGCTGCGGCGAACGCTCTGATGGATGCGATGCGCAAAGTCGCGCAGAACCAGATCTCCGGCGTGGTGACCGAGCCGATCATTGATGTATTTGAAATTATCGATGTCGAAAACGGCAAGACAACCGTCGCTTCCCCCTTGGCTGGCGATCAGCATGTCCTCGATGCGTGCCATCACGAAGCGGCGGTTGGCGACGCCGGTCAATTCATCGGTCTGAGATGCCTTGATCGCCTGATCCCGATCTTGCCGGACATTCCTGCCTTTGGCTCGCAAACTCGTGATGTCACTGGCGATGCACAACATCCAACCGTTCGTCTGCACCGCCTCCGTCATCCAGAACCACCGTCCGTCGACAAGGTCCGTCTCGAAAGCCCGATAGCCGATCTTGCCGCGGCGCGACTGCGTCGATCGCAGCCATTCGTCGAAATTTGTGCCGCGGATGACCGTGCCCCGCCGAAGATCAAAATTGCGCCGCATGAGGTCCGGCCAAAGTGGGGCCTCATCGGGTTCGATGAAGTAGGCTGAGCGAAACGCGCCGTTGGCGTACCGCAGCCGGTCATCGGCATCGTAAATTGCCATGAGCGTCGAGGTGATCGCAGTAAGCTGCAGAAGCTGCTCGACTGTCTCGTCCATATCGAACCTCGCTTGGTTTGCCTCGGCACTACATGGCGCCCGAAGTCTATGAGGAAAGGGCAAGCGCCATCAGGCAGCGCCCCCATGGTGCTTACGGATCATCAACTGATGATGCGATCACACCCTGCTGCAACAACCGAGGCACACGTTGCTACTTGTTCCGCCGCAATCAGCATCCCGACGAGCAATCATCCGGGGATTACATCAGCAAATTCTAAAGAAATAGTATTTCAGGTCGGAAGCGTGATAGCATCGGTAAACTTCACCTTACCGGGTGCATTTTCCTCCTGTGTGACGACCTCCAATTGCCCCGCTTCGGCGGGGCCTTTGTCGTCGATCGGCCGCCCGCCTTCGTCTCATCCATGTCGTCGGGCAGGATGTGCATCTTCGATGCATGGGCTGCCTCGACGAAGGCTTTCCGAGCGATTTCCGGATCGAGATAAAGCTGCATGGCCTCCATGGCGGTCGCCAATGCGCGGTGAAATGTTCGAGTATCATTTTCCAGATGCGGCCATCGCTCACTTAGAAGGAAACCGGCAAGGTCCTCGACGCTGTAGGCCTGCCGATACTTCACCATGCCGTCGATCTCGACGTGAAGCGGGCGGATCGGTGTTGAGCTCTGAAGATCGTCCATGACGCGGTCCCTCTCGATATCTCGACAGAGTCACATGGGTCACCGGTCGAACGAGTCGAGTCGGAGATTGCGGAATCGGCAGAAGACGCAATCGGTCGGCTAGCTTCCCGTCCGAAATGGATCGTCAGGAAACACGGGGCGGCTGTCGAACCTTCAGGATTGCGTCCGTCAGACGGAAATGCAGGTGACCGCGCTCTGCGCCCTCGCCTGCCAGCTGCCTGGCGTAGACGTCACAGTCACGGGCTTTGCTTGCCTGCCATCAACGGTCGGTCTATGAGTCGCTCCTGAAAATCCAAACCGTGGAGAGTTTCGTGGCGAACGGCACAGTGAAGTTTTTCAATCAGGACAAGGGTTTCGGCTTCATCGCCCCGGATAATGGCGGCCCTGATGTCTTCGTTCATATCTCCGCAGTCCAAGGCGGCGGCTCGCTGCGCGATGGCCAGGCCGTCAGCTATGACCTGGGTCAGGATCGCAAGACTGGAAAATCCAGGGCCGAGAATGTCCGGCCTACCTGATTACCCGGACGAGGGCGACGTGTAAGCGAACGGCTCGCGCGCCTCTAGGGATGCTCCACCTTGAATTCGCGCCATCCGACCATGGAGGACCCGGCGAAGGCTCGTAATGGCTCGGATTCCGGCGTCGACCGCCGGGAAAACTAACTCAACTTTTTTGCTTGGCTGTGCCCACGACCACATTCGCACTGGTCGATCGGACCCGCTCGTCACTAGCCCTCATCTCAATCCTTCGCTCGTTCGGTGTTGCAATTCCGCACTCGACACTTGTCATTCCCGGTGGTTCAATTTTCACTGCTGGGAGAGGGAAGGCCGCGATGATGTACGAGTGGAACGAGGCGAAGGCCCGCAGGCAGTACCTGATCAAGTTTGCGACCATTTGGGTGGCTGCTGTTGCGCTGGCAAGTCTGCCGGTTTGGTGGTTGGTCCAGAAGACCACGTTCTAAGTTTCCAACCGCAATGATAGGAGCCAGGGCAACGGCGCTTACGCGCCGTCTCCTGAAGCCTGCCAGACCGGGATGCCGAGCCGCCGGGCCTTCTCCGTGAGATTGTCGGTGATGCCGTTGCCAGGAAAGACGATCAATCCTGCCGGCATGACGGAGAGCATGTCGTCGTTGCGGCGGAAGGGCGCCGCCTTGGCGTGTTTGTTCCAGTTCGGCTTGAAGGCGATCTGCGTCACCTTGCGCGCTTGCGCCCAGCAGGCGGCGATGCGTTCTGCCCCTTTCGGCGCGCCACCGTGCAACAGCACCATGTCGGCATATTTGGAGTGAGCCTGATCGAGCTTTTTCCAGATGCGATCATGATCGTTGTAGTCCATGCCGCCGGCAAAGGCGATCTTGGTGCCTTGCGGGATCATGACTTCGGTCTCGGCATGGCGGCGTGCAGCCAGGAAGTCTTTCGAGTCGATCATTGCCGCAGTCATGTTGGCGTGACTGACCTTCGATCCGGAGCGTGGCCGCCAGGCTGAACCCGTCTCAGTCTCGAAGAGATCGGCTGCGTAATCGCGCATGAACTCGAAACTGTTGCGGCGTTCGAGAAGCGTGATCCCCTCGGCAACGAGCCGCTCGAGCTCGACGCTCTTGACCTCCGAGCCATCCTGCTCGCGCTGGCCGTTGCGCTGCGCCTCCTCGTTGCGATCGAGCTCGCGCTGGATGCGCTCGGCGCTCCGGTGAAAGAGGTTGACGGTCGACCAGAGGAGGTCTTCGAGATCGGGCTCCAGCCTGGTGTCACCGAGCATGTCGGAGAGGGCATCGAAGATCGTGGTAAGCGAGGCTCGTACGATATGCTCTTCGGGCAAGGGGCGAGGATCGGGTTCGTCCTCGAAGGGCCTGTAGCCATGAAGCTGCATCTCATAGATAACGCGATCCGTCGGCGAGGATGGGTGGTGTTCTGCGGTGCCGTGAAGGGAGGACAAGCAGGTCATGGTGATCTCCGTGGTTGAAGCCGCGCCTCTCGCGGCCTGACGGCGATCCCTTCGCATGCCGGTTCCGGCCGGAACCGCGGCGCGACGTGCCGCGGCCAAGCGAAGCGCCGGGCGGCTGAGGGCAGGTTTCTTGATCCGCGAGGAGCGCGGGAACCGCGCGGGGAAGAAACCTGACCGACCCGCTGAAGGCCGCGACCGGCATGGTACGGGTCGCCTCCCGGCAGGCCCGCAGGCGCGGTCTTTACGGAGATCATCATGACCCGCTGACACCGCCGGCATCACCGCAGCGCCTCGGCGCCTTGCTCCTCACCGGCGGGTGACGATATCGGACAAGAAGGTGGCCGCATCATCCGCGAAAAGTTGCTGACGCAGGTTGTCCGCCATGCGCGAAGCGCCGAGGCGACGCAGATCCTCGTTGAAATCGCCGAGCTCCGGAGAGAGCACCAGCGGCAGCACGCCGAGGGCCTTGGCCGTCCGGCTCAACCCTTCGAGCCCATGGCGCCCCGCCGCATCGCCGTCGGCAGCGATATAGAGGCGCTGGCACGTCGCGGGCAAACGGAAGGCGGCGAGATGGTGGGCAGAGAGTGCCGCGACCATCGGCATGCCGCGAAGAATGCATGACAGGGACAGCACGGTCTCGATGCCCTCGCCTGCTACCAGGATCGGGATCTGCGCATGCGGCTGCATGTTGAAGCGAACGGCATTGCCGAGAAGGCGGCCGAGCGCCCGGCGGGGTTCCTCGACCTTCGCCTTGCCATCACCTTCCGGATGGAGAAAGGTGCGGTGGACGCCGGTGAGCCTGCCCTCGGCGTCCATGACCGCCGCGATCATCGCCGGCAGGCGCATGGTGTTGCCGGTTGTCAGATCGCGATAAAAACAGGATGGATGGAACCGCAATGCCTGATGGCCGGCTGCGCCGAGGATGCCGCGGCTTTGGAGATAGCGCTCGGCCAATGTGCCGGCAATCGGCCTGGCGCTTGCAAAGAGCAGCCCTGCCCGCTCCGTTGCCAATCGACTGCCAGGCGGATTGAGCTTCGATCCTCCTGCCGCAAGCGGCTCCAGACGCGGCAGGGCGAGAAACCTGCGCGCCTCCTGCGCGACATCGGCAAAGGTCAACAGAGCGCAGGTTTCGCGGATGAGATCGAGGAGATCGCCATATTGCCCGGTCGCCGCATCGCTCCAGCGGCCGGCCCGCGCACCAGTCAGGCGCACGTAGAGCGACCGACCCTTGTTGTTGGCCGTATCGCCGACGATCCAGTAGTTTCCGGATCGCCGTCCGGCCGAGAGATAATGACGGCAGACCGCCTCGGCGTGGCGCGCGAGACGGTCGGCAAGATCAGCCGCCGACAGCATCAGTGCCCCACGCTCTCGAGCAGTTTCCTGGCCTTGCCCTCAAGATCGAGGCGGACGTCCTGGTTGGTCCGGGTGCGCGCCAGTGCGGTGATGCCCTGGACGAAATCGAAGACCGTTTCCGGCGGACGGCCCTCTTCCGACAGTACCGTCTCGATGACCTTGCCGGTGTCGGTCTTCGAGAAGCCGCGCCGCCGCAGGAACGCCTCGCGATCCTCGTCATGCCGTGCAACGATCGTCTCGCGCGCCGCCTTGATGCCGGCAACGAAGGGCGCGGGCGACGAATTGGCAAAGCTCGTCAGCGCGGGCGATGCCTCATGGGCGAAGCGCTCGCTGGCGAATTTCGAGTGGCGGATGGTGATTTCCTCGAACTGCTCCGTGCCCCAGAGATTGCGGTTGGCGCAGACGGCACGGAGATAGAACGACGCAATGCCCAGCGTCTTGGAGCCGACCTCGGAGTTCCAGGCATAGAAGCCCCGGAAATAGAGATCGGGCTCGCCGTTCGCAAGTCGCCCGGCCTCGATCGGATGGGTGTCGTCGACGAGGAACAGGAAGACGTCGCGGTCGCTGGCATAGAGCGTCGTTGTATCCCTGGTGATGTCGACAAACGGATTGTGGGTCATGCTTGCCCAGTCGAGTTGACCAGGAACCTTCCACATCGTGTCGCCGGTGCCGTTGCCGGCGATCTTCATGACAGCTGCGACCAGTTCATGATCCCAGATGCGGCCATAGTCGGGACCGGTGACGGCGCGCAGTTCGAGGCGCCCGTCGTCCATCTCCAGTGTCTTGACCAGTTCGGCCCGGTGGCTGAGGAGCCCATGCTGCAGATTGATGGCGGCGAGCGGCGCCGGCAGCTGGCGCATGTAGTTTGCCGGCGCCCCGACCAGGCTGCAGAGCTGGCCATAGCTCCAATGGGTCGGGGCAATCGGCTGCTCCTCACGTATGCATCGGCTTCCTCGCTCGCCCGGCACGATGAGCTCGAGACGCTCGGCATTGTCGCGCGATGCCTCGACGCGGATGGCGCTCGTCTCGACGGTGCGGGCATGCGCCCGATCGGCCCGGGTGCGGACCGTGTCGTAGAGTTCGGAGAGCGACAGGAAGCGTTCGTCGTCTGGCCGGGAAAACCACTCCGACGAGACGCGGCCGATGCGCTGCCCTCGCGAGATGTCGACCTTGAAGCCGGCGGAAGACAAATGGCTGTTGAAGCTGGAATTGGTCATGGCAAGTCTCCTGAAACGAAAAGGCCCGGCGCTTGCGACCGGGCTCGAGGTGAAGGTTAAAGATTGAAACGCATGTGGCCCGGCGCCCTGCGGAACCGGGCCGTCCTCACGCAAAGGACGCTTATTCGGCTGCGATCGGATGGATCGGGGCTTTCTCGTCGATCTCGTCCGAAACGTCGGCCTTATCCTCCCGCGCCAAAGGCTCGGTGAGCTCGCCGTCCGGGAAAGACGGTTTTGAGACCGCCCCGGATTCCGCGATATCCTTGCCTGTCTCGTCCGTGCCGGTCTCGTGCGTGACCGCAGTGGGGTCGTCAGCCTCGACGGCTGCAAGGCGAAGCGGTTCAGGCAACCTGCCGGTGCGCGCCATCAGCCGCTCGGCCTCGCGGGCCATGTCGGCCTTCTTCAGATGGGCGATGGCTTCTGCCGTCTGATTGCCTTTCGCCTCGGTGACCGCCTGCAGGATGTGAGCCTTGGTGACACGGCCGAGATAGGCCTCGACCGTCGGCGCCCAGCCCGCTTCTACCATGTCGAATCCGATCGCTCGGGCGAGTTCGTCGGCATGGGCGATGGCCCGGGGGCGCCTGTTCCAGGGTTCGATGACCGCGTTGACCGACAGAGAAGCACAATGGGCAAAGAGCGCGTGCCGGCTGACGTCGTCGAGCGCGACCAGGAAGGCGAAGAGGCTGGTCGGATCCTTCGGGAGGTCCTGCCCCCAGGCTTCCTGCCGCTCGGCGATCTCCTTCGCAGCGATCGTGTCGGCCAGTCCCGGTGTCTCGCTGAAGCGGGCACTTTGCAGGGTGAGCTCCAGGCACGTGTCCGCGCCGTAGAGGTAGAAGGTCTTGAGCACGAAGGCATGCAGCACGGCGACGAAGGCGATCACCGGATCCTTGGCGAGCGCGTTGCGCAGTGCGACGGTGCGGGCTGCGGTGAGGTCGAGAACGAGACGATCGGCAAGCGGCTTGAGCGTCTCTTCGTCGTCGTCACCAACCCGCGGCTCATCGCACGAGGCAACGACCTCCGAGACGGTATCGCTCTCCTGCTCGACAGCGCAGGTCATCTCCACCTGCGGCTCGTCTTCGGGCCTGACGTAGCCGCGCTCGATCCTGAGCGTGCCATTTGCCTCGAGCGACACGAAGACGCCGGAGCGGGCGAGATCCTCCGGATCGTAGACGTAAGGCCGATCGTTCAGCCGGTCGAGTTCCGTGCCGAGTTCTTCGAGCCTCTGCTCGGTCTCCTCGGAATAGTCGCTTGCGGATGCGTATTCCGCATCGAGCCGGTCGTATTCCGCCTGGAGAGCATCGTGACGGGCGAGGTCCTCTTCGCTCCACTCCGCCTGCTGGCCAAAGACGCGGCGAAGACCTGTCGTGTGGCCGTAGGGAAAATCGAAGGCGGCCTCGACCCATTTCCACCCCTCCTCGTCCTGGATGGCCGCGGCATCCGATTTGAGCTGTTCCAGCACGAGCTGGTCCAGAAGCGCCGGGTCCTGCAGCCAGCCGCCTCGGTCCTCGTCGAAGAGATCGCGCATGACCACGCCGCCGGCCGCTTCATAGACATCGATGCCGACATAGACGGAGCGCCGGTCGGTCGCCCGGACGGCGGTCTCGGTCAAAAGGCGCCTGATGTAATAGGGCTCACGGCTGTAGGAGCGGGCAATCGCCTCCCAAACCTGCTCCTGACGGGCATGATCCTTGCTGATCGAAAACGCCATCAGCTGCTCGAGCGTGATGCCGTCTTCGGCGTAGAGATCGAGAAGCTTCGGCGAGACGGACGCCAGCCGCAGGCGCTGCCGGACAGTCGCCACCGGCACGAAAAACCGGGCGGCGATTTCCTCCTCGTCCATCCCCTGCCCGCGCAGGGTCTCGAAGGCCCGGAACTGGTCGAGCGGATGCAGGCTTTCGCGATGGACGTTCTCGGCAAGGGAATCCTCGGCCTCCGGCCTCTCGCCGCGGCTGATGACGCAGGGGATGCCCGCTGTCTTCGACAGACGTTTCTGGGATACGAGCAGTGCCAGCGCCCGATAGCGCCGGCCACCGGCCGGGATGCGGTACATGCCGGTTTCCTTGCCGTCGTCGTCGAGTTCGGGACGGACGCTGAGGCTGGTCAACAGACCGCGGCGCGCAATGTCTTGAGCGAGTTCCTCGATCGACACACCCGCCTTGATCTTGCGGACGTTTGCCTGGCTGAGCACAAGCTTGTTGAAGGGAATGTCACAGGCGGTTGCGAGCGTGATCTTCTCAGTCTTCTCAGTCATGTCGGTTTCTCCATGACGGACCGGGCGGAACCTCTCTCCAACCCTTCCAATCCGTCACAGCTTCCCCGTCCCTCCTCTCACTCTTATTCGCCCACCAACGCTCGCTTTCGCCTCCGACCGGAAATGGGTTCCGCGCGGCTGGCGGGTGCCCCGATCCGGCAGGATCGACCAGCAAACAAAGAAGCATATCGGAGCTTTCAGCATAGCGGCCGGACGGGACCGTCCGGGAAAGCGGGAATTCGCGTCACACGAGGTGCGATCAAGGGCAGCCGCAGGAGCGTCGGCGTCAGACGGCGCGGGACCGACTGCCCCGTGACCCGAGTGTTCCGCTGATCCGCCAGGTTCGCCATCCGTCGCGCTCGCCGAGACCGACGGCGGGCCCCCTTCCCCCAGTTCCGCGATCGCACTGCCGACGGCCGATACGGATGGGTTGTTCCGCGAGAGTTCGATCCCTCGGGTCCGCGCGACGCCGAGAGCGGCGGCAAAATAAAAGCGGCACTGTCCTGATTGACTCTCTTCGTCTCGATGCCGATCCGAGCTAGTGGCAACGGGTGCGATCCAGGCTGGTCACTCTCGGGCATTCGCTTGGGCGGCCAGAACGGGCGCTTCGCCTCCCGCTCTGGTCACTATACAAGTGGGTCCTCCTTTGGAACCAACGTTAATGCGATGCATTCTAGGGGCATGATGACAAGTAGATATGAGACGGCGCGGCGCGCCGCCGCGCGCGCATGCGCTAGACAAAAGGCCGAGACCTATTACTCCGCATTCGGGGCATACCTCGAGAAATGTGCTGAGTTCAGAAACCTGGCCGCGGTGGCTCCCCCGGTGACCGCCGCCCCAATCGCCACCGTCGCTCATCCATCAAACGGAACCGACCTTTAACGACTTGGCAATTCGGTGATCGAGAGTCTAGGGCGAGCCCGTCGACAAGGCTGTCGCCGCTGCCCGAGCTAACCGGAGCATCGACGGAGTCGGTGAATCGATCGAAATCCACCGACGACCAGAACACAGCGCCTGCGGAGTTACCGACCATTTCTGATCGATCATCAGGCAATTGCCAGCTTCCAGCGACAGGATTTAGCCGGTCCCGTCATTGCCGTCTGCGAGGCTACGGCTCGCCGTGCTGGAGCCCGGGTTGCTGTTGTCCCAGCGCACCTGCGACTGACCGTCGACGCAGACGCCGATACCGGAGGAGTGTGGCGGAATGCCCTAACGGTGGTGTCGATGGCGCCGAGACCGTAGATCAATCAGACGTCGGCGGGTCACCAACGAGGCTGCTGGTCTCAAATATGCCTTCGACGAACAAAACATAGATCGTAAACCTGCTTCCGTTTGTTCTAACTCCTAAATTTCGGATCCGGCCTCACACAAAGCCAGTCAGTATCGGTTTCACGCCAAGGACTGATGCGACCGACCACCGTCTTTCTTGACCCGTCGCGCAGGTGATATCTCGATCACCTACGGCGCAATATGGGTCAGAGGCAGTTTGCAAGGCTCCTCGAATACTCGGCCGCCAGTGTCGTCTGATTTTTTCGCGCCAAGATCGCCCTGTAGTGCGGCGCGGCGACGTCGCTGGTTCCAAGGGTGTTTGAGATAGCGCACGAACTTGACTTGAGCATGCCCTACATGTGCCGCCTCAATTTGGTCCTCTTATCGCCGACCTGGGCTTCTTTTTCGATGGAAGTTTCAGGTGGCCTCGAAATAGCCCCCGCCGTTCTATCGGTTCCATCACCGCCTCCGGGCCTTCCGGGTCGAGAATCTCGTTGTCCGCAAGCCATTGCTCCAAGCCTGATATTGCCGGTGTTTGATAAGGGATAAGGGTTGGTCTGTTTCCAGGTTGATCAACCGTCCGCTTTTCCCTCAGTTCCTCGATCGCTGCAATGATCGATTTCGTACGGCCAATCGTCCGTGTGACTTCATCGGTGTCGACGCCAAGGTGTTCGGCCAGAAGATTATCGCGGAGTTGAACGAGCTTACCAGAGAGCTGATCGTCTCGTCCGGCTTCGAAGACAACATCGCACTCGTTATCGAAACGCATCGATCGATTGTTGAAGTTCGAGGAGCCCACCCTTATGGCTTTATCGTCGACCATCATCAACTTCGAATGAACGTAAATCGGCACGCCGCCAGCGGTCACCGGGTGATACATTCGAAACCGGCCGTGGGGATCGTGCGAACGCAGGGCTTCCCTCAGCCGTGCCCGCGCTGTGTCCATCGCAATTTCGCCGAGCCAGTTGTCGGCTTTGACCGGGTTGATGAGAATGACTTCCGGGCCGTCGATTTCCGAAAGCCGCCTGGCGAGAGCCTGAGCGATAATCCGTGACGCGAAATACTGGCTTTCCGCATAAATCACACGCTTGGCCGACATGATCATGTCGACGTAGAGCCGCTCAATCTCCGCGACAGCTGCCTGGTTTGCATAGAGAGGAACGGTGCGCGAAATTCCGAGCGTGACCCGCCCGAATGAAATGGCGCCCTTGATGGAGGGCGATACATGTGGAAAATCAGTTGGCGCCAGTTGCTCGCCGCCTGCCGATTTCCATCTCGAGCGGCAAAGGTCGCCAAGTGCTTTGGCAGCCGGCCCCGCGCAGAAACTCGAAGCGTCATGCCAGGGCCCGTAGAGCACCCCGTTCGGCCGCCTGCGAAGCGGGTCGTTGTCCAGGTGCTTGCGCGTATCCCAGCGCCCTGCCGTGACGTCGATACCGCCACAGAAAGCGATCGCATCGTCGATGACCAGGATCTTTTGATGATGGGAACTGCCGACCGGATGGTTGCCGTCAAGAAGGACGGTAATCCGGGGATGGAGTTTCCACCGCAGGAGATAGGGAAGGTTTGACAGTTTCGTCCAGCTTGACAGGAAGCCCGGATTCCAGAGGAGAAGCCGGATCTCGAGGTTCGGGTTTTCCTCCGCTAGCCATAGTAGATAATCCCCGACGCGGCTCGGCTCTTCATACTGTTCGCCTGGACGTCCAAGAGTGATCGATGCATCGAAATCCCAACCGACGAGGAAAATCGACTTCCGTGCCGATCGCATCGCAGCCCTGGCAGCGGAGAAATAGTCGTCTGCGTCGATTATGATCGCAAACTCATCGGCTCGCTCGGCCCGCCATATATTCGACGACGGTTGAAGCAATCCCGACATTGAATTTTCCTGACTCGTTTCGCCGCTCGGGGCACCATGTCACCGTCTTTGAATTATGAAACCGCGGTGGCGTCAAGACTTTCAGTTTCGTTCCGCCTTTGCGGCCAAGCGGCTGACGGAGCTCGAAATCGGCAGCGCGACGGGTGCCGGCTACGGCGATAAGAACGCGATGCGGCTCGTCCGACGCAACGGCTACCGTGACCGGGACTGGGAGATCCGGGCTGGAACGGTCGAGCTTCGAGTCCCGAAGCTCAACGCCGCCGTCACCGGGGCATCGCGACAGCTGTTTTCGCGCCGACCTCGCCGAGTCAAAACCGTAGCGGGGCAACCAGGCCCTCCCAATCTCGGATTTTACCTTTCGAGGTGGCTTGCTCAAGTACGGCATCGACTTCATCATGGTGTGCATGAAGAGCCAACCGACGACATTTTGGAAGAAAAAGTGGTGGCGGCTTTCGGGAGGCCACTCCCGTCGGTCTTCCCATCCTACTCCGCCGCAATCCCATCAAGTCGGCTGACCAATTGAATCGTCTCCAGGTCGTGCAGCCGGACACCCGGGCAAACCTTCTTGGCAATCTCGGTCAGGTGCTGGTGATGCGTCAGGTAGATTACCTGCCCGTGCCCAGCCATCTCCGTAAACAATCGGAATGCCTCCTCTGCGCGGAGGTCATCGAAGGTTTCCATGATGTCGTCGGCGATGAAGGGAATCGGAGCGCGATTGGCGACGAACTCGTGATATCCGGCGACCCGTAGCGCGAGATATAGCTGAAAGCGTGCGCCTTTGGAGAGTTCGTCGGCGATCTTCGAACCGCCGGTCGCCGAGATCGCGATCAGTACTTCCCCGTCCTTGCCGGGCTGCGCGGCGACACCCGTGTAGGCTCCGCGGCTGATGGTTCTGAACGCCTGCGCCGCCCTTGTCATCATCCCGCTGCGATGGCGATCTCTATAGAGCTTCAGTGCCTGCTCCGCGGCGACTATGCCTGCGCGAAGCTCCAGGTAGCGACCCGCCCGCTCCTCGATTTCAAGCAGTACGGTGCGTCGCTGCTCCTCGATTTCGGCGACGACGGAATCGCCACCGATTGCATCGAGCGCTTTCTGCATTGTTAAACGCTCATGAAAAACGTCGTGACATTTCCTGTCCTGGTCTTCCAGGATTGGCGTCAGCAACGCGAGCTTGCCTTCCAGGTCTTCCCTATTCACCGACGCGAGCCTCTCCTCGACCTCGCCGATGTCGTTCGCTCCGTTGATCTCGATGAGCTCCTGCTCGACGTCGGAAATCGAAGTCCGTAACGCTTGCCGCTTCGAGGAAAGGTCTATGAAGGCTTCGACTTCATCGAGCTTGGTGCAGCCGAAGAACGCCGTCATCTGTCCTATCTGGGCCTCGAGTATATCCTTAGTGACAAGATACCCGCGTTCTTCTTCGCGCTTCTTTTCGAGATCGCGTCCAAGCTTCTCACGTTGCTCCTTGCCCCGCTGAGCAGCATTGACCCGGTCGGTGATCGTCCGAGTGAGCTCCGTGAGAGAAGCCGATTTCGGAATTTCAAGGATGTCGCACAATTCGAAGACCGAAGCTTCGAACAGAGCGCTGTCCTTTTCCATTTTCTGGATTCGATCGACGAGACCGTCTCTGGCTTCGATCGCGGATGCCAGCTTTTCAAGAACGTCGAGGATTTCGTTGACTGCATCGACGTCCGGAAGAGAGGGAGCCTCGCCGAACCAGCAGCCGTTGCAGAGGTCGGACCAATTGCTGTCCCATTCCTGCGCGGCTTTCAAAGCGTCGGTCATTGCACGGGCGCGCGCCTCGTGATCCGCCTTCAGCCTGACCAGACGGTCTGTCTGTTCCATCGCGAGGCTGAAGGTGTCGAGACCTTCCTCGGCGGCTGCGAACAACGTTGCGACATCTGCGTCATCGCTGGCGGACAGGCCGGCTGTTTTCATAGCGGCGAGCAACTGTTTCTTCGATTGCTGAGCCCTATCACGGATTTCGGCGACTTCCTGGTCGATGGCAAAGAGGTCATCACGAGCCCGCAGGGCGACAGCTCTTCTGCGCAGCCATTCTTCCAGCTCTGCCGGATCGGCGCCGAATTCCGCATCCGGCGAAATCGATGCTAACGTCGCCATCATTTCGGTTCTGAGTTCCGAGAGCGAACGCGCGGCCGCTTCAATGCGTTGGCGAGCTGTTTCGATATCGGAACCTGCGGACGCCCGGCTCACCATCAACTGCGCCAGTTTGCCGGCCTCCGCGAAATGCAGGAGCCGTTGTGAAACGAGTTGATCGTCCGCTCGCATGGCATGCTCAAACGCGTCGGCCGATTGCGCGTCCATGGCTTGGCGATGAGAAACCCATGCCCTCTCGCGGGCAGCCCTGCTGGCCGCGACCGAAAGCTCGTCGATCTCTCCTGCCCGCGCCCGCAAGACTTCGATCTCCGCGTCCATCCGCCGGGCTTCCGACTCCAGACGCTCGAGTTCCGCTCGTGCAGTCTTCGACCGTTCTCGGCCTTCCTGGTAGCGCGCTTTCCAATCGTTCAGCTTCGCGGCAGACGGTACACTCATTGCGGCCAGATCGGCCGGATTGCCTCTCCATGGAAGAAGCTGCGCAAGGCTTTCCGACAGCGCCCCATCCGCATTCACGCGCCGCCGCATTAAGGAAAGAAGCGCGACCTCGTCGTCGGATTTCGGAAGCGCTTTAACTGTCGCTGAAAGTACTTGGAAAGCCTTCATCCGCGCAGGATCGCGAAACTCCTCGAGGAGCGAAGTCTGACTGCCCTCATGCTGAAGAGCGCGCTCCGAACGGGCAAGCTCTTCGGCAGCGGACGTGCGGCGCGCATCGACACCGGACTTGGAGCTGATGAGCGATCTGAACTTGCCGACCGTAGCCGCATCCAGAACCAACCGCGCAGGCGTTTTCTCGTCGGGTTTGCCCAGTCGCAGAAGAAGCGCTTCTACCGAGAGTTCGGCGACCCGGCCAGTGAGCTTCGGTATATCGACCTGCGCCGTCAGGTATCTTGGTTCCATTGTCCTCGTAAGATCGGCCACGCGGGCCGCAAGACCAAGAGCGATGGCGTCATCGGCGATCCCGTTGATCTCGCTCTCGATCTCCGTGACGGTGCGGGCGACCTCATCCAGCTTGACGCGGATTTCGATTTCACCCTTGCGGATGTCCGGGAGCTCGATCTTCCACGATTCAGGTGGATCGGATACGGTTTCGAGGGCGTCGAGCTGGTCACGAAGCCCGGTAAGCCTCCGCATCGTGGGCAATGAGCGCAGAAGACGGTTGATCTCGTCGGCCTGCCGCTGGGTATTCGCACGGTCGGTCAGAGCCTGATTGTAGAGACCTTCCAGGCGCTGAAGTTCAGCCAACCTTTTACGATAGTCGTTGGCCTGGAGGTCGAGCTCGTCGCGTTTCTGCTTCAGCTCCGCCAACCTCGCCTTGAGCTCACTCAGTTGGGTGCTGCGTCCGCGAAATTTGTAGAAGTTGTCCGCATCGCCGCGGATCGCCAGGAGTTGACGGCTGAGGTCCGAAAGACCGGCGCTCGCGGAGAAAAGCAGCTCGCCGAGATCGCCCTTGCTTGCGAGTATGCTCTCGCCGCCTTTCTCGAGTGTGACATCGTCCAGCGAGAACATCGTCGAGAAGGCATCGCGGTCGATCCCGCCTAGATCGGCCCGTATCTCCGTATCGGCCACGCTGCGCTCTTCGCGATCAAGTAGACTGTTCTGCGGGCGTTTGATACGGAGGAAGTCCCTATTCTGGCCTGCCACATGGACGTTCGCCCCTATGCGCATCGTGTTATAGGGGTGCAGGAATCCGTACTTGGTCGTATTCCCGATCCCGAAGATGAGATCGAGAATGGCATCCAGAGTGGTCGATTTTCCAGCCTCGTTCGGACCGTAGATCACATGGAGGTCCGGAGACCCGGCAGGATGCGACCCAAAATCGATGACAGCGTCAGTGAACTTGCCATAGCGCGTCAGGTCGAGGCGATTGATGCGCATGCTATTCCCCCTCGCCGCCACGTAAGCGCGCCAAGACCTGCGACGCACCGTCCTTGGCGCATTGCGCAAGCAGATTTTCGAACGACGCCTCGTCCTTGCCGAAGATATCGCGCAGCTCGGCCGGAAGCTGGCCCCTCAGTTCGTCGGCGATCGAGCGCACCTCGTCGCGATACTCGGTCGAGCCGTGGATCTCGGCGTCGATGATCGACGCGAGTTCGTCCAGGGCACCCGGCCGCGCATCCAGGCCTGTGGGCGCAACCGGCGACGTGACGACTTTCTCGATCCAGACATTGCCGATGGCCGCGCCGTGCGTCTCGAGCTCGGTGCGCAGAAGGTCGACGTCTCGCCGGATGCGCCATGCGAGTTCGGTGGCCCCGCTTACTTCAATGCGGGCAACCAGATGCTCGGCGGACATCGCGGAAGAAAGCCGCTCCAATGAGCGTTTGGCCTCGAGGACCACATCTCTCCACTCAGTCACGCGGGAGATGTCGACGGCCAGCCGCTCGAACTGGGCGACCGCGGTCCGGCGTTCTTCGACGACGATGGAACGATCATCCCTTATCGTGACAAGCGAGACAGACTTGGGGCCATCCTCGTTTATGTCCCTCCCCTGAGGGATACCGGGCATTACGATCGCCGACAACGGGTCCTCGGCTGCCGACCTCTTGTGAATATGGCCCAGAGCCCAATACTGAAAACCCGCCTGACGCAGATCGGCGACGCTGCATGGGGCGTATAGATCGTGTCCCGCCGCGCCGCCAAGGCTGGTGTGCATGATGCCTATGTTTACGGCATCTGGAACAGGAACGGCGTAGTGTCGAAGCAGGCTTTCGGGTGCTTGCGGTTTGGCAAAGCTCAGGCCGTGGATTGCCACGGGGAACCCACCGGGAGCTCGGTCGATGGAGATAGTTTCCGCCACGGAACCGAACACTTTCACTGAATCCGGCATGACGAGCTCCGCGGTGATCTTCGAGAGCGCATCGTGGTTGCCGCGAATGATGAAGGCCCTGATGCCTGCCTCGTTCAAACGCCCAATCTGCTCGGCCAGGAACCGCGCGGTCTTCATCGACGTCTGGTCGCCGTCGTACAGGTCGCCGGCAATAATCAACGCGTCTACCTGCTCTTCAAGGCACAGGTCGATTATGCGGACAAACGAGCGTCGGGTTGCCAATCCGATCAACTCGGAAAGCTCTGCATTCCGCAGGGCCAGCGTTCGCAGCGGGGAGTCGAGATGAATGTCGGCGGTGTGGACGAATCGATAGACCAAAGCAGAGCCTCACCTGTTGGTCGACCTTCGTAACGCTCGCAATTCCGCCGCGCCAGCCCTGATTCTCGTTTTGTTCCGGAAATCCCCAAGAAGCTTTGACGCTCCAATGGATATCGGCAAGGTTTCTCTTACGCGTGAAAGCCATTGACCGGCGATCCCTATGGATCGTCCACCGCTTGGCTTCGGGCGGTGTTATTTAGATAACGCGTATCCAGCGCCGAACTCGGTCCGCAGACACAAGGCCCTCTCGCCAACGGCAACGCGGTCCGTCGCAGGCTTCGCTTGGCTTCCGTTGATGGAAAGCTCGCCGCCGCCATTCCGCGCAAAAGAGCGGCTCAGGTTCCGGAGATCTTCAATTCCACGACCGTGAGCGCCGGCTGTTGTCGGGGCACTTCGTCAGTCAATGCATAGACCGCGACTGGCTCGCTCATCCCCTTGAGTCATTCGTGCCACCGAAACTCGCCGACTGAACGCCCCGATCCACAGACCTCCCGGTCTGGCTCGGAGGACGACCTCTTAATGAGGTCTCAAGCCTGAACGGATGTCGCAGCATCAAAGCCCGTCATCCGGACAGCGGACCGGTTCAGAAAACGCGCGGAAGATTTTGCTACCGAAGGAACGTTGTTGGAAGTGCGTAACGGTAAATGCGGGGATACGGCTGCGGATACTTGGGTTGCCGGAGCAAATTGCTCATGGCAGAAGTCATCGGCAATCACCGAGGGTCATGACATAGTCACGGAGATAGATCTTGGCACAAAAGGTTGGACATCCCATCGATGCGATCGTCGGCGGTAACCTCGCACGTATCCGTAAAGCGAAGGGATTGAGCCTGTCCGCCGTCGCAGACGCCTTGGGCATTTCGTTCCAACAAGTCCAGAAATACGAGAAAGGCAAAAACCGCATCAGCGCCAGCGTGCTCTTCGAGCTCGGCCGGGCCCTCGCTGTTTCCGTAGACGAGTTTTTCCGAGGGGCCGAAACGTTCAGCCTTGATGATAAGGCGTTGGAGCCGTCTGGCCGCACATTTTCCACAGGTGGTCTCGAACATGTGAAAGATGTTAAAGTGCGGAGAGCACTGCTGAACCTGATCAAGACGGTGTCTGTTGATGTGGTCGAAGACTAGGGCGTGAACTCATAAAGCTCCGCAAACCGCCTACTTGGTGAACTCCAACACCGTAATTGCGCCGCTCTGCAGGTTTACGCCAACGCGGTAACAGCTCCATGTATTGGCAATAAGGTCTATGCCGTCCCAAGATATCCCGGTGAAGCAGTCCTGCATGCTTTTCATCGGAGGGGCGGAAGCAGGGTCCTTTTGCGGTTCCTGCTGAACAAAGCCAACGAGCGATATCAGAGGAATATCGATCCGATCAAATGATCACCGGCTAAATTACAGCTTGGCTTGTTCGAGGTCGCTGAAGCGGAGCGCTCTGCCATCTGCTGCGACTATCGCGTCCATCTCTTCTGCAAGCGCATCGCGATCATCGACTCCCCGCAGGAGACGGCCTGCAAGAGTATCGAAACGTCCGGCGGCGATATCAGCAATCAAGAGTGCAGCCCGCGACGGCTCGATGTTAACACCATCATCAAAAAGCTTCTGGATGCCGGGCAGGTACGTTTTCCCTGCCTGTGACGATAGCTGCAGTTCGGTCATCGCAGTCCGAACAAGACCGGGATCGACGGCAAAGGCGCGCACCTCGTTGCCGATGGTCGTGTCGTTCAGACACTCCGTGAGACGCATGATCGCGGCTTTGCTGGACGCGTAACCGGAGCCGTGAGGAAAGCTGTTGCCCGTTCCGCCACCAACGAGGTTCACGATCCGGCCGCTCCGCCGCGCCAACATTTGAGGTGACACCGTGCGGCAAGTGTTGAATGTACCTCGCAGGTTGATCTCGACATCCCGCCACCACACGAGGGGATCACAGTCCCAAATAGGACCAAAGCCGTGAAACGAGCCGTGGTTGTTGACGAGAATGTCGACCGGACCCAATTCGGTCGCAACGCGAGTAAGGGCTTTTTCAACAGCCGCAAGGTCAATGATATCCGCCGAAACAGCGATCGCTTGTCCGCCCTCTCCGTCGATGAGGGAGACCGTTTCTTCGATCTCCGACGCTGTTCGGGCAAGAACCGCGACCTTAGCCCCTTCCCTCGCCTGCTGCAGAGCGATCTCTCGACCTATCCCTCTGCCGCCACCAGTTACGACGGCGACCGTGTTCGAAAGACGAGCCATGCTAACTCCTTTAAATTTTGAAATTGGTCTGAATACAAACTATTGTGCGGCGGCCGCTGAAGGCAATGACGCGCCCCGACTTTCTGGATCCCCTGTGGCGACATTTTGCCCCGTCTATGTTCCGGTCAAGATCACGTCCCCAAGGCAGCGTCGCGTAGAAGCAATCGACGTAGAGCAGATCGGGTTTGCTCCTGTTTGCCTCGACCATGTCGACGACGAGTGGAATTCTCTCTTCAATCGAGAGCAGGGCATCCGAGCCACCCATCTCAGTGCGGACCCAGCGTGGAGCAACAGGGAGCAAGGTGTGGCGGTTCCCCGCATGCTGCGCAGCGTAGCCTTTCATCAGCATGGTGAGAGCCGCCTTGCCGGAAGAATAGAGTGGCCAAGATCCCTGGGATTTTGGATGCTGCCGAGTTAGGACCTCATGATGACGATTGTTCCTCCAGCCGGCACCAAGTTCCGAAGAAGCTCGCCTGCGCAAACGGGCGAGAACGCGTTCACGAGCATCGTGTACAAGAAATCGCACTCACCAGCACTTGCAGGGCTCTGCTCGATAGCGCGAGCAATACCGGCGTTGATGTAAAGGACCTCGAGTTGACGGCCCGCACGACGACTCTTCAGGGCTTTGACGCTCGCTGCAGTTTTTCAGGTCGAACGTTGGATTTCCAACCTGTCTGGATATCGAGCACCAAAACCTGTGAGCTCGTCGGAGGGAATATGCACGGTTGCTATCACTCGCCAACCGCGTTCAAGCCATTCTTGATCCGACGTCTGCCGAACCGGTCTGGTTGCCGCCGCCAAGCGTGAGTACACGTTCGCTGCCCGATGGCTTTCATGGTCGCATGCAGCGCCGCCTCGCCGAAGCGCTCACCTCCGTGACGCGCATTCGAAGCGCTGTTGAACACCCGACGCCAGTGGATCCATGACAAAATACTCAGCCGGCGCCTCCTCCTGGCGAGCTATTTTTTAGCTTTCTCGCCGATCAATTTAATCTTTGTCCACCAGCGTGCTTTGTGCCAGCCTGACTTCATTCCGGCCGTGGAGGAGCATCGTCGGAACATCGTGCCGACGACGGATCAATCTTCAACCCATAGAAATTCAGCCTGCATTTGTGCGGGGGTTCGCTCGTTTGCACGTCAGAGCAACATACGGGAGGAAAATCCATGCGACTGCTCGCAGCGCGAATGGCAGCAGCACTGCCATTGATCTTTTGCGCCACCATAGCTGTATCCGCCGATAGTGCCATCGACGTTTCTCTCGGCGACGTTTCGTTGAACAAGGTCGCCTTTCTGGTTGCCGCCGATAACGGCATCTACCAAAAAAACGGCCTGACAATCCATCAGTTCATAACCAAGGGAGCTGCCGCGCGCATCAGCCGTAGCGGTATCAACGTGCCCTCAGAATTCGTCGGAACGGATGACCAGGACGAGAGAGCGCCAATCTCGATCGGCGGCGGCAGCCCGTTGATCGTATCGATGACGACAGACGCCCGCTCCACCGATCGCGTTATCATTGCAACCACCGATAACCAGGCACGCTTCCACGTCATCAGCTCGAAGGCTTTGAATTCAGTCGATGATCTCAAGGGCAAGCGGCTCGGTTTTTCCAGCTACGGCTCCGTCAGCCATCTGATGGCGCTGGAATTGCTGCGACAGAAGGGCTGGAGCCAGGACGACGATATCTCGCTGATGGAAGAAGGCATGGCCTATTCGGCGCTGAAGGACGGCAAGGTCGACGCCTTCATCGGCAGCGAAATCTACTACACGATGGCGGACAAGAACGACGCCAAAGATCTCGTCAATCTGACCGACTACAATATTCCGCTCGCCGGATCCGGCATTAATGTCGAACGCAAATGGCTTGCCAATCATCATGACGAGGTCATGCGCTTCGTAAAATCGACGATCGAGGCCTATGCACTGATGAAATCAGACGAAAACGTCGTCAGGGCGGTGCTTGCCAAATGGTACGGCATCACCGACGCCAGGCAGCAAGACGACATGTACGCCCAGGTCGTCGCGTCACCGCAAAAGCCCTATCCCGCCGTCGATGGCATCAAGCTCGTCAAACAACTCTTCAGCTATCGCGAGCTCAAGCGGCGCGACGCCGATTATTTCTATGACAATAGTTTCGTCGCGGAATTGGACAAGAGCGGCTTCATCGACAAGGTTTATGCTGATCCCAAGGCGAATTGATCGGCGACATGGCCGAGGACTCGGCCGCTGCGTTCCTTCCGCGGGAGCCACAATCCACAGTTGCATTGGCGCGGCTTCTACAGGAACAGTCATGAAACAGCAGCACCGAACGGGAGGTTCACGATGATAGGTAAACCGCAGTTCGCCACGACCCCTATTGGCCGCTTTTACTGACCCTAATAAAGAGCGGTTCAGCGACAAGTTCTGCTGTCGGGCAAGCACCACAAGGCAGCGTCTGCCATTTTCCTCACCCGATTTGCCAAGGCGCCAAACATCGGCGCCTCCCCTTCCCTTTACCTTTCAATATGTCTGAGACGGAGGAATACATGTTTGCAATCCACAGGCTATGGGCTCTCGGCCTGACACTTGCCGCTGGCCTTGCGACGGGAGAGATGGCCCATGCCCAGAGCCATCCGGAATATGTCCAGTTTTCACCGAGCGCCACGAAAGGCGCACTCTACCGGCCTGACAGCGGTACGCCATCGCCCGTCGCCTTTCTGGCGATCCACCGCACCTCCAATTTCATGAGCATGATCGCCACCAAGGAACTTTCACAGCGTGGTTTCATGGTGCTCGGCATGAACCCGCGCTCGGACAACAACGAGGCAGCGGTCAGTTTCGAGGACATCGCGCTCGACATCAAACAGGGCGTCGAATTCCTGAAAAAACAGCCCGGCATCAAAGCGGTCGTTCTGATCGGTCACTCCGGTGGCGGGCCGAGCACCAGCTATTACGAAGCAGTCGCAGAAAAAGGCTCCTCCTATTGCAATGGGTCGGACAAGCTTTCCAAATGCTCCGACGAGGATGTCAAGGACCTGCCGAAAGCCGATGGCATTGTCTTCCTCGATGCCCATCCAGGCAATACGATCAACACGTTGCGCGGCTTGAACCCAGCGGTAAAAGACGAAAGTAAGCCAGACGACCTTGATCCGGCGCTCGATCCTTTCAATCCGGCTAACGGTTTCAACCCCAAAGGTGACTCACACTATTCCGCCGAATTCATCGAGCGCTATTCGAAAGCGCAATCGGTCCGCATGAACAAGCTGATCGACAAGGCACGGCAGATGGAGGCTGATCTGAAATCGGGTAAGGATCCGCGCGGCGACGACGAGCCCTTCATTGCCTATCGTGACCGCGCCCGCCTTTCCGACATCTCGACGGATATCTGGTGCTGCACCGAGCGACCGCAAAAGCTCCTGAAGAATGACGGCTCGATTTCGACCGAGGTCATCCACTCCGTTCGCGTTTCGACGCCAAAGAATGCCAAAGTCGATGGAAGCCTGAATGGCGGCGCTCTGTTCCTGACCGTCAAATCGTTCCTCAGCGCCAATGCGATCAGATCCAAGGACGCGCTGAACGACATCGATATCTGTTCGAGCAACAATTCGACGCTCTGCGCGGTGCAATCCATCACGATACCAACGCTGGTCATGTCGATGGGCGGTCACTACTTCGTTCGTGACGGAGAGATCATCTTCGATCTTTCCGCCAGCAAGGACAAGGACTTCATCGTCGTCGAGGGAGCCGTCCATGGCATGACGCCCTGCAAGCCCTGCTCGGAACAGACCGGCATCTCCTACGACAACGCAACGAAGAACCTCTACGACTATCTCGCCAATTGGGCGAACAATCGGTGGTCGCAAGACTGACATTGCGGTTCGAAACGGGCGGAGACCTTTCATGTGGGGCCTCCCCGAACAGCCACGTACCGCCGCGGAACGAGAACCGCTCGTATTCCTCATAACCCCGCAATCGCCAGATGGGCCGTGACCGGCCCACCATCGCGCTGCGGTTGGATTGCACACAGGCCGGGAGCTTCCTGACGAGAGCGACGGGCAATCGTCGAGATGCAAAAGTTGACGTCCTCGCCACTCCGCCAATAAACCTTCGCGGTCGCGTCCAGGTAAACATAACCACCTGCCGCCTTAATCTCCAAAAACTCGGCCAGGCTAAATTCATCATGCTCACGGTCGTTGCCCGATTGCTTGTAACCGCAGGAGGGGCAGCTGCACTCCACTCCGACTGGTTGATGTAAACCATGCCGACTGGGCTGGACCTGGTAATTTGAGTTCGGCTCGCGGCCGAGGAAAACGCAACGGCCGCCTTCTCGCGCGCCATAGGACAAGAAATTGAGTGCGCCGCGGTTGCTAATCTCTCACACGCGCGTGTGGCATTTTAGCATTCGGTAAAATTCATCAGTCATTAAGGGCAAGTCTACCTCATCAAAGTGCGACGGCGTAAAAAGCAGTTTCCAGAGATGGCCGAGCGCAATGTCATCTGGATGAAGGCGACCGATGCGGCGCGCCATGTCAGAGAGCCGGATTTGCGGACGCTCCTGTTGGCTGTTGCCCGGCGCTTTGGCGGAAACCACAAACTCTCACCTGCCTGATTGGCAGCGCTTCGAAGCGACGGGTCGAACCGATTAGCTCTGAGAACCTCAATCCGGAAACAATGCCGCGCAGCCTATCGAGTTTCGAGAGTATGTCGCAGCCGCATTGGAGTGTGCAATTTGCGTCATATCTTGAGCCTCCGATTTACGATGACGGAAAGCTACGCCACGCCTGCTAAGGGGTTGCCTGACGTTGATGACGAAGGCTCTATCTACGAGCTGGAACCGTGAGGCCTGCCGTGAGTTGGATCAGATCAACGGCGCGGGGAATGAAATGTCGAAGACAGACTGGCCAAAAGAGCCGATTACGGACGAGACCATGCAGACGCTCGACCGCATTCTCCGGGAATGGTGCGCTGAAGCAGGCGTCTCTCCGAACAGTGCCGAAGCGCAATCGAAAGCCAAGACACTCGTGGATTGGTTCGAGTTCGGCGTTCGAAGCGAGGATGAACTCGCCCGCGTCATCAGGGATGACATCAAGCTTGCGGACGCGTACGAGACGTCAACTGGACCAACCGGTAGGACAACATGAGCTTCCAGCGGAAATTGTTCGCCGCGTCTTCACTGGTCATCTTGGTCATGCTGGTTGCGATCAACCCGTTCGGCAGGAACCTCGTCGACATTCGGCCCATGCATTCAATGGTCGGGAACGTAGATTAATCGCACGTGTGCATGCGGCCTCACTACGCCATCGGTAACGGATGTTAAGTTAGAGGGGCCCGCCGCCGGAATGCCCTCGATCTGGGGATGCCGAAATGGTCGCCACGATAACCGACCTGCTTGCTTGCCGCGAGCGAAAGATGTCGAGGAGGTCCGATGGCGGCAAGTGGCCACCGTGCCATATCGAAGCTCAGTCGGTTTGGCCAAGCAACCGTTCAAGGTCGCGCCCGAAAACCAATGTTTTCGCTGCGAATTGCACTTGACTTGCCACCGTTCACGGTCTGATTGAACTGAGATTCATGGTCCCAATCGGCTTCGGCCTCTTCGGCCTCCTCTGGAGATAGTTGGACCACGATGATTTTGTCGAGCACGTCTGCCACGTCCTGGTCCATGTGGATCAAGTCCATGGACTTGCCCATGAACCCTCGCTTGCCGAACCTGTCGAAGCACATATCTGCGACCACACTTCGAAGATCGATGATTTTCTGAACCGCATCCTGTGAAAAGCGTGGCTCATTGGCGAAATCGAGCGCGTCGGACACTTCCTGTGCTCGAAATGACAGCGTCTCCGACCGAGACCTCAACCCATCGTCATCGAATACATCGTAGCAGTGAATGCCGACATATTCGGCGAAGACTGCCACCTTCATGACATCCTGCGATGAGATGTCCGGCTGGTTTCTATATTGGATCGTAGGCATGTGGAATCATCCTTGAATGGCTAGGATTATCGGGCACCGACGGATGTTCCTATTTTGTTCTTTCTCTCCGAGGAGTCAAGTACGCTTCTTTTTGAGGATCAACAGCGCGGCTTCGAGGTCGGCGTTAGCCGCGATCATGAGGGCGTGATTGTCAGCTACCTCGATCAATGCAGTGAGGACTTCATCGGGTCGCCAACCTGCCGTAACGGCTCGGTCAACCAAGCTTGCGAATGCGACATGAAGCGCGTCCTGACAGCGAATGAAGCGGTCAGGATCATCTCGGGGGACGTCTGGCGGCGATATCTCGTCCATGTGACAAAGATGATCTGACATCAAAAATGGGTCAATAGACCGCCGGGTATCCGGCCTACCGGGCGTACCGTGCGCAAGCTCATCTCCCCTGCCCGTTGGCAATTGAAACTCCAGGTCGCGATCAGCCAAACCCGTCAGGTCACCCGACAGGTCGAACAGCTGCTGGGCGACCAGGTGCACGACATCTCCCTCTCGTTGGATGCGGCCATTGATCGCCAGCATCGACGCTCCGAGCGCAACCCGCGTCGACCACTCGGACAGCTTGGACCAGATCACCACATTGGCGGCCCCGGTTTCGTCTTCGATGGTCATGAAAATCACGCCTTTTGCCGAGCCGGGCCTCTGTCGCACGGGAACCAGTCCGGCCGCCATCAGCCACCGCCCGTCACGAGCTGACATTGCGTAGGTGCAGGTGACGATGCGTTTTTCGGTCAGTTCACGACGTAGGAAGCTGACCGAATGTTCCCGCAAGGTCAGCCGGGTATGCCCGTAATCGAGAACGACGTTGTGGCCCTGTGTCATTTGACGCAGTTCGACTGTCGGTTCCTGTTGCTCGGCAATCGTTTCGGCTTCCCGTTCCGCAGCGGCCGCAAAGAGCGGCAAAGGCCCGCAATGCCTTGATCGCCCAGAGCGCATCACGACGCTAATTCAATGGAAGGTCGAAAGGCGTCCGCTTCGGCCAACTCCACCAGGGATGCGGCCGGAACGACCGGACCGTCGCCACATGTCGCCGACGCTGTCGAACGGCTGATCAGCGAGGGCGGCGACGATCCGGTGCCGCCCATTCAGCCGGCGAATGCGACTTCCACACTCTGACGGTCCTGAGCGACGATCTTACACCTAGTCTGGAACCCGTCACTTGGGATGGCGAGGACGAACTCTGGTGGAATACCGGTTGAACTGGAGACCGACAAGCCGGCGCCGTCTACTCCCAGGGTCCTGACCGTGCAGTCGATGGTCGAACGCCGGTCGTTGAAGATGATGGATCCTGCCTTCAGCACTCGCCGGCGCTGCGTGATCTGGTCCGCCCCACCGGCTTGTCCCCAGACAAGGCATCTGTTCCTGCCGGCCTGCTTGGCTTGATACATGGCAGCGTCCGCTTGAGCCAGAAGCGTCTCGATATCCTTCGCTACAATGGAAAGTGAGGCTATGCCAAAGCTCGCGCTGACCTGGAGCGCGCCTGCAGGGAGTTCAACTGAGAGCGACTGTACGAGATCTCTCAGCCTCTCCGCCGTCGCAAGCGCGCCTTGAAGGTCGACGTGAGGGAGTAGGATCGCGAACTCCTCGCCGCCCTGACGACTGAACAGGTCCCCTGCCCGCATCACCGTCCGACAAGCAGAGGCGACCGCCCTCAGGACCTCGTCGCCTGCGGCATGCCCATGATTGTCGTTAACCTGCTTGAAGTGGTCGACGTCGAACACGAGGCAAGAGATGTCGTGGCGGTGACGGACTGCGAGCGAGATTAGCCGGTCGGCTTCCTCCTTGAACGCCCGCCGCGTCATGGCTCCGGTCAGGCTGTCAGACGATGCGGTGCGAAGAAGCTCCACGCGATCCATCGCCGCACCGGCGAGCTCTTCGAGAATAGTCAGATCGCGACTGCTGAAGGACCGCGGACGGCGGTCAATAGCACACACGGTTCCCACAACGTGCCCGTCCGCTGTTCTAAGCGGCACTCCAGCATAGAAGCGGACATGAGCTTCGCCGGTCACCGCCGAGTTCTGCGAGAAGCGCTGATCCTTGGTGGCGTCCTGGACGACGATCGGATCTTCGGCCGCGACAACCTGCTGGCAGAAAGTGTCCTGACGGGGCATCTCGTCCGGCGTGAGCCCCAAGCAAGCCTTGTACCACTGCCGATGAGCGTCGATGAAGGAAACGATGCCGATGTCGACGTTGAAGATCTGCTTGATAAGGCGGACGAGGCGATCGAAGCCCGGATCTCTGGGCGTGTCCAGCATCTCGAGCTGCTGGAGTGCCGCAAGCCGCGCCTCTTCGCGAGCAATCATATCCTCAGATGATCTTCCGAATGTTCGCGATGCAGCCATGCCTCTTCCCCTGCTCGTCCATCTTACGATTCGGATCTTAAGGAAGAGCAACGCCCCTCTGCAACAGTGCGCTTACAGGACGAGTTCGCGGCCGTTCGTCACGGTTGGAACAGACGCCGGCCTCTCATGATCTAGCCGGCCGCACCAAAGAAGCTCGCCTCCGTCCAAACATCATTCGTTCGGACAATTAACGAAGCGCTTCATCAGATCCAATCGTTCATGAAGAATCGCCACGATGAGGGCGGGCTCATCTTCTCGAGGCAGACAAAAGACGTAGTGATGTTGGCATCGCGCCATTCGTAACGCCGGATAAAGCGCGTTCATATCCTTGAAGGACCTTCGCCCTCGGCAAGGTTTGCGATACCTCGCTCCAAAGCCGGGACGCGTTGTGCACGAGCAGAGGCAGATAGGGAGGATCGGCGTCTTCTTCGACATAGCAGATCTTTCCAGCGAACATTGGATAGAGGACCGGGGCGGCGGCCACATACCCACATAGGGGTTAATGTGGGTTTCCTCAGTTCAGGAGCACGCTAGACGAGCCGATTGACGATCGACATAACGGACCAACAACATCAAAGCCTAAAAGCGCTGGCCGCTTTGCAGGGCAGTTGCTTTTTTCAAGAACGGCCAGTCGCGCCACACGTCTGCATGCAGGCTGCTACAAATCCTCACCTTGCGTAGAGCGCGCGCGAGCGTTCGAGGTGCTTGAGGATCGCGGTTTCCGAGCCTTCGATATCATTGGCCTCCAGGCAGTCCACGATTTCCTCGTGTTCAGCCAAGGTGAACTTTTCCTTGCCGGTCCAGATCAGCATTTCCGTGTGATATTCCTTCAGCCAGGCAAGCATGGCCTCGCTGACAGCGACATAGATCGGATTGCCTGAGATCTGGGCGATGCGGGTGTGGAATTCCATATCGGCATTGATGAACTCTTCGGCGCGGCCGAGCGACGTGCGCTGGCGCTCGATGATGGCTCGGAGATCGCTGATGTCGTTTGTCGAGGCGCGCTGGGCAGCCTCGCGCGCCATCCCGCGCTCGAAGAAGATACGTGCACTTTTTAAATGTTCCAGCGAGTCCGCCGATTGCGACAGCATGATCTTGGCGGTGAGATCGACCTGGCGGAAGATTGACTTTGCCGTCAGCCGCAAGACCTTCGCCCGCTCGCCATGCGAAATGCTGACGAGCCCCTTGTTGGCGAGAGATTGCATCGCCTCCCGAATGGCAGGCCGGCCGACACCGAAGCGCTCCATTAGAACGCGTTCGGACGGCATCTCGTCGCCCGGTTGCAGCTCTCCGGAGGTGATCAGCCGTTCTAGCCGGTCAAAAACCTCGTCGGACAGTTTTCGACGGACAATAGGCTCGATGGCTGAGGTCATGGCGTCTCGCTGGCTCAAATCTTCTCTCTCCTTAGCATTTTCACCGATGGACGACAAAGCGCAGCACGCGAAATTCACACTTGTTAAAAATTTCCATTGCAGAAAATGGAATACTCATTATACCAGATCATGAGTTGACGCCATGACTCCTTGACGTGGCGAGAGGAGCAACCGGCAATTTCATGATGATAGTCCTGACCTACCGCATCGAGACGCCCGGCAGCGTCGAAGCGATGGCGAACAAGATCGCTTCGGATCAATCGACCGGCACCTTCGTTCCTGTTCCGCGCGAGACGGAGGAACTGAAGTCGCGTGTTGCAGCCCGCGTCCTCGCCATCCGCCCGCTGGAAGACGCAAGCCATCCATCATGGCCGGAAGCGCCCGGGGGCGTGAAGCTGCAGCGCGCCGACGTCGATATCGCCTTCCCGCTCGATGCGATCGGCACGGATCTTTCGGCCCTGATGACGATCGCCATCGGCGGACCTTTTTCCATCAAGGGCATGACCGGCCTGCGCGTCATCGACATGAAGCTGCCGGAGGCTTTCAGGGACGCCCATCCCGGCCCGCAATTTGGCATCCCCGGCAGCCGGCGCCTGACAGGCGTGGACGGCCGGCCGATCATCGGCACAATCGTCAAACCGGCGCTTGGCCTGCGGCCATCCGAGACCGCCGAGCTCATCGGCGAGCTGATCGAATCCGGCGTCGACTTCGTCAAGGATGATGAGAAGCTGATGAGCCCCGCCTATTCGCCGCTGAAGGAGCGGGTGGCGGCGATCATGCCCCGCATCCTCGATCACGAGCAGAAGACCGGCAAGAAAGTCATGTATGCGTTCGGCATCTCACATGCCGATCCCGACGAGATGATGCGCAACCATGACCTCGTGCTCGAGGCGGGCGGCAATTGCGCCGTCGTCAACATCAATTCGATCGGCTTCGGCGGCATGAGCTTCCTGCGCAAGCGCTCCGGCCTCGTACTGCATGCGCATCGCAACGGCTGGGACGTGCTGACGCGCCATCCCGGCATAGGCCTCGATTTCAAGGTCTATCAGCAGCTCTGGCGGCTGCTCGGCGTCGATCAGTTCCAGATCAACGGCATCCGCGTGAAATACTGGGAGCCCGACGAGAGCTTCGTCTCCTCCTTCAAGGCGATCAGCACGCCGCTCTTTGACGCTTCCGACTGCCCGCTTCCGGTCGCTGGTTCGGGCCAGTGGGGCGGCCAGGCGCCGGAGACCTATCAGCGCACAGGGCGCACCACCGATCTGCTCTATCTCTGCGGCGGCGGCATCGTCAGTCATCCGCAGGGACCGGCAGCCGGCGTGCGCGCCGTCCAGCAGGCCTGGCAGGCAGCAGTCGCCGACATTCCGCTCGGCGAATACGCCAGAGATCATCCCGAGCTTGCCGCTTCGATCGCCAAATTCGGCGACGGCAAGGCGGCGTGATCATGGGCGACCTGCTCGTCAGCTATTACGGCGACGATTTCACCGGCTCGACCGATGTGATGGAAGCGCTCGCGATCAACGGCATTGCCTCGGTGCTCTTCCTCGGCATTCCCGGCCAGGCCCTGCTCAATCGCTTCCGGAATTGCCGCGCCATCGGCATCGCCGGAACGAGCCGCAGCGAGACCCCCGCCTGGATGCAGCAGCATCTTTCGCCCGTCTTTGACTGGCTGAAGAGGCTCGATGCGAGCATCTGCCACTACAAGGTCTGCTCGACCTTCGATTCCGCACCAGAGGTCGGCAATATCGGCAAGGCGATCGAGATCGGCCGGGCCATCTTCGAACAGACGGTCGTGCCTGTCATCGTCGGTGCGCCGCAGCTGAAACGCTACACAGCCTTCGGCCATCTCTTTGCCGCCTATCAGGGCCGTGTCTTCCGCATCGACCGGCACCCGGTCATGAGCCGCCATCCTGTTACGCCGATGCATGAGGCAGATCTTGCGCTGCATCTCTGCAAGCAAACGGAACTTCCCGTCTCATTGGCCGATCTGGCACTGCTGTCGGCGCCGGATGCCGATGCGAAAATCGATCAGATGATTGCCGACCTCTCCGGCATCCTGCTCCTCGACGTCGATTCTGCCGAAAGCCAGGCCGCTGCCGGCCGGCAGCTGAAGCGGATCGCGGCTGCCAAGGGGAGCTTCGTCGCCGGTTCCTCCGGCATCGAATATGCGCTCATCAATGCCTGGCGCGACGAGGGCCTGATCGGCCCCAGCGTCGAATTCCAGTCTCCGGGCAAGGTCGAGCGGCTTGCCGTCGTCTCCGGCAGCGTTTCGCCAACGACCGAACGGCAGATCCGAACGGCGATTGCCAAAGGCTTTCACGATATTCCGCTCGATCCGCTCGCTTTGATCGGGGCCAATGCCGAGGCAACCCAGAACGTGGCGGTTGCCGCGGGTCTTGCCGCATTGAAAGCCGGCCGCAGCGTCATCCTTCACACTGCGCTCGGCCCTTCAGCCGATCGTGGCGCCGATATCGACCAGCTGCCCGGCGCCCGTCATCGGCTGGGGCAGGCGCTTGGCACCATCCTGCGCCGCCTTGTCGAAACCGAAAGGCTGTCACGTGCCGTGATTGCAGGCGGCGATACGTCCAGCCACGCGCTGAAGGAATTGCGCGTCGATGCGCTGACGACCCTCTTGCCGCTGCCGCAAACGCCCGGTTCGCCACTCTGCACCGCCCATGGCAGCTACGCCCCGACCGACGGGCTGCAGATCGCTCTGAAAGGCGGGCAGGTCGGGGCCGACGGCTATTTCGCGCAGATCCGGGATGGAAGGAAAGCCTGATGACCTATTGGGTAGGCACCAGCTTCAAGATGAACAAGACGCTCGCCGAGGCCATCCGCTTTGCGGAGCGCCTCGTCGAAACGGATCAGGCGCGCGATCCCCGCGTGCAGCGTTTCGTCATTCCGCCCTTCACCGCCGTGCGGGAGGTCAAGCAGAGGCTTTCGGGGACCTCCGTCAAGGTCGGTGCGCAGAACATGCACTGGGACGATGCCGGGGCGTGGACCGGCGAGATCTCGCCGATCATGCTGAGAGATTGCGGTCTCGATATCGTCGAGCTCGGCCATTCCGAGCGCCGCGAACATTTTGGTGAAACGGACGCAACGGTCGGCCTGAAGGTGGCTGCTGCCCTACGCCACGGGCTCACCCCCTTGGTCTGCATCGGAGAGACGCGGGCCGAGCGCGAGGCCGGCATGGCCGACCATGTGCTGGAACGACAGGTCAGGGGTGCGCTGGAACAGGTCGCCGACGCCGTAGGCCAGCCTCAGATCCTGCTGGCCTACGAGCCTGTCTGGGCGATCGGCGTGAATGGCATTCCGGCCACGGCCGATTATGCCGACGAGCGCCAGGCCGCAATCGGCGAGACCGCGCGCGCCGTCCTCGGCCGGTCGGTGCCGGTTCTCTACGGCGGCAGCGTCAATTCCGACAATTGCGACGAGCTGATCGCCTGCAAACACATCGATGGACTGTTCATCGGCCGCTCAGCCTGGGCGGTCGAAGGCTATCTCGACATCCTCGCCCGCGTCAGCCGGGCGATCTCATCCTGACCGCAGCAGAGCCGCAAAGATCGAAAGGAACTGCCATGAAAATAGCCATTGGAGCAGACAGCGCCGGCAAGCCGCTGCTGGACATTATTGCCTCGCATCTTGCCGGGCGCGCCGATCTCGAGGTTCACGATCTAAGCCAGTCCGGCTTTTATGCCGATCTTGCCCAGCGGCTTGGCCAGACAATCGTCGCCGGCGAACATGAGCGCGGTATTCTCTTCTGCGGCACGGGCATCGGCGTGTGCATTTCGGCGAACAAGGTGCCCGGCATCCGCGCTGCGCTGACCCACGATACCTATTCGGCCGAGCGCGCGGCCAAATCTAACAATGCCCAAATCATTACGATGGGCGCCCGCGTCATCGGGCCGGAGCTTGCGAAATCGATCGTCGACACCTGGCTCGCATCGGAATTCGATCCTCAAGGCCCCTCTGCCGACAACGTCCAAGCTATTGACCGGCTCGATGCGGTAAAGGTTTGACGACACTGGAATGGTGATTGACTCATTATACCAGTTACGATACCAATTCCCACAACGAAGGTGAGGAAACATGACTGCAATTGCCCTTTTTGGCGCCGGCGGAAAAATGGGATACCGGCTGGCCAAGAATCTCAAAGGTTCCCGTTTCGGTGTCCGCCACGTGGAAGTCAGCGATGCCGGCAAAGCCCGCTTGAAGAACGATCTCGGCATTGACTGCGTGTCGGCCGACACCGGCCTTGACGGTGCAGACGTCGTGATCCTCGCCGTGCCGGATACGGCGATCGGCAAAGTCGCCGCCGGCATCGTCGACAAGCTGAAGCCCGGCACGATGGTCGTCGCTCTCGATGCCGCCGCCCCCTTCGCCGGCCACCTGCCGGAGCGTAGCGATCTCACCTATTTCGTCACCCACCCCTGCCATCCGCCGATCTTCAACGACGAGACGGAGATGCAGGCGAAGAAGGATCATTTCGGCGGCCTCTTTGCCAAGCAGCACATCGTCTCGGCACTCATGCAGGGTCCAGAAAGCGCCTATAGCCTCGGCGAAGAGATCGCCAAAGTGATCTGGGCTCCGGTCATGCGCTCGCACCGCGTCACCGTCGAGCAGATGGCGATGCTCGAGCCTGGCCTTTCGGAAACTGTCTGCGCCTCTCTGCTCGTCATCATGCGACAGGCAATGGACGAATGTATTGCGCGCGGCGTTCCGGCGGAAGCTGCCCGCGACTTCCTGCTCGGCCACATGAACGTGCTCGGCGCCGTCATCTTCAAGGAGGTCGACGGCGTATTCTCGGATGCCTGCAACAAGGCGATCGAATTCGGCATTCCGGCCCTCATGCGCGACGACTGGAAGAAGGTCTTCGAACCTCAGGAGATCGCCGACAGCATCCGGCGCATCACCTGACAATGCCGCGACAAGGCTGCGGCCATGTCGCTCTACCGGCCCGCGTGGGGATTTTGACGGGCCGGTTTTCTTTTTCGCATGGATTTTAGCCGAACCGGGGTTGGTTCGACCATGCGTCAAACCTGGGAGGAGAAACCATGAAGCTTACCCGCAGACTGACCCTTGCCGCCTTCGCCAGCGCGCTTTCGCTTGGCGTCGCCATGCCGGCCTTTTCGGCTGACCTGATCGCCATCATCACGCCGGCTCACGACAACCCCTTCTTCAAGGCGGAAGCCGTCGGAGCTGAGGCCAAGGCCAAGGAACTCGGCTATGAAGCGCTCGTCATGACCCATGACGACGATGCCAACAAGCAGTCCGAAATGATCGATACCGCCATCGGCCGCGGCGCCAAGGCAATCATCCTCGACAATGCCGGTGCCGACGCTTCGGTTGCCGCCGTCAAAAAGGCCAAGGACGCCGGCATCCCCTCCTTCCTGATCGACCGCGAAATCAATGCGACCGGTGTGGCCGTCGCCCAGATCGTTTCCAACAACTATCAGGGCGCCCAGCTCGGCGCGCAGGAATTCGTCAAGCTCATGGGCGAGAAGGGCAATTATGTCGAATTGGTCGGCAAGGAGTCCGACACCAATGCCGGCATCCGCTCGCAGGGCTATCATGATGTCATCGACGACTATCCGGACCTGAAGTCGGTCGCCAAGCAGTCGGCCAATTGGAGCCAGACGGAAGCCTATGCCAAGATGGAAACCATCCTGCAGGCCAATCCCGACATCAAGGGCGTGATCTCCGGCAACGACACGATGGCCATGGGCGCAATCGCCGCTCTCCAGGCCGCCGGACGCAAGGATGTGATCGTCGTCGGCTTCGACGGCTCGAATGACGTGCGTGACTCCATCAAGGCTGGCGGCATCAAGGCAACCGTGCTGCAGCCGGCCTACGCACAGGCCCAGATGGCTGTCGAACAGGCTGACGCCTACATCAAGAACAAGACGGCGCCGAAGGAAGAAAAGCAGCTCATGGACTGCGTCCTCATCAATGCCGACAACGCCGGTAAGCTCGAGACTTTCGCACTGGCAAAATAAGGCGGACCGATTGGTGCAGGGAGCGCGGAAGACCGTGCTCCCTGCAACCTGTTCTCATAGATTTCGAGGTTGACAGCATGATGAGGATCAGGCTCGCCCTGATTGCCGCTCTCGTGGCGGCGGCTTTGCCCGGCTGCAAGATTATCAAGACACCGACTGCGGAGGAAAAGGCCGCAGCCGCTGCAAAGAGCGCTTTTGATCCGAATGCCAAGGTCGAGGCCATATGGCAGGTCCAGGTCGTTGCCTATTATGAAAAGCATGCCGGCGAGCTGAAGGACGTTGTGGCGCTGGCCGCTTCGAGCCCCGATCAGGCCGGCGAGAGATACGGCAATCCGCACAAGCAGGCGAGCTCGCCCTGGACCTATGCGGTGAAATTTACCGGCAAGGTCGTTGCCGCCGATACGGCCTCGCGTGCGGCAACACTTGATGTCGATGCCGACGGAGACGGCAAGGCGGATGCCAAGGTGCAGATCGGTCCGGCCATTCGAGGCACCGCACTGCGCGACACGCTGGATTTCGTCAATTTCAACGAATTCAAGAACCAGATCGAATGGGCGCAATTCGGCAAGTCCTTCAATGAGAAGGCGAACGCCGCATTCCTGTCGGCGATCCCGCGCGACGGGCTGGTCGGCAAGGCCGTGACCGTGACGGGTGCCTTCCCGCTGCCCTCGGGCAGCGATCTGCCGCTCGTCACCCCCTCAGCGCTGACGGTGGGACAATGATCATGGCCGAAGCCGCGAAGGACGATATCATTCTGCGCCTTGACGACGTGTCGAAGGTTTATTCGGGTATTGTCGCCGTCAAGCGCGCCAATCTCGAACTGCGGAGCGGCGCCGTCAATGTGCTCGTCGGGGAAAACGGCGCCGGCAAATCGACGCTGATGAAGATCATCGCCGGCGTCGAGCGGCCGACACTCGGGCGCATCATCCTCGACGGCGAAACCGTTTCCTTCGACAGCCCGGCCGACGCGCAAGCGCATGGCATCGGCATGATCTTTCAGGAACTCAACCTCTTCGCCAATATGTCGGTTGCCGAAAACATCTTTGCGGCGCGCGAACTGACCCGCGGCATCATCGGCATCGACCATAAGGAGCAGGTCCGCAAGGCCAACGAATTCCTCGAGCGGCTTGATGCCGGCATCGATGCCGAGACCATGGTCGAGGATCTGCCGATCGGCCAGCAGCAGCTCGTCGAAATCGCCAAGGCGATGTCGCTGAACGCCCGCATCCTCATCATGGACGAACCGACGTCGGCGCTGTCGGCCGCCGAAGTCGAGATCCTCTTCAAGGTGATCGCCGAGCTGAAGGCGCAAGGCGTGGCAATCGTCTATATCTCGCACCGGTTGGAAGAACTGATGCGGATCGGTGACTACATCACCGTACTACGTGACGGGCAGATCACCGGTCAGGCGATGGTCAAGGATATCGATACCCGCTGGATTGTGCGTTCGATGATCGGCTCGGATGCCAAGGATTTTGCCAAATCCGGGGATCATGCACTCGGCAAGGAGATGTTCCGCGCCGAAAATATCAGTCTGCCGCGCCCGACGGGTGGGCTTGCGGTTGACAATGTCTCGCTGTCGGTCAAGGCCGGCGAGATCCTCGGTATTTACGGGCTGATGGGTGCCGGACGCAGCGAATTCTTTGAATGCGTCATCGGCCGACATACGCATTCGACCGGCAAGATCTTCATTGACGGCGAGGAAGTGCGTGCCCGCGATACGACGCGACGCATCCGCCGCGGCTTGGCACTCATCCCGGAGGATCGGCAGCGCGAGGGGCTGGTGCAGGTTCTCTCCATTGCATCGAACCTGACGCTCGCCAGCCTTGGCCGCTTCACGCGTCTCTTTCACATCGATGCCAGGGCCGAAAAGAACGCCATCGCCGAAGCGATCCGCGATCTCTCCATCAAGGCGCCGAACCCGGACTTCGAGGTGACCTCCATGTCTGGCGGCAACCAGCAAAAAGTCGTCATCGGTAAGGCGCTGATGACCAATCCGAAGGTTCTGTTGATGGACGAGCCAAGCCGGGGCATCGATGTCGGCGCCAAGGCAGACGTCTTTCGCACCATGCGCCGGCTTGCCGCCAATGGTCTCGCCATCCTGTTTTCAACCTCCGACCTGGAAGAGGTCATGGCGCTTTCCGATCGCATCGCGGTGCTCAGCAACGGCCATCTCATCGCCGTCTTCGAGCGCGCGCACGCGACTGAAGACGCCATTATCGCGGCCTCGGCCAAGGGGCACGAACATCAAGGGAAACTCGCGTCATGACGGCGGCTACCGCATCCACCTCCGCGCAGAAGGGCGCGAACGGCTCCTTCCTTTTGACGCTGATGAAGCTTCGAACCTTCATCGCGCTCTTTGCCGTCATCATTTTCTTCTCGATCTTCGCGCCGAACTTCACCTCGACTGCAAACATGATTCTGATGTCGAAGCATGTCGCGCTGAACGCCTTCCTGGCGATGGGCATGACCTTCGTCATCATCACCGGCGGCATAGACCTCTCTGTCGGCTCGATCGTTGGCCTCTGCGGCATGGTCGCTGGCGGCCTGATCCTCTATGGCGTCGAACTGCCGATCGGCTATACGGTCTATTTCAATCTCGTAGAAATCGTGCTGATCACACTTTCGATCGGCCTCATCATCGGCCTGATCAATGGCCTCCTGATCACCAAGCTCAATGTCGCGCCCTTCATTGCAACCCTCGGCACGCTCTATGTCGCCCGCGGCCTGGCGTTGCTTTCCTCCGACGGTCAGACCTTCCCGAACCTTCTCGGCCGGCCGGAATATGCCACGACCGGTTTCGATTTCTTCGGCGCCGGCCGCATCCTCGGCCTGCCCGTCTCCATCTGGATTCTGATCTTCCTGGCGCTCGTCGCTGCCTATGTGGCGCGCTCGACACCGATCGGCCGCCATATCTTCGCTGTCGGTGGCAACGAGCGAGCCGCCCGCATGTCTGGCATACGCGTCGATCTGGTAAAGATCTTCGTCTACATGTTCTCCGGCCTTTGCGCCGCGATCGTCGGCATCGTCATCTCCTCGGAGCTGATGGCCGCGCATCCGGCAACGGGCGAAAGCTTCGAACTCAACGCAATTGCCGCAGCCGTGCTCGGCGGCACCTCGATGTCGGGCGGACGCGGCACGATCGGCGGCACGATCATCGGCGCCTTCGTGATCGGCATTCTCTCCGACGGTCTCGTCATGATGGGGGTTTCCTCTTTCTGGCAGATGGTGATCAAGGGTCTGGTCATCATCATCGCGGTCGTCGTCGATCAGGCGCAGCGACGGCTGCAGCAGCGCGTGACTCTCATGCAGATGGCAAAGGCGGGTTGAAATGGCTGAATTCAAAGGTGCTCTGATCGGGTGCGGCTTCTTTGCGATCAATCAGATGCATGCATGGAGGGACGTTGAGGGTGCCGCGATCGTGGCGATCTGCGATCGCGATTCTGAACGGTTGAAGATCGTCGGCGATCAGTTTGGCATCGAACGGCGCTATAGCGACGCCGCAGTCATGTTTGCCGATGGCGGTTTCGATTTCGTCGATATCGCCACCACGGTCCAGAGCCACCGGGTGCTGGTGGAACTTGCCGCCAGCCACAAGATCCCCGCCATCTGCCAGAAGCCTTTCGCCAAAACGCTTGCCGATGCCAAGGCGATGGTCGAGGCCTGCCGGAAGGCCGCCATTCCGCTGATGGTACACGAGAATTTCCGCTGGCAGACACCGATCCAGGCGGTTCGCCGACTTCTCGACAGCAAGGCGATTGGTACGCCCTTCTGGGGCCGCTTCTCCTTCCGCTCGGGTTATGACGTGTTTTCGGGCCAGCCGTACCTTGCCGAAGGCGAACGCTTCATCATCGAAGACCTCGGCATCCATACGCTCGACATCGCCCGCTTCATCCTCAGCGACGTCACGACGCTTTCGGCCCGCACGAAGCGCGTTAATCCAAAGATCAAGGGCGAGGATGTCGCGACCATCCTGCTCGACCACAAAAATGGTGCGACCTCTGTTGTCGATATCAGCTACGCCACGAAGCTCGCCACGGAGCCTTTTCCCGAAACGCTGATCGAGCTCGACGGCACCGATGGAACGATCCGTCTCTCCGTTGGCTACCGGCTCGAAGTCACCAATGCGGCGGGTACCGTCGTTTCCGATGCTTCGCCGCAGCTGCTCTCCTGGGCATCGCGGCCCTGGCACAATATCCAGGAAAGCGTTTATGCGATCCAGAAACATTGGATCGACAGGCTGCAGACCGGTGGCGAACCGGCAACGTCAGGCGCCGACAACCTGAAGACCTTCGCCCTTGTCGAGGCAGCCTATGACAGTGCCGCGTCAGGCAAGACCGTCGACGTGGAGGCGATGCTGAGATGACTACGGACGTCTTCGCCCTTTACGGCACGCGTGAGGCCGAAGAGCATCCTGTCAAGCTCGTCGCCGGACACCTGTCTGCCGATCTTGCCAATGGGAATCTGCGGACGATTCGCTATGACGGTGTCGAGGTGCTGCGCGCCGTCTCCTATCTGGTGCGTGACCGCGACTGGGGCACCTACAGCCCCGCCATCGAGGATCTTTGGGTCGAGCAGGACAATGGCAGCTTTTCCGTCCGCTATATCGCTCGTTGCACGGGACCTGACGATACCAGACTTGCCATTTCCGTGCATATTGCCGCAACCGAACGGGAGTTGACCTTCGAAGCAGGAGCGCTCTCGTCGACCGGTTTCGAAACCAACCGCTGCGGCTTCTGCATCCTGCACCCGATCGCAGGCATTGCCGGCAGCCCAGCCAAGGTCGAGCATGTCGATGGCGGCGTCAGCGAGACGCGTTTCCCCGATCAGGTCGCCCCCTGGCAACCGTTCAAGGATATGCGGGCGATTACCCATCAGGTGCTGCCGGGCGTATCGGCCGATTGCCGCATGGAAGGCGACACGTTCGAGATGGAGGATCAGCGCAACTGGTCGGACGCTTCTTACAAAACCTATGTGCGCCCGCTGGCGCTGCCTTGGCCCTACCGGATTGCGGCGAACGAACTGGTGGGCCAGCGGATCGTTCTTTCCATTCACGACACAAGAAGCGGGCAGAGGCCAGCCAACCGCGCTGACCGCACGATCAGGCTCGAACCGGGCGAGGGGCGCGGCACGATGCCTGATATCGGCCTGATCGTCACGCCCGAAGAAGCCAAGGCAGCGCTTGTCGCTCGCGACCTCCTGTCCGACATTGCGCCGCAGGAACTGCTCTTCCACTTCGATCCCGATGCGGGGCATGACGCACAGGCATTCAGGGATTTCGCGGCGGTCGCCGCTGTTCACCGCGGCCGCTCGACGCTGGAGATCGCCCTGCCCTGCAAACTAGCACCGGCCTCCGAGACCCATGAGATTGCCAGACAGATGCAGGCTGCGGGCTTCCGCCCGACCGCTATCCTGATCTCGCCTTCCGTCGACCGGCAGTCGACGCCTCCGGGCAGCAAGTGGCCGGAATGTCCGCCGCTCGAAGAGGTCTATGCAGCAGCGCACGAGGCTTTCGCCGGCATTCGCATCGGAGGCGGCATGCTCAGTTATTTCACCGAACTCAATCGCAAGCGCGTGCCGGCCGACAGCCTCGGCTTCGTCAGCCATTGCACCAACCCGATCGTCCATGCCGCCGATGATCTCAGCGTCATGCAGACGCTGGAGGCGCTGCCTTTCATCACCCGTTCGGTGCGTGCCATCTATGGCGACAAGCCCTACCGGATTGGCCCCTCGACTATTCCCATGCGGCAGAACCCCTATGGCAGCCGCACGATGGACAATCCCGCCGGCAGGCGCATTCCCATGGCAAACCGCGATCCGCGCCACAATGGTCGCTTCGCGGAAGCGTTTGCGCTCGGTTACGCAATCCGCGTGCTAGACGCCAATATCGAATGCCTTACCCTGTCGGCGCTGACTGGTCCCTTCGGACTGGTTGCCGGCAAGGGCGAGCCGACCATCGAAGGTGGCATTCGGCCGCTCTTTAACGTCGTCAAGCTGCTCTCGCGCCTTGCCGGCACATCCTGGCGCGGCTGCACCTCCGCTCGGCCATCAGAGATTCTGGCCTTCCAGTCAGGCCCAACGCTTCATGTCGTCAATCTGACGGCGGAGGAGCGAGGCATCGATTTCGGCGCATTCCGGCCGGCTTCGCAGAAGGGAAGCCTGACGCTCGGCGCTTTCGGCTCGGCAGCGATTGACGTCGCCCTCTGATCCGGTCGAAGCCCGTTCGATGTGAAGGCGCCAGCTCCTCGTCGCTGCTGGTCTTTCTATTCGGCCGCATTCGATGCCGGGTCATAAATGTGAGCAGCCCTCGCATGGTTATGTCATCATACCAGTTGACATGTTGATGAGCTTGCTGCAAGAAGAGGACCAGCTTACAAGAGGAGGACGTAATGCTGACGCTTTCTGCGAAATTGAAGTCTTCATCTATGGCCGCCATCGCGCTCGCGGCTATCGCGGTCACCCCCGTCAAGGCTGAAGACATCACGCTCTGGACGCTGAACTTCGACAACAATGCCGCCAACGTAGCGCTGAAGAAGGTTGCCAGCGACTTCGAAGCGGCAAACCCCGGAACTCATATCGAGATCGTCCAGCGTGCCGTCGACGAGCACAAGACGGCGCTGCGCGTGGCTGCCGGTTCCAACCGCGGCCCGGATATCTATTTCAGCTGGGCAGGTCTTGGCCTCGGCGGGGAATACGTGAAGGCCGGCCTATCGCTGCCGCTCGATAAGTACTACACCGAATACAAGTGGAACGACGAACTGCTGCCGTCAGCTGCGGCCTTTGCCGATCTCTATCCAGGCGGCAAACACGGCACGCCTTTCACCTTTAAAGGCGAAGCAGTCTACTACAACAAGAAGCTTTTCCAGCAGGCCGGCATCACCGAAGAGCCGAAGACCTATGACGAGCTTCTGGCAGCAGCCGACAAGCTCAAGGCAGCTGGCATTCCCGGCTTTACCTTCGGCGGCACGGTCAACTGGCACGTCATGCGCCTGATGGACGTGATCCTCGAGACCAAGTGCGGTGCGGACAAGCACGACCAGCTGAAGCTGATGAAGCTCGATTGGTCGAAGGAGCCCTGCGCCACCGACGCATTCACCGAATTCGCCAAGTGGACGAAGGATTATACGCTTCAGCCCTTCATGGGCATCGACAACAAGCAGTCCTACAGTCTCTTCACCGCAGGCCGTGCGGCCATGATGCTGGAAGGCGACTGGCTGGTCGGCCAGCTCTCCGGCAGTGGCGCCAATCTCGACGATTACGGGATTTTCCCCTTCCCGACCAATACCAACCGTCTCTACGGCTTTGCTGAATACAACTACATCAGCACCAAGACCAAGAACCCGGACATGGCTGCAAAATTCATCGACTATTTCCTGTCGACGAAGGTGCAGCAGGATCTCGTCGGCCAGATCAGTTCGATCTCGGTCAACAAGAATGTCCAATACACCAACCAGAAGCCTCTGGAAGCCGAGTGGCTGGATATCTTCAAGACCTACAGCAAGATCTACATGAACGGCGACCAGGCCTTCCCGCTTGACGTGACGACGGAATATTTCCGCGTCATCAACGATGTTGCCTCCGGCAGCATCGAACCGACTGAAGCTGCCAAGCAGATGCAAGCCTTCATCGCCGGCAGAACCTGACCCCTCCCGAGACGCCGGCTGGCCGACATCGTGTCGGTCGGCTGGCGCCGCATCCGCAAGACCGGCGGGGTGATGCCCTGCCCCGGAGGTGAGAATGTCCTTGCGCCAGACAACACATGATCCCCGCGTGCAGGCTGTCTTCCTGCTCGCGCCCGCGCTCGCGATCTACGCGATCTTCGCGCTCTATCCGATGCTGAACGTGGTCATCATCAGCTTTCAGAAGTGGAACGGGCTCGATCCGCAACGCCCCTTCGTCGGCCTTGCAAATTATTCAGCGATCTTCGCGCGCGATCCGGTCTTCTGGGTCGCCTTCAAGAATACCGTGATTTGGACGCTGATGAGCCTGATCTTCCCGCCGCTGGTCGGTCTTCTCCTGGCGCTCAGCCTCAACCAGAAGATCTTCGGCCGCAACGGGCTGCGCGCAATCTTCTACTTACCTGTTATCATCGCGCCGATCGCCGTCGCCACCATGTGGAAGTGGATGTACGACCCCTTCTTCGGCCTGTTCAGCCAGATGCTGACCGCATGGGGTATGCAGACCTGGATCAACGACTGGCTCGGCAACAAGGACATTGCGCTCTATTCCGTCTTTATCGCCTATCTCTGGCAGACCGTCGGCTTTTCGATGGTGCTCTTCCTGGCAGGTCTTCAGAATGTCTCGCAGACGCTGGTCGAGGCCGCCCGCATCGACGGCGCCGGCCGCTGGGCCGTGTTCAAACATGTCACCCTGCCGGCGCTGCGCCCGACCATCACCATCGTGCTGGTGCTGTCGATCATCTCGTCGCTGAAGGCCTTCGATATCGTCTACGGCCTGACGGGCGGCGGGCCGGCCCAGTCGACCCAAATGCTGGCGCTCTGGGCCTTCACCCAGGCCATGCAGATCTTCGACTTCGGCCGGGGTGCTGCGATCTCCGTCGTCCTGCTTTTGATCACCATGGCGATCGTCATTCCCTATCTGCGCTGGACGCAAAAGCATGAGGAGGTCGAAGCGTGACAGCTCTACCCGCCGAAGCTGATGATATCGACACCGATATCAAGCCCCTGCGCCTGAAGCGCGATCCTGTGCTCATCGGCCTGTGGATCGCCCTCGTCCTCGTGGCGCTGATCTGGGTCGCGCCCTTCGTTTTCATCGTCTTCACCTCGCTGAAGACACAGGCGGCCGTTACCAGCACCGGCGCCTTCATGCCACCGACCGAACTCGCCTTCCAGAACTATGCCGACGCCTGGAGCCGCGGCAATTTCGCAAGTTCCTTCTTCAACAGCGTCATCATCACCGTCATCAAGGTGCCGCTCGGCCTGGCGCTATCGGCGATGGCGGCTTATGCGCTCGCCAAGATCAAGCTCAAGATCAGCAAGGCGCTCCTGCTGCTGGTGGTCTTCGGCACGATGATCCCCTTTCAGGTGATGCTGGCACCGCTCTTCACGCTGGTGAATGCCTTCGGACTGATCGACACCTATCCGGGCGTCATCCTGCCCTATATCGCCTTCGGCGTTCCCTACCAGGTCTTCATCCTGCACGGCTTCTTCAAGGGCATTCCGAAGGAACTCTCCGAGGCAGCACTCATCGACGGCGCGACACATTTCACCATCTTCCGGCGCATCTTTCTGCCGGTCTGCCTGCCGGTTCTCGCCGCCCTTTTGATCCTCGATTTCGTCTCCACCTGGAACGAATTCGCCATGGCGCTCGTCCTCCTGCAGGACCAGCACATGTGGACGCTGCCGCTCGGCCTCATGTCTTTCCAGGGGCAGTTCTCCAGCAATTACGGTCAGCTCAACGCCGCGATCGTCATGACCGTGCTTCCGGCGACGATCGTCTATCTCATGTTCCAGCGCTACTTCGTGTCCGGACTGACCTCCGGTGCCGTCAAGGGCTGACACCGAAATCTTGTTCTACGAGGAGAGACTTATGTCCGATGCAGCAGTCGAAAAATGGGGTGTGTTCGAGGCGGCCTTTGCCGGCCCGGCCGAGGGCAATCCCTATCTCGACGTGGCATTCGATGCCGTTTTTACGCACAAGAGCCGCGAGGTTCGCGTGCCGGGCTTTTATGACGGCAACGGCACCTACCGCATCCGCTTCATGCCGGATACCGAAGGCGAATGGTCCTTCAGGACGCGCTCGAAGACGGCGGCGCTCGACGGCAAGACGGGATCGTTTGCGGCGACCGCGCCTTCGGCGGGCAATCACGGTCCAGTGCGCGTGCGCAACAAGTTCCACTTCGGTTACGCCGACGGCACGCCCTTCTTCTCCTTCGGCACGACCTGCTACGCGTGGACACATCAGCCGCTGGAAATGCAGCAACAGACACTGGAGACGCTGAAGAAGACCCGGTTCAACAAGATCCGCATGGGCGTCTTCCCGAAGGACTATCCTTACAACACCAACGAGCCCCTACATGCCTGCTTCGAAACTGGCACCGACGGCAAACTCGATTTCGACCGTCCGAACCCTGCCCTCTTCCAGCATTTCGACAGGCAGGTTGCGGCCCTTTGCGCGCTCGGCATCGAGGCCGACATCATCATCTTCCACCCCTATGACCGCTGGGGTTATGCCGACATGTCCGCCGAGCAGGATTTCCGCTATGTCGCCTATCTCGCGGCGCGACTTGCCGCCTACCGGAATGTCTGGTGGTCGCTCGCCAATGAATATGACTTCCTGATCGACACCAAGCCGATGGAGCAGTGGGACCGCTACTTCCACATCCTGGAGGAAAACGATCCGTACCAGCATCTGCGTTCGATCCATAATGGCGACGTTACGGCGAATTTCGACCATCGCAAACCCTGGGTGACCCATACCTGCATACAGAACCCCGATGTCAAGCGCACCCAGGAATGGCGCAATGCCTATGGCAAGCCCGTAATCAACGACGAGCCGGAATATGAAGGCGATATCCTGCAGTCCTGGGGCAATCTCTCGGCGCAGGAGCTGGTGCACCGCTACTGGATCACCGTGACGCGCGGCGGCTATGCCGGCCATGGCGAAACCTATTCCCACCCCGACGACCTGATCTGGTGGGCCAAGGGCGGCGAACTGCGCGGCGAGGCGTGGAAGCGCATCGGGTTCCTGCGCGAACTGCTCGAGGCCGACGTCAAACACGGGCTGGAACCGCTGGGCATTCTCGGCGAATGGCCCTGGTCGCGCGTTTCGGGTGCTCGAGATGGCGACGGCGATTTCCGGCTGATCTATCTCGGCGAACACCAGCCGATCATCTGGTCATCCGGCCTGCCGCTCGAAGGCACGACTTATGACGTCGATATCATCGACACCTGGGAGATGACGATCACCCCTGCCGAAAAGGTCGCAGCACCCGTCCCGCATCCAACCCGTCACGGCGCGATCGTGCGCGGCGGCAAGCCCGACGCCGCGTTCGGTGTCAAGCTTCCGCGCAAGCCGCATCAGGCGCTGCGCGTGCGCAGGAAGCGCTGAGGATTTAGGAGGAGCTCATGTCCGGCTTAAACATCCAGAACGTCAAGAAGTCTTTCGGCGCGGTCGACATCATCCATGGTATCGATGTCGACATCGCCGAGGGCGAGTTCGTCATCCTTGTCGGTCCGTCTGGCTGCGGCAAATCAACGCTATTGCGCATGATTGCCGGTCTTGAAGATATCAGCGCCGGCAAGATCAGCATCGGCGGACGCGTCGTCAACGATCTACAGCCGAAGGACCGCAATATCGCGATGGTCTTTCAGAACTACGCACTCTATCCGCAGATGACGGTCGCCCAGAACATGGGCTTTGCGTTGGAACTTGCCGGTGCCAAGCGGGTGGAAATCGACAGGAAGGTGGCGGAAGCCGCCGCCATTCTTGGCCTGCAGCCTCTGCTTGAGCGCAAGCCGGCACAGCTTTCCGGTGGTCAACGCCAGCGCGTCGCCATGGGCCGCGCCATCGTTCGCGATCCGAAAGTCTTCCTCTTCGACGAGCCCCTGTCGAACCTCGATGCCAAACTGCGCGTAAAAATGCGGGCCGAGATCAAGGCGCTGCATCAGCGCCTGAAGACGACGATCGTCTATGTCACGCATGACCAGATCGAGGCCATGACCATGGCCGACAAGATCGTCGTGCTGCAGGGCGGCAGGGTGGAGCAGATCGGCAGCCCGCTCGAACTGTACGATCGACCGCGCAATGTCTTCGTCGCAGGCTTCCTTGGATCGCCAGCCATGAACTTCCTCGAGGGAACCCTGGGGAATTCCGGCAGCCCAGCGCTGACCCTCGCAGGCGGCTCGCGAGTAGACCTCTCGCACGCTCCGGGTGCCTCGGCGGGCAGGCCGTTGGTGCTCGGAATTCGTCCGGAAGACATCGCTCTCGGCGGTGAAGATGGCGTGGACGCGATTGTGAAGGTGGTCGAACCAACGGGTTCCGAGACGCATGTTGCCGTGGAGGTAGAGGGCAAGGAGCTAACTTGGGTAGTCCGTGAACGTGTCGAACTCGTTCCAGAGCAGCGCGTAAAACTGTCCTTGTGTAGCCCAAAGGTTCACTTTTTCGATCGGCAGACTCAACAGCGCATCGAAGAGTGACATGCTAGCGAGGATTCGACGCTAATCTCGAAGGTCTTGTTGCCGTCGTCAGTGTCGAGGCCGTAGTAGGCCTAGGGCGGCGGTTCGGCCGCAAGGGTCCGGTGTTCATTGCATGACCCAAAGAGTGCCGCCCTGTCAGAAGATGAGCTGGCCTGTGCAGAAAAGTGGCAATCCAGCCGCCGACCCTCGTCGTTCCGAATTCAGCATTGCACCCTGGCTTGTTGCACGAAAGCGGCTTCGGCTTCAGAAGCTTCGACCGCTGCCAGGGTCGCAGAGGCCCGCTCGGGATTAATCCCGTCCGATTTCGGTGGCGCTGAGCTGTCGCGTCGATCGGTTAAGAAGGCGCGCGGCAAGCTTTTGATCGGGCCTTTAATATCCGCCTAGTCCGGTTGCCATCGCATACAAGATGGCTATTCAGAGCCCCATCTCAAAACGAATTTCGGCAAGTCAAGTAGTGATGGTCCGGCGGCCTTCACTTGCGAATTGCGAGATCGTCCAGACTTTCGGACCGAAGCGATAAAGCGCCTGCAGCGAGCCACACCGCAAAACCGCTTGCGATAATCGAATAAGCCTAAAGGCTACCGCGCTATCGTCCGGCCCGGATCGATACGCCAAGCGACTGCAAGGCGCGGACGAGATCCGTCTGTCGAACCAGTTCCACGGCTGGAGAAGCGGCCAGCTTCAATCCGGCAGCGCGATCATAGACCGCAACGCATGCCGCCGCCGTGAGGCGGGAAGAGTAAAGCAAGCCGTCGACGGCGAAAGAGCCATAGACGACTTCGCTCAGCTTCCGTCCCTCGCGATGCTCCTTCGCCCGAGCCGCATCCGTGCTGACTCCCAACTTCAGCAGCCCGGTCGTGCTAAGGTCGAGAACAACAAGCGGATCGGTCGCCGTCACCTCGGCTACCGCCCCAGTCTTCGATTTCGCTCTCGTCCAGTACACGTTCCTGCGTCCCCTCAAAGCGGTCACGAACAATCGTCTCGGCGATGGCAGTGGCCAAATCACTCGCAATGTAGAGGAGCTTGAACGCCTGGCTGGGCTGGAAAACCTGGTATTCCCGAAACCCATGCCAAGCGGCGTCGCCTTGTACGCGACCGGCATGACACGGAGATATGACTGCGGCCGAAACGCGAACGCGAGATCGGCAACGGTGCTGGAATCGAGCTTCACGGTTCAGCCGAAATCCCGCGCAGCGGCATCCACAACCTCGTCAATATGGCCTTTCTTGAGCCTGTCGAGCGGCGTTCCTCCGATGCTTGGCTTCGTCTGGATCAACCACTGCCAGGCAACGCGCGGATTGGAAATGATCTTCGTGATACGCGACATGCCCTCGACAGGTCGACCATCAACAAACTGGGCCAGGGGGAAGACATGTTTCCGCTCGCCCTTGAGCAGACCGATCACCGCCCCGCGTTTCTGCCAATCGTGTAGTGTCGACCGCTTCGTGCCAAACATCTTCGCTATGTCGCCGGGACCCGCAACAGGTCCCGCCCATTCCTCAATCCGAGCCGGTGTTGCAAACTCGGCAAGGCGGCGACGCCCCTCTTCGATGTTCAAGGATTGTCCGAGGCCCTGCCCGGTGCTGACCTCCAAGGGCTTTCCGACCGGCACCTCCTCGAGATTGCGACCGGATTTTTCGGCCAAGCTAGCCACAACCGCCTCCACAGCCTGGGCCAGTTCCTTTTCGTCGGCGGCAATCCGTCGCTGCTGCTCAGCGGACAGCCGCGCGGTTGCGGCCGAGATCGCCGCCACGACCTTGCCTGTTGCTGCAAGGGCTGTTTTGGAGAGGCGGGGATTGTGCCGCGCCAAGACCTTAAGGACGTCGGCGACGACAGCCTTGTCGACCTCAATCCCACCGTTGTGCTGCGACTTTCGAGCGGTAGCGACCATGTTCGCCTCCTTACATCTATGCCCCTTCTGGTTTGGTCCTTCATCGGCCGAGCGGCCATACTGCTGTTGTTCGCCAAGAGCGGTGGCGTTCCTCTACGAACCGAGGCCAACGACGGGATGATGATCAAGGGACCCGATGGCGAGAACCTAAACTTAAAAACCTATTGTCCGGAATCGGTGCTCCTCCTGTTTTGCCGACGCATGGATGGTCGCTTGACCAGTCGGTCTGGCAATACGCGGTGGGCGATCTGTCGAAAATGTACCGGGTGACCACGTGGGACTTGCCGGGGATTGGACGATCGACAGCCAAACGGGTGTCGCTCGACCAGATGGCGGCCAACCTGGCCGCCGTTCTGTCTCATGTTCCCTCCCATGCCCTTCTTGTCGGACCTAGCATCGGTGGCATGACGAGCGACCCTCCGCGAAGAAATCAGAATGTCAATTTGCGCTGAGTTGACCTGAGAGTGCAGGAAATATCACTGAGAATTGCCCCCCGGGTCAACTTGTCTCAGCGCATATTAACGCCGAAAAGGTTTGTTGCCTTCGAGGGTGTTGACAATTTATGATAGAAGCGGTGTATCCCGGCGTCGTCGGGATCGACACGGGTTGGAAAACCGGACCTGGCTATGCCCACCTATTATGCGAAGTGCACTTGTGGCGCTTTATCCTTCGAGGTTGATGGCGATCCTGTGCACAACCACGCCTGCACGTGCACGCGTTGTCAACGTGCATCCGGAAGCGTTCTTGCGCACAATGTCTGGTTCCGTGAGGAGAATGTCCGGCTCGCCTCCGGAGAGTATTCCGTTTGGTACCCACAGGGCGAAACTAAACCTGATGTGATGAAAGCCCTCTGCCGGATCTGCGGTGGGGGCGGGTTTTCGAGATCCGGAACATACTTTCCGGGCACCGTCATAATCGCAGGTGGCACATTCGCCGATCCGTCCTTCGCTGCGCCCGATCATGTTCATTGGTGGGACAATCGCCCACATTGGATCGAGCTTGCCGAGCCAATCGAGCGCCTTGCCGGAAATTGAACCCCAGAATGGCGCCCCGTGCTTGTGGCCGTGGCGGCCGTCGAAACAGCGAGGTGGTTGGCGGCTCCATGATCGCGCGCGGGTTCGAACGCGCAGCCAGCGCATGCACGGTACGTTGTCTTATCCGGATCGGGCCGGTGTCTATTTCTCGCAAATGTACTATGTTGTCGCTCATGGATATTTTGCACAGAAACAACGTCATCGTACGCGGCTCGCGCGACGAGACGATCGTATTCGCCCATGGGTTCGGATGTGACAGCAACATGTGGCGTCACGTCGCCCCTGCCTTCGAGGAGCGTTACCGCATCGTCCTCTTCGACAACGTCGGCGCCGGAAAATCGGATTTGTCTGCCTATTCATTTGACAAATACCGCACGCTTGATGGTTACGCCGGCGATCTTGTCGAAATCATCGATGCCCTGGCTATCGGAAAGGCCATCTTCGTCGGTCATTCGGTTAGCGCGATGATCGGATTGATCGCCGCCAGGCAGCGTCCCGATCTTTTCCGGTCGCTTGTCATGGTCGGACCCTCGCCCTGCTATGTCGACGGCGATGGCTATGTCGGTGGCTTTAGTCAGGAGCAGCTCGAAGAGCTTCTGGAGTTCCTGGATTCAAATCATCTCGGTTGGTCTGGACAGATGGCCCCAGTCATCATGGGCAACCCTGACAGACCTGAACTTGGGAAGGAACTGACGGAAAGCTTCTGCCGAACCGACCCCGAGATCACCCGGCACTTCGCCAAGGCGACCTTTCTGTCCGACTGTCGCGATCTGTTAAAGGACTTCGAGATCCCGACGCTTATCCTCCAATGCTCAAGCGACGTAATTGCCCCTATCGAAGTGGGCGAGTACGTCCATCGACAGCTCCCGAACAGTAAATTGGTCATCCTGAAGGCGACCGGCCATTGCCCCAACCTGAGTGCTCCGGAAGAAACGATTGCGGCCATTGAGGCCTATTTGGGTCAGGCGGCCTGAATGTGCGGGGACGGCGCTTGCGGTGCAGCACAGGATGATTACGAAAGCCTCTTCGAAGACACCGCTGTCGGCAACATCATCATTACCCCCGACAGCATCGTCAGCCGCGTCAACCGCCGCCTTGCGACATGGCTGGGGTTCACAACCGCTGAAGTCGTGGGCAAACGATTTTCTGATCTCCTCACTGTTGGAGGCAAGATCTATCTCGAAACCCACCTTGCTCCAATGCTGCGCATGTCTGGTGCATTCGAGGAGGTTATGCTGGAAATGAGGACGGCGGATGGCGGCAAACTCCCCGTTCTCGTCAACGGCTTTGAGCGTCGCGACGCCGAAGGTCGTCCCGTGTTGACCAGGATCGCCGTCGTCAGGGCATCCCACCGGCTTCTGTACGAACAGAACCTCCGCCAGGCTCGAAAACAGGCCCGCGACGCGCTTACAAACGCGGAAGGGACACTCCTTGACGAGCGCCAGACCGCGGTCTTACGCGAGCAGTTCATCGCGGTTCTGGGGCACGACTTGCGTAACCCGCTTGCCGCGTTCACCGCGGGATTGCGCGTTCTCGCGAAAGGCCAGCTCGATGAGCGGCAGGCGCGCGTGATCCCGCTGATGGACGCTGCCGTCCGGCGCATGGCCGGCTTGATTGACGACGTTATGAACCTCGCGCGCGGCAGACTCGGCGGCGGCATCCCAATCAATCGCACGGAAACAGATCTCGCCCCGATTCTTCAGCAGGTGGTCGACGAAGTCGCGGGCGCGCATCCCGAGCGGCAGATCGAGGTCGATTTTCAGCTCGCGGTCAACGTCGATTGCGATGGCCCGAAGATCGCACAACTTGCGTCGAACCTGCTTGCGAACGCTATAAGCCATGGCGCGGCCGACGGACCGATCAAGATCTCCGCGGGGTCGGTCGGCGCTGGATTCGAACTCGCTGTCGAAAACGTCGGAAACCCGATTCATCCGGGCGCCCTCACCCGTCTCTTTGAACCGTTCACCCGAGAAGCCGGCGACGGCAAGGAGGGGCTTGGCCTTGGGCTTTATATCGCGAGCGAGATTGCCAAGGCTCATGGAGGGTCCCTCACCGCGATGTCGGATGAAGAGAAAACGGTCTTCCGGCTGGAGCTCGGGTAGCGCGATCGGCGCCTCTACGATTGCATCGCCGAAGGCGTCACGGTGTAACAACTGCATCGATGCTGACGAGTTGATGTCTTTTCTCACCGCGGTAGTAGTCCTGTAGCGCTTGCTGGTATCGGGCTAAGGTTCCTCTGAGCGGATCTCTGCCCCGCGTCAGAACCACTCCCGAAAGTGACAGCATCAGCCAGTTTCCTACCCTGTTAATTTTAGCTATCCTGCCGGCGTTCCAGAACCTGGCGAGGCCGAGATGGAAAACGAGACGGTCAATGTGCGTTATATGGTCGAAAGCGTGGAAACTTCGATCAAGTGGTATGTCACTCATCTGGGCTTTTCGGTTATCTCCAAGTATCCCCCTGCCTTCGCCGATGTCCAGCGAGGCGCACTTCGCTTGCTCTTGAGCGGGCCATCAAGTTCAGCGGGCCGCCCGATGGCCGATGGTGAGCTGCCCTGTCCAGGAGGGTGGAACCGGATCCATTTGATCGTCGACGATCTCGAAAACGAAGTGGAACGGCTGCGATCGGCCGGCGTGCAGTTCCGCAACAACGTCGTTCGCGGGCCAGGAGGAGCCCAGGTTTTGCTGGTTGACCCGTCCGGGAACCTGGTCGAACTGTTTCAGCCGGCGCGGAGTTAGCGAAAGCGGAGGTACGGCTTGGGAGGACAGAGCCTTTGGCGGCCAACGATCGTTCGCCCTGCTGTTCCCAAGATGCGTCATCCGACCCTAATGCCTTTAGAACGGATCCTGCTTTCGCTTGACGAGTAAGGTTCGCGCGGACATTTGCGTCGGCACCTTCACGCGATATCTACGACAGACTGTGGACGACTACTGGGCGAGATGAGCGTTTGGCGGCACTGCATTGAATGCGTGAATCTGTCCAGCCTATCGCTGGAGCGATCGCGCTCCTGGTTTTTATAGGAGTCTGCTACGTCTTTACTCATAACATGGTCGACTTGTGGCCTTGCCGTAGATCAGGATCCGAAGCTGGCTATCATCCTCTACAATCGCCGGTTCTGCAGATGTGCAAGCAATATCTCGTGCATCCCATAGCCAGCATGCCATCGTTTGGCTTGTTCGAGGGCGTCTTCGCCGCGCCTGCAGGTCAAGTGCTTGCAAGAGTTGAGTGTTTGGCTGCTCGACAAATGTGTTGCGCATGCCAAAAACCGTAGTCATCAGAACGGACGGCGCAGACACTCTAGGCACGTTCGTGAAGGACTGCCCCATGATGAAGTCCCAGCCGTCCGCTTTTCCTGGCATCCTCAGGTCCGATCAAGGCGCAAAAGTGAGCCGGGTCCTTCTCGAACTCGAGCATTACCGTGGCCGCATTTGCAAAGACGAGGATCGCGAAACCCGCGTCCGCCACGACCTCTTCAAGACTACGTTTGATCAAATATTCGTCTTCTCCGATGAGCACAATCGGCTTGTCGCCGTGTGGGCTCGTGGTCCTTTCAGGGGATCTGGGGACATTCATTATGCTGAAACGCGAAGCGTTAGACCGCCATTGCATTGAGGCGGTCCAGCGGCCCCCTAAACGAAAGCTATGTGAGACCGATTATGGCAAGCCGTAAAGCGCGTCATGCCGCATTTCCGGAAGCAAGGAACAAGGTCGCGATGTTTGTTTTCGAAGCTGCCTTGAGGAAAGGTTGCCGAAATTCTTCGATGCCGATTTTTCCCACCACGGCATCGGCGCACGCTTTGACGGCCGTGACGTATTCTTCGCTGTCGTCGTCCTGGCCGGCCCTTCAATAGGACATCCGCGGTATCCGTTAATTGTTTGGACGATCAACCGCGCACGGCGCTCGCGCAAGACCAGCATCCTCGACGACCTTTGTGATAGTACGCTCGGAGCGCCTGAAAAGCGCGGGAGGTGTTGCATCAAACCGACAACCGCCAGTCGTAGTGAATGGATTCGTAGGCCGAATTCAACGGCGTACATGTTCGGATAGTCACTGTACCGCCGAAATGGGGTCGTTTCGGCAAATGTCCGCCCCCGTGGCCAAAACTGGAGACCGCTCGCGTTTGGAAGATGTTCGAGTTGACCGCAAATCCGTTGAAGAGGATCAAACGCAAGCAGAAGAAATGGACAGCGCCGCCCGCCCCGAAATTGCGATGCGAAAGCCAGGGAAGTTCTGGAGCTACGGGGCCAATAGCGTCGACAGTTCCGCAACCGTATAGGCGACAGACACCATGGTCAGGGTTAATGCAATCGCAATCAGGATCTCAATCCGCGTCATTCTTGGCCAGCTAGCCCTGACGCTCCTGGCGTCAATCGGACTCAAGTCCGATCCGATATCGTTCACGTTCACGTGGGCCGGAAATCTTGCTGCGCAACGTGGTGAAGAACATGAAGCAAGGCCTCATCGATATCGGGGCCATCCAAAAGGGACGGATCGTCAGCTATTACCTGAAGTGTTCGCTCCACTAGACGAGCTGCGTCGCATTCCGACTTTGCGTAGCCGCGTGCACCTTTTTTCAGGGTATCAATGGCAGGTAAATGCAGATGGCTCAACGCTAGCCCCCTTCCTAACTTAGTTAGCGGGTGCACGCGTCACTCAGCCATCAGCGCCAACAAGCCGAGATCTGCCGGTGGTGGGTAAATTGTACGCTTCCGTACGGATGGAGTCTATGCAGCGGAAAGCTTTTCTTTACCGCTCGGGCCGCCCCACCACCCGCACGGAGTCAGGCCCCGCTGCGCGCCTCCTTGGCTATCAGATCCATGAAATCATTGCTGTCCATCACGGTGTGAACGACGCCGTTCGAGTGAATGACAATCACCGCTAAGCCCGCTGTCGAGCTGCAATGCGATGTGGAAACAATTCATGGATTTGCCTCCTGTTGCCAGGAGAAGAACAGGATGCCGGCTGGGTGTCTAACGCTAACACGTGAGGGGAAAAAGAAGCCCGCCGAAGCGGGCGAGTCGGGAAGTTAGGACGGGCCGCCGACTGCTGTGAAGACTGTGAGCTGAACTAACCTTCGTCGTGCGACCCAAATATAATACTTCGCGGCGTTACGAAAGTTCCCGGTGCGACAGTCATTTTTGGCCGAAGGCGGAGGCCCGGTCACGGGTATTGACCGGGCCTCCGACTTGCCACCTCGTCAGGGTGAGTGTGGCGGCGGTCGAGTACCCGGATCACCGGTAATCGTCAATTGGTCGCTCTTACGGGGCGGCTTGGTGGTAATGATCCCCTGCAGCGACTTGCTGATGATGGAGCCTTCTGAGGACTCAACGATCGCCGCCAGAAAGGCCGCCGCATCTGCCCTGGCCGCCGAAGCCCTGACACTCGCTTCAAGTCGCTCGAGCCCGTCCTGGGCGCTGCCGCCTTCCCGTCATAGTCCCCGTCTCCCATTGGCGTTCTGTACCCCAGGATCTGAATCGAAAAGAACCTGAACGAGGGGGGCACGCACCCATCGCGACAAACATAGCTCCTCCGCAGGTGAAATAAAGCACTTTGTAGGACTTGGCTGTTGCAATATCGTGCGCGGGACCTACGGTGCCATAACTCTCTCCTAGCGGTTGACCCACTCAATGCAAGAGCTCCCAAGACTATCCACTGGCATCCCCCGCCTCGACACCATCCTCGGCGGCGGCCTCGTCGAAGGTGCCTCCTATATCGTCCAGGGCCACCCCGGCGCAGGAAAAACGATCTTCTCCAACCAGGTGGCGTTTGCCAACGTCTCCCGCGGCGGCAAGGTCCTGTATGTGACGTTGCTGGCGGAGACCCATGATCGTCTGTTTCAGGCGCTGGGCACGCTGGACTTCTTTGACCGAACACAGCTTGGCTTAAGCATCTCTTACGTCGGCGTGTTTCAGACGTTGCGCGACGAGGGCCTTTCCGCAGTCGTCAGCCTTATCCGGCAGGAGATCGCCCGACAGGGAGCAACGCTGCTGGTTTTCGATGGCCTCCTCAATGCCAGTGATCGCGCCGACACCAATCTCGATGTGAAAACCTTCGTGGCAGAGGTTCAGAGCCAGGCTGCCTTCGCCGGCTGCACCGTCCTATTCCTGACCAGTACGCGCATTCCTGAGGACAGCCCCGAGCACACCATGGTCGATGGTGTCATCGAGCTGCACAATGAACTTGTCGGTGTGCGAACCATACGCCGCCTACAGGTGAAAAAGTCGAGGGGAAGCGCCGGGCTTGGCGGCTATCACCAGTTCGAGATCACCTCCGCGGGTCTAGTGGCTTATCCCCGTCTTGAGGCCATCCAGTCGACGGAGTCCATCGACGACGACCCGGGCGCAAAACAAGTTGTGTCAGGAACGGCCGGCTTTGACGCCATGCTCGGCGGCGGAGTGCCGGAAAGCTCCGTGACGCTGGTGTTCGGCCCCTCCGGATGCGGCAAGACCGCATTGGGGCTTAATTTCCTGAGCCAGGCGAACGCCGGCGAGCCGGCGCTGCATTTCGGGTTCTACGAAACCCCTTCCCGCCTGCTGAGGAAGGCACGAGCGCTCGGCGTTGATCTCGAGAGGCCCATGAGATCGGGCGCCCTGGACGTGATCTGGAATCCGATGACCGAGAACCTCCTCGATAAGGTCGGTCATCGGCTTCTCGATGCGATCCAGTCCCGTGGCGTCAAACGCCTTCTGATCGACGGGCTCGGAGGCTTCGAGCGGGCTGCGGTCCATCCCTCGCGCCTCGTTGAATTTTTTGCGGCCCTGACGAACGAACTTCGCGCTCTAGGGGTTACTACTCTTGCGACCTGGGAACTGCGCGATCTTTTCGGCCCGACGGTAACGGCCCCCGGTTCAGAAATTTCGAGCCTTCTGGATAATCTGGTGATGCTGCGCCATGTAGAGATCAACTCCCGCTTCAAGCGCACCATCTCGGTGTTGAAGGTGAGGGACAGGGAATACGAACCTGTCATTCATGAGCTTGGCTTCGGCAACAATGGATTGAAGGTCATTTCTGCTCTTGAGCCGGTGACCGGAGCGACAACTGGAGTGGCGAGCGCGGTCAGTTCCGAACCACAAGTCTGAGAGAAAGCATGAGCTAAAGCAGATGCCACTGATCGTAATTGCCGAGGATGAGTTTCTGATCGCTCAGGTGCTGGCTATCATGCTGGAAGACGCCGGTTATGAAGTTGCTTCCGCCTCGCACGGAAAAACAGCACTCGCTCTCGTGCGCGAGAAGCGTCCATCCCTCGTCATCACCGATTTTATGATGCCGCTGATGACCGGTCTAGAGCTGGCGCAGGCGATGCGCGCGGACGGCGAGCTGGCTCATATCCCAATCATCCTCGTCAGTGGGGCCCAAGGCAGCATTGGACGCGCCCACCCAGACGTCTTTGATGCTGTTCTGGACAAACCTTACAGTGAGAAGAAACTGATCCAAACGGTGTCCCGGCTACTGTCGTAAGACCCTGGTACGTGACCGATGCTGCGATGAAGCAAATTCTGGATTGAGATAAGTCGAGAGCGCGTGGTCGGGCAATCCCACGGAGCCGCTGTCGTCAGTCGCTACAGATCGGCCATTGCAGAGCCAAAGCCGCCGCTCCCGCAAACAAATTATCCTTGCAATTCTGGAAACTCATTCCATAAATGCGAGGATGATTGCGCGTCGAATCGTACCCGTGCTAAACGAGCTCCTAGATTCCAATTCCGCCGTGGCCCTTATCGGACCCCGCCAGGTCGGAAAGACGACGCTTGCACTGGACGTAAGTAAGAAGCGAGCATCCATCTATCTTGATCTGGAATCCGACGCGGATCGCGCAAAACTCGCCGAACCGGAACTCTACCTCGATCAGCATAAGGACAAACTCGTCATCCTCGACGAGGTGCACCGCTTGCCGAACCTATTCCAAGACCTCAGGGGACTTATCGATCGAGGACGTCGCGCCGGTCGTCGAAGCGGACAGTTTCTGCTCCTCGGTCCAGCTTCGGTCGACCTGCTGAAGCAATCTGGCGAGACGCTGGCAGGGCGCATATCCTATCTCGAAATGTATCCGATCGACGGCTTGGAAGTGCCTCCTAGGGAGCTCGAAACACTGTGGTTGCGCGGCGGATTTCCCGATAGTCTTCTAGCGGCGAACGATCGCGTGAGCCTACGCTGGCGACAGGATTTCATCCGCACCTATCTTGAGCGCGATATCCCGCAACTCGGCCCAAGGATTCCTGCAGAAACGCTGCGCCGTTTCTGGATGATGTTGGCCCATCATCAGTCGGGCCTATTGAACGCTGCCGAGCTTGCCCGCTCGCTCGGCGTCGATGGCAAGACCGTCGCCTCCTATCTCGACCTGCTCGTCGATCTGCTCCTCGTCCGACGACTGGAACCCTGGCACGCCAACGTCGGGAAGCGCCTCGTTAAGTCGCCGAAGGTCTATGTCCGCGACAGCGGCCTCACGCATGCCCTGCTCGGACTGGGAACGACCGAACAGTTGCTTGGCCATCCAATTGCCGGCGCCAGCTGGGAAGCCTTTGCAGTCGAAACCATGATCGCTTCGGCTCCGGCGGGGACATCCGCAAATTTCTATCGCACAGCAGCCGGAGCGGAAATAGACCTTCTCTTGACACCACCGGCTGGGCGCCCATGGGGAATCGAGATCAAGCGCAGTCTTTCTCCAAAGGTCGAAAAAGGATTTTACCAGGCATGCGTGGATCTGCAGCCGGAAAGGCGCATAGTTATCTACCCGGGTCAGGAAAGCGTTCCGTTGAAGAATGATGTGACCGCAATGCCCCTTCCCATGGCTGCCACTCTCATCGGACAAGCCTGACCTGGAGTTTTGAGCCTCTCGACAGAAGGTTCGCGTGCTACGTTCAATTCCCGCAGTTAAAAGGAACGAACCGGCGATGCCTCGCTCAAATGATGATGGCCGCGACCATGGCCGGCCCCATCAGGTCTAGTTAGCGGTCGTCGCCTTCGTATCAATCGCGCGACAACAGCTAAGCAACGGTCCTTTTCGCCAAGCGTCACCCCCTTTAGAAAGCGCACTCCGCCCGGGCTGAAGAGGCTTCGGCGCGAGCGGCCTGCAACGAGCCGCTGTCATCGGTGGCACCAAGATCTATTGAGCCGCCACCACATACCTGCTCTTCAGCACTGCGATCGAAAGGAGGAACACAACGGCCGAGCAGATGGCGATGATGACCACCATTGGTCTCGCCGTCCCGTCCATAAACATAGCGCTGATGCCAACTACCAGCGCCGACGTCATGAACTGGACCGTCCCCATCATTGCCGAGGCCGTACCAGCGATGCGACCGTGGTGTTCGAGCGCCAGTACCGCCGCATTCGGCACGATCATTCCAAGGAAAGCGTAGCCCGCAAACAGGAAGGCCGCCATGATGTCGAGGCGATCGGTGCCACCGACCATCAGGACAGCCAGCGCCAACATCGTCAGCGTATAACCAGAAACTGCACCGCGAATCACCTTGCGCAGACCAATCCGGCGGGCAAGCCAGCCGTTCATCTGCGACATGCCGATGAAGCCAATAGCATTCACCGAAAAGACCACGCTGTAAAACGAGGGAGAGAGCCCGTAGTGGCCGATGAGTACGAAGGACGAGTTGGCGACATAGATCATGTAGCTCGACATGCCGAAGGAGGCCATAAGCACTAGACCGAGATAATACGGGTCCTTAAGGAGTATCCCGTAGGCTTTTAATGCGCCGCCGAGGCTGCTTTCACTGCGAGCCGCAACCGGACGGGTCTCCTCAAGGAAAAAGCGGCCCGCGACGAAGCCGACAACGCCGGCGAAGACCATGACCCAAAAGATCAGTCGCCAGTTCCCGAACACTGTCACGATGCTGCCCGCGAGCGGTGCCAGGATCGGTGAGATACTGAAGACCAGCATAAGCCGCGACATAAGTTGCGCGGCCGCCGCCCCCGTATGCAGGTCGCGCACGATGGCGCGGGCAATCACGACGCCGGCACAGGCGCCGGTGCCCTGAATGAAACGGAAGGCGACCAGCCAGCTAATGTCGGTGGAGAGCGCGCAGCCGATCGCGCCAAGAAGGTAGAGCACCAGACCGACATACAGAGGCCGCTTGCGGCCAAACATGTCCGACAGCGGACCATAGACAATCTGCGACACCGCCATGGCGGCGAAGAAGGAGATCAGGCTTGCCTGAACTGCATGGCTATCAGCGTGAAGATCCAGACTGATCGTCGGCAACGCGGGCAGATACATGTCGAGGGCAAAGAGACCGACGGCAGAAAGAAGGCCAAGGACGATGGCATGGTGGGAGCCGCCGACGACTGGAGATGAAATGGAATTCTTGCTCTGCATGGAAAAACCTTTCCCGCACACCATCCTCCGGGCGAAGAAGCGAAGTCTCATATAGAAAGCATATGACGGGGGCTAAGTGGGCGATTATAGATGGGATGGCGGAAAGACGGAGATGGTTCTCGAGCTATTCCGTCAGACCTGTAAAATATTTTGGACAGTATTGTCCAACCCGTCAAGTCCTATATGGTGGTGTCATGAAAACTTCGCCCGCAGCCGCTTCTTGCGAGAACGAGAATAGTCAGCCCGCCACTAGCAAACGTCAGGCAATCCTAAACGCGGCCGCAGACGTTTTTGCCGAGGACGGGTTCGCGGCGGCGAGCATCGATGCCATCGCTGCAAGAGCCGGCGTGTCGCGTCAGACGGTGTACAATCAACTCGGCGACAAGGATAATCTATTCAAGGTCGTGGTTGCGGAGATCACGGAGAAATCGAGCGCTGGCTTCTTTCGCGTGTTGGACACATTTCCCGTGGCCCCTATCGATCTCGAAAGGGAACTGACCGAATTTTCAGCGGTGCTCCTGCGTAAGGCGGTCTGCGATCCGAATGGTCGCTGGCTGCGCAAGCTCGTCGAGACCGAAGGCAGCAGATTTCCGGAATTGTTTGAGACCTGGAAGGAATACGGACCGGGCAAGAAGTATCCTGCCATCGCGGCTCGCCTGGCACAGCTCACACTGGCTGGCCACCTCGATATAGAGGATCCGGCACTTGCCGCGCGCCAGTACATGGCGCTGCTCGCAACAGACCTGCGGATCAACCAACAGATCGGCCGTCCAACTCCAGATGAGGAGGTCGACCGCATGGCAAGAGAGGCAACGAAGACATTTTTGCGCGCATTCGGCAAGCGCTAATCACGGTCGCGGGCAAACCTCTCGTCCCTGCTGCGCGTTACCTACAACCCCTCGTTGGCCGTCCGAGTGAGCAAGATACGAACCGCATCCGATACCGTTAGGCCCATGTTTTCAAGCACGGCGGAGGCGCAATCCCGAACTTCGGCATCCATACGGTTTGGACGAGTGCGTTTGCAGCAATAGCCATCTCCATTTCGAGCCTGAAGAATTGCAAATGAATGACGAACGCAATGGCAGGTTTCGGTCGTCTTCGCTCACTCGCGTCGTTTTAAGCTCTTCGACGGAATTGAACTCGCGGCCCCAGAGGTCGAGACCTTCTGGGGACAATTCAGCGACTTAGAAGCGGGATGAAATGCATTCAACCGAAATTACTATGAGCTCCGCTTAACGGTTCAGCGCATTGTTGAGGTTATGCAATCCGACCATCAGTCGTTCTCCTAGCGCCATCAACGGAATGCGGGAGAGCCGGCGACAGCCCCGGAGGTTACCAAAACCCTAACATATCGATCCACAAAACCGTCCGCATTTGACGGTTTTGTTGCCGCCCGGCAACAACCCGTCGCCTTTGGCGTAGCAAGGGTCGCTCGGTGATCAGCCGATCGCTTGTTAGACAGACCGAAGCGGCGCACAAAAGTACATCCTCAAATCGTATTTATATTAACAACAACTTTGCAGAGGCAGACATGAGCGGCAGCGTCGTCGACAGGAAAGCAAAACTCTTTGCGGGCGCAAGTCTCGCTGCGCTGGCACTGCAATGCTGCCTCTCCTTCCCCGCGTCGGCAGGTGATTACACGGCCGGCGACGCTACCGACTTCTTTAACAAGGTCACGGCCGCCAATGCCGACGGCGATGCCAGCGCGACGATTACGCTGACTGGCGATATCACGGGACCGATTGCCACTCTACCCGCTATCACTAAGCCGATCGGCATCAATACCAACGGCTTCACCATGACCGGCTTCCAGACCACGACAACCAACGGTCAGACATTGACCTTTTCCGGTACGCTCGCCGGAAATACAGCCCAACGCGGTTTCTGGTTCAATAACACCCTGATCCCCTCCTCGCTGGTTAACAACGGCTCGATCACCGGCGGGGCTGACGGAAGCTCGACCTCCAGTTCAGGCGTCGCATTTGCCGGACCCGGGACCTTCGTGAACAACGGAACGGTGACCGGCGGCGTCAGCACGGGTGCTGCCGCCGGCGGCCAGGGCATCAATGCCCTCCGGGATCTCGCCATCACCAATAACGGGCTGATCCAAGGCGGAAGCAGCGCCGGGGGGCCCGGTGGCGCGGGAGTAAGCCTCGGAACATTTGCCACTGCCGCGAGCCCGGCCTCCCTGATCAACAACGGCACGATCCGTGGCGGCGATGGGGCCACCGGTTCGGGCGAAGGCGTCCATCTTTCCCTCGGTGCCTTGCTGGTCGAAAACAATGGGACGATCGTCGGCGGCAGCAATGCGGCAGCGATCACCATCCAGCTGCCGAATGCACTGATCGTCAACAACGGCACCCTTCAGGCCGGAGCCGGCGGCGCCGATGCCATCATCATGAGCACGGCTGCAGGCGCCATGACCCTCGAACTCCATTCGGGTTCGGTCATTATCGGCAACGCTGTCGGCAGCACCACGCGCACCGACACGTTGCGCCTCGGCGGTACAGGAACCGGCAGTTTCGACGTGTCGTCGATCGGTGCCGCCGGGCAATACCAGAACTTCGACACATTCGAAAAAACCGGCGCCGGAACATGGCTTCTGACCGGCAACGGGACTGTGACGACGGACTGGACGATCTATGACGGCACACTGCTCGTCGGCGACCACAGCGCGGCCTCCAGCGTCACCGGCGATATCACGAATTTCGGCAGGCTCGGCGGCAGCGGAACCATCATCGGCGACGTGAGCAACTCCGGCACGGTCGCCCCCGGCAACTCGATCGGCACGCTGACGATATCGGGCAACTATACCGGCAATGGCGGCACCCTTGCCATCGAAAGCGTGCTAGGCGGCGATGCCTCGCCGACCGACCGTCTCGTCGTCACCGGCAATACGGCAGGCACGACCAATGTGCGTGTCACCAATCTCGGCGGCGGCGGAGCGCACACCGTCGAAGGCATCAAGATCGTCGATGTCGGCGGCACCTCGGCCGGGAGCTTTTCGCTGCTCGGAGACTACGTCTTCCTGGGCAATCAGGCCGTTGTCGGCGGCGCCTATGCCTATCGGCTCTACCAGAACGGCATCGCGACACCCGGTGATGGCGACTGGTATCTTCGCTCCGCACTGATCAATCCGGCTGCACCCGCCGCAGCCGCAGGGCCGCTCTATCAGCCCGGCGTTCCGCTCTACGAGGCCTATCCGCAGCTCCTGCTCGCCCTGAACGGACTTTCCACGCTGCAGCAGCGCGTCGGCGACCGCTACTGGTCGGGCGACGGTGCGGCGACATCGGCCAAGGGATTGGAGAATGTATGGCTGCGCACCGAGGGCACGCATGCGAGCCTCGAGCCTGACAGCAGCACCACCGTCGACAGCTACGACTACGATCTGTTCAAGCTGGAGGGCGGCCTGGATGGCGAGCTCTATCAGGATCAGAGCGGCCGGCTGATCGGCGGGCTGACCGTCCATTACGGCACCGTCTCCGACGATATCGGCTCCCTCTACGGCAATGGCGATATCGACACGACCGGCTTCGGGTTGGGCGCGACGCTGACGTGGTATGGCGACAACGGCTTTTATGTCGACGCGCAGAGCCAGGCCACCTGGTATGACAGCGATCTCAAATCCGACCTCGTCGACGGCGCCATGGAAAGCGGCAACAACGGCTTCGGCTATGCGCTGAGCCTGGAGGCCGGACGGCGCTTTGCAGCCTCCGGTCCATGGTCGATCACGCCACGGGCGCAGCTCATTTATTCCTCCGTCGACTTCGTCACGTTCAATGATCGCTTCGGCACCCGCGTCTCGCTGGACGACGGCGACAGCCTGGTCGGCCGGCTCGGCGTGGCGCTCGACCACGAGGAGACAATGCGGCGGGCCGATGGCCAGAGGGCATTGGCGAAAGTCTATGGCAGCGCCAATCTCTACGGCGAGTTCCTGGATGGCACCGCCGTCGACGTCTCCGGCACCGGTTTAGAAACGAAGAATGATCCGCTCTGGGCGGGGCTGACGCTTGGCGGCAGCTACAACTGGAGCGACCAGCGCTACTCGCTCTATGGCGAGGTCGCCGCGAAATCCTCGCTGAAAGATTTCGGCGACAGCTATGCGATTAGTGGCACCGCTGGCCTGCGCGTGAAGTGGTAGAGGCGGACGCATTTGCTCAGTCCGCCAGCGGCCGTTGCGCCAATGGAGACCAAGAGCCTTCACATTGATTTGTTGGGGAACTCATTGCAAGGGACCATAGAGCGCATCCAGAAGAGCAGGCCGATAGCCGCAATCGAAGAATGCGCTGCCTCATGGACGGGCATTGGGAGAGGCGCCGGCACCCCTCCTCCCCGAGACGATGCGGATGATCAATGGATGCTTTATCACGGTAAGCAAGTTTGTTTGCAATGCAAAAGCGTAAATCGACCTTCGCGACGCAAACGCGATATAGCATCGCTGCGATTGCTGACAGCGTTCCCGCCCTGCCTCTTTCATAAATGAATCGAGGCGCTATGCTGTCATCGCGGCACGCACAATGGAAATTTGACAATGCAGTCACGGCAGAACGAGTTGCGCGAGAGGATGACGATCCTCGGCGAGGTCGATGCAGACTCCTTCATCCCGTGGATCCGTCGCCATGCCGATAAGCTCGGACTATCCCAAAGTTTCTTTCATATCGGCGCCGACAAAATTGAACTTGAGGTCGCAGGTCCTGTTGAGTTGATTGACATGCTGGAAATGGGATGTTCGCTCGGCCCGATCGACGTCTGGGTGGACGAGATACAGCGCAGGATTGTGGATATTGCCGACACACCGCAGGCCTGACCACATCGATCTTGCCCTTTATTTAATCATTGTTGCCAATGCAGTTTTTTTATGCAAGCCTCTGACCGCTGAGCCGAAAGCTCGGCAACCGTGCACGGCCCGGCGGTACAAAGGCCGTAAGAAAATTAGGACTTATACGTTATGCCATCTGATACGGCCGGCTATTGGACGCCAGTCGCCCTTTCTGCTGATCTGCCACCGGCAACCGTGATACCGGCCTGGACGCCAGCAGGATCGATCGCTCTCTGGCGCACTCAGTCGGGACGCGTATCGGCATCGTCGGATCGCTGTCCGCATCGCGGGATGCGATTGTCTCACGGCTTCGTGCGCGGCGAGGCACTCTCCTGCATCTATCACGGCTGGAGCTATTCTCCGGCAGGAGGATGCATCCGCATCCCTGCCCACCCCGATCTCGTGCCGCCGGAAACGATCCGTGTCGCAGGCCATAAGGTCCAGGAGTCGGGTGGCGTCATCTGGGTTGCCGTCGGAGAACCCTTGGCATCACAGCCATCGCTTGATGATCTCTTGCCGTTGCGTTCGTTGACTGTCGAGGCCGGCATTCCGGCGCTCGAAGCTGCAGCCGGTGCGAAAATTGGAATGAATGGACTGATTTCAATTGCGGACTGTCCATGGGTCCGGCTGCTACCGACCGAGCAAGCAGAGCGCACCCTCGTTCACGTCATGATCGAAAAGGATCGCAGCCTGTCGGACCGGATCACCGCGTCCCGCATCGCCGAATCCTTGCGTCGGCAGGCGGAAGCGCGGCAGAAGGAGGTGGCATGACGAAGGCTGGCGCAATGATCGACGAATGGTATCCGGTCGGCCTTTTTTCCCGCCTCGGCGAAACCGGCACAAAGACCGCTCTGATGGGCGAGCCCATCGAAGTCGCGCGCATTTCCGATGACAATGCGCAGGTGACATCAGCCGATGGGCGCAAGCTTCCGGTCCGCATCCGCTACGGCCATGTCTGGTCGTCGCTCGGCAATCCTGGTAAGGAGCTTTTTGCCATTCCCGAGGCAGATCAGCCTGGCCGCCGTTTTGTCGATGTCGGCGTGGTGCGGGTGCGCTGCTCGCCGCTACGCGCGGTGGAGAACTTCCTCGACATCGCCCATTTCCCGTTCGTCCATACCGACATTCTCGGTGCCGAGCCACACACGGAAGTCGAGAACTACAAGGTCGAGATTCGCGAAGACGCGGACGAGGTCTGGGCAACGAAGGTGAAATTCTATCAGCCGCAGGCGGCCAAATCGGCCACCGGCGGCATTACCACCGAATATATGTACCGCGTGCCGGCACCGACCTGCTCGGTGCTCTATAAGACCTGCCCTCCCCGGCCCGGCGAATGGGATGTCATTACTCTCTTCGTGCAGCCGCTTGCAGAAGATCTTTGCGACGTATGGCCATGGATGGCCCTCTTTGATGACGTGACACCAATGACAGACCTCATCCATTTTCAGCAGATGATCTTCCTGCAGGATCGCTCAATCCTTGAAAACCAGATCCCGGCGCTGCTGCCGCTCGATCCCGGCATGGAAATCCCGACCCGCGCCGACCTGACCTCGATCGCCTACAGGCGCTGGCTCAAGCGCCACAATTATACCTACGGCGCACAATTGGTCGTGCAATGAAGCTCTACGACTACATTCTCTCGCCGAGCTGCTATAAGATTCGCCTGATGGCAGCGATCCTCGGCATCAAGCTGGATATCCGGCCGGTCGATTTTCATCCGGGCGCCGAACATCGCGGACCCGAACTCCTGGCGCTCAATCCGGCGGGTTCTATACCGATCCTCGAGGACGGCGATCTCGTTCTGACGGAATCCTCCGCAATGCTCGCCTATCTCGCCGCCGGAAACGCCCCGGAATGGTTGGGTACAAGCACGCCTGAAGAGACGGCGCGGGTGCAGCAGTGGCTTTCCTTCTCGCACCGGCTGACGGCCAATCTCGGCGGCGCGCGGCTGCATGAAATGCTTCTGCGCCCTGGCGATATTAACGTCCTGCAGAGGCAGGGCGTCGCCGCGCTGCGCGAACTTGAAGCCGGCCTCTTCGAACAGCAGCTCCGCGGCATGCGGTTCCTCGCGTCGAACCGCGCCACGATCGCCGATATCGCCTGCTTCCCCTATGTTGCGCTCGCGCCCGATGGCGGCATCTCGCTCGATCCATACCCAACGATCCGGCTTTGGCTGCGTGCCGTCCGCAGCATCGACGGCTTCATCGAAATGCCCGGCATTCACCGCCTGCACGAGCTGAAGCCAGATCCGCATCCTGCCAAGGAAGAGAGCTGACATGGTTGGCTACCTCCTCAAGAACTGCGCGGCCGTCATCGTCGACGAGGGCAACGGCCCGGCCGTACGCCGGAACGTCGACCTGCTTACGGATGGTCCGGCGATCCAGGCGATCGGAGCGAACCTGGCGGCCGAACCACTGCCCGCCGGCACAATCGTGCAGGATGCCACCGGCTGGTTCGTTTACCCCGGCCTCGTCAACACGCATCACCATTTCTTCCAGTGCTTCGTGCGCAACCGCGCCGACCTCGACTGGACGAAGCTCTCGGTCATCGAGTGGCTCGACCGGATCTACCCGATCTTCTCGCGGCTGACCGAGGATTGCTTCTACCATTCCTCCGTCACGGCCATGGCCGAGATGATCAAGCATGGCTGCACGACGGCTTTCGACCACCAATATTGCTTTCCGCGGCACGCCGGAAAGCGCCTGATCGACCGGCAGTTCGAGGCGGCCGAGCTTCTCGGGATGCGTTTCCATGCAGGCCGCGGCGGCAATACGCTGCCGAAATCCGAGGGATCGACGATCCCGGACGCCATGCTGGAAACCACGGATGAATTCATAGCCGATTGCGCCCGGCTGATCGACAGCTACCATGACGGTAGCCCCTTCAGTATGCGGCAGGTGGTCGTTGCGCCCTGCCAGCCGGTCAACTGCTACCGCGAGACCTTCGTTGAATCTGTTGCACTTGCCCGTGACCGCGGCGTGTTTTTGCACACTCATGTCGGTGAAGGAGAAAGCCCGGTCATCGAGGCGCGGCATGGGATGCGCACGGTCGATTACTGCACGGAACTCGGTTTTGCAGGTCCCGACACCTTCTATGCTCACTGCTGGGAACTGACGCATGACGAACTCCGCAAGATGGCGGCAAGCGGAACCGGCGTCTCCCATTGCCCGGAGCCGGTCTATCTTGTCGGCGCAGAGGTGACGGATATTCCGGCCATGTCGGCCTTCGACCTACGCGTCGGGCTTGGTTGCGACGGCGCTGCCTCAAACGACAATTCGAACCTCATGCACTGCATCCACTCCGCCTATATGCTGCAATGCCTGTCGGCATCAACACGCGCACACCCTGTTCCGCCGCCGGTCGATTTCCTTGGCTACTCAACCGCGGGCGGCGCAAGCCTGCTCGGCCGCGACGATATCGGCCGTCTAGCGCCCGGCATGGCAGCGGACCTTTTCGCGATCGACACACGGCGGATGGACTATGTCGGCACGCGACATGACCCGCTGAGCCTGATCGCCAAGGTCGGGATCGGCATGCCGACCGACCTCACGATGATCAATGGGCGCGTCGTCTGGCAGGCCGGTGAATTTGCCGGCCTCGACGAATCCAAGCTTTTCGCGGACGCCGAAGCCGCGCTCGCGGCCATCGAATTCTGAAAACCAAAAGAGGGGAACTGACATGTCCAACAATCTGACGCGAAGAACGCTGATGAAGAGCGCGGTCGCTGCCGGCCTCGCCACCGCCCTTGCCGGCCGGTCCGCACTTGCTGCCGACGAACCGCTCGGCATCGCCCTCGTCGTGCCCTCGCCGATCGGTGATGTCGGCTGGGGCCATGCGCTCGCAGCCGGCATCGATCCGATCAAGGCGGCCTATGGCGACAAGGTGAAGGTCACGATCATCGAGAACATCGCCGAAGGCCCGGATGCCGACCGCATCATGAACAAGACGGTCGCCGACGGAAACCATTTCCTGATCGCCGGCTCCTTCGGCTATCAGAATGGCGCGCTGCAGATCGCCCGCCGCAATCCCAAGGCCACCGTCCTGCATGCTTCGGGTTTCCAGGTTGCGCCGAACTTCTCGCCTTTCGCCGCCAAATATTTCCAGGGGACCTACCTCCTCGGCATGGCGGCCGCCGCCGTCTCCAAGACCGGCAAGCTCGGCTCGGTTTCGGCCTTTGCCATTCCCGAACTGATCACCTCCATCAATGCCTTCACGCTCGGCGCCCAGGCCGTCAAGCCCGACATCGAAGTCTCGGTCGTCTGGGTCAATTCCTGGTTCGATCCGGCCAAGGAACAGGAAGCCGCCAAGGCGCTGATCTCGCAGGGCTGCGACGTGATCTTCTCGAATGCGCAGGATACGCCTTCGGTCATTTCCGCCTGCGAGGAAGCCGGCATCTATGCCTTCAACCTGAATTCCTCGATGAAGAAATATGCCGAGAAGACCTATCTCGGCTGCGTCTCCACCGACTGGTCGCCCTTCTTCAAGGCGTCGGTCGACGCGCATCTTGCCGGCACCTTCAAGGGCGCCAACACCTTCCTCGGCGTAGCCGACAAGGTTGTCGAGGTCGTCGACTGGAACCCGGCAATCCCGACCGATACGATGACCAAGATCAAGGAAATCGAGGCCAAAATCGCCGCCGGCGGCTTCTCGCCATTTACGGGTCCGATCACCAAGGCCGATGGCAGTGAAGGCGTCGCTTCCGGAGTGACGCTGACGGACGCCCAGATCGTCGCGATGGACTGGCACGTCAAGGGTGTCAAGACGCCGCTGCCGAAGTAAGCCATGGAAAGCCCGCTCCTGTCGCTCCGCGGCATTTCCAAGAGCTACGGCCAGGTCCATGCCAACCAGCAGATCGACCTCGACATCGCTCCCCGCTCGATCCACGCCATCCTCGGTGAAAACGGGGCCGGCAAATCGACCTTGATGAAGCTGATCTATGGCGTCGAGCAGCCGGACAGCGGAACCGTTGCCTGGAACGGGCAGAACCTCAGCCTTGCCTCTCCCGCGGAGGCAAGGCGCGCCGGCATCGGCATGGTCTTTCAGCATTTCTCATTGTTCGAAAGCCTGACGGTCGTCGAGAATATCCGCCTGATCGTCACCGGCAAGAAAGGCGAACTTGCGGAGCGCATCCGCAAGCTCGGGCAGGAGTTCGGCCTCGAGGTCGATCCGTTCGCCCATGTACATTCGCTTTCCGTTGGCGAGCGGCAACGGGTGGAAATCATCCGCTGCCTGATGACCGATCCGAAACTGCTGATCCTCGACGAGCCGACATCGGTCCTGCCGCCGCAGGCCGTGGAAAAGCTGTTCGAGACCCTGCGCCGGCTGCGCGACGGCGGCGTTTCCATCCTTTTCATTTCCCACAAGCTGGAAGAGATCCAGTCGCTCTGCGACCGCGCGACGATCCTGCGCGGCGGACGGGTGACGGGGCATGTCGATCCGCGCGAGCACGACGCCCATGATCTCGCCCGCATGATGATCGGCCGCGACATGCCGGAACCAATGCCGGCGCTGCCGCTTGCCGAAGGCGAGAAGCGGCTGGAACTGATCGGCCTCGATTATAGGCCAGACGATCCTTTCGCCGTGCCGCTATCCCGGGTCAGCCTTACGGTGCGTGCAGGCGAAATCCTCGGCATTGCCGGGATTTCCGGCAACGGCCAAAGCGAGCTTGCCGCACTGATCTCCGGCGAGGCGATCCTGCCGCGCGAGCAGCGCGACCAGATCTTCATGATGGGCAGGGATGTCGGCATGCTCGACCCGGCAGGCCGCCGGCGGCTTGGCTTTGCCTTCGTGCCTGAAGACCGGCTCGGCCGCGGCGCGGTCCCCGAAATGTCGCTCACCCTCAACAGCCTGCTGACGGCCCATCCTCTCAGCCTCGTCAAAGGGGGCCTGCTCGACAAGGTGCAGGCGACCGCCTTTACCAATGAATGCATTCGCGACTACGACGTGCGCACGCGCGGCCCCGAGGCGGAAGCCGGCTCCCTCTCCGGCGGTAATCTGCAGAAGTTCATCGTCGGCAGAGAAATCATGCTGGCGCCGAAACTGCTCTTTCTCGCCCAGCCTACCTGGGGTGTCGATATCGGCGCTGCCTCGGCAATCCGAAAGCGGCTGATCACGCTGCGCAATGAAGGCATGGCGATCCTCGTCATTTCCGAGGAGCTCGAGGAATTGTTCGAACTCAGCGACTTCATCCAGGTTCTGCATCATGGGACGCTGAGCCCACCGCTCGTCACGCGCGACGCGAGACCCGAGGATATCGGTCGATACATGATCGGCGCCCAATCACAGCGCGCGAAAGCGACCGCATGAGCAGACCCCTGTTTGCCGCCCTGCCAACCCTTGTCCGCCGGGAACGCGCTTCACTCGCCGCCACGCTGCTCGCCCCGCCGATCGCGCTCGTCGTCACGATCATCCTCAATCTCGGCCTTTATGTCGTCATGGGACGCGACCCGGTCGCAGTCGTCTACGCGATGTTGATTGAGCCTTTCTTCTCCTGGGCATCTTTCTCCGAAGTCCTCCTGAAGACCGGGCCGCTCCTGCTTATCGCCCAGGGGCTGGCGATCGGCTTTCGCGCCAAGGTCTTCAACATCGGTGCCGAAGGGCAATTCGTCCTGGGAGCGATCTTTGCCTCTGCCATTCCGGTCTGGTGGCCTGACGCCACCGGCCAATGGATCTGGCCGGCAATGCTGCTGCTCGGCACCATCGGCGGCGCGTTCTGGGCATCGCTGACTGCCTTCTGGCGCGTTCGGCTCAACGCCAACGAAATCCTGGTCTCGCTGATGCTGAGTTTCGTTGCGGCGCAGCTTCTCAATTATCTGCTGCTCGGCCCCTGGAAGGATCCGAATGGCTTCAACTTCCCGCAGTCGGTCATGTTCCAGTACGATGCCATGGTGCCTATCCTGATCGAGGGAACGCGCGTCAATGTCTCGCTGATCCTTGCCGTTGCCCTGTCGATCGCCGCCTGGATCTTCATGCAGAAAAGCTTCATCGGCTATAAATTGCAGGTCGGCGGACTTGCGCCGCGTGCCGCGAGTTACGCCGGTTTCAAGGAGGGCTGGGCGATCTGGCTGTCGCTCTTGATCGGCGGTGCTGCCGCCGGACTTGCGGGTTCAGCCGAAGTCGCCGGCCCGCTCGGCCAGTTGCAGCGCTCGATCTCGACCGGCTACGGCTATGCGGCGATCATCGTCGCCTATCTCGGCGGCCTGCACCCTGTTGGTATCGTCATATCCTCGGTCGTCATGGCCGCACTGTATATCGGCGGCGACAACGCCATGGTCTCAGCCAACCTGCCGGTCGCCGCCGTCCGCGTCTTTCAGGGCAGCCTCCTGCTTGTCTATCTGATTGCCGTCGCCTTCGTACGCTATCGCCTTGCGTGGCGCCCCGCCGCCATCCGGAGCTCATCATGAATGCGATCGAGTTCATCCTGGCCGGCATGCTGGCGGCTGCGACACCCTTCCTGCTGGCAGCCCTCGGCGAATTGGTGGTCGAGCGCGCCGGCGTTCTCAATCTCGGTGTCGAGGGCTTGATGGCATTCGGCGCCGTCATCGCCTTCATCATCGTCTATAACGGCGGCGGCCACGTCCTCGCATTTGTCGCGGCCGGGCTCGGCGGCATTTTGCTGTCGCTGATCTTTGCCGGCATCATCCTCGGCTTCAACGCGAACCAGGTCGCGACCGGACTTGCGATCGGCATTCTTGGCCAGGGCCTCTCCGCGCTTTTCGGCAAGAACTATGAAAGCCTGACGGTCAAGGCGCTCCCGAAAATCACCATTCCGGTCCTTTCCGACACCCCTATCATCGGCGGCCTGTTCACACAGGATATCGTTGTCTGGCTCTCGCTTCTGGTGACGGTCGCGATCTGGGCGACTTTCGCCTATGCGAAGGTTGGACTGGTCATTCGCGCCGTCGGCGAAAATCCGAAAGCAGCCCATGCGATCGGCTACCCTGTCATCGCCGTCCGCTGCGCCGCCGTGGCATTTGGCGGCATGATGGCGGGCTTTGCCGGCGCCTATGCGTCGACGATCTATACGCCGCTCTGGGCGGATGGCATGATTGCGGGCCGCGGCTGGATCGCCATTGCGCTCGTCGTCTTCGGAACCTGGCTGACAGGCCGGATCTTCCTCGGCGCGTGTCTCTTCGGTGCCGTATCGCTGATGGGGCTCGCCGCCCAGGCAACCGGCCTCGACGTACCCTCGCAGTTGCTGGCATGCCTCCCCTATCTGGTAACGATCGTCGTGCTCGGCATCATCTCGGCAGATCGCCGCCTGCTGAAACTCAACGGCGTCGCGTCGCTTGGGGAGCCATTCGAGAGGTAAGACAGATGCGCGTGACGCAGGTCGCAGATCAAGACACCGCGCTTTGAAGAAAATACCGAATACGCCGGTTGCATTGAGGCTGTGGTCGCCTATCGATCGCTCTAGCCTTGTCACTTGCTGTGCCGACCATGCACATGATCGCGCAAGTCGGTGAATAGCGCGCATCGGCGGGATCAGATTGCACGGACGATGCTCCGTCAACCAACAGTCCGCGCAAAGAAGACCCTCACCTGCCCAGCCGCGCCAATGACCGTGCGACATCGATGATGTCGTCGCGGCCGGCAGTCGGATCCTCCCGGTTCCAGGCGACACCGAGCCCGATCTTGAAATCGATCCCCCTCACTTTCTTCAGCTCAAAGCCGCGGTTCGGCAGATCCTGCGTCCATTCCGGCACGAAGCCGATGCCAAGACCGGCCGAGACCAGCGACACCAGCGAGAAGGTGTCGTCACAGGTATAAGCGACATTGTCGGTCAGATCGTGCTCCTCGAACTTTTCGGCGAAATAGCGCTCGCTGTAGGAGAGGTTCTGGCGGGAGACCGAGATGATGTTCTCGGAACGCAGATCCTGAAGATCGATCTCGCTCTTCAATGACAGCGGGCTCTCTTTGGCCACCGCCAGCAGGTAGCGCTCATGGGCGATCGAGAAGAAGCGCAACGAACCGATATTCTCCACCGGTCGGATGAAGCCGAGATTGATGCGGCCTGCCTCGATATGGCGGATGATGTCATCGGTGGTGCCGCTTTCGATATGCATGCGGATATCGGGATATTTGCGGCCAATGCGCGACAGGAAGGACGGCAGCACGCCGATGGTGGCGGGATAGACGGTACCAATGGCAATCCGGCGCGCCGTCTTACCCCCAACCGACCTCGCGATCTCCCTCGACAGATCCACTTCACTCAGGATCCGCACCGAGCGCTCATAGAACGCCGCCCCTGCCCTCGTCAGTTCCACCCGCCTGGTCGAGCGGATGAACAGCTGCACGCCGAGTTCCTTCTCCAGCGCCATCACCTGGTTCGACAAAGCCGGCTGGGCGATATGCACCTTGGCCGCCGCACGACCGAAATGCAGCTCCTCTGCCACCGCAACGAAGTAGGACAGCTGGCGTAGTTCCATTCAGAACAGTTCCTCACCGGATCGGGTAACGAGATCGCGATAAGCGATTTCCGTATAGAATAGCCAATTATTTAATTCCACACGCAATGGTCGTGTGTGCGCATGAAGCCACGTGATCTGCTAGCTTGGAATGTCCGGAAGTTGAGGGTCGCTCGCGGCCTCTCGCAGGAGCGTCATGCTCTTGAAGCCAATCTAGAGCGCGTCTCAATCTCTCAGATCGAACGCAAGCAAATCAACCTAGGTATTGATTCTCTTGGAAAGATCGCGGGCGTTCTCGAATGTAGAGTATGCGAGCTTCTCGCAGAACCTGCAGAAGGAGAAGAGCCACCTACGAATCTGCGCCCAGGGCGGCGAGGCTAACGCCGTTAGCAGAGTATCGTGCTGAGTGCGCGGTCGCCTTGCGGGATCGACGCGATTGTCATTCGACGCCTCGCTTGCAGCAGTTGACAGGAATCGAACCAGCGGCGCCACTACTCAGATGGGGTTAAGTGCTTGAAAATCCAATTTCTGGGCGTGACGCCTATTTATGGATCGCATTCCCGCAGGCACGATCACCATTCCGATCGCAGATCAACAGTCTGCGGAAATCTACCGTCGACATCTCCGCGATCTTGGATCGGTCGGCATCTGGGTGCTGCGTGTAATCGCATCAAACGATCTCTGTGGATTCTCAAGAATGTGATATCGGGAAATCCCACGGATTCACGAGCGCCACTCCCATGCTTTCAAAATCTTTGACGTTGCGCGTGACAAGCGTCATACGCCGAGTGAAGGCTGTCGCGGCAATATAGGCGTCATTGATTGGTTTGGGATTGGGCACATGCCATTGGGCCGCCTGAACGGCGGCCGCCTCGTCCAGAGGCAGGATGCGGCCCGAAAATGCCGTGAGGACCGTATTTTCCAGCCAGTTACGCAGCACCTTCCCGGCGACTGCATCATTACGCTCCACCAGCTGAACGCCGATCTCCAACTCGTGCAGGACTACGGATGAAATGAAAGTCTCGGCCGGATCGACGGTTTCGTTCCAGACGACGACATTAGGATCAGCCTTGCCGCTCGCCACCTTGCGAAGTTCGGACACGACATTGGTATCGAGCAACAGCATCAGGACAGGTCGACTGGCCGGGCAAGTTCCGTGCGCTGCGGGAGCGGCAAGTCAATATCATCCGCTCCGGGCGCGGCCAGCATGTCACCGAGTGTCCGCATTTTACCGGTAAGCCGCTTGTACTCATCGAACGACAGGAGAACATGCGCAGGTCGGCCCCTGTCGGTAATGATGACCGGTCCATCCCTGGTGGCGCGCTTTGCGCGGCCAAGATCCTGATTGAGTTCTCGGCCTGAAAGCGTGGTAACGGTCATGACAAGCCTCCAACATTCGTGGTTACGTGACCACATTTAGTCCGTATGACCTGGAATTGCAAGATGCAGAGCTCCTTAGACAGAGCAAATCTAGCTCGACGCCGAGCCAATGTGCGCGGGTTCATGAATGACTCCCTGACGTCCTCACCCTCCATCCCGAAGCTCATGGGTGCGGTCGACCGAGCTGAAGACGATCACCATAGGTGACCTTGAATTGCTCACTAACAATGCAGATGGAAGTGCTACCAAGGTACGAGAGATCGGTCGCACGCCCAGTGATTGCCGCTTTGCTTCGAAGTTGCAGAAGCGATGATGGATCGAAATGATGCTGCAACGCTTTGCGCTGAAACGCCGCCATCTTCATGCTTACCTAGGGGTTCGAGGTTTCCCGGTTCCAGAAGGAGACAGATGCAGCCCCACGACTTCCATTCGACCGAAAGGTTGCGCCACATCTGGTTCAATGCGGCTTTGGATGCGCGATAGGCAAAACCGCGTGATCCTTCGAAGCTGTCGATAGAGGATGCATGGTTTGAAACGGCTGCAAAGATTTTCGCCCTCCCCTTCTGGAGGTTCGGCTCCAGAAGGCTCGCAAGATGAAGCGGCGCATACGCCTTCTGAAAAGGTACGTCCACTAGTTGCGCAGAATTTTAGGCGGCGGCCAAGCTAGGCATGATTTGCAGTTGATGGGGATCGAGCCCTCAACTGGGGTTTACATCCGCGCATGCGATCTCGTTAGCTGTAACTCTCAAATAATCAAAGCGGATGAACCGCACGGAGGCAGTTTCCGCTTCGATGACATGTCCCGACATCGAGTGTCTGCGGGCTTAGACGCTATCGAGATGCACGGCGGCCCACCCGAGTGCCGCGCGGAGGATCGCCAGGGCGCCGTTTATGGCTTCCTCGCCCCTGCCCTCGAGGACCTTGAGGCCGAACGCATCGGCGGCGATGCCGTAAAGGGCGTTCAGCCCGTCATTGCCCACGATCGCCACCTGATCGCCGTCCACATACCAGCCCGCTTCTCGCGCCTGACGGAATTCCTGGCCGATAACCATGCCCGACACATAGGAGCGCAACTGTTCGGCTGACAGCTTCTGGGCCAGCCCGCCGGTTCTGGCCGAGAACAGCAGCGACAGCATGGCACCGGTTTTCCGGGCCTCCGCGAGTCCCCAGCGAAACGCTTCCGGATCATCGACCGGCGGTTTGCTCGCGCCGCGTGCAATGAAGGAATGCTTCATCAGCAGAGCAAAGACTTCTCCGGTGACGAATGTCTGGAAACCGGCAATACGGCCGTCGGCTACGCGCGCCCACTTGCTGTGCGTGCCGGGCAGGATGATCGCCATGTCCCGGTCCAGCCCAAAGCCGACGATCTGCGTCTCTTCTCCGCGCATCACGTCGGGAAACGGCGTTCGCGCGGGATCCGTCAGGCCTGCAAATAAGATCAGGTCCGAACCGTTGGGCAGTTTCAGGCGGGTGGTTCCTGCCCCCAGCTCCGCGGCGCCGGCCGGACATGGAACGTAGGGAACTTCGATCCAGCCGTTGCGGCTGGTGATCATGCCCAGAGCAACCACCGGCAATGCGCCGTGCCTTTCGAACCAGGGGCCGAGCGCGCCCATGAGCACAGCTTCGTGTTCACCCTTGGAAAGGGTGGAAATGCCCTGCCCAGTCTCCAAGTGATCCAGCACGCCGGCATCGGCGCTGACCAGCGTGCCTCTGAACGATGTGGTGCCCCAGTCGACGATGACGGATGCGGCTGATGCCTCCATGCGGCGGTTCCCCTTCGGTGTTTCGCTGGGGCTTGCCATAGGCGCTCAAGCCATGTAGTGTCAATAGATGAATATATAGTACCACAATATGATACTTTGGAGGACCAAGCATGGCGACCGGATTGAAGGGCATCCTGCCTGTTCTGCCCACGCCCTTTGCCGCGGACGGCAGCGTCGATGCGCCGGCCATGGAAAGACTTGTGCGGTTTGCACTGGATAACGGAGCGGACGGCGTGGTGTTTCCAGGCTTTGCCAGCGAGGTCGAAAATCTTACCGCCGACGAACGGGCCATGCTGCTCGAGATCGTCGTCAAGACCGCCGCTAGCCGCGTGCCAGTCGTGGCCGGCGCCAGCGCCGCCGAATGGCGGGATGTCGTTCAGCATGGACAAGTCGCCGCCCGGCTCGGCGTCCGGCATCTGATGGTGCAGCCGCCGAAATCCGTCGGCGTCGATGCGCCGGCACTGATCGATTTTCTCGGACACGTGCTCGACGCCCTGCCCGATATCGAAATCATCCTGCAGAACGCGCCGGCGCCTCGCGGCTCGGACCTGTCGCCACAGGCGATTGTCGAAATCGTCAAAGCTCTGCCGCGCGTCGCCTACGTGAAGGAAGAAACCCTCCCGGCTGGCCCGGCAATCAGCCATATCGTCGGGCATGCGCCCGCGACGCTGAAAGGCGTAATCGGCGGCGGCGGCGCCCGATATATTCTCGACGAATATGCGCGGGGCGCGATTGCGGCGATGCCGGCGTTGGAAATCGTCGACGAGCATGTCGCCATCGACCGCGCCCTTTGCGCCGGCCAACATGCGGAGGCCCGCAGGATCTATGTCCGCACGTTGCCGCTGCTGGTCCTCCAGGCGGTCTACCGCATGCGGCTTACCAAATACGTGCTGCTGCGACGTGGCATCATTGACGGCGTGGGCGTGCGCGCTCCGACGCCGGAACTGGACGCTGCGGCCCTTTCGGATATCGACGCCAACCTGGTGGAACTTGGCTTCGTCGCTTCGGAGGCCGCATGAACAGCCCGATTGCTTCCATCGAGGTATTTACGCTGACCCAGCCGCGCAGGGTCCCCTATCTTGGCGCCTTGCGGCCGGGCGAGGTGGTGAACCCGAACGGCTACATCGTCCGCAAGGGCAACCGCACCGTCTATCCGACCTTCGACCGCAGCGTTCTTGTCCGGATGACCACGCAGTCCGGCACGGTCGGCTGGGGAGAGACCTACGGCATTGTCGCACCCGGCGCCGTTGCGGCTCTGATCAATGATCTCTTGGCCGGCTTCGTGGTGGGACGCGACGCTTCCGACCCCTCGGCGATCTATGACGATCTCTACGATATGATGCGGGTGCGCGGCTATACGGGCGGATTCTATGTCGACGCGCTAGCGGCGCTGGACATTGCCCTGTGGGATATCGCCGGCCGCGAAGCCGGCAGGTCGGTGCGCGAACTGCTGGGCGGCGGGGTCGAGAGCTTTGCGGCCTATGTCTCGGGCCTGCCGGAAAAGACGCTGCAGGCGCGTGGCGAGCTGGCGAAATACTGGCAGGACCGCGGTTTCAATGCCTTCAAGTTCGCCACCCCGGTTGCTGATGACGGCCCGGCCGCCGAAATCGCCAATCTGCGCCGGGTTCTGGGGCCGGACGCGAAGATCGCCGCCGACATGCACTGGAACCAGACGCCGGAACGCGCCCTGGAACTGATTTCCGAAATGGCCCCCTACGAGCCATGGTTTGCCGAAGCGCCCGTCTGGACGGAAGACATTGCCGGCCTCGAGAGAGTGTCAAAAGGAACCGACATTCCGATTGCGGTCGGCGAGGAATGGCGGACCCATTGGGATATGCGCGCCCGCGTCGAGCGCTGCCGCATTTCAATCGTTCAGCCGGAAATGGGCCACAAGGGCATTACCAACTTCACCCGCATCGGCACTCTGGCGCAGGAGCACGGCATCGATGTCATCCCGCATGCGACTGTCGGGGCTGGGATCTTCCTGGCAGCCAGCCTGCAGGCATCTTCTACCCTGCCAACGCTGAAGGGGCACGAATTCCAGCACTCGATTTTCGAGCCGAACCGCCGCCTGCTGGATGGCGACATGGATTGCCGGGAGGGCCGGTATTACCTGCCTTCCGGACCGGGACTGGGCGTGACGCCGTCACAGACGGCGCTGTCACTGCTTGAACGCATTTGAAGACGGTTCTTGGAGGAGAAACCAATGTATGACAGGCTGACGAAACTGGCGCTTGGCGCCGCGACCGCCATGTGCGTGACCCTGGGCAGCCTTGCCCCGGCCATGGCCGATACCGTCCTGAAGTTCATTTCCTGGCAGACCGATGACGCCGGCACCGGCGACTGGTGGCGATCGGTGATCGCCGAATACGAAAAGCGGCATCCCGGCGTGAAGATCGAGTTCACCAAGGCCGACCGCAGTTCCTATGCGGACACGATGACGACACTGTTTGCCGCGAACCAGCCGCCGCAGATCGTCCATCTGGCGTCCTTCGAATTCCAGATGTTTGCCGACAATGGCTGGCTGGAGCCGCTCGATCCCTGGATCAAGAAGGACGGCCTCGACCTGACCGGCTGGGCCGGCCAGTCGAAATGCCAGTGGAACGGCGAAACCGTCTGCATCATGATGAACTATTTCGGCTTCGTCATGGCCTATAACAAGAAGATCCTCGATGCCGCCGGCGTCGCCGTGCCCAAGACCTACGACGAGTTCCTGGCCGCCGCCAAGGCGACCACGAAGGATCTCAACGGCGACGGCATCGTCGACCAGTTCGGCACGGGGCACGAGACCAAGGGCGGTCCCGGCCAATACCTGACCGAGATGCTGAACTACATTCTCGATGCCGGTGCCTACTGGACCGACAAGGACGGCAATATCACCATCGACACGCCGCAGATGGTCGAAGGGCTGACCCGCTGGAAGACCGTCATGAAAAGCGGCGTCGGCCCCGTCGACATGAGCGCGAGTGACGTGCGCAAACTGTTTGCCGATGGCAAGATGGCAATGCGCTTGGACGGGCCGTGGCTCTACGGCACGACGGAAAAAGGTCTTGCAAAAGCCGATATTGTCTATGCTGCGCCGCCGCTGCACCCACCACTTGGCGGCTCCTCCAATGTCCTTGCCATGCCGGCCGACATTTCCGACGACCGGAAGGCCCTGGTATGGGACTTCATTAAACTGACGATGACACCGGAATTCCAGCGTAGCTATGCCACGCTTGGCGGCAATACTCCGCCAAGCCCGACCGCCGACGTCTCCGGTGTCGAAAAGACGATCCCGCACTTTCCGCTGCTGATCCAGACGATGAAGGCTGCGTCGGATGCGGGCGTTGACCGTGTCCCGACCGGACTTGAACTCTACTATAACGAGTTCAGCAAGATGGTGATGGAAGAGACCCAGCGGATGATCATCCAGGATCTCGACCCGGCGACGGTGGCGAAGACCATGCAGGCTAAAGCGGAGTCAATTAAGGGCTGAAGCACGCCACGCCCTTTCGGCGTGGCACACGACAGCCACGCCGGCAATGCCGACCAGTCAACAGGAACTGCTATGACCATCCCTCCGCACGCAGGGCGCCGTAAGTATTTCGATCTTGCGCGCCCAAGCCGACAGCATCTTCTTGGTTACATTCTCATCGCGCCCGCGGTGCTGATGGTGGCCGGCATCATCGTCTGGCCTCTGCTGCTGGCGATCGACCTGTCGTTCCAGCAGGTCAAGATTCCGCGGCTGGGCGGCGCCGGCCGGCCGTTTTCGCTGGCCAACTACACCTGGCTGTTCAGCTCCGACGAATTCTGGTCGGCCTGTTGGGTAACACTGAAATTGGTCATCGTCGTTACGATCGGCAGCGTTCTCGTTGGGCTGGGAACGGCGCTCCTGGTCAACAACCGGTTCAAGGGCAGAACATCCGCGCGGCTCGTCATGGCCCTGCCTTGGGCGGTGCCGGAAATCATCGCCGTGGTCATCTTTGCCTGGATGTTCGATACCTCGTTCGGGCTTTTCGGATGGCTTGCCATCAAGCTCGGCTTCACCGATCACATGATCCCCTGGGTCAGCAGCTCGACCGCGGCCTTCTGGGCCGTCGCTATCACCATGGTGTGGAAGGGATTTCCCTTCGTGTCGATTATGTGCCTTGCCGGCTTGCAATCGATCCCGTCCGACTATTATGCGGCCGCGAAGGTGGATGGCGCCGACGTCTGGCAGCGGTTCCGCTGGATCACCCTGCCGCTGCTGATGCCGGTGCTCGGAGTCACGCTGGTCCTGACACTGCTCTGGGTGTTCCGCGACTTTTCGATCATCAAGGTGCTGACCGGCGGCGGCCCGCTGCGCTCAACCCAGACCTTGTCGATCATGACCTATGACCAAGCCTTCCAATATCACAATTTCGGCCGTGCCGCCGCCGTCGGCGTCCTGACCCTGGTGATCTGCATTATCGCCAGCCTGCTGATGCTCGGCCGGCGCTCGAAATCCATTTATTAAGGAATGGCTTCATGAGACGAACGTTCTTTCAGAGCCTTGCCCTCTATACCACGGTGGTCTTCACCGTGGTGATGATCCTGTTTCCCATCTATTGGCTGATCGTCACCGCACTGTCGACCACAGACGAACTCTACCGCCTTCCGCCGACCTTCTGGCCACAGGATGCGCAATGGGGGATCTTCGCCCGCGTCTGGGCCGCCAAGCCCATTCTCCTCTGGCTGTGGAATTCCATGCTAGCCGCCTTCGGCTCAGTGGGTCTTTCCATGCTGGTATCCGTCAGTGCCGGCTATGCGCTGTCACGCTACTCCATGCGGGGTGGCGCCACGATGGGCCTGTTCATCCTGACTGCGAAGATGCTGCCGGCGACGCTGCTGGTCATTCCGCTGTTTTCGATCTTCTCCAGCTTCGGTCTGGTTGGCAGCCTCTGGACGCTCGTGCTGGCACATTCGACGATGATCATTCCCTTCGCCGTGTGGATGCTGAAGGGCTATTTTGACACGATCCCGCGCGAACTGGAACAAGCCGCCATGGTCGATGGCTGCTCGCCAGTCGGCGCCATGGTACGGGTCGTCCTGCCGATCGCCACCCCTGGACTTGCGGCAACCGCACTCTACGCATTTGTCCTGAGCTGGGCAGACTATGCCTACGCCCGGACATTCCTCGTCAACTCGCCCGACAACTGGACCGCCAATCTCGGCATTACTACGATGCAGGGCGAATACGTCACCTATTGGAACGACATTGCCGCGGCGTCGATCTTCATCGCCCTGCCGATCATTGTCATCTACCTGTTCCTCGAACGCTATTTGGTCGGCGGTCTTACCGCTGGCGCGGAGAAGTAAGCATGGCCAATATTTCCATTCGCGACGTCAGCAAGTCCTACGGGGCGTTGAACGTGTTGCGGCCGTTTTCGCTTGAGATCCAGGACGGCGAGTTCGTGGTGCTTGTCGGACCGTCCGGTTGCGGCAAGTCGACGATGCTGAAGATCCTGGCGGGGCTGGAGCCCGCTACGAAAGGCCAGATCTTCATCGGCGAGCGCGAAGTGACCGACCTGGCACCCGGCGATCGCGACATCGCCATGGTGTTCCAGAATTACGCGCTCTACCCGCACCTGACGGTTCGGCAGAATATCGGCTTCGGCCTGAAGATGCGCGGTACCGATAAGACAGAAATCGACCGGCGCGTCGAAGAGGCCGCCCGCATTCTCGAAGTCATGCCTTATCTGGAACGCCGGCCCAAGGACCTCTCGGGCGGACAGCGGCAGCGTGTCGCGCTCGGCCGCGCGATTGTCAGGCAGCCACAGGCCTTCCTGATGGACGAGCCGCTGTCGAACCTCGATGCCAAGCTGCGTGTCCACATGCGCGCCGAGATCGGCGCCCTGCACAAGCGGATCGGCGTCACCACGGTCTATGTGACGCATGACCAGGTGGAGGCAATGACCATGGCCGACCGCGTGGTCATCATGCAGGGCGGAGTCATCCAGCAAATCGCCGCACCGGACGACTTGTTCAACAACCCCGCCAATCTGTTCGTCGCCGGCTTTATCGGTTCGCCGGGCATGAATTTCCTGAACGGCGAAGTCTATGACGGGACCTTGAGCATATTCGGCCAGAAGGTCTTTCTGCCTCGGGGTCGGCATCTGCCGGGACCGGTAGTGGTCGGCCTTCGTCCGGAGCATATCGTTCTCGGCGACGCACCCGTGACGTTCAACGTGCGCCCGTCGCTGATCGAAAGCCTCGGGTCGGAAAAATACATCTATTTCGAAGCCGAAGGCGCGCGAGCCGCGGATAGCGAGGACGGCAAATCCAAGGGGCTGATCGCCCGCGTTTCGCATTCCGGAAGCCTGTCGAACAGCGACGAGCTGCGGCTCGGCTTTGACCCCTCACAAATCTACCTTTTCGATTCCAAAACGGGGGAAAGACTATGATTCTCGTCACCGGATCTGCCGGACGCGTCGGGCGCAGTGTCGTCGCGGCCTTGCGCAGCACAGGCCGGGAGGTTCGCGGCTTCGACTTGCGGGCTTCGGGAACGGGCGGCGACGAGGTGGTCGGATCGTTAGAAGACGCCGGCTCCGTTGCACGCGCGGTCACCGAGGTGACCGGCGTGCTACATCTCGGTGCATTCATGTCCTGGGCGGCCGCGGACCGGGACCGGATGTTCTCGTCCAATGTCGACGGCACGCGCCGGCTTCTGGATGCGGCTGCCGGCGCCGGGGTGAAGCGGTTCGTGTTCGCCTCCTCGGGCGAAGTCTACCCGGAAAACCTACCGGAATTCCTGCCCGTCACTGAGGACCATCCGTTGCGGCCGAACTCGCCCTACGGATTGACCAAGCTGCTCGGCGAGGAGCTTGTCCGCTTCCACCAGCGGCAGAAAAAGATGGAAACGGTCATTTTGCGATTTTCCCATACGCAGGATGCTGCCGAACTGCTGGACGAAGAAAGCTTCTTTTCCGGCCCGCGATTCTTCCTGCGCTCACGCGTGAAGCAGCAGGAGAATTTCGGCAACAAGCTCATCGCGGATCTGTTGCGGGCGGCAGATATCGGACAACCGGCGCATGTGCTCGCCCGCAACCAGGACGGCCGGCCATTTCGCATGCACATTACTGATACGCGCGACATGGTGGCGGGCATTCTCCTGGCCCTCGACCATCCCGACGCAGCTGGCAGCGTCTTCAATCTCGGCTCGGACGAGCCAGTCGATTTCGCCGATATCGTGCCGCGCATGTCCGCCATGACGGGACTGCCCGTGGTGACTGTCAATCTTCCCGGCGCCGGTGTCTATTACCACACGTCGAACAGGCGAATCACGGAAACGTTGGGGTTTAAGCCGGAATGGACAATGGACCGGATGCTGCAGGAAGCGCTCTCGGCACGCCAGCATCGCCAGGCGGTGGGCAAGGCGTCATGAAACCTGAAACGCCGGGCGGAACGGCAGCCCTGGCCAAAGGGTTGACGCTCCTAGACATGGTCGCCGATGCGCCCGAACCGCTTCGCTTTGCCGAGCTTTTGCGGGCGTCCGGCCTGCCTAAGCCGACTTTCGCACGGATCCTGCGGACGCTAATCGCCTATGGCCTCGTCCGGCAGGACGAGGCGCGCGGCACTTATGTGCTCGGCCAGCGTTTTCTCGAAATGTCGCATCGCGTCTGGGAAAGCTTCGACCTGGCCTCGGCCGCGGCATCCGAACTCGAGCGGCTGGCTGGCGAACTCGGTGAAACGGTGGCGCTCTGCAAGCTCGATGGTGTGATGGCGCTCTACCTGGCGGAACGTTCTGGCGCCGGCCTTTCGGTGCGTGTCGAGGTCGGTCGCCGTGTGCCGCTGCACAGTACGGCCCCAGGCAAGGCCCTGCTTGCCTTCCAGGATCCGGCCGTCGGCCGCGCGTTGATCGAACGGCTGACGCTTGATCGCTACACGTCCCACACGATTACCGCCATGGAGCCGCTGCAGGCCGATCTGACCCTGACGCGCGCCCGCGGCTATTCGATTTCCTACGAGGAGCATCTGCCGGGCGTGAACTCCGTCGCGGCGCCTGTCATGGGACGCGACAACACGCCGATCGGCGTGCTCGTCGCGCTCGGGCCATCATCGCGTCTCGATGCCGCCAACATCCATCCCGCCGGCCGCGAACTCATCGCCGCCGCCCGGCGCATCACCGGCGCCGCCGGCGCCGTCGCCATCAGCTCGCGCCCGCGCCCGCGCACCGCCACGGGCCGACCGATGGCGGAACTCAGCTGCGTACTGCCTTGGGGCGCGCAGCTAGGCGAAAGCCCGGCTTGGCACAAGAGCGAGCGGGCGCTGTACTGGGTCGACATCCTGCATCCCGCGGTCCATCGCTTCGACCCTGTCACGGGCCGAAACGAGACCTGCGAGACCGGCAAACTGGTCAGCGCCGTCATACCGGTTGCCGCAGACCGGCTGCTGGTCGCCTCGCAGGACGGCATGGAATGGCTGGATTTTGCCTCGGGACGGCTCACCCCGTTCGCAAGCCCGGAAGCAGGCATCTCCGACAACCGGCTGAACGACGCCAAATGTGGCCCGGACGGCGCCATCTGGGTCGGCTCGATGCGAATTGATGCCTCCAAGCCGACCGGTGCCCTCTACCGGATCGGCGCCGACGGCGCGGCCGAGCGCAAGGAAGGCGGCATCATCGTTTCGAACGGTCTTGGCTGGAGCCCCGATGGCCGCACTTTCTATTTCGTCGACACGGTGCCGGGCCTGATCCACGCCTATGACTGCGATCCATCCACCGGGGCATTGGGTATTCGGCGCGAATTTGCGCGAATTCCGGTCAGCGACGGCCGGCCGGACGGGCTTGCGGTCGATGCCGAAGGGGCTGTCTGGTGCGCCATCTGGGACGGCTGGTCGGTGCGCCGCTATCTGCCGGACGGCCGTCTCGACCAGAACATCGAACTTCCCGTTCCCCGGCCGACCAGCGTCGCATTCGGCGGCGAGGATTTATCGACGCTCTACATCACCACCGCCCGCACGCGACTGCCGGCCACGACGCTGGCGGACGCACCGCTCTCCGGCGGGCTTTTTGCCTGTCGTCCCGGCGTGGCCGGCGCGCAGGTCGATCTTTTCGAGGGATAGAACATGAATCTCGAAACCGTCTTCGGCCTGAAGGGCCGCACCGCCCTTGTCACCGGCTCCAGCCGCGGCATCGGAGCGGCGATCGCCGAAGGCCTAGCCGGCGCCGGCGCTCATGTCATCCTACATGGCACAAAGCCCGGCGGCGCCGACACCGTGCGACAGCGGATCCTCGCATTCGGCGGCAGGGTGGATGAACTTGCCGCCGATCTTTCCGCGCCGCAGGCCGGACGGGAGCTGGTCGAACGGGCCGAGGCGATCGCACCAGTCGACATTCTGGTGATCAACGCCAGTGCGCAGATCAACGCCACGTTGGCGGACCTGTCCGCCGAAGACCTCGCATTCCAGATTTCGGTCAATCTCGGCTCAACGATCGACATGCTGCAGGCGGCACTGCCCCGCATGTCCTCCCGCAAGTGGGGTCGGGTCGTTTCCATCGGCTCCGTCAACCAGCTGCGCCCCAAGGCGATCGTCACCGCCTATGCCGCCTTGAAGGCGGCCCAGCACAATCTCATCCAGAGCCAGGCGCGCGACTATGCGCAGCACAACGTCCTTCTCAACACGCTTGCTCCGGGCCTGATCGATACCGACCGCAACGCCCATCGCCGCGATCACGACCCAGAGGGCTGGGCCAACTATGCGCGCACGCTCAACTGGATGGGGCGCGCCGGGCAGCCGGAGGAAATGGTGGGCGCCGCCATCTTCCTGTCTTCGCAGGCCTGCAGCTTCATGGCCGGCGAGTCGATCTTCCTGACAGGTGGATATTGATGGATCTGCTCGGCCGTCTCCGATCGGTCCTGCCGCATGATACGGTGCTGACCGGCAATGACATGGCCGGCCACCTTCAGGACTGGTGGGGTCGCCAGCAGGGTTCAGCGCTTTGCGTTGCCCTGCCGCGCAGCCGCGAGGACGTCGCCGCTATTGTCTCCATTTGTGCTGCGTCCGGCCATGGCATCGTTCCGCAGGGCGGCAATACGGGCCTGACCGGTGCAGGCGTGCCAGTTCGTCACGACAATCCACCGATTATCGTGTCGCTGTCACGTATGCGGCAGATCCGGAATATCGATCCCGCCAACGGGACGATGAGCGTCGATGCCGGCTGCATTCTCGCAGACGTGAGGACGCAGGCACTGGCTGTCGGTCGATTGTTTCCAGTCAGCCTTGGCGCAGAGGGCTCGTGCCAGATCGGCGGCATCATCAGCACCAATGCCGGCGGCACGAACGTGCTGCGTTATGGTTCGACCCGGGAAAACGTGCTCGGCCTCGAGGTGGTCCTGCCGGATGGCACGATCTGGAACGGCATGAAGGGCCTGCGAAAGGACAATGCCGGCTATGATCTGCGCCATCTGTTCATCGGCGCGGAAGGAAGCCTCGGCATCGTCACCGGCGCAGTCCTGAAGCTGCATCCTCTGCCCAGGGCGCATGCCACCGTGTGGCTCAGCATTGCCGACCCCGCCCGGGCGCTCGCGCTCCTGAACCGGCTGCAAACGGCCTGCGGCGAACGGCTGACGACATTCGAACTGATGAACGCCGCGCAGCTGGCCGGGGTCATCGCCTGCCAGCCGGCACTGCGTCTGCCCACGGAAGGACCCTGGCATCTATTGGTCGAGCTTGCCGACCTCTCGCAGGGCGAGGCGCTGGAGACCATGCTGTTCGAAACGATCGGCGCGGCACTGGATGCCGGTGAGATCACCGAAGCCTTTCCGGCGCAGAACAGTGCGCAGCGCGCGAAATTCTGGGCCCTGCGTCACGGCACCGCGGAGGCAAACCGGCGGAGCGGTCATGTCCTGTCGTCCGATGTCTCGGTACCCATCTCGGCCGTGCCGGATTTCCTGGCTTCGGCCTCAAGCGCCGTACGCGCTTCGTTTCCGCAGGCGGATATCGTCGTTGTCAGCCATATGGGCGATGGCAACGTACATTTCGGCACGCGCTTCGCCGCCGGAGACTGGCAGGCGCTCACCGATCAAACCGGGACGGTGCTTGCGGTGCGCCGGATCGTCAATGACTGCGCGCAGGCGCATGGCGGCAGTTTCAGCGCCGAGCATGGCATCGGTCGCAAACTCACCGCGGAACTGATCGAGCGAACCGATCCGGCAGCACTCCTGCTGATGCGCAGGCTCAAGGCTGCGATCGATCCGCACGGCATCATGAACCCTGGCTGTCTGCTGGACTGAACAATCGGAAATGAGCCAAATCGGGGCCGTACTCGCGGCATCGGCGCACACTGGGATGGAGGAAAGCTTGGCAGTTCTGGAAAATGCGCACTTGGGGATCGAGGTCGCCGAAGCTGGAGCCGAACTCCGCTCTGTCAAAACCAAAGCGGATGGTGCGGAATGGCTGTGGCAGGGCGACCCCGCCTGGTGGGCGGGGCGCTCGCCGCTGCTCTTTCCGGTAATCGGCCAAAGCCCGAATGGCAAAGTCACGATTGCCGACGCCTCCTACGACATGCCGCCACACGGGTTCGCTCGCACCAGCGCCTTCCGGATCGTCGAAGCCGGAGATGATGCCATCACATTCGCTCTGAAATCGAACGATGCAACGCAAGCGGTCTACCCCTTCGATTTCGAGCTGAGCGTTACCTATCGGCTGGAAGCGGATTGCCTGTGCTGCACGGTAACCATCGAAAACCGCGATGAGCGGGAAATGCCCTTCCAGTTCGGCTTTCATCCCGGATTTGCCTGGCCGTTGCCGGGCGCACAGGGACAGCCTCATTCCATAGAATTGGATGGCACCGCCGAGCCTCGGATGCTGCGCCTCGATGCGGCAGGTCTGATGCTGGAGCAGCCTCTGCCTTCGCCGTTTCGCGCCGGCCGGCTGGAAATTTCAGCCTCCCATTTTGAGCGCGGGGCGATGATCTTCGCCGATGGGGCCGGAACCAGGTTCACCTACTCGGCTCCGACGGCAGAAATCGAGTTGAGTGCGACCAACCTGCCGGTCTTCTCGGTTTGGCAAAAGCCGGGCGCCCCGTTTCTGTGCCTCGAGCCATGGCACGGCATGCCGCCGTTTCCGATCCACGGCGCTGCATTGATCAACCGCAGCGGCTGCAAGATCCTGCGGCCACACGCGAGGGCGCAATTTTCGATGGACTTGCGATTCAAGATTACCCGGTCCTAGCAACCGGCGTGAGCTTACATCTGAGCCAACATCATCGTCTTGCTCTTGATGGGGTTGAAACCTAAAGCCAGGGAAATCGGCAGTTGCAAATATGTCCTGATAATCAATGATTCTCGGGCTCGTGGATCGACGGTGGAATGTCCCGCTTCGCGTGGAGCACACGCCACACATCCACATGATCCTTTTGATCACAATAAAAGACGATATACGGGTATCGTTTCAGTGAAATGCTGCGCAGGTCAGGCAATCCCAGCTCGTATCCATATCGTAGCGATCCCGATTCCGGATGCCTTGCGATCAGGTCATAAGCTGTCTCTAAAGCGTCAATAAAGCCAAAGGCAACCTTGGTTCCAGCCTCGAGTATGGAGTGGTCTACGGCCGCTTCGACGTCACTGCGAGCCAATTCCCGAGGGACGACGGACTTGTTTGTCACTTGCTGTGCCGGCCACGCACACGATCACGCAATTCGCCGAAATAGCGCCCATCGGCGGGATCGGATTGTACGGACGATGCTCCGGCAACCAAGAGTCCGCGCAACACAAGACGGTCCTGATCTCGTCGAATCAATTCGCGGATATATTCGCTGCTCGTCCCATAGCCACGTCCCGCGACCTGCTCATCAACGAAGCTCTTAAGATGGTCTGGGAGGGAAATGTTCATCGTGCTCATATGAATACCTATAGCTGCAATGGCAAAATTTGGCAAGATAGGCCTTTTCGATGGGCGGGCACCTCCCGATCGCCAGATGATCTGATCATTGCTGATCAGGCGCATAGTCGGAACCTCTCAGGCGTGCTCGCGTTCTCGCCATCATGCCGGACCTTGCGGTGTACATAGCCTTTCTTGGCGCCGTTCTCGTGATGCAGATCACGCCGGGGCCTGACATTCCGCTCGTGATCGGACGCGGAGTAGGCCACGGCTGCGGGGTGGCGTTCTGCACCGTATCGGGCTTCATGTTGGCTGGCCTTATCGAGGTGCCGCTCCTAGGACTTGGGTCGCTTCACTCCTAAACGCTACGTCCTTTGCCTTTGACTTCATGCGTTGGGCGGGCGCTGCCTAGCTCATCTAGCTCGGTGCCAAGCTGCTGTGGTCGACCCGGCACGCGAGCGACATGGCTAAGACCGCGGAGGTCGGGCGCTGGTCGGCGCTGGCCACGATCCGTGAGGGCCTGATCAACAATTTGGCCAATCCCAAGCCCCTCCTGTTCATATGTTCGCCTTGCTGCCGCAGTTCGTCTCGCCGGAGCGGGGGCTGTGGCGAACCAGCTTCTGGTGCTCGGGCTCACCCAGAAAGCCACCGGGCTTGTCGTCCAGGGCTCGGTGGCTCTCGCGTCCGGCGGCGGCGCCTATCTGACCAGCGAGATCAAGACTTCGTTCAAAGGCTATTATTCCGGCTCGCCCGGCCAGCAATCCTCCCTGACCCGTTCTTTCGTGCAGTTCGATGGCGTCGGCGATACGGCGAACGCCCGGCGCGCAATCGGCGGGCACCCGGCATCGCTGGTTTCCGGCGTCTGCATGCTGAAGAAGCCGAGCAGCCCTTACGCTGACGAAAAGGGCTGCGTGCCGCTCGGCAAAATCATCAACTATGCCGGCGGCCGCAGCAACGGCTGCACGACTTGGTCTCCGGCGGAGGCGCCGCATTGCTTTCCACCGTTTAGGACAACCCCACAACCGTCTACATCTATCCAGAGCCCCGCGACATCGAGGCCATTTCCAAGGCCAAGAGTTCGGCCCAATCGGGCGTCTAGTGGAATGCTTTCTGCCTTAAGCAGATCGGCACGCCGCGGTTCTGGAGCAGGGACAAGCTCGAACTGCTTATCGCCAAATACAAGAAAGACCATCCTGCTCCTCCGCACAAGCCCATCCCGATCTGCGATACGCCGTCGAATTGACACAAGCGCGCGGATCCCGCAGTCCTGTCTCGCTGGAATTCGTTATATTCTTTGACGTCTGCCGGTAGACAGGCATCACGTTTCCGGGATTGGTATGCCCTTGAGCTTGACGCGCGCCAGGTTGTCGGAGCTGCGAGTACCAACTGAGACGGCGGGAATGGTAACACCGCCATCGGACGAAGCGATGGCCAACCGACCGATTTTCGCGCTCATCGGAGGGCCTCTTTCTTTGCTCCAAGGCCGGCGGAAAGCCAACCTGCAATGAGAAGACAGAAAGCGATCGCGACTGCTGCAATGCTGTAGGCATGTCCGATGGATATCACATCAGTTGAGGAGCCTAGGACTGAAAAGAACAGTCCGCCGATCAAAGCTGTCGCTAAAGCGCCGCCGATCTGAAGCATCGAATTGACCAGACCGGAAGCCAAACCAGACTGCGCCGTGTCAACCCGCTGTACGACTGTCCTCACGAGATTGGGAAGTGCAATGCCTTGTCCGGCACCAACGAAGAAAAGTGCCACGTAGAGAAACTCTGGCGCCCCAAATGAGACCAGTGCTGCCGTCCCGAACAATCCGGCCGCCTCCAGGGACATGCCCGCGGCGGTGGAATACCTGCCGAAGACGTGAAAGATGTAGCCACTCGCGAATGGCCCGAGAACGAAGCCGACCGCCGCGGGTAGGATTGCAAGGCCGGCCTCGAATGGTGTGCGACCAAGGCCGCCTTGTTGGTAGACCGAGAATGTCAGCCAGAAGGCCGCAAAGGCATAGAAGAAGAATGCGGCGAGCAACCCGCGCTTCAGTCCCGGAGTCCGAACCAAGCGCGGTGCGAGGATCGGGTCTCTACCGGCCGCCTCTACCTTCTGCTCATGATGCCAAAATAAGAAAAGAAGTGGCAGGCAACCGGCAAGCATCAGGAGCGACCAGATCGGCCACCCCTGCTCGCGGCCCTCGATGAGCGGCGAGATCAGTGCAAATAGTGCAAGTGCGATCAGCACTGCTCCGCCAACGTCCAGTTTGCTTGCGTGCTCCGATCGCGTCTCGCGCAGTACCATCATCGCGGAAGGCGCCGCTATGGCGATCACTGGAAGATTGATAAGGAAAACGGCCCTCCATCCGAGATCGAGGATATTCAGCGCGATCAGCGCTCCACCGAGAAATAGCCCAGCCATCGATGCCACACCGAAAGTCAGAGCGTAGAAGCTGAGTGCCCTCGATTTCTCGTGATCGGGAAAAATCGCATTGATGGATGCCAGAGCCTGCGGTGCCATGATTGCCGCAGCAAACCCTTGAAGAACCCTGCCGACAACAAGTGCCGCTGGAGACCAAGCGAAGCCGCATAAGGCGGAGGCGGCTGCGAACGCAACCATCCCTGCCAGGAAGACATTCCGGCGACCGTAGAGATCCCCAAGCCTGCCCCCAGTGATCAGCATGACGGCGTAGGTTGTGGCATAGCCCGAAATGATCAGCTGCATTGTTGATGCAGTGGCCTGAAAGTCCTCACGGATCGAGGGCAGCGCCACGTTGACGATGAAGAAATCCAGAGGCGGCAGAAAAGCTCCGGTCAACAGGATGACCAACGCCGTCCATCTGTGCGGGTCGAGGCTGTCCTCGGAGTCGCGAGAAGGTTTCAGAATGTATCTCCATTCGATTTGCAAAGCCGACTGAACGGCTTAAAAGTACACGATTTTAGGAACCATTCGGTTCCTAATTGAAGTCAGTCGAGCGGCTTCAGCGCGAAGTCGACCATTGCCCTGGTGACGTCGCGATCTGCTCCTGCCTTTCCCAGCACTCTCATTCCTTGGATCTGACAGACGAGAAACCTCGCCAGTGTTCGCTCGTCCAGCCCAGGATCAATCTCACCGAGGGCTTGAGCTCTTATGATCGCTGCTGCGTAGAGATCTTGCAGTCGCCGAAAAAGACGGGAAATTCGCGCGGAAACCTCTTCGTCCCCTGGAAGCATTTCGACAGCCGACAACACCACAAAACATCCACGCAGCCCCTCCTTGCCGGAGGACTCTTCAACCTGCCGCGAAAATGCTTCTTTGATGGCGGCTTTGGGCGACGCGTTGGAATGCAGGATTTCGCCGACCTTGCGAATAGCATCCTCAATGTAGACATCAAGCGCGCGGAGATAGACGCCTCGCTTGTCTACGAACGCCTTGTAGAAACTACCCCGCGATAGGTTCATTCCTTCAAGCAAGTCGGGCAAAGACGCATCGTGATATCCACGATCCCAAAAAACGCCCATTGCCTTACGAACGGCGTCATCGAGTTCGAATTCGCGAGGGCGACCGACGGACGGGGAGGTCTGATCGTGTTTAACCATGAACGTAATATGGAACCATTCGGTTTCTATTGCAAGCGATATTTCCGGAGACTATGGACATAGTCGTGGCGACCAAACCGCTAATTGCCCAGTCTAGCAGCCGCAACGGCATCAGGAACCGTGGCAATCTTCGCGATGACGTCTGGCAAATCGCCGGGTGCGTGCGCTCCACCAATGCGTGCAATTGCCGTTGCTTTTCCTCGCCCTTGGCAAAGGCGTCTGTACCTCAGTGGGGAGCGGAGTTTCGCGTCGCTCGAAGGTCGCTGCGATTGCACGTGCCAATCTATCATCATCGAAATCGAATGACCTGCTGAGATTCCAGATGTCGTAGAATTCCTTATTCCGGCTGTTTGGACGCCCGCCGAATACATGTGAAAGTCGTCAAGGGCCGTCGACGTGCGAGCTCAAGGCAGTACATAACCGGGAAAACTACTATCTTTCAGTGGAGTGGCATTGACCGCAACACGTTCTGCGATCATTATTCCGGAATATCTAAATTAGAGACGTTATCTGAATCACATCAGAATCAAGCCGGTGCAGACGGACTAGCGGGTGTCTCCAAGAGGAGTTTACGAAAGGGGAGGAACGGATGCCGGATGGCGATGCGACACGGCTTGCTTCTGTCGAAACCTATCTCCCTGCCAATACTGACGAGCTCGTCTCTTTCTATGACGAGAGCTTTCATCTTACCGAATGCTCAGCAAGGCATCGGCAGACGCATGCAGTCGACTCTCTGGTCGATGCTACCTTGTGGCATGTCTATCCGGAGCTTTTAGCACCTTCGACGAAATCTGCGGTCGAACACGTGCTCTCGAGTGGATTGCCGCGAAACGTCGAGATCGCAAATGCAAAGACTGGAGATCAGCGTACGCTCACAGTTTTCCGCAGCTCTAGCGGCTTGGGCGTGGTCGAGGCGGACGGCGATGCTAACTTGCGCGGGACTTATAGCCAGGCCGAAACTGACCGTGCGCTTCTTTTTCATCAGGCTACCCACGATGTTTTGACCGGACTGCCAAATCGACGGCAATTCAGCGATCAATTGCGAGATGCCCTGCCGGTATCAAAGGGGGTCAAGTTCGCCCTCATGCAGATCGACCTCGATGACTTTAAGCCTGTGAATGACACATTGGGCCATGGTGCCGGCGATACCGTCCTGAAGATGGCGGCCGAACGGATAAGGAGCGTGCTCGGCGAGCAGGAAATCGCGTATCGATTAGCCGGTGACGAGTTCGCGGTCATCCAGCGCAGAGCCAACCAGCCTCGGGAGGCGGAGCGCTTGGCAGAAGCGCTCGTCGGTGCTTTCAGGGAGCCGTTCACGGTCGAAGGCATCAATGTCTTTGTCGGCGCAAGCGTCGGGATTGCCGTTGCCCCAGCCGATGGAAACGAATTCGAACAGCTCATGAAAGCAGCAGATATTGCGCTTTATGCGGCCAAAGAGGACGGCAGGCACAGGGCAAGGAAGTTTAACCGCTCCATGCTCATGGTTCTGGAACAGCGGGAGACGCTGCGCCGCAGTCTGCGAACCGCCCTTAAAGAGGGCCAGTTCTTCATCGAATATCAGCCACTCGTACAACCTCCTTTTTCGATCGTCGGCTTCGAAGCACTATTGCGATGGCATCATCCAGTCGTTGGCATCATCCCGCCCAATATCTTCATCCCCATGGCCGAGACGGACGGTTTGATGAGAGACATCGGTCAATGGCTCCTTGAACAGGCCTGTCGTGAAGCGATGTCGTGGCCGGCCCATTTTACAGTGGCTGTCAATCTCTCCCCAGCGGAGTTTCTGCACGCAGGCCTTACCGATCGCATTGCCCAGACCCTGGACCTCGTTGGCATCCGTGCCGACCGACTTGAATTTGAGATCACTGAGTCTGTGCTGTTGGAGCGCACAATCAACAATCTCGACACCCTCAATACCTTAAAGGTGCTGGGAGTGCAGATTTCGCTCGACGATTTTGGGACCTACTATTCGTCGCTGAGTTACCTGAAGAACTTTCCCTTCGATACGATTAAGATCGACCGGTATTTCATCAAGGATCTTGAGATCGACGACAAGAGTCGGACGATCGTTCAATCCATTATCGCCCTCGCTCACGGGCTCGGTATGCGCGTCACTGCCGAGGGTGTTGAAACGGCAAAACAAGCTGCTTGGCTCAAAAAAGCAAAATGTGACCGGCTGCAAGGATATTTCCTCGGCAAGCCGATGCCCGCCGAAGAGCTCGGTGTGTTCCTCGGCAGGCTTATGCCACCCGTCGCCTTTGAAAACTTCTCGATTTCCGGTCGAACGCCGCCTTTGGATCCAAGGAGAATGTGAATATCAGTTTTTTAAACTCCCTCGGAGCGGATATGGGAGGAGGAAACGGTATGCATGCAGCCAGCAACAAGTCAGCGGAAGTCGCCTTCAAGCCCCTCCTCCGGTTCGAGATGGACATGGCGACATTTCTTTCCGACTGGCAGCATTGCGATCAACTGTCGACGTTCATGGCGCGGATGATCAGCCACAATCGCAGCGATCCGATCCGCCATTCGAACCTCTTCTCGTTTGCTCTCAATGAATTGTTGGAAGTATCGTTTCGCGGTGGATCTGCGCGGGGATTGATCGACTGTGCCGTCTATCGATACGACGCGACGGAACGTGTGAGGCTCAGTTTCACCTGCCCCGCCGGACAGCGGGAGTTCTATCGCGAGGCGGTGTCGAGATCCCGACAGGAAGATGCGATAGCACGTTATCTCAGTGCGATTTCAATCGATCAGACGCCAAACAGGGAGGTCATGCTTCTTGATCTGGCAATCAATTTCGATGCTCGCCTCGACCTGGAGGAACCCACTGCAGCCAGCATCACATTGGTCGTCGACCTGCCGCTTGAAGGAAACATGCGTTGAACACAACACCCTTCTTTGCAGACTTCGACTCCAACAGCCAGGAATTCGTCCTGGCTGGCGTGATCCGACCACATTCCGTCGATGAGATCGCCGCCAGCATTTTCATGCTCAAGGAGGCGATCGATGATGTGCGAGGGGTTCTTTACATCAACGTAAAGCGCCTCGTTCAGATGAATAACACCGCCTTTCAGGCCTTTGCCCGCGTCGTGCTGGACACCTGCCGAACAAGATCCGATCTTCGTTTCGTTGTCGTGACGTCAAGCGTCGTTGGCTGGACCGGGCGCATGTTCAAACATCTGAGCAACATTGAGCCGCGAGTAACGGTGGAGGTCTACGATTCCGGGTTTTATCCCGGCCAGAGCTTCGTCGAGGATACGAGCTTCATTCCGATATTGCGCACACAAACCAGGATGACCTGGCGCCACGAGCGCTCGATCCTTTCCCGTCACGGCATGCGACCAGGAATCGTGATGGCCGATATTTGCTGCGGCATTGGTGATTTCGCCATGCTTGTCAAAAAAGAGTTCCGGCCAACGCGGATCGTGGCGCTCGACCATTCCCAGGCAAGTCTCGCCTATGCGCGCGAGGTCGCCGCCAGCTTCAGTGTTGCCGATATCGAATATACTTACGGCGATGCCTCCGAGATGCTGCTCGAAGACAACCAGTTCGACCTGGTCACCTGCCGTCATTCGCTTCAGATATTCAACCGGCCGGATGTGCTTCTGAAAGAGCTTCTCCGGATCTGCAAGCCGGGCGGGAGGGTATACATAACAAACGAGAAGAATTCGCATTGCCTGGGCGAACCCTGCTCACAGAGCATTCAATGGACGTATAATGAAGTGGCAAAGCTATTCAGCCACTTCGAAATGGACGTGGAACTCGGCCCGAAAAGCCGCCGATATCTCACCGACGCTGGCTTTGAGGATATTCTCGTCGAATCCTTCATGGTCACCAATCTCGATGGAGATCCGCAGGATTTCGCCGACGTTATCGCAGCCTGGGAGAATGTCTATGCCGGACAAATGGCTGTCAAGCGCGGGGATCCTCCCGAATTCATAGAACGCTTCCGGCAGGGTTTCAGGGACCACATCTTTGCTGCCCTTCATCCCAAGGGCTATGCCGGCTGGCCAATCTGGGCGGCGTCCGGACGCAAACCGTCATGAGCACACCCGCTCGAGGGACCGCACCTTTTGGCTTGCACTCGTTTCGCGCGAAGTTCGTCTTCGTTGTCGGAAGCGCCGTACTCTTCGACCTTTTGGTAACCGGCGGCCTGGCGCTTTGGAATGTGCAAAGGCTCTCGCGTGATGCCGCCGCCGAGGTCGGCCAAGGTTTGGAGGAAGCCAACCAAGGCTATATCCGTTCCTATGCGGAAACGACGGCCGAACACGTCAACCTGCTCCTCAACCAGGTCCATTCCGATGTCAGCACGTTGGCCGGCGTTCTTCAGGCCCAGATCGATCACCCCTCGAGAAAAGCCAGGATTGGCCAGGCGATGGCTCTCGGTTCTCCAGGATCCACCAAGGTCTTTTACGATGTGAACGGAGGATGGGCACAGAACCTGCCCGGCTCACCTTCCGTCGTCAGCGTCTGGGGATATCTCCTGGGATCCGATCACCTTCCATTGCCGGAGGTCGAGAAGGACATCGAAACCAGTGCAGTTCTCGACCTGGTTGCGCCAAGTCTCCTGTCGGACGGTCTGTCGAAGCTTCAGATGTACTATATCGGCCCGATGGAGCGTCCGATTTTCCGCACAACGCCCTATACGGCCCAGGCCCAGACGTTCGACAGGCTCTATCCTGGGCACAACAGCGCGGCGTTCTGGACCTTCTTCTTTCCCGGGCTTTATGAGTCGTGGGAGCAATGGGGCAAGGACAGAGGGCAGCGCCCGGTCGACAGTGACATCACGCAGACGGCCCCTTATACGGATGCAATCACGGGAAAGCTCATCGTCAGCTTCTTTCAACCGCTCTGGTCCCGTGATCGGACGAAAGTCGCAGGCGCCGCCGGAACCGATATCACGCTCGACCAGCTTGCTGGAATCATCGAGAGCGTCAAGGTTGCCAGCAGCGGCTTCGGATTTCTGGCCATGTCGGACGGCAACGTGGTCGCCATCAATCCGACGGGTGAGAAAATCATCGGCCTTCAGGCATCAAATAATCAAGGCGGCGAGGGTGTCACGGGCCTAAACCGTTCACTGAAGGCAAGCCGGCAGCCGGAAGTCGCCCAATTACCGCTGGGCGAAGATGGTCTGTTGCGGCATATTCGCCTTGATGAAAATGGCGAAAAGGTTCCCTATCTCGTTGTCTTGAAGCAGCTGCGGCCGACGAACCTATGGCTTTCCGGCCCTGTCAGACGCGAAGCCATGCTGCTCGGCATCGTCGTGCCGGAGCGCGAGATTTATGCCTCGCTCTTTGCTGCACAGGCCGGAATTTCACAGGCGACCAATCGGATTCTGATCTACCAGATTCTGGCACTCCTCGTATCGCTGTGCTTTGTCATCACAGCCGTTTTTGCCATATCGAAGCGCATCACCAGGGGCATCAGTTCGCTCGCCGAAGCCGCCAAACGCATTCAGGCCAAGGATTATTCCGTCAGGGTGGACATCCCGACGCATGATGAAGTCGGCGAAGCGGGAACGGCCTTCAACCGCATGGCGGAACAGATTAGTTTCCACACGGAAAATCTCGAGCAGCTCGTCGAGGACAGAACAAAGGAGATCGAAGAGGCGAACCTACAGATCTCCACTTTGAACCAACAGTTACGCAGCGAAAACCTGCGCCTTGGCGCGGAGCTTGCGGTTGCGCGCCGCATCCAGATGATGGTTCTTCCCAAAGCCGGCGAATTGGAGGAGATCTCGGATCTGGAGATCGCAGCCTACATGCGTCCGGCAGACGAGGTCGGGGGCGATTACTACGATGTCCTGAGGGAAGGAACGCGGTTGAAGATCGGCATCGGCGACGTTACGGGACACGGCCTGGAAAGCGGTGTTTTGATGCTGATGGTCCAGTCGATTGCGCGGGCATTGCAGGAAGCTGGCGACATGGAGCCCTCGCAGTTTCTGAACAGGGTGAACCGCGCCATCTATAAGAACCTCGTCAGGACCAGCACAAACAAGCATCTTTCCCTCGCCTTCCTGGACTACGACGGCAGACGCCTGACACTTTCGGGCCAGCACGAAGAACTGATCGTCGTTCGCAAATTCGGAAAGGTGGAGCGGATCGATACGCTTGACCTCGGCCTGCCGATCGGCCTGGAGCCGGATATTTCGTCCTTCGTGGCAACGCGCGAGGTGTCCTTCGACCGCGACGATATAATCGTTCTGCATACGGATGGCGTGACGGAAGCCGAGGATCGTAACGGAGAACTCTTTGGTATCGAGCGGCTTTGCGAAAGCGCCGGTCGGCGATACGGCTTGAGCGCCGAGGACGTCAAGGCCGGGATCATCGAGGATTTGATGGCGCATATCGGCACGCAGAAGATCCATGACGATATCACACTCGTGGTTATGAGACACAGGTGAACGAATGACGACCTTGTATGGATTGGAAGATCTGGCGACTGGAACAAACGAAAATGTCACAAGGTTACGCCTTTTTGAGGGCCCCCTCGATCTCGGCTGGAAACATTGCGCGATTACGTCGGATTTCGTCGCCGAGGTCGTGGCCTTGCGCTACCGCACATCCCGCAGCCTCTACAGGGAGGTCAGGCACAATGTCAGCTATCTGACGAACGAGCTTGTCGAGAACGCAGTAAAATTCCGTGCAGCCGGCGAGATTGTCATAGAGGCTTCGGTTGGGAACAATGTCTTCCGCGCCAAAGTCTCCAATCTTGTCGATGAGCAAACATCCCGGCAGTTCCAGCACTTGCTGTCGGAAATCACGATAGGCGACCCGAGCGAGCTGCTCATCAGGCGAATTGAGGCGAATGCAATTGGCACAAATGTGACCGGCTCAGGTCTCGGACTTCTGACCCTCATGAGCGATTATGGCGCTCATTTTGCGTGGGTTTTTGGAGCAGGCAAGCCAGACGGCAGAATTCCGCTGGAAACCTACGCATCCATCACAGTTCCAGATGCAGCGAATTGATGAGAGAGGTCGATATGGAAATCAAGGAAGAAGAATATCGCGTCTGGTCGGAAGGTACGGAAATCTACTTCGATGGGATCATGCGGCTGCCCAGCACGGAGGCCTACGCGCCCATTTTTTCCCTTGTCGTGAATATTCTGGACGCCAAACCGGATCGCGTCACCATCGACCTCACGGGTCTACAATTTCTCAATTCATCCGGAATCAACCTGCTCGCGAAGCTCACGATTGAGGTTCGCAACAAGCCGAATGTTCAATTCACGGTGCGCGGAAGCTCGGAATATCCCTGGCAGTCGAAGTCGCTTCCGAACTTGAAGAAATTGCACCCGGGGGTAGATCTCAGACTTAGTTAAGACAAAGCTGACATCGAGTCAGCCTGCAGGCGTCAGCCAATCGCCGATCGTTGTCCCATGAATCCGTGTGGAACGCGCAGCCGGAACCGCCGGGCGCTCAGTCGCCGCGCTTTTTCGGATCTCACGGGGGCTGGACCCGAATTCGTGACTGAAAGCGCGCGTAAAATTGGCAGCGGCGTCAAAACCGGTCGCTTCCGCAATCTCCGAGATCGGCCTGTTGTCGGCAGGATTGCTGAGATCCGCATATGCCTGCAGCAATCGACGTTTGCGAATGTAGTTGGAGACGCCCCCGTTCGCTTCGAACAATTGGTAGAGCCGCGTGCGCGAGATGCCCAAGGCACGGCACATGATGTCAGGTGTCAAATTGTTTGAATGGAGGTTGAGGTGAATGTAGCGGTGCGCCCGCTCCATCATTCCCATACTGGTCTGGATCTGACCAGTTTGCGGCCTTGAGGACGACACGGCGCATGCGACGACCATGTCGGAGATGGTTTGCACGATCCGGGGCACCTCCCCTGCCGCCAGATTGCTCAACTTCGTTTCAAGATCCGTCATATAGGTCGTGAGTAGCTCGGCCAGGCTGCCGGACAGAAGCGTGTTGTTGGCGCCCTGGAGAAGGCTCGCATTCGCAGCCAACAATTCATAGGGCAGGAAGACAAGCACCGCGACTGAATCAATCATCCGCCCGCGATGGGGATAACCGAGGGATCTGAAAAATACGTCGCCGGGACCGGCCTCCGTGACGTGACGGCTGACCTCCGTCCAGACCCGGCCGCTGTGAAGCAGGCCGACGTTCCAATGGTCGATCGGGCTCGATCGCAGCGTGGCTTGATCGCGAATATAGCTGTGAGCCTGCGTGCGCTGCTGGACGATGAGTATGTCGCCGACATGCCAGCCGATCTGTTCGGCAAGAAAGCCGTCGTCGGGTGATTTTTCGTCCGGCAGGTGAACGTCGACGAGCGGCGCCATATGCGCACGCCAGGCCTGGAACTGGTCTTTTGGTGGCAGATCCTGTGTGGAGAAACGTAAGGGCACCAGCGCGGGCGCAATATCCAGGCGGCGCTCCTTCTCCATGGCCGGTTCGCGCGGCCAGCGCCGTCGCTCCATGTGGGCCGGCCACTTCTGTCCAGCGGCGCGGTCATCTCCCGGTTCGGACTCCGTATCCATCCAATTCCTCCAGCGCACAAGCCGATCCGGCTGCTGAAATTGAGAGGAAATAATCGTTCTGGCGGATGAGACCTCCGCATTGCCGCCTGAAAAGGAGGTGGCTGAACGTCACGTGCATAAGCTATTTATCATGTTCTTTTGCGAGCAGAAATGTACGGAACGATAATTTTCAGGATGCACGGATAACGACAATTGCGTCCCGGTCCTGTATCTAAATAAGCGATGATGAATTCCGAATAAAATTCGGAAATTCCAAAATATTCATGAGCAAGCGCGATGTAGTTTCAAGGGTGCGATGGACGCGAAGCGACAGTTATTCAATATAAAACGGGAACATGGGAGTATAGTCGTAACCATCTGAGTCATATTCGTGCATGCTCTGCACAATCTTCGGTCAATGACCGAGATTTTTCGTCATACAACCTTCCGTCACCGTGCGGAATTCTTGCCGCCGGTGATGCAGGTTTCCTCGGATTCAATTATGCAAGACGCTCCTGACGCCGATCGATGGTGACGGCAGAGCGAGGGGTTGCGCGCAGCGGTAGCGCCATCTGTGTCAGTGCGTAATGACGCGACCTTGCACGCAACCCTTACTATTCTACCGGTTAGCGAATTTCATGCGAAGCTGCCCTTTCTTGTGGCAGAACGGAGGCTACGATGACCACCACATGCGATGAGAAACAGATTGAATTGACACCGATTTCGAGCTGCAGAAGAGCGGTCGAAATCGCGATGGTGGAAATGCTCGTCAATTTGCAGAAGCGTGGATGGTCGGCAGCGGAACTGGCGCTGGCGCTCGCAGACGCCTCAGAAGATCTTGTCATGCTGATCGCGACGAAAAAACTTAGAACGCATTAACTAAATGAGCGAGTGAAATTATGCCGTCGCTTGGCTCTCGGGGGCGTCGGCGCAACAGGTGGCGCGGTGAGCGTCATCCTTGTAGCACTTTTCGAGCGGCGGCGCCGGTCATGCTTGCCAATGTTCTTGCGTCCTTCTTGCGGATCTGCTCGAGCGAGAAAAGCAGCGCGTCCGTATGGTGCGTGTGCTTGAGAATGAGGCAAGCGTCGATCCTTTGACGAAGCTGCCAATCGCCGCGTCTTTCAGCGGGCGGCAGATCGCTGCGCCGTGGAAGCGGGCAATCGCAGGCGACCTTTTTCCATCAATTTGCTCGACATCGACCACTTCAAGAAGATCAACGATACTTGGGGCACGACGTGGGCGACACTGTGCTCTCGAAGGTCGCTGACCTCATCCGCCGGACGGCTCGCAAGAGCGATATCGCCGCCCGTTACGGAGGTGAAGAGATCATAATTCTTCCCCCGGATTCGGAAGAGTACGAGGCATCGATCGTCGCCGAGAAAATCCGCCATACGATGGAGGCGGAGAATTTGATTGTCGGCAATGCCGCGATCAAGGTTACTGTCAGCATCGGCGTTGTGGCAGTCAAACCAGGCAGTACCAATATTCAGACGACGATCGAGGCCGCGGACAAGGCGCTCTATCGCGCCAAGACCCCAGGCCGTAACCGCGTCGAGCTGGCGAACGCGGCGTAAGAGCGGTGCTTTTGCCGGCTCGATGACGGTACTGCATCGGCGACTGATGCGCCTGGGGTTGGCTGCATGTCGCTTCTTCGCTTTCGGCATCACCCTAAAATTCAGCGCCCACGCATCTCCCGCCTGGCCATCCCACCGAGAGATATCGACCGCCGCTGACGGTTGTCCGCTAGTTCATGAATGACCTCTTTCTGCCGCAGGTTTACGACCATCACTTGTCTATTAATTCTCAATGGGTTAGATTATGCAAGAAGTGGTTGCATCCATTGTGCCAGCTCGACAGGTGCAGATGGCTGCTGAAGCGACACCTTCGGATGCCAAGATGATCTGGAACTATCGCATCACACGCATCACTGTCGGCCTGCTGCTGCTGGCACTCGTGGTTGTCCTCTCATTGCCGGCGATCACCGGATTTACGAGCCTAGATGGCACGGTCAATGCGCGGTTCGCTGTCGTTAATGCCCCAATCGACGGAACGGTTGCGGAAGAGCCCCTCAAGGTCGGAAGCCCGGTCAAAGGGGGGACAGTCTCTCGCAGAAATCAGGAATAGCCGCGTCAATCGCGCGATCCTTGCTTCGCTCGAAGCAGATCGCAACACGGCGCTCGACCGCGTTGCGGCGCTGAAAAGAGAACGGGAGGAGCTCTCCCAACTTCGCGAGGAGCTATCTGCCAGATTGGAAGTCTACAAGCAGACCACCATCGCCAATCTTGAACGCGAAGTCGAGATCCTGCAGAAGAAGGTCGAGGTGTCACAAGCTCAGGATCTCGTCGCTCAGGTCGACCTGAACCGCCGAATGGAGCTCGAGTCGAAAGGCATTCTTACGCAGAAGCTGGTTGAGGCCGCGCGCGCCGCCGGAGCTGCGACCGGCGGCGAGGTCGAAATCAGCAACTTAACCGTCGATCAATTGCAACAAAGACTCAATGCGGTCCGTCAAGGGATCTTTGTCTTTGGCGACGGACAGAATGATGTGCCTTACTCGCGACAGCGCGAGGACGAGGTTATCGTTCGCATCAACGACTTGAACTCGCGCATTGCGGAAAATGAGACGCGAGCCACCGAAGTTCAAAAGCAGCTGATCGAAGAGGGAAACCGCGTCGACAACCTTGAATCCGCAACCGCGACAGCGCCGTTCGACGGCGTTGTGTGGAGCAGAAGTATTGTCAACGGCTCCAACGTCGTACTGAACGACGAGCTAATGCGCCTTCTCGACTGTCGAGAGCTATTCGTGGATATCCTTGTTCCCGAGGTCGACTATGACGAGATCTATCCGGGACTTGTTGCGCAGGTCCGCTTGTTCGGTCGCAGCGATGTCTTCAAGGGCACGGTCATTTCTGTGAGAGGCAGTTCGGCTTCTGTCGAGACCGATTCGTTTGCCGCCAGTTTGCCGCCGTCGACACAACGCAATGCCCGCATAAGGGTTCGCCTCGATCCATCTTTCATGAACGACGACTTTGCGAACTCCTGCCAGGTGGGACGCACAGTGCAGGTCCGGTTTGCCAAACACGGCATAGACGTGTCCAATTGGGTCAAAAGCCTGTGGTTCAGTATCTTGTAGCACTGGTTCCGACCATTCTCGTGCTGGCCTTCTTTTTCCTTGGGCCGTTCAATTGGTCGCGCCATCACACCTGGACACGAGCGGTGACCTGTGCGTTCGTCGCGGCAGTCGCATTGCGATACATGGTCTGGCGCCTGACGGAGACTGTGCTTCCCTATCCCAACGACGGTCCGAGTTTCTATTGGGTCTGGATCCTCTTTAGCGTTGAGATTCTGGCTTGCGTCGAGGTCGTCCTTTTTCTGGTATTGATGAGCCGCTACGTTGATCGGAGCGGAGAAGCGGACAGGCTAGCACGCGTTTTCTTTGCGCGCGAGGAGCGCGAACTCCCGACTGTCGATGTTTTCATTCCCACCTATAACGAGCCGCTCGACGTGCTCGAGCGAACCATCATCGGCGCCCTTTCGCTGGATTATCCGGCCGACAAATTGAATGTGTACGTGCTTGACGATCAACGCCGGGATTGGCTGAAGGCCTATTGCGAGGGGAAGAACGCCATCCACGTCACTCGCGGCGACAACAGCCATGCCAAAGCAGGCAATATGAACAATGGGCTGAAAGTCAGTTCGGGCGAGTTTGTTGCAATCTTCGACGCTGATTTCGTTCCCTATCGACATTTCCTTCGCCGGACGCTGCCCTTCTTTGGCGATGAAAGCATCGGCATCGTCCAGACACCTCAACATTTCTTCAACGTCGATCCGGTGCAATCAAACCTCGGCTTGGAAAATATCTGGCCGGACGAGCAGCGCTTGTTCTTCGATGAGATCGCGCCCAGCCGAGACGCCTGGGATGTCAGTTTCTGCTGCGGGTCGTGCTCGATTGCCCGCCGCAAGGCCATCGACGCCATAGGCGGGTTTCCGACGGAATCGATCACAGAAGACCTGCTAACAACTCTTTCGATGCTCAACAAAGGCTACAAGACGCGCTATCTGAATGAGCGGCTGTCGATGGGACTGGCCGCCGAAAATCTGACCGGCTATTTTGTGCAGCGCGAACGGTGGTGTCAGGGGGGTATTCAAACCCTTTACTTGTACAATGGCCCGCTGCGCGGCCCCGGATTGACGCTCTTTCAACGGATCATGTTCCTGCCAATATCATGGCTGGTACAGTATCTGGTCCGCTTAATGATATTGCTCGTGCCGATCGTCTATCTCTGGTGCGGGCTGCTCCCGCTCTATTTCACGGACATCGCCGATTACGTTTCTCATCAGGTGCCGCTGCTCGCAGCGTATTTTCTGCTTATGCTGTGGATCACGCCTACGCGCTATCTGCCTGTGATTTCCAGCGCGGTCGGGACCTTTGCGACATTCCGCATGTTGCCCACCGTGGTCTCCAGCCTGGTGAGACCATTTGGCAAGCCGTTCAGAGTGACACCAAAGGGCAGCGGTAACGAGTCGAACCGGTTCGACCGCTACAGCTTTGCCTGGATCGCAAGCCTAATCACGGTCACCGTCTTTGGCCTCTTGGTCAATATCGTGCCGGAAACGTCGCATGTACAAGGTCAGTTTTCGCCGATCGCCGCCTGTTGGTCAGGTATCAATATCGTCGTCCTTCTCATTGCGTCTCTCATCTGCTTCGAGAAGCCCCGGCGCCTGTTTCACGCGTTCAAACTCGACGAAGCGGCGACAGTCGACGATGTCTCCGGGCGGGTTATAAGTTTGGCATTGGACAAGGCGGTCGTTGCAGTTCCCAGCATGGCCCGATTTCAATCCAAATCGGTCACGCTGAAATTCGCCGGCTTCGCCCCGTTCAAAGCGGATCTCAGACAGGTCACTCAACGACGAAGGAGCATAAGTCGCAGCGGCGACAAACAAGCTTCTTACCTGCACCTGCATTTCGAACTCAGTGGCTCAGCTCGCGATAACATGATTGTCAAGCTCTATACCGGTCAATATTCGCAGGACATTCGCGACATCGACAAGGTCGCTGTCTCGCTTAATCTGTTCCTACGGTCATTCGGAAGAACGCGCACGTTGTAGTCGAGTTCAAAGGGCGGATCGTCCGTTCAGACGTCCATGCCAAATGGACGTCGAGATTCGATTGATCGCCGCTCTCTGACCTGAGACGCCGCGGGTGCGCGCCGAGTATGAGCTCTCGACGTGCCAAACACTCGACCGTGTGATGTTCAATAATGGAAGTTCAGATTGATGCCCGCGGTAGCTCAGACGAGGAACCATTCGAGCCAATCGATCAAATTCGGCCTGCTAATATTAGTTTAAGCGAGATCGGAGATGCGGTGGCATCCCGTATCTGGTGCTCAAGGCAATCGCTTCTAACGCTTTGACGTGGGTCAGCAACGGCGCACCGTTCAACTTTTTACCCTTATTTATCCCGGGTTCGATGACCGGCAATGCTAGTCCTTTTTTCCAGAGGCGCTGATGTGGATCGGCACCCAATTCTGAAAAAGGAAAGCATTATGAAAAAACATCTTCTCGCCACCGTCGCATTTGTTTTGGCCATCTCTCCTATGGCGGCCGAAGCCCGCTGCGTGCCGAACAACGCTGTCATCGCCGGGACGGCTGTCCCGGTCATCCAGTACAAGCACACGACGATCGACGGTGTGAACGTGTTCTACCGTGAAGCCGGCCCGAAGGACGCACCGGTCCTCCTGCTACTGCACGGATTTCCGACCTCGTCACATATGTTCCGCAACCTTATTCCGCTGCTTGCGGACCGTTACCGTGTGATCGCACCGGACTATCCCGGTTATGGCCAAAGCGACGCACCGGATCACACGAAGTTTTCCTACACATTCGCGAACCTGACCAACATCGTCGACAAGCTGACCGAAAAGGTCGGAGCCGACCGCTACAGCATGTACGTCATGGATTACGGTGCACCGATCGGCTACCGTCTGGCGCTGAAGCACCCGGAGCGGGTCGAAAGCCTGATCGTGCAGAATGGCAATGCCTATACCGAAGGCCTCGCCGCATTCTGGGATCCGATCAAGGCCTACTGGGCCGAGAAGACACCGAAGCGTCGGGAGGCATTGTCGGGCCTGGTCACACTCGAAACCACGAAATTCCAATATACCGACGGCATGGCCGATGTGGCGCATATCAGCCCTGACAACTGGATCGTCGATCAGGCATTGCTTGATCGCCCTGGCAACAAGGACATCCAGCTCGACCTCCTGGGCGACTACGGCAGCAACGTACCACTTTATCCGCAGTTCCAGGCCTACTTCCGCGATCGTCAGCCGCCGACGCTGATCGTATGGGGCAAGAACGACAAGATCTTCCCTGAGTCCGGCGCGCACCCATATCTTCGCGATCTTCCGAACGCCGAGATGCACATTCTCGACAGCGGCCATTTCGCTCTTGAAGACAAGCTCGACGTTATGGCGCCGCTGATCCGCGACTTCCTCGACCGCAAGATTTGTAATTAGTCGAGTAGCTAATCGGTTCCGCGGGGCAAGCAGCCCCGCGCCCAGCCCAAAGGAAAAGATCATGACCAATCCCGTTTCGGGCACCCAGGCAGCTGGGGAGCCATCCCTCTCGATCGTCCTGGTACACGGTGCCTTTGTTGATGGCTCCGGATGGCAGCACGTCCATAGCGAACTCGTTGGCCGCGGGTTCGAAGTGCTAGTCGCTCAGCACCCGACCACCTCACTTGAAGGTGACGTTGCCACCACCGAGCGTCTGATCGCATCGGCTCACCACCCGGTGCTTCTGGTCGGCCATAGCTACGGCGGAGCCGTTATCACGGAAGCCGGCGTCAACCCGAAGGTCCAGGCGCTGGCCTACATCGCGGCTTTCGTGCCGGATGTCGGCGAGTCTGTTGCGGGTCTGAACGAAGCGCCGGAAGAGCCCGGCGAAGCGAAGGCGCCATTGCTTCCTCCGCAGGATGGCTACCTGGTTGTCGACCCGGCCCGATTTCCCGAAGCGTTCGCCGCCGATGTCGATCCCGCTATAACGCGGTTCATGTCTGCTGCACAGCTACCGTGGGGCCTTGCAGCGGTCATTGCGCCCGTCACGCATGCCGCATGGAAGACCAAACCCAGCTTCTATCTCGTCGCATCTGCCGACCGGATGGTGCCCCCGAGTGCGCAGCGACGCATGGCCAAGCAAGCAAAAGCAGCGATTACAGAAATCGATAGCAGTCATGCTCTTATGATCTCGCACCCAAAGGAAGTCGCTGCGTTCATTGTGGCGGCAGCCGCGGCCTCGTCCGGCGGTCTGGGGCAAGGAGGCGGACAGTGACCCAGCCCGTCACCTACCACAGAACCGACAGCGTCGCCGGACTCGACATCTTTTACCGTGAGGCGGGCGAGCGGGGCGCACCCGCGGTGGTATTGCTGCACGGCTTCCCGAGCTCATCGCATATGTACCGCAACCTCATTCCGGCGCTCGCCGACCGTTATCATGTGATTGCGCCCGACCTTCCGGGGTTCGGTCTGTCGGAAATGCCTTCGTCCAGCGACTTCGAATATGGCTTTGCCACCTTCTCGACCGTCGTCGACAGTCTTCTCGAGCAGCTGGGTGTTGAACGTTATGCTCTCTACGTCATGGATTACGGAGCGCCGACCGGATTTCGCTTGGCGCTCGCACACCCAGACCGGGTGACCGCCTTGATCATTCAGAACGGCAACGCTTACGAAGACGGCATGGGGGATTTCTGGGCGCCGACGCGGGCTTACTGGGCCGACAACGGTGCAGCAAACCGTGACGCCATGCGGCCGTTCCTGTCGCTTGACGGCACACGCTTCCAGTATCTCGCCGGCACAAGCGATGAGGCGCGGATCGATCCTGCCGTGTGGCTGTACGATCAGCTCTTCCTCGACCGTCCGGGCAGCGTCGAAATCCAGCTGGACATCATTTACGACTATCGAACCAACATCGCTCTCTATCCGGCCTTCCACGCCTATCTGCGGGAATATCGGCCGCCGACGCTGATCCTGTGGGGCGAGAACGATCCCATCTTCCTGCCCGACGGTGCGCGCGCCTACCTCCGCGACGTTCCCGACGCCGAACTTCATTTCCTCGACACTGGACATTTCGCCCTCGAAGAAAAGGCGGACGAGATGATCCCCCTAATGCGCGATTTCCTCGCCCGAAACCTGACCCATTAACTGAAACTCAAAGAAGGACAACGACCATGTACAATAGCAAATCCAAAACGAGTGTGCTTCCGACCGGTGGCGGCGCAGCCCTCATCGACCCCACCGACGCCCTGATCCTGCTTCTCGATCACCAGTCGGGACTGTTCCAGACGGTCAAGGACATTTCCGTGTCTGATCTGCGCAGGAATGTCGAGGTGATGGCCAGGCTCGCCACGTTGCTAAATATCCCGGTGATCACCACCGCCTCGGAACCGGCCGGTACCAATGGCCCACTGATACCCGAAATCCACGATTTGGCTCCGCATGCCGTCTATGTGCCGCGCAAGGGCGAAGTGAACGCATGGGACAATGGAGATTTCGTTGCAACAGTACGCGCTACCGGCCGCAACACTCTCATCATGGCGGGCGTCTGGACGAGTGTCTGCGTGATGTTTCCAGCACTTGACGCCCGTGCCGCGGGCTACGACGTTTATGCGGTCCTCGACGCGTCGGGGGATCCGAGCGAAATGGTCTCTCTGATTTCGCTTGCCCGTTTCGTGCAAGGTGGTGTCAAGCCGACTTCGACCAATGCCTTACTGTCTGAGCTCCACCGGACATGGGCTCGTCCCGAAGCTGCAGAACTCGGTAAGCTCTATGGACTCGTTGCTCCGAACTATGCCGCTGTGGCCGAGAGCTATGAACGCGCGCAGCAGGCGGCGAGAGAGGTGATATAGACTTGCATTCCCCGATGCCTTGCGAGCCGACAATGCAGTCAGGAGAGACGCTATGACTTATGGTTTTATGGATATTGCGATCACTCCTTCAGTTCGCAGGGCGCAAGCGGAAATGGGAGCGGATCGTCTGTGGCACGACTTCAAGGGACACCGCGAATTCGAGCGGTTTTCCACGAGAGAAACCGCGTTCATTGCGCAGCGCGACAGCTTCTACATGGCCTCGGTTTCCGAGACGGGATGGCCCTATGTCCAGCATCGCGGCGGGCCCAAAGGCTTTCTCAAGGTGCTTGACGACCGCACGCTTGCCTTTCTCGACTACCGCGGCAATCGCCAGTATATCAGCACCGGCAATCTCGCAGAAAACGACAGGACATGCCTGTTCCTGATGGACTATCCCGGCCGTACGCGCCTGAAGATTTATGCCCGCGCCGAAAAGCTGGCGCTCGACGCGGATCCAGCGTTCACGGTGAGCATCACCGACGGCGATTATCGAGCCAACGCCGAGCGAATTTTCAAGCTCAAGCTTGAGGCGTTCGATTGGAATTGTCCGCAGCACATTGAGCCACGATATACGGAGGCCGAATTTCTGTCGGCCTTCCAGCACCTAATCGACAAGATTACTCAATTGGAGCAGGAAAATGCGTCGCTTCGCGAGCGGGTTCGCAAGCCTACAAAAAATTGATGCTACAAGTTCAGCGCACAGTCACCGCGGACATAGCAAGGCGGGTGCGTCTAGTCGCGGCGCCCGCACCCATCGCAACCGCACTATCCAAGGATTTCTGGAAATAGCGCATCGCCTGGTTTGAACGGGCGTTTCTGGCTTCAATCATTCCGGCAACGCGCCAGAGATCAGGATGCCACCATCGTTCCTCGCGTATTCCGATTTCCCCAAGTACGGCGCGCAGGGTGTTTTCGGCAAGTTGCATCTCACCTGCTGCTATATAGGCCTCCGCCAACAGGCTGCGGTAGAATGGGACGCGAGCCCGCCAGCTGCCCCGCAGTAATCCGGCGATGCTGTCCTGCATCAAGGTGAAACCATCCTTGTCACCTCGTGCTGACTGGATGGCACCGGCGAAAAACGTGGCTGTACCCTCGTAAATGCCAACGCTTTCACGGCGGCTGACGTCGGCCAACTGCCGCTGAAGCTGCGAAGCGGTTTCCAGATTGCCGTCTACGAAAGCAATCGGCAACGCCGCCAGAGAGATCGCATTGCCAAGGGATATCATGTGATCGAGATCAACGGCTCGTCTGATCGCAAGATTGGCTAGATTGGACGCACGATTAGAGTCACCCTGTAACCAGGACACAAGCGCCAGAGATAGGCGTATGCCGGCCGGCAAGTCGACCTGAAACCGGGAAAGGCCATGACCCTCTTCCACGTGGCCCCAATCATTCATCAGCGCTTCCAGATGGGCTGATGCCGAATTCAGCTCACCTGCGTAAATCTGGATATGCGCCAACAGCCGCTTCCCATCAGGCGCGGTTGCCCAGTCCAAACCCTTTGCTACGGCAAAATCATTCATCGTGCGTAGTGCCGTGCGCGGCCGGCCGGAATAGGCCAGAAAAACAGCTTGTCCGCAAACCGCTCGCACCTGAAACTCGGCATCGCGAGAACCGTTCGCATGAAAAATGCTTTCGCGCCATGCATCGTCGGTCTGCGGATGCATGTGGCGCGCAAGTGTCATGGCCCAGGCCCGTGCGGTGGACAGCTTTGTCCGCCCCGATGGGGCAAGCCCTACAAGGGCAGTGCTGTTCAAGCTTGCAAGATCGATGGTCTCCAGCATTTCTCTGAAAGCGGAAAGCTCTTGCCAAAGCGGCAATGCGGCGACCACCAGTTCGACCCCCAATGCGGCGTCGCCTACGGGATCGAATGCCCAGGCGATCGCAGCACGCACATCGTCAATCTGCCTCCGATATTTCCCGAGCCATTCACGAGAGGTCTGAGACGACCATTCCCGTTCGGCAGCCTGCAGCCTATCCCGCGTGCGAACGGCAAATTGGCGTCTTGCCTTTTCTCTGTAGGGAGAACCTAAAAGACGACGCGCGGCATAGGCGCCAGTGCTTTCGGCAAGCCTATAGTACATAGTTGAGCCATCATATTCTGCGGAAACCAGCGATTTAGCCACAAGCTGCGACAATGCGTCCCGCCCAGTCATTGGCTCGAGGGCGCCGGCGGAATACAAGGCCTCGACATCGTCAGCGTTGAAACGGCCGGAAAACACCGAAAGCAAGCCGAGCAGGACTGCCTCGCGGTCAGGAAGAAGCCGATAGCTCCAGTCCAGGGTCGCCTCCAGGGATTGGTGGCGCAAGGGGGCATCCCTTGCTCCCCGGCTCATCGTATCGAAGCCATCCTTGAAGAGGTCATCGAGCGTCGAGGGCGCAAGGACGCTGGCCGTGCCGGCAGCCAGTTCGATCGCGAGGGCCAAGCCATCCAACCGTGTGCAGATCGAAACGACGCTGCGGACATAGTCGTCGGGAGGCTCAGCATCTGCTGAACCCCGCGCCTTGGAAATGAACAGCTGGATTGCGGGAAACTGCAGGGCGTCCTTGGGGGAAAGCGCTACCGTCTGCTCCGGATAGCTGAGTCCGGCGAGAAAATGGATCTGCTCGTGCCGCGTCCGGAGCGGCTCGCGGCTGGTCGCAATGATCCGGGCAGAAGGAACATCTGACGATATCCTTTCGACGATCGTCGCCGCCATCGCGATGACATGCTCACAATTGTCAATGATCAGAAGCGGCTTATTACTACGAAGAACATCGATCACACCTGCGATCGGGTCATCAAATCCAAGGGAGACGCCGAGAGCGGAAGCGATCGCTGGCACCACAAATCGCGGGTCGCTGAGCGCCGACAGATCCGCAAAGGCAATGGCTTCGCCGGTCAGGCACGATTGCTGAGCAACCGTAACCGCAAGTGATGTTTTTCCTGCTCCACCCGGCCCAACGATGGTGGCATAACCGGGTTGGTCGAGCATTTCAGAGAGTTGTCGGATTGCGTCCTCTCGGCCGAGAAGCTGCCCAATTCGGGGTGGCGCAATGTAGTGGCTTGTGGTTGAAGCAACTTGCCGAGCTGGAGGCGGGCTGTCGCGTTCCAAAGCAGCAACGAATTTGTAGCCCCGCCCTGGAATCGTTGCAATGTAATCAGCAGCAGGATCGAGTTTGGCCAGCGAACGGCGAAGATTGCCAACATTGACCTTCAAGTTATGGTCGTGAACGATATAATCAGGCCACACGTGTGCGAAAAGATCTGCTTTGCTCACTACTTCACCGGCCCGCCTCACAAGCAGAGTTAGAATATCAAAACCTTGTCCGCCAAGCCCAACAGGCTGACCGTTATGCAGGAGAGCTTGGGCTTCTGGCATGAGCCGGAAATTGCCAAATTTGTAAGCGGTTTGTTTCGACAAAGCTTGCGACCCACCGGCGTTTGACACATAGCCCTCGGAAAAGTTAGACGTGCACCGGCTTAGCCAGTTATCATGGTGTATATAAACGTGTTTGGACCGCATGCTGGTTTGAGACGACGTGTACCACGTCTCATCTCGGATTCTTGCGCTTGAACGTTCGTTTTGTTTGCCCACAAATCGCTTCAGGCAGTGTCCGTCTGCGCAAAATGCTATCACCAACTTTCCGTTCGGACAAATCTACGGGAAGCCGCCGCGGCGATCGTTCCGTATCCAATCGAATGTCTCTTAATCCGCTTTCGGCGACGTTTCTGCTTTAGGAGTAGCCCCTTGGATCCTCGTTCTTTTGATCAGCCTTGCCCTACAGTTGAAGACGCCATTGAGGCTAAAGCTTTCATTGATCTTTATGAGGCCGCCCATGACCGATTGCGGGGCGAGGAACAGTTCGAATGTGTGTCCATCAATGGAGGATGCGCGATTTCACTTCCAAACGCGCCTGCGACCGGCCTTAACCGCATCCTCGGCCTTACGACGAGTGAAGATCTCGATGAAGCTTACAACTGGATGAAAGAAAGACGCGGGAACCGGTTTTTGCAGCTCAACGTCGACGATGCATCCAACGACCTGAGACGTTGGATCCAGTCGAAAGGGTTGCTTCCTCATGGTCCTGGGTGGGCAAAGCTGAAACGAACCACCGACACTGTCCCTATTCTGTCGCCGAGCCCAGTGAAAACACGAAAAGTTCGGCCCGATGAAGCCCAGGAGTTTGGCGCCATGATGTGTGCCGGGTTTGGTTTTCCGCAAAGCCTTACCGATCTGTGGGCTGCAATCGTCGGAAGACACAGATGGTCTTGTTTCTACGCGTTAGACGGGGAGACACCTGTGGGAACGGGAGCGATGTTCGCGTCAGGATCGATTGCCTGGCTCGGCGGCGGGACGACCGTGCCGAGCTTTCGAAACCGCGGTGCCCAGAAAGCTTTGATTCAAGCTCGCGTACAGGAAGGCGCTGATCATGGAGTGTCGACGTTCGTGGTCGAAACCGAAGTGCCATCAGCCGATAAGCCTAATATCTCGAACGCCAATTTAGCCAAGATGGGCTTTGTGCATACATACAACCGCAGCAACTTCCTTTTGTGAGGAGCTTGTTGTCAAGCGGACCCACGCCCTACACTCGCCGTAGGGTACGTTTTCAGGCCACGGCGACTGACCACAGTCGTAATCTTGCAGTTGAAGGGAATCGAACCGCTGTTACACTCAACCCGTAGACTCAAACATCAGGCATTTGAACCGCCAGTTCCAGACGCACCGGACGGCCAGTTCCAAGGAGGCGTGAGTTTTCCACGAGGTAATCGACGAAACACCTGACACGCACCGGCATGGGCTCCGCCGACGAATACCGCATGGATCTCCTCCACCTCTCCAGGATTGAACTCCTCGAGAAGCGGCACGAGTCGCCCAGACCGGATCGCGTCCTCGACCGTCCGCGTTCCCACGCGCGTAATTCCGACACCCTCTGCGGCGAGTTGCCCAAGCGCCTCGCCGTTGTTTGCTTCTACACTGCCTTTGACGATCAACTGATAATCGCGCCCGTCTTTCCGAAACGGCCAGGTTGGGGCGGCTCGCTTGAAGTTGAACCCAAGACAGTCGTGGTCATGAAGGTCCTCTGGAACCTGCGGCGTGCCTCGACGCGCGAGGTATTCCGGGGATGCGACGATCACCTTGCGCGTTTCGCCGAGCTTTCGCGCGGTCAGCGCCCCGTCGGTCACGGGACCAAAGCGGATGCCAACGTCCGCTTGCCCGGCGGCGACGTTCACGATCGTGTCGGTGAGGTTGACCTCGAGCACGATGCCGGGATGCCGCCGGATGAACTCGCCAAGCAGCGGAACCAGCGACAATCTCCCGTACTGGATGGACGTGGTCACCCGAAGACGACCGCGCGGGGAACTCCGGTCGGAGATCATCTGCTCGGTTTCACGGAGATCCGCGAGATTCTGCGCGCCGCCGATAAATATGCGGTGCCCTCCGGCGTAATTGTCAGCAATCGAGCACTGCGCAGCAGGAGCCGGACGCCAAGCCTTCCAAGGATTGAGGGAGGCAAGCGTTGAGCGCGGCGAACGGAACAGCCACGAAGACCGTTGAGACGAGCACCCTTTCCATCGGTTACCCAAGTCGAGGACGGTATTTGGCTCGTCAGCTTCATGCCCTATGATCTCGGATATATCGATCTGGAGCAGAGAACCTTACAAACCATCGACAACCCGTTCGGCACGAGGTTGTCACCCATGTCTTAGGAACAAACTGTTACCTATGTCTCCGGGTCGGACAAAATCGGATCTATTGATGTGAACCGATTCGAACCGTGGACTTTGCACGTGGCACGGATGGCACTGATTTCAACTTCACGGCTCAATTCCAATACGTTCGCAGACCACGTCCGTGCATGGAAGCGAAAGCGTAGATTTTTTCACCAAATGGTGCTATTTCTGACGTCATTAACACGGAGGTCAGCTGATGCGCTCAACCATCAATCTCGACGACGCCCTCATGGACAGGGCGAGATCATTGACCGGCACCAAGGAAACCGCGGCACTCGTCCGCCAGGCGTTGGAGACGCTGGTTCGGGTGGAGTCAGGAAAACGCCTCATCGCTCTAGGAGGAACCATGCCGGAGGCCGAGGCAGCCCCGCGCCGTCGGAGCACGGCGGTTAAGTGATATTGGTAGACACCTCGATCTGGATTGATCATTTCCGATATGGCGATGCCGAGCTACGAAGGATAATCGAAGACGATCGACTGCTTTGCCATCCGAGCGTGATCGGAGAGTTGGCTCTTGGCAGCCTTCGAGATCGCGGCAGTGTCATTGCTTTTTTTGCAGCTCAGCGCGGAGCTGTTGTCGCCACGCACGACGAAGTCATGATGATGATCGATCGATACGGCATTTTCAGCATGGGTATTGGCTACACTGATGCGCATCTGCTGGCATCCGTTCGTCTTGAGCAGAAAGCAACCTTGTGGACCAGAGATAGGCGACTGCGAGCGGCCGCCGAAAAAGCAGGCGTGTCACTACATATTCCGGCCGATGAGCCTCATTAGATGCCCGAGTTTTATGTTTAAAGGTTTTGCGAACCTTTACTGCCTTGATGAGAGCAGAACCTAAGGCCCTCATCATCTGAGATCTGGCGTAGTTGACGGGATTCGAACCAACGGCCATCCTGTTTTGGATGGGCTAACGCCTTGAATATGCGCGAAGGCTCGGTAAGTTGAATGCCGAGCCGCAGGGCACTAATTCGCGAACTCACGATACAGCTCGACCTTCCGTGCGTGCGTATCAACCGTGTCGGTGACCTTGGCGGCGATCGGCAGGTTTTTCTTTTCCGCCTCCCATACCGCCCTAAAACGTTCAACCGTCTCGCGCGCCGTGTCGATCACCAGCTTTTCGGAAAGCTGCGCTTTCGCAGCCAGATGCGCCAGCTCGTCCTTCGACAGCGCCGCCATCTTTTTTGTACGGGAGAAATTGAGCGCCGCCGTATCTTCCCCCTCGATGTAAGGAATAGTCGACAGCAGGTCATACGCTGGCGAGAGCGCAGGGGTGCGGCGATCAGGATAGATGAGCGACCAGTTCTTCAGGTGCATGTCGCCATTGCCGATTAGCGTGCTGAAGACTAGACGCCGGATGAATTCCGCCACGTCGGCCGTGCTGGTTTCGATCCCCAGTACGCGGCCGATCATCCTGTAATTGCCCTTATCGTATTTTTGGTCGGGAAAGACGCCGAAGACTTGCGCAAAGTCCTCGATATGCACCGCTCCCTCCGGCGTGCGGTCAAAACGCTTGATCGCCAGCGCCTGCCCATGCAGTTCACCCACCCCCTGAGGCAGGCCGCTCACGGCGTCAAGATTAACCAGCTGAATCTCGGGCACGTCCATGCCCATTATGCGGGCGATGGTCATCATCGCGAACTCATTCTCGGGCACGCCACTATATTGCTGAGACGGCAGCTTCACGATCCACGAGCCACCCGTGCCCTCAGCCGGAATGGTCAAGCCGCCGCCCTTTTTGTCGTTCTTAAAGGCCGAGAACTTCAGCTGCACACCCGCCAGCGAAAAGCGCAGCGCGTTCGGCCGCGCTTCGACAATAGCCTGCTCGTCATCCGGAGGCGCGTCATCCCCTTCGGAGGGATGCACCGTCACAGCCCCAGGCAGGTCGCGGCCGAGCATCCAGAGCAGGAAGAATTCCCGCGACGGCTTCACACCCGCACGATCAGCGAGGTATTTGCGCAGCGGTCCTTCAGGCAGTAGGTTCGAGAAGAAGGGCGGCACCACCATGTTATACGGCCTGAACTTCGTGATTAGCGTCCCGAACGGGTCTTTCAGGGACAGGCTAAGCGTCGGCCGCTTTTCGTCTTCGATATATGCATCGTTGAACGCGAAGATGGTGCGACCGTCCTGCAGATTCGTCAGGGTCGCAACCGGTTCCCCATACAGCCTGACATCGAGTACCGTCACCTTAGGCATTATCGTCTTCCTCATCCAGCGCATAGGCCGAGCGAGGGACCGCGACGTCACGGTCGCGGTGCACCGCGGCGTTGCGTAGGCTTCTTACTGCATGTGCGATCCTGCTCAGTTCCTGACGGGACGGCGGATCAGTCTGCCACCGGTCAAGGCGTGCAGTCGCCTCGTTGAATGTGTCCATCTCCTCGGCCGACAGAGGAAGATGCCGTAAGAGCGCGAGGCTATCTTTGAAAGTATCTGCCTCGGAAGCACTACCGAACCCGCCCCTGTGCTGCGCAAACCACCGCTCAAGGCGCCCCACCAGCTTGCGCTGGCCGGATGTCAGGACATCACTCGATGCCGATGCACTATCGAGGATATTGCGGATTGCCGGCATCAGTTTTTTCGGGACAAGGACGATCTCGAGGTCGAGCGCGCGCGCCACATCCACCAGGCTGCCGAGTCCGGGCTCCATAGTGCCCCGTTCTATCTGAGAAATATGGCTTTGCGTCAGGCCCGATCGTGCGCTCAGCTCGCGCTGGCTCATTTTCTGCGCTTCGCGCGCAGCGCGTAGCTGCTGCGTTATATACTCCGTTTTATATGCCATATCATTATCCTGTATCGCACGATCCGAAACATACAGGATAATATATAGAGCAGTTTGAGGAGCGATACAATATCGATATATAAAGCTGTATCAAAGTATTCTATCGATATGGAATCATATATCATTTTTCAGCCTAGGGCTCACAGTTACCCATCAGCTCTATAGCCACCCATCAGATCAACCTGCGCGGACCCTGCAAGTATAGTGTCTGCTGTAAAGGGGACATTTTCGCCAGCAGCGTCTGCCCGGGCTGCGGCATGTCCGCAACCGAGAAGACAAAATCAACATTGATTGAACCAAACGTGACGATCACTGTCTCCGCTCCTGTCAGACGACCTGGAAGAAGTGCCCTGCTCCGGCCTGCTGATAGGAGCGCTTCGGCGACTCATAGTCGGCCGCGCGGAACGGGCTCTTGATCTCGTCGTTCGAAATCCGCCGCGTCTGGCGGCGGGAGGGGTCGGCGATCGGTACCGCCGCCATCAGGCGCTTGGTGTATTCATGCTGCGGATTCTCGAAGACAGCCTGCCGCGGGCCGATTTCGACAATCTCGCCGAGATACATGACTGCCACCCGATGGCTGATCCGCTCCACCACCGCCATGTCGTGCGAGATGAAGAGATAGCCGAGGCCGTATTTCTCCTGCAGGTCCAGCATCAGGTTGATGACCTGCGCCTTGACCGAGACGTCGAGCGCGGAAACGGACTCGTCGGCGATGATCAGCTTCGGTTCGAGAGCGAGCGCTCGGGCGATGCAGACGCGCTGGCGCTGGCCGCCCGAGAACTCGTGAGGGAAGCGGTCCGCCATTGATGCCGAGAGGCCGACGCGCTGCAGCAGCTCGCCTACCCGCTCCTTCGCTTCGGCAACATCGGCGAGACCGTGCGTTACGATCGGCTCGGCGATCGCATCCCCGATACGGATGCGAGGGTTGAGGCTTTCGAATGGGTCCTGGAAGATCATCTGCGCTTCCCGGCGGATATCCGCCAGCTGCGACTTGCCCGCTCCAAGCACCCTCTTCCCGTCGATCTCGATCGTGCCGGATCTCGCATCTGTCAGCCGGATGATCGAGCGGCCGGTGGTGGACTTGCCGCAGCCGGACTCTCCGACGAGTGAGAGGGTCTCGCCCTGCCGCAACTCAAGGGACACGTCTTCGACGGCGTGGATACGGCCGATGGTCCTGCGCAGGAAACCCTTCTTAATGTCGAAACGCGTTACCAGGTTGTCGACCTTCAGGATCGGCGCGGCATCATGTTTCACTGTGTCCACGGTCGGTTTCACAGGCTGGATTTCACCAGTGGTCATGTCGACCTGCGGGAAGCGCAGCGGCCGCTCCAGCCCGGTCATCGAGCCGAGCTGCGGCACGGCGGAAAGCAGCGCCCGCGTATAGGGGTGCCTGGCACCGGCGAAGATCTCGCGCGTGGTACCGGTCTCGACGGCGTCGCCGCGATACATGACGACCGTCCGGTCGGAGATCTCGGCCACCACGCCCATGTCGTGAGTGATGAAGAGGACGGACATGCCTTCCTCCTCCTGCAGCGTCTTGATGAGCTCGAGGATCTGCGCCTGGATGGTGACGTCAAGCGCCGTCGTCGGCTCGTCGGCGATGAGGAGCTTCGGATCGCAGGCGAGCGCGATCGCAATGACGACACGCTGTCGCATGCCGCCGGAGAAATTCATCGGGTATTCGTTGAGACGTGACTTCGCCGACGGAATACGGACCTTTTCCAGGAGCCGAACCGCCTCGGCTTCTGCCTGCGACCAGGACATGCCGCGATGCTGGACGAGAACCTCGGTGATCTGCTTGCCGATCTTCAGCACCGGATTGAGGCTCGTCATCGGTTCCTGGAAGATCATGCCGATCTGGTTTCCCCGAATGGATTGCATCTCGTCCAGGGGCAGGTCTAGCAGGTTCCTTCCCTCGAAGTCGATCCTGCCGGTCACGCGCGCATTGCCCGGTGACAGGAGCCGCATGATCGACATGGCCGTCACGCTCTTGCCGGAGCCAGACTCGCCGACCACGGCAACGGTCTCCTTCGCGCCGAGGTCGAAGCTGACGTCGCGCACCACGTTCCGCCATTCGCCGCCGACGCGGAACGAGGTGTTGAGGTTGGAGATCGAAAGTATCGGTTGGGTCATGTCTCAGCCTTCCCGCCGAGGATTGAGGATGTCGCGCAGGCTGTCGCCGATCAGGTTGATGGCAACGATGAGCAACAGAAGCACGAGGCCGGGGAAAAAGCTGATCCAGTAGTCCCCGGAGAGGAGATATTCGAATCCGTTCGAGATCAGCAAGCCGAGCGAAGGCTCGGTGACGGGCAAGCCGATGCCGAGGAAGGAAAGCGTCGCTTCCAGCATGATGGCATAGGCAACACGCATGGTCGCGACGACGATCAGCGGCGGCAGGCAGTTCGGCAGGATGTGGCGGAAGAGAATGCTCCGGTCCGGAAGCGCCATCGAGCGGGCGGCATCCACATAGGCCCGCTTGCGTTCCACCAGCGCCGAACCGCGAATCGTGCGGGCATAATAGCCCCACTGCGTGACGATCAGCGCCAGGATGATCTTGTCAACCCCCTGCCCCAGGATGGCCAGGAAGATCAGCGCGATCAGGATCGCCGGAAAGCTGAGCTGGATATCGACGACGCGCATCAGGAAGGAATCCAGACGGCCGCCGGTATAGGCGCTCATAAGGCCGATCGAGGCGCCGATTATCAAAGCGATTGCTGCACTGGAGATGCCGACGAGGATGCTCGTACGAAGCCCGTAGAGGATCGCGCTCATAAGATCGCGCCCCTGGTCGTCCGTGCCGATCAGGTAGACCATGCCGCCCATACTCTGCGAGCCGGGCGGGAGGCGGCCATCAAGGATGTCGAGCTGCGACAGGTCGTAAGGATTCTGCGGCGCGATCAAAGGCGCGAATAGGGCGGCCAGAACAAAGGCCAGCACCAGCAGGATGCCGACAAGCGCGAGCTTGTCATGCAGGAGGGCGGAGATCACCTGACGGAATGGAGAGCGAGAACGCGCCTCGCCAGATGCGCTGCGGGCATGGACCGAGATTGCGGCATTCTTTTCCTGGCTCATCACGAATTCCCTTCAAGACGAACGCGCGGGTCGACGATCGAATAGAGGAGGTCGACGAGGAGATTGATGACGCTGAACATCACGACCGTGATCATGAGGTAGGCGAGGATGACGGGACGATCGAGGACGGCGATGGCGTCGATGATGAGTTTGCCCATGCCCGGCCAGGCGAAAATCGTCTCCGTCACGACGGCAAACGCGATCAGCGAACCGAGCTCCAGACCGATCACGGTGATCAGCGGAATGAGCGTGTTCTTCAGCACGTGCACGATGACGATCCGGCGCTCGGGCAGACCCTTCGCACGGGCGAAACGCACGAAATCGAGCTGCATCGTTTCAAGCACGCCGGCCCTTGTCAGGCGGATGATGAGGGAGATTTTAAACAGTGCCAGATTGAGGGCCGGCAGGAGAAGGTGCGACAGGCCATCCAGGGTGAAGAGACTGATCGGCACGCCGAAAACGGGCACCGTCTCACCCCGTCCGGATGCCGGCAGCCAGCCGAAATGCACGCTGAACAGCATGATCATCACCAGGCCGATCCAGAACGTCGGTAGGCTGAAGCCGAGGATGGAAAAGGTCATGACCGATTTGGAGACGAGGCTCTTCGGCTTCAGGCCCGCATAGACGCCGAGCGGAATTCCGAAAACGAGACCGATCACCAGCGCCACGAAGGCGAGCTCCAGCGTCGCCGGCATGCGGTTGAGGATCAGCGTCAATGCCGGCTGGTTGAAGACGAAGGAATTGCCGAGGTCGCCCGAAAGCGCCCTGGTGAGAAACAGCCAGTATTGTTCCCAGACCGGCTTGTCGAGGCCGAAGGACTGGATGACCTGCAGGCGCTCGGCCGGCGTCGCCGTCGGGCTCAGCAGCACGTCGACCGGGTTGCCGACGAGATAGAGGCCCGCAAAGACCAGGACCGACATCACGAATAGGGTCAGAACGGTCTGGATCGATCGGCTCAGGAGATATCCGCTCATAGATTCATGCCTCCCGGTGTTGTCGGACCGGACGCAGCGCTTCCGTAAAGCGAGATGCGCTCGACCAACAGATTGATGAATCCAGCTTCGTCGACGTCGGTAACCACAGTGGCATTCGGCACGCGGTCCATCTTTTGGTAGAAATCAGCATAGGTATAGCCCATCGTGAGTCCTGTTACCTGCGTGCCGACGGTCGCCTTGCGGCTGGTGAAAAGTTCGGGCCTGATCAGCCACGCGATCGTCGTCGCATCGTGGATCGGCCCGCCGGGCCGTTTGAAGCGCGCGATGTCGCTGCGATCGAAGGTCGAAAAGAGATTGTAGAGCGCGCCGCCGGCTGCACCCCCGCGATCGCCGAAACACTTGAAGTGTTCCGCCGTGAACAGCGCCTGGAAGGTCATGTCGAGCGGCATGACCACGATCGGAACGCCGGAACGATAGACAATCTCGGCTGCGTGCGGGTCCGCATAGATATTGAATTCCGCCCATGGGGTGCGGTGGCCCAGCGCAGTGAACGCGCCTCCCATGGAGACGATCTGGCGGATACCGCGCGTCACGTCGGGATGCTGGATGAGGGCGAGCGCGATATTGGTCATCGGCCCGATGGCGCAGATGGTGATCGGATCGCCGGCTTCCGCTGCCGCGCGCGCCGAGCGGACGATGAAGCGAACGGCGTGCTCCTCAGCGGGCACGATGCCGCCTCGGGCGATCAGTTCATCGCCGAACGAGCCGATCCTGGCATATTTGCCGAAGACCTGTTCCCTGACGAGAGGACCCGGCGCCCCGGCATGAACGGGGACATCCGCGCGTCCTGACACACCGACGATCTTGCAGACGTTGGTGAGAGTATCTTTCAACGGCACGTTTCCGGCGACGACCGACAAGCCGAGCACGTCGATTTCGGGCGACGCCAGTGCCATGAGGATGGCGGCCGCATCGTCGACACCCGGGTCCGCATCGATGATGATCCGGTGACGGTTCATGCGACGACCTTTTCGGCATAGCGGGAAAGGCGATCGAGAAAGAGGCCGATGATCCCTTCGACATCGACGCTGATCACGATGTCCGCATTGGGCTCGAGACCGCTCTTACCATACCAGTCGGCGACCGTCTGCCCCATGCACAGTTCGCTCTCGTGTTCGACGAACACGCGGACGCGTTGCGTTTCGAAAAGATGCGGCGCCAGCAGATAGGCGATCACCAGCGGATCGTGGAGGGGACCGCCACGCGATCCGTAACGGCGCACGTCGTTACGGTCCCAGAAGGCCATCAGTTCGGCAAGCGTTTGCGAAATACGGCCGCTGACGCTCGAAAACTGCGCGACATGCTCCGGTTTCAGCATGACCTGGTGCGTCGCATCGAGTGCCAGCGCGACGATCGGGATGCCGCTCGAAAAGACCACATGCGCCGCATGGGGATCGGCCAGTACGTTGAATTCCGCTGTCATCGTACGATTGCCAGGCTCGCGATAGGCACCGCCCATCATCACGATACGCTCGATCCCCTCGGCGATCTGCGGGGTCATCCGCAGCGCCACCGCTACGTTGGTCATAGGACCGAGGCAACAGATGGTGATGCGCCTCTGCGAAGCAGCCGCGGCAGCCAGCGTGTCGATGAGGAAGTCTACGGCAGACTTGTTCTCCACCGTCTTCACTGGATCCGGCAGCACCGTATTGCCGAGCCCGGTCTTGCCGTGGAACTGACCGTAGATCGGCTCCCGCAGCATCGGCCGGAAGCATCCGGCATAGACCGGAATATCCGTCCTGCGGCCGAGTTCACAGATCTGCAGGGCATTCCGAACGGTGCGTTCAAGCGGCTGGTTGCCGCAAACAGGCGTGATGCCCAGTATCTCGAGTTCCGGCGAAACGAAAGCGGTCAAGAGCGCGATTGTGTCATCGATCCCCGGATCGCAGTCAACAATGATCGGAATTAGGTTCATTTCAAAATCGCCTTTGGATTGTTGGTCAGACGGCTGGGGCTCAGAGCGCGCCGACATCGCCCAGAACCGCACGGATCTCGGCACGGGCAGCCTCGCCGAGCGGCATCTGTGGCGCCATCGGCACGCCGACCGGAAAACCTTGAAGTTCGAGCGCCGTCTTGATGCAGGCGGCGATCGAATATTTCGCGAAGATCTCGTTGACGCGCCAAAGCGGTCGCTGCAGTTCCATCGCTTTTGCCCAGTTCCCTGCCTTCGCGGCTTCATAAAGGGCGATGCTCTGGCGCGGCACAATGCAGGCGGGACCGGCCATCCAGCCGACCCCGCCAATCATCATCACGCAGACCGGAATGTGTGCGGAGGCGGCAAACACCTCGATCCGGCCGCGGGTGCGCTCGATGATGGAGAGAAGACGTCCCGTATTGGTCGAGGCATCCTTGATGTACCGGATGTTCTCGATACGGCTCAGCCGCTCGATGACCGGCAAGGTGAGGTCCGAGCGCTGGAACTGCGGATTGGTATAAAGCACGATCGGGCGACCACGGGCAGCCTTGGCGATCGCGGTGAAATAGGCCTCGACACCTTCATCGCTGATCGGGAAATACGCCTCGAGGATGGCCAAAATGCCATCCGCTCCCGCCTCGACCATATACTCTGTCTGTGCGACTGCATCGCTGGTCGACGTAGACGCCACGCCGGCGACAACGGGCACGCGGCCGCGATTGGCCGAAATCACCGTGTCGACGACGTGGCGCCGCTGCTCTTGGGAGAGATAGGCGAATTCGCCGGTGCTGCCGAGCGGCGTCAGGCCGTGGACGCCCTCGGCGATCAGGTGATCCACCAGGTCGGTCAGCACGGTTTCCATGACCGCACCCGACTGATCGACCGGCGAAACGAGGTAGGGAAATACACCGCTGAAAGACATGATGGACTACCGCTTTCCGGATCAGTTCGGCTTCACGTAATAAGGAAGCGTGTAGGCATCCGAACGGCCTTCGTAGGAAAGGTCGTTTTTGATCGCCCAGGTGTTGGCCAGATAGAAGACCGGGATGACGCCGAGATCTGTCATGGCGATCTCGGTCGCCTTCTTCAGAAGCTCCTCGCGGCTGGCGTCATCCAGCGTGCCGCGGGCTTCGCTCAGCGCCTTGTCGAACGCCGGATTGGAGTAGCGGCCGCGATTGCCCTGCCCCGCCTTCTCGCCATAGGTCTCGAGAATCGGGCCGAGCACACCGGAAGCTTCGCCGGTCTCGACGGCCGCTCCGCCCATGATGAAGCTGAACTCCAGATTGGACGCACGAGTGAAGTAGACGCTGCCTGGCAGCGTCACCACCTGAGTCTTGATGCCGATGCGGCTGAAGAACTGGCCGATCGCCTGTGCGACCTTGGAGTCGTTCGGATAACGGTCGTTCGAGGCATGGAAGGTCAGCGAGAAGCCATTCGGATATCCGGCACCGGCCAAAAGCTCCTTGGCCTTGTTCGGGTCGTAAGGATCGACCTTGATGTTCGGATCGTAACCGAAATAGCCTTCGGGGACGACCTGACCGGCCGGCACACCTTGACCGTCCATGATGCGGTCGACGAGTGCTTCGCGGTTGATCGAAAGCGAAAGCGCGCGACGCACTTCCGGCTTCAACAGCGGGTTCTTGCCGTCGGGCCCCTTTGCAAAGGGCGATTCCTCGCGGCCCTGGTCCATGTGAAGGTACATGATCCGGTTGCCCGCCACATTGACGACCTTGAGCTTGTCGGACGCCTGGAGCTTGCGCGTGTCGGCAGTTGGGATGCTCTCGATCATGTCGACATCGCCGGACAGGATGGCGGCGACGCGGGCGCTGCTGTTCTTGAACACCCGGAACATCACCTTGTCCCAGGCGGCCTTCTTATCCCAGTAATCGTCGTTGCGAGCGACGACGACATTGTCGTCCGGCGTCCAGGAAACAAACTTGAACGGACCGGTGCCGATGACACCCTTGCCAGAATTCATCTCTTCCGTTGTCGTATTTTCCATCTCGGCCGGCAGGATGGCGATGCGGCTCAGATTGTTGAGCAAGAGCGGCGTCGGGCCGTCCGTTTTGATGCGCACCGTCAGCGGATCGACGGCAGTGACCTCGGTAATTGCCTTCACATAGGCTGCAAACGAGCTCGGGCTATTCTTCGAGGCCAGGGGGACGCGCTTGATGCTGGCGACGACGTCTTCAGCGGTAAAATCGCTTCCGTCGTGGAACTTGACGTTCGGGCGCAGCTTGAATTCCCAGGTCGCGTCGTCGATTGTCTTCCAGGAGACTGCGAGCGCCGGCTGGATCTGCTGCTTGGCATCCTGGTTGACGAGGCCGTCAAACATATTGCGCGCCATGGCGCTATTGGGGCCGACGACATAGAACTGCGGATCCATGGACGTGGTCGATGCAGCAAGCCCGACAGTCAGATCCCTGGCGTAGCCTGTGAGGGGTACGGCAAAAACAGACGCTGCCAATGTGGCTGCGATCGCGTGGAATTTCATGATGGAGCTCCTCCGAGTTTCCGATATCCGCGCTCTCCCTGCGGATTGGAGACGCAAATAAAACGTCCACAAAGAAAAGAAAAATTGCATTTGGTGTTCAGTCCATGCCCTAATGTTATGGGAGTGTTTGAGCAATGCGATTGAAACCACGACAGGTCGAAGCCTTCAGAAGCGTGATGATGACGGGCGGCATTACCGCCGCCGCAGAGGCAATGAACGTGACGCAGCCCGCGGTCAGCCGCCTCATTCGCGACCTGGAGGAGATCGTCCGGATCACCCTCTTCGAACGGGTGGGCGCGCGGCTGGTGCCGACAGCCGAGGCGACACAGCTTTTTCGGGAGGTCGAGCGGCTTTATCTCGGACTGGACCAGATTGCCCAGGCAGCCGACGATATCCGCCGACACAAAAATATTGTGCTCAGGATCGGCAGCGTCACCTCGCTGGTTCGCCCTTACCTGCAGCAGGCGATCATCGACGTCATCGGCAATCGTCTGGACATTCCGCTGGTGATCGATGTCGAAAACAGCCGTCATATCTGGGACATGGTCGAAAAGAACCGCTACGATCTCGGTTTCGTCTTCAGCTCCCCCCGCATGAGCGACAAGAATGCAGTCCTGCTACACAGCGCGCCTGCTGTCGCCGCCATGGCTCCGGGTCATAGATTGGCATCGCGACGGATAATCACACCGGCCGATTTTCAGGACGAACGCGTCCTGATCCCCGGCAAGAATTCACCGCTGAGGCTCGCTCTGGATCGCGCCTTTGCCAGTGCGGAGTATCCACCGGCAAGCACGATGGAAACGTCCATGCTGAATTGCTGCCATTTTGCGGCATCCGGAATGGGAATAGGCGTCGTCGACTATACAAGTCTTCGCGCCGCGGGAGCCGATATTGTCGCGATCCCCTTCGAGCCAAGGATCGACGTCTCCTACTTCGCAATTCGGCCATCAGGCGGACAGCGTATCACCATCTTGGACGATCTGGTCCGGCGGATGCGCGAGCTAATCAGCTCCAAATCAGAATCTATCGCAGGGTGAAGGTCTTGAAGGGAATCGAACCGCCGGCAGCGTAATTCGGCTATCGGGCAATTGAAGGTATCCGAACCGCCGCCCCTGTTATTACACGCTTTTGCAACTGAAGGGATTGGGAACCGAGGAACCGTGGTTTTCTGACCTTTGCAGCGCAGTCGTCGGACGTCGTCGCCGCCTGAATTGCAGCCGACAGCGCCGCGCGGCGGTCGAGATGTCCGGGAACGACGCGGACGCCAAGGCGCAGATAGCTTGCTATCACCGGCGTGTGACGTCCTCAAATCTTATGCCGAAGCGCGCGAGATATTTCGTCAGACGATCTGCGTCATTGTTGCTTTTCTTTTCCAATCGCGAGACCGCAAACAAGGCTCTGCCGGCAGAGCTCGCCGTTGCGTGGCCGCGGCAGGTATGAAGAACCGCCGCAAGCTGCACCGCGTCAAATCGATCGAGGCGAGCGGCAGCTTCTGCACCCAACACATCCTCAATGATTGCAATGGTTCCATCATCATCGGTTGTGCGGCGCCAAAACGCCTTGAGACGCTTGATTTCGTCGTCAACGACGTCGGTCGTGATACGCCCGTGTGGCGCAAGCGTCGCCATGCGAGTTACCGAGGCCGACAGGTCGCGAAAATTAGCATTCCAGACGGCCTGCGGGCCGGTCGCGAATGTCAAATAGCGTTCACGCGCCTCCCTATTGAAGGTGACGTTTTCGCCTTCCCGCTCCAGATAGCGCCTGAGTTCGAAGTCGAGGTTCGGTCCAATGTCCTCCTTGCGCTCGCGCAGTGCCGGCAGCTGAAAAGTCCAGAGATTGAGCCGGGCATAGAGGTCCTCGCGGAACCGCCCATTGCGAACGTCTTCGCCCAGATCGCGATTGGTGCCTGCGAGCAGTTGGAAGTCTGCGGCGACCTCGCGATCGGCGCCGACAGGCAAAAATCTTTTTTCTTCGATTGCACGCAGGCACATAGCCTGCTCGTCAAGACCGAGTTCGCCAATCTCATCAAGGAACAACACGCCCTTGTCCGCAGATTTCAGAAGGCCCGCACGCTCGCCGGCTGCACCCGTAAAGGCACCCTTCACATGGCCGAATAGCGTAGACATGGCTTGGTCGCCACGCAGCGTCGCACAGTTGACTTCGACGAACGGGCCATTGATTTTCCGCTCAGCCTTCTTCAGCTCGTAAATCCGGCGAGCAAGCTGCGACTTGCCGGCACCTGTCGGGCCGGTCAGGAGAACGGGTGCAGTCGATCGGATAGCTACTCTCTCGATCTCGTCGATCATACGGTTAAAGGCGGCATTGCGCGTCGATATGCCGGACTTCAAGAACGAGGCTGCATCCTCCCGTTCCGACGCGAAGCGCTTGGCGATCTCGTCGTAACGGGAAAGATCCAAGTCGATAATCCGGTGCGTGCCGATAATGTCGGGCTCGGCCTCGCGATCGCGTGGCGGCGAGAGCTGCAGCAGCCTGCCGGGAATGATGCGCGCCTCGGTCAGCAGGAACCAGCAGATCTGCGCCACATGCGTGCCTGTGGTTATGTTGACGAGATAATCTTCCGTATCAGGATCAAAACTGTAGCCGCGGGCAAAGTCCCTGAGGCTGGTATAAACCTCGGAAAAATCCCACGGATCGCGGAAATTGATGACATTGCTGCGCACCTCCGTCGCCGGCGAAACCGTGCCAATGTCCGAGACGATACGCTGGCACAGAGGCTGAGCATGATTGTCGTGGATCAGCTCCAGCCGGTCGATGAACAGTCCTGGCTGTTGACAAAGGGCTACGGTGGGGCGCCAACGGCTCCAGCGATTGTCCCATTTTCCCGCATCCAGGGTCGTTCCCAATATGCTGATGGCGACCCGTCGCTTCATGGCTTATCCAAATTTATAATGAGTTTATAGGAAACAATAATATTCTGCGGAGAGCAATTTTCGCAACCTGAGATTAAAAAGCGAGGATCCGAAATTTTTCGTCAATAAAAACAAATCTATAATGAAAATTCGCCGCGTTTCTCCCCCTCATACGATCAAACTGGCACGGCGCTTGAAACGTCTCTGGCACGAACCAGCTGAGAGCGACGGTAACGGTCCTCGAAAGTTCGTCGCCCAAGGGGTGTGAAAGGAAGCAACGTAACAGAAGGACTGCAGACGCAGAAAAGACAATGACAACGGTAATGAGCGGACAGGATTTGATCGATGCCTGCATGAGCCAGGGAAAATGGTTTCGTCAGGCGCTCGACGCGGCCAATGCAGTTTTGGGGAACGGCGGCTCGATGGCGGACGCGCTGGAGGTGGCAAAGGCATTCCAGCCCGGACCGACGTTGGCTCTCAGGGCCGATAACGATATCGCGATCTATTCCAACATCCGCGCCGAGAACGCTTTTGAGCAGGATAATGTCGAGAAGGTCAACGCGACGATGCGCGCTCTGGTGCGCACGCCAGTCGTCCGTGCCGCGGCAATCATGCCGGACGCCTGCCCGGCGGGTCCAATCGGCACGATTCCGGTCGGTGGTGTCGTCGCTTCCGAAGCAATTCATCCCGGCATGCATTCGGCCGATATCTGTTGCTCGATGGCAATCTCGATCTTTTCAGGCGTCCATCCGAAATCGCTGATGGACGCCGTGCAGGCCGTGACGCATTTCGGCCCCGGCGGCCGTCCGCGCGGCGCGCAGTTCAAGCCTTCGGGGGCGACGCTATCGGCTTTCGAGCAGAACCCGTATTTGCGCGATGGAGCGCTGAGCGCCGGCATCGAGCACTTTGCGACCCAAGGTGACGGCAATCATTTCGCCTATGTCGGCACGATGAAGTCGACCGGTGAAACCGCGCTCGTCACCCATCACGGATCGCGCGCTCCGGGTGCACGGCTCTACGATAGGGGCATGAAGGTTGCCAACCGCTTCCGCGAGCAGATCTCGCCCGAGACCCATCGCGAGAACGCCTGGATTCCGGCGGATACCGAGGAAGGCGACCTCTACTGGTCAGCTTTGCAGACGATCCGTCAGTGGACGAAGGAAAACCACTATGTCCTGCACGACATGGCGGCGGAAAAGCTCTCGTCCAAGATTTCGGATCGCTTCTGGAATGAACATAATTTTGTTTTCCGGAAGTCGGATGGACTGTTCTATCATGGAAAGGGAGCGACGCCGGCGTTTGATAACTGGGCGCACGATGCCACGGATCTCACCATCATTCCGCTCAACATGGCGGAGCCGGTGCTGATCGTTCGCGGAACGAATGCCGCTCATGGCCTCGGCTTCTCGCCGCATGGCGCCGGCCGTAACGTCTCGCGCAGCGCGCATATGCGGCAGTTGTCGGCGGAGTATGGGGCAGATTCACGTGGTCTCAGTCCGAATAACATCGCAGCCATCCTGGATAAGGAAACAAGCGGCCTCGACGTCCGCTTCTTCTCCGGCTTTGCCGACGTGTCGGAACTGCCGAGCGCCTATAAGAGCGCTGCCAATGTGCGGGCACAGATCGACCACTTCGGCCTTGCCGAGGTGGTCGACGAAGTGATCCCGTACGGAAGCATCATGGCGGGCGACTGGCAGAAGAATGCGCCCTGGCGCAAAAAGCGCCAGTAAGCACGAGGGAAGGTAACCAAGCGTGGTTACCTTCCCTCGAACCCACTGTGTCTGGACCGCACAACGCAGCGCGTTTATACGCATCCGTCGTCGGAGACAAATATCTGCATTGTTGTGATGAACGTTGACGGTTCAGAGATAAGGTCAGCATATCCATGGCCATGACAAAACATTGGTGTCCCAACTGCAATCAAGGCTGGGTCATTCCTGTGCGTGTAAAAACGACCGGTGAGATTATTTTCGTATGCGAGGAATCTGAAGAGACATGGCTAAAGGAAAGTGAAATCGGACCCGCTCATTGGTCAGAGGTTCCTGGGGCCGGTCACTATTGTTATTTAAACGACTTCATGAAATCTATCGGTTTAGGACCAACCGAATACGAGAAGCTCGAATGGCTGGTTGTTTAGGCCGGCGACTCGTCGAGCATCTTTTCGATGATCTCGGCAGCGGCGTCCAGGAGCGCCAACGCGTGCAGCGGGGTGTCAGAGGTGGCTCAGTTTGTCTGAACAGTTTCGGGCGTTTCGCTAAGTGGATTTCCGCCTCGATTATGCCGCCACCGTCATTGGTGCCAGCGCGTTGAAGTAGGCCTGATCCGGTGTATGCCGGTCAAGGGATGAATGTGGGCGTCGGCTATTTTAAAAGGTCAGATATCGGCCAATGCCGATGCGGGCTTCGGACACGGTCTTGTAGGCGTGGAGGTAGACTTCCTATTTGATCGAACGCCAGAGCCGTTCGACGAACACGTTGTCCCCCCACGCACCCTTGCCATCCATCGAGATGGGGATTTCCGCCTTCTTCAGCACCGCCATGAAGTCGACAAAGGTAAACTGCGATCCCTGGTCCGTATTGAAGATGCCGGGTTTGCCAACGGACCAAAGCTTCCTCGACTGCTGCGATACAGAAGGCCGCTTCCATCGTGATCGACAGCCGCCATGAGAGCACACGGCGACTGAACCAATCTACGACGGCGCAGAGATAGACAAAGCCGTGCCATCGGAATAGATGTCAGGTCCATTGCCCACACCTGGTTGGGTCGGGTAACCGCCAACTTGCGCAGAAGATAGGGATAGATTTTGTGCCCAGGTGCTGGTTTGGAGGTGTTCGGCCGACGGTAGATCGCTTCGATGCCCATCTTCTTCATCAGCGTGGCGATGTGCAGCCGCCCAGTTTCCAGCCCTTCTCCCCTCAAGAGCCCTTGAAACATTCGACTTCCGGCAAACGGGTAGTCCAGATGCAGTTCGTCGACGCATCAAGGCCAGATCACCGTCGGACAATGGACGCGGTAGATAATAGACGCTCCCACGGCTGAAGCCGAGAAACTCGCGGTTCATCATTTTCTTTCCGCCCAGCAATCCCGCCTTGCCGAGCGCACCGGATAAAAAATCGTTCTCCAGTGTCAGTTCGCCGATCTTGGCATGAAGCGTTTGACATCGACGGTTGGACCGGCCGGTTCGGCCTTGGTTTCATCGCCAAAAACTCCTGTAAACCCTTAAGGAGCTGGTCTTTCCATTGCTTGATCTGGTTGGCGTGCACATCGAACTGCTGGGACTACTCCACCAGCGTAAGCTCACCTCTGATGGCGGCAAGTGCCACCTTCGCCTTGAAAGCCGGGCTATGGTTCCGGCGCGCTCGTCTTGTTCCTGGTATCTAAGCCGAATTCAGGCAGAAATTCCACTTATCCTAGTTGTACAGATTCCCGAGCCAGCTCTGAGTGACAATCCGTTCAACGAGCGGACAGCAAGTAACGATAGGAAATGGGACATCATTGAATGATGGCGTGAAGATGATCCAAGGATTCTAGAATGACTGATCATAAGATTTCAATGCCTCATCGTCATACAGTAAGATACGAGGAGGATGACCTGATATTGGAATATGAAGTCGAACTTTCTGCGCATGGTATAATTCTCTACAACCGTGCCCCGAAAGTTGTTTCCGGTGACCGCATTAGCTGCCCCGATCGAGCGGATATTATCGCGGAATGGCTCAGGTCTAAATTTAGCAACGTTAAGGTTGATACATCGTTACCTCGGTAGTCCCATCACGATCTGTGGCCGGCGGTGCCTCCCCTCACCTCCCCGGCCGCACCAGCGACCGCGCAATATCGATGATGTCGTCACGGCCGGCAGTCGGATCCTCCCGGTTCCAGGCGACACCAAGGCCGATCTTGAAATCGATCCCCCTCACCTTCTTCAATTCAAAGCCGCGGTTGGGCAGATCCTGCGTCCATTCCGGCACGAAGCCGATGCCAAGGCCGGCCGAGACCAGCGACACCAGCGAGAAGGTGTCGTCGCAGGTGTAGGTGACATTATCAGTCAGATCGTGCTCCTCGAACTTTTCGGCGAAATAGCGCTCGCTGTAGGAGAGGTTCTGACGGGAAAACGAGATGATCTTTTCGGAGCGCAGATCCTCAAGATCGATCTCGCTCTTCAATGACAGCGGGCTCTCTTTGGCGACCGCCAGCAGGTAGCGCTCATGGGCGATCGAGAAGAAGCGCAACGAACCGATATTCTCCACCGGCCTAATGAAGCCGAGGTTGATGCGGCCTGCCTCGATATGGCGGATGATGTCATCGGTGGTGCCGCTTTCGATATGCATGCGGATATCGGGATATTTGCGGCCGATGCGCGACAGGAAGGACGGCAGCACGCCGATGGTGGCGGGATAGACGGTGCCGATGGCAATCTTCCTCGCCGCCTTGCCGGCCACCGACCTCGCGATCTCCCTCGACAGATCGATCTCACTTAAGATCCGCACCGATCGCTCATAGAACGCCGCCCCTGCCCTTGTCAGCTCCACCCGCCTGGTCGAGCGGATGAAGAGCTGCACGCCGAGTTCCTTCTCCAGCGCCATGACCTGGTTCGACAGAGCTGGCTGGGCGATGTGCACCTTGGCTGCAGCTCTGCCGAAATGCAGCTCCTCGGCCACCGCAACGAAGTAGGATAGCTGGCGTAATTCCATAGGTTTGCCCCACCTGCCCTCGCAGACAGTGACCATCGCGACGCACAAGCGACGACGTTGTGATAATATGTCGGTTATATCCCATGGATTAATGCAATGCAAGATGGTGCCCATGGGCTATGGACACTCGTGCGCGCATAGCTTGGAATCTGCGAAATCTTCGCTCCCTGCGGAACATCACCCAGGAGAATCTTGCTGTCGACGCTCAGGTGGACCGAACCGTTATCAGTGATCTGGAGAGAGGAAAGCACAACGCTTCGGTCGATCTCCTCGATAGATTAGCCCTCGCTCTGGTTGCGGATATTTCTGAATTCTTCTCTGAGCCTCCCACCGGGGATCGGCCGAAACCGATGAGAGCAGGACGAAAGCCAAAGCAAATATAAGCAACTTGCTTTACAACGTGCGCAAACGATGGTCGCCTTGATGGGAATCGAACATAAGGCCAAGTTGTTATCGAAACCCGTCGAAGCTTCAATGCTCGAGTCTGGAGACTGAAGCGAAATTCTTACGCGCTAACGCCACAATGCCGATATTGGAACAGCGGACAAACGTTCCCCGAAAGGGATCACCCTGTCATGGTCGTACAAGACGATACCCGAAACAAACTTTTCTCCGGACGCTTCGGCCAAAATTCGCAACCCCGAAAAATCGGAATTCGAGACGGTTGCCGCCGCTTTTATCTCAATACCGACGATCCGCCCTCTTCTGTCTTCGATGACGATATCGACTTCGTTCTGCTGCTTGTCCCGAAAGTGCGAAAACTCGAAGCGAGTTTGCCCACCGCTGGCGAGTTTGAGGATCTCCCCAAAAACGAAAGTCTCCAGCAACGCCCCGAACTGGCCCCTGTCGTCGCGGAGGCGCTCAAGAGAGAGGTCACGAAGGGATGCGAGAAGACCAGAATCGAGGAAATGTATTTTGGGTGTCTTGGTCAGGCGTTTCAGTTTATTGGAAAACCAAGGTTGCACGGTTCGAGCGAGGAACAGGCTCTCGAAGATTCCGACGTATTTTTGCGTTGTGATGTGGTTCATCCCGATTGCAGCCCCGATCCCGGAATAGTTCACGAGCTGGCCCGAATGCTCTGCCAGAATGCGTAGCAGTCGCGGCATTTGAGCAATCTGCTCGATTTGCGCAACATCGCGAACATCGCGTTGAACGATCGCCTGGATGTAATCCGCATACCAGTCCTGTCTGCGGCTCAAGGTTTTGCGGCCCAATGCCTCGGGATATCCACCGGCCAGAACCGCAGCCATCAGGTCGTCTCCGACGATTGGTTCTCCGGCCTTTGCTTCGTTTTGAAAGGCGTCACGCAGGAAGCTGCTGCCGGACCTTCTGATCTCGCTTTGCGCAAGCGGCAGCAATCGAACGACCTCCATGCGCCCTGCGAGCGAGTCTGCCACGCGTGGCAGCGTCATAAGATTGGCTGAACCGGTCAGGAGGAAACGCCCTGGGCGCTGGTCGGTGTCCACACTCTCCTTGATCGCCAACAACAGCTCGGGAGCGCGCTGAATCTCATCGATAATGGCGCGGTCCATACCCCTTACAAAGCCAACTGGATCCTGTTGTGCTGCCTCCAGGGTCGTCCCGTTGTCCAGCGTGTAATACTCCATCCCCTCGTTGGCCATCTTCCTGGCCAACGTCGTTTTGCCTGATTGTCGGGGACCTACGATCAGAACGACTCGCGTGTCTGACATGGCGTCGGCAACGCGTTGCTCAACGAGCCTTGGATACAGCACCATAGCTTCATTCCATTGGTGACCGCTTGAAACTACGGTGATGACCAATTGAAAGTCAAGCCTTGACCAATTGAAATTCCCGTGGCGGCCGATTGAAACAACAAAAGTCGGTGGCATGCTAGATAGCGATATGAGGTAGGCGAGAGGCCATCGCACCCTCGAGCCCACCAGCTTTTAACAACGGAAATAATGCAGCTCTTGAGAGGAATCGAACCGACGACCCGCTCCTTTCGCTATGAGAACTCAGACTGGTAAGCAAAGAACCTTGGTTGCCGGGAGGGACGATTCGACCGGAGTTTATGATCACCACCCAAGCCGATCTTCGGATACGACACTCCTTCCATAGTCGGTCTTGGTGCACGGCGGACATCAACAGGAAGCCGATCTCATAAGAACAGCTCCCGAGGCAAATGCCTTAAAACGAAATCCGCGCGTTGCTCGACAGCCAATTTAGGTAACACCCGGACTCTATAGCCGAGCGCTGGGAATACCTGTCTGAGGCGCTCGTATTCGGCAATTGCGTCCTCTATTTTGAGACGTCGCTCTGCATCGGCGTGATAGATTTCAGGCCATGGAGGGGTCATGAAGACTTCGTCATGGTAGCGGTTCTGAGCGACCAGATCGTTCGAAATTGCCTCCCCCGTTGCATGGTGCAGAGCGGCGACGGCATCGATGAGCCCTCGATCAAAAAAGGTCAAGCGAGATTGTTTTTGAGCATTCTGCAAGTCCTGGACGGCCATCCCAATTGCACGTTGAGCAAACCCGGCCATGTTGACCCATGGCAAGGCGTCGCCGGCGCTTTCGAGTTGCTGTTTGACGATGCGACGCCCCGGTTCCTCCGTGACGGCAAAACCTCGCTTGGCAAGTTCTGCGAGAAGTGTCGATTTACCTCCGCCTGAGCAGCCGGAGAGAAGTACGAGTTTGCTCATTGATGCACCCGTGAAATATAAACGTCCGTCCGAATGCTTGCATTCGGCACAGGGACGCGGGAGTTGTCGTGGATTTGTTTGTGGAACGCTTAGGCGAAAATTCCCTGCGAACGGAACCTTGGCCGTGGATGGTGTCGCGGTCACCATAAAGATTTATGTCGTCAAAGCAATGAGTGCAGTTGGCGCATAGTTGCCGTCCCGGCACTTCGCTCCTTGCTGCGACCGGGGGACAGGCTGCGGGCCTTGTTTCGGTTCAGACCTCGCCGCCCACTCTCTAGGCGCTTGGCAAGACGGTCATCGACGGTTTGGCCGTCGGAACAGGAACCAGGCATTGGAAGGGCCGCCACGGCACATGCCGCGGCGAAGAAGATTGACTTGAGAAGCATCTTGTCTGCCTTTAGCTAGGGTTCATGGCGGCGAAGATGCTATCGTAGGTACCGTCACGCTCCGCTCGCCGCCTCGGCTGATCCCGCGCCAGCAGGATCTCCCCGCCAGGGTGATCACCTTGCCTCAACATCTCGATCACCTCTTCAATGAATGCATCGAGCGGCATGGCGCGTGGATCCGAGGCTTGCGCGGCTCCGGTGAGTTCCGTCTGCACGTAAGGAGGGGAAAGTTCGAGCACTTCGACAGGTATCTTGCGCAGCTGGTGGCGCAGAGAGGTTAGCCAGGAGTGAAGGAATGCCTTGCTCGCGCAATAGGTCGGGAAGTCGGCCCGGGGCACGAAAGCAAGCGCGGAACTTGTCGCTATAATGGTGGCATCCGGGTTCCTTTTCAACAAGGGAAGAAATGCCGCAGTCAAGTGCAGCACACCCAGGATGTTGGTGCGCACAATTGCCTCTGCGTCAGATGCAGTCCAATGGTCGGCGGCCAGATCCTCGGATCTCGAGATCCCGGCATTGGCAATGAGGACGTTGAGTTCAGGAAATCGGGAACGGATATGTGCGACCGCCGATGACAGGGAGGCTGGGTCGTCTACGTCGAGCTGAAGACCGACCATGCCTTCATGCTTGGCGGTGATTTCATCGATCAGGGGCTGCCGGCGACCAGCAATGATGACGCGGTTGCCGAGGCGATGAAATGCCTCAGCAAGAGCCCGTCCAATGCCGCTCGTACCGCCTGTGATAAGGATGGTATTGCCTGTGATGTTCATGTTGTTGGCTCCAGATGTTTTGTTGAGAGAATAGCGCAAGCCGCTGTAGGCCACGAAGGCGCGGATCTTGCTCTGGCATGTGATTGAAGAACTGCGTAAGCAGCCGCTCATTTCGTGGTTCAGGCTTGGCTTTGGGCCCGCACCGATGGAAGCAGAACAACGGCAGCGCATGTGGCGCACGTCCCAACGAGGAAAGCGCTTGCGATGCCGGATGATTGGGAGAGCAATCCAACGGCGGGAGCCGTCACTCCGAGCGCCATGTCTGAGAAGGCGATAAAGTTACCCACTGCACGCCCGCGCTGCGCCGGCGGAACGGATCGGGTCGCAAGAACTCCCATTGATGGAAAGATCAGCGAAAACCCGGCACCTGTGAGCGCAGCGCCAGCCACGGCAACGACTGAAACAGGAGCCAGCCACAGCAATGCCTGCCCAACGGCTTCGAGGCACAGAGAACATATCGCGACAGGAGATGCACCGAAACGATCCGCGAAACCTGAGCCGATCAGGCGAACAACAATGTAGGCGGCGCCGAAAGCAAATAGGGCGACGCCGGGCTCTGACCAGCCGGATGCCGTGTAGTAGAGCGGTAGGAAGGCTTCCATCACCGCGAACGGAACGGTTGCAAGGGCAAGCACAAGGCCGGGCTTCCAGATCAAGCCGATAACGCGGTGGAAAGGAACGCGATGAGTTCCGGATGCAGGCGTCGGGGGCAGGAACAGGGATAAGGTGAATGCGACAGCAGGCGCGATCAAAACTACAGCTCCGACAACGGCAAAACCGTATGCAGCTTGGACGGCAAGGCCTACTGGTGCGCCGACGGCCAGGGACGCATAGATGGCAATGCCCGTCCAAGACATCACCTTTCCGGTGCGGCTTTCACCCATTCGGGCAATGCCCCAGCTCATCAATCCTGTGAGAAAGAGGCTTTGACCGAGGCCCATGATCAACTGTCCCAACACCAAGAGCGCGAGACTTCCGTCGGCGCCGAGGGGAAGCGTCGAGAGGTCATATAATAGGCCGGAACTGGCTGTGATCGGCAGCCCCCAGAGGACTGCAAAACGCGGCCCACGATGATCAGCGAGTCCGCCCGCCTTGTGGCGCGTCACAAGGGTCGCCAGGGACTGCAGCCCAATCACTGCACCGACAACGACCGCGTCGAAGCCAAGTCGATGGCCAATCTCGAGAGACAAGGCGCCGAGGGGAACACTGAAGGCAAGAAAGCCCAGGAAGACCGCGACAACAATTGGAGAAAGAGCGGAGAATGTGGAAACGGCAGGCGGAGTTAATGCGTCACTTCGTGTTAAGGTCATGATAAGCGTCCTGTTGAGATCGCCGAGTTTTCCCTGCTGGGAACCCCTCGACAAAGGACGCGTTGGATGACGGTAACGCCTACGGAGACAGAGTTAGGTCTCGGCCGCCTTGGTACCGGATGATGCATTTATAGTCAAGCGTGTCTGACAACAGGCAAGCGACGCTGCTTTCCTTCCTCAACCCGTTTCACCTTGTGCTAATCGGGCTGGCAGTGCGCTATCGCAGCGTTCATTCTATAGCGCCCGCCCGGTCACTCGTGATCGGGCGGGCTTTTCTATGCGTGATTGAGGATCCAGAAAGGGGTGTCGGCAGCTCGATTGTCTGGACGCCCAAGCATTGCGTCCACCTATTTTGACGCCCCGTCCGCACCTTCAATGAAGGCAGTTACTACGTCCGGGTGAGACATCATCACGGCGTGGCTGCTCGCGATTTCCTTCACCGTGGCGCCAGCACGTTTCGCCATGTCCCGTTGGGCCGTAGGCGGCACCATCCGGTCATTGGTCGCCACAAGGAAGTAGCTGGGCTTGCCCTTCCAGGCAGGCTTGGTGATGACGCCGCCAACGGCGCCCAATCCCCAAGGAAGCTGAGCATTGGCCATGAATGCCGTCGTCTTGGCATCCACGTCGCCGGCAAACGCGGTAGCAAACTTGGCAGGATCAACGATCAGAAAGCCATCCTTAGGCGGCAGGAGCGGTGCGCTTGGCTCGCCCGGCACTTTCTTCTCTGCCAGTTTGGCGACGGACTCGCCCTCATCCGGAGCGAAGGCGGCCAGATAAACAAGGCTGCGGACCTTTGGGTCATTGCCAGCTTGGGTAATGACCGAGCCGCCGTATGAATGGCCGACCAGGATCACTGGATGCTTCGCCTTGGCGATTGCCTCCTCTGTCGCGACCACGTCATCCTTGAGCGTAACCGTCCCGTACGCCTCATCGAAGCCCGTACTCCAGCATTGATCACCATGACATCGAGTTCCGGAACGTGCTTCTCCAAGCGAGCCCAATCTTCCTCATCGCGAACATCAAGCTCCAGGAACTCGCACCCAAGACGTTGCGCCGCTGCCGCTCCATCCCAGACTGTGCTGTCGCGCAGGATTACCTGCTCACTTCAGCACTGAACCTTTCCGCGATAGCCAGCCCGATGCTTCGCGCAGCTCCTGTGATGACGCAGTGCTTGCCTGCAAGCCGTTTCATGAATTCGCTCCTAATCGAAACGTCCGCAGAGCCCCCGACAAGTCCAGATTGACTGACGGGCAGGATCGGCGGAAACGCCGCTTTCCGCTTCACGTCAAGTCCTTCGCCATCTTGAACCGATCGAAGTACTCGCCGCTTCGAAACACAGTTTCTGGCTCGACCACCTGGAAGCCATTTTTTTCGAAGAATGAACGTGCGGTCAGACTGACCTCTGAGTACAGTCTCTGCAGGCTGCCCGTGCGAGCTTGTGCTTCCACCGTCTGCAGGAGTTGTTTCGCCACCCCCTGCCCCAGATATCGAGGATCGACATACATCATGTCGATGTGACCATCAGGCTCCAGATCAATGAAGCCTATGGGCTTCCCATCAACGTCTGCGACCCATGTAGGCCTGCTCATCCGGCGCTGTGACCATAGCTGCCGATCGGCCTGTGCCCATGCATCAACCTGCGCGGGCGAATAGTCCCTGGCGGCAGTTTCGCGGATCGCGCGGATGAAGACATCGATCACGCTGTCCAGATCCTGCGGACGGTACATACGGATGGAAAAGTTCACTTGGGAGAGCTGCTTCACGTATCTCAGACGGACACACGTCTTTTTCCCGAGAACAACGGGCTCGGTGCGCAGCTCCAGGCTGAAGCCGTTCCCTTCCCAGAACCGCGCCGCCGTCACATTGTCTTCAAGAACCGCCAGAAGCAGCCTTGTTGCCTTTCTCTCCTTTGCCAGCAACTCTAGCTGCGCAAGGGCGGCTCGTCCGAAACCCTTTCCGCGATCCGTGTTGTCGATGAGCATCAGGCCGATATATGCGTCTTCGGAACTCGGATAACCGAAAGCCAGATCCGCTACACCCATCAGCTTTCCTGCACCAACGATCCCGAGCTTGAGTACGTCATCCGAGGCTTGGCCAGGCGGTGCATCATCGAGGAACTCCCACACATTCTCCATCGTCGGCAACGAGCCGGTTTCAAGAAGCACGTAATCCGTGGCAGACCGAAACACCTGAAGAACAGCCTCTGCATCCCTCTCCCGATCAAGCGGTACGAGATCCGTCATGTCCGCCTCCACCGCATATGCAGGAGCGGGTACGGGCGACCCGCATCGTCGAAGTCGGAACGGCCCGTGATCTGAAAGCCCATCTTCTCGTAGAACATCCTGCCAGAGCTATTCTGCTCGTTCACATCGACTGTCACCTCGTCGCGATCCGACGAGAACGTCTCAAGAAGAAGGCGGCCCACGCCCTTTCCCCTGCTTCCGGCGTGGACGAACAAGGCATCGACATGATCTCCGGTCACGCCGATGAACCCGTGGGCTAGGTCGTCGGCGTCAACCGCGATTGTGAAGTTGCCCGATGGCAAATACGACTTCTCGACAAGCTCAGCGATCTCCGCGAAGTCCTTCGGCAAGAGGAAGTCGTGCGTCGCCTGAACCGAAGTGCGCCAGATCTCGAAGTTGCGCGCTAGATCTTCGCCTTTTGCCGCTCTCAGGGTGAACATGCGGCCTCCTTGAAAATGTGCAGCGCCGCATACTGAAGAAGCATGATGGTCTTGCCGTCACGGATGCGGCCATCGGCGATCATCGCCAGCGCCTCTTCGATTGTCGGCTCTAGACGTTCGATGTCTTCCCCTTCATCTGCGTTGCCCCCGCCCTCGGAGACTTCATCAGCGGCCGAATAGGCCGCCACAAAGAAGTGCAGGCGCTCCGTCACCGAGCCAGGGCTCATGAACGCATCGAACACCTGCCTCACATCGCTGACGCGGTACCCGGTTTCCTCCTCCACCTCCGCCTGGATCCGCTCTTCCGGAGTTGCCTTGTCCAGAAGTCCGGCGGGTGTTTCGATCAGGAGATCATCATGCCCGTTGACGAAAGCAGGGTAGCGGAACTGCCGCGTGAGTAAGACCTTCCGATGCTGCAAATCGTAGAGCAGGATCGTCGCGCCATTGCCGCGGTCGTAAGTCTCTCTGCTCTGCCTCTGCCACTGTCCGTCCGTCCGTCGGAAGCTTAAGATCGTCTTCTTCAGGACATACCAGTCGTCCGACAGGGTGGTCACCTGCTCGACCCTAACTCGATCTGCAACAGACATTCACGCTCTCCCTCATCGAGTGCGCGATATTGCATGCTTTTTCGATTCGTGCAACATGAAGAGAACAATCAGCAGGAATGGTGGAACGGCCGGAAGCCTCAACAATGAACTGGAACGAAATAATCATTGGCGACATCCACTATGCACCCGCCCCTGGTCAGTGTCTGCGTCAACTAACGGCAACGCAGCCCGTTCGGCGCGTGGATATCCGCGACCTGCTAATCCCTTCAAAATGCGAAGAGGGTATTCATCAAGCACTTGTGGACGGTGGATATGGCTTTGCTGCATCAAGGCTTGCCCAGACGTATCCCCAAGTGGCTATAGGAACGGGCTACAGTGCCGGCGGCACGCTGCTATGGAAGGCTGTTCGCTTGGGCATGCAAGTCGAGGCTCTGATATGCATTGGCTCGACAAGGCTACGTTACGAGGATCCGAAAAATATACAGGTCCCAACTCTTGTTGTGACAGGGGAGCACGATCCTTTTGCACCGAGTAAAGACTGGGCAACTGGAACTGCTGTTCGGCACATCGTCCTACGCGGGTGCGATCACGGGTTCTACATCGCGGACAAGGGGCGCTCCGCGGCGAGGTTCCATATTCAGGAATTCCTGCAGTCAATCGGGAGGCTAAACTGACGAGCCACTGCGGACTGGAGCCAGGTGCAATGGAGATTGCAAAGGTCCCCGAAGAATTCATTTCAAAAGGAAGCTCCACATGCTGACCACTGAGCGCAAGGCGCTGCTCCTCGACAGTCTCGGCAAGGAAGGCCGGATCATTGCGAAGGAGTTCAGCCAGAAGCTGGGGCTTTCCGAAGACACCATCCGCCGCGACCTTCGGGAGTTGGCAGGCGAAGGACTGCTTCAACGCGTGCACGGCGGCGCTCTTCCAGCCTCCAAGGCGCTCGCAGATCTTCCGACACGCCGTAATGTTTCCGCCGACGACAAGGCGGAGATCGCCAAGATCGCCGCCGGTATGGTCAAAGAGGGACAAATCGTCTTCCTGGACGGTGGCACGACGACGATCAGGCTCGCACGCGCCCTGCCGAAGGCCCTGAAGGCCACCATTGTGACCCACAGCCCCGACGTCGCAACCGCGCTTCTTGATCATCCGGGCGTGGACGTGGAGTTGATCGGCGGTCGCATCTTCAAGCATTCAAACGTCTCTGTCGGCACAGTTGCCATCGAAGCCATCGGCCAGATCCGCACGGACCTGTACTTCATGGGCGTGACCGGCATCCATCCGGAGCACGGCCTGACAACTGGAGACCGTGAGGAAGCAGCGGTGAAGCGGGCGATCTGCCGCCAGGCTGCGGAGACCATCGTGCTTGGCTCACGGGAAAAGCTCGGTGCCGTATCCGCCTACAGCGTTGTCGGCCTCGATGAGGTCGATGTGCTTGTCGTCAGCAGGAAGTGCCCGGCGGACCTGCTCAGCCCGCTTCGCCGAGCTCCCGTGCAGATCATCGGCACATCCTCGTGAACGGGATGGGAGGCGCAGCTTTGGTGGCGCTCGAGGGCGCGATCTGAGGGAAGCATGATTATAGGGAGAGAGACTGCACCCCACTATACCTGGGGAGACAGGTGCGACGGCTGGCCGCTCGTTCAAGGAGAGGATCTCCTCGTCGTTGAGGAGCGGATGCCGCCAGGCACTGCCGAGACTCGGCACTATCACGTCCACGCGCGACAGTTCTTCTACGTTCTTTCCGGCGCGCTCTCGCTGGAAGTGGACGGGCAGACTTACGAGCTCCTGTCGCATAAAGGGGTTGAGGTCGCAGCGCGCAAGCCGCATCAGGTGCGCAACAATAGTGAGAACGACGTTGTGTTCCTGGTGGTCTCGTCGCCCACTAGCCGGTGCGATCGCCACGACGTGCTGGAGGATCGCGCATGAGGATAAGACCCGCTACGGCATTGGACGCCGAGGAAGGTGCCACCCTCCTTCGCCGCTCGATCACGGATCTATGCAGCATGGATCATGGAGGCGACGCGTCAGCTATAGACGCCTGGACGGCGAACAAGACATCTAGATCGTGGATGAGCTGGCTGGAGACACAGCCCTTCTTCTACATCGTCGAGGACCGCGACCTGCTTGCTGGCGTCTGCTTGATGAGCTCCGCCGGCGAGATCCTGCTGAACTACGTCCACCCAGACTTTCGCTTCCGCGGTGTTAGCAAGATGATGCTCTGCGAGATGGAGAACGCTGCGAGGAGGACTACAATAAGCGCGCTCCGCGTCAGTAGCACCAGAACAGCTTATCGATTTTACACCGCCGCGGGTTTCGTCGAGGTAGCAACGGGCAAGCCACAACTGCTACAGAAGCCTCTGAACCCATTTGGAACGCAAGGCAAAGGACCCTCTGCACTCCGTCACCGGACGCCTCGATGATCCGAAAAGTTCTCGTCTCGTCGTGCCTGCTGGGCCGGAACGTCCGCTACGACGGAAGCTACAAGCTTGCCGAGCATCCGGTACTGGACCGGTGGCAGAGCGAGGGCCGCATCGTGTCTATATGTCCCGAGCTCACGGTTGGCTTCCCAACACCGCGACCGTCTGCTGAGTTGACGACAGGATCCGGCGAAGATGTGCTGCGAGGCAAAGGATCTGTACTCGAACAAACCGGGAGGGACGTGACCAGTCTCTACATCGACGGCGCGGCCGCCGCTCTTGAACTGGCTCTGTCACATGGATGCAAATACGCCGTCCTTACCGATGGCAGTCCTTCCTGTGGGAGTTCCTTTGTTTATGACGGTTCCTTCCAAGGCAACACCATCTCCGGCAATGGCGTGACCGCGAGCTTTCTGAAGCAAGCAGGCATCGCTGTCTTCAGCCAGAAGCAGATTGAGGAACTTGATTTGATCCTGAGAGAAAATGAAGCGCAGGAGAGAGCGGACGATACTTTCAGTGGTTCACCGGACCTTGAGGTAAGGGCATGATAAAAGGAACGCTGGGGTACGGCAGGGATGCAAAGGCGTTGGCACATCAATATGAGAGTATCACCTTCGATGAAGTGCACCGTGACGTGATCCACCTCTTCCCGCGACAGTCAGCGCGTGTCCTCGACATTGGCGCTGGCACAGGACGGGACGCCGCAGCACTCGCTGCGCTTGGTCATGAAGTCGTCGCGGTAGAGCCAACTGATGAGCTTCGACACGAAGGAATGCGCCTACATGCCGGACAGCCGATCGAATGGGTGCCGACCACCTTCCTGATCTGCGGCAGCTACATGCGGCTCAAAGCCGCTTCAACCTCATCCTGCTGACGGCGGTTTGGATGCATCTGGACGCTGAGGAGCGGCGCTTGGCTATGAGATCTGTGGCGGGGCTGCTCCATGCCGATGGTAGGATCAGCATGTCCTTACGCCACGGCCCCGTTCCCGCGGGGCGGAGGATGTTTGATGTTTCGGCCGAGGAAACGATCAAGCTTGCTGCATCTCACGACCTCCACGCGATCAATGTTATGGAAAGAGACGATATGCTCGGTCGCCCCGACATCCGTTGGAGCTTTCTTGTTCTTGAAACGCGGGCTTGACCACAGCAACTGGGGCCTACGGTGTGGCAGTTGATGGGAGCAGGACTGCCGACCCTGTTAGAGAGCGAAAGACGACAGTTGGCGGCCGCACCACTTCGGCCGCCATTCGCCTTATTAATCGTGTCGCGCTAGGATCTAGACGCGTTCGACCTTCGGGAAATCAAGCGTCGTTCCGACGATGTTGTTGACGCTATTGGTCAGGATATTGATTGCGACATGCGCTACAGTTTCCAGGATCTCAGCATCCGACAATCCATAGGAGCGCGCCGTTTCAAGAGCTGGCGCCGAAGCCTGTCCATGTGTCGCGTTGATGGCAAGTGCCAGGTCGAGGACGACTTGGATTTTCGCGTCCGAGGTGTGGCCACTCTGTGCTGAGGCGCGGTCCTCTGCGGAAACACCGACTGCACGTGCCGCACCGGTGTGGGCGGCAAGGCAGTAGTCGCAGCCATTGGCAGCCGCAATAGCGATGGCGATCTGCTCCTGAGCCTGCGGGCTCAGCACACCATCATGCAGAAGGCGCTTGCTGCCGGTGTACACATCCAGCGCGGCCGGAGCATGCGCGAGAACGCGGAATAGATTTGGCACCTTGCCCATGGAGGCCTTCGCGCCGGCAAAGACTTCGGCAACATGCGGCGTGACGTCTTCATCGGAAAGAGTGGTAATGGCAGACATGATCATTCTCCTTGGTGGGATCGTGGATTGGTCGGTTTGTGACGAGTTTTCTAATTCAGCCTTCCAGGAACTGCTCGACGTCGCGCGAGAAGCTTTCAATTTCCTGGAACAGGAATGCATGACCCGAATCCGGATAGAGTATGAGCTTGGCATCGGGTGCTTGCTGCGACAGCACGTAAGAGCGAAAGGCCGGGATCATCACGTCATGCGCGCCATTGGTGACCAGTATGGGCAGCCTGAGTTCGCTCGCCCGGTGCAATATGCCGGGCCAGGAAGAGATCGCCTTCACCTGCATCATCAGTGCTAGCGGTGACGTTGCCGGTCCACAATCGGGCTGTAACCGGATACGGGCGAGAGAGGAGCGGCCTGCGGCGGTGGCGCATTCGCTTGATGGATAGAACAGGAAAAGAAAGTCGTCCTCGTCATTCTCGCTCTTCGTCATGACGTGCGGCACGCGTGGATGTTGCTGCGGACCTTCTGCAACGGGTCCGGGACTTGAGCCCGCGACGATCAGCCGGCGGACCAGATGTGGGAAGTTCAGTGCAAACTCCAGGCCAACCGCTCCACCCAACGACCAGCCGAGGACATCAACCTGAGACAACCCGAGCACTGCCACGACGTCGGCAGCGATGGCTGCCATCCCGCCGATGGTCGCCGGCACGGTGCCGTTCGATCGTCCAACGCCGGCGCTGTCGAAGCGAATGATGCGGCGATCCTTGGCAATCGCTGCAATGAAAGCCGGATCCCAATCATCCATGGTGCCTCGAAAGCGCTGCAGGAGAAGGAGCGGGATGCCTCCTTGCGGTCCGTCGAGGCGGATGGCGAGCCGGCCATGGCTGGTCTCGATTCCATCATTGTATCTGGAAGAGAACATGAGGTTTTCCTTTCATCACCCGCTGTGAGGTCTCCTGATGAAAGAAAATAGATCTGGTCGGCCTCGTCTTGAATGACATAGAACCGTCAATTCAGGACGCGGGCGTCAATGCACCAGATCAGGGTCTTCGACGCCCTCTATCAGCTTCAGGCTGCGGCGCAGGCCCTGCGGCGGCTGGCCGAAAAAGCGTAAGAATGCTCGACGCATCCGGTCGCGGTCAGCAAAGCCGGTATCGCGGGCAACGATGTCGAGGGGATGACGACCGTCTTCGAGCATCACTTTTGCCGCCTCGAGCCGCAGGCGCTCCACGGCCTTAGCAGGCGACTGCCCCGTCTCCTCGCGAAACAGGCGACTAAACTGGCGCGGGCTGAGGCTTGCGGCTTCCGCCAGTTCCTCCACCGTTAGCGGATTTCGAAGATGTTCCTTGGCATAGACAAGCGCACGCCGCACCCGGTCCGAGCGCGGCTCCAGCTCCAGGAGCGCCGAAAACTGCGACTGCCCTCCTGGCCGCCGGTGGTACACCACCAGCTTGCGCGCAATGGATCGCGAAAGCTCGGCACCATGATCGTCCTCTATCAGTGCCAGCGTCAGATCGATAGCGGAACTCATGCCCGCCGACGTCCAGATCGAGCCGTCCTGGATGAAGATGCGGTCGTCATCGACATGGACATTGGGAAACCGTTCCTGCAGGCTGCGCGCGTGAGCCCAGTGGGTGGTGGCGCTTTTTCCATCCAGAAGACCAGCCTCGGCCAGCAAAAATGCGCCGGTGCAGACGCCGGCCACCCTCCGGCTCTCACGCCCCGCGCGGGCGATGTAATCCCTCAAAACCGGAGAGACAGGCTTAGGAAGCAATTCGCCGACGACCATCAACGTATCCGGGAAATCCATGAGCGGCTGTGTTTCGATGCCGATGCCAAGCGACGACCGAATTGAACCACCGTTCTCAGACATGACGGTCAGCCGGTATACCTCGCTGCCGAGGGTCTCGTTGGCGAATTCAAAGGCGCTTAATGCGGCCATACCCATCACCTGGAACCCATTCTCCATAATGAAGCCAATGTGGCGCATGTTACTTCCCCTGTCCTGTTTTGCTGTTTCTATGTCATTTCAGCCATAACTGTCTACGGCTAATGTCCCTCCATCGAAACATGGATTGGACGTTCCAATCCATCATCAAAGGAGCGAAAAATGAGCAACACACACGGCACCGTTCTGATAACAGGTGCATCATCCGGGATCGGCGCCGTCTATGCCGACCGCTTTGCCCGGCGCGGCCATGATCTCATTCTGGTGGCGCGCAATCTCGCCCGCTTGAAGGATGTCGCCGCCGCATTGACGGAGCGTTACGGCGTGTCGATCAGGACACTTGCCGCGGATCTTGGCACGGAAGACGGCCTGGCTGCGGTGGAAACGGTTATTGCACAGGACGAAACCATTACGCATCTCGTCAACAATGCAGGCTTCGGTAGTGCCGCACCTTTGGAGACTGCCGCAGTCACGGAAATGCAGGCCATGGTTGCAATCAATGTCACGGCACCGATGCGTCTCACCTACGCCATCGTTCCGCTCTTCAGGCAGCGCGGCAAGGGCACCATTATCAATATCTCCTCCATTGTCGCCATTGGACCGGAGATCCTCAACGGTGTCTACGGCGGCACCAAATCCTTCGTGCTGGCCTTCAGCCAATCTCTGCGCAAGGAGCTGCATGAGACAGGGGTCAATGTTCAAGTCGTGCTCCCCGGGGCAACGGGAACAGAGTTCTGGGACATTGCCGGGCTTCCCGCGAGCAACCTGCCGACCGAATGGGTCATGTCGGCTGAGGATCTCGTCGATGCTGCGCTCGTCGGCCTTGACCGCGGCGAGTTCGCTACCATTCCTTCCCTCATGGATCCAGCCGAATGGGATGACTGGGAGGCCGCCAGGGCAGCCATGCTTCCGCATCTGTCCAGTGCCCGACCGGCAGGCAGATACTCCGCGCATAGCCAGACGGCTTGATAAGCATCATGGAGGGGAATGGTCGGCACCGGCATTCCCCTCCCTCCTCTCGGTTAAACGATGTCCGTGGCGGCGGCGCTATCCTCTGCAGCTCCACCTCGGCCAGCCGTTCGTTGAGCGCCCATGTGATCGCGCCATAGGCATCACTGCGAGCACCAGCCGACGGGGCGCCGGCGATTGATCAACCGAGACAATCATGGCCTGAACTACTTTGATCGGATCCCCGAGCGGCTGGCGGCTCGGTCATCTCGCGACCAAAGCCGCTGCTGACGCCGGTAATAAACCAGGTTCGTACCACGGGTTACGTTTCCTTGATTGGCTTACGAGCGGAAATCCTCGCTCAACCGTGCTTTGAGGCGATAAAGGTTTCGGGCGATCCGTCTGCACTGTTCACGAAGACAATGTCTGTTGGGTCGCGCCGTGGCGTATCGACCGAAAGGAAGACAACCGGTTCCTCAAGGATGGTGGGCAGAGCATGAACGGTGCCCCGTTCGAAGAACAGGAGTTGTCCGGGCTCGAACTCGGCCGCCGTTGCAGGGTCTTCCATCCAGAAGGTGCCCCGCCCGGAGAGGACATAAAGATACTCATCGCTGCCGCGGTGGTAATGCGGCGGCGTCCCCTTGTAGACGCGAAACACCCTTGAGCTTGCCGCAGGCGTATCGCGCAGATACGTATCCACCAGCAACGTCTCCGCTGTTTGCGGAAACTCATTCATGATCGCCAGGATGTCGAAACGGGCGGATGTTGCAGTGCTTTGATCAGACATGGTGATCTTCCCTATCTTTGCTTCGCCTCTACAAAGTATCCGACCACGCTCAGGCGATCGCACCGCCGCCATCAACCCGCACGTTCGACCCGGTGGCGAATGGCGTGGTCATGAGGAACAGCACCGCTTTGGCGATGTGCTCAGGCTTGCCGATGGTCTTTGCCGGCAGGTTTTCCGACACGCGAGAGAACATCGCCGCCTTGGCATCGTCGGCCATCTTCGACCACAGCGGCGTATCGATCAGTCCGGGTGACACGGTGTTGACACGCACCGGCGAAAATTCGAGCGCAAGACCACGCGCCAGACCTTCAAGCGCTGCATTGATCGCTCCTTGCAGAACCGAGGACGCGGATGGCCGTTCGCTCAGATAGCCGGAGATCAATGTCAGCGAGCCCCGCTCCGCGATGCGGGCCGCACGCGCAACCCGATAGGCGCCCCAGAACTTGCTCTCCATTGCCGCCTGGGCATCGGCAAGAGCTAGCTTGCGCAGTGGACCAGTCGGCGTCTGTGCCGCTGAGACCACGACGTGGTCGAAAGCCTTCCGTGACACGAAGAAGCTCTGAAGCGACGGCTCATCCGTGGTATCCAATACCGCGCTATCGGTCCCAGGTCCCAGCTTCTCAATGGCGGCGAGCAGTTTATCTTGTGAGCGAGAGGCAATGGTGACATGCGCGCCTGCGGCGACTGCGGCTTCGGCGACCGCAAGTCCGATACCGGAGCTGCCGCCGATCACCAGGACGCGTTGATCTTTGAGCAAAGTCATAAACCTTTTCCTTTCCCTTCAGGTGTGAATTTGCGCTGTCAGGCTAGATGCTGGAGGCGTTGCAAACGCAGAGGTTCGGCAAGCAGCTCATCCAGACGCAAGGCCAGTGATTGAAACGGCGCGCCGGCGGCGTGGGCAGCGAGAGCGGCCTCATCCCGCCAGCTCTCGATCATGACCGCCATTTCCGGATTGTCGCGATCGACGTGAAGATCGTATCGTAGGCATCCATCTTCCTTGCGGACGTCAGGCACGATGGCAGCCAGTGCACTGAACAAGGCTACGCGTTTGTCCGGCTTCGCGCGCAAAAGCGCAATAAGTTCAATTTGGTCAGAGGGCTGAGCACTCATGACGGTCATCCTTTTTCGTTGAAAGTCACTGCAAGTAGCTCAGGCGGTGAACGACTGTGAGCGATCACCGCCTCAAGATCCGGCTGCCTCAGTCGGAAAACCCTTCGAGCACCACCTTGCCCTTTGTTCGCCCACTTTCGATGGCGGCATGCGCCTTGCGCAGATTTGCGGCATTGATGGGCGACAAGACTTCGGTCACGGTCGTGCGGATACTGCCAGCATCGATCAGACGAGACACCTCGTTCAGCAGCTTGCCCTGTTCGGCCATATCGGCGGTCTCGAAGATCGAGCGTGTGAACATCAGCTCCCAATGAGTGGAAACAGCCTTGCGCTTGAAGCCAAGCACGTCGAGGCTTTCCGGATCATCGATCAGCCCGAACCGGCCCTGCGGCGCGATGAGCTCGATGATTTCTTTGAGATGGCGATGGGTTTCGGTTGTCGAGAATACAAAGGCCGGGGCGCCAATGCCCAGAGCTGCCACCTGCTCGGCGATCGGCTTGGAATGATCGATCACATGATGGGCGCCAAGCGTCTTCACCCAGTCCTGCGTTTCAGGCCGCGAGGCTGTGGCAATGACGGTGACATCGGTCAGCGCCCGCACGAGCTGAATGGCGATCGAGCCCACCCCGCCAGCACCACCAATGATCACGATGGCGTTTGCCGCACCCGGCACGCTTTTGCGGATATCCAGCCGGTCGAACAGCATTTCCCAGGCCGTGATGGCCGTCAACGGCAGGGCCGCGGCCTGAGCATCGGAAACCGATTTCGGCTTTAACCCGACAATTCGTTCATCGACCAGGTGAAACTGGCTGTTGGCTCCGGGGCGGATCAAAGAGCCGGCATAGAATACCTCGTCGCCGATCTTGAAATCCTTCGCTGCGGGTCCGGTCTCCACGACAGTGCCGGCAGCATCCCAGCCAAGCACCTTCCACTGTCCAGCTTCCGGACTTGCGCCCTTGCGGATCTTGGTATCGACCGGATTGACCGAAATGGCCTTCACCTCAACGAGAAGGTCCCGGTTTGCCGGAACCGGCCGGGGAAGCTCGATGTCCTGCAATGCGTCTTCGCGCTCGATAGCTCCCGGTGCCTTATAACCGATGGCCTTCATGATGTGCTCCTTTGATGATCGACTGCCGTGTCGATTGATATGGAGCTAAAATGGGCTATTATCGAAAGCACGCAATACGCACAAATCACACACGTAGTATCAAAAAGGATACTGTTATGGCCAAAGTTCGCCATTCGCGCTTCGATTGTTCTCCCGGTTGCTCGGTTGAGGCTGCCGTTGGCCTCATTGACGGAAAATGGAAATCGGTCGTGCTCTTTCACCTGCTTTCAGGGACACTGCGGTTCAACGAACTGCGCAAACACATCGTCAACGTGACCCCCCGCATGTTAACGAACCAGTTGCGCGAGCTTGAGGACGACGGCCTGATCGAACGCAAAGTCTATGCTCAGGTGCCGCCAAAGGTAGAGTACAAGCTGTCAGAGCTCGGCCGCAGCATGGAACCGATCCTGCTCGCCCTTAAATATTGGGGTGACGCCAATATCAGTCTCTATGGCAAACCACGCGGGATGGATCCGCGCGAGACGATTGCCATGGAGACGCCGAGCAGTCGATCAGCGTAATGTCCTGAATTGACGTTTATGCGTCATTTCAGACATAGATGACTTGATGCAAGATCTCTCCATCGAAGCGCGGCCTTCAGCCGCTCGGTTCAAAGGAGAGACCCATGCAACTCGAAAACAACACGATCTTCATCACTGGCGGCACATCCGGCATCGGCCGCGCATTGGCGGAATCCTTCCATCGCCTTGGCAACAAGGTCATCATCGCCGGCCGCCGCAAGGCGTTGCTCGATGAGGTGACCGCAGCCAATCCGGGCATGGAAGGCATAGAGCTCGACATTGCCGATCCGGCCGATATCGATCGCGTCGCAACGCTGCTGATCCGCGACTACCCGAGGCTCAATGTCCTCGTCAACAATGCCGGCATCATGCCCTTTGATGACGCGGGCGCAAAGATTGATGACGCTCAGTCACGTCGGATTATCGACACGAACCTGCTTGGTCCGATCCGCCTGACTTCGGCTCTTATCGACCATCTCAAGGCTCAGTCGAAGGCCACGATCATCCATAACACGTCGGTTCTGGCCTATCTGCCGCTCGCTTCCACCGCAGTCTATTCCGCCACAAAGGCAGCGTTGCATTCTTATGCGCTATCGCAACGCTTCCAGCTGCGCGGCACCAATGTCAGCGTCCAGGAAATCGCGCCGCCGTGGGTCGATACCGACCTCGTCAAGAAGAGCGGCGATCCTCGCGCCATGCCGCTCGACATTTTCATCGAGAAGACCATGAAGGGCCTCGGCACGGAATCCGAAGAAATCTATGTCGAGGAAATCAAGGCCATCCGCGACAATCCGGGCAGCGGGGAGCACGCGCTCTTCAACGCCTTCAACGAGGCTCTCGCTGCCAACCCGATCCCCGTTTGACAGAGACAGGCCGCCACCCGGTTGCCGAACGGGCAGCCGGGCATTCGGCAGGAGGTTACCTTGCTGCAGAAACATGATCTGAAATCCGCCATTCCCTTGAAGGGCGAGCATTCGGGGCAGCCCGAGCCATCCATGCTGCCGGCATGGGTCCTGGCACTCGGTACTTTCGCAATCGGTACCGAGGGTTTTATGATAGCTCCCTTGTTGCCGACCATCGCTGCCGATCTGGGCATGAGCCTTTCCGCGACGGCCATGCTTGTCGTTGTCTTTACCCTCGTGCTAGCGCTCAGCTCTCCTATCGCAACGGTCATTACCGGCGGGCTGCGCCGGCGGGACACGTTGCTGCTTGCCATGACGATATTCACAGTCGGCAATCTGATTGCGGCCTTCGCGCCCGGGTTCGGCACGCTGATGTGTGCCCGTATCCTGATGGCTGTCGCCGCCGGTCTCTATGCGCCGAACGCCAATGCTCTTGCCGGCATGATTGTACCGACAGAAAAACGGGGGCGTGCGCTTGCCATCGTCAGCGGCGGCATGACCATTGCGATTGCGCTCGGCCTGCCACTCGGTTCGATCATTGGCCATGCATTCGGCTGGCGCTCGACATTTCTTATGGTTGCCGCCATGGGAGCCATTGCGATCATCGGCATCCTGACAGGCGTTGGACGCAATGCCGGTGCGCATATGGCCATCGTAAGCATTGCTGACCGTATCGGCGTCATCCGCCAGGCTCCCGTTCTGAAACTCCTCTCGGTGACACTGTTCTGGTCGATGGGCGCCTACACGGCCTATCCCTATATCGCCCCCTATCTCTCCCAGACGCTGGGCTTCGCCGACAGGGGCATTGCGGCAACCGTCACGCTCTGGGGCATATTCGCGGCACTCGGCGTTTTCACCGGCGGCGCATTGAACGATCGCTTCGGATCGCTCAAGGTCGCGAGCATCTCGCTTGTCGTGCTCGCCCTCTCTTTCGCAGCTTTGGCGGTAGCCACAGCATTGCCGGAGGCTGCCGTCTCTCTGGCACTTCTCGCCGTCGCCGGATGGGGCTTCAGCGTCTGGTCCTTCTTTCCCGCCCAGATGGCCCGTCTGATCGTTGCGGGCGGCCAGGGCCAAGCCTCGGTCGCGCTCTCCCTCAACACGTCCACCATGTATCTCGGCTTTTCCATCGGTAGCGCAATCGGCGCGGGGATCATCGCATTGGGTGATGTCTGGATGATCGGTGCGGCTGCCGCAGTGATGGAACTGGTAGCCTTGGCTCTCGACAAGATCTGGAAAGCTACAACAATTGATCCGCCTCCATCCGCATGACAGGTTAGACACCGGCGCTACCGCAGATGTCATGTCGGTAGCGTCTTGTATATTCCACCTGACTTAGCACAAAACTCGAGCGGATATTGGCGACAATCAGTATCCGCGTCAGGCAGTCCAACACGAAGACGACGTCACACCTGCTTTTGCCACTGGACTAGTCTACGTCGTGAGCGTGTGGTTTTGGTGGCTAGGGCAAGCGTCGCGCCGAAATGACCCAGATCGCTCAGCAACTGAACGCACCTGCAAACATACACGGATCCTTAGCGCTCGCAGCCTCACGGGAGGCTAGAGATTAAGTCGATATGCTGGGCAGATGCATGTAACCAAGCTGATGTCCCCAAAGCGTAGAAGAGGGTAAAATCGTGATGGAGCTTAGCAAATTGCCGCTAATCCCTGCATCTTTCTTTGGCATGGTTCTCGGATTAGCAGGCCTTGCCAATACATGGCGGCTTGCGCACAACCTGTGGGGTCTGCCGGAGTTGATCGGCGAGCTCTTAACGTTCGCAGCAGCCGCCACCTGGCTATTGGTCTCCATCCTCTATATGGCAAAATGGGTTCTTCGACCGGCCATGGCCAAAGCTGAGGCGGCGCATCCAGTCCAATGCTGTTTCATAGGTCTTGGCGGGGTTGCCACCATGCTCGTCGCGCAAGGGATGCTACCTTATTCAAGAGCATTCGCCACCGGGCTATTTGCTTTAGGTGCGACCTATACGTTAGCGTTCGCTATCTGGCGCACCGGGCTCTTGTTAAGAGGCGAGCGGGATATCGGAGCAACAACGCCAGTGCTCTACCTGCCGGCGGTCGCAGGAGGTTTCGTGACCGGAACCACGGCAGCCCTGTTTGGTGCACCAGATTGGGGTCAGCTAGCCTTCGGCGCCGCCTTGTTTTCGTGGCTCGCAATCGAATCGGTCCTACTCCATCGCCTTTATTCTGGACCGATGATGCCAGCCAGTGTTCGTGCCACACTGGGGATCCAACTAGCACCTCCAGCCGTTGGCGCTGTTGCCTACCTTTCCGTCGGCGGCGGTCTTCCAGACATCTTCGCGCACGCGTTGCTCGGCTATGCGATGCTGCAGGCGATCTTACTCGTGCGGATGCTACCGTGGATTATGGAAGAAGGTTTCTCACCATCGTTCTGGGCCTTCACCTTTGGGTCGACGGCGCTGGCCGCCGCCAGCATGCTGCTGGCTGTCAAAGGCGATCACGGCGCTACCATCGTTATCGCACCTGTGCTCTTTATCTCTGCCAATCTAGTCGTGCTGATCATTGCGATGGCAACAATTCGTTTGGCAATGAAGGGACAGCTGCTGACTGCAGGTCCGCCGGCCACACGAGCTTGAGTGACTTGTACCGCACTGGCTCTCTTGGCCCTGGCTCAACTGCGAGTGCGAAAGGCATGAGCTGGTTTGGGAGCATAAGGGAAAGCGCGTTAAACGCCGGGTTACCCGTTGTCGGGCGCAAGCCGCCGGTGCTGCGGACGCCATGGCCGATCAGCGTCTTCGCCTTGATGAGAGCCGAACCCTCGACCGTTACATTCGATCGCGCTTGTCTTAAGACTGGCGGCCTCAGAAGACACTTAACTCCCGTTTCTTATTCGTCGCTCAACGATTTCGGCTTCTACGCGCCGCGCTCCGTCCTGGTCCATTCGCGCCGGTGCCCGCGCACGGCGCGAGCTGCCAATAAGAAACTGGCGGCCCGTCGATCACCTGGAAAGGCATCAATTTGCCGATGATTAGAATCGCGCATCGCCGCGGTAGACGTTTGGCTTGGCGCCCGTCAGCCGGCCAAATATCTTCCGAAATGCGGCTGGATCTGCATAACCGACTGTATATGCGATGCTCTCGACCGAAGCGTTTGTCGTCTCAAGCAATTGCCGCGCCTTCATGATGCGCACATTCTGCAGATATTCGGTTAGCTTAAGCCGCGTCGCACGGTAGAATCGTCGCTGGAGCGTCCTCTCTGAAAGATGCACGCTCTCCGCCAACTCGCCAATCGATTTCTGTAGCTCCGGTGTTGCATGAAACTGATGCTGGACCTGCAGGACCTCCATATCGCCGTGATCGAAGCGCGGAAGAAAAGCCTTGTACTGGCTCTGACTGCGACGCGGTGGATCTACGACGAGAAAGCGTGCCGTCTCCAGCATCACGGCCTGTCCGAGCAGCTTCTCGACAAGCAGCAGGCCGAGATCCGCCCAGGCGAGAATACCGCCGGCGGTGATTACATCACCATCATCGATGATCATATTGTCCGGTGAGACGTTGATATTGGGAAACTGCTCGGCAAGCCTTTCGGCAAAAGCCCAGTGGGTCGTGGCGCGCCGACCGTCGATGAGCCCGGTTTCGGCTAGAACGAACGCTCCCGCACAGATTGAACAGACGGTGACCCCACGCGCATGCTGGGAAGCGAGCCATCGCGAGGCGGGACTCATGCTCTGCATTTTCTCCGGCATGATGATGCTCGGTGGCGCAATAACGTAGCTCAGCGAATGCGGAATTCCCGAGCGTGAGTCCCATGTACAGGACACATCACCGTCCTCCATCTTCCAGTAGCTGACGCGGATGGTGCGAAGGCTTGTCGGCACTTGTAGATCCGTCGACCAGTCGCTCGCGACGCGAAACAGGTCGGTCAGTCCATAGACAGCGGCCAACTGACAATCCGGGTAGATCAGCAACCCCACTTCTATGAAATCAGGCTTTTCGCATTTTGCCACTTTTGCCTCGGATAAAGTCATTTCCGCCACGTGTTTCTGCCAGAAGATGGCGATACTTTCTCTTTGTCAAATACGGAATTCGTAAACACAGCGCGACAGGAGAAAGCAATGGCATCCGATAAAGATCGGTTTTTCGTGTCGAGGCGCAGCGTACTGATCGGAAGCATCGCGCTTGCCGGCGTGAGCATCCCGGCGCTCGCCTTCTCACACAACTCTTCGACTAACAATTCATCGCAAGGAGATATCGACATGGGCTTTGTAACAACCAAGGACGGCACTGAAATCTTCTACAAGGACTGGGGGCGCAAGGACGCACAGCCGATCGTCTTCCACCACGGCTGGCCGCTGTCGTCGGATGACTGGGACGCGCAGATGCTGTTCTTCCTCTCCAAGGGGTATCGCGTCGTCGCTCACGACCGGCGCGGCCACGGCCGATCTGCCCAGGTCGCCGATGGTCACGACATGGATCACTACGCAGCCGACGCTTTCGCCGTCGTCCAGGCACTCGACCTGAAGAATGCCATCCATATCGGCCATCCACCGGCGGCGGTGAAGTTGCCCGCTATGTCGCAAAGTTCGGCCAGAAGGCCGGCCTTGTTGCCAAGGCTGTCCTCGTCTCCGCGGTCCCACCGCTGATGGTCAAGACCGCCGCCAATCCTGAAGGCCTGCCGATCGAAGTCTTCGACGGCTTCCGTTCAGCGCTTGCCGCCAACCGTGCGCAGTTCTTCCGCGATGTTCCGGCCGGCCCATTCTACGGTTTTAACCGTGACGGCGCCAAGGTTCAGGAAGGCGTGATCCAGAACTGGTGGCGTCAGGGCATGATGGGCGGCGCGAAGGCTCATTATGACGGCATCAAGGCCTTCTCCGAAACGGACCAGACTGAGGACCTGAAGGCGATCACCGTCCCGACACTCGTCCTCCATGGCGAAGACGACCAGATCGTGCCGATTGCCGATGCTGCCAGGAAGTCGATCAAGCTTCTGCCGAACGGCCAGATCAAGACCTATCCGGGCTTCTCGCATGGCATGCTTACCGTCAACGCCGACGTGCTGAACGAGGATCTGCTGGCTTTTATCAAGGGCTGATCCGAATCCGGCGTGGATGAACCATGCCACGGCCGTTTGTGGCCGATCGAAAATAAAAAGGGGCGTCTGCGCCCCTTTTTACCGATCTTCGCCCCGCAGGCCGCGCGGCCTCGCAGTGTTCTCCGTACCGATTGCTACGGCATAATCGGCGCATTCGTGGAGGGGCTTAAATCGTTCAACGGGCCTTAGGGGCTGATCCAAACGCTACCCGAGGTGGCGGCAATGCTCGAACAGAACTTCGACGCCAAACCCGTATGATCGCACCCGAGAAAGCTTCTTCGCTGCCGTCTGAAATATTTGCAACAGAGGCATCGCGCCTGCCTCATCCTTCTTGGCGCAGTATGAATATCCCGTCAGCAGATGGGAAATACGAGCATCCTGACTATGGCGAGGCACCCGCACCCAAAACCCGTTTTGTGATCTCATTTTATGAATTGTGAGCACACGACGTGATCGGGGATTGACACCAGCCTAATCATAGATATTTTATATCCACGATTAGGAGATGCAACATGAAACTAAGCGAAGGCGTGGAGCAAGCCATTCACTGCACGGCTTTCCTGGCGGGCCTTTCGGACGACGGCGTACTGTCTGCAGCAGCACTGGCCGAACTCCACGGCGTTTCGACGAGCTACCTCCTTAAGCACCTGCAGGCGCTTTCCGGCGCCGGGATCGTCGTGACGACGCCTGGACCGAAAGGTGGCTACCGTCTGGCCAAGACGCCGAAGGACATCAGTCTCCTGGACATCGTCCTCGCGGTTGAAGGTCCGGCGCCCGCCTTCCGGTGCGCCGAGATCCGCCAGCGGGGGCCGAACCCTCTGCCGCAGCGCTACTTTACAAAGCCCTGCCAGATTAACGCCGCGATGCTGAAGGCCGAGAAGGCCTATCGCGCAGAACTCGCCAAGGTGTCCGTCGCAGACCTTCTGGCGAACCTTGGTGCAGACGACGACGGCGGTATCGCCGCCCGCGGATGCGCCTTCCTCGAACTCCACGAACGCAGGACGGGCAATCGCGCCTCGTCATAGGAGAAAGCACCATGACCAAGATGAAGAAGGTCGTCGTTATCGGCGGCACGGGCCTGATCGGCTCGAAGGCAGTGAAACTGCTGCAGGACGCCGGTCACGAAGCCGTCGTCGCAAGCTCCCGCAACGGCATCAACGCCTACACGGGCGAAGGACTAGCCGAAGCCCTCGTGGGCGCTGACGCCGTCATCGACGTGTCGAACATGCTGTCCTTCGACAAGGCCGTCATCAACGACTTCTTCGGCACGTCGAGCCGGAACCTGACGAGCGCCGAACGGGCCGCGGGCGTGCGTCATCACGTCGTCCTCTCAATCGTCAACGCGGAACGCCTCGCCGCTAACCCATACATGGCCGGCAAACTCGCCCAAGAAGAGGCCGTCGCAGCATCGGGCCAGGCCTACACCATCGTGCGTGCGACACAGTTCCACGAGTTCATGGAGACGCTGGTGGACGCCTACTCGGCCGACGGCGCGGTGAAAGTGCCGGATATCGACTTCCAGTCGATCGCGGCCGACGACGTCGCCGCTGCTTTGGTGGAAGCCGCGCTCAGCGAGCCGAAGAACGGATCCGTTGATCTTGCCGGGCCTGAACGGGGACCGTTCGAATCCTTCATCCGGACCTATCTCGATGCCAAGAGCGACGCTCGTCCGGTCAACGCCGACGCGGCTGTCGACTACTTCGGCGCCCCCGTTGTCACCGGCTCACTGGTTCCCGGCGGAGACTACATCAAGGGCGCGATCACGCTAGCCGAATGGCTTCGGGCGTGAGCTCCCACAGCACAAGGAGAACGATTATGAAGACAATCCTCTATGCCGCCGCGGCACTCTCTGCCTCGCTGACCACGGCTTCCGCTCACGACGTCGCAAAGCCGGGACTCGCATACGACACGAAAGACGCCAAGGTGACTCTGGTCTACGAGCATCCTCTTCCGGACGTTCCCGGCAAGAGCGTCAAGGGCGTGCTCGTGGAGTACGGACCCGGCGGTTATAGTTCAGCCCATACGCATGCGAAGTCCGCGCTGATCTACGCGACGGTTCTCGAAGGCGCCATCCAAAGCGCCGTGAACGGTGGCGAGACGAAGACCTTCATCGCCGGTCAAAACTTCACCGAGCTGCCGGGCGACCGCCACGACGTCAGCGCTAACGCCAGCAAGACCGAGCCGGCGAAACTGCTCGCCGTCTTCGTCGTCGATACCGATGACACCGCCCTGACGACACCGCGCAAGCCGTAGCGCTACCTACCAGACCTACACCCTCCCCTACTGCACAAGCAACGACGGTTTCTCCGGCGAACGGAGAACCGTGTCCACGAGAAAGGAAAACGATATGTCCCGCATGAACTGGTCCGAAGTCGCCCCCGAGGGTGCCAAGGCGCTCTTCGGCGTCCATCACTACGTCACCAAGAAGACGAACCTGCCTGAAGAGCTGGTTCATCTCGTCTTCCTGCGCGTGTCGCAGATCAACGGCTGCGCCCATTGCATCGACATGCATGGTCGCGATCTGCGCAAGACGATGTCCGTCGATAAGATCACGCTTGTTCCGGTGTGGGACGAGGTGCCTCACCTGTTCGGCGAGCAGGAGCGAGCAGCACTGGCCTGGGCTGAAGAAGTCACGAATGTCAGCCAGACCCATGCCTCCGACGAGGCCTATGCCGCCGCTGCCGCCGCTTTCGAACCGAAGGATCTCGTCGATCTGACGATTACGATCGCTGCGATGAACGCGTTCAATCGCCTCGGGGCGCCGTTTCGTCTTCCGGTGGCGGCAAAGGCCTGATGGCACCTTGCTGGCCGAGAAACGTCTTGTCGGCCTAGTTCACGGCCGACAGGACGCCAGGATGTCATGCGCCAAGGACGTCGTCTAAGACGATTGACGCCCAGGGCATCCGAACGTTGGGGCACTGGGCGGGCCCTATCGTCTGCATCCATCAACGAATTTGAAGACCGTTATAAACGTGGCGTGATGGTTTTGATCATGCCCGAATGGTATCTGCGGCCATGACCCGATCTGCATCTCCCGCCTTCATGTTCACTCTCGTCGCCTGCGGCACGATACTTGGCATCGCCGGGACCGACCTCGTTCTACCAGCCGTCCCGATAATGCCGCGGGAGCTCGGCGGAACCCCAGCCCTCGCTCAGATGGTGCTTGCCGCCTATGCGGCGGGGACGCTTGTCGGGTTGCTGACCTTTGGCGAACTCGGCGCAAGGTATTCGGCTCGCAAACTCCTAATCTGGTCGCTGGCGCTGTTTGCAATCACGTCGATCACATCGGTGATGGTGCAGTCCTTGGAGTGGCTCGTTGCGCTTCGGTTCGCCCAGGGCGCGTTCGGCTCCGGTCCGGCAGTCTTCGCGCCGGGCTTCATCCAGGGCCTTTTCACTGGCGAGAAGGCAGCCGGCATGTTCGGGCGACTGGGCTCGATTGAATCCCTCACTCCGGCGCTCGCCCCCATAGCAGGCGTTTTCCTGCTCGAAGCTGGCGGGTGGGAGATGTCCTTTGTCGTCCTCGCCATTTTGGCGACCCTCTGTGCCGCCGCCAGCATCGCGTACGGACACCTGCTTCCGGATCGGGCAGAAGCCCTAGAGAGCCATCGCACCTACGCGTCTATCATGCGCGAGGCGGCCTTTCTCCGGCACGCCTTAAGCCAGGCCTTCTCGCTAGCGGCGATCCTCGTCTTCGTCTTCGGCGCCCCCGTAATCATGACTGAGGTTATGGGCGGCAACATCGGGGATTTCATTCTCTTGCAGGTTTGTGGGATTGCGAACTTCATCCTCGCCTCCAATCTCTCGAGTAAGCTGGCCGGCAGGTTCGGAGTGGAGCGCATGATCTTCATCGGAACGACAGGCCTGTTCGCGGGTTTCGCGCTGATCCTGGCCTACGTCGGATTTGGTGGGAGGAGCCTTGGCGTCATCATACCTGTCTGGGTGATCACGAATGCTGGCTTCGGCATCCGAGGTCCGATCGGCTTCCATCAAGCGATCATCGCGTCGAAGGGCGATCACTCGCGAGGCGCCGCGCTGGTCGTGGCGAGTATCCTGGGATTTACAGCGGCAGGCACTGCCGCTGCTGCACCCTTCCTTAACTCGGGGTGGTGGCCGCTCGCCTTGGCGAGCTTCCTGTCAGCTACTCTTGGGCTCGTGTGTCTCGTATTCCTTCCGAAAGGCGTTGCAGAGGCAGGAATGCGATGACACCCAGCGGAGATAAGCGCCGGCGGAGAAGTGCCACTTCCACTTATTACCAGAACCTCATGTCCCAGTCCCTCACGCATGTCGCTTTACTCGTTCGAGAATACGACGAGGCAATCGCCTTCTTCGTAGGGAAGCTTGGCTTTGATCTTGTCGAAGACACGTATCAGCCGGCGCAGGACAAACGCTGGGTGGTCGTTCGACCGGCTGGAGCCCAGGGATGCTCGATCTTGCTCGCTCGCGCATCGAACGTTCATCAGACGCAGTGGCTCGGCAACCAGGCAGGCGGCCGCGTCTTCCTGTTCCTAAGAACCGACGATTTTTGGCGGGACTATCGCGCATTCACCGCGAAGGGCGTTCAATTTGTGCGCGAGCCGGCACAAGCAGATTACGGCGTCGTGGCCGTGTTCAAGGACCTTTATGGCAATCTCTGGGATCTGATCGAATACAACGACGGTCGACTTTGAGAAGTTACTTTCAAAACTCTGTTGGTTGTCTCACGCCCGCTACCTGCTCTGTCCTGCGGCAGACGTATACCCAACAAGCACCGCATCGTGGTGGCGCCACCCGCATTTTAGTCGGTCCCAGCGCGCTTGATGGGATCTGAACCGACGACCTGTCCCTGCGATCGCCAAACCAGAGCCGACGGTAATGATGACCAATATTTCCATCTCAAGGCAAACCAAAACGCCTGCCGCGGGAGGAGAGATGCGGCAAGCGTATAGAACAAATGGCTGCCCATGAAGAGAGGCTTGTGGAGGAGGCTTCCCGAACTGTTCTCAGCCGGTGCGGGAGCCTCACTCCGTTTTCACTTTGCAATCTTGCGATCCAGGAAGCTCCTGATCAGCGGAGCCATCTCGTCTAGCTTGTCTTCAAGCGCAAAGTGGCCTGTATCAAGGAGATGGAACTCTGCTTCGGGAAGATCGCGAAGATAGGGATGCGCGCCCTCTTCCGGGAAGATCTTGTCGTTCTTGCCCCAGACGATCAGCGTCGGCGGCTTACGGTCGCGGAAGAATGCCTGGAACTGCGGATAGAGCGGCAGGTTGGTGCGGTAATCGTAGAACAGATCGAGCTGGATATCCTTGTTCCCTGGCCGGTCGAGCAGTGCCTGGTCGTGGACCCAGTTATCGGGGCTGATGCGCGTCAGATCCTTGACGCCATCGGTATATTGAAACTTGGTTGTCTCCGGTGCAACGAGCACCGAGAGCGCTTCCCGGTCCTTGGTTGCCCCTGATTTCCAGTAGGCGCGGATCGGGTTCCAGAAATCCCGGATGCCTTCGTCATAAGCATTGCCGTTCTGGACGATCATTCCGGTGATGCGATCCGGATGCTTGAGCGCCAGCCGGTAGCCAACGGGTGCGCCATAATCCATGAGATACATCGAATATTTGGTAGCACCGAGCTTGGTCAGCAGCGTATCGATGATATCGGCATAGTGGCCGAAGGAATACTCGAACTTGGTGTGATCGGGCGCATCGCTCTGACCGAAGCCCGGATAGTCAGGAGCGATGACGCGGTAGCGGTCAGCGAGCAGCGGGATCAGGTTGCGGAACATGTGCGACGATGTCGGGAAGCCGTGAAGCAGGACGACGACGGCGCCGTCGGCCGGACCGGCTTCGCGATAGAACACGTTGACGCCGTCGATTTTCACGGAGCGATAGTGAACCGTTGCAGATGCCTGCTGGGAAATCGCCGGCGTTTCGGCGAACACCATGCTTGCGGGGGTTGTAACAAAGATGCTGGCGGATGCGAAAAGCAGGGCGGCAAGAGTGCGAGACATTGTAGCTCTCCTCAGGAGTGGTTGTGGGCGGCTTGTTGCCCGCAGCCAACATCGCTCGTTCGGCCTGGAAGGAGAACGTTCGTATTCGACAAGGGATTATTACATCTGATGGTATGAGTGTGGCTAGGCGGTCGGCCATTTGGATGAATCGCTACGGTAGTATCGGCGTTGTTTAACGCCCACCGACGGATCGCAGCTAGGGATCGACTTACGGTACGACTATTGCGCTTCTTGGCCACGGATGTTGTCTGGTCAAACGGCAATCCCGCGCAAAGAGACGGCGGGCGGACGCAGTTCGCTCCACGAGCTTAGGCCTAGCTCGGTGATATTGAAGGGCTAATTGAAAAGGCGGTTCTCGCGCAGCCTTGCTGCAGCCATATCGACGAAAGTGCGAACCTTTGCTGGAGCGTGCCGACCCTCCGGATGAAGGATGTGTATGGGTAAAGGTGGTTCTTCGAATTCACTGAGGATGATCTGTAGCTCTCCAGCAACGAGCGCTGGGCCAATCTGGTAGTTGAGAACCCTGGTCAGGCCCCATCCCTCGCGCGCAGACTGTATCGCCGCTTCGTTGGTGTTGCATTGTAAAGCTGCATCCACGGATACTCGCAGATCGTCGCGAAACTTCCACTCAGGTGAAGCCCAGGCTGCGGTCGATGCTGCGATGCGGTGGTCCTTCAGATCGGTTGGCGAGTTCGGAACGCCGTAGCGCTCGAAGTACTTCGGAGAACCGCACATGACGCGACGAACACTTCCGACCTTGACGGCCGAGAGATTGGAATCCGGAAGATGACCGATACGCACCGCGACGTCGATCCCTTCCTCGACGATGTTGACCGGTCGATCGATGAATAGCGTCTTCGCTCTCATGGTCGAATAGGTGTCGAGATAGCTTGTCACGATCGGAAGAACGTACATCTGGCCGAACAGCGCGGACGCGGTTATGGAGAGAGTCCCTGTCGGCGTGGCGTAGGAACCGCCGGCAGCCGCCTCTGCTTCTGCGATATCGGCGAGGATCCGGCGACAATCTTCAAAATAGCGAACGCCTGCTTCGGTCATCTTCACCGAGCGGGTGGTTCGCACGAGTAGGCGCGCACCAATAAGATCTTCGAGCGAGGCAACGGCACGTGTGACAGCCGGTGCGCTCATGAACATCTGGCGTGCGGTGTCCGCGAAACTTTCGGTTTCGGCGACCTTTACAAAGATCCTCATTGCTTGCCAGCGATCCATCCATTCCCCCGAACCGGTCGAAATTCCAAGACCTTAGGGGCTTAAAAACGAAGCCTCAAGAGGCACGGGATCATCCGATTGAGAACGGCAAGCCTGCGAGATGAATTCTATCTCCGCGCAGGCTTCCTCGGAAAGACCGGCGCGCAGGGCGCGCTGGTGCGTCTCCCGACAGGCATTCAAAGCAAGCGAGACCGCGACCGAAGTCTCGAAATCGAAGCTGGAACCTTGCCTGGCAACATCCATCTCTGCGCCTGTCATGCCAAGGGCACGACCGGCTTCTTCTTGTTTCGCCAGCAGCGATTTGCTCGCGTTGGCTCCCGTGAGAGCAAGCTCTATTGAAAGCCTTATGCGAGCACCGATTGACGAGCCGGCCATTTTTCCATCTCCTGGCTCAGCCGTCTAAAAGCCGAAATCACTCAGGCCAGGATGGTCGTCCGGGCGGCGGCCCAGCGGCCAACGAAACTTGCGATCGACTTCAGCGATCGGGTGTTCGTTGATGCTTGCATGACGTTCCCGCATAAGGCCATCCTCGGCAAACTCCCAGTTCTCGTTGCCATAGGCACGGAACCACTGGCCGCTGTCATCGCGATATTCGTAGGCGTATCGGACGGCAATACGATTGCCGGTGAAGGCCCAGAGTTCCTTGATCAGGCGGTAGTCGAGCTCCTTATTCCACTTGCGGGTCAGGAAAGCCTCGGCCTCGGCCCGGTTCTTCGCGAACTCGGCGCGATTGCGCCAACGGGTATCGAGCGTATAGGCAAGCGCCACTTTGGCGGGATCGCGGCTGTTCCAGCCATCCTCTGCAAGACGGACCTTTTCAATCGCGCTCTCTCTGGTGAATGGGGGAAGCGGTGGACGGGACATGGTAAAATTCCTCTCGGGATGATTTCTGACCGCGGGGCGGGAGGCGGTAAGTCTTGCGCCGCCTCCAGGCTTGGCCTTAGGCAGCAGTGTCAATGCGGGGGAAGTCGATCTCGGTGTCGAGGGCCTCGTTCACGTAGTTCGTAAAGGTGTTGAGGGCCACATGGGCGATGATCTCGACGATCTCGGCATCGCTGTAGCCGGCATCGCGAACCTTGGCGATTTCGGCTGGCGCGACGGACCCGCGAGCGACCGTCAGAGCCCGGGCGAACTCGACAGCGGCCGCTGCCTTAGGATCGTTGGATGTGCCGTTTCGGTTGGCAACGATTTCACTTTCGTCGAGCTTGGCGAACTTCCTGCCGGTGAAGGTGTGGGCGGACAAGCAATAGTCACAGCCGTTTGCTTCAGCCATGGCGAGGGCGATGCGTTCGCGGGTGGCCGGCGGCAACTTTCCCTTGCCAAGTGCGCCCTGGAGCGACGTCAAGCCCGACAGCGCTGCGGGGCTGTTGGAAACCAGACGAAAGATGTTGGGGACGGAGCCGATCTGCTTCTGGATGGTCTCGAGGATCGGACGAGAGGCTTCCGGAGCGTCGTCGATCGTTGCCGGGGTAGGAATGCGTGACATTGTATTCTCCTTTTTTGGTTGAGGGAGACGTCGCTCCCTTGGGATTGAATATGACCTGGTGGGGCGGCTTGCTGAACATCGAAAGGGAACAAGGGTCCATTACGTCGGACGCAGCAATCGGCCCTTAGACAGCGAGCTGCAGGCCGCCGTTCTGGTCTGCGGGAACAGCGCAGCAGAGAAGCACTTCATCCGCGTCGATCTTCGCGGTGGGCTGCTTGACGTAAGCGACGGCACCCTTGACGAGCTTGGTCCGGCACGTGCCGCAGTTGCCTTCGCGGCAGCTGAATTCGGGGTCGAGGCCACGCGCTTCGGCAAGTTCCAGGAGAGTGCCGGAACCAGGTGTCCACCGTGCCTCTTTCAGGGAATTCGTGAACACGACGGGCACAGGTTTTTCGGACGGCTGCGCGACAGGAGACATCAGGGCTGGTGTGGGTTGCCCTGTGCGGACCAGCGACGACGGACCGAAGGCTTCAGCCTGAATGCGATCGTCAGCAATGTTGAGAGCCCTCAGTCCGTCATAGAGGCCTTGTGTGAACTGGGGAGGCCCGCAGAGATAGAAATCGTAGTCGTTGAAGGGAAGGAACCGCGTCAGCATCGCCATATCGATCCGCCCTGCGGCATCGAAATCCCTGCCCTCTTCGGCATCCGTGGTGTCACTGAGGATCCTGACCAGCCGCACGGCGCCCTTGGCCGCACCGACCAGTTCCCCGATCTCCTGATCGAACGGCCTATCGGCCTTGGAACGGGACGCATGGAATAACGTCACCGGGCGGACGCGCTGCTTGCGGAGCCCCTCGTAAACGATATGACGGAGCATCGCGAGCATCGGCGTAATGCCGACGCCGCCTGCAAGAAGCACCGCCGGACGGGTTGAACGCGCGTCTATGCTGAAGTGGCCGGCCGGCGCGCGCGCCTCGATGACATCGCCAACGGCGATGCGATCATGGAGGAACTGAGATACCTGACCATCGCGCTTGACGCTGATGCGGTAGATCCCGTCGGACGGCGCGACCGAGAGCGTGTAGGTGCGAATGACCGCCTTATTTTCGCCGGGCAGCTTTATGCGGATGGGCAGATGCTGACCGGCCGCGTGCGGGAGTAGCCCTGCGCCATCGCCTGGCTGGAGGTGGAAAGACTTGATCGTCGCGCTTTCATCAACGATCGCGGTGACGGTCATTGGCCGCCAGCTCTTGGCAAACTCTGCGGCGCGGAGACGGTCGGCCGCTTGGCTCCAGCTGCCTGTCATCAGGGAACTCGGCGACCAGCCGTCCTTCTGAAAAGCCCATCTCAACGCCAGTGCATTGCGGCGACGTACGATCCGTGTCGACTTGAATGTCCAGAACCGCTCTGCCCCCTGGAAAGCGGCGATCTCGGGGGAGTCGAATATGACTTCGGCTTTGCCCGTCATCTGCAGCATATCGCCGGTGTTGAAATCCACGAACAGAAGTCCTGCCTTTCCGTTCATCAGGATGTTGCCCAACGTTGCAAAGAAGAGATTGCCATCGAAATCCGGGATCGTCATGACGCCATCGTCACCAACGCGGACAAACCCCGCATTGCCGCCCCGGTGGGACACATCCACCTGGCGCCGGTCCTCGCGATCAACGTAGGACGCGACAAAGAAGGCGTCGGCTTCCCGAATGATCGCGCGCGCCTCGTCATCGAGGGCGGGCAGTTCCTCAACCTCACCTTGAAACGAAGTCTCGGGCTGGCGTTCGAATGTAAAGTCGCGCAGCTGAATGTAACGCGGACAATTTCCAAAGCTCTGGTCGACATCGACGCGGAAACCGCCATCGATCGTCGAGACAAAGCCGTTCATACGGTTGCGGCGGCGTGTGTGCATCTCGATCCCGAGAAGACCGATCGGCAAGCCGTCCGCCAGTCCTTCGCTTGCCGGGTCGCTGGGATCTCGGCTTGCGAGGATGTCTAGGATGGCAGGCGAAGGCGACGACATGAACCCCGGCTGGCCTTCGATAACGGTCGCCCAGGCGTCACCTGCTTGATCGACGCTCCCGAGAACGATGAAGGGGAGTTGGGCGTAGAAGTCACGGTGCTGGTCCGGCATGAAATCGCGAACGACACGCTGGCCGACGGAGGCCATGCGTTCCTTTACGCCGAGCTTTTCCTGAATAAAGGTCTCGCCTTCATGCCACGTCGGCAATCTTGTAAGCTTCACGGACATCTCTGTTCTCCAGAAAAAGAGGCGAAGAGCGTGCGAGGTGCCGCACGCCCTGTCCAGGCTCAGGCGGCAAGACCGGCCGGCGTTTTGACGAAATCGACGAAGCCCGGAAGTTGCTCGACCCGGCGCAGCAGGGCATTCACGGACGGATAGGCGCTGAGGTCGACGTTGCCCTCTGGGGCCCGTGCGACATAGCTGTAGACCGCGACGTCGGCGATGGTCGGACGGTTGCCCACCAGCCATTCGCGCCCTTGCAGATGGCTCTCGATCCGGCCAAGGATGGTATGTGCCCGGCCGATAACTTCTTCTGGGTTGAACTTGGCGCCGAAGACCGTCACCAGACGCGCAGCTGCCGGACCGTAAGCAATTTCACCGGCTGCAACCGAGAGCCAGCGCTGAACGTCGGCGGCCCCTTTTGCATCTTCCGGGAGCCATTCCGTCTTGCCCGACTTCTTGGCGAGGTAGACCAGGATCGCGTTGGAATCGGAAATGAAGACATCGCCATCCGCCAGCACCGGGACCTGCCCGAAGGGGTTCATCTTAAGGAAGTCGGGCTGCTTGTGGGCGCCAGATTTCAGATCGACTTCGACCAGCTCGTGGGGGAGCCCGACCAGAGAAAGGAAGAGCCGGGCGCGGTGCGCGTGACCTGACAGCGGGTGGTGATAAAGTTTCATGTGATCGCTCCTGATTGAAGGCCGGGCTCGTTCCCGATCCGTGAACACAGGATGCAATGCGCAACCGCGCGGCTGAATACTCATGTTCGGCACTGGACTGTTACGCTGAGCGGAATAGTTCGGTAGCGCCAGGATGAAAGGTGAACTTCGCATCCATCCCGTCGGGCGATCTCCCAAGCTGAACAGCGGCTCACATCGTTCCGGTTGTCCGCAGTTCCTTTATCAAGTCGACGAGCTGGCGAAGCTTCGCCGGCAGATTGCGCCTTCCGGGGTAGTAGAGACATAAGCCGGGATAAGGCGGGGTCCAGTCAGCAAGAACCTGCTCCAGCTTACCGGCAGCAAGATCATCTTCGACCTGCCACTCACTCAGGTAGGCTAGCCCCGCCCCCTCACGCGCGGCCCGGAGCATCAGATCGCTATCGTCGAGCACGAGCCTGCCGGGAACGTCGAGCGCGAAGCTCTCGCCTCGCCGCTCGAACTCCCAGCGATAGATGGTTCCGCTCGCCATTCGTGCACGAATGCACAAGTGGTTTTGGAGCTCTGCCGGGACCTCCGGCTTTCCATAGCGGCGGAAGTAATCGGTCGACCCGACAATGGCCGGTCGGATGCTGTCGCCGATCGGGACGACCACCATGTCGGGAGGAACGGCTTCTCGGATCCTGATCCCGGCGTCAAAACCCTTTGCGTTGACATCGACCAGCGCACCCTCCGTGACGATCTCCACCCCCATCTGCGGGTTCCGGCGCATGTACTCCAGGATCAACGGTGTCAGGATCATCCGCGTTGCGCCGACGGATGTATTGATCCGCAAGGTGCCCGTGGCTTCTGCCCGATGTTCATCGATATGCTCGACGGCGTTGCGGATCGCCTCTAGCGCCGGTCCGACGCTTGCGACGAACTGCTCTCCCGCGGCTGAAAGGACCACGCTCCGGGTCGAGCGGTTGAAAAGCCTGACGCCCATGCGGGTCTCCAGCGCAGCGATCTGCTGGCTCAGCGACGACGACGATATTCCGAGCTCCCGCGCCGCGGCCCGGAACCCGCCTCGAGACGAGACGGCAAGGACAGCCTCAAGTTCAGCAAGTGAGCCGCGCATCATTGTCCGTAATCTCCTATCAGGCTGGGCATATTTGACCTCCTTATCAGGACAGGGTCGAAGTGCCAGATATGACAGAACAGCAAAAGGAGTTTGAGATGCCCATCATCGACAAGATTTATATCGACGGAGGCTTCGTCACACCGAAGGGATCGGAGACCGCCAATCTTTACAATCCGTCGACAGAGGAGAAGATCGGCACAGTCCGGCTTGGCGGCATCGAAGATGCACGTGAGGCTGTCGCCGCCGCGAAACGTGCCTTCCCGGCGTTCTCACGGACGACGAAGGCCGAGCGTATCGAGATGCTTAAGCGTTTGAACGCAGCCGTCGCGGCGCACACCTCCGACCTAACGGAAGCGATGGCACTCGAATATGGTGCTCCTCAGACCGTTACCCGGTTCGCTATTCCCCACGCTGCTTCAAGCTTTCTGACCATGGCGAAGGTTCTGGAGGATTATGAATTCGAGCGACAGATGGGCCGCGCCCGCGTCCTCATGCAGCCCTCTGGCGTTGCCGCCGCCATCACGCCTTGGAACAGCAATATCGGCTTCATAACCTCAAAGCTTGCGACCGCCATCGCCGCCGGCACGACCATCGTCATCAAGCCCAGCGAGATGAGCGCGATACAGACGCAGATCCTCACCGAGTGCCTTCATGAAGCGGGTTTGCCGAAGGGTGTATTCAACATCGTCAACGGGCTCGGCAATGTCGTCGGCGCAGAGCTCAGCCGGCATCCTGATATCGCGAAGGTGACGTTCACCGGCTCTACCGCGGTTGGCAGGGAAATCATGCGCAACGCGGCCGACACCTTCAAGCGCGTGACGCTGGAACTCGGCGGCAAAGGCCCGAACATCATTCTCGACGATACCGGCCTGGACGCGACTATTCCCGCCGTACTGCGGATGGGGTTCATCAACAGCGGCCAGGCCTGCATTGCCGGCACCCGAATTCTGGTTCCCAGCCATCGGCTCGACGACGTTTTGGCCTGGCTGAAGCAAGAGATCGAGCCATTCAAGATCGGCGCCCCCGACGATCCGGACGCAATGATCGGACCGATGGTTAGTCAAAAGCAGTACGACCGGGTCCAGTCCTATATCGAGCTGGGGACACGACAGGGCGCCTGCCTCCTGACGGGTGGTCTCGGACGGCCTGCCGGATTGGAGCGAGGCTGGTTCACGAAGCCAACCATATTCACTCACGTCAACAACCAGATGCGTATCGCGCGCGAGGAGATATTCGGGCCGGTCCTGTCGGTAATCAGTTATCGAGACGAGGACCAAGCCGTGTCCATCGCCAACGACACGCCGTATGGACTTCAGGCCTACCTGCATGGCACCGATGTCGCGCGCATGCAGGCGCTTGCGGATCGCCTGGAGTCCGGCCGCGTCGTCGTCAACGGCGCCCCCCATGAACCTCTCGCTCCTTTTGGTGGGTTCAAGCAGTCGGGTATCGGTCGCGAGTATGGCGTGTTCGGCCTCGAGGCGTTCCTGGAGCCGAAAGCCGTCATCGCCTCATAAGCTAGCTTGATGGGATCGCATCACGCGTTCTGGATTCGGAGGAGAATCTTACCGACAGCTTTCCCGCTCTCCTGCAACTCGTGTGCCTCGGCCACTTCGTCAAGCGCATATGTCTTCGCGATCAGCGGAGCATATACCCCCGATGCGGCACAGGCCGAAACCTCATCGGCTGCCTGCCTCATCGCGGATTCCGGCATGGTGTAGACATAGACGAAACGGAACGAGAAGCCGCCCAGCAGCGCCGGGAAGAACGGAATCGTCAGCTTCGCATCTGGCGATTCCGTCGAATAGGCCGACACGACACCGTCGCGGGCGAGAGAGGCGATTGCTACGTCGATGTTGGCGGAGATATCGACGTCTACGATGCGATCGACGCCATTGCCGCCGGTGGCTGATCGGACGGCCGCAGCGACATTTTCCTCGCGCCTGTTGACGACAAGATCGGCGCCCGCCGCACGCGCGACCTCCGCTTGCTGCTCACGGCTCACCGTCGCCGCCACCCATGCCCCCGCCCACTTCGCAAGAAGGATCGCTGCATTGCCGACGGCGCCTGCTCCTCCTTGGACGAGGACTCGCTTGCCGCGCAGGTCTCCGTCGGCGAAGAGGCAGCGATGCGCTGTCATCGCTGGAACGCCGAGCGCCGCTGCGATCTCGAAGGATGCGTTGTCGGCCAGCCTGACGGCCTGCACGGAGGGCACGACGACAAATTCCGCCGCAGTACCGAACGCACGACCCCATTGGCCCATGTAGATCCAGACGCGCTCGCCGACGCGCGACAGATGCACGCCGGGACCGACGGCGTCGATGACGCCCGCGCCGTCCTGATGCGGCACGATCCGTGGAAACGGCATGGCCTTGCCGCCAAATCCGGTTCTCGTCTTGATGTCGGAGGGATTGATGCCTGACGCGACCACCCTCACCCGGACCTCTCCCGCTCCCGGCTGCGGATCGGGGAGCTCGCCGACGGCGAGCACCTCCTTTGCAGGGCCTTGTCGGTCGTAGAAAGCAGCTCGCATGACGCACCTCTGAATATACTGCTTCCAACTGACGCGACACAGGCGAACTTGCAAGTAGGCAACAATTTTGCCTATAGGTATAGAAAATACACTATTGGAGCATGTAATGACTTCTGGCCAGAAGTGCCCTGTCGAAACCACCGTCGACGTTACGGGGGGAAAATGGAAGCCAATGATCATTTACCGGCTGCTGGACGGGCCGCGACGGTTCGGCGAGTTGCGCCGGCTTGTCGGTGACCCGAGCCAGCGTTCGCTGACGATGCAGCTCCGCGAACTCGAAGCCGACGGGATCGTCGCCCGCGAAGTCTTCGCAGAGGTTCCGCCGCGCGTTGAATACTCTCTGACGCCCTTCGGGCAGACTCTGGCACCCGTGCTGATAGCCATGCGCGACTGGGGCGTCGCGTTCCAGGAGCGGCGCTCGGCCACGTAATACTAGCCTTCGTTGCTCTAGCCAGCCACCGCGTTTGCGGAGAACCTCTCGACGAAGAAGTCGATCAGAACCCGGACCTTCCGCGACACGTGTGACCCAGGCGGGCGCACGATGTAGACCCCAATTTTCGGCAGGCTGTAGTCCGTCATGATCGGCACAAGGGTTCCGGCTTCCAGGTAATTCTGAGCGATCACCACGGGTAGCGCTGCCACGCCCAGCCCCGCCGCCGTCCCTTCGGCGATGCCCGCAGCGCTGTCGGCCTTGAACCGTCCCTGAGCGCTGACGACCACGGTCCGGGTGCCGTCGGAAACCCTCCAGCTTTCGGTCCCCTGCAAGATGGCCTGATGGTCGAGAAGATCTGACGGCTTCTGTGGAACGCCGTGGACACGCAGATACTCCGGGTTTGCAAAAAGGCCTGCCGCAAAGGTGCCAATCTTGCGCGCGGTCAGGTTCGAATCCTGCAGGTAGCCGACGCGGATGCCGCAGTCGAAGCCTTCCGCCACCAGATCGACGTAGCGGTCGCTGTAATGCGCGTGGAGCTGCAGGAGCGGATGCAGGCGGGCGAGCTCGGCCAGTGCCGGGGCGAAGTGCCCAGGACCGAAGGACGAGGGGACCGCCACGCGAAGGCGTCCTCGCAGCTCTCCGGTTGGAAGCATCTCCTCGCGCGCCACGTCCATTTCCAGACACATGCGGGCGGCGTGCTCTCGGAAGGAGACCCCAGCTTCGGTGAGGGATGCACCTCTGGTGGTGCGCGCCAGAAGCTGGACGCCAAGCTCGCTTTCAAGCCGGACAAGCCGTCGACTGACGATCGACTTCGGCAGGCCGAGACGCCGAGCGGCCACCGTGATGCCGCCCCCGTCCGCCACCTCCACGAAGGTCTGCATGTCCTCGAAGCTGATCATCCCGGTGTTCCATTTTTCGTTCTATAGAGTGGCTCATCGTAGAGCTACTGTGCCGATGATCGCAACGCTAAATTCCAGTCATCGAGCGGATCGAAACCAACTTCACCAACAGCCGCCGAGCAAAGAAAAGGAACACGAAAATGCATAAGGACGTATTTACCCCCGAGAATTCAGCAATGCTGCTGATCGACCACCAGATCGGCACCATGGCCTGGACGCACTCGCACGACATCAACCTGGTCAAGCAGAACGCGCTGAAACTTGCTCGCATCGCCAAGGCCGCCAATATCCCGACGATTCTCACCTCCAGCATGGAAGACCAGATCCAAGGCCCGCTGCTGCCGGAACTCGAAGCAATCCTGCCCGAAGCGTTCGAAGCCCGCATCAAGCGTCCCGGCATCGTCAACGCCATGCACCACGACGGCTTCAATAAGGCGGTCAAAGCGACCGGTCGCAAGAAGCTGTTCGTTGCCGGCGTGACGACTGAGATCTGCGTCACCTTTCCGGTCCTGCAGATGCTCGACGAAGGTTACGAGGTCCAGGTCTCGGCAGACGCGTCGGCTTCCTACACCAAATACGGCGACGACATTGCATTGCGCCGCATGGAGAAGGCCGGCGCAATCATTACAACCGTTGACCAGATCATTTCCGAGCTTGCCGTCGACTGGACGAGCCCGCTCGGTCAGAAGCTGGTCGGCATCCTGAACTACCATTGAGCACGACAAGCGCGTTCGGCGCGGGCAATAGAGCCCGCGCACGAATGAAAGGAGCACAACAATGACCATTACCAAGATTGCCGCCGGCCGCGTACGCGGCGACTTCAGTCAAGGCTTCGGCGTCGAGATCCTATATCCGGGGCTGGCGCTGACTTCGGACGACAGTGGTATCGGCCCGATCGGCAGGATCGATCGCGCCGAGATGCAGCCGGGTCATCTCATGGCATGCACCCGCACAAGGACGACGAAATCCTGACCTATATTCGCGGCGGCGAGATGCTCCATCGCGACACGGTGGGAAACGAAAAGACGCTCGGCAAGACCCACTTCATGATGATGAACGCCGGGCATACCTTTCAGCATGAAGAGCTGATGCTCGGTGATCGTCCGGTGCGCGCGCTGCAGATATTTCTGCGACCGAACGCTCCCGATCTGGAGCCGATGGTACAGTTCCATGAGTTCCCGGAGGAAGACAGCGTCGATAGCTGGCGGCTCATCGCCGGACCGAGCGCTGCACCGTTGAAGGTCAGATCTGACGTCCGCGTCTTTGACGCCCGTATCGCTGAAGGGGTCCATCTGCGGCTGCCAGCCGAGGAAACTGGAAGAAACACCTTACTCTACGTCTACAGTGGAAAGGTCGCCATCGCGGGCGAGGTTATATCGGAAGGGCAAAGCGTATTTTCGACCGGTGCATATGACGATCTTACCGCATGGGCTGAATCAGACGTCTTGCTGTTCTCGATGGATCCTGCGGCGGAGGTTTACCGAGGTGGCATGTTCAGTGGGAACCAGAGGCGCCGCGCCTAGAGATGCAGGCGTCGATCACTCCTCGCTTGCCGGCCTCGGCGTCATCTCGATCACCACCCCAAGGTCGCACGGCGTCATCGTTCTGGTCAATATTCACGTTAAGGCTCTGGGCTTAGGCTCTTGATGGGATGTGAACCTTCGACCCCTGCAATTAGCCGCCCCGCGAAGCTTAAGTCTATGAACTCAGCGGCAAGTGTCCTCTTATTCGGCAGCCGCTTTAGACACGTTCTTCCGGCCTTCCCACTCTTGTGGCGTCAGCGTCTTGATATCGAACTGGTCACGTGTGCGGGCATAGGTGTGCCCGCCCATGCGGCCGACGGCATCCATCATCTGCTGGTCGATATGCAGGTTCGAAGCATTCACCGCATCGCTGCGGACAAAGACGCCGACGACCTCGCCGAGGATGATCTCGCGGGCCGGGCCGACCTGCAGGGTCGTGTGGCGGCGGCATTCCAAGGCGGCCGGGGCTGCCAGGATGCGCGGGCTGCGCACCATCTGGCCGGGCACGGTTGCGAGGCCTGCCTCCTCCATCTCATCGACTTCGGGGCCGAACTTGATGGCGCAGACCTCCATCTGGTCGACGAGCGCATTGTCGCAGATATGGACGGTGAATTCGCCGGTCTCGCGGATGTTGCGTGCCGTGTCCTTGAAGCGCATGTCCGAATAGTTCTCGACGCCGATGGCAACGATCGCGGGATCGTGGGTGAGGACGTTGAAGAAGCTGAATGGGCCGGCGTTCGGCTGGCCTTGCCTGTTGATCGTCGTCACCAACGCGATCGGCCGCGGGATCACCGTGCCGATCAGGATCTTGTAGCGCTCGCGCTCATTGAGGCTGGAAAAGTCGAAATGGGTATGATCGTACATATCAGGCCTCGGCAGCGATGCGGTGGGTTTCAAGCGGGGTGTGGCGGGAGAGGTTCTCGAACCCGTCCTTGGTGACGACATACATGTCGCCGACATTGCAGCCGGCCGACAGCGGCTCCAGCCATTGCGTATGGAGCACGAAGACCATGCCCTCCTCCATCCGGTCGTAATTGTGGGAGGAAATGTTGAAGCTGTTCTGGCCGCCGGCCATGCCCACCGAGTGGCCGAGATTGGGGTTATGCGGCCCATGGGTCGCCGGGTAGACATGCATCAGCTTGCGGCCCTGTGCCTCCCAGTCGATGTTCTTCACATATTGGCGCGGGATGAGGCGGGCGCTCCCGTCGTCCATCGGCGCCCAGTTGTAGGGCATGCTGCGTGCTTCCGGCGAGATCAGCATGCCGCGCTCGATCATCGGCTCGAAGGCAGCGTTGTTGACGTCACGCACCAGGGCGCCGGGGCGGATCAGCTTCTCGGCGCGCTTGACGCCTTCGGTGCAGGCTTCAAGCACCTCTTCCTGTCGCTTGGTGATCCCACCGACGGCGATCATGCGGGCGGTCTGGGCGGTATATCCACGATAGGTGACGTTGGAGACGTAAAGATTGATCAAGTCGCCGGGCCGCACGACATGGCCGTATGGCTTGCCGCAATGGGTGCCGAACTCGTTGATGCCGATCTGGTAGCCGTCGCCGGTTTCGCCACCATAGGTGAGCTGCGCCTGCGTGAAAGCGGCATAGATTTCATGGTCGGTCACGCCGGGTTTTGCCACATGATAGGCCGCCTGGGTGGCGATGCTGATGAGCTGGGCGGCGGCCCGGAATATGGTGATTTCGCGCGGCGAGCGGACCTTCTGCATCCGGTCGAGAATGGCATTGTCGGCGACGAACTTGGTCTTCGGCATCAGTTCATCGAGTGCCGCCCAGAAGGTCAGCGACGTCCGGTCGCCGATGCGGCCGACCTGGACTTTCGCGAGCCCCATGCTGGCCAGAAGTTCGGCGCATTTCTCGGCCGTCTTGACGACGCTGTCGCCCGGGCGGTCGGCATATTCGCGACCGATCGGGCCGATCTGCCAGATATCCTCGACCAGAACAGGTTCACCGCCGGGCGGCAGAAGGACGGATTGGGTGAAGAAGGACAGAAGCGTCAGCGGCTTGTCGCTGTCTGTGGGGATGATCAGCACACCTTCGCGTATCCAGTCGCAGATGTAGCGCAGATAATGGTTGGAGGCATGGAACCAGCCGACGCTGCCGGTATGGACGATCAGCGCATCATGCCCGGCTTCCACGGCCTGCCGGCGGATGCGGCGCAGGCGATCCTCGAATTCCTCGGTCGGCAGGGGCAGCGGCGCATCGAAATCGAAATCCGGCTGGAAATCGGCGAGCAGCGATCCGACGCGATAGGAGCCTGACTGGCTCGAACTAATATTCATAGGTGTTTTCCTTCCCGATTATCAAAATTGGTCAGGCCTGCCGCGGCGCGAGAACGCGCCTTGCGACGAGCATGACGATCAGGGTGAGGCCGATGAGAATGCCCGAGATCGCGGCGACGCGAACGTCGAGCGATTCCTCGATCAGCGCGAACATGCGCAGCGGCAGAACGGTGGTCTCGGCATCGGCGAGGAAGAGCGAGATCGAGACATTGTCCAGCGACTGGATGAAGACCAGGAAGGCGCCGGCGAGAATGCCCGGCATCAGCAGCGGCAGCGTTACCCGACGAAGCGTGGTGAACCGGGACGCGCCCATGACGGTTGATGCCTCGGCGAGCGAAGGATTGAGTCCTTGCGCGACGACGGAGGCGGCGCGGTACATTAGCGGCCCGAAGACGACGACATGGCCGGCGACTGTCAGCCAGAGCGAGGGTTGCAGCCCGACGAAGTTGGCGACGATCAGCGCCGCCAGACCGTAGACCAGGCTTGGCAGCACCAGCGGCGACAGAAGCAGCGGCTCGATTGCGCCGACGGCCCCTTTGCGCATCCGGCTCATGCCGATCGTAGCGGGCACTGCAAAGAGCAGCGAACCGAGAACCGCGAGACCGGCGATCTTCAGCGAGTTGAAGGCCGCCGCATGTTCCGTCGCGGAGCGAACAGGATCGAGCAGTGCCTCGTACCAGCGAAGCGAGAAGCCGTCGGGTGGGTATTTCAGGGTCTGGCCCGAGGTGAAGGACATTGTCAGAGCAATGACGATCGGCGCCACCAGATAGATCACGGCGAAAGTGCCGAAACCGAAGACGAAGAGCTTGTAGAGCAGTCCGGGGATGGGGTTTTTGCGTCTATCAGCCATGGCCGACAAGTCTCCTGTGACGGGAAATCATGGTCATCGCGACGAGCAGGCAACCGGTGGACAGAAGCAGCACGACGGCGATCGCCGATGCCAGCGGCCAGTCGAACAGCGTGCCGACCTCGCGATAGATGAGCTGCGGAACATAGACGTTGCGCGCGCCGCCGATGACGGCCTGCGTGACGAAGGAACTGCTGGTGCTGGCAAAGACCAGAATCCAGCCGGCCAAAAGGCCTGGCAGCATCAGCGGGATCAGCACGGTCACGAAGATGCGCCACGGACCGGCACCGGAGACCTGCGCCGCCTCTGTATATTGCACCGGCGTACGCGACAGGATGGCGACCAGCGGTAGGATGATCAGCGGTAGATCGATCTGGCACATGGCCATGACGAGACCGAGTTCGGTGAACATCAAGCTGATCGGGCTACCGGTCAGGCCGAGCCCCATAAGCGCCACGCTGATCGGTCCCTGCCGCCCGAGGATAACAATCCAGGCGAAGGTGCGCACGACATTGCTGGTCAGCATCGGAACAAGCGTCAGGAAGATGATCACCTGCCGTGCCGTCTTGCCGCTGTGCCAGTAGAGCAGCGCGATCGGCACGCCGAGCAGCGTCGTGGCGAAAACCGTCTCTAGCCCCAGTCGCGCCGTGTTGACGAGAACGCGAAAATTGAACGCGTCCCCGAAGAACTGACCATAATTGGCCAGTGTCGGCCCTGCCGAGCCGGTAAAGCTATAGCCGACGAGAACGGCGAGCGGCGTCGCAAAGAACGCCACCGACAGCAGCAGCATCGGGATAACGTATGGAAAACCGCCCGCCTTCATCGGCTCGGCCTCAGCCCGCGACGAGCGCGTCGAACTGGCGGATCCAGTCGGCGCGGTTCTTGTTGATGGCAACCCAGTCCGGATAGACCATGTTGCCGAGCTGCTCGCGCGTCACATAGGCTTCGATCTCGGGCGTCAGGGCGACGTCCTTGTTGGTCGGGAACATCTCGGTCGGCGGCAGCTTCAGCTTGTCCTGCGCAGCCTTGGAGATGGCGGCGTCCATATAGGCATAGGCGGCGTCGAGGTTCTTCGCGCCCTTGGTCAGGTGGATGTTGACCGGAGCGGCCGGAGCGCCGGTTTCCGGAGCGACATATTCGGCCTTGAGACCCATCGACTTCAGGCGGGCGACGTTGCCGGTCGAGCACATGAAGACGGCGATTTCACCCTGCTGGAACAGCGTCATCTGGTGGTTGGTGCTATCGACGACGCCCTTCAGATGTTCAGGATGATCCTTGAACAGCTTGAAGACCGCGTCCATGTCGTTCGGGCCGGAGCCGAAGATCTTCGCCATTTCCGTATAGGCCATGACGGCCGTGTTGGAGCCGAAGCCGGTCCAGGAGACGAGGCCGCTATAGGCCTTGTTCTCGAACAGATCGCGATAGCCCTTCGGGCGCGGCACGAGGTCGGGATTGTAGGCGATGCCGTTGACCTCGATGGTAACCGTCGGGCCGTATTCACCCTGGAAGGCCGGATCGAGCATACCCCAGTTCTTCAGGCGGCTCGGATCGATCTTCTGGATGATGTCGTTGTCGATGGCGACGGCCATCTGACCGGGCGACATCAGCAGCGTGTCGTAAGGCGGGTTGCCGGGGCTCGCCATGACTTTGGCCAGCTGATCCTGCGCCATCGACGGGGCGATCGTCAGGCCGTAGCCGGCTTCCTTGACGAGCGGGCCGAGAACGCTGCGATAGCCGTCTTCCCAGTTGCCCGGAAAGGTCGCGGCAATCGCGGTTTCGCCTGCCGCTGCACGGGCAGCGAAGGGCATTGCGGAGGCTGCGGCGACGCCGGCAGCGAGAAGGCCGAAATGGCGGCGGGTCATTTTGAAGTCGTTCATGCTGTCACCTCTGTTGGTTGTTGTTGATGTCATTCCGTTGTTGGCATTCACTGGATGCTTTCCGGTTCAGCCGGAAATGCGTGACACCTGCGGGTGTCGATCTCTGCAAAGAGCTGGGCGCCGATATCGGGAATCGCCGTGCCGGGACCGCGAACCTCGGAGGCGCGCAGACCCGTGCCGTCATCAAGCACGAGGTCGTGGATCAGCGTCGGACCGAGCGGCACGGAAACGGTGACACGCGCGGCAAGCGCGTTCACGCCCGGCTGCGTCATCAGGCGGACCTCTTCGGGCCGGAAGGTGATGGTGACATCCGAGCCCGTGGTGAAGCTCAGGCGGCGCGGCAGGACAAGGTTTTCGCCACTCTTCAGAGCGATGACCGTGCTGCCTTCGCCGAGTTCGGCAACAGTGCCATGGAGAACATTGGTCTGGCCGATGAAGGTGTTGACGAACAGGGTCTTCGGCCTGTCGTAGACTGCCATCGGCGTGTCAATCTGCTCGACATTACCCTTGTTCATCAGCACCAGGCGGCTGGCGAGGCTCTGGGCCTCCTCCTGGTCGTGGGTGACAATCAGCGTGGTGATGCCCAGCGTCTTCTGCAGATGAAGGAGCTCGACCTGCAGATCGAAGCGCAACGCCCGGTCAAGAGCGCCGAAGGGTTCGTCGAGAAGCAGCAGCGACGGGCGGCCCGCGATAGCGCGAGCGACGGCGACGCGCTGCTGCTGCCCACCCGAGAGTTCGCGCGGCAGGCGGTTACCATAGCCATCGAGCCGGACGAGCGAGAGCATCTCCTCGACCCGCGCGTTTCGCTCCGCACGCGGTACTTTCTGGCAGGCGAGCGGATAGGCGATGTTTTCCGCAACTGTCAGATGCGGGAACAGGGCATAGTTCTGGAAGACCATTCCGATGCCGCGTGCGCGGGCGGAGACATTGGCGAGGTCGTCGTCGCCGAGCACGATGCGGCCCGCCTTCGGCTGAATGAGGCCGGCGACCGCCCTCAGCACCGTCGACTTGCCGCAGCCGCTCGGTCCCAGGAGCGCAACGATCTCGCCGGCCTCGATATCGAAGGATATGTCGCTAACGGCATTCTGGCCGCCATAGCTATGGGTAACGCCCCGAACACTGAGCCGCTTGCGATCGGTAGTCTTTGCGATGTCCAGCATGTGGCTTCCCTGATCTTGCGTGGTGGCAATGAGCGCTCCGACGCCGGAGCATGTTCATCGAAAGGGAATTGCAAGGGCCGTGCCAGACTCGAATGATGGCAACAGAGAAAAATTCAAGTAACTGATTATATGACGATTTTTACGATTTATAAAGTTTCGTAGCTTTCTTATTACGAACTTTCGACTTTAGTTTCGGAATTTTGTTTGTCTAAAGTTTTGCCATAGAGGTTTGATGTCGTGCAGAATTCTGCTCACTTATCGACCTGATGGCCGCCTCGCCAGGCGGGATGCAAGCGATCTCGCCGGCCATGATCCATCAGGAAAAGAACAGAGAGGAGGAAAAAGGCGAGGCTTGAGGCGGTTGTCGCCCAGAAAATCGACGCAAGGGCGTTTTTTTAATCATCCTTATTTCGAATGAATATGCGAAATAATATGCGAAACTTTGTTCGGAGAAACGCCAGAATGATTTATTCGTTCACATTCAATTGCTTGATGCCGCGAAGGTGGAACTGGCACGGCGATTGCTTGGAAGATCCCAGAAAATTCATGCATGCGAAATCGAAAAAGGGGATCCCATGAAGAACGTGCAGACAATCCTGAAGGCCGGCATCGCCACCGCGCTCGTTACTCTCATGGCGCTGTCCGCCCATGCCGCAGAAGGCGCTGCAGAGAAGATGGAAGGGGCTGAGGTTTCCAAACTCCCCGGCGTGGCGCTGACGCAGAAGCTGGCGGACAGCCTTCCGGCTACCATCAAGGCATCAGGCATACTGAAGGTCGCGACCGACCTGACCCCGCCGATCAGCTTCCACGACGATGACGGCAAGCTTGTCGGCATCGACGCCGATATCGCCGCAGCTCTCGGTATCATCCTGGGGCTCAATGTCCAGATGACGGATGTCGGCGCCGGCGCGGCCATCGTTCCCGCCATCCTGTCCAAACGCTTCGACATGACGATCTCCGGCATCAACGACGACGTGAAACTGGAAAAGCAGGTCGATGTCATCGACTACATGTATGACGCCACCACGATCATGACGATCAAGGACAATCCGCTCGGCATCAAGAGCATGGAAGACCTCTGCGGCAAGAAGGTCGCCGTTCCCGTCGGCACCTTCCAGGGCAAGATGGTTGAGGCCGCCTCTGCAAAATGCAAGACACCGATCGACATCATGGCGATCCCGAAGATGCCTGATGTGCTGCAGGCGGTGCGCACCGGTCGCGCCGATGCCACCGTCAACGGCTATGCGACCAGCGTTTACACGACCGAACACCAGACCGGCAACGGCAAGGGGCTGCAGGCGCTTCCGAAAATCCGTCTCGCCGTCGGCTATCTCGGCATGCTGATATCTAAGGACAATCCGGAGCTCCGTGACACCGTCGTCGCCGCCCTGCAGCAGATGGTGGACAGCGGCGCCTACGAGACGATCATGAAAAAGTGGAGCCTCGGCCCGCTCGCGGTGAAGACCGTCAAGGTCAACGACGCCGCAAGCATGCCCGCGGAGTAAACCTCATGGCACTGTTCTCCGCACAGACAACGACAATGAGCCTGCCGCCACCGGCCATGCGGTCGATCAAGTGGGGACAGTTCGCAACCGGTGCCAGCGCGATCCTCGCGCTGGTGCTCCTCGGCAGCGTCCTCGCGCAAAGCCAGAGCGTGCAGTGGTCGGAAATCCCGCGCTATCTCGTGCACCCCCAGATCCTGCGCGGCGTGCTGCTGACCCTGGAACTGACGGCTGGCGCCATGGTCTTCGGCATTGGGCTCGGCTGCCTTCTTGCCGTGATGGCAACGTCGACAAACATCGTTCTGAAAGCGATTGCCGCAGGCTTCGTCTGGTGGTTTCGCGGCGTGCCGCTGATCGTCCAGATCTTCCTCTGGTTCAACATCGCGCTCTTCATCCCGCAGGTCGGGGTGGGCCACTACAGCATCTCGATCAACGATCTCGTTACACCTGCGCTGGCGGGCTTCCTGGCGCTCGGGCTGCATGAAGCCGCCAACATGTCGGAGATCATCCGCAGCGGGCTTCTTGCCATCGACCGCGGGCAGCGCGAGGCGGCGACGGCACTCGGATTGAAGCCCCGGCAGACATTCCGCACCGTCATCCTGCCGCAGGCGGCACGCCTGATCTTGCCCCCGACCGGCAACCAGGCGATCGGCATGCTGAAAGCCAGCGCCATCGTCTCCGTCATCGGTATGCAGGATCTGCTGACACAGGCGCAGGTCATCTACGCCCGCAACTTCCTGGTGATCGAACTGCTGTTCGTCGCCTCCGTCTGGTACCTCGCGATCACCACAGTGGCGTCGATCGGCCAGCATTACCTCGAGAAGAGCCTCCAGCCGAAATGCCGCAACGGCGCCGACAAGTCCCGCACCACGAAACGCGCCTGAGCGCCAACCAATAACCAAGGGCCTCGCCAGAGCAGCGAGGCCTGCAAGGAAACCACAAGGAGCATGACGTGAAGCTTGGCATCGACAATATCAAACTGCCAGAATCGAGGAAGCGCGGTCCTCTCGGCAGCCTGGACCTCGTCAAGGAGCTCGGCCTTTCCGGCATCTTCTTCTCCACCGCGCTGGACATGAGCCCGACGCTCGACATCGGCGAGTTGCGCGACATCCGGGCGAAGGCCGACGAGCTCGGCCTCTATCTCGAAAGCGGCGTCGGCAAGATCAACCCCTACTGCAGCGCCGAGGAACCTGCCCTTCGCGCCGCCGGCGATGGCGACATCATCGCCGGCTTCACGCGGATGATCGAGGCGAGCGCCGCCATCGGTTGCTTCGAACTCTGGGTCGCGCCCGGCAACTTCAAGTCCGAATATCGTGGCCGTCTCGCCAACGACCGCTTCCGCACCGACATTACCTGGGAAGACCAGCTGATCGGCATCGAGAAGGTGCTGCAGAAGCTTGCGCCCGTCGCCCGCGCCCATGGCGCGCACCTGAACATCGAGACCCATGACGAGATCACCTCCTTCGAGATCCTCAGGGTGATCGAGAAGGTCGGCGCTGACTGCGTCGGCGCTGTCTTCGACACCGCTAATGGCCTGCAACGCGCCGAGCATCCGGTCTTTGCAGCCAAACGCCTCGCCCCCTATGTCCGCCAGACGCATATCAAGGACGCCTATGTCGGCCGCGCTCCCGGCGGCCTCGACTTCCAGACCCGCCCCGTTGGCGGCGGCATCGTCGATTTCGAAACGATCCTGCCGATCCTTGCCGAAGCAAACCCCGCGCTCAACCTCTCGCTGGAGGTCGCAGCCTCCGTCGCCGACAAGCCGCGCAAGGCCAACCCGCGACAGTGCATCGAAATCGACGACCCGATCTGGCGCGCCGGCCATCCCGATCTCACGGCCGAAGAACTCGACGCGTACATGGCCCTGGTGGATGCCTATGAGACGCGCGTCGCATCCGGCGAAATCCCGGACTGGGAGACCTACGAAGCCAGCCAGTACGGCTATCCGACCTACGAGTACCAGTCCTACGGCTTCGACCAGGCAATCGCCTTCATCAAACAGTCGGCACGACACATCGAGACGATCTGCAAGAACAATGGGATTGCCCTGACCCCGGTGGCAACGAACCGCAAGGCTGCCTAGCCGTGAGCGTGACGCTGGCGGCGTCCGGCCGCCAGCGTCACGCTTGGATCTAGCAACATCGAGTTGCGCACGAACTTTCTTATGGAAAAAATTACAGCATGCCGTTATCGATCCGATCAATGCGGTTTGCGAGGGCGCGAACTCCTAGAGGGTATTATGAAGAAAACGCGTCGACAAAACTTGAAAGCTGCCCCTGCCACCAATGGCACGGCCGATACTGCCGATCATGACGATGTCTCCGAGCGCATCCGTAATACACTGGCGGCGGCGATCGGAGAAGGCGCGCTGAAGCCGGGCACCAAGATCCTTGAAGAGGCGATCGCCGAGCATTTCGGCGTGAGCCGTACCGTCGTCCGCGGCGCGCTCGGCGTGCTCGAAAGCGACCATCTGCTGGAACGCAAGCGGAACCGCGGCACCTTTGTCGCCGAACCGAGCATCGAGCAGGCCAAGAACCTCTTCGAGGCGCGCCGCAAATTGGAACGTATGCTGCTCGAACTCGTCATCCTCCGCGCCACATCCGACGAACTGGATGCGCTGGAGCGGTTGACGGACGAGGAAGAACACATCCATCACCACGGTGACGAGAAGTCGAAGACTGTTCTATCGGGGAAATTCCACATCGTCCTCGCCGATCTCGCCGGCAACCCGGTGCTGACGGAAATGCTCTCCAAGATCGTCGCGCGCCTTTCACTCGTCATGGCTCTCTATGAGGAGGACCGCAAGGACGACTGCGGCGCCGATCACCACCGCATGATCGTGAAGGCACTGAAGGCGAAGGACCTCAGGAAGGCACAGGACCTGATGGATCACCATCTTGCCGACATCGAGGGACGGGTGCGGCTGACTGAGGGACAAGGCGATCGGCACACGTTTATGGCTGTGCTGGAGAACTTTTCATAGCACTTTGAACTTAGCCTTTGCGTGAAACAGCCCCCACTCTCCTGCCGTCGGCGATAATTTAAGCTCTTGAACGGAATTGAACTCGCGGCCCTATTTGAGGTCGAGACCTTCTGCGGAAAATTCAGCAAGTTAGGAGCGAGATCGAATGCATTCAACCGAAATTATTGATGAGTTCCGCCTATGGGTTCAGCGCGTTATTGAGGTCATGCAATGAGACCATCAGCATCATGGGATCGGAAGGAGAAGACAGGAAGCCGACGGCCTCATAGAAGGCTCGTGCGTCATCTGAAATCGCATGAACGAGCATGCCTCGAATGCCAAGTACCTCAGCGGCATTGAGCAGGCGCAGGCCCGCGTCGCGCACCAATGCTCTGCCGATACCGCGCCCTTGGTAGGATTGATCAATCGCGAGGCGACCAAGCACAGCGACCGGAATTGGATCTGGCATATTGCGCCGGAAACGGCCAGGCGCTTCCGGTTGTTTGACGGCGCCGGAGGCGAGCGCGTAATAGGCGATGACGCGGCTCTCCTCGCACACCACAAAAGTTCGTGATGCTCCGCTCGCTTGATTGGAGCGGGCGCGGCGTCGCAGCCAGTCGTCCAGTTCACGGGCGCCGGAATTAAACTCGGCTAGCTGATGATGATCGGCCAGGGGTGCCGGTGCGCTGAGGGTCACGCCTCATCCCACGGTGCTTTGGTCGACATGGTGCGCGCCAGACGCTCATTGGGTTGCGTGGGTGCATCGAGCCGGGCAAGATATTCAGCATAGATTTCGGGGCTTACCGTGAAGATAGTGCGGTCGAGCAGCACTTCCTCTGCTCGACGCTCGGACGCCTCCAGCATGAAATCCGTTCGCGTCTTACCAAGCAACTCAGCGGCGCGATCGATCAAGTTGCGGGTCGCAGGCTTGATGCGCATATTCAATGGTACGCTTGCGTCCGAGCTTTTGTTCGGATGTGAGGTCGGCATGGCAAACTCCTGTTTGCACCCCATATAGCGTAACGACATCATCTTTACAAGAGCCGTAAAGACCCTGTCATTACGCTTTTCAGACAATTCAATTTAGCAGCATAACTCATCTAAATTCTTGAGCGGTGTTCAAACCTACGATCACTCACAGCACACTTTCCGCACATAGGTATTGCCGATCGTCACCATCGAGTCCTTGGCAATAAGGCCATGACCTTCAAGAGCTGTGGAAACATCCTTGGCGTCCTGTTCGGCGTAGACGTCCTTCAAGGTAACGGCAAACCAGCCGTTAGCGGCAAGATGGGCGGATAGCGGAACCGGCGACTTCCTGACGAAAGCTTCCGCCTCCGGAAGCGAGCTGAAGCTCCCTACCTGGACATACCTGCCCTCACCAGCATCTTCCTCGAACTGCGCTACGTGAACCCAGGTATAATGCATGAAGCCAACTCTGCCCGCGACCGCGACCCGGTACCAATCACCACGTACTTCGAGGATTTGTACCGCGGCGCCGTTGCGCGCCTCACCGACGTCCTTTGCGTCCGGATTTCCCATTATCTTGATCGGCGCCCGCCCCTTCGGATGACGAACCCAACCGTCGCGGGCGATTGGGACCTCCAGCGAAGGCTCCGCCTTCGCTTGCACGCCGGAGGGCGTCTGTGGCGCTGCGCTTGGGCTGTCAGGAATAGCTTCCGACGCGGCCAACCGCGCTGCGTTCGGCGTAGTAACCCTGAATTTGGCCATCTCGCTGCCGGACAGGTAGCGGATGTCGTTGCTGTCATACGAAAGCGATAGCTGGAGGAGACCAGGATCGACGCCCATCTCGGACATATAGCCGATTATCTCCGCCGTCGTCTGTTGCACGGCCGAGACCGCGTCCTCGACCTGGACGCCGGTGCTGTCGCTGAAGGAGGATTTGTGAACACCTATCGATCCGGGCTCGGCAAAGCGGCTTGCGCCACCGAGAAAGGCGAGCGAGCAGGCTGAAGCGCATTCGAACTTGCGAGACTGAACCGTCGAGAGTCCGAGTGATCGGATCAGTCTCCCTAGCTCTATAGCCTTCGCGACGTTGCCGCCAGGGCTGTCGAACCCAACTGCAAACAGGTGTTCGCGGGCGGCTAGGTCTCGAAACTGCGAGAGATCGTCGGAGTATTCAAACGCGCCGGAGATGATGGCAAATTTGCTGCCGGTGTCCGTCTGATGCACATCATAAGCAAGCTTTGCCTCGGTGCTCGCGGCAGCAAAACAGATGGAAATTGCGATCAACGCGACCGGAAAGCGGACAGACATGCGGCGAACCCTAACGACGGCAAAAGAAAGCCATAGTCGCGCGTTGGTCGCAAGTGCTCGAAACGGTTTCGATCAGAAAGGGTAAAAGTGCGCGGCGACGACGCGACGAGTCCCTACGACGTTTTCCGATTGAATTCTGCAACAAGTGTTGAAGCGGCCTGCGTTCGCGCGTCGAGCAGTGACATAGCCGCCGATCCGCGGTGTGTCGGTCAGCCAATGCTGCCATCGGCTTTGCGTCATCGCTCCTTCAAGGCCTCGGATGAGACTTCCGCAATCGGCGAAAACAGGTACTCCAGAATGCGCCGGCTTCCCGTCTTGATCTCGACAGAAACCGCCATGCCGGGGGACAGTGGCACCGCAGTGCCATCGACATTGATCCTGTCAGCGTTCGGCATCACCGTGATGGGAAACACGAGGTTCTGGACCCGCTGAGCGTTGCCGATCGGCATTGCGCTCTGCAACTGCTTGTCTGGCTGACCCTCAAGTTGTTGTGCATCCGGCTCCGGGATCGCATCGGTTGCAACCCGCGTGACCTTGCCTTCGATCACCCCATAGCGCGTGAACGGAAAGGCCTGAACCTTGATCACCGCCGGTTGGCCGGGCGCGACAAAGCCGATGTCCTGGTTGGGCAGGTAGGCCTCGATTTCCAGCACAGCGTTTTCCGGCACGACCCGCATCAGTTCCGAGCCCGCCGTGACCACCTGGCCGACGGTCGTGATGGCGGATGTCTGAACCGTCCCGTTGATCGGGCTTTTGATCGTCATGGCGTCCAGTTTCTTCTGGGCCCGGATGAGCTGCTGTTCCTGGTCGTCGATCTGCCGCGCGGCCTCCGTCTGCTTTTCGACGTTTTCGGCAATGAAGGTCTTGATCGCTTTCTCACCCTCGCTGGTCGCAACGGCAAGGGCAGCCGCCGCCTCGTCGGCCTGACCGATCTGCTCGGCGAGATCCGCCTCTGCACGCTGTTTGGACTCGATCGCATCGATCACGCCGGCGCGCGGACCAGCGCTTGACTCCATGAGTTGGGAGCGCATCGTCACACGATCATCCATCGTCGCGATCAGGTTCTTCTGGGCAGCGACCATCCGATTGAACCGGCCAAGCGAGGCGAGCTGCTGTTCTCTTTGCGAGGAGAGATTGGCAAGCGACGAGGCCAACTGTTCCAGAAATGAGCGAAACTGCACCTCCTCGCGGTGCCTGATCGGCTCGGGGATATCGTCGTCGAAGTCGAGCGGCATCGAGATAGCAGTAGGACTGTTCCAGATACCGGTGCTCTGCCACGCTTCGACCTGCGCTCTCGCGGCGATTCGCCTGACGACCTCCGCACGAAGCGATCGCAAGCTTGCGAGCAATGCGTCGACCTCTGCCCTTGCCTCCGTCGGATCGAGTTCGACAACGACGTCGCCGGCCTTGACCTTCGAACCGTTGGCGACCGGGATCGAGGCGGTCTTTCCCGTTTCCAGCGACTGAATGACCTTTACGCGCCCTGTCGGCTGCAGCTTCCCCTGCGCGGTCGCGACGATGTCAAACCGGCCAAAATAACTCCAGACGATCGCCAGGATCACGAAGACGGATATGAACCAGATCAGCGCCGCCCGGATCGGCGAGGCCGGCGTTTCGAGGATTTCGAGCGCGGCCGGCAGGAACTCCGTATGATCGCGCACCTTGCGCGGCGGCTTCTTCGGCACCTTTGGCGGACGGACGGCCTGGTTCATGGCTGGACCGGCGCCGTCTGCAATTGCCAGAGATGCGCATAGAGGCCGTTTTCGCGGACAAGCAACGTCTCATGCGTGCCTTCCTCGACGATACGGCCATCCTTCATGCCGATGATACGATCGCAATGGCGCACCGTCGCCAGCCGGTGGGCGATGATGATCACGGTGCGCCCGCGGACGATCTCACGCATATTGGCAAGGATGATCCGTTCGCTCTCGTAATCGAGCGCGCTGGTCGCCTCATCGAGAATGAGGATCGGCGGATTGGAGGCAAGGGCTCTCGCGATCGCCAGCCGTTGGCGCTGACCACCGGAGAGGTTGGCGCCACGCTCCTCGATGATGGTGTCATAACCACGCGGCAGCTTCGAGATGAATTCGTCGGCACCGGAAAGCCGGGCCATCTGCATGGCGGCCGCCCGCGACATTGCCGGATTGACCAGGCAGATATTGTCGTGGATCGTCCGGTTGAACAGCATGTTTTCCTGGAGGACGACACCAATATTGGAGCGAAGCCAGGCGGGATCGACCTGAGCGATATCCTGGCCGTCGACAAAAACCTGGCCGCTGTTTGGAATATAGAATCGCTGCACCAGCTTAGTCAGCGTCGACTTGCCCGACCCGGAAGGTCCGACGATGCCGATCACCTCGCCGGGGCGGACCGCAAAATTGATGTTCTTCAGGACGTCCTGTCCCTCTGGCGTGTAGCGGAAGTTCACGCCCTTGAAGGCGATGGCGCCTCTTGGCTTCGGCAGGCTGATTGCGACCGCAGGACGCGGTTCGGCCGGCGCGTTCAAAATATCGGATAGCCGGTCGATCGAGACTTGCACCTGCTGGACGTCCTGCCAGAGCTGCGACAGCCGCAGGATCGGCTGGGAAACCTGGCCGGCGATCATGTTGAAAGCGACGAGCGCACCGACCGTCAGCTCGCCATCGATGACGGCCTGCGCGCCGAGGAAGAGAAGTGCGGCCGAGGTGATCTTGTTGACGTACTGGATGGCGTTCTGCCCCTTGGCCGCAAGCATGGTCGCGGCGAAGGAGGACTGGACATACGCGGCGAGCCGCTCTTCCCATTGCGCGGCCACGACCGGTTCGACCGCAGCGGCTTTCATCGTCTGGATGCCGACCACCGTTTCGACCAGCATCTGCTGGCTATAGGCGCCGCGCTCGAACTTTTCGTCGATGCGGTCCTTCAGGAGCGGACGGATCAGCACGCCGATGGCGATATAGACAGGGATCGAGGCCACGACGATCCACGCGAGCTTCGACGAATAGGAAAACAGGACCGCAATGAAGACGATGGTGAAGATGAGGTCGAGCCCGGAGAATAGGCCCTGGCCAGTCAGGAAGGCTCGGATCGTCTCCAGCTCGCGCACGCGAGCGATCGTCTGTCCGGTCGCCCTGGTCTCAAAGTAGCTCAAAGGCAGATTGAGCAGATGACGAAACAACCGTCGCCCGAGCTCGACGTCGATCCTGTTCGTCGTATGCGACAGCGCATAGGTCCTGAGATACTGAAGCACGACGTCGAACAGGCCGACGGCGGCAAGTCCTACGACCAGCACGATAAGGGTCGAATAGCTGCGATGGGCAAGCACCTTGTCGACGACGACCTGGAAGAACAGCGGCGTGATCAGCGCAAAGATCTGCACGACCAATGAGGCGATCAGCACGTGACCGAAGGCCTGCCTGTAACGCCAGATGGCTGGCAGGAACCAGCGCAAACCAAAGCTCTTCGGAGAGGCACCCGGTCCGGAAAATCGACGTTGGACGAGGATGAAGCGGCCATTAGTTTGAATCAGCAATTCTTCGGCCGAAACAATTCGTGCTGAGAAGGTTACCGGGTCGAGAAGCCGGAATGTCCCATCCCCCATAGGTCCGCCGAAGACGACAAAGGAACCGTCTGCGAGCATGGCAACGGATGGCGCGGGAAGGTTAGCGAGCTTGCCGCCATCGCGGGCCTGCACGACGCGGGCCTTGAGGCCGAGGCTCTTGGCGGCGCGCAGCAGATCGTTCGATCCAGAAGAGCCTGTGACGGCCAGATCTCGGGCAATCGTGGCCGGTTGCGCGGCAATGCGGAAATAGCCGGCAATGGCACAAAGAGCCGCAAGCCCACTGTCGACGGCTTCGACAGTGGGTTCATGTTCTGCGGGTTTGGATGTTTCGGGAACGGCGGGATCAGCGGTGATGATCACGGATGCCGTCCTGTGTGCCTCTAGGCGAGACGATGCACATCGATCGGACGTGCGTCGCCATGATGTAAACGATCCTCACAAGTCTCACGCAGCGACACCGTTGGTGTTCTTCTGCCAGGCAAGGCTTGCGTCCGCCACGAGGCGCGTCTGGCCGTTCGTCGTCTCATAGCTGCTCGTGCCCGTGATCGCCGAACCGTCATCGAAGGCCTGGCCTCCGGCCGGGTTCGGGATCAGGTTAACGAGCTTAATACCCGCCTCCGACATGGTTAGGAGTTCGCCGGCATCGCTCACGCCGTTCTGATTGCTGTCGCGCCAGATCCGGAACTCGCTCCAGCGGGCGTCGTTGGCATCGAGAACATTGTCGTGGTTCGTGTCGAAGACAAGACGGAGGCCGTCGAGGTCGGAGATGTCGGACGCGCCATCATTCTCAGGCCACAGTGCGAACGCCAACTCGCGTGCCTGATCGATGATCCCGTCAGGCCCGGCAGAGCCGTCAGCACCGACATCGATCGCCAGGAAGCCATCATTAGGGCCAACCCATGCGGTCTTTTCGGTCAGCCCATCGCCGTCCCAGTCAAAGCCCACCGAGGAGGTTTCCGGTATCCCGAGCTGATCAAGGGGACGAAGATCGATGTGACTGTCGCCGCTGAGGTCCAGGAGGACGGGCGAGCTAGAGTTATGGCCGCCGGAAGCTTCGTAGGAGGCAATAACGTTCCCATATCGATCCTTCCGAACCCACCATTGCAGGGGTGATCCCGATCGGCTCGAATCGTATTCATACTCAGTGGTGCCGCCATCGTCATTGACATCATTCCGGCTGGTGAGCTTCCCGTTCCTGTCGTAGTTCAACTCCGCAGTCGTATAGATCTCCTGGTTGAGATAGTCGTAGTAGATGGTGTGCCATTTGCTTGTGTCATCCATCCAGATCTGGGTCGTAGCGAGCTGCCCCGACGTGGTATAATGGTTTTCCTGACTGCTCCAATTATTGGTTCCGGTGTAATCGTAGATGTAATCGATCTCGGAATTATCATCATAGCGATTATTCTGCTGCACTGTCCTGCCCGCACCGTCCTGAATAACCAGGTAGTTAGACCAGGAGGCAGCGTTGGCGACGTCATAGACGTAAGAATATGTATATCCATTATCGTACTTGACCGTCTGGTTGGTGAGCTTACCGGCGGCATCATACCATGCCTGTATGCTGTTCCATTCGGTTCCATTCGATGGATCGTATCGAACATTGGTCCGGGTGCCATTATCATTGGTCTGATCGACAGACGTCAATCGTCCGGCAGTATCGTAGTATTGCGCATACCGTGACCAGGTCGTTGTGTTGGCCGGATCGAGGCTGACGCTGACCTTGGTGCCGTCATCCTGATAGGATGTGGTATTTGTCAGCCGGTTGCTCGCATCGTAATATTCCTCGATGCGGCTCCAGGTTTCCGCATTCGCTGTATCATACCTCACGGCAACGCGTGAACCGTCATCGTTGGTCTGGTTGACGGACGCCAACCTTCCCGCTGCGTCGTATTGTTGTTCGATTCTGGTATAGGCCTGCGTGTTCAGCGGATCGAAGAAGGTGGCGGAGGTCAGCAACCCGGCCTTGGTTGCGTTGGCGATACTCAGTTGTTGACCGCTGGCTCCATCGTAAGTCGACGTTGCCGAGCTGCCGTCGGCGGCAACGATGGTCTGCGCGGTTTTGCGGCCAAGCGAATCCGTACTGACGCTGGATGACAACGAGCCGAAAGCGTTAACCTGATCCACCGTCGTCTTCGTCAGCGCGCCGCTCGAGTTCAGATCGACCTTCGTCAGCGTGATCGAGCCATCCGCATGCGTCACCGACGTCTCGGTGTGATCATAGGTACCGTTATTGTCGGTATCCTTCGACAGCGTCGTGACCATCCCGTCGGCGCTGGTCGAGATCGTTCCCTTTGCCTTGACCGTTCCGTTGGCATTGGTTTCGGTCACCGTCGTGACGACGGAGCCGTCGACCTGGATCGTCGACTGCACGATGGTCTCGAAGACACCATTGCCGTCATAATCGTATTTGGCGACCTTTGACCGACCATCGGCCGACGTCGTGGTTTCGATCCTGGCGGCAATCGCCTGGCTCCAATATACGGCGCCCGCCGTCAGATTGGAGACCTTTTGCGCCGTCGCATTGTTGGTGACCACGGACACCGAGGCGCCGGTCGGATCGACGGTAATCGTTTCGACCTGATCGACTATTCCGTCGCCGTTGATATCCTTGGACGTCGTCTTCAGCCTGCCGTCGGCCGACGTCTGGATCGTCGTCTTCGCAGCCAAGGTGCCGGCCGGCAAATCGTTATCCGACATCACCATGATGCTGCTTCCATCCGCATTGGCAGTCACGGTCGTCACCCGTTGGCGATCGATCGTGCCGTTGCCGTCGAGATCCCAGGTGGTCGTCGTCTGCCGCCCGTCGGCGGATATGACGACAGTTGACTTTTCCTTGACCGTTCCATCGGCATTGAAGTCCGTCGTTACCGATGTCTGTATGCCGGAATTGGCCGTGACCATCTCCTGATGCTGGTCGACAACTCCGTCGCCGTTACCGTCCCGGTCGATGGTGACAGTCGACTTATCGGCGCTGGTGAGCGTGACAATCTTCCCGATCAGGGTTCCGGCGCTGTCGGTCGTTGCGACGGTTTCGCGAACGGCGCCGTCGGCGAGTACCGTGGTCGTATCGGTGACGGTCTGGTTGCCAAAGCCAGGACGCTCCTGGCTGGATGTCACGACCAGACCGTTGGCACTGGTGGTGGTGATGGTCCTGGAGATAAGCGTACCATCGGCCTTCTTGCTTTCCACCGTCCTGGTCTTCGTGCCATTGGCATTCAAGACCGTGACATCGGTCGCCGTCTGGCTATAGGAGCCGGCGCCCGTCGGATCGATTTGGGTGGTGACGGAGAGGCCGTTGGCGCTCGTGGTGACGAGAGTGCGGCTGGTCAGCGTTGTGCCGGTCAAATAGCTGATCGTCTGCGTGTTCGAACCGTTTGCGTTGAGGACCGTGACATCAGTCCGGCTCTTGTCGAACGTCGTGCCGCCACCAGTGCCGGCGGTGTCCCATTTGGTGGTCACGGTCAGGCCGTCTCCCGATACTTCGGTCAACGTGATGCTCTTGGTGACCGCTCCGACGACATCCTTCGTCGTGGTCGCCTTGTTGCCATTGGCCTTCAAAACCGTGGTGGTGGTCGTCGTCTTGTCGACCGTGCCATTGCCGTCGCTGTCATATCCGATGGTCTGCGTCAGGCCGTCGGCAGTGGTTGTGACGGTCTTCGAATCCTTCAGCACATTACCGGCGCCGAAATCGCTGAGAGTCTGGATTGTCGAGCCATTGGTCTGCTTTGCCGTGACCGATTTCTTGTCGATATTGCCATCACCGTCGACATCGACGGTTACCGTGGTGGTCAGCCCATGAGCGGCGACCGCGGTGACTGTCTTGCTTTCCAAGGCCCCGCCCGCCTTGAAATAGGACAGTGTTTCGGTGGTGCCGCCGTCGGCGTTGAGAGTGGTGACATCGCTCATCGAGCGGACAGTCGCACCGCTGGCATCGGCCCAGCTCGTCGTCTTGCTCAACCCGTTGGCGTTGACATTGGCGGTCGTCCGCGAGATCAGCGCGTCGCCGACGCCCTTCTTCGTGATCGTCTCGGTGCGGCTGCCGTCGGCATTCAGCACCGTGACATCGGTCGTGACCAGTTCAAAAATGCCGTTGCCTTCGAGGTCTGCGCTTGACGTCTTCGACAGCCCGTCATCGGAAGTCGTGACGATGGCCTGGCTTTCGAGAGCGCCGGAAGCATTGTACTGCTTGATGTCGTCCTTCTTGGTTCCGGCATTGTCAATCGTGATCGTTTCCAGACGATCGACAACCGCGTCGCTGTCGATCTTGGAGCTTATCGTGGTGGTTTTCTGGTCGGCGCTAACCGTGGTGATCGTCTGCGAGATCAGCGTGGTATCGGCTGCCTTGACCGTTTGCGTTGTGGTGACTGGTCCGAGCGGGTCGAGCGTTTTCTTCCACGACGAAGTCTTGTCGACCGTCCCGTCACCGTCGAGATCGTAATCGGTCTGGCCGTTGAGACCATTGAGATTGGTCGTCACCTTCGTCGAGTTCGCGAGTGTCGTGCCCCGGAAATTCGATATGGTCTGGAACTGCAGCCCATAGGTGTCGAATGTCGTCACATCGGTCGTCTTCGTGTCGACCACCTCGTCGGCGTTGATGTACTCGCTCGTGGTGATCGACTTGCCGCTGCCACTGGTGACGATGGTCTTCTTGTCGAGGCGTGTGGCATCGCTGCTCGTCAGAGAAATCGTCTGGGTTTTGCTTCCGTCGGCATTGAGCACCGTCTGGTCGGTCGTGATCCGATCGGCAACGCCATCGTGATTCAGATCGGCCGATATGCTCTTCGTCAGACCATTGCCGCTGACCGTGCCCGTTGTCGTGCTGATCGTCGATAGATCCGAAGCGTATTGCCGCTCCCACGTCGTCACATCGCCGTTGGCCGTGGTCGTCTCGACGTGTCGGGTATCGGTCTGACCGTCGCCATCCGCGTCCGTCACGATGGTGGTGTTGTGGCGATCGGCGCTGACTTCGGTGACGACCTGGGACTTGAGCGTTCCGTCGGCGCTCGTGCTCCTCACCGTCTGCGTTCGCTTGCCGGTGGCGTCGAGAATGATGTAGCTCTTCGTCGTATCGTCGACGACGCCATCGCCGTCGGCATCCGTCGTGACGGTCTGGGTCAGGCTGTCGGCGGTCGTGGTCGTGTAGGTCTTGGAGATCAGCGTTCCGTCGGCGCTCTTGGTGGTCACGGCTTCGAAGCGCATGCCAGAGGTATTGCCGGTGATGACGTCAGTCACGACGAGGTCGTTGACGCCATCGCCATTGAGATCGCTGCTCGTCGTCTTCGACAGGCCGTCGGCCGATGAGACGCTGACCGTCTTGCTGACCAGCGAGCCGTCGGCGTTGAGATTGCTGACCGTATTGGTCGTCGCCCCGTCGGCGCCGACCACGATTGTGATCAGTTGGTCGGTCTTGGTGTCGCCGTTCTCGTCCTCGACAATGGTGATCGACTTGCCGTCGAGACTGGTCGTCGTGACCGTCTTCGACAGCAGCGTACCGGTCGTCCCCGTCTTCGTGCGATGCTGAACCGTCTGCGTTCGGTTGGTCGCATCGATGACGGTAACATCGGTATCGGTGAAATCGATAGTGTTATTGCCGTCCACGTCGCTCGTCGTGGTCTTGGACAAGCCGTTTGCGGTGGTGACCGTCGTCGTCTTCGAACGAAGGATAGAGGACGCGTTGGTGTTGTAGACCGAGCTCACGAGCGTTACGTCGCCGTTCGCTGCCGTCGAGGACGCCGTGACAGTCTTGGTTTCGCGGGGGCCGTTACCGTCGGTGTCGACCCCTACTGTGATGGTGCGGCCGTCACCGCTGATAGTCTGGTCGATGGCGTTGAGGATTGTATTGTTCGAGGCGCGATCGATGGTCTGGGTGGTGCGTTTGCCATCCGTCGCGATCGTGGTGGTCGCGGTGGCGCTATGCTCGTAGACGCCGTTACCGTCGACATCGTATCGGGTTGTCTTGATCAGGCCGTCAGCGGACGAATCGACCTTCACCGTCGTCAGCACGGTCCCGTTTATGCTGAGCGTCTGCGTCGTCGTTGTCGTCGAGCCGTCAGCATTCAGGACAAAGGTCTGGCGCTGGTCGATGATACCGTCGCCGTCTTGGTCGACCGTCGTCGTCACCGTCAGATGATCGGCGCTGGTGACCGTCGTGGTGCGGTCCGAAAGCGACCCATCGGCATTGAAGTTGGAGACGGTCTTCGTCTGGACGCCGGAGGCATCGACAACAAGGACATTCATCTGCGAACGGTCGAATGTGCCGTTGCCGTCATCGTCGAACTGTGTCTGGACGCTGCGCCCGTCGGTGCTGGTAGTCACCACATTGCGGAAGGCAAGGCTGCCGTCGGCATTGTAGGCAAGGATGGTCTTCTCGACCGAGTTGTCGGCCTTCGTCACGCTGGTCGTCTTGACGATATAGGCCGCCTCATCGTTCGCAAGCTTGGCGTCGCCGACGGTCCCTGTCGTGCCGTCAGCGCGGGTGAACGTCGTTGTCCCTGTGATCGCGGATCCGTCTTCGAAGGTCTGGCCGCTGCCCTTGGGCGTCAGGTCGATCGAGGTGATGCCGAGGCTATCAAGGGTGACCAACTGGCCATTCACCTCCACCCTGAATTTCGACCATTGCGCGTCGCCGGCGTCGAGCTTGCCGTTGGCGTTGGTGTCGAAGATATGCTTCAGCGCCTCGAGGTCGCCCGTCGCCGCAGAGTCCCATTCAGTGAACGCGAATTCGCTCGACCGACTTATCTTACCGTCGCCATCCGCATCGAGGACGAGAACACCGGTGCCCTGGGCCGCCCAGGCGGTTTGATGCTGATAGCCGTCGCCGTCGAGATCCAGGAATTTTGAGGAGGTCGACAGGGTTTCGATGCCGAGACCCAAACCAGAAATATCAAGGAGAACCGGGCGCTGCCCCCAGGAACCTCCATAGTTGTCAGTGTCTTCATTATCGCGCTTCGCGCCGCCGGGGCTCCAACCGTTTAGCGACGCTTGATTACGTTCATCTCGCTCGGTCGGCGACAGGCCGCCATAAGGTCGTGAACCGGTGTCGGGATCGTCACTCCACGTGTCGACGAAATACCCGCCGATCGTGTGGCGGTCCCAATCGCCTGGTGATGCCCAGCTATGATTTCCGCCCACGCCGTAGGTACTGTAGGCAGCTCCATCACCGCCTCCAATATAACCTCCGAGTCCATTGGGTCCGCTGTAGCGGTCCAAATCAGCCGCAAAACCCCACTGCGACCACTCGTTCAGGCTCGCAATCGGCGAGGCTGGCGGTGTCATCGGCAACGGGTCCAGGATCGGCATGAAGGGATCGGGTACGTACGCTGGGATCTGCACAGTCGGCAAGGGCATCGTCGGCAGCGGATCCGAAATCGGCACAAACTGTTGCGGGGCGTATGTAGGTAAATTCCCCGCGATTGGAGAGTAAGGCTGCATCGCGAAAGGAATAGAGGGCTGCCCAAAGCTGATGTCGACGGTAGTGCCCCTAAGTCTGGGATCATCGGGATCGATAGTAGTTAATGTGAAATTTTTGCCCGCAGGGGGCGACGCAAGCCCGCCTTTGAATGGTTCAGTATAAAATTTCGCGTCGAAATATCTTTCGGCTTGGCCGTAGAAATCGAAGATCGCCCCCGCGAGACGATCGATCTCAGCAATTCCATCAGGGTTCACAACGTGTGGTTTCAGGTCTATGAGGGCCTCTCTTACCATCAAGACCTCCTTGAGACGCCTATCCATGCCTTTCTGGGGCCCATCGCGATACCAAGATTCGTCACCTTCGAGTATGCTTCGAAGGAGATCTTGCGTATGTTCACGAATTGATTGAGGAGATACATTTGAACTCGCCCCGATCGCTGGCAGTTCAGATCGAGAAACGCTGGAGTCCGCCATGACTATTTTTACTCCTATTAAGAAAATTCTTTCAACTCTATCGTTTAAAATAGGGCTAGGATTTTTTTTATTGATTGTCCATACTGGAAGCGCGTCAGAAGTGACTAAAAAAGTTGATGTTATGATCGTCAGGAAGGGCGAGGATGCGCTATGGAAGTCTCAACGCTGCGGTGACAGTGCTTGCGATTTTGAATTTGGAAAAATAAAAGTAAGTATCATCGTCGGCGAACAAATCTATATGACGGTATTAACTCAAGGAAAAGACGATTACTGCTGCTTGTTTTCAAATGGAAGCACCACGGCAAAGAGATTCAACATGAACAAACCAGTAAGGGAGGACCTATATCGATTTACCCCGACCACAAACGGCCTCAGATTTTATAACTATTTTGGCCAGATTTTTGTCAAGGTAGCTGAGTGATGCGACAATCTTTCCAACAAAACGCCTCCGAGGCCTTCCGTCTGGAACCGCAACCATGCAGGCCAATATGTGGAAACCTTGTCTTTGGCTTCGCTCCGCCCTATCGGAATGAAATTATTTGAACTTGACGAGTTCGAAGGATGGTATCAGCCGCTCCGATTCCGGCTCCTTTGCGAAAAGGAAGACCGTCGCCAAGTTGTGAATTATTTCGCCTTTGTGTAATTTAGCAGTTTGCCAAATAACAATAACAATAACTATGACCGGGGACAGAAGCAAATAGTCCACAGATAAACTCGACGGCAGACACGACTTCAAGAGATCGATGGCATCAATCGAGCGACGACGAGGGATGAAGATCAGATGAGGCTTGAAGCGACAGGCGATCAGCTAAAGAAAGATCGCTTCAGCGTTGCTCGAGAGCATTCCTGGCTCTTGGTATCGAGATCTCGTTACTATGGGAGGAGAGCCACGTGTCGCTATTTACGCCGGTCTCGATTGCGATACTTGTATTTTACCGCTCTATGGTTTCGCGCTGACTGGCCTCACTATGCCGAAGCGGTTCTGGGAAAAACGCAAACCACTGTTGGTTCAACTGTATCGCAGCGCGCCCTACTGACCGACCATGACCTGCGGGAGGTAAAGGTTCGGCCTCGGATCGAGAAAAAGAACATTTTCAGTGTGAACTAACGCCGGTATAAGGCGACCGTTCCCATCTCACCGCTCGCCCTCTGCTCCACCCCTATATCGCCCCCCGCTTTGACCTCACCTGCCCGGCCGCGCCAGTGACCGCGCGATATCGATGATGTCGTCGCGGCCGGCAGTCGGATCCTCCCTGTTCCAGGCAACACCAAGGCCGATCTTGAAATCGATCCCCCTCACCTTCTTCAGCTCAAAGCCGCGGTTCGGCAGATCCTGCGTCCATTCCGGCACGAAGCCGATGCCAAGACCGGCCGAGACCAGCGACACCAGCGAGAAGGTGTCGTCACAGGTGTAAGTGACATTGTCGGTCAGATCGTGCTCCTCGAACTTTTCGGCAAAATAGCGCTCGCTGTAGGAGAGGTTCTGCCGGGAGAACGAGATGATCTTCTCGGAGCGCAGATCCTCAAGATCGATCTCGCTCTTCAAGGACAGCGGGCTCTCTTTGGCCACCGCCAGAAGATAGCGCTCATGCGCAATCGAGAAGAAGCGCAAGGAGCCGATATTCTCCACCGGCCGGATGAAGCCGAGGTTGATGCGGCCTGCCTCGATATGGCGGATGATGTCATCGGTGGTGCCGCTTTCGATATGCATGCGGATATCGGGATATTTGCGGCCGATGCGCGACAGGAAGGACGGCAGCACGCCGATGGTGGCGGGATAGACAGTGCCAATGGCAATCCGGCGCGCCGTCTTACCCCCAACCGACCTCGCGATCTCCCTCGACAGATCGATCTCACTTAAGATCCGCACCGACCGTTCATAGAACGCCGCCCCTGCCCTCGTCAGTTCCACCCGCCTGGTCGAGCGGATGAAGAGCTGCACGCCGAGTTCCTTCTCCAGCGCCATGACTTGGTTCGACAGAGCCGGCTGGGCGATATGCACCTTTGCCGCCGCACGACCGAAATGCAGCTCCTCGGCCACTGGAGTGCCCCCCATTTCGCCGGACAGATCAGCTATTGAGACAATGCTTTGATGAACTCCCTTGGAGAGGCCATCTTCAGCGCTGAGTGTGGATGGATTTCGTTGTAATCCTCGATCCATCCGTCGATCTTCCGGAGAGCTGTATCGGCGTCCGGAATAGGCGAGATGCGTATGTAGTCGCGTTTCAGGGTTTTGACGAAGGCTTCAGACATGCCGTTCGATTGTGGGCTGGCGACGGGCGTGAAGCATGGGATCAGGTTGAGGGCTTGAGCAAACAGCCTGGTCTCCCTCGCGGTGTAGGTGCTGCCGTTATCAGACAGATGTTCGATGGCATGCGGGGCTCTGGTTGTGCCGAAGCGCTTCTCGACGGCTTCCAACATCATGTCTCGAATGTCGGAACCGGATATCCCGGCATTGGCGACGGCTGCCCATGAGATGATTTCCCGGTCGAACGCATCGATGATGAACGCGAGACGGACCACCTCGCCATTCCAGCAGGTGAACTCAAGGCCGTCCGAGCACCAGCGAAGGTTAGACCGCATCACCATGACCTTGCCGTCGTGGACACGGCCTATTCGCACCGCCGTATGTTTCTCAAGGATCATAGCATGATTGGCCATGATACGGTGAACCCGCTTGCGATTGACGACGGGCAGATCGGCGGCTCGCCGCTGCCTGTTGAGAAGGGCAGCGATCCGCCGATAGCCGTAGGTCGGTCGAGCATCCACGAGTTTACGAATGGCAGGCAGCAGCTCGGCATCGTCCGCTTTGAGATATGATCTACGCGGCTTGGACTTGCCTTTGAGACGCTCGGCGAGATTGGACCGCGATACGCCAAGGACGTCAGCCACGGTCTTCATCGGGAACCGTCCTTCGGCAACAAGATCGGCCGCGATATCGGTTTTTTTGAGCTCGCTTTGGAAAGGGCTTCGCGGAGAATCTCGTTCTCCAACGTCTTGCGCCCGAGGATGCGCTCAAGCTCGCGCACGCGATCTTCCAGCCTCTTCACCTCGGAATTGCCGATAACTGGCTCGTCAGAATCCACGGCCACCGCACCTCCCTCGCTCAGGAGCCTGCGCCAGCGATACAAGAGGTTTGGCGCAACTCCATGTCGCCGCGCCGCAGAGGAAACGGTTTCCCCGGCGGCATAGCTTTCCTCGATGATCTGCAGTTTGCGTTCCGTTGTCCAGCGTCGTCGCCGGACGTCACCGATCATCAGATCAACCTGTCGAAACTCGTTAGACATAAGCCTATCCTCAAGCCTGTGCTTGAGCCTTCCTGCTTATGCTGAGTGTCCGGTCGAAAGTGGGGGCAGTTCAGCCACCGCAACGAAGTAGGATAGCTGGCGTAGTTCCATCGAGCCAATCTCCTCGTGATGCCTCTCCAAATCCTGCATCACGACTTAATTAGGGACTGTCAGTCCGTCGATTGTCAAGCCTCGCATATGCGTTTCTTGTCGAATGGATGTTCGAGAAACGATCGGCTGGAACCTACGACGTCTGCGCGTAGCCAAGGGGCTATCGCAAGAACGCCTCGCGTTGGAATCGGAGATTGACCGGTCTTACGTCGGGCGTGTCGAACGCGGAAAGGAAAACGTCACGGTGTCGACCTTGGCGGCTTTCGCCCGCGTTCTTGACGTGGACGTCTCGGCCTTATTCTCCCCTATCGATCCCAACGCCCAAAAGCCAAACGCTCTTCAGTCCGGGAGAAAGCGAAAGCGATCCTGACGCCAACAGTATGTCAATCGCTCATGTATTGGCGCTCTGGAAAGGAATCGAACCGAGAACCCGCGACGCAAGTCTGCTAAGTCGTTGCGAAGTCTCGAGACTAAGCCTTCCGACCCTTCAAGAATGAGACGAGCTGATGAGTAATCCCTATGAGGCCCTGCAGTTGGTCAACTGAGGGCTCAAGATCCACATTCCCATGGATGACTTGGTTGCGTATCGTGGCGAGATTTCGCAAAGTTTCTGCTTGGCTTGGAGTCACAAACCCGCCAGTCGCCAGCAGTTCAACCACACGTCCAGGGGTTTGTGCTTTTAGGGTTTCACTAGGCTCCAAGTGTCGAGCGATGGCTTCGAGAGATGCCCATGCGAGTAAAATTGAGGCTCGCGGATCAGTCAATTTGTCCAACGCTTCAACAGTACGTTCAATGGCGGCGACGCTTGCAATTGGGACCTGCCGTTCAGCTTGCCCACCATAAACGACCTCAAGCCTCCAGTCGGGGTGATCCGCCAATATTTCCCGCAATCTTCGAATCTTTGCTTGTGCAGTCGGGCTGCCTTTCGCCACAACTTCCACAATGATATTGCCCTTTGGACCAATCGCAACAGCGTCAGCTTTATAGTCGGCCAGAAACGCCGGAAGGTCTGATCTCGTGGGACTCCGCACGACCCTGTAACCCTGCGCACCAAGACGGGGCAGATAATCATCCAGCGCGTTTCTTTCGACTGCGGCAAAGTCAATCATTAGAAGCTTGGTTCCCCAGGGACTGCATCTACTCGAATATAGAGGATTGGGCCTTCCGATCCTAGTGCCTCCACCAACTTGTTGGACGGGTTGGCGAAAGCTGCGTTTGCATCCGGCCCGAACCTTTGAACCACAACCCGATCAATAAGGCTATCATCGAGATAAACCGATGGGATCATGGCGTCGAGAGTTAGCTTGATGATATTATCGACGTCGCCAATCATTGGCGCTTGAGGAAAATAAAATAATGTGACCGAGAGCCGAGTTTCGTCGAAGGACCACGCTCCCTCCGGCAATGCGGCCAAGGCCGCGTTTGCAACCCTGGCTTTCCATTCCTGGCGCGGTGCGGAAAGCTCGCTTTGAGAGCTGACCGGAGTTCCCATTACGTTAAACTCAAACGGCAAATCTGGCCACATGGCTCCTCGAGTCTTCGGTCAATAAAATATGCTCACTTTAGAACAGATACCTGCGCAATTTTCCACGCTTGAGTTTTCGAGGTAAGCGCCTTCCGCTACTGCTGCGCCAGTTGCCAGTCGTCCGGAATTCGCGCTCGCTTTTCAGCAAACGGCCATACGCTCATAATTGGCTCGAGCTCCGACAACACACATTCAAGTACATTACTAGCCGAATACAGAATTCGACGCGTGTGTGAAAGGTTGCCGTATCAAGAACGTTCCTTTGAGTGAGTTTTATAGCCCCTTCGGCAAATTCAGGATGTGTATCAAAACGGATTTTGAAATATTTTCTCTTTGATTTTTTGAAATATTTCGATCGAACCAAGACGCAGTATTCCACCGGCGCCCGTCCAAAGATATGGATTGGTGAAGCGAAAGCCCTGTATCTCCTGGTAATCTTTGGTCCCTTCGATCTGCTCACACAATCTGGCAGCGAACAAGTCCAGCGAGCCAGGAGGAAGGCGGCAGCAGTTGAGTCTAGGCGAGTGTTTTCGACAAGACGAGCATTCTCGGAATTAGTCGAAAAATAAAAAATCCCTTCGAAGCTATACAAATATAACTTGCATCGGAAGAGTAATTATACAATCTTGATCGCAAGGGCCCACTCATAATCAATGTTCAAACGCGCCGTCCTGTCGGCTCGCGTGTTCAATAGCTTTGTTATCGTCTTACGCATCCGGAGGGGTCTGATGCGGGCTTTGTTTGTTGCTTTAGTGGGCGCGGTTTTACTTTCATCATGCGCTGGAGTGCAGGTTAAGCGGGTTGTCTCGGATAATCAGTCAGGGCTGCGTTATTGGCGGCCAGCACCGTATTTGGCGTACGTGCGGACGACGACCGACAAGGGGTCAAGCTGTGAGTTGAAGGCGTTCTATCTTCCGGATAAGAGCGAGGAATATGCCATCACATTCACGGCTGGGATGGGCACAGCGAAAGTCAATCCGACTCTAGCTGATGGATGGAACCTCACGAGCCTCGACAGCGACGTGGATAGCAAGACCGCCGAGAACATCACCGCAATAGCAAGCCTCGTGGAGAAAACTGCCGCAGCCGTCGCCCCGACTGGAACACGCGGCACTGGGTCCGGCGGCACGGCTGGGCGAGCACCTGAACGTTGTGAAGGTGTGTTCCGCGTCACGTACGATGGGTCCGGCCATTTCGCGGGGTTGGCGCCGGTTTCTCTAAGCAAGTTATGAGGAACTCTCCCATGCGCAGGTTCGCCACGGTGAAAGCAATTTGGCTAAGCGTACTTCTCGCATTGTGCGCTGGGTCCTATGCGTTTGCCGCAAGCAATCCGTCCACGCCGCGCCGGTCTTGGACGATTATGATCTTCATGAATGGCAAGAATAATCTGGAGCGAGACGCACTCAACAATTTCCATGCGATGGCTTCCGTCGGAAGTACGGACGAGGTTGCAATTGTGGCTGAGCTCGGACGACCGAAGAACCCCTCGTCATCTGACGGCGGCTGGTCTGGCGTATACCGGTTCCTCGTCGGCAAAGATACACAACCGCGGCCGAAGAATGCAGTAGAGAAAGTTCCCGCCGGCAAATCAAGCGACATGGGCCGGGTCGATACCCTCACAGACTTTGTCGGATGGTCGAAGGCGAAATATCCTGCCGACCATTACATGCTCATCGTTTGGAACCATGGTCAGGGATATCGGCTGCAAATGTCGGCCGTGTTATCGCGAGCGTTGGGCGGAACTAGCGCTGCTCGGTTGAACAATGCGCCAAACGCCGTTTCTTTGGGCGGCTTCCGAGCCGTGTCGAGCGACAGCGACACCGGTTCGATTCTCTATAACTCGGAGGTGCAGCAGGCGATTGCGACACATTTCAAAAACGGCGAGAAGCTTGATGTTCTTGGCTTCGATGCCTGCCTCATGGCGATGCTGGAGACAGCCTATGCCTTCGAGACATCTACTCGGCTGATGGTGGCCAGCGAAGACCTAGAGCCCGGCGATGGATGGCAATACGCTGACTGGTTGGACAAAATTGTTGCCAATCCGGCAATGTCCGGCGAGGAAATCGGCAAAGCGGTGGTCAAAAGTTACGCCGATCACTATGGCGACAGCTACTTCACCACGCTTTCGCTCCTCGATCTTTCTCACGCACGGGACGCGGCAGCCGCTCTAACGACGTTTTCTGACGCTGTGCGAAAGGGAGGCAAGAGCGAACTCGAGGCGATGCAAAAGGCGAGGAAGGAACTTTCCTCATACGGAGACTGGGATACACCGCCCAGTCATCTTTCGGTTGATCTGACGACGCTGCTTGAGCGTTTCGCGGCATCTTCGTCGAGCGAGCCGCTCCGGCAGTTGGCGGCGCGTGCGGTTGAGAGCACTCAACTGATGGTTCTCGCCAACTATGCCAGCGCTCGGGCTCAGGGAGAACCTGGTGAAGATCTTTACGGCTCTAAAGGCGTCGCGATATACTATCCTCGATCAAGCCGCGACTACAAACAGGACCCGTTCCGCCAAGGCTATCAAAAAGACAATCGGGACCGGCCCATCACCTTTGTTCGCGATGAACGTTGGGCTGAGCTTCTCCATGTGCTCCTTGGCATTTAGGAGGTGGGCGATCGCCACCTTGCTCCTGGGGTGTATCGGGGCCCCAGCGTTCTCGCAGCTTCGCATTTCGCCTAATCTTGGCGGACCGACCCCGGCCCCCACCTGTCTGTTCAAAGCTGGGCCGTCGCATCAAAACGATCGTCTCGCCACGACGATCGTGGCACCCCCGGCGGATCGTGGAGTTGTCTTGGTTCGGACGGTAGAGGCAGGTGCTTCGGTTTTGCTGCGAGGTGATTCGGGAGACACGCGACAATATTCAGTATCGATCGCTTCGAAGTTTGCCCATGATGAAGATGCAGCATCTGCGGTCTGTCGTGACATGCGGTGGTCCCCGCGAAGAGGCGCGCTCCTCGCCAAGGATCTCCATCGGCTTGAAGGTTCAATCTGGATCATCGAGATACGAATACCGGCATCAAAGCGCGGACACCGAATCGAGATATGGTCCGACGACAGACCACGGTTCTCTGACGCTCAATCGGGACCCGGCAACATCGCGTTTGGTCTGCTTTGCGAGAGTTGGCAGCCCGACGGTCAGACGCAGCATCGCGCGGAAGGATTCTCAGAGAAGGTGCTTTTAGATGTCTTCATTCCATCCGCAGATCTCGGTGCGACTGGCCTTTCCGACCTGCGCGATACTGTGTTTGACGCTGCCGCGATCTGGGTTGAAGCATGCCGCGAATGTCGCCCAGAAAATCTTGCGGTTATTCGCTACAACGACGAAGTATTTGTCAGGCCACCGCTAGCGGACTGGCTGCTCGAAACAAAAGCGAACAGAAGCGCAAAGTCAGCAGTTGAGGCTGAAAAAGATCTGGCGGCGAGGCTCGAAGATAAAGTCTTTTTGAGCGCGGGAAATGAAGATCCGGCGGTGAAGGCACTTTCACGTTACGTACCGTTACCAGATCAGTCGCATTTCTGTAGCTTGCAAGGCACGGAGGCCACTCCAATCGTGTTCTCAATTCAGGGCGCTGTTTGTAGGCCCGGTTCAATGCCGCAGGAAAGGCGAGCCAGAATCGAGGTGGCAGTCCGAATGTCGGGGGCGACTCGTTGTGGGACAGACCCGGAAATTATTGCCTGCCGCGCCGACAACGTCCTGACGGAGCTGAACGGGAAAGACTATCGGTTTTTGTTCCAATCCGGAGCCACTCCTATTGGCGGCGGAAGCCTGGAGCTCGAAATCCTTCCGGTTTTCGCCCATGAGATGGGCCATTGGATCGGATTGGGCCATATAGACGGCGGAAACAGCCTGATGGCGTCGAGCGCCGAGCGGGCTCGATGCATCGACGAGAAAACGATTGCGTCCCTAAGCTCACAGTTAGGACAGGAAAGTGGAGCGGCGGAGGCATTTCGCTTACATGACGCGCCTTAGTCTTTGTCGAACCTGAAACGTTGGCACGAGGTCGCGCCGGAATGTCGCTAAGCCAGAACAAGTGAAGGCATGAGATGCAGACGCAGGGTTGTTCATTTTATGGAATACTGCATGGTGCTCTCCTCTTCGTTTTTTGTATTCGCGATTCAACATTAGCGGCCTGCTAACCTGCGACTTGCAAACCCCATGAGATTGGACGCATCTCATGGAAGAAGCTGGCCGGTTTCGACTTCGACTGACTTTTTTCGGTCGTGTGTCAGATGAGTTCTTGCTTAGGCTGCGGCCTTATCTGGGAAGAGAAAGTACTTTTCTTTTTTGACAAGCCGGGAGGCTTGCTCGATCGCCCCGAGAACACTCGCTCTGTCCGTCAATGCCGACGGCTGGATTTCGACCGGAAATGGGACCAGAGACGCGATGCGCTTACCGAGATCACCGACGAAATCGCCACCCGCGCGAACAAGTCCGCCCCCCACAATGATCTTGGCTGGATTAAGAACGCAGCACACAGCCGCAAGGCCGCGTGCGGTACGATCTAGCAGAACAGATACGATCTCTTGCGCTGCGTTGTCACCAGAACGGGCCGCAACGAAGACCATCTCCGCGTTGAGTCTGGAAAGATCACCTCCACACGCAGCCTTCAAGGAGGGAGACCGATCCTGCTCGACGACTTTCCTCGCGAGGCGCGCGAATGCAAGACCTCCCGCCGACCACTCAAACGACCCTAGACCGTCTGGAAAATCTTGGTCATCCGACGGCATGCTTCCAATTTCTCCGGCAAAACCCGAAGAACCTTCATATACCTCTCCCCGGACCAACATCCCCATGCCGATCCCATTTCCAAGATGAACATAGACAGCATCGTCAATGTCCCTCGCCGCGCCATGACGATGTTCCGCAAGCATTCCGAATTGGGCGCGACCACCCGCCATTACCGGACGACCAAAAGCATTTTCGAATTTCCGGAAAAGAACGTCGCGGAAGGGGAATCCCACCCAATGCTCGAAGCCGGGCGCGAGTTGGATCGTCCCGTTGGTGCGGTCGAGGAAGCCAGGAAGACCCAAAGCACCCGCCCAGATCCGAGCGTTTCCGACCGGAACGAGAGCGCACAACTTCGATGCGACTTCGATGAGTAAATCAAGAAAGACGTCCGCCTCAGGCGCCCTTTCAAAATGAATCTCTTCAGAAGCAAGAACTGTCCCTCGCAGGTCCGACAAAGACGCGCGCAAACGACTTTTGCTCAGGTCGTACCCGACTAATAGACCGGCAGTGGGATTAAACGAGATATGATTCGCCTGCGGTCCTGGGTTCACTCTCGCGATTTGCGGCGCGACGGTTTCGCGGAAATATTCCCGGGCAACAAGGTCGGCAACTATGGCGTTGACGGTCGGCTTGGACAGGCCGGTCATCCTGCCAATCTCTACTCGCGACAGACCATCATGCATCTCAACCGTCCTCAACACCGTCAGGGCGTTGGCTTCCCGCATAATTCCGGCAGAGGTCGCAACTGTCATAGCAATACTCCATAATTGTAAATGCTCTTAACTGTTAAGAGTGTTTACAGTCAAGCAAAATTTTGTAAGGTGCTCCAGAGGCCCTGAAACCGGCTTCGGGCGAGATGGATCGAGATGGAAAAGCTGCAACTGTTGTCGGATGAGCTACTCGTAGAGCCGCGCTGCGGAGCAATCTACGCGTGGCGGGTTTGCAGGAACAACAAGTCCAAGGACCTTTTTCGCACCCCGAGGGCCGACGCGACGGTTGAAGCCGATCCTCTTACTATGGGCTGCTTTCCATTGGTCCCCTATTCAGGCCCGGTCGTTGGTGGCAGCTTCCGATTTGGTGGCGAGAGTTTTGAGCTCGCGCGCACCCACTCTATGCTGCGTGAGCCGATCCACGGAAACGGATGGGTTAATGAGTGGGAAATCGTCGAACGGTCGGCGACGATGCTTGATCTTCGACTGCAATATCGCTGTAGGGATGGATTCCCATTTAAGTTTGATGCTCGACAAAAACTGCGACTAGTGCCGAGCGGCCTAGAAGCGGAGCTCTCGGTAACGAACGCTGATAATAAGGTGATGCCCGCGGGAATTGGTTTTCACCCATTCTTCCCGAAAGACAGCGACACGACATTGAAGGCTAAGAATCCTTACATTTGGCCTTGTGCTCTTGACGATGCCAATGGAGAGGCGCAATCGACCCCGCCAGATAAGGATTTCTCCGCTGGGCGCGTTCTTACTGGTCTGGTGGCCGATGACTGTTATTCTGGTTGGAACCGGCGAGCGACGCTGACTTGGCCAAGCCGTGGCTATCAAATCATCATTCGCGCGCACGGCCTCTTTGACAAACTGGTTGTCTTCGCGCCGAAAGACGAAGACTATTTTTGCGTCGAACCCGTCAGCAATATAGATAACGGGTACAACAAAATGGCCGCGGGTGTCCCAGGTCACGGAATCAGAGAGCTCGGGGTCGGCGGCACCATAGTCGGCCGGGTGCGCTTCGACGTGGGCGCGGCGTCGCCAACTTAATAGCAAGCAGGCGAAGCGGTGGCCGAACTCTTTTCCTGCTCTGTAGGAGGTACAGCTTCAGGCTTGAATACATCACGCGACATCGAGACGCTCGCCCGAAGCACGGTCAAACACATGCAGCTGGTGCATGACGGGCTTCAGCCGAATATAGTCTCCCGAACGGACGCGTCGTCCGCCGGTTTCGATACTGACAAGATGGTTGCCGTCTTCGGTGGAGGCATGGACAAAGGTCTGCGCCCCGGTAGGCTCGACTAGCGTTACCCTCGCCTGAAGGCCGCCCTCGTCGTCGAGGAGAAGATCTTCGGGACGGATTCCGACAACGACTTCGTTCGCCTTGCCCGATAAGGCAGCGTCTGAGCGAAATGCCACGTCAGGGCCTAGTGAAATGCTGCCGGTCCCATCACGCCGGGCATCGATGAAATTCATCTGCGGAGACCCGATGAAGCCCGCGACAAAGGTATTGCGCGGCCTGCGATAGAGTTCCATCGGGGAGTCGACCTGCACGATTTCTCCCTTGTCCATAATCACGATCCGATCAGCCATGGTCATAGCCTCGATCTGGTCATGTGTGACGTAAATTGTTGTCGTTTTGAAGCGCTGCTGCACCTCTTTGATCTCTGCGCGCATAATAACGCGAAGCTTCGCGTCGAGGTTGGAAAGCGGCTCGTCAAACAGAAAGACCTGCGGATCACGAACAATCGCCCGACCCATCGCAACGCGCTGTCGCTGCCCTCCCGACAGTTCCTTGGGTCGCCGCTCGAGCAGTGCTTCGAGATGCAGCGTGTTCGCCGCCTCCAGAACCTTCGACCTGATCTCGCCTTCCGGCCGCTTCTGCATGCGCAGGCAGAAGCCCAAATTTTCCGCCACAGTCATATGCGGGTAGAGCGCGTAGCTCTGGAAGACCATCGCAATGTCCCGCGCCTTGGAGGGCAGATGGGTAACATCGCGTCCGCCGATCCTGATCGAGCCGCCGTCGGCGCTCTCGAGGCCGGCGATGATCCGTAGCAGCGTGGACTTGCCACAGCCCGAGGGGCCGACCAGGGCGACGAACTCGCCGTCCTCGACATGCAGGTTGATATTCTTGAGTGTGTGGATGGCGCCGAAATGCTTGTTCAGGCCTTCGATGCTGACTGCCGTCATCGTGTACTCCCATGCGGCGCGAGAAGCCCCTGATAAAGTTCGGGCCGCCTGTTGCGCTCAAAGTTGAATTCCTCCGCCTTGCCGTTCAGGCAATCGTCGAGATCACAATCCGCGACCGCGATCTCGTCGCCCAGGCCGCCGGTCTCGGCGATAACGCGGCCGTCCGGATGGATGATGCACGATCCGCCCATGAGGTCGACGCCATCTTCCCTGCCCGCCTTGGCGACGCCGACGACAAAGGTGGAGTTCTGGTACGCTCCCGCCTGCATGCACAACCGGCTCTGGAACATGCGCAGCTCCGCCGACTGGTCGGCGCGGGGATTGTGGAGCGGGGTCGTGTAGCCGAGCACGATCAGCTCGACACCTTTCAGCCCCATCATCCGATAGGTTTCCGGCCACCGACGGTCGTTGCAAATGCACATGCCGACCCGACCGTCGAAGGCATCCACCACCGGAAAGCCAAGATTGCCGACCTCGAAATAGTATTTCTCCAGATTTTGAAACGGATCGGCAGGCCGATGATCCGTATGGCCGGGCAGGTGAACCTTGCGATACCTGGACACGATCCCGCCGTCTCCACCCACGAGGATCTGGGTGTTGTAGCGGTGGACGACCGCGTTCTCGACCGCAATCTCGGCATAGCCCAGGCTGAAGCCGATACCGCGGCCACGTGCGAGATCGAAGAGTGGCTGCACGTCAGCATTCGGCATCGCATGCTCATAGAAGCCGTCCGCTTCGACGAGATCGGCCAGATAGGCCCGGGGGAAAAAGGTGGTCAGGGCAAGCTCGGGAAAGACTGCAAGATCGCAGCCTTCATCCGCCGCCCGCTCGAGAAGCTGCATCATGCGCTCAACCGTTACCCGCTTCGGCTCGCCGGAATTCACCGGTCCCATCTGCGCCGCTGCGATCCTCACGACACGGGTCATCATGCCTTCTCCGTTATGGCGCCATAAGCGCGAACATGGGCGATCAACTCTGCAATGCCCTGTTCCATGGATATGCGGGGCACATAGCCCAGGTCGTTTTCGGCCGCCGCGATCGAGAATGGCGGATGGCGGTCTTCGCCGGGGTCGGTGCTCTCACCGATCTCGTAGTCGAAACCGGGAACGAGGCGGGAGACCAGCCCGGCTATGCTGTCGAGATCCCGGCGCTCGCCACCGGTGATCGTGTAGCTCGATCGCAAGGGCCGCTCGGCCTCGAGCGCCAGAACGATCGACGCGGCGGCATCGCCGACATGCACATATTGCCGGAAGTCGTGGAGCCCATGATCGAGCAGGCCCCTACGCCCTTGCACGGCCGCATCGACAAGGGTGCGGATGGCGCAGAAATGCCTGCGATCGGGGCCATAGACCGTGCTGATCCGAAGTGCGATCGTGCTGAACCCGAACTGCTGGCCGTAGCCGGCCACGACGAGTTCGCCGGCAGCCTTCGAGGCGCCATAGAGGCTCTTGGGCCTGAGCAAGACATCCTCGGCGACGGGACCGTCGCCGGAAATGTCGCCATAGACGCTGGTGGAGGAACAATAGACGAAGCGGCGAATGCCAGCTCTACGCCCAAGCTCCAGCAGGTTCATCGTGCCTCCGACATTGACGGGCGCGATCAACTCCGGATTGTTCCTGGCATCGGCGGGACCGGAAATCGCGCCACAGTGAACGATGGCATCGATACCGCTGTCGATGAGAGCGTCGGTCGCCCGCCTGTCGGTGAAATCGAGTGCCTGGCAATCGGCTGATGTGGTCCGGTCGGTCGCCAGGACCAGGTGGCCTTCGCGGCGCAGCGCGTGCGCGGCAGCCTTGCCGATGAGGCCCGCCGCACCGGTGACCAGCACGCGCAGACGCTTCGCGTCGGATTTCGGCTCGCTCATTTCACTGCTCCGAATGTGAGGCCGCGGACGAGATGACGCTGGCCTATCCAGCCCATGATCAGCACGGGTCCGATCGCGAGGACGGCGGCGGCCGACAACTTAGCCCAGAACAGGCCTTGGGGCGCAGAATAGGTGGCGATGAACGCCGCGAGCGTCGCGGCCTTGGTCGTCGTGAGATTGATGCTCCAGAATGCTTCGTTCCAGCAGAGAATGATGGACAGCAGCGCGGTGGAGGCGAGCGCCGGACCGGAGAGCGGAATGAGGACATATCGAAACTCCTCCCACAACCCAGCGCCGTCGATGCGGGCGGCTTCGAGGATATCGCGCGGGATATCGCGAAAGAACGAGTAGAGCATCCAGACCACGATCGGCAGATTGGCGAAGGTGAAGAGCACGACGAGCCCGACATGGGTGTCGATCAGTTTCATGTCGCGGTAGAGAATATATATTGGGACCAGGACCCCTACAGGCGGCATCATCTTGGTCGAGAGCAGCCAGAGCAGCGTGCCCCTGGTCTTCGCGGTCGGAAAGAACGCCATGCTGTAGGCCGCGGGAAAGCCGATCACCAGCGCCAGCACGGTCGCGGCGACCGAGGTGTAGATGCTATTGAGCGCGAAGCTCAGATAATGAGAACGGGCGAGAACCGTGCGGTAATTGTCGAGCGTCGGCCGGAAGATGAGCGACGCTTCGGGCGACAGTGCGTCGATCTCGGTCTTGAAGCTGGTCAGGAACATCCAAAGAATGGGGAAGATAAGAAGGATCACCGCGGCCCACCCGGCGATGAAGTTCAGGCTTGTCGAAGATGAAGATCCGGGCGTTGCCATTGGTCAAATCTCCAGCGAACGGGACACGGTCTTCGCCAGGAAATAGGCGACGATATTGGCGAGAATGATCGAGATCACGCCGCCGGCGGACGCGAGGCCGACATCGAAGCGCAACAGCGCCTGCACGTAGATCAGGAAGGAGAGATTGGTCGAAGCCAGACCCGGGCCGCCGGATGTCGTCACAAAGATCTCTGCGAAGACAGACAGGAGGAAGATCGTTTCGATCATGACGATGATGCCGATAGGCCGCGCCAGGTGCGGCAGTATGATGAAGCGGAACGTCGCGAAGGCGCCTGCACCGTCCATGCCTGCTGCTTCCTTTAATTCATGATCGAGCGATTGCAGGGCGGTCAGGAGGATGAGCGTCGAGAAGCCGATCCATTGCCAGGCGATGATGACGATAATCGAAAACATCGGAAAGCTTCCAAACCAGTCCACTGCCGGGAGCCCGATGAGACCGAGCAGCGTCGCCAACAAGCCATTGACCGGATCCAGTAGCAGGTTCTTCCAGATCAGTGCGGCGACCGTCGGCATGACGAAGAACGGTGAGATCGCGAGCACGCGAGCAAACTTTGCGCCTGCGAAATCCCGGTCGAGCAGCAAGACCAGGCCGATCCCGAGAACCACCGTGATCGCGATGACACCGAGAACCACATAGATCGAATTCAATGCGGCGATCGCCAGTGAACTCGAGCTAAAGAAATAGAGGTAGTTGTCGAAGCCGACGAATTCCCGCCCGGCCGTATTCACTAGATTGTAGTGCTGGAAGGAGAACCAGAGGGTCATGACGGTCGGGACAGTGGTCCAGACCAGGAGCGCCGCGATGGAGGGCGCAACGAGATAGGCCTTGGGCCTGCTGCGCTCCGCCTGGGCGGAAGGCTCCGCTCCGGCCATGCCGTGGTGGGCTGCGGTCGATGTCGAATTCAATGCACGATCTCCAATGCGATCCGGAACCTGCGCCCGACCAATTGGACGGCCGAGCGCAGCTCCGGGAGGAAAAGCTGACTACTTCTTCAAGTAGCCGGACTGCTCCATTGTCTTCTCCGTGAAGGCCTGGCCGGCCGTCAGCGCCTGGTCAACCGTTTGCTGGCCGGTCAGGGCGGCGGCGATCTGCTGGCCGACCTCGGTGCCGATGCTTTGGTATTCCGGGATCGAAGCGTAGGTTATGCCGGTATAGGGCACGGGGTCCTTGCTTGGCTTGGTCGGATCGGCCGAAAGGATCGCATCCTTGACGAAATTCGCGAAGGGCGCGACATTCTGGTACTCGGCCAGGTCATAGGTGGATTGGCGGGTGCCGGGCGGGATCAGGATCCATCCCTTCTTCTCGCCGACCCCGCGGATATATTCCTTCGACGTCGCCCAGGCGATGAAGCTTTTGGCCACATCGGCCTTGGCGGACGACTTGGGGATCGCAAGTGCCCATGCCCATTGCAGTGCTGCGCCGTTCGGGACGTCAGCAATTGGCGCCTTGGTAAAGCCGACCGAATTGGCGACCTTGCTTTCTGCCGGATCGTACAGGTAGCCTGCGGCCACAGTCGCATCGATCCACATCCCGCAATTGCCGCTGGCGAAGAGTGCGCGGGTTTCGTTGTAGCCGTTGGACGTCACGCCCGGAGGGCCGTATTTGTTGAGCAGATCGACATAGAGGTTCACAGCCTTGTGCCAGGGCTCGCCATTGATCTGGGGTTTCCACTCCATGTCGAACCACTTGCCGCCATGGGTGTTGACCGACGTCATGATCGGAACCATGTTTTCGCCCGAACCCGGCTTGCCCCGAAGGCAGATGCCGTAGACCTTGTGCTCCGGGTCGTTAACCTTGGCGGCGAATTCCGCGATCTGGGAATAGGTTGGCTGCTCAGGCATGGTGATGCCTGACTTCTCGAACAGGTCCCGGCGGTAATATGTCATCGAGCTTTCGGCATAGAACGGCAGCGCGAAGATCTTTCCGTCGACCGAAAGCCCCTTCCTTACCGTCTCGAAGATATCAGCGTAATCATACTGCGCGCCGAGATCATCGACCGGAATGAGCCACCCATTCTTGCCCCAGATCGGCGCCTCGTAAGAGCCGATTGTGATGACGTCGAACTGGCCGCCATTGGTGGAAATGTCGGTCGTGACGCGCTGGCGCAGCACATTCTCTTCGAGGACCAGCCAGTTGATGGTGTTGCCGGTCTTTTGCTCCCACTCGCCTGAGAGCTCCTGCATAATCACCATGTCCTGGTTATTCACCGTCGCGATGGTGATCTCTTCGGCGAATGCCGGCGATAATGCCAGCGCTGCGAGACCGGCGGCGAAGACCGAACTCTTCGTACCGCGCAGACGGGCAGCTGATTTCGTTTGTTTTACTGTGGTGGACATTTTCGTTCCCCTCCTCACAAAATTCTATATACAGAATGACGTTCTGTATGTGGATCATTCAACCATCTGGAATTTTTCTGTCAAGAGGGTTTTTGCGGCGGCCTCGCCGATATTTGTTCGCAGCCGGTAGCGTCCGCGACTTTCGGGCGTGCATAATCCCCGCTGCACGCGGATCAAATCGGGCGCCGGCCGCACCGAAATCCGCCCTCTCGCCGGTCACGCCGTCGAACGACAGCGACGATTCAACCCGCAGGCCGTCTTCACCCATGTGGTCGAGGGACTGGCGAAGTACGATCTCGCCTATATCCATATCGTCGAAGGCGGCACCAACCCCTCCTTCGACTACGCAGCGCTGCGCGCCGCTTATGAAAAGGCTGGCGGCAAGGCGCATTGGGATGGTCAACAACGGCTACGACGGCGACCTGGCGATCACCGCCGTCGAAACCGGCCGCTCAACTCGTCGCCTTCGGCAAGCCCTTCACCGCCCCTCGGATCTCGTCGAGCGCCTTCAGAAGAACCTGCCGCTCAACGCCGGCGACCAGGCTACCTTCTCCGGCGGCGGCGCTAAGCGCTACGCGGACTACCCGCTGATCGACAAGGCCGCGTAACGACTTTCAGAACCGAGAAATCCCGCCCGTCGAGGCGGAATTTCTTTTTGGGCGGCCGACATCTCCCCCACTTCCCTCATTCCGTTGTTTGTCACAAGAATCCAGTGCGCCCCAATCCTGGGCGCGGGAGCCGTCCCCGCTTGATGAGACATTCACGGCGCAGACGCGCCGTGGCTGGCCCTTCCTCCCGCAGCTATTAATCACAGGTCAGACACATAGGATTCCTGTGACGAGCACAGGAATCCAGCCACGGCGCGTCTGCGCCGTGAGTGACTCTTTCGATTAGGCTTGCCGAATGCGGCTTGCCCGTCTGTGTCAGCATTTTTGCGCACTATCTGCCGCCCGCATCCCGTGACCTCCCCTGCAAGCAGCTCACCTGCGACCCTCCTCTCCGCCTCCGCCAACCTCTCACCCACCCCGCGCATACCGCGCCGGCGGCATCCCCGCATAGCGGGCAAAGGCGACGCTGAAGCTGCTGGCCGACCCGTAACCGACGCGCTCGGCCACCGCGTCCATGCTGAGCTCCCGGCGGCGCAGCAGCTGTTTGGCCAGTGCCATGCGCCAGGCGAGCAGATATTCCATCGGCGCCACGCCGATGACGCGGTTGAAGCGGACGAAGAAGGCGGAGCGGGAGAGGGCTGCCTCGGCGGCGAGATCGGCGACCGTCCAGGGATGGGCAGGGCGGGCATGCAGGGCGTAGAGGGCGGCCGCTAAGCGCTCGTCGGCGAGGCCGCGGCTGAGGCCAGGCGCGTCCGTCGTATCCGTTCCGGAGCGCAGCGCCTCGATCAGCAGCACTTCCAGCAGGCGCTCGAGCACCAGTTCCCGGGCGGGGCGCCGCCCGCGCGTTTCCTCGCCGACCAGCTGCATCAGCGTCGCCAGCCGCGGTTCGCCGCGAACGATCACCACCTCGGGCAGCAGCGGCACGAGCAGCGCCGCATCCGGCGCGCCGAAGCTGCAATGGCCGATCCGCATCCTGAGATCCGCCGGTCCCTCGGCCCGCCCGGCGCGAAAACGACCGTCGGCGAGCTGCGCCGGGATCGTATCGGGCAGATCGGCAGAGGCATCGAGGCTCTCGTTGACGAGATCGCGCATCGCCGGCACCAGCACGAAATCGCCGGCCTGAAGGATGAAGGGCGGATCGTCGCCGAACGTCACGCGGCAGGCGCCTTCGAGGACGGCACAATAGAAAGGCTCGCCGGTCGCCTCGCGCTGGATGCGCCAGGTACCGGCGCATTCCACCAGCTTCGAGAAGCGGGCTGCCGGCTGCAGCAAGGTGACGATTTCGGCAAGCGGATCGATAGTCATATCAGGACCAACGCTAAAGAAATGGAGACTTTAGGCTATATAAAGTCTTGTCTCTGGTCACTACCATCGCTGCATTCCTTTTCACATGGAGAAGCACATGCCCAGGATATTGATCACCGGCTGCTCGTCCGGCTTCGGCCTCGAGACTGCGAAACTGTTCCTGCAGCGCGGCTGGGAGGTGATCGCCACAATGCGCACGCCCGATACCAGCCTACTGCCGGTCTCCGATCGCCTGCGCCTCCTGGCGCTCGACGTCACCGATCCCTCAAGCGTCGCTGCGGGGGCAAAGGCCGCCGGTCCTGTCGACGTGCTCGTCAACAATGCCGGTTTCGGCGCGCCGGCGCCGGTCGAGCTGACCGACCCCGAAACCGCGCAGTCTCTGTTCCAGACCAACGTGATCGGCACATTGGCGATGATCCAGGCCTTTCTACCCGGGATGCGCCGGCGCAGGGCTGGGGTGATCGTCAACGTCACCTCCACGGTGACGGTCAAGGTGCTGCCTGTTATCGGCGTCTACCGGGCGAGCAAGGCAGCGGTGAACGCCCTGAGCGAGTCCCTCGCGGTAGAGGTTGCGCCGTTCGGCGTGCGGGTCCATATCGTCCTACCCGGCCGCTCGCCGGAGACCCGCTTCGGCCAGAACGCCCGGCCGCATCTGCGCGGCGCCGACGATCCCGATTACGCGCCGCTGATCCAGCAATTCGTGAAAAGCGTGCAGGAAGATGCGGGTCCGGTGACCCATGCGCCTGACGTTGCCGACGCCATCTGGCGCGCCGCCACCGATCCAGCCGCGCCGTTGCGCATCCCCGCCGGCGCGGATGCGGAGATCTGGATGGCCGAGGCGGGGTTGTAAGTAAGAGGTTCCATGACCGCTCTTCTCTGTTGATGGCCCCACCGTTTCACTCTCCCTCATCCCTGTGCTCGTCACAGGGATGAGGGAGGCGAGTAGGCTCTGCCCCCTTCAAACCGGTCCTTCCGCCCCCTACCTTCCACCCCATGTTCGAACCCTACCTCTCCAGCTGGTCCCTCACGCTCGACGGCCAGCCGATCGTCACCCATAGCAGCAAGCTCCTGCCAGTCCTCTGGCGCGGCAAGCCGGCCATGCTGAAGATGTCGGAGGACGAGGCGGAGCGGGCCGGTGGCGCGGTGCTGGATTGGTGGGATGGCAAGGGTGCGGCGCGCGTCTATGCCCATGACAGCCACGCCGTTCTGATGGAACGTTCGCTCAGCCCGCAGTCGCTGCTCAATATGGCACATGATTGGCGGGACGATGAGGCGACGCGGATTATCTGCCGCACCGTCAACGCTCTCCACGCCCCGCGCCAAAAGCCGCTGCCGGTGCTGATCCCGCTGGACCGATGGTTCCGCGAACTGGCGCCCGCGGCAGCGGCCCATGGCGGCACACTTGCCGATTGCGACCGCATTGCCAGGACATTGCTCGCCGAGCCGCAGGCCGTGGCAGTCCTCCATGGCGATATCCACCACAGCAATATCCTCGATTTCGGCGAGGATGGCTGGCTGGCGATCGATCCGAAGGGGCTCCATGGCGAACGCGGCTTCGACTTCGCCAATACCTTCGCCAACAGGGATCTTGACATCATCGCCGCCCCTGGCCGCCTGCAGCGCCAGTTGCCGATCGTCGCAGCCGAGACAGGCATCGAGCCCCGCCGCCTGCTGCAATGGATCGTTGCCTATTCCGGCTTGTCGGCCGCCTGGTTACTGGGCGATGGCTCGACGGCGAGTGCAGATCTGCAGCTGACGGTCGCCCGCATCGCGCTTGCCGAACTCAGCTAGTCCGGGATCGCCTCGCGATTTGGGAGCAGCCCGGCGGTCCTCGACAGGCAGCCGAGCGCCACCAGCGAGGCACGCACGGCTTCGTCAATCGGCGTCTGCGGCTCGCAGCCGAGCTCAGCGACCAGCTTGGCATTTGACATGCGCAGCGGCTTTTTCCAGAGGTAGCGCATTCCTTGACCTCCCGCATGACGGTGACGAAGGGCGTCGCCAGCGACACCATCTACTAGCGAAACCGTATCGTCCGCCGGGCGCCCCCGGGATCAGGACATCAAAAAACGGTCAAGGAACGGACGATGGCAGCGAGGACAGCGGGCAGCCGCGTGCACGCGAATCTGTACGATGGGCATTCAGGGGAGCTTGATTCGGAACCTCACGAAGGAATGAGGCGGCCGTGCCGCCCTATCCTGCGAAGTCGCGTGGAAGCCGCGCAAGGGTCTGCTGGTGGATTTTCTGCACCGCCTGCCGCATTGCCGCCGACACCTCGCCTTCGAGACCGCTCATCACATCGATGGGTGCCGAGCAGTTGACCACGAACTCCACCTCCCCGCTCTTCCCGAAGATCGGAAGGGCGAGCGCCATCAGGCCATCGGTGAACTCGGCGCGGCTACGGGCATATCCGCGCTTCCTAGTGGCCTGCAACTCGGCAAGGATTTCCTTCTGTGTCGTCAACGTCGCGGCGGTATACCGGACCGGCTTCCAGTCCTCGAACCAGGTGTGGACTTTTTCGTCCGGCATCCAGGCGAGATAGGCCCGCATTTGCGCCGAAGCATCGCGGGGATAACGAAAGCCAATCGGCAGCGAGACCTCGATGCGCATTGGGTCGTGAAACTTGTCGATCAGCATGAACGTCTGGTCGGGCATCGGTTGCGAAACCACGCAAGGAAGCCGGATGGAGGACACCAGGCTGGAAATCTCGGTCCGGATGATGTCGATCATCGGGATTGCCAGGAGCTTCGAAACGCTGCCCAGCAGCCCGGGATGCAGGGCATAGGTCTTGGCGCGCTCGTCGAATCGCAGCCAGCCATGCTCCTGCAGCGTCTTGAGGATCGAATGGCAATGGCTCTTCGTGATTTCCAGCGCCGACGAGATATTGGCGAGCGTCGCCTGCTCAGCCGGCTGCCAGTTCAGATACTCGATGATGGCGATGGCCTTATCCAGCGCCGGCACCAGACCGAGACCCGGTTTCTTCCCCTCCCCGGCGCTCGACGTGACCATCCAGTGAGTGCCGTCATGGCTCAGCTTTTCGGGTGGCTGCAAAGACGAGTCAGAATCGGAAGTTACCGGTGGGCGAGAAGACGTCATGATGTGAACCTTGCGCGAGTGTCGAGGCCTAACACAGCTTTTCGATGTTTGTAATCCAAAAGCCGTTGACCGGGCGCAGGCATCACCCTATGTTCTATTTGAAGTATGATGTTCTGCATAAAGAATGAGCTACATGATCGACCTAATTGTTGTCAACGGAACAATCGCTACGAACGCAGGGACATTCAAGGCTGATATCGGCATCGATAACGGCCGCATCGTGCAAATCGGCGGGACGCCTCCGGCGGCGCGACGCACGCTATCGGCGGCAGGCCTGCTGGTGCTGCCCGGCGGCGTCGATGTCCATACCCATCTCGACGCGCCTTCGCTCGACATGATGACGGCTGACGACTTCCGCTCCGGAACAATTGCCGCGGCCTGCGGCGGCACGACCTCGCTCATCGACTTCTGCCAGCAGACGCCTGGCGGCACGCTCGCGGACGGCATAGCGAACTGGAATGGCAAGGCCGAGGGCAAGGCCGCAATCGACTATGGCTATCACATGCTTATTCCTGACTTCAGCGACAGCATCGCGGCGGAACTGGAGACATTGCCTGAGAAGGGGATCACCAGCTTCAAGCTTTTCATGTCGGGCAAGGGCGGGGCGATGGTGGACGACCAGGCACTGGTCACGGCTATGGAAATGGCGAAACGCTGCGGCGCGATGGTAATGGTCCATGCTGAAAACGGCGATGCGATCGACCACCTGCAACGGAAATATCTGCGAGAGGGCAAGACGGCGCCAAAATACCATGCCGAGAGCCGGCCTGCCCGCGCCGAGGCCGAGGCGACGGCCCGCGCCATCGCCCTGGCTGAGATGACCGGCGCACCGCTCTACGTCGTTCACGTCACCTGCGCTGAAGCACTCGAAGAGGTCGTGCGCGGCAAACTGCGCGGTGCCCCGGTTCTCGCCGAGACCTGCACCCATTATCTCTTCCTGACTAAGGACAGCCTCGACCAACCTGGTTTCGAGGGCGCGAAATATGTCTTCTCTCCACCCGCCCGGACCGCGAAAGACAAAAACGCGCTCTGGCTTGCCCTGCGCCACAACATTCTCGAGACCGTCTCGTCCGATCATTCCTCGACCCGCTTTCACGACCAGAAGCAGGGCGGGCGCGACGATTTCACGAAGATCCCCAACGGCCTCCCCGGCATCGAGGAGCGTTTCGTCATGCTGTATCAGGGCGTCGTCGAGGGCCGAATCACGATCGAACAATTCGTCGACCTCGCTTGCTCGCGCCCGGCACGGACTTTCGGGCTGGCACCCCGCAAGGGTACGATCGCGGTCGGCAGCGACGCCGACATCGTTCTCTTCGACGCCGATGCCGAACGCATCGTCCGGAACCGCGATCTCCATCATGCCGTGGATTATTCGGCCTACGAAGGCATGAAGGTCAGAGGACGGGTGGTGTCGGTCCTGCTGCGCGGCGAGGTCATCGTCGACAATGGCGAATTCTGCGGAGAGCCCGGTTACGGCCGTTTTCTACCGCGGGCGCGGGTGGAGGCTTGACCATGCGAGGCATCGAAGACCGCACCGCGCTCGTCTTCGGGGGAAAATCCGGAATCGGCGCGGCCGTGGTCAACCTCTTCGAAACGTCGGGGATTCGGGTCTGCACCGCCGACATGTTCAGCGCCGGGGAACTGCCGCTGGGCGAGACGGACAGCCGCATCGCCTGCGATGTCACCGATGCCGATGCTGTTCGATCGGTGGTCGAACGCGCAATCGAGCAGCTCGGTCATATCGATATCCTCGTCAACAATGCCGGCACGGGCACGCCAGCGTGTGATCTCAACGCGGTCACGTACGAGGAATGGCGGCGCGTGTTCGACGTAAACCTCGATGGTACGCTGCACGCCATACAGGCCGTGCTACCTCATATGCTGGAACGGCGCTTTGGGCGCATTATCAACACGGCTTCGCAACTAGCCCACAGGCCGGCCCCTCGGCAGGCAGCATATTGCGCATCGAAGGCAGCTCTCGTCGCATTCAGCGCCTCCCTCGCCCAGGAGGTCGCGTCGAGTGGGATTACAGTGAACTGCGTCTGTCCAGGGCCGACCGACACGCAGATGTGGCATGCCAGCGATCCCGCCTGGAAGGAATGGAAAGTTGCCCAATTGCCGATTGGACGAATTGGCACGGTCGAGGAGATCGCTTCTGCCTATCTCTACCTCGCAAGCGACGAAGCAGCGTTCATGGTCGGGCAGAGCCTGTCGCCGAACGGCGGCGACGTCATGTGGTAAGAAGGCCCGGAGCCCATGATATGACGAAAAGAAAGGCTCTATTCATCGGCGAAGCGATGATCGAGATTTCGGGCCAGGCCAGCGCGCTAAAGTTTGGCTTTGCCGGGGACGTCTTGAATACCGCGTGGCATGTGCGGCGACTTCTGCCTGTTTCCGATTGGGACGTTGTCTTTTTTACTGCGACAGGATGCGATGTTCACTCTCGCTCCATGCGTGATTTCATCATCCGCAGCGGGATCGAACTCGCGGGGAGCCCCGCGCTCGGGACGCATCACCCTGGCCTCTATATCGTCCATCAGGAAAATGGTGACCGCCAATTCACCTACTGGCGAAAAAACTCCGCTGCGCGACACCTCGCTGACGACGACGATGCTCTTTGGGATGCGATGTCGGCCGCAGATATCATTTACCTCAGCGGCATAACGTTGGCGATACTACCGCTCACCCGGCGGCTCTCCTTCCTTCGCAACTTAAAGCGTGTCAGCAAGAGGGGCACCCGCGTAGCGTTCGACCCGAACATCCGCCGTGCGCTTTGGAATTCGCCGAGCCAGATGCGGGCGGGCGTCATGGCCGCCGCAAGACTGGCAAATGTCATCCTGCCTACCTTCGCCGACGAGCGCGAGCACTTCAAGGATGCTTCGCTGCTTGCCTGCGCTAGTCGGTACGTTGGTTTGGGCGCCGAGGAAGTCATCGTTAAGAACGGCTCAGGCCCAATGATCGCGGCATTCGAAGGCATGACAAAGGATATTCCGGTTGTGCCAGCCACCGAAGTCGTCGATCCAACTGGAGCGGGCGATGCTTTCAATGCGGGCTATCTCGCCGCCCGCTTAGACGGGCAACCAGTCCTCCCCTCCGTGGAGGCTGGCCACAGGCTGGCACTTGACGTCATCGGCCGTCACGGCGCGATCGGCTCGTGAACCGAAGTTCCAGCCGCATCTGCCAGGCCCGCGTTGCAAAATCTCAAATAGCTAGGGCGGCGTGCCACAGGTGATGCAATCTGTTGCGCTAGCCGCAAAGCGCCCACCACCGGGGGATCTTGCACCAACAACGCGATAACCCTGTGCCGTTGCCGGATGAGCCGGCTTACCTGGTTGAAGAAACTAGGCTGATTTTCGAATATGCCACCGGCAGCGAACACCGGCCCTGGTACTCCCCGCCCCAGAAGCCGGCCGACGAGGTCGGCAAGGTGAGAAGCTCCATCCGCCAGCACGAGGCGGGCCGCGGCTGACCCCTGAGCGGCTGCGGCGAAGACGACCGGCGCATGGCGCGCCATCATTGCCGCCGATGGTGCGACAGACAATCTCTCATTGGCCTGCTGTAGTTTCGGTATTCCGAGGCTCTCCTTGAGCGCGTGTGACAACATTTCGTCAGGCCTGCCGCTATCCTCGGCCGCAAGCGCCTCCTGGAGGGCCCGTCGTACCAGCCCCGCCCCGCCGCCGTCGTCACCCACAAGCCATCCCCACCCACCGGACGAATTGAGATAGCCGGCACGATCTCTCGCGACGGCGATGGAACCAGTGCCGGCAATAAGGGAAATGCCCCGTCCTCCGCCTGTGGCTGCGACGAGTTCGGCGTCGTTGACGACGCGGACGTTCCAGTTTGTCGCCCGCTGGAGTGCACTCTCGCATCGCTCCAGGGCCTCGTCGTCGCTGCAGCCGTTCGCTCCCAAGGCGACCCGGTCAGGCCCAGGACCATCGAATGTCGCGGTGACGATCTGCTTGAGACGAAGACAGTCCTCGTCTGAGAAGGCTCCTTGCCTCCAGGCCGGTGTTGAGACCTGATGATCTGCAATCAGTACGCCATCGCGGGTGATCATCCACCGCGTTTTGGTGCCGCCGACATCAATGCCAAGCGCGACTCGGGGAACCTTCATTGGGCCGCCTGTCCCGCACGCAGCCCTTCACCAAAAACGACGACGCCCCCGATGACGACCGATTTCACATGCAGGTTCCGGTCCAGGATCGCGAAGTCCGCGAGTTTTCCTGGCTCGATGCTCCCAATATCTGCGTCGACACCAGCTAGTTGTGCCGGCGTCAGTGACGCCATGCGAACTACGGACGGCAAGTCCTTGCCCACCGCCATGGCCATCGTCCGCACCATTCTGTCCATGCCGTGCATGGAACTCGCTAGACTTCCGTCCTCCCCCCTAACGGATTGACCGTCGCTGTACACCCACGTTCCGTCAAGCCTGGAGCCAAATCTATATGTTCCTGGAGGCGCATCCATCGCGCGATTTGCATCGGTGACGAGGCAGGTCCTGTGCGGGCCGATCATCTCGTAGGCAAAGCGCAGCAGGTCGTCGGAGAGATGAATGCCGTCTGCAATTACTTCCGTGCTCATTTCTTCGTTTAGGAGAACATACTGTTCCATACCGGCCTGCATTGGTGTGCCGAACCGACTTCTGAGAGAAGCAACCGAGCTCATCGCACACCAAAAATGATCGACATGCCGCATGCCCCGGGCGAATGCGGCATCTAGTTCGCCCCACACTGCGTTTGAGTGTCCACAAGTGATGAAACATCCGCTCGCGCGGGCGAAGTCGAAAAACTCCAAAGCGCCGGGCAGTTCTGATGCACAAGTCGCAATCCTGACGATGTTTTTGGAAAGGAAGTATTCGTACTCCGCTCGTACCGGATCGCGCCGGCCTTCTGGCGAATGAACACCGACCTTGTCCTCAGCGAAGTAAGGTCCGTAGAAATGGACGCCCGCAATCCGTGAGCCGTGCTCCGGCTGCCAGTTTGATTGCACGTTTTCGCACGATTTAACCATCGCATCCAACTGCTCGAACGATCCGGTCGTGGTCGTTGGAAAGAGAGAGGTCGTGCCATGCTGAGCATGGGCTACATTCACGGTTCTGACCGCTTCGTCAAATCCGTCCATGTAGTCTGCACCCGCGGCCCCATGAACGTGGATATCAACGAATCCGGGGCAAATGAAGTGATCGGACATGTCAAGAGTGCAAACAGTGCCGGTTTCACCATCGCCAGCACCGACTGAAACAATTCGGTCATCGCGGCATCGCACCACGGCATCCTCCAGCACCCTGTTTGGGAGGACAACATTTCCCCTCACATTAAAAACGCTCATCATCGCAACCCTTGTTCAGCTTTTATGATTCCGATATATGCACGAATGGGTACATTCTTGCAACGGAGATCACGGATTTGGAATCAACTCCGGACGAGCGCCGCCACTTCATCCTTGCGGAACTTAGATCCAAGGGGCGGCTCTCGACCGCCGATCTCGCCGATCGCTTTTCACTTTCGGAGGACACCGCCCGCCGCGATTTCCGCGAACTCGCGGCCGCCGGTCTTATCAAGCGTGTACATGGAGCCGCACTTCCCATCACGCCCGGGGAGCAGCCATTCCGAGGCCGATATAAAATTGCCCGCGACATGAAGATGAAGCTGGCGCGGGTAGCGGCGAAGATCGTTCTTCCCGATCAAGTGATCATGATTGATGGCGGCACGACAAATCTGGAATTTGCCAGACAATTGCCGCTGGACCTCAGGGCGACAGTCATTACTAATAGCCCGGCGATAGCCACCGCCACCTCCGATCATCCACATCTCGATGTCATTCTGCTGGGCGGGACGTTCGACAAGCGGAGCCAAATGACAGTGGGTGCGCGCGTTCTCGAGCAGATCCAGGCACTAAGTGCCGATATCTGCTTCATCGGAGTGCATGGGTTGCACAAGGACTTTGGCCTAACGACAGCTGGCTACGATGAGGCGTCGATCAAAGCGGCGATGCTGGAGGCCTCGGCGGAGGTGGCGGCGATCGCAACGCCCGACAAGATCGGTACGGCGGGGGCATATAAGTTTGCGCCGCTTTCGAGAATCGACATTCTCGTGACCGATAGCAGCGTTCGCGACAATCCCACTTTCAACGACGTTCACGCCAAGATCCTCACAGAATGAGGGGTTCGGGTAGGGCCCATGCTGGTAGACCCTACCCGTCGCGCATTAGAGCGGTGCGTTGATCCACTCGACAAGCTTCGCATTGGCCTTCAGCTTCTGGAAGTAGACCTCTTCCAGTGCTTTATCGTCGGCCTTAACGCCGGCTGGCAGGTCAGACGCGTTCTTTTGCTCATAGAAGCTCACGGATCGCTTCCAGTAGAGATCACTTTCGGGATTGAACACGGTCTTTCCCGCGACGTCGAGAGTCGGGAAGGTCAGCAGGCCGAACATGATCTTAAAATCTTCCGGCGTAAACGAGGCGGCGGCGCGCTCATTGTTCACCGCAATCAGCTTAGGCGCCGTCTCGTCATATTTCTCGTTCATGTAGCGCGCCAGCCGGGACCAGATCGCCGACATTTTGAGGACGGTGTCTTCATTGGCGTTCAGCCATTCCTGCGACGAAACCATGGTTGAATACCACAGACCGGCTGGACCAAGGATCTCTTGGCCGCCGACATTCACGTACTTATCGGGCCTGGCCAGGAGTTTGATCTCCTGGGTAAGACTGCCCATGTAATAATCGCCCTCGCCGCGCTGGAAGGCCAGGGCTGCCGCAGCGTCGTCGCCGAACTCGAGGATTTTGACATCCTCGTACTTCATACCAACCTGCGAAAGGGCAGAGGAAAGGAGCGGTCTGAAGCTTGCTGGCATCAAGGCAAAAGTCTTGCCAGAAAAGCCCTTGAGGATTTTTTCCTTGGCTAGTTGCGGGTCGCTGCCGGCCACCACGCTCTCGTAGGTTTCGGTGCCTGTGCGTCCGATAATGATGAAGCCTTTGAACTGATCCGTGATCAACCAGCTTCTGAGAGACGGCACCGATTTATAGAGCGGAAAATCGCAAACATGGCAGGAGGAAACGACGTCGACGCTTCCTTGACGCATTGCGGCAACGCCTTGTGGCGTAGTCGCCACAGTGACCAACTCAAAATTCAAACCAAGCTGTTGGTCGAGCCCCATGTCCTTGGCCAGCACCCAAGGCATGTAGTCAAAATAGGGGGTGATGCCAATTTTGACGGTTTTTAGTTCTTCTGCATTGGCCGCATTTGCGGCAAATAACATACCCGCTGACACGGCAATGCCGGTCAGGACTTTCAAGATCCTGTTCATATCTGTTACCTCTGGTTGGTTCATTGCTGGCTTATCGTTATGAGCGCCGCCAATAGCGCTTTATTAAGCTCCGGTGATCGACGTAACGACACCGCGACCGGCGGTCTTCTCCGTCCACCGCGTGAGTGGCCGCTCGAGCGCCACGACCAGTTTGTCGAGGGCTACTGCCAGCAGGCAGTAGATCGCCACAATGACCATGATCCCTGATGTGTCGAGATACTGGACGCGAATGATCATTAAATGTCCTAGGCCTACCTGCGCTCCTATGTATTCGGCAGCAACGTCGAGGCCCCAGGATGCCGCTGCGGCGACCCGGATCGCCCCGAGTAGATGTGGGAAGATGGCTGGCAGTATTATGGATTTATAAATCGTCCAGCGAGTGGCCCCTAGTACCAGACCGGCACGGATGTAGACTGCAGGCACGTTCTTGATTGCCTCGATCGTTGAGACGCCGATCACCAGCGACGTTCCCAACATGATCATGGCGATCTGCGGGGTTTTGCCGAGGCCAAACCAAAGAATGAAGAGCGGTATGAGAGCAAAGATCGGCACCGGTCTGAAAAAATCCAGGACGCCGCCGAAAACTTCACGAGCCATCCGACTGTAAGCCATCACCAGACCGATCGCGAGCCCAAGCCCGGTGCCCCCAAGGAAGCCGCCTAGAGTCATGACCAGGCTTGCCGTGAAGCTTTCCGGTAAAAGGGGCCAGAGCGACACCACGGAATCGCGGATATCGGCGGGAGACGGCAGGAAGATGGGATCGATCATACGATCCCACGTTACCGCGAACCAAAGTAAGACGATCGCCGTTGGCACCAGAAGGCGCCTGAGCAAGCCACCCCAATCCACGGACATCGACGACCCTTGCGTTGTCGCAGCGGCCTCGGTTTCTGCATCCATTTCCTTAACCGCCATGCTTCACCTCCTAATGGATAAGATCGGCGATTTCGCCGCGTAGATGCTGCAATTCAGCGGAGCGCTTGAGATCGAGCGTTCGCTTCTTGCCGAACGGGACGTCAATGACATGGACCACCCGCCCGGGATTGCGCCCGAGGACGACGATGCGATCGCCGACAAAAAGCGCTTCCTCGATGTCGTGGGTTACGAATAGCGATGTCGCCGAAGTTGTTCGGCAGACGTCAAGAAACTGCACCTGCAGCCTCTCCTTGGTCATGGCATCGAGTGCGCCATAGGGCTCGTCCATGAGGATCATGCTTGGATTGACGGCAAGCGCCCGAGCGAGATCTACGCGCTTGCGCATACCGCCGGAAAGCTGGCGCGGGTAGAGATCCTCTACACCGGTGAGTTCGACAGCGCGAAGCTTGTCATCGACGATCGCCTTGCGCTCCGCGGCTGGCACGCCTTTGACCTTAAGGCCGAACTCCACATTCTGCCGGACCTTCATCCAAGGAAACACCGCATCTTCTTGGAAGACCATGACGCGGTCCGCCGATGGTCCGGTGACCACCTCGTCGTCCAACCGGATTGAGCCGGACTTGAGCGGAACGAGCCCGGCGACAGCATTCAGCAGCGTCGACTTGCCGCAGCCGCTCGCACCGATCAGGCAGATGATCTCGCCGCCGGAGATGTCCAGGTTGATATCCTTCAAAATGACTTTGCTACCGTAGGCAATGGACAGGTTTTCGATCTTGAGGCTCTGCATCATGCGATAGCTCCCCTTCGTGTAAGACCGGCGGTACGCAGGGACCGAATCTCGGCGGCGTCGATACGATCCTTCCGGCCATGCATGAGCTGCCAGCTGGCCACGTCGCATCCAAACTGAGCAGCGTCAACGGGGGTCAGGCGCTGCACGGCGAGTGCATGGAGAAAGCCGGCATTGAAGCTGTCGCCTGTACCAACTGCAGCTCGCGGTTCCGCGACCCTGAACGCAGGAATGTTTGTCGGCGACATATGTGGAACGTCGAGCATTGCGCCTTCCGAACCACGTTTGACGATGATCATCATGTCGGCTCCAAGGTGCGCTCGAAGGCTCTCCATCACCGCGGGGAGGTCCGTGCGGCCGGTCAGGGCTGCCGCCTCATCAATGTTCATGATCACGATATTCGCCCGGCTAAGCGCGCCAAACAGCTGGTCCCGCACGAGCCAGCTCGCCTCCGACCAGGCGAGGTCGATGACGACAGTGGTTCCGCGGGCGCGGAGTCGGTCGAAGCATGCGGCCAGAACGGGTGCGGCCACTCGTGGCGGCTGACACCACCCGGAGAACAAAGCATAAGTAGCGGCGGGAAAATTGCCTCGCGCGACCATGTTCTCGAGGTGTGCAAGGGCGCCGGGATAGGTGACAAACAGGCGCTCGCCATCTTCCTTTACAAGTGCTACCGAGACACTCGTACCGAGATCGCTGCAGACGTGGAGGTGTTTCGTCGTCAGCCCGTGTCGTTCGAGCTCGGCCCGGACCCATCTGCCATTGCTGTCCCGGCCAATCGGTCCCATGCACGCGACTTCGAGGCCGAGCGCGTTTGCCGTCAGGGCGAAATTTCCGGTGTTTCCGCCGAGGCGGATTTCAAGGTCGTGGACTTCGGCCTCCTCGCCCCACCGCGGCAGGTCTTGGAGCGGCGCCATGATCTGGTCGATGGTGAGATCCCCAATAGCAAGGATTTTTGTGCTCATTCGACCCTCGTCACCTTAGGAATGAGGACGGGTTCTATCGCGCTCATTCCCAAAGCCTCCGCAAGGGCGACGTTCAGGCGCTGCAAGGCCACGGCGAAGACGATGGGCGCGAGTTCGATACCGAGGTCCGGCACCCGGATTTCGACCGAACCGGCCGGCGAAGGCACTTCACTAGCCGAGAAGATGATCACTGGGGTACCGTTGGCGATCACATCCTGCGCCGCCTGTATCATCGTAGCGGCCATATGGTCGTTCGGCAGCAGCATGATCATGGCGCTGTCCGCGAGGCGGATCAATTCGAGGGGTCCGTGACGCAAGAGGCCGCCTGGCACCGGCAGCGCCGCAAGGCGCATTCCTTCCTGCAGGTCCAGCGCCGCCTGCTGAGCTACCCCGAGCAGATGGCCACGGCTCGTAATCAGCGCGACACGGGCGCCCGAAAGCGCCGCTGCCGCCTCTTCAAATGCGCCGGACGTCTGCGAAACAATACCAGCCACCGCATCTGCTGTCTTCTTCACCCATGCCACAGGGGCGAGGTCGCGCCGCCCGCTTACACCTGCCGCCGACGCGAGCGCCACGGCTAGCGTCATCAGGAATGATTGCGTGTTGCAAAAAGCCGCTTCCTCGGCGCGGAACGCCAGGATGTGCGATGACCGTTGGGCCAGCGTGGATCCCGCGGTGGCCGTCACGCCGATCACGCCACGGCCTGGCCGCAACCGATCGAGCACCTTGACGATCTCGGCGGACTCGCCCGAACGGCTGGTGATGACGATCGGGCTAGCATCGTCGGCAACCGGGCCGTAGCGCAGGTATTCACTCGTATCGACCAGCGTCAGACGCGCGGCTGCAGACTGGGCGACGATTGTCGCCGAATGCCATGCCCAAAGTGAGGTCGCCATGCCGGTTACGACAAAATCTCCGCTGTCGATCCAGGCCGGAAGTTCGGCGTAGGCGCGTTCGAGAACTGCGGCGTTGTCAATCAACGCCGCCGGTTGGCCTTCAATGTCCCGGATGAGGTCAAGCATTCGCGCGCTTCCCCGTCTGCGGCTGCTCGTAATACGAGGCCATCTGTTCCGTCACCTTGCCCGATGCAAGATCATCGGCGACGAGTCCGCGATCACGCGTTGCCGGATCGCCATAGCCTGCCCCGCCGCCAATTGCGACTTCGAGGTGGTCGCCACGGTTGAGGGTCGCTGCACCCTTCGGAGGCAATTGTTCGACACTGCCGTCGCGGCGAGTAATCTTTATATAGGCGGTCGACCCATCATGCCCGCCTTGCACCCCGGGTGCCTTGTTCTCGAAACGGTCGGAGTAGACGCTCATATGCACGCCGTCCTCAAGGAAGCGATAGGTGCGGATCGCGCCGAGACCGCCACGATGGCGGCCGGCCCCGCCGGAGTCCGGCCGTAGTTCGTAGCGTTCCACGCGGAAGAAGGATTGCGAAAGCTCCAGTGCCTCGACCGGGGTATTACGGCAATTGCCGAGAGGATCGTCGAGCTGGTCGGCACCGTCATTCTGCGGACCGGCCCCGTAGCCGCCGCCGAGCTGCTCGCTAATCGCGTGATAGGTGCGCCTGCCCTGCCAGTGCAGGTCCACCTCCGTGCGCGTGTCGTAGCCGGGCGCGGGGATGCGGTCTGGCAACGCCTTGGAAAGCGCCAGCAGGATGGACTGGAAGACCCGCATGACGACGACGTTGCGGCCCTCGACGGGTGCGAAGGGAATGGGATTGACGATGCTGCCCTCCGGGGCCGCGATGGTGATCGGCCGGTAGGAGCCGTCGTTGAGCGGGATCGACGGTTTGGTCAGCAACATCTTCAGCGCGGAATAGGCCGAGGAGATCGTCGAGGCGCGAGGGCAATTGATCGCGGTTTTCACCTGCGGCGCAGTACCTTCGAAGTCGAGATGAAGACTGTCGCCCCTGACGGTGACCGTGACGCAGACCTTGAGGTTCTTCTGGTCCAGGCCATCCGTGTCGATATAGTCTATACCCTGGTAGACGCCGTCCGGGACCTCCGCGATCGCCTCCCGCATGAAGGACTCGGCATAGTCGAGCAACTGGTCTGAGGCGGCGATTACCGTTTCCACCGAATAGCGGCCGATCAGTTCTTTCATTCGCCGGCGGCCGGTTTGGTTGGCGGTGATCTGTGCATTGAGATCGCCGATCGTATCGCGCGGGATCCGGACATTGGCACGGATGAGCTGTTCGAGGATGCCACCGTTCCAGTCGCGTGACAGTGAAAACACCATCGGTGTGAAGCGCATGCGCTCCTCGAATACGTCGCGGGCATGAAGATTGTAGCCTGGAGAGTGACCGAGATCGACATGGTGACCTACGGAACCGGAGAACCCGATCAGCACGCCGTCATGGATGATCGGCGAGAACAGGTAGATATCAGACAGATGCTGGCCGCCATTGTAGGCGTCGTTGAGGATGATGATATCGTCCTCCGTCAGCTTGTCGACCTGCGTCTTGGCAAGCGCACCTTGCACCGCTGGACTCACTGAATTGAGATGCAGCGGGATGTTCTGCGCCTGCGCCAGCACCCTGCCCTTGCGGTCCACCAGGCATGTCGAGCAATCAGCCGCCTCGCGAATGACGGTCGAATAGGCCGTGCGGATGAAGTCGTTGCTCATCTCCTGCGCGATTGCCTGGACGCTGTTGGTGAATATGTTGAAGGTGACGGGATCGACCTTGCTCATGAGCTCGTCCTTTCGAGGAGAATACTTCCGCTTTCGACGATCCGCGCCGTCCAGCCTTCCGGCACGAAACAGGTCGAGGTGTCGGCTTCCAAGACCGCCGGTCCGGAGACTGGCGTATCAAGTTTCAGGGTTTCGCTCTTATAGAAAACCGTGTCGAGTTTGGCGCCGCGGAGCAGGATGGATCCTGCCTCGGAGGCAACTTCGTCATGATGGTTGACATGGACGGCGACGTCTTTGGTCTTGCGCGGAATGACGACCTTAAGCCGGTAGTTCACGACTTCTGCGCTCTCATTCTCGAAGGCGAAGCCATAGCGCTTGCGGTGGGCCTCGTGCAGCCTGCTGGCAACAAGCTCGGCACCGACGGTGGCGGGATCGATCGAAATGGGCAATTCAAAGGCCTGGCCCTGATATCGGACGTCCAGTCCAGCAAAGAGTTTCAACTCCGAGGCATTGAAACCCTGGCTCAGGAACTCCCGCTCGGCCTTGTCGACCAGTGCCGCGATCTTGGCGCGGAAATCTTGCGGCGACAGATCGTCGGCCAGCGCAACATCCGTCTGCACATAGTCGCGGGCGATATCGGCGACCAGCAGACCGAAGGCGGAGAGGACGCCGGCATGCGGCGGCACCAGCACGCGGCCGATGCCAAGCTCGTTAGCCACGGATGCGGCATGGATAGGCCCGGCGCCGCCGAACGCGACCAGAACATAGTCGCGCGGATCGTAGCCGCGCTGCGTCGAGACCAACCGGATCGCTTGCGTCATGTTGGCTTCGACAATTCGGGTGATCGCTTCCGCAGCGCCACCGGGCGACATGGAAAGCTGATCGCCCAGCCGGGCGATCACGGCATCGGCCGCAGGCGCATCGAGCTTGAAATTGCCCCCGGCAAAAGTCTTTGCTCGGATGACGCCACGGGCAACATTGGCGTCCGTCACCGTGGCATGGGCGCCGCCGTGACCATAACAGGCCGGCCCGGGATCGGCGCCGGCGCTCTCCGGCCCGACATGCAGCATGCCGTAACGGTCGACGGCCGCAATGCTGCCGCCGCCGGCGCCCACGGTTGCGATGTCGATCATCGGCACGGCGACCGGCAGGTTGTTAAGCTGGTTTTCCGTCGTGATCAGCGGCTGGCCGTCGTTGATCAGGCATACATCAGTGCTCGTTCCGCCCATGTCGAAGGTGATAATATTGCGGAAACCGGCTCGCTCCGCCGCATAGATGGCGCCGGTGACCCCAGCAGCGGGCCCGGACAGCAGCGTTCGGACGACCTCTCGTCTGATGGCGTTGGCCGGCAGCACGCCGCCATTCGACTGGGTGATGAAAAGGCTGCCGCCAAAACCCCTGTCTTCGAGCTGTTCCGTCAGCTTGTCGACATAGTGCGACATGATCGGCGAGATGTAGGCGCTCATGGCCGCGGTGCTGGCGCGTTCATATTCGCGAAACTGCGGGAGAAGTTCGGAGGAGGTCAGCACCAGCAGTCCGGGCGCCATGTCCTCGATGATGGCGCGAACGCGATCCTCGTGCATAGGATTCTGGTAGCTGTGCAGGAAGCAGATCGCCACCGCCCTAATGCCGCCCTGGACCATCCTGGCTGCCGCTGCCCTGACCTCGTCTTCGGCGAGCGCGGTCAGCACCTCGCCGCGGGCATCGAGTCTCTCGGTGATCGGGATCACCCATTGCCGCGGTACCACGGGAACAGAGCGCTGGTAGAAGATATCATAGATATTGGTCTTGTCGCCGCGCTGGATTTCGAGGATGTCCTGGAACCCGCGCGTCACGATCAGCGCCGTCGGCACGCCCTTGCGCTCAAGCACGGCGTTAGTCGCTACGGTCGAACCGTGCAGAACGTCATGGAGACTTGACCAGGCGATGTCGAGCCGGTCGACGCCAGCCAGTACGCCTTTTTCGGGCTGGCGTGGTGTGGAAGGCACCTTCAAAGTCGTCATTCTTGGTTCCGCACCGTCATCCTCGAAGAGGATAATATCGGTGAACGTGCCGCCAATCTCGACAGCAAGTTTCTGTGGCGATTCAACCATCGCACTCTCCGTCAGTTATGTTTCGTCGCAAAGTAGCTAGTCGATCAAGCGGGCATAGGTGGACAGACTGCCCAGCTCGATGATGAATTCCATCATGTCGGATCGAAACCAGGATTCCTCGACTTCAACAGGTGTCCCGGCGTCCGTATAGCTGACGCCTGCTACCCGCATCACGGCCGAGCCTTCTGTTACGCCAAGCGTAGATGCAAGAGCGCTGTCGGCTAATGCTGCGCGCAGCGCCTGGTGCGCCGCAGTGATTTTCAGCCCATACCGGTCAGCAAGTACGCGATAGACCGAACCGCCAACGTCAGCTTCGCTCAGGTTCACGCAGATCTCCTGCGGGATCCAGATTTTTTCCAGCACCATCGGAATGCCGTCGGCCAACCTAACGCGTTCGAAGTGAACGACGAGATCATTCTCAGCAATGTCCAGCTGTTCGGCAATCCGGGCAGACGAGGGTTCAATCGAGAACGCCAGAACCTTGGTGTCAACTCGCTTGCCTGCGGCTTCAAGGATATTCGTCGTGCTCTTTACATCCGACATGTCGCGGCTGAGTGGCTGAATCTCGTCAACCTTTAGCAGGCCCTTCGGGTTCACAAACGAGCCGACGCCTTGCTGCCGACGTATGAAGCCTTCATTGACTAGCTTCGCAAGTGCCAACCGCACCGTCGTCCGGCTTACCCCGTAAGTCGAACAGATCTGATCTTCAGTTGGGAAGGGCTCGTTTGTTTGAAGTTCGCCGTTAGCGATTTTATGGCGGAAGATCTCGCTCAGTTGATAGACAAGCGGAACTCCGCTTTTGACCAATCGATTGGACATGTTCACCCCTATTCTCCACCGTCGTTGGAGAAGCGATATACGGTTGTGGCCCTAAAGGTCTCGCCAGGCCTCAGCACCGTCGACGGAAATGTGGGTTGATTTGGCGAATCAGGCAAATGGCGCGGCTCAAGCGTGAAAGCATCCCCTTGTCGATACTGTCGGCCTGTCGCGCCGATTAAGCTGCCGTCGAGGAAATTTCCAGAGTAGAAGGCGAGGCTGGGTTCAGTCGTTTCGACGTCGAGGATCCGCCCGGAAACGGGATCATAAACGTTGGCGACATGCCGCAAAGCACCCCCTCCATCCAGCACATAGCTACAATCGTAACCTTTGGCGAAACGCGTCAGCGGATGATTGCTGCGGATGCGCGCGCCAATCTCCTGCGGCTGGCGAAAATCTAGCGGCGTGCCCTCTACGCTGAGAAAACGACCGGTGGCGATCAATTCGCTGTCAACCTCGATAACGCTATCTGCCTTCACCGTCAGCACATGCCGTTCCACCGATCCACTGCCTTCGCCGGTTAGATTGAAATAGGAGTGATTGGTCAGGTTGAGCACGGTTGGCTTATCGGTCGTTGCTTCGTAATCGATCTGCAGGGCATTCTCTTCGGTGACCGTATAGCTTACTGCGACCTGTAGATTGCCAGGAAACCCCTCCTCGCCGTCGACGCTGCGATAGGTCAGACGTGCCGAGGCATTCGACAACAGATCCACATTCCATAACTTCTTGTCGAATCCTGAAAAACCGCCGGCGATATGGTTGCGACCGGTATTGGCCGAGAGCGAGTATTGCTTGCCATCTAGTGTGAATTGCGCCCGGGCGATGCGGCCGCTGAAGCGCCCAACAAGGGCCCCAAAGTATGGATGATCGCGATGGTATTCCTCTTCGGTCGCAAATCCGAGAACGACGTTCGCCATAGCGCCCCGCCTATCTGGAACTTTCACCGATTTGATTGAGCCACCGTGATCGAGAAACTCGACCGAAATGCCGCGGCTGTTTGTAAGGTGATAGAGCATGTTCCTCCCGCCGTTCCTCGTTGGCGTGTCGTCATATTGTTACTACAATACAACGTCATTGCAATACATCTGCAAAAATAATTTTCGGCGGAGCTAAAGCCCGCTCCTCCCGCGTAATTATCGGGCCCAGAAATCGAACGAAGGCAAAGGACGGCTGGCGGACTCTGCCTACAGTCGGCTCGTAGGGACAGAGTACCCGGACACGCCAATGCTTTGCTTCGGCTTGTGATGTGGCTTTTGTCGCTAAAGGTTTGCGTCACATCCGAAGAATGACTTTCCCACAACGCCCCGGAATGCTGACATGGGCGAGAGCCTCGCGAAAAGCCGGAAGGGTGAACTCAAAGGCGATGGTTGATGCCGAGCATCCCCTTCGAATATCATCGAATACGAGAGCCATAGCCGATCGTGTCCCGAGGAGTGGTGTAGTTGGATTTCATAGCCATCGGTGATTTCCGGTAGGGTCGGGTTGCTTAGAGCCAACCTGAGGGACACCACCGATGGCTATGAAATCCAACTACACCACTCCTCGGGACACGATCCGAGTACAAGCTTGAGGCGGTGAAGTTGGTGCGAGAGCGCGGGGTCAGTGTTGCGCAGGCAGCCCGCGACCTGGATGTTCATGAGAATGTCCTGCGCAAGTGGGTCAGGGAACACGGTTCGGACCCGGCGCAGGCGTCTCCTGGTCACGGGCAGATGAAGCCCGAGCAGGTTGAGATCGAGAGGCTTCGGCCCGGTATGTCGGTCACGACACGTATCGCCACCAAGGGTAAAGACCATGTCTGACACCCTGCCAAGACGTGACCTTCCCCGCCAAAGCTATATCGCCGTGGCGATGATCATGGCATCGCTGTTGACGGCCTTCGACGTTCGCACTTCTAGCATCGGACTTGCGGATCTCCGCGGCGCCTTCGGGCTCGGCTTCGATGAGGGCGCGTGGCTGAGCAACTTCTCAACGGCACCCCAGATCCTCATTGCCCCGTCGATCGGGGGTAGTGTGCTGAAGGTTCTGCAAATTCACTGAGATGGGCGGTCATGGCAGGCTGGTGATGTTCAAGTCACCTGATTCCCTCACGAGGAACGCCACCATGACCAAGACTGAAGATAAGACTGCTGTCGCGGCCGTCAAAGACATTCTACTGTCGAACCCGGATGGGCTTCGGGAGGTGATCCGCGCCGTCATGCAAGAGGTACTGGAAGCCGAGATGGACGAAGCCCTGGGGGCTCAGAAAGGCGAGCGGACACCGGAACGGCTGGGCTATCGCTCGGGCTATTACGGCCGCACGCTGTTGACGCGGGTCGGCAAGCTGGAGCTCAGGGTGCCTCAGGATCGTTCGGGGCACTTCTCCACCGAACTGTTCGAGCGCTACCAGTATTCGGAGCGGGCACTGGTAGCGACACTGGCGGAGATGTATGTCCAAGGCGTGTCGACGCGCAAGGTCAAGGCGATCACTGAAGAGCTGTGCGGCCACGCCTTCTCGGCATCCTCGATCTCGGCGATCAACAAGCGGCTCGACGAAAGCCTGAAAGCCTTTGCCTGCCGCCCGCTTCAAGAACCCTTTGCTTATCTGATCCTCGATGCCCGTTACGAGAAGGTGCGTGAGGCCGGCGTCGTCAGGAGCCAGGCGGTGCTGATCGCCGTCGGTATCGATTGGGACGGCCGGCGGCAGATTCTCGCTGTCGAAATGGCCAATCGCGAAAGTCGCTCGGCCTGGAAGGATTTCTTGGTCAGTCTCAAACATCGCGGCCTCAGGGGCGTCGAATTTGTCGTTTCCGATGACCATGCCGGCCTCGTCGCGGCGATCGGCGAGGTCATTCCGGAGGCGGCCTGGCAGCGCTGCTACGTGCATTTCCTCAGAAATGCGCTCGACCATCTGCCACGCAAGCACCGCGACGATTGCCTGCAGGAACTACGATGGATCTACGACCGGCGCGATCTCGCCGAGGCCAGGACCGATCTCGCCACCTGGCTTTCCAAATGGTCAGGCAAATATCCGCGGCTAACCGGCTGGGTCGAGGAAACGATCGAGCAGACGCTCACCATCTTCCGCCTGCCGCGCACCTATCACAAGCACCTCAAAAGCACCAACATGCTCGAGCGCCTCAACGAGGAAATCCGCCGCCGAACCGATGTCGTGCTCATCTTCCCCAACGCTGAGAGCTGCCTGCGCCTCGTGCGCGCGCTCGCCGTCGAAACCCACGAGAACTGGATGGAGGCCAATCGCTACATCAACATGGACGATCTCAGAGAGCACAAGAAACTCGCTCTCCGCCAAGCCGCATGACCAGCTCCATCGCCGCCCCAATTTGCTGAACTTGACGCACAGAACCAACCGTCGCCAACAGCCGCGTCGGCATTCCCATGTCCTCGCCTTGCCTGACAACGATCCGCATACCAGGCTGCTCGCCCAGCGACCGTAGGTACCCGGCAAAGGCCGCGGCCGCCGAACCGGTAGCTGGATCCTCGTAGACGCCTCCCGAGGCGAACGGATTTCTCGCGTGGAACAGGTCGGGACTCTCCCGGTGGACGAGCATGATGGTCGCGAGGCTTTCGTGCGCCATCACTTCTCGGCCGCGTTCGAGGTCGTAAGACATCGCGGCAAGCGTCGCCCGGTGCCTCAGTGCAATCAGCACATGAGGCGAGCCTGCATTAATGAGGGCCGGCGGAATGGATTCGTCCAGATGTCCTTTGGAGAAGCCGAAGAGGTCCATGCAGGCCTGCAGATAGTGCGCTTCGAGATCCTCGTGCGATGCGGGCACGGATTCGAAGGCTGCGGCAGGATCTTCGCCCGCGCGCCCTTCGACCGTGATCGCGCCGCCGTTGATCCGCAGATCGAAGCGCTCCGAGCCCCTGTGTTTCGCCAAGGCGACGCCGAGCGCGATCGTAGCATGCCCGCAAAAGGGGATTTCGATCTCCGGCGCGAAGTAGCGCACCCGCCAGCCGTCTCCCTCGGGCGCGGCGAAGACAGTTTCGGAATAGCCGACCTCGGCGGCCGTCCGCTGCATGTCGGCGGCGTCGGGCAGAGCCTCGCAGATCACGACGCCCGCGGGGTTGCCTCCCGCGCCTTCGCAAGTGCATGCAGCATAGCGTTCGACGTTCATGTAGATCTCCTGTTGAAACTAAAACTTCGACGAACCGTGCGGCAGGTTTTCTAGCGTGTCCCGATCGACCGCATCTTCCTCATGGTCTCCATCGTCTGCGCCTCGTCGCGCACGACGTCAGTGCAACCCTGCACCTCCGGATGCTGGCGGCAGAACTGGATGGCGGATCTCATGTTCGCTTCCCGCTCGTCGGCCGCCTCGGCGGAAGTCGCCTGCCGCTGCATCGCCATGCTCTGCTGCCGGTGCGCCTCGAACTGGGCCATGGCGGCCGTGCCCGTCGGGTCTGCTCCCGTGACGCCGCAGCCCGTCAGCCCCGCGGCCACCACCGCCAAGGCGAGAAGATCGAGGACGTGGCGTCCATCCCGCGGCCTCTGGACTACGCAGCGCCTCATCGGATGACCTCACCGAGCTTGAAGAGGTTCAGGGCCGCGTACTGCAGCAGCATGATAGTCTTTCCGTCACGGATACGCCCGTCTTCGATCATTTGAAGCGCTTCCTCGATCGTCGGCTCCAGCCGTTCGATGTCCTCGCCTTCGTCTGCATTGCCTCCTCCATCCGACACCTTGTCCGCGGTCGAATAGGCGCCGACAAAGAAGTGCAGCCGCTCCGTCACCGAGCCTGGACTCATGAAGGCGTCGAACACCTCACGGACGTCCGAAACACGGTAACCGGTCTCCTCCTCGACTTCCGCCCTGATACGTTCCTCCGGAGTCGCCTTGTCGAGAAGCCCGGCAGGCGCCTCGATCAGGAGATCGTCATGGCCGTTGACGAAGGCGGGGTAGCGAAACTGCTTCGTCAGCACGACGGTTCGCCGGTCCGCGTCGTAAAGGAGGATCACGGCGCCATTGCCGCGGTTATAGGTTTCGCGGCTGAGCCTCTGCCAGGTTCCGTCAGCCCTCAAGAAGCTGAACGTCGTCTTTTTCAGCACATACCAGTCATCCGACAGCGTTCGGACGTCTTCAATTTGGACGCGGTGGGATATCGTCATCTTGAACTCCATGTTGCGACGTGCACGATATTACACATATGTTATGGTCGTGCAATATCGTGCAAAAAGGAGATGCCGATGCTTACGACGGAACGAAAGGCCCTCATCCTGCAGCGCCTTGGCGACAATGGACGGATCGTGGCAAAGGAGCTGAGCCAGGAACTGGACCTCTCGGAAGACACGATCAGACGAGACCTGAGAGAGCTTGCTTCGGAGGGTCTCTTGCAGCGAGTGCATGGCGGAGCGCTTCCCGCCTCGAAGGCGCTTGCCGACATCCCAACGAGACGCAAGATCTCACCGGACGACAAGACCGCTATAGCCAAGGCTGCCGCAGGAATGGTCAAGAACGGACAGATCATCTTTCTGGACGGAGGAACCACCGCGGTGGCAGTTGCTCGCGCAATGCCGTCCGACCTTTTGGCGACTGTCGTCACTCACAGTCCCGAAGTAGCTTTGGCTCTGCACAACAATCCAGGTGTCGCGGTGGAGCTCGTGGGCGGAAGGCTCTACAAGCACTCAAATGTTGCGGTGGGGGCCGTCGCGATCGAGGCGATCTCTTCTATCAGGACCGACGTCTACTTCATGGGCGTGACCGGCATTCATCCTGAACATGGCCTGACGACGGGCGACCGGGAGGAGGCGGCGGTCAAGCGCGCCATCAGCCGGCGGTCGGCCGAAACCATAGTGCTTGCCTCCCGCGAAAAGCTGGGCGCGGTTTCGGCACACAGCGTGGTACCGCTCATTGAGATCGACGGCCTGCTTGTTGCAAGGAGCTGCCCGCCGGAGCTGCTCGAGCCGATGGCGAGCCTCGGCATTCCGATAACGCGCGCGAACGGCTAGGACGGGCGAACATCGCGACCCGACAGTACCCGCGCTGATCCGACCACGCTCACGGAACCAGGACAAGACTGCCATTAGTGTTTCCGCTTTCGAGGTCTGCCTGAGCGCGGGCCGCCTGATCGAGCGGATACGCCTTCACCGAGGCCTGCAGAACTCCGGCAGCCAGCAGGGAGAAGACCGCCTCTGCCGCCTGCTTGTAGAGCGCCTCGTCAGCGACGTAGGCCATGACGCTCGGACGTGCGAGAGCGATTGAGCGCCGGATAGCGTTTCTGCGGCGGCTGGAGATCGATCCGGAACTGCAGGCGCGCGTATCATCCGGACGGTGGGACCAGATGGTCCGGGAGGGCAACGCAACGCCGGCCTGGCTTGCCAACGACTTCAACGCCAGCCGTCGCCACGCTCTGATCCTGGCTCAAGTCATCAAGCTTTGCCAGAAGCTCACGGACGATGCGGTAACGATGTTCATCAAGCTGATGGGCAAGCTGTTCTCGCAAGCCAACAATCGAAAGAAGCAGCGACAGATGGACTGCCGAGCGAACACCGCCAAAGCGCTGCGCATGTTTCTCGATACGATCACCGCACTGCAATCCGCCAACGACTATGGTCGGAACGCATTGGATGTTCTCGACCAAAGAGTTGGCTGGGACCGGCTGCTTCGGATGAAGCCTGAGCTTGAGTCGATGGTCGACGACAACGAGGCACCGCCGTTGACCGTGGCAGCCGAGCAATATGCGACCGTCCACAAATACATTGGTGCGTTCCTTCAGGCCTTCACGTTCCGCTCGGCGCATCGCCACGACCCGCTTCTCGCAGCAATTGCGCTGCTGAAACGGCTTTATGCGGAGAAGCGGCGAACACTCCCGGATCGCGTGCCGCTCACCCACCTCAGCCAAACTGATCGACGGCTTATCTTCGAACAAGGGAAACCTGATCGCCGTCTCTACGAGATCGCCACGCTAGCGGTTTTGCGAGACCGGCTCAGATCTGCGGACATTTGGGTCGACGGCAGCCGATCTTTCCGTCCGATTGACGAGCATCTGATGCCGCGGTCGGCATTCATCACGATGAAGGAGGAGGATCGTCTCGGTTTGGGGGTCGAAGGTGACGGCGCACAGTGGCTTGCCGAAGCCTGTCAGATGCTCGAGTTCAACCTGCAGCGTCTCGCGTACAGAGCACGATCCGGAAAGCTCGAAGGAGTTCGTCTTGAGGCCGGAACGTTGATCGTCACACCAACCGTCGGCGAAGTCCCCGTGGCAGCCGAGGAACTGAATGCCGAGATCAGCGACATGTATCCGTTGGTCGAGGTTCCCGATCTGTTAAGGGAAGTGCATGAATGGACCGGCTTTGCGGATCACTTCACGCATGTTCGCACCGGCGACATCCCGAAAAATGTCTCTGCCATGCTCGCTGGTGTACTGGCCGATGCGACTAACCTCGGCCCGAAACGAATGGCGGGCGCATCCAAGGGGATCAGCGCTCACCAGATTGGGTGGATGCGCACATTCCATGCTCGATCGGAGACCTACCGCGCGGCGCAAGCGTGCATCACCGATGCCCACACCCAGCATCCGCATTCCCGCCTTTGGGGCAATGGCACAACGTCATCGTCCGATGGCCAATTCTTCCGTGCGAGCGACCGAGCTGCAAAGCGCGGCGAAATCAACTTGCATTACGGCAGCGAGCCTGGATCGAAATTCTATAGCCATCTGTCAGATCAATATGGCTACTTTAGCATTTTGCCCATCAGTCCGACCGAGAGCGAGGCGGCCTATGTGCTCGATGGGCTCTTCGATCAGGACACGGCCCTCGACATCCAGGAACACTTTACCGATACGGGCGGCGCGAGTGATCACATCTTCGGGCTATTCGCCCTGATCGGCAAGCGGTTCGCACCGCGACTGCGCAATCTCAAAGACCGGAAGTTCCACACGTTTGAGAAGGGCGATGCATATCCGGTCCTGTCGAACCACATCGGGGCGCCGATCAACACCACCCTGATTCTCGACCATTGGACGATCTGCTCCATCTCGCGACGTCGATCACGACGCGGTCCGTGGTGCCGTCTACGATCTTGAAGAAGCTGTCCGCATCTCCAAAGCAAAGCCATCTGGCGAGGGCGCTCCGCGAACTCGGTCGGATTGAGCGTTCGCTCTTCATGATCGAATGGTACTCAAGCCCGGCACTACGGCGAAGATGCCAAGCCGGTCTCAACAAGGGCGAGGCCGCCCATAAGGTGAAGCGCGCTGTCTTCTTCCATGAGCGGGGCGAGATCCGCGACCGGTCGTACGAAAGCCAGGCGTTCCGCGCCTCTGGTCTCAACCTTGTCGTCAGCGCAATCGTCCACTGGTATACGGTCTATATCGAACGGGCCATCACCCACTTACGCAAGGCGCGTGGCGAGATTCCTGATCATGTGCTCAAGCACGTCTCGCCTCTGAGTTGGGAGCATATCAACCTTACCGGCATCTACACCTGGGACGCGGAACATCAGATGCCCGAAGGCTTCCGGTCGCTCAGACTTCCGGCTAGGCTAAGGGACGCTGCGTAAGTTCTCATTCCGTTCGCCCTTAGCGTTCGTGTGTGGAAGGCTCCCGCGTTGAGGGAAATTGGCTTCGTTATGCAGCGCATCTCGAGTGCAGTCGTGTGTCCGGCCTTTGATGCAGTCATCTACCGACTGCTGGCCTTGAAGGGTTCCGCCAGGATCGTGCCCCCAATCGATTAGACGGACTTTTGACGTCCGCTACGCTAAACGGGTTCGGCTGATCCATCGGGATCGAGTTGCTGCCTTCACTTACCTTTTTCGCCTCAAACTTCGAACGGCCTCAGCAATTTACGGGCTGAACCGCTCTCAGATCGTTGATTTCCTCGTATTCGCCGCCTCGCTTCATGATCGACCATGCAATGCGTGCCATCTTGTTGGCAAGAGCAACGGCTGCGACCTTTGGCGGCCGGCGGCGCAGCAAGCCGCCAATCCACCCAGTACCGCTGCCTCCATCCCGGCGAATGTAACGCAAGACCGAGGTGGCGCCGAGTATCAATAATTGCCGGATATATCGATTTCCTTGTTTGCTGATGCGGCCGAGACGGGTCTTGCCGCCGGATGAGTTCTGTCGCGGCACCAAGCCGAGCCAGGCGGCAAAATGCCTCCCCGACTTAAAAACCTGCGGATCGGGGACGATCGAAGAAAGTGCCGACGCCGTGACAAAGCCCACCCCTGGGATGGTTTCCAGCCGATTCGACAGATCGTTTCGGTAATGCCAGGAGATCAGTTTCTTTTCGATCGCTTGAAGTCGCTGCGCCAGATCGCAAACCAAATTGGCTAGCGCTTCCAGCACGAACCGAGCAAGCTCCGGCAGATCCGAGCGCTCACCTTGCGCAAGTTCCCGCACGACACGCGCCATCTGGCTGATGCCCACACCGATCGAAATGCCAAGTTCGGCAAGCTGGGCTCGGATCGAGTGCAGGAGCATCGTGCGCTGCTTAATGAGCAGGGCCCTTGAACGGTGCAGCATCGCTGCAGACTGTTGCTCAACGGATTTGACTGGCACAAATCGCATCGTCGGCCGCATCACGGCTTCGCAGATCGCTTCGGCGTCCGCGGCGTCATTCTTCTGCCTTTTCACATAGGGCTTCACATAGGCCGGCGGCATCAGCCGCACGTCATGCCCCAGGGCCGAAAGTTGTCGCGCCCAGTAATGGGCGGTCCCACAAGCCTCGATACCGATGAGGCAAGGCGGAACCTGCGCGAAGAATTTCAGCATCTGTTGGCGACGTAACTGTCGCCGCACAACTACATTGCCATCGACATCAATCGCATGAACCTAGAACACCGATTTCGCTATATCGATGCCTACCGTAGAAATCTCTTCCATTCGAACGCTCCCGGTTTGTCCATCCTAAACGATGCTATCCTAGCACCGGCGGAGCGGGAGCCTTCCATCCCATCGATTTCGGACTGCTCTTGTTCTGACCCCCATGCTGTCGACGCTGAAGGACTCCGGCAGTAGAGCTGTGCCGAAATTCAATGGCATGACCATCCTGACGAGCAAGACGGCACAGGCAGGATCGGCGTCGTGCCCGCCACAAAAATGCGGTCCTTGTCGCTCGACTAGTCCGAGCGATGTCGCGTCCGCTATCGCATGACAGCCAGGGCGCAGCATTCAACGTTTTGAGCTCGGCGACCTGGACATTCGCAGATATCCATCATCCGGATGATCCGCCATCAGTCGAGCGAGCTGTTGATTACCAGAGAATTTCTGTCCCATGCCAAGTCCAGTACCTGCCGCTATGTTCGCTGTTTGCAGTCTCGATGAACGACTGAACACCGTGGGCAGACATTTCTCTGTCGGGATCGCCAACGAGGGCTTTGTCATGATGATCGAGCTCAAAAAGAAGGGTGATGCAGCCCCAATGCTTCCATTCTACCGAGAGATTGCGCCACATTTGATTCAGCGCTGATTTCGATGCACGGTAGGCGAAACGGCCGGGTTCCTTGAAATTGGAGAGCGAGGCGACGTAGCTGGAGGCCGCGGCTAGGATCTTGCGTTCTCCCTTCCGAAGATTGGGCTCCAACAGGCCGGCAAGGTGAAGCGGCGCAAATGTGTTTGCGAGCATAATCGGCCGCCAGTGCTTGGGCGTGATGGCCTCCGGCCGCAGCCTGTCGGTGTCCGGCACGCCCTCATTGATGAAAACCACGTCGATGGCGCGGCCGTCGAGCTGTTCGACCAGCCTGCTCGCCGAATCATCATCGAGGGGATCGTAGATGACGGTCCTGATACGCCCACCGGACGTCTCCGTCAGGGACGTGTCGAGCGGAGTGCTGCTGGCGGCAATAACATGCCAGCCGTTCGCCAGATATTGCATGGCGAGTTGCAGGCCGAAGCCTTCATTCGCTTCTGTGATCAGGATTGTCGGCATCGGATCAAACCTTTCTTCTTACCATGGCACGTCGATGCCGTCGTAGCCGATGATCCGGCCGGAATCGCTCATCGTCAGCCCGCTGACCACCGCCTTCATCCCGGCAACGCTCGTCTCGACCGGAATGCCGCTGAAATTAGTCATCCGGGTTGCGACCAAGCCCGGACGCAGCAAGGTGCAGATGATCCCGTCAGGCCTCCATTCGGCCGCAAGCGACGACCAGACGGCATTCAATCCCGTCTTGGACGCACGGTAGGTATATTGTGATCCCCAATCATTGGCGCCGATCGAGCTCATGAGGCTAGACATGGCGGTGGCGATCTTGAGCTCTCCGGCCAGGAGATTCGGTTTCAGCGCTGCGGCAAGTGCAAGGGGCGCGAAGGTGTTTGTTTCGACGACCTTCAGGAAATCCTCCCGCGTCACCTCCGCCGGCTTTGCCTCCAGGTTGAACGCAATGCCAGCATTGGCAATCAGTACATCGATTGGCCGGCCATCAAGGTCGTCGCAAAGCGCTTCGATGGAAGTGCCCTTCGTGACCTCCAGCGGCAGCACCGTCACCCCCGAAATCGCGTCGAGTTCGCCAGCACCGGATGGGTCACGAGCCGTTCCGAGAACTGTCCAGCCGTCTGCCGCGAATTGCCGCGCCAGCTCGAAGCCGATGCCGCGGTTTGCACCTGAAATAAGGATTGTTGACATTGAATTTGACTTTGTGCGAATTGGAATGTCAACGGTATACCAGAATAGGAATCACGCAACCACCCCTGACGATTTTAATCGGCGCGGCCCGCGGCATGGCAGCGCCCGCTTCATCAAGACGTCAGACGGATTGCCACTCGCCAAGAACGGATCATCCAATGTCCCTGATCAATAGCAACAGCAAGGGCGTTTACGTCATCGCTGTCACACCATTCGCCGAAGACGGCACGATCGATTCTCCAAGCATCGACAGTGTCACCGACTTCTATCTCGAGGCCGGTGCCGACGGGCTGACTATTCTCGGCATGATGGGTGAGGCGCCGAAGCTGACACATGCGGAAGCCTTGGCCGTGACCAGGCAGACACTTTCGCGCGCAGCAGGCAAGCCGGTTGTCGTCGGCGTATCAGCGCCGGGCTTGGCTGCAATCAGCGAGTTGACGAAGGCGGTGATGGATTTCGGCGCTGCCGGTGTCATGGTGGCACCGCCCGGCAATCTGAAAACCAACGAGCAGATCATAAGCTATTATCAGCAAGTCGCGGACACGCTCGGCAGCGACGTTCCCGTCGTGCTGCAGGACTTTCCGCTGTCCAGCGGCGTGTCGATCAGCAATGATACCATTGGCCGCATCATCGAGACCTGCCCGAGCATCGTCATGGTCAAGCATGAGGACTGGCCGGGGCTTGCAAAGATCACCGCGCTGCGCGAAGCCGAGGCCAAAGGTCGCCGACGCGTATCGATCCTCTGCGGCAATAACGGCATTTTCCTGCCTGAAGAGATGGCACGTGGCGCGGATGGCGCAATGACCGGCTTTGGCTACCCCGAGATGATGGTCGAAGTCTGTGCCCTTGCCTGCGAAAACATGGACCGGGCGCAGGACATATTCGACACGTACCTGCCGCTCGTGCGCTACGAGCAGCAGCCAGGCATCGGGCTCGGCGCCCGCAAATACGTGCTTGCGCGACGCGGCGCGATCCGCAACGCGGCGCAGCGCCGCCCCGGCGCACCGCTTTCCAAGACCGCGATCGAGGAGATCGAACGGCTGATCTTGCGGCAGGAGCGGCGTCTGGCCGAGCTCGGCAGATAGGCTGGCGTCAGCCTCTGCGCCGCCCGAGAATGAAGTCGATGATGGCGTCGCGTACATTATCGAGGTGCTTGCCCATCAGCCGCCTCGACAGTTCCGCGTCACCGCCGGCAACCGCATCGATCAGCGCCATATGTTCGCTGCCGCCCGGCTGCAGGCGGTGGGGCATACGCGCCGTATTGAAGATATGCGTGCGTCGGCGAAGATCCCGGATGGCTGCGGCGACCATCGGATTTCCGGCAGCCTCCGCAATCGTGCCATGCACGAGGTCGTCGACGGACCAGTGATCGGCCGGCGTGATCTTGGGGAGCTGCAGCAGCCAGCGTATGGCGCCCCGCACCCTTTCCGCATCGTCGGCCGCGAGCTGGCTGGTGGCACGGGCGGCAACCTCGACCTCCAGTATGCGGCGCATGTCGAGCAGGTTCATGTAGGTCTCGATGCTCACGTCGGCGACGACGAGCATTCGGCCCTGGCGGCGCATGGCAAGCGATTCGGTTTCGAGCCGACCGAGGGCCTCTCGGACGGGCGTGCGCGAAATCGACAGCATATCCGCGAGCTTGCGTTCTTGCAAAACGGCTCCGGCCTGCAGGCGCCCGGACAGAATCAGATCCAGAACCTGCGCGTAGGCAAACTCGCTGAGGCTAAGCTCGCTCTCTGCTGCAAGCGGCAAGACGCGTCCTTCCGCATCCGGATCTGCAAATGTCATTCGAACCTCATTTCCTGGTGGACCGGCGATATACCAATATCTTTGGCCAAGCAATCCATTTCCTCGGCCGACACTTGATCGGCAGCCGATGACATATTGACGATTGCGTGCCAATGGTATTCCAATGGAACACCTAAATCAATGAAGGAGGTATCGATGCCGGTTCAGCTGTGGAGAGCGACTTGTGTCCAGATGGACAGCAAGATCGCCAGCAACGCCAAAACGCGAGAGGAAGCATGGCAAATCATCAAGGAGAATCTTGATGTGGCGGTTCAGCTGATCGAGACAGCATGCAAGAGTGAATTGCCGCCGAAACTCGTCGTGCTGCCGGAATTCGTCTTTCAGGGTCCGCCGCGCGCCACCCCGGTCAGCGAGTGGATCGATCGCGCCTGCACCACTATTCCAGGTCCGATCACCGAGCGCCTGGCAATGGTCGCGCGCCAATACGACATCTACATTGCCGGCAATCATTTCGAGGTCGACCCGCGCTGGCCAGACCGCTACTTCAATTCCTCCTTCCTGCTCGATGCCAGGGGAGAGATCATTCTGCGTTACCGGCGCATCAATACGGCAAGCTGGACCTCGCCGCACGATATCCTGAGCCAGTATCGCGACGCCTATGGCGAAGACGGCATCTTTCCCGTCGCCGATACCGAGCTTGGCCGGCTGGCGATCTTCCCCTGTGGAGAGGTCAGTGTTCCGGAATTGTCCCGCGTCTTCATGATGCGAGGTGCGGAAGTTCTGCTGCATCCGTCCAATGAACCCGCCAATGCGCGGTCCGATGCCGCTAAGATCTGCCGTGCGGCGGAAAATATGTGTTTTCTGATCAGCACGAATGTGTCCGGCCAGATCGGCTTTTCGGATCAGGAGCGCGGCGGCCATTCGCAAATCGTCGACTTCAACGGAAACTATCTGGCCTTCGAGAAATCCGACGCCGAGAGCCTTTCGGCGAGCGCGGTCATCGATATCGCAGCGCTGCAGTCCGCCCGCCGCGACACTAACATGGGCAATGCCCTGCTGCGGACGCGCTGGGAAATGTATCGCGATTATTTTGCGGCCGCACAATTCTATCCCGTCGATGCCTTGGCCAAGAAAGCTTTCGAAACCTATTCCGAGCTCTCGCCCGTCCACGAAAAGGCGATCTCCAACCTGACGGCCGCACGGATCATTCGCAATATCGATGCCTGAGCATCGCCGCCATCGCGATGAGTGCGGCCAGATTTTTGGCTGCACCCGTATAAGGCTTATTAAGGGCTCATGAGGAACGCGCCGAGGCACCAGCTTTGTCGCCCTCTTCAGACGCTGACATGAGCAATTGCAGGCGCAATTCGGCCGTATTGCGCCCTTTCCAACATTGCTTTGCATATAAAATAATCACAGAATGATGGTGCTCAATATTGCAACAACGGCGCATTGACATGCGATATTCCCTTGGCATACCATTTGAATGCCAACCAAGATTGGGGAACGAGATGATGAAAAAAATGAAGCGTCTGGTGATGCCGTTCGTCGGATTGACGATGCTCTGTGCGCCCTTTGCGGGCAGCGCCCTCGCACAGGAACATGAGAAGATTAACCTCCGGCTGGCCTGGGTCGCCGGCGGTGTGGATGCGCCGATTTTCGTTGCTGTCGCCAAGGGCTACTTCGCCGAGAAGGGCCTCGACGTGAACGTCGTCGACGGCAACGGCAGCACCGGCACCATCCAGGCGGTCGGAAGCGGTGATTTCGAAATCGGCATTGCCGGTCTTGGAGCGCTGGCACAGGCCCAGCAGGCAGCCGGCGCCGATACGATCATTGCAGTGGCGGGCCTTCTCCAGAAGGACCCGACATCGATCATCAGCCTCAAGGGCTCCGGCATCAATAGCCCGAAGGATATCGAGGGCAAGCGCCTCGGCACCGACGCGGGCAACTTCGAGGACGGGATGATCAAAGCCTTCGCCGAAGCCAATGGCGTCGACATGAACAAGGTCAAGGTCATCATGATCAATGGCGGCGGCGACCGCGTCGCGCTGTTGAAGGGCGACGTCGACTTCATCAATGGCTGGGCCAATCCGGATGGCGACAAGGTCGCCGAACGGGCCGCCATCGAGCCGCCCATGCTGTTTGCCGACTACGGCGTGAACATTCTGGGTTCGAGCGTCATCGTTCGGAAGGACTATCTCGCAAAACATGGCGATGCCATTCGCGGCTTCCTGGCGGCCCTGCAGAAGGGCAAGGCCGAAGCGGCCGCCAATCCCGACGAAGCGCTGAAGATCCTGATGGAAGCCCGCCCCGATTCCAACGAGGAGGGCATCAAGGGCGAGATCAAAAATATGCCGAAATACGAACACACGGCCGCTTCCGAGGGCAAGCCCTATGGCTGGATCGCCGAGCAAGACGTTACCCTGACGATCTCGCTTCTTGAGAAATACAGCGGCATGGCGCCCGGCCTGACCCCCGCCAAGATCTATGACGGCTCCTATCTGCCGGCCAATTGACGAGTATCCGGGTGGCGCTTGCCGCCACCCTCATCCCATCGAAATGCCTGCACGGGCGCGGACGTCCACATGGATCTCGGACTGAACAACAAACACGCATTGGTGCTTGGCGCCAGCCAGGGTCTGGGCCTTGCCGTCGCCAAGGCACTTCTGGCCGAGGGCGCGAGCGTCACGCTCAGCGGCCGCTCGTCCGACCGTCTCGAAGCCGCGCGACAGAGCCTGCCCGAAGACCAGCAGGTTCGATGCCATCTCGCACTGGCGGATTTATCCGGTCCCGACGCTGCCCGCACAATCAGCGAGGCCGCGCGAAGCAACGGCAACGTCGATATCCTCGTCAACAATACCGGCGGCCCGCCACCCGGCCTCCCCTCCGGGGTTGATGTCGATATCGTCTCCGCCCAGTTCGATGCCATGGTGCGCCCCGTCCTGTCGCTGACGCTTGACTTCGTCGCGTCAATGCGAGCGCAAAAATGGGACCGGATCATCACCATTGCTTCAAGCGGCGTCGTGCAACCCATTCCACATCTGCCGATTTCCAACGCGCTTCGCTCGACCCTGGTCGGTTTCATGAAGACCTTGGCCAGCGAGGTGGCGAAGGACGGCGTGACCGTCAACATGCTGTTGCCGGGGCGCATCGCGACATCAAGAACCCGATCGCTCGACGCGGCCCAGGCTGAGCGCAGTGGACGACCGCTGGAGGATATCAGCGCTGAATCAGCCGCAACCATTCCGGCCGGACGTTATGGCACCGTAGAGGAATTCGCAGCCGTCGCCGCATTTCTTGCCGGCGTTCCGGCAAGTTACGTCACCGGCAGCATGCTGCGCGTCGACGGCGGAGCCATTCGTTCGATCTGAACGGGCAGGCTCGCCTGCGTGGATTTTTACTCGGCCCACGGGCCTCACAGGAGATGGGCTCGACCCAGATGCAGAGATGAACGCCATTCCAGCACAACACAGCATTCCCAAGGTGACATCGAAGCACATCGCCATTTCCGGCGTCTCGAAAACCTTCGAGACCCGGAAAGGCACCGTGCATGCCCTTCAGGACATCAATCTCTCGATCGGCAAGGGCGAGTTCGTTTCGGTGCTCGGACCGAGCGGCTGCGGCAAGAGTACGCTGATGATGTTGCTTGCGGGCCTGACATCCATTTCGCTCGGCCGCATCATGGTCGGCCACAAGCATATCGACGGACCCAACGCGGAGGCCGGCGTGGTCTTCCAGCAAGATGTGCTGCTCGAATGGCGCACAGCGCTGCAGAATGTCCTCTTGCAGGCAGAGATCCGCAAATCCGACATGGCCCAGGCGAAAGACAGGGCGCGTCAGCTTCTCAAGATGGTCTCGCTGCAAGACTTCGAGGATGCCTATCCGAAAGAGCTGTCCGGCGGCATGCGCCAGCGCGTGTCGATCTGTCGGGCGCTTCTGCACCGGCCGCCGCTTCTCCTGATGGACGAGCCGTTCGGCGCACTCGATGCCATGACCCGCGACCAGTTGCAGATCGATCTCTTACGTCTGTGTGCCGATAACGAGATGACGGTCTTCTTCATCACGCACTCGATCCAGGAGGCGATTTTCCTCAGCGACCGCGTGGTCGTGATGTCGCCGCGTCCGGGCCGCATCGAGCAGATCATCGATATAGACCTGCCGCGTCCGCGGCGACTTGCCATGCGCGAGGATCCGAAATTTTCCGCCTATACGCGGGAGCTGACGGCGATCTTCAAGGGACTTGGCGTTTTCCGCGAGGAGTATTGATCATGGCACCGATCACCGACACCCATTTCGAATACAAACAGAGCTTCCTCTCGCGCGCCATCGGGGCGGTTCCGCCAGCGCTCTGGGCGCTCGCCGGCCTGCTCCTCATCTGGGAGCTCGCCGTCCGCCTTGCCGACATTCCCTCCTTCATCCTTCCGCCGCCTTCGGCAATCTTCGAGGAGATCGTCAACTACGGACATCGCCTGGCACCGAACGCTCTGGTCACGATGGGCGAGGTGCTGCTCGGCTTTTTATGTTCCGTCGCTGTCGGCGTGCCGCTTGCCGTCATGATCGTCTATTCGCGCTTCATGGAAAAGGCGATCTATCCGCTGATCGTTGCCAGCCAGACCATTCCAAAGGTCGCCATCGCCCCGCTGATGCTGACCTGGTTCGGCTACGGCATGGCCCCGAAGATCGTGATCGTCGTCCTCCTGTCCTTCTTCCCGATCGTCATCAATTCGGTCATGGGGCTGAAATCAGCCTCGCGCGAAATGATCTACCTGTCACGCTCGATGGGTGCCAGTGGATGGCAGACATTCTGGAAATTCCGCCTACCGCAGGCCCTGCCCAGCATTTTTGCGGGCCTCAAGCTTGCAACGGCCCTGTCAGTCATCGGCGCGATCGTCGCCGAGTTCATCGGCGCCGATAAGGGCCTCGGCTACCTGATCCTGATCGCCGGCGCGAATTTCGATATTGCTCGGCAATTTGCCTCTGTCGTTGTGATCTCGCTTATCGGTGTGGTGTTCTTTGCCGTGCTCGAACGGATCGAACGGATTGCCATTCCCTGGCGGACGAACACGGCTGTCTCCGACAGGGGCTGAGAAACGAATGACCGATTGAGTACCGCTCCCACTGGGCGCGTTTTCCTTTGCACGCCTTGATCTCGGATCGATTGCAATCCCATGACCGCCCAAACGACAAAGCCCGGCTTTCCGCCGGGCTTTGTCGTTGACGGACGCGGAGTGGTGAAATCAGAGATCGAGAACCAGCCGATCGCTCTTGGCACCCGAGCAGCAGATCATGATGAGTTTGTTGGAAGCCTGTTCGCGTGCAGAAAGAACATTGTCCTTATGATCGGGAACGCCCTCGACGACACGGGTCTCGCAGGTGCCGCAGACGCCCTCCCGGCAGGAATAGGCCACCCGGATGCCCGCCTCCTGCAGGACGTCCATGATCGTCCTGCCCGCCGGGATGAGAAATTCCTTGCCTGAGCGCTTCAGCACGACCACGAAGGACGTGGTCGACTGTTCGACCGTGGCCGAAAAATGCTCGACATGGACGGTCTCGTCCCGGCGAGTGGCCGCCGCATTCTTGAAGGCATCGATCATTGGGGCGGGGCCGCAGCAATAAAGATGCGCATCGCCCGCGGAGGCTGCGACGAGGTCTGCAATCGGCAGAACGGAGCCCTTCTCGTCGTCGAAATGGAACAGGACGCGCCCCGGCTGGATCGTCTCCAGCCGCTCGAGTTCTTCGACGAAAGCCGCGCTTGGGCGGCTGCGGCCGGCATAGATCAGCTTCCAGCTCTTCGAAAGCGCCTCCATGCGGCGGATCATCGAGACAACCGGCGTGATACCGATGCCGCCTGCGAAGAACACCGAATGATCGGCTTCCTCGTTAAGAACGAAGTTGTTGCGTGGCGGCTGCACCGTGACGACATCGCCGACCCTGGCGGTTTCGCAAAGGTAGGCGGAGCCGCCGCGGCTCGACGCATCACGGTTGACGGCAATAATGTAGCTTCTCGGCCGATCACCGTCGCTGGTCAGAGAATAGCTGCGCCAGAGATCACCCGGCAAAGCAAGATCGATATGGGCGCCCGGCTTGAACGAGGGCAGAAGACCACCGTCGGGCGAGACGAGTTCGAAGGAGCGGATCGCTTCCGCTTCATAGCGGATCGCCAGAATCCGTAGGCGAAGAGCCGTGGGTTCAGCCATCTCGCTCCTATTCTCCTGGAGGCTTTCGCTCGTCATGCAGGTTGTGACCGGCGCATTTGCCGTACCGGTCACGTAAAGGTAGCTGCCGTCCATCACTCTGCGGCCGACAGCTTCGGTCGATAGCCCTTGATCGCGGCCATCTTTTCCTCATAACCCTCCAGCCAATCGGTGCCATAGGGCACGACGATGTCGCCGCCGCGGGCATCGCGCGCCAGTTCCGGCTGGCGAACGATATCGGGAAGCTTGCCGCTTTCGGCATATTCCTTCGCCGCGTCGAGCATGACACGTCGGGTCAGGATGACCATGCGGTCGGAAGCGGCAAGGTGCTCCATGTCGCGATCGACGACATAGCCCATCGATTCCTGGATGGCCTGGTCCTGCAGCGGCACGCCGACGATGCCGGTATAACTGTCGCCGTTACGCTGCCACTCGCGGTCGATGCCGTAATCGTTGGAGCGATCCTTGACCGGGCGCCAGCGACCTTTCCAGTCGGTCGTGTTCGGATGATATTCGAGCGGCCGGGCAAGGCCGCCGACCGGCGTGCCGTCCTTGTATTTCAGGTTCTTCTTGCGGCCATCCTTGCGACCGAGATCGATGTTGAAGATCATCGTCGAGGTGTCGTCGATCGGGACCCAGGCATTGACGGTGACATTGCCTTCGATCTCGCCGCCCGGGTAGGTGACCCAGAAGGGAAAGATATAGCTCGCGAAACGGTGGTGTTCGGTGCCTTCATAGGCATTTCGCTGCGCCGAATACATCGTCCCGAACGGCATGACCGAGACGTTGATCTTGGGCGCCTTCTCTGTGACGGTGAAGACTTCCGGATCGCTGAGATCAAGTTTCTCGCCATCGATGCCGCCGACATGCAGAAAGCCGAGATGGGAGGTGTCGATGTCGCCTTCCAGCGCCTGCATGTAATTGCAGTCACGATGGGTCAGCGCGATATTGCGGTCGTCACCCTGGGCCATGATCGCTTCGATCTCCGGCAGTTCCGGTGGATTGGCCTGCTCCTCGCCCATATAGGCAAAGACGAGACCACCGGATTCCCTGACGCGATAGGCAATCGCCGGCGTGCCGGCCGGATATTTCGATTTGTCCTCAAGGTTCGGCTGGTCGAGACATTTTCCAGTGACATCGAATTTCCAGCCGTGATAGGCGCAGCGAATGCCGCCCATTTCGTTACGCCCGAAAAACAGCGACGCACAGCGGTGCGGGCAGCGATGGTCGAAGACGCCGACCCTACCCTCGCTGTCGCGGAAGGCGACCAGCTTCTCGCCGAGGATCATCAGGCGAACCGGATCGCCGTCGGCCTTCAGCTCCGACGACATGCAGACCGGTATCCAGAACTGGCGGAAGAAATTGCCCATCAACGTGCCCTTGCCGACGCGGCAGAGCTGTTCGTTTTCCTCGGCAGTAATCATGCTTGTCTCCTTGATGTCATCAGCTGGGAAGAGGTTCGAGAACGCGCACGCGTTCCAGGTTGGCGCGTGAGATATCGACGGCCGCTTTGGTCTCGGCAGCGTCGCTCATGGGCGCATCGTGAAAATGGTCGGGCGGATAGAAGGCCGCCTGCTGGTAGTAGGGCCGGTACATTTCGAAACGGGCACGCAGCAGCGGGTTATGTGTTCCCGTGTCAGTGCGGCGATCGAGGCGAAGCTTTTCGAGATCGATGATACCGGAGACGCCGAGCCCTTCTTCGGCCCCTTCCTCGAAGGCGATCGTGTTGCCGAAATGATCGAGAATATGCGAGCGGCCGCCCAGGATGGAATTGTCGGGAGAAAAGCCGATCGGGCCTGCGACATTGGCGCTGATCAGATAACACATGTTTTCTGCCGCGCGCGCGACCTTGGCTGCCTCTTGCCCCGTCGTGAACTTGGAGTTGGTCGGATGCAAGATCACTTCAGCGCCCTGCATCATGTAACAGCGGGCTACCTCGGGAACGTTGATTTCGCCGCAAGGGATCAGCGCCAGCCTGCCGAGTTCGGTATCGGCGATCGGGAAGACCTGGTCCTGCGGCGTCGCACGCAGATAGTCGGACATGAAATCGTGGACCGAGGGAAAGGCCGCCGTGTTGACGCGTCGATAATTGACGACGATCTCGCCGTCGCGTCCGATCAGGAAGGACGAGTTGAAGTAACGGCCGGGCCATTCGGGCGGCGCTTCGAACATGTTGCCGGCGATGTAAATCTTCTCGCGCTTCGCAAGCGCCTGCAGCGGCGCGGTCAAAGGACCGGGGATTGTCGAACAGGCCCTCTGGATCCAGGGCACGACAGTCATCGACAGCGGCGGCCCCTGCAATGCGAACTCCGGAAATACTACGAGATCCGGCTTCTCGTCGGAAGCGCAGGCCGTTTCGATGAGACCGATCAACCGATCGAGATTGCGCCCGATGACGGCACGCGCCGTCTCGTCGTCGGGTGCCTGTGTGGCCCGCTCACTGCGCATCTGGATGCTGGTCGCGCGCCAGGGTTTGACAGCCATAATCGATCTCCACTTCTTGGCAGACACATTGCACGCCATTGGTATACCAAGGTTTTAGCGCGGCTTTTCGATTTTGCCAAGCCCCGTTTCAGAACGGATTTCGAGGCAGGACCGGGAATGGCCGGGTTTGGTATAGAAAACGTGGGGTTTGGAATACCGAGATTATTCCCATCGTCTTCCAGTGGAGCACAAGCTGGGTTAGTGGATAGAAGATTTGATCGGGGGTGAGCATGACCGAATCTGACCATGACCAGTTTGCCGAAGCGCTTTCGGCCGAGCGCGCGAACCTGACCGAGCAGGTATATGAGCAGTTGATCGACATTCTGATCCGCGGCGAGTTGCGGCCGGGCGATGTCATCGTCGAACGGCGCATGGCCGACCGGTTGAACGCCTCGCGCACGCCAATCCGCGAGGCTCTTGGCCGGCTCGAGGCCGAAGGACTTGTCTACAAGCAGCCCGGTCGCGGCGTCACCGTCAGCCCGTTCTCGACGGAGGCTTTCGTCGAACTGCTGCATGTGCGCCAACTGCTGGAATCAGAGGCCGCCCGGCTTGCGGCAGGCCGTATTCCTGCGGAGCGCCTCGAGCAGATCCGCGCCGCTTTGCAGGAACTCGGCAACAAGACCGCGCCATCGCTCAGCGAAATCTGGGAGGTCGACGACATGCTGCATGGCGAAATCGCCGATGCGGCCGGTAACGCGCTGCTCGCAGGCATGATCCGCGACCTGCGTCGGCGCACCCATGTCTTCAACGCCTATCGCAATCCGTCAAAATACAAGTTCGGCGTCGAAGAAAATGCAGCTTTGCTTGATGCCATGTCGAGCGGAGATCAGGAGATGGCGCGCAAGGCGATGGCCCATCACATCGAAAGCGTCAAGCTTGCCATCATCGATCGGCTGGCTAGCAGCGCCCGCTAGCCTTGCAATCGCTTCCGCTTATGCCAGGGCGGGAAACCCGATCGATTGAATCATCACTGGCGCGGAATATAGCGACCGTAACCCGGCGCTTCGGTTATGGCTACGCCGTCGAAGACCTTGCGGCCGCGCACGAAGGTCGCCGCAGGCCGAACCGAAAATGCCATGCCATGATAAGCGCTCCAGCCCGGACCCTCCGGGTTGGCCCTGGCGTCGTAGACATAATTATCAGGCGCAAGCACGGCGATGTCGGCATCGAAACCAGGCGCGATACGTCCCTTTTTTGATAGTCCGAAGAAGCGCGCCGGGCGATCGGCAAGATAGTCAGCAGTCATAAGAGCTGCCTGAGCATCGCCTTTGCGCTTTGCTGCTGCGGTAAAGAAGGCCGGCAGCATCGCTTCCAGGCCCGGCATGCCGGCCGCCACGTCGAAGATCGACGCATTGGTCTTTCTCTCCAGCGGCCAGGCGCTGTGGTCCGAAGAAACGAAACTGCAAAGCCCCTCTTCCAGCACCTGCCAGAGCGCATCCATCTGCCCCGGACGGATCGGCGGGTTGACTTTGAGCAGCCCTTTCAGCCGCGGCATGTCGATCTCTGCGTCGAAGAGCAGATAGTGCACGCACATTTCCGCCGTGGCTTGTCGGCCGCGCGCGCGATAGGCCCGCACCATCTCGAAACCCTCCGGTATGGAGATGTGGACGATATGCGCATGTGCCTGCGTCGAAGCAGCGAGTTCTAGAAAGGTGCCTGTGGCGGCGAGTTCCGCCACAGGCGGACGGCCCTGGCTGTGATATTCGGCGCCCGTCTTACCCGCCTCCTTCAGTATCCTCGTCGCATGCGCCACGATTTCCTGATCCTCATTGTGGAGGCCGAGCGGCAGGCCCGTGCCCTCCAGCGCGTGAAGCAAGGTCAGCGTCGCGGCATTGTCGATCCGGGGAAACCGATCCGGATGCGCCTCGAAGGACGAAATCTTGAAGGCACAGACGCCGAGATCGATCAGCCCCCGGATATCGGCAGGATCCGGTTTCGGAGGCACCGTGCCATAGAGGGCGACATCGCAGACGGCATATTGATGGATGGCGCTGACCTTTTCCCGCAGCACAGGCGCGGCGGTGACCGGGATTGGATGATCGTAGGGCATATCGACGATGGTTGTGACACCACCAATGACGGCAGCCTTCGTCGTCGGCGCCATGCCGGGAAAACCGATCTGGCTGCCGGCGTGCGTCTGTCCATCGACCGCTCCCGGCAATAGCCAGGCTGAACCGAAATCCTGCATTTCCGCCGCCGTTGGCGCGTTGCCGGTGCCGACTGCCGAAATCTTGCCGCCAGTCACGGCGATCCAGCCATCCTCGACGATATCGGACGCCGTCACCACCCGCCCCTTCAATATAAGTTCCGTCATTTGCAGGCTCCTTTCGCGCTCTTCCCTCGATCCAGTTGCCGCTCAATTTTTGGCGTGCAATTGGAATTCCTTTGGTGTACCAAGCAAAAAACGAGTTTGAAAGACCCCTTCAACATTTCGGGAAGAACGAGACTGAATATGATCTACGACCTGACGATCCTGTCGCTGCTGCCCAACACGCTCGGCGCCGTCATGCCCATATTGCCTGAGACCTATCGGAGCTTTTCGGCGACCGGCAAACCGCTCGGCGCTTTCGCCTGTGAGTTCGGTACGCTCAACCGCTTCGCCTTCCTGACGGCCTATGAGGGTGTCGAGGCGCTTGCCGAGGAGCGCGCCCGGCTGATGACCGCCGATGACCCGTACAAGATCGGTCCTTATCTTGCGGGCGTCATGAGCACAGCCTTCAAGCCGTTGTCTTTCGCCAAGCCAATCGTGCCCGGAAACTACGGGCCTTTCTATGAGTTCCGCACCTACACGCTTGCGCCGAACGGCCTTGCCGGGACGGAAGCAGCCTGGGCGAAGATCATCGATCGCCGTCACGAAATGTCGCCGCTCCTGACCAACATGGCATCAATCGAGGAAGGTCCTCAGAAGATGGTACATATCTGGCCCTACCAGACCATCGAATCTCGCGTGGCCGCAAGAGCGCAGGCGAGCAAGGAGGGCATCTGGCCGCCGCCGGGCGGTTCCGGCAGTCTTACCAACCTGCAGTCGGAACTCTTCGTCGCGACCGCTTTCTCGGATCTGAAATGAGCATCTCAGACCGTCTCCAACAACTCGGGATCGAACTGCCGCCGCCGCCTGCCCCGATCGCGCGCTTCCTCCCGGCCGTCGAGGCGGGCGGCCTGCTCTTCCTGTCAGGCCTTGCTCCCCTCGATGAGAACGGCAAGGCCTATGCAGGCATCGTCGGACGCGACTACAGCGCTGAGCAGGCGCAGCACTTCGCAAGGCTGGTCGGTATCAACCTCCTGGCTGTCGCCCGAGCCAGCCTCGGCAGCCTCGACCGGGTGACAAGGGTCGTTAAAGTTTTCGGCATGGTCAATGCCACGCCCGATTTCACCCGCCACCCCTTCGTAATTGACGGATGCTCGAATCTCTTTTGGGACGTTTTTGGCGACAGCGGCATGCACGCGCGCACCGCCATGGGAGCGGGGTCCTTGCCAGGCAGAATTCCGCTTGAAATCGAAGCAGTGCTCAAGGTGAGGTCGTGACATGGACAAAGAGATCGCCTCGCGAGTGGCGTCGATGGTCCAGCCCTGGCGATCACGAGCCTCACGACCTGTCCAAACATGTCGAACAAAGAGCAGGTAGTTACCAGTACCTCAAAACAACGAACATAATCTCAGAGCGTCATAAATAGCGGCGTGGATGTTGCGGCTAGAAATCGCATCACCGATCCGCACAGATCGAAGCGTGCAGAACGACCGAGATCGCAGGCGTCCCCGGCAGCCACGCGGCGGTCCCTCTCCTGTTCGAAAACACTGCCGGCTCGCATTGCGGAGCTCTCTTGCGAACTGGCCGGGAGGTGATGCGATCGTCGGCATCAACGCCACGCTGATCGACAACGGTATGCCCTGCGTCGTCATGCTCGCATCCGATCTTGGCGTGAACGGTCGTGAAACGCGCGAGGAAATGGAAGCGAACGAGGAGTTGAAACAGCGCGTCGAGAAGATCCGCCTTGTTGCGGGACCGATGATGAATCTGGGCGATGTGAAGACTGCCTCTGTTCCGAAAATGGTCCTTGTTTCCGCTCCGACAGCCGGTGGAGGGATCAACACACGTTGCTTCATCCCTGACCGGGTCCATGCAACGGTTGGCGTCCTCGCCGCCGTGACGATCGCTACGGCCTCGGGTCTGAAGGAGTCGCCGGCACATTCGGTGGTCGCTGCTCCTGATGACGGACGATACAAGGTGGAGCACACCACCGGCGACATGGAGGTCTTCCTCGACATCGCGGAAAATGGTTCGATCAAAGGCGCGGGCACGATCAGAACGGCGCGAAAGCTATTTGATGGACGGGTGTTCCCGAAGGTCACCCTCTGAGCAGAGAGGCAGAGAGCTTTGAGCTTGGCTCGGTCCATTCAACAAGTGTTGGTTTCCACGCAGAACTGAGCCGGTTAGGCGCATAATTTCCATTGAGAATTGAGCCATGTGAACCTTCCCCCAACGCGGTGAGCGACGGGGGCAACGGAGTGATCCACATGGGACTTTTAAACATCATCCGTCGGATGGCGCTGCGCGAGAAGTTGTCGGTGCGCGAGATCAGTCGACGAACCGGATTGTCGCGCAATACGATTGCAAAGTATCTGAACGCTGGCACGATCGAGCCGAAGTTCACGATACCGGAACGAGCCAGCAAGCTGGACCCTTTTGCAGACAAATTGGCGGGCTGGCTGAGGACCGAAGCCGGGCGGTCGCGCAAGCATCGCAGAACGCTGAAGCAGCTTCATGCCGATCTGGTGGCTCTCGGCTTCACCGGCTCCTATGGCCGCGTCGCCGCGTTCGCCCGTGAGTGGCGGGCTGAGCAGCAGACGGCGGGTCGCGGCATATTCGTACCGCTGTCTTTCCGCCCAGGCGAAGCATTCCAATTCGATTGGAGTGAGGATTATGCCGTGATCGGCGGCGAACGCACGAAGCTTCAGGTCGCGCACATGAAGCTATCGCACAGTCGGGCTTTCCTGATCAGGGCCTACCTGCTGCAAACGCACGAGATGCTGTTTGACGCCCACTGGCATGGCTTCCGTGTGTTTGGCGGCATACCTGGTCGCGGCATCTACGATAACATGAAGACGGCTGTCGATCGCGTCGGCCGCGGCAAGGAGCGACAGGTCAACATTCGCTTCCTCGCGATGACGAACCACTACGTCTTTGCGCCTGAGTTCTGCAATCCGGCTGCGGGCTGGGAGAAGGGTCAGGTCGAGAAGAACGTCCAGGATGCCCGACCGCGGCTGTGGCAACAGATGCCCGACTTCCCGGACCTGGCGGCGTTGAATGTCTGGCTGGAACAACGATGCCAGGAGCTGTGGCGGGAAACGCCGCATGGCACCTTGCCCGGCACGATCGCGGATGTTTGGGCTGATGAACGGGCAGCCTTGATGGCATTGCCTACCGCTTTTGACGGCTTTATCGAGCAGAGCAAGCGCGTCTCGCCGACATGCCTGATCACCTTCGAGCGGAACCGCTACAGCGTGCCTGCGTCTTTTGCGAACCGGCCCGTCAGTCTGCGGATTTATCCGGAGCGGCTGGTCGTTGCGGCCGAGGGCAATATCCTCTGCGAACATCCGCGGATCATTGAACGCAGCCACGATAAGCCGCCGCGAACGATTTACGACTGGCGGCACTATCTCGCCGTCATCCAGCGCAAGCCCGGTGCCCTGCGCAATGGCGCACCCTTCCAGGAATTACCGGTAGCCTTGCGGCAACTGCAGGACCAGATGCTTCGCCGCCCCGGCGGTGACCGTGAGATGGTCGATATCCTCGCGCTTGTGCTTCATCACGACGAACAGGTCGTTGTCAGGGCTGTGGAACTGGCTCTGGATGCAGGCGTAGCGACCAAGACGCACGTGCTGAACCTGTTGCATCGGCTGATCGACGGCAAGTCGACCGACGGCCCCGACGTCGATACGCCACAAGCGCTGACCTTGCTGCGTGAACCCAAGGCCAACGTCGAACGCTACGACGGCTTGCGGGTCCGGATCGTAGGAGGTCGTCATGCGTCATGATCCTGCCAGTGCAGCCGTCGTCATCATGCTGCGTAGCCTGAAGATGTATGGCATGGCCCAAGCGGTCACAGACCTGATCGAGCAAGAGGCACCAGCCTTCGATGCGGCCGTGCCTATCCTGTCCCAGTTGCTGAAAGCCGAAATGGCCGAGCGCGAGGTGCGCTCCATCGCCTATCACATGAAGGCCGCTCGCTTCCCTGCCTACAAGGATATCTCCGGATTCGACTTCGCCGCCAGCGAGATCAACGAAGCAACGGTGCGCCAACTGCATCGATGCGAGTTCATGGACGGAGCACAGAATATCGTGCTCGTCGGCGGACCTGGCACAGGCAAAACACATGTCGCGACCGCCCTTGGCGTCCAGGCCATCGAGCATCATCGCCGAAAGGTCCGCTTCTGCTCGACCATCGAATTGGTCAATGCCCTCGAGCAGGAGAAGGCCAAAGGCAAGGCGGGCCAGATCGCTGAGACCCTGGTCCGCCTCGATCTGCTGATCCTGGACGAGTTGGGCTACCTTCCCTTCAGTGCCTCAGGCGGAGCGCTGCTCTTCCATCTGCTGAGCAAGCTTTATGAACGCACCAGCGTCATCATCACCACCAACCTCAGCTTCAGCGAATGGGCGACCGTCTTCGGCGACGCCAAGATGACGACCGCGCTGCTCGACCGCCTGACCCACCGTTGCCATATTCTGGAAACAGGAAACGACAGCTTTCGCTTCAAGGCCAGCTCGGCCGCAGCAGCACAGAAGAGAGGAGAAAAGACGAATCCCTTGACCAAACCCTGATCAGAAAACCATACTCAAAGGTGGCTCACTTCTCGGTGGAAAAACCGGCTCAGTTCCGCGTGGAAACCAACACCGAACTCTTAGAGGCGCCAGAGGCTTGGAAATCCCAGTGCCATGTCGGCAACCGGCGTCCCGGCCCTCTCCTGCCCTCACCGGCCCGGCCGCGCCAATGACCGCGCGATATCGATGATGTCGTCACGGCCGGCAGTCGGATCCTCCCGGTTCCAGGCGACACCGAGCCCGATCTTGAAATCGATGCCCTTCACCTTCTTCAGCTCAAAGCCGCGGTTCGGCAGATCCTGCGTCCATTCCGGCACAAAGCCGATCCCAAGCCCGGCCGAGACCAGCGACACCAGCGAGAAGGTGTCGTCACAGGTGTAAGCGACATTGTCGGTCAGATCGTGCTCCTCGAACTTTTCTGCGAAATAGCGCTCGCTGTAGGAGAGGTTCTGGCGGGAGAACGAGATGATTTTCTCGGAGCGCAGATCCTCAAGATCGATCTCGCTCTTCAATGACAGCGGGCTCTCTTTGGCCACCGCCAGCAGGTAGCGCTCATGAGCAATCGAGAAGAAGCGCAACGAGCCGATATTCTCCACCGGCCGGATGAAGCCGAGATTGACGCGGCCTGCCTCGATATGGCGGATGATGTCATCGGTGGTGCCGCTTTCGATATGCATGCGGATGTCGGGATATTTGCGGCCGATGCGCGACAGGAAGGATGGCAGCACGCCGATGGTGGCCGGATAGACGGTGCCAATGGCAATCCTCCTCGCTGCCTTACCGGCCACCGACCGGGCGATCTCCCTCGACAGATCGACTTCGCTCAGAATCCGCACCGATCGGTCATAGAACGCCGCCCCTGCCCTCGTCAGTTCCACCCTTCTCGTCGAGCGGATGAAGAGCTGCACGCCGAGTTCCTTCTCCAGCGCCATCACCTGGTTCGACAGCGCCGGCTGGGCGATATGCACCTTGGCTGCAGCCCTGCCGAAATGCAGCTCCTCGGCCACCGCAACGAAATAGGACAGCTGGCGTAGTTCCATAGAGCAAATCTCCTCGTGATGCCTCTCCAAATCCTGCATCACGATTTAATTAGGGACTGTCAGTCCGTCGATTGTCAAGCCTCGTATATGCGTTTCTTGTCGAATGGATGTTCGAGAAACGATCGGCTGGAACCTACGACGCCTGCGCGTAGCCAAGGGGCTATCGCAAGAACGCCTCGCGTTGGAATCGGAGATCGACCGGTCTTACGTCGGGCGTGTCGAACGCGGAAAGGAAAACGTCACGGTGTCGACGCTGGCGGCTTTTGCCCGGGTTCTGGAGGTGGATGTCTCGGCGCTGTTCTCCCCTATCGATCCCAACGCCCAAAAGCCAAACGCTCTTCAGTCCGGGAGAAAGCGAAAGCGATCCTGACGCCAACAGTATGTCAATCGCTCATGTATTGGCGCTCTTGAAAGGATGTGAACCATCGGCCCAGTTATTGCAATTGAGCTAAGATACCGAGATTCCTCAACGCGGCACCTCTGTACGCCTCTCGCAGGAATAATGGGCCGAGCGCCTTCCTAATCTACTGGGTAGCTTAGAAACACGGTCCTCATGCGGCCGAAGTCAGTTCTTTGACCGTTCTATTGTGACAAAAAGGGCGATGCGCATTTTCGGCACATGTCCGCACGTCTCGCAAGACCCCCGTTCATTCCCATCACTCTGACGGCAAAGTCGACAGGGAAAACACTAGTCGCGCCAATCTAGCCGTTCGGCCAGCTCGTCCTCGCGTCTGGCGTCTCGCTCGTAGTAGTCCGCAAGGCGGATCAAAGCGTTGGCCGTGCGAGGATAATCAAAAATGAGGGCATCTGCCCACCGACGATAGCGCGCTTCCTCTCTTCGCTCCAACAATCCGCCATCGCGAGGCATACGGGTTGTCACGCCGCGGCGGTTCATTTTGCCCACGACGAAGCCGTCGATCATTTCCTTACTGTGGAACAGATCAATGACCTCCCTGACAGCCTCGGCTGGCCAATTGCCATCCATGCCATCTGGTGACGAGGAGAGCATATGCCCGATGCGGCTATCGCCGATATCAAGGCGGCCGGCCTCGCGGGCGAGCTTCCTCGCCTCTTTAATCCATTCAGTCAGTCTGATTGGATCGATTGACCCGTCGCTCTGTGAGCCAGGAATTCTGTTCCAATGTCCGAGCAATGCGTAAGCACGGTTCGCCACAGCTTTCGCCATTTCAGGCATCGCGGGCACCGGTTCGTCCGCGTCACTGTCTTCATCATCGCTTTTTCGATAGACGGCTTTCAGGAGATCGACAAAAAGCTTCGGTTGTTTCGAAAGCTCGGCGAGAAGCGCTTTTGCAGGTCGCTGGGAATGCTCGAGGACTTCAAGATAATTCCATTCGAGCGTCGCGAGCACTTCCTGCTCGACATCATCGCGATTGTCGAGGATCTGCATGAGCTCCGCAACATGATGACGAAACATGCCGAGTTCATTATGGTTTACATCGCCAGTGAACGGTTGCTTTGCTGCCTCGCGCAGTACCTCGATGATAAGGTCCGAAGGAAGATCGGACTTTCGCATCCGGCCAGCGAGCCCCACCGCTCGCAGTGGCACGCCCATCTGAATGAGCTTCCGTACAGCATATACGACGTCATCCTCGCGATCATCAATCCACATGACCTGCGCGGTCTGCCAATATGTCGTTTCGATGGCGCCGCCGATTTCGGCGACGCGCTCCCAGACCCAGCGAGCTGCAGGCATGGCGCGAACTAATGTGAGAAGCGCCACCTCGTTCCAGTTCTCAGCAAGTGCTTTCTCGATCAGGCCCTCGAGCCATTCTTTCTCACGATCCCGCGACGCGGTGACCACAATGCCATGCGCGACATCCCGTTCTGAGGGATCCTCGGCTTTGAGAAAAAACTCAAGCAGGCTATCGAACTCGGTGGAGGGCAGGCCAGCATCGTAAAGCGCCTTGCCAATGTAGCCTGCAGCTTCCGCTCGTCGTGCAAGCTTTTGGATCCCCTGGATTCCTCCGACTTCGTAAACTGACGCCGCTGCTCGCTTGCGGGCTTCCTCAATATCGCGTTGTTCCGTTTCCCAACCGGCAGAGACGCGGTCAGGGAGTTCCACGGTCTGGTTGAACAGCCATGCCTCCCTCTCGATCGGATCGACAGGAGCAAACCGATGATAGACCTCTTCCAAGGCGATCAAGACGGGCTCGTCCAGCGACCATTCGGCATCGGGAAATTGCCGATGTCTGTGGAGAGTTGAACGGAGCTTGCGCCACATGGTAGCGCGAGCGTCCACGTCAATCATCTTCGGCTCGGCGGCGGCAAGGTTCGCGAGTGCGACTTCCGTGCCCGGGACGAGGTCGGCGAGGCAGTCCAGCAGGTCCGACCACCGTTGCGGATCAAGCCCAGCATCATCGAGCAAACGCTTGCTGATTTCCGTTGTACCTCGTTCTACGAGCCCCCAGGTGAGGACTTCCTCGTCATCTACCGAGTAGTCACGCCACCGCGGCACAGCAGACGGCGACATGTGATCGCGCCCCTGCGGAAGTATTCCGATCATCAGCTTCCAGGCACTCGCCGGCTCGCGCTTCCTGATCAGGTCAAGCGCTCTCAGTCGTTCGTCGAGTGTCGCAAATGTCTCCGGATGCCATAGAAGGTGGATGTTGCGAAGGCTGTTGGCCGGGCCGTTTGTGAATCGACGCGGCTTCGCATCAATCGCGTTGAGGCGTGCGAGCACGTGGGTGACACGCGGCATAAGCTGCTTTGACCAGGCGAGGGATTCGAGAGCCCACATCAGGTCGGCAAGATGTTCCTGACCGGTAATCCCACCTCCATCGCTTCCGAAAAGCGCCTCGATCGGAGGCTGATTTCGATCAAGGCTTTCCTCGATAGCGTCCAGGAATGCACCCGGAGCGGCCTCCGCGAGGAGCCTGAAATCACCTGAGAGAGACCACCACCGATGCCCGTCGGCTCCATGGAGGAGTTTTCGCACGATATGATCTACACGTCGCCCCACGTCTGGAACTGTCCGGACCCTGTCGCCCCATAGCGCCATCAGGATCATCGAATGACCGATCCCGTGACGCAGGAGGCCAGAGTAGGCGGGCTGAATTCCGCGGACGTTGGCCATCCAACGGTCATCTGGTTCCATATCGAAACGGGGGTCCGATGCGCCAAAAATCTCCAAAGCCGCAGTCTCATACCGGGAGATATCATCAGTGGTGAGATTCTGAGCGAGCAGAAACCAGGCATCGATTGGCGAGGTTATACGCCATGCCGGTCCAACCTTCTGCAAGGGGCTGTCCAAGTCGCGAACCATAGGAGCTAGCTCCTTGATGATTTCTTCATATGGCTGGCCAGCGATTTCCTCGAGAATGCGACAATCATCCTTTCTCTCTTCATGCCAGCCACCAATCAGCAGCGCTGCCAGTAAGGCGCGAGGGGGTGACGCAACTGCCCAGGCCGGCAGGCGGCCCGGCGCGCCCGGCAGGCGCCGCCTGAGGACCGACAGCTCTCGCGCGCTATCGCGCGCAAGTGTTTCCGCCCGTTTATCAGACATGCCAGCTGCGATAAGCGCGTTCGCGATGCCTTCCCGAGACGGCCGGGCAAGTGTCCTCGCATCTCCATTGACCGCCGCCCGCTCATCATAGATCTGAAGGACGAAATGTCCCTTCCCGGCAAGGACCCGGCTGAGGCCTGGGTTTGGATCCGTCAAAACGAGTATGAGAGACCCCGAAGCATCTCCAAGCCGTCGCGCAGCATCTTCGCTCGTAGCCACAAGGCAGCGTGCGCGGTAAGTCTGCGCAAATTCATCCGGCAACTCGCTCAATGCCGCATGAAAAAACGCCACAGCTTCGTCGGCCGTTGTCGCCCGGATGGACATGACCGACGGAGGGGTTCTCAGCCATCGAAGTACCGCCGCGACATCCTCGTCGCGGTCGGTAAGGACGAGATCGGCCGTGAGCGGCAGTTCCGTGGCTTGCGACCACTCGTTCCACACGTCCTCTAGCTCGCGAGTTTCGTCGGGACGCTTACCGAGCCTTCTTGCAAGCCACGCGCCGACGGCCGGGCTTTGCTCGATCCAATGCACCAGGTCGTTTACGTCGTAGACCCGGACGTCGCGCCACGGACCCTCCTTCTTCCGCGTCTTCGCCCATTCGTCTTTGCCCGGCCAATGCCGGGGTGTAACGAAGATGTAGGTCGCATCAGCAGGCTCAATGGGTGAAGGGTTTAGGCTACGTTTCTCGTAGTCTGCGGTGGCCTTATGAGAGACATTCTTGCGCTGGGCGCCAATTTCCCAGCCGGCCTCACCTTGCGGGACATAAACACTTCCCTTCGCAGTAATTGTGTGCCCGTCCCAGCCCGAGTGCCGGACACCTTCATCAGAAGGAAACCGCAAGTGGGCCGATCCATGTGTGGCACGGACGAGGTTTGCAATCAGCGTCGGTAGGCCAGAAACGCCGTCATTGCGGTCTGCCCAATCTGAAAGATCCTGTGCACTCACCCAGCGAATGGGCATACCCGGTCGATCGGACACGTCCATTGGCGGAATGGCTGGACCGATGACTGCACCTGTCGGCAAAAACCGTACGCCGGCGGTTTCAAGCGCGCTCCTGATTGCCTGTGCGTTGTTGGAGACAGGTGTTCGTTGTCCTCGTTCGAAATCAGCGATAGTCGAAGTCGCTACGCCTGCATTCTTGGCGAGGTCTTGCTGAGACCACGCCAAGAGGGCGCGCGCGGCGCGCACGTGTTTCGGTGTCAGTTCAGAGATCTGGCTAGACTTCATCATGGTCATATGAAATATATGACGTCATGCGATTAATTCAACCTGTTATTTTTTTACGGCAAGACGTATGTATCTGCCTACATAAGGTAACAAGTAAGGCGATGGTCATATGAATTATCGGGATAGCGCACTCGAACTGGCCAGATCTCGCGGCATAGTGCGGGCCCGTGATTTCAAGTCCGCTGGCATTCCACTTGTCTATCTGAAACGCCTGACCGATTCCGGCGATCTCGTGCGACTGGGACGTGGACTGTATCAGGATCCGGACCGTGTCGGTGAGCATGTCGCACACGATCTGGCAGAAGCTACCCGGCTGATGGCGAACGGCACAGTCTGCCTGATCAGCGCACTTCGCCAACACGAACTGACCACTCAGCTACCGCACGCGGTCTGGATGATGATCCCCCATAAGGCAAGAGCGCCGAGATCACCATCGTTTCCGCTAAAAATCGTTCGGGCAAGCGGTGATGCGCTTACGACCGGCATTGAGAGGATATCGGTCGAAGGTGTCGAGGTGCCTATATATGGCGTCGCAAAAACCGTAGCGGACTGCTTCAAATATCGGCGCCTTGTTGGCGAGGATGTCGCGATTGAAGCACTTCGCGATGCGCTGCGATTTCGCAAGACCACACCAGGCGAACTTATGAAATACGCAGCGATCAACCGATGCTCGGCGCGCATGGAGCCTCTTATCCGGGCGCTACAGGAATGACTAAAATAATCAAGGACAAATCGGCGTCGATCCGCGCAAGACTGCTAATGCACTCGAAGCAGTTTGGTGAGGAATATCAGCGTACTTTAACACGCTTCGCTATCGAACGTTTGCTTTTTCGGCTAAGTCAGTCGGATGTGCGCGACCGCTACGTTCTCAAAGGAGCGATGCTCTTCGTAACCTGGCCAGAGCATGTCTTTCGACCGACCGGCGATCTCGATCTCTTGGGTCACGGCGATCCTGACCCCTCCGCGATAGTTGAAACCTTCCAGCAAATCTGTGCGGTCGAAGCCGACGACGGTCTGCACTTCGACCTTGCGAGCATCAAGGTCGATCCGGTCCGGGAGGCGGACAAGTATCAGGGCGCGCGGGTCATGCTGAATGGCAAGCTCGCCAGAGCGATCATTCGCGTGCAGGTCGACATCGGCTTCGGAGATCATGTCTATCCGGCCCCCAAGCTCGCATCTTTCCCAAACATTCTTTCGGATCTGCCGGCGGCCAAGATCCTGATGTATCCGCCCGAAACCGTCGTCGCAGAGAAGTTCGAAGCAATGATCCGTTTCGGACTGACAAACGGCCGGATCAAGGATTTCTATGACATCTGGCTCACAACCCAGATTTTTCGATTTCAGCTCTCAACTGTGATAGATGCGATAGCGGGTACATTGACGCGCCGAGGCACCGACGTCCCGACGGCGACGCCGCAATGTCTCGAACAGGCTTACGCGACAATCGCCGACGAGAAAGGTCTGTGGCGCGGTTTCCTCGAGCGCAACCCGCCAATGCTTGCGCCTCCCGCCTTTCCGGAGCTTCAACGCCAGCTCGCGCGTTTCTTTGGACCAGTCATTGCTGGCCTTAATGCGTCCGTTAGCGGCGACAGCAACTGGGACCCGATCGAATACAGCTGGCGATAGCCGATCGGGACCTCTCCTGTCTTACTCAACCCGCTGATGTGCCGGGTCAGACTGCCAAAGGAATCTCATTGGCTGCGCTAACGAGGCAACTCAGCCGATGTGGTCGGCACCTGGCTGCGGCCGTTTATGCAGTCGCAATCGGACTCATTTGGCCTGAGGTATTGTTGAAACGCCATAGGTCGTGTCCGCGATAGTGCTTTCCAGAAAAATTGGATCGTTACGTCTCCAAGCCCTAAGATAAACCACACGTTCGATCACTACAAAGTCAGCTCTTGTGCCTCCTCACGCCATCTCCTGTTCGCGATCCTTGTTACCCACTAAGGCACTAAGGGTCACCTTGGTTTTCTCAAAAGTCTCCACATGCTGAACTGATGGGGTGGATGCCCCCTTCGGCGGGCGTCGTATGATGCCTGCTCAGCGCCGGGGTGGCGCTCACGAAGGAGAGGCAGATGACAGCAGTGCATATCCTTGCGATCGACCTTGCAAAGCGAAGCTTCCAGGTCTGTGCAACAGATCGCGGCGGGGCGTGTGTGGATGCCCCCGTTTTGGCAAGAAGAATTTTCTGACGATTGTCCTCGGAATAGGAATTCTATCGGTCGTGTGTCAGGCCTCTCGATGTGGCCTGAGTAGCCACGGGCCGGGATGCAGTTCGAAGAACAAGGGCCACATCGGTTCAGAGAGCTTTTCTGCTCGAGCGCCGGGACTGGTTTACCCCATTCTGAACATTGAAGTCCTTTCCGCATCGTTTCGTCAGTCGATCTTCTCACCGGAGCTCTTCGCCCCAGGCGCTTTCCGCGTTGCCTTCACATGAAGGCAGCGGATCACGCCATTCTGTAGTTCTGTTCCCTCGTCATCATGGCCCATATGATGCGGGCCATCTTATTGGCGAGCGCGACGGCCGCCACCATTCGAGGCTTTCGTCCCAGGATGCTCCCCAGCCAATTGTCGGGTAAGACGCCCTTGCGCACGATCCAGCGGATCAGACTCATCGCTCCGACGATGAGCAGCTTGCGAATGTCAGTCTGTCCCATCTTGCTGACGCTGCCCAGACGGGTCTTTCCACCGGTGGAGTGCTGTCGAGGCACAAGGCCGAGCCAGGCGGCAAAGTTCCGGCCGCTTCTAAAGGCGCGAAGATCGGGAGCAAACGCGAGGATTGCTCCCGCCGTCACAGGTCCGACGCCCGGAACGGTGCAAAGCCGGCGCATATCTTCATTCGCTTTGGTGGCCTCTCGAAGCCTCAGGGTCAGGCCGTCGATCTTCTCGGTGAGCAGCTTGATCTGCTCCAGATAAAGATGGCCGACTTCTCTCACTTCCGCAGGGAGATCAACAGCCTTATCTGCCAGAATGCCTGCGACCGCTCCGAGATTGGCTGGTCCTTGCGCAACGATTATCCCAAACTCTGCGAGATGTCCGCGCAGTGCGTTGATGAGCTGCGTGCGCTGACGGACAAAGCACTGATGTGTGCGGAATGCAACGGCGCGGGCTTGATGCTCGGCACTCTTTACCTCGACATAATGCATGTTCGGGCGAAGCACGGCCTCCGCAATCGCGGCTGCATCGGCCGCGTCATTCTTCTGGCGTTTCACGAACGGCTTCACGTAGATAGGCGGGATCAGCCGCACGTCATGGCCGCGGCTTTGAGCGAACCGGCCCCAGAAGTGACTGGTGGCACAGGCTTCCATCGCCACGATGCACGGCGATTGCTCGCTCAGAAATTGTTGCAATCGAGCCCGCGACAGGACCCGGTTAAATAGAACCGCCCCGCCGCGATCTGTTGCACAGACCTGGAAGCTTCGCTTTGCAAGGTCGATCGCAAGGATATGCACTGCTGTCATCTGCCTCTCCTTCGTGAGCGCCACCCCGGCGCTGAGCAGGCATCATACGACGCCCGCCGAAGGGGGCATCCACCCCATCAGTTCATGCCATTCGGGTGGGTTTAGCTTCCTGAATTCATCTTCGTATAATGCACCCTCCGCAGTGCGGCCGAGTCCATACATCGTATTCGCCAAGGTGCATAGACCCAAGCCTGGTCGGAGCGCTCAGAGAAGGAAGGCTCCGACACTATAGACTGCAATATGCCAACCAGGGCTACCCGCGTCTTGCTTGCGCTCATTTTGTCGAATAGTCGCTCCGCCGGATCTTCTTGCTCGATGGAACGCATATCGAAGCAGCTGGCCAGATTCTCGCCATTGTAGTAGTCGCGCCTGATTTCGAAACCGCGACTATAATACCTGAGAGCGAAATCAAGATGCACACGTTCCCCCTGCAGGAGCCAAAGGTTTTTATGGATGGCTCCCGTGATCCCGAGGGTTTCCGGATCATTGGAATCATCGGGCTTGAGCACTTCCATAATTTTTAACGCTCGCAGCAGGGCGACCTCTGCGGATGGCTTTTGGGATTTATAGGTCGCCAATGCAAATTGCTGCCTAAAGGATGGTTCCTCGGGCTTCAATTCGGACGCCTTCTCAAACGCCACGGCCGCTCCGATCATATCGCTGGCATCGAAAGCGTCCCTACCCTGCTGCAGGACCGCACTCAAAACCTGATGGGCTTCCTCTGCCTCGTTCAACACCTCGGCGTATTGCTCATCCGATAGCCGAGGCCGCTGCAACTTCGGTAGATATGTGTAGACCGGACTATCTGGAACGGTCGATGCCAGCGCCTTCTTTATGAGGTCGCCGAGTTCGGCACTGGCACGTTTGGCTTCTTTATGGCCGATATCTGGCCCGAGGTGCTCATACATAAACGTATTGATATGATTCAGGTCGAAATGGAGTTTCCCGTCCTTTTCCTTCATGATGACGGTAGTATTCGGCCGTAACGCGTGCCTCACTCCCAGTTCGTAGACAGCATTAACATTTCCTGTTGAGATGTCAGCAACCACGACCTCGGCCCGGAGAAGTAGGTCGTACATTGCGACATCGATCACGCCGCTCGCATTGATGTCGATTGCTCGAATTGGTCGAAGCCCCGCAGATTCGGCAGCGGCTAGTCGCTTCGACCTAGTGCCAATTCCTCGGTGGCAATATGACGAGAACTATCTGATGCTGCTCGACAGCCTCGAGGCCGCTTTGCCGCTTGTCCGAACCTCGGACCTATCAAACCAGCCAATGGCGCGCCGGATATACAGCCTCTCGGAAGGCTTGATCGGTGAGATCGTTGGCATCGTCACCAAAGCAGCCGTCGCTGCGATCAGATCCGGCGCCGAACGTAGATCCTCGGGCCGGCAATCAGCATCGGCGAACGATATCGTGACGTGGCCTCTCATCGATGGCCCGTTATCGTTGCGCCACAGTTCGACGAGCTGCTGTCGAGCTGGCTACATCGGCTTGCCTTTGCCAATGGTGTTGCGCCTCGAGCGTTTGCCCGTGTGCTCGGCCTGGCGCCAGGTATGTGGTCCGCTTCGCTTGATCTGAGGCTTCCGGGCAACACCGCAAGCCAGCTGTGTACGAATACCGGCGTTTCTCTCGATCACCTCTCGGGCATGACGTTGTCGCACGCGCTACCGAAACGCATCTTGTTGCCACTTCGCAGTAGCGGTCGGCGCGATCGCTCGACCTGGCTGCAATTCTGCTCGAGGTGCCTTGCCGAGGACCCACATCCCTACTTTCGGCGGCGATGGCGGCTGGCAAGCCGGGTTGCATGCTCCAGGCATGGCTGTAGATTGCGGGACCGATGTCCCTTCTGCCGCAGTCGAATTGCGGTATTCGACCAGGGCAAGCTCGTGCCGCAACATTATTGTGTCCGTTGTTGGTACGATCTGCGCCGCGCATCCATCGTCGCGATCAGTCCAGGAGCAAAATGGTTCGACGGCTGCATCGACGATATCTTTCGGTCGGAAGCACTTTCGAGCTCGCCGCCGGGTCGGGCGCTCGTTCGACGTCTCCAGAGCATTCCTCGGCTCGCCGGTAGCTTTCCAGAATCTGTCCTTACCAATCTCTCCACCGCTGCGCGGACGCGCTGCGTCGAACGGTTGACACGTCACCTCAGTGACTGGTTGATGAATGAGGAGGATGTGGACGATGGTGTGCGGCAAAGTTTGATCCCGGCTGCGGACAGCCACAGCTCATTGGTTGAGCTACTTGTGGCAGCCCTCGCGCCCAAAAGGGGACGGCCATCAACCGCGATGAATGGCCGCCGTCCAACTTTGGACCCTGCAAAGCTGTTCAAAGCCCATATAGAGACCTTAGACATGCGCTCGTTGTCGTCAACCGGGATCGGACAGTAGCAAAATACGACCATCCCAGTCGGCATTCTCCGCAGACCCAGATCTCGCAACGAGCCGGTCCGACTGAGAAGTGCCGAGAAGCAGGCCGCGTGACGCATTCACGTTCGATCGTGTTTGGGAGACGGTGATGAGAGAAACTGGTCGATCGAAATGCTCATCGACCACTGAGCCGATCCAGACATCGGATGAGTTCCTATCTGACAATTCGAGGCCACTTGCCCACAGCCGCAGAACGAAGCGTGACGCCTCCGGCATTTTGTCGTTTGCCAACACAAGAGTAAGGGTCGGGAGCCTGCCACTAGCCAGACGCGGGACCACCGGCAATTCGACGGGAGCGGCCTTGGCCGTAAGCCAGCCGAGCGCGTTTGTCGCGGTCCACGGAGCGGGCGTGCGCCAACCTATATTTTGCAAGTGCTGCTGGATTACTGACAGGCTGCCAGCCCACTGAACCGTCAGGGGTTCCTCAATCTCGCCAAACATATCGATGCGATGAGACGGAAGCCTTTCCCAACCCTTCGTCCACCAGTCGGTCGCCGTCATCGTCTGTTCGGCCGGTTTGAAGGCGTAACGACCGGTGTCAGAGGAATGGTGCCTGTAGACGTTCAGGCTACCCACCAGCGCAAGCGCCGTGATGCTGACAATCGCAAGACCAATCACGCCATAAGGCTGAGTTGGCTTGCGCAGGTATGTGAACGCAAGCACGGCGATCCAGGCGGTCCCGAAAGCCAATCCTCCGGTCACATCCGAGAACCAGTGGGCTCCCAGATAGAGGCGCGAAAACGCGATCAGAAGCACAATAAACGTGGCCGTGAACGCGATGGGCAGACGCCAGGCTGGGCGCAGCCCGAGTGCAATCAGGAAGGCGAGGAACCCGCAAAGGATGGTGTTGGCGGTGCTGTGGCCGCTCGGAAAGGAGAAGGCGCTGGAGCCAGTATAAGACAACCCGGCGGGACGCGTGCGATGGAGCGCAATCTTGATCACTGTATTGATCGCCGAAGCCCCAGCGATTGCAAGCAACCAGAATGCGGCGGTCCGCCAACTGCGTCTCCAGGCGAGCCAGAGCAAAACGGCGGTCGCTACAGCTACGACGACGACGGTGTCGCCCAGTTCGGTGACCGCGATCATCACGGCGTCGCCGGGTCCAGTCCGCAGGTCCTGGAGAGCGTTGTAGATTGCTGTGTCGGCCCTGACCAAAGGATCGCCGCTAACGACGTCTTCCAAGATGCCGAAGAAGAGCCAGGCAGAGCCGATCAGCACGACGGCCAGAACGGCAAGAAAGCGCACGTCCGGCCGTGCGGGATCAAGAAGATCAAGGACGATCCGACTGGAGCGGGAATCGCGAGCGGCCGCCCAGGTTCGCAGCCTCTGCGTTGCCGCCAAAGCGAGCGGAATCGCATGCCGTAGTGACAGACGAACCGCGTGGATTGCCGCCCGGATCGTCACAATGAGGATGATCAGCAGGATGGCAAGCGGCGCGGCCGCCGCGCCGAAGTGCTTGAACGCGCTTCCGACCAGGACTGCAGGAAGAATGTGAGACGGCGCCCAGACAAGTGCGGAAAGGATGTTGGCCACGTAGAAGCGCGATACTCGCATTCGAAGAGCACCTGCGATCAACGGAATGAAGGCGCGCACGCCCGGGACGAAGCGGGCGATGAAGACGCTCTTGTCGCCATGACGTGCAAAGAAGGCTTCGCTTCGAGTAACAAGATCGGGATGGCGGTTGATCGGCCAGCTTTCGAGGATTCTTTGATTATAGCGATGACCGATCCAGAACGAGAGGCCGTCGCCGAGGATAGCACCGACGACCGCGGCGGCGAGCAGCGGCCAGAGGGTCACTACACCCGTTGGAACGAGAGCGCTGATAGCCAGAATGACGGCGGTGCCCGGCACGACCGCTCCGATCACCGGGATGGATTCCGACAGGGCCAGCAGGAGCACGGCCGCATAGGCGAAATGCGGATGCGCTGCAATGAATTCGGTAACGGCAGAAAAGAACGACGCCACCATTCCAGGCCTTTACAAGATCCTCGTAATGAGCCGGTCCAGTCGCGTCCCCTCCCAGTAAAGGGCGCGGATGACAATCGCGGCAACGATGCCGGTCAATGCTCCTCCGAGCACGTCGCTCACATAATGCGTACCGATGTAGACTCGGGAGACGGTCACCAGGAGGGCGGCGGCGAGGAACCAGTGCCCGAGACGGCGCATTCCGTGCATCAGAAATGCAGCCGCGATCGCGAATGTTGCGGTCGCATGATCGGAGGGGAAGGAGGGATCGGCGCTTGGGGCAATCAGGAGATGGCTGATACCTGCGTCATAGGGTCGTATGCGATGGACTAGCAACAGGATCACCTGATTGATGGCGAGACCGAATAGAAAGGAAAGCCCTGCGGCGACGAGTGCGTGGCGCGTGTGATCCCTGTCGCCTTGTCGCCACCACTGCCCGGCGACTGCCAGAACCAGAAGCGGAACGCCGATTGCCGAGACCCATATCATCAGAAAATCGACGGCGGCGTTGGTTCCGGCAAGGCTGTTGACGGCACGTGTGAGGGAGGCATCCAAGTCGTACAATTGCATCTCGACATCCTGCTCTGAGATTGGTTCGATCTTTTTCTGTTGTGCCTTCCAGTCAGGCACCGGCATTCATTGTGAGCCAGGAGCGGACGGCCCCGAAACCGGCGATAGTCAGCGCTGCGAATCCTGCGCCGGCGAGGAATGTCCGTTGCGGATCCGCGGGGAATCGCACCCGCAATGACGCTGGCGAGCAGCAGTGCAATCTCGGTGATCAGGTTGAACATGCCGAAGGTGTGCCGCGCAGTTCCGCAGGCGACGTGTCGGCAACCAACTTCGCCAGCAGCCCTTGCGTGAACCCCATATGCAGGTCCCGAAGAACGACGCCTAGTCCCGCGCCGTAAGCGTCCATCGGAAATCCATATCAACGCCCTAAACCGACACTGGTGTATTCATAGGTGACAATGTAAATGGCGGCCCATTTTTAGAGCTCTTCTTCGGCAACCATAAACCTCTCGCCTCGGCTGGCCTTTGTCAATTTGCCATCCTCGTCGATCTCAGCCAACTCCTCGCCTTCATGCCGCACGCTCATGAAGGCGACGATCGTGACGATCGCGGCGAGGAAGATTGCACTCGTTATGATCGTGCCGAAACCGAGGCCGCCATATTGTGCGGGCTGAGACATCAGGTCGCCAAACGAAGCACCCAGAGGCCTTGTCAGAATGTAGACCAGCCAGAAGGCAAGTATCGGATCGAGACCCAAGAAGAAGTAGCCGATGGCAAGCGAGATGATGATCATGCCGAACAGGACGCCGGTAGCCAGGTATCCCAGCGCGAATTTTTCGGCTACCAGATCGCCGGCGGCCGTGCCGAGCGCGAAGGTGAACAGAATGGCGAGCCAATAGAAAGCCTCGCGCCGCCCGGTGAATATGGAGTGGATCGAAAGAGTCCGCTCCGTCTGGAACCACCGCAGGAAAGTTACCGCCAGGGCGATCGAGAAAGCAATGGTCGTATCCAGCAGCGGCACACGGAAGTTGTCGACCAGATTGTCGGTAATCAACGTACCAACGATGCTGATCAGCACCACGGAAAACCAGTAGGCGGCGGGAACATATTTCTTCTGCGCAAACTGCCATACCAATGCGACGGTCAGAATAGCAGACATAATCAGCGATGTCGCCGTCAGCCCCAAACCCATTTGCACGTTAAGATAGTCGGCCGCGGTTTCACCCATGGTAACGGCCATCAGCTTGATGAGCCAGAAATCGGTCGTGACGCGAGGAACGCGATTATAAACGGCAGCTTTGGCAATCGGTGCAGACATAACGGGTCTCCTTTAACGAGCTTTGAACGTCTCGCGGGCAATTCGGGCATGCGGGATGACTCGGTTCGCCGACCGCCTATTGAGCAGGCTGCGCCGGATTGTTGAGAACCGCCATGAGAGCGGCAAGCGTCTTATTGACTTTGTCCGCCGACGGAGCGGATTGACGCAGCGCCTTCAGGGCCGCGTCGGAGGCGGCGTCAATATTGTTCCAGTCGTTCGGGTTCAGCGGACGGATCGCGGTCTCGGCCTGGTCCCAGGCCGTCTCATAGTCTGTGATGCGCTTTGCGGCGGCCGACAGATCCCCCTTGGAAGCGAGGCTCTGGACGTCGGCGATGATGGCCTTGAACGATGATAGATCGCCGAGATTCCCCGTTTTGGCGGGAGCGTTGTTGGCGTAGAGTTCAAAACTCGTGAAGGCCGCCACCGGAGCGGCAATGAGCGCGATGACAAGAAAGATCTGTCTCATCAGCGGATTTCCCGAATTTGGCAGTGCAAGGAAGGCGTCACTTCAGTGTCACCCCTCGCCGGTTGAATGGCCCGCGGTGGCAGCGCCATACGTTCGCTCCTGTGCCGGCAGCTTTCGGCTGGCCTGCTTTGACTACGCGGGTTTAATTAGCTGAGAATTAGAGCGGATATCGGCGTAGCACCCGATAGTAATCACCGGGTGCGGCGGCCGGTAATGGCACCGGCCGCCGCAATCTTCATTTCTGCGGAACCAGATGGGAGACAACCGCCTTACCGCCCTTGTCCGCATAGGTTAGCTGGACCTTTTCGCCGACGCTGAGTTTGGTGTCTTCGATCCCTTCGGGCAGGACGTAGGTCTTTCCGTCCGACAGCGTGATCGTATCGGCATTCTTGCTGATCGCGGTGATCGTGCCGGACGTCTGGGCAGCGAATGCGGTACTGATCGGCGCCAGCACCAGCATCGCGGCCATAAGCATTTGCGTTTTCATTGTCGTTCTCCTTTCATGGCTTCAGCCCCGTCTCTGCAAACTTTCACAACCGCAGCATGGTCTTGCCAAGTCACGCCCGTTCTCATTCACCTCTGAGTTTCTCGGTGACATGTGTCCGGCTACGCATCGCTTCGCCTGTCGCGGCCAGCAAAGCGGCGCCGGCCGCCGTGACAATGAGGGCAGCGAGATAGAGCCAGGGCACGGAAAGGACATCGGGCGGCGGATCGAACACGCCCGTCAGCAGCTTGACGAGCACATAGGCAATCAGGGCGCCCGCCAGGAGACCGAGGACCATGCCGCTGCCGACGACCAGTGCGGCTTCGCTCCAAACGAACGCGCCGAGTTGTCGTGGTCTGGCCCCGAGCGCGACGAGGACTGCGAAGGAGCGTTCGCGGTCGGCAAAGCCGAGGCCAAGTACCAGTCCGCCCGAGGCAGCCAGCACGACCAGCGCGAAGATCAGCTCAAGCCGCGTCAAACCGGCGAGATCGACTGCGGTGAGGCTCGACCCGATCAAGGCGACTGCATCACCGATCTGACTGACCTTGAGCCCAGGAAGCCCCGCAGCCGCGCTTTGGGCGGCCCGCGCGATGCGGGCCGGATCGCCGTTCGACCGGATGAGAACGACCTCGCTTTCCGCAGAACCTGTCTGCTGCGCAATGTAAGCGGCGTTGGCCACCAGAAACGAATCCTTGGGTGCAGTCGGGAATTCGCGGACCACGCCCACTATGTGGAAGGGCACGATATGGTATTGGTGATCGGTCGCGTTTTGCAGGCGAAGATTGATGCTGTCGCCGCGACTGAGTTGGTAGTCGTTGACCGTTTCCTGCGATACGAGCACGCCGTCGGGCGTTTGTGCAAGGTCGGTGAGTGTCGCCTTGGCGTCGCCATTGGCGAAATAGGCATCGGACATCGCCGTGGCTGTCCCGATGCGCACCGGATCGATGCCGTATAGATCCTGAAGGTCGGTTCCGACGTAGGCGTATCGATGTTGCATCGGCTGGGAAGCCACTATGCCCGGCAACTTGGAAAGACGCTCGAGCGCCTGGGATGCGGGCACTGCGGATGTGCCTGTGACGGTGATGTCGGCCCCGTTGGTGAGTTCAGCATCGACCCGTGCCTGAGCCTGATAGGTCGCGTTGAAAATCGCCGTCGATGCGGCGAAGGCAAAGGCAAGCGCAGCCAGGCCGATGCCCGCAGTCAGTCGCGGACTTTGCCGTCCCCATGTTGCGGCCACCACATCCGCGAGACGACCGGCGACGGGTCGCAAGCCTCTGGCGATCACCGACCGGCCTTGTTGCAACCCGGCCCCGACCAGTCGCATCGCCGATAGCCCCATGCCAGTCCAGAGCAACAAGGGGGTGAGGAAGGCGGTGTAGTCGACCGCCGACGCTGCCACGCCTTCCGGCGCAAGAACGACCTGGTATCCGCTCGCTGCCGAACGCCAGTAGAGCGCTGCAGCGAGCGCCAGCAGCACGAGGTCGAGATGGAAGCGGGCCCTAGGCGGTGTCCGGTCATTGCCGATTGGCCGCCGCGCGACCGCAACGGTCGAGCCGCGTGCATCGCGCCAGGCGGGGATCAGGATCGCTGCGAGCGAAAGCGCGATCCCGGCCACCGCCACAGCGCTGAGCAAAGGAACAGCTGCGCTGCGCAAGAGCACCACCCCGAGAATGAAATGTGCAGCAGCAGCAGCAAGGAGAATACCGAGGATCGCACCGCCGACGCCCGCAACTGCCGCTTCAGCGGCAGCCAAGCGAAGAACCGTATCGACCGTTGCCCCCCGCAAGCGCAGCAACGCCTGGTCGCGGCGACGTTTGTCCCGTCCTGCTCCGGCTACGGCAAGGGTCAGCAGGATGGCAAGGATGGCGCCGGGGGCGCCAAGGAACAGGAAAACCAGCCGCGCATAGAGGGCATCCTCGCGCACCGCTCCCAATCGGGCCGCCAGGTTGTTTGCAAGCAGCGCGGTTCCAGCGACGCGAGCCTCGAAATTGTGGCCGCGCTCAGCTGCCCAGGTGCTCGCAGCGACCGGGTCTGACGGAAGATCATCATGATCGAGCTTGACGTGGAACTCGGTCCGAATGGTATCGGGCCGTCTGGCACCTTGCTGCTCGAACACCTGCTGCCACTGAGATATCGGCAACAGCAGAACGTTGTCCGGTGGCGCTTGCGGTGCAGCGCCAGCCGGGACGCCGATCGCCTGAAACATCGCATCGGCGTTCGGCAAATCGACGATGCCGGCGATCGTCACGCTGAGATCAGGCGCTTGGTGGCGGTGGATGATGACCTGGTTCCCCACCGCGACATGCAGGTTGGCGGCAGCCTGCTGCGCTATCAGGACGCCCTCGACCGATCCTGCGAGCCCTCGAACCTGTGCCGGGAATTGGTCGAAATAGCCCGGTCCGATGCCAAGCACCGTGCCGCCACCCGAGGTCTGCACGGTGCCTCCCGTGTTCGCCTCAAAGCCTGGTACGTCGGCATAGTTGATCAACTGCAAGCCGGCAACCCGCGCGGCGGAACGGATCGCAGCCTCGATTGCAGTATGATCTGCCCCCGGCAGCGACTGAACCTGCCAGTCGACGGGAACCTGGGCGACCGACCGCGCCGTCATCTGAGCCGCGCTAGATTGCAAAAAGGCACCGAGGCACGCGATAAAGGCGACCGTGAGCGCTACACCGCCGATGGTCCCGACGAGGCGGCCGGAACGGGTTCGCACAAGTCCGATCAACCAGTGCCTATACATGTGAGCCTCTCGTCCATGCTTTCAAATTTGCCATGACGCATGCGCCAGATATGGTTCATTTTCGCCGCTACGCGCTCATCATGCGTAGCGATGATGATGGCGCTTCCAGTCTGCTGTCCCCACGCAAGGAGCCGGTCGACCAGCAACGCAGCCCCAGCCTGGTCGAGTTGGCCTGTCGGCTCGTCAGCGACGATCAATTCCGGATTGGTGACAATGGCACGGGCTACGGCTATCCGCTCAGCCTGGCCGCCGGAGAGCTGCTCCGGCAACTTTCCTGCGAGCGCTTCGACGCCGAAAGTGGCAAGTGCTGCCAGGGCGCGCGCCTCGGCTTCGGAGCCGTTACCGAGAAGGATCGGTAGCTCGACATTCTCGACGGCGGTGAGTGCGGGCATCAGGTTCGCAGATTGGAAGACGACGCCGATCCGCTCGGGGCGCAATGTGTCGGGCGAACCAAGCCCAGGCCATTCCACTCGTCCTGAACTCGGGACGTCCAGTCCTGCGATCAGGTTTAAAAGGGTCGTCTTGCCGCAGCCCGACGGTCCCACGATTGCAATAGTTTCCCCGGCTTTAATCTTGAACGCGCATCCCTGAACGGCTGCCACGACGTCACGTTCGCGCTGGAAGCTGCGCCAAAGATCGGCGGCCACAACTAGGGTTCTAGTCATGCACGATGCCTCCATTCCGGATGTCGATCATGCGATCGGCTTGTGCGGCGAGCGCGCCGCTGTGCGTAACGACCAGGACGGCAGTGCCGCTGCGACAAATTTCGATGAGGCGATCGATGACAAGCTGTTCCGTTGCCGCGTCGACTTCGGCAGTGGGCTCATCGCAGAGCAGGATCTGTGGTTTTGCTGCGAGCGCGACGGCTAGGCCAGCACGTGCTGCCTCCCCGCCTGAAAGGTGGGCAGGTAATATTTCGGCGAGGCCATCGAGGCCCAGGCTGCCGACAAGATCGTCAATTTCGCCCGATCGGCCGCGGCCGGAAATCTCCATCTGAAGACGGATGTTGGCTCGCACCGTCAGATGCTCGAACAGATTGCCGGATTGCATGAGCATGCCAAAATGGCGCGCCCTAAGCCGAGCCCGCTCCGGCTCGGGGCGCCGGGTCATGCGCTCGCCGAGGACAGACACCATCCCCCCGTCCGGCTCGTCGAGCCCGGCAAGACAGGCAAGCAGCGTCGATTTCCCGCTGCCCGACGGGCCCCTCAAAGCGGTAAACTCCCCGGCATCGAGCGTGAGGGCAACCCCGCGCAAAGCCACGACTTCGTCGTCGCCTGCATGATAGAAGCGATAAAGCTCGGTCGCCTCCAGTACACGCATGTGGTCATCTCCACTGCAATGAGTTGGAGATCAACTGCCACTGGTCGACATTGTCTGCACCTGCCGGTGCAGCAAGATCGAGTGTGACCGTCCTGCCATCCTTGAACAGAATGAAGCGCTCGTGCTCGAGCCTGATCTGCTTGTTCGTCACCGGATTTGGCGCGGAGTTCGACACATAACTGATGCGGACGGCCGGCCCGGCTGCGAGATTTACATCCTTGACTGCGGTAACTTTGACGGCGTGTCCGGCCGTTTTGAGGTCAGGGATTTCGTGGGCTTTGGCTGAGGACGCCGTTGGAGGAGCGCTCGCGGCGCCAAGGGTAGCATCGATTTCATCGTATTTATCGAAGAACCGAACGCCATGGTCGATCTCAGTACGTGACCATCCTTCCGGCACCTTCAGATCAAACCCCTCAGGAGAGGTGTAGGTGACGAAGACCTGATTATCCGGAATGTCACCCGGCGGGTTCGTCTCAGGCGCAACGAGTTTCTCCTGCGCCATAGCGGGAGGGGCCGCGCCGGATGACACTATGAGCAGCAAGGCTAATGCGGCGGATATTCGATAGCGGACAGTCATGATATAGCGCTCCTCTTCGGACTTGGGCAGGCATGTGACGCCGGCAGAATTAGGAGGGGCTTAGAAGATCAGCCACAGTGCAGTTGGCCCACACCAAATCTGTCCAGGGGGACGCGTTTAGGCTAGTTTGAAGCATGCGTATTCTCGTGATCGAAGATGATGTCATGCTTGGCCGGGCCCTCGTACAAGCCCTCGACGATGCCGGCATGTCGGTAGACTGGGTGCGGGACGGGCACCTCGGGGACGAAGCCGCCGCGGTTGGCGGGCATGGTCTTGTGTTGCTCGACCTCGGCTTGCCTGGCCGTTCCGGCCTTGAAATTCTTAGCTCGCTGCGGGCAGCCGGCGACAAGAGGCCAATCCTGGTGATCACCGCGCGTGACGAACTCGACGATCGCGTGACGGGGCTCGACCTCGGGGCCGACGACTATCTTGTGAAGCCGTTCGAGGTCAAAGAACTGCTCGCACGCATGCGTGCGGTCCTGCGCCGGCACGGAGGTCAGGCGGTTTCCATCCTCTACACGAGCGAAATCGAGCTCGACCTATCTAGCCATGAAGTAAAATATCGTGGGTGCGGCGAAGTGCTGCCGGCGCGCGAATTCGCGCTGCTTCAGGCACTCTTGGAGCGTCCCGGAACCATTCTCTCGCGCACCCAGCTTGAGGAAAGGCTCTATGGCTGGGGTGAGGAGGTGGAAAGCAACGCTATCGACGTCCTCATCCATTACGTGCGACGCAAGTTCGACAAGGACATCATACGCAACGTCCGAGGGGCCGGCTGGATGGTCCCGAAGTGACAAACACCATATCGATCCGACGCACGGCTTTCTTATGGCTCGCCGGCTTGATGGCGACCATCGGCGTCTGCGCGGCGACAACGTCATATGTGCTGGTTCAGAACGAGGCATCCGACTTCCTTGACAATCAGCTTCGGCAGATCGCACTTTATGTCGGGGATGCGCATTCATCGCCAGAAACAGGACCAGATAAAGTTGCGCCGCACGATCCCGAAGACGACTTCGTCATCCAGGTCTGGGACGCGGCCGGAAGGACGTTACGACAATCACATCCCGCCGTGGGTATTCCCCGCCAAACAGCGACCGGGTTTGCCGACGTTTCGACCGGCAGTGACAATTGGCGCGTCTACACGCTGGCCGCGCCGGATCGAACCGTTCAGGTTTCCCAGGACATGAGCGTCCGCCAGGAACTGGCGGCCAGTGCAGCGCTCCAGGCGGCACTTCCCATCATCGTTCTCATTCCATTGTCATTGCTGACACTGAGCTGGATCATCGACCGGATCATGGCTCGACTGAATCGCCTGGCCGTCGCGGTCGCCTCCCGAGACACGACGGTTGACAGCCCTGTTCCGACCGACGACGTGCCCGCCGAAGTCATTCCCTTCGTAAGTTCGATCAATTTGTTGCTCTCCCGGCTGCGCGCATTGCTGGAGAAACAGCGGCGGTTCATCTCGGATGCGGCCCATGAATTGCGCACCCCGCTCTCGGCGCTGCAAATTCAAATCGACAACCTTCGACACGACGATCGGGATGGCCGATTTTCCGAGCGTTTGACCGAGCTCGAAGCCGGAATAGGCAGGGCGACTAGCCTCGTGAGCAAGCTCCTGCGTCTCGCGCGCTACGACGCTCACGAGACCGCGCCCGCGCCGCAGCCGATCGACCTCGTCCAGCTTGCGCTTGACACTGTTGCGCGCCTCACCCCGCTCGCCGAGAGCCGGGGCATTGACCTAGGCATCACGCGCCGAGACGCGGCTATCACGGTCGGTGCGCTGGCTGATTTCGAGATCATCCTTGACAATCTGGTTGAGAACGCAGTGCGGTACACGCCACCGAGCGGAACCGTCGACGTCGCGGTGGCCGTCGCTGGACAAGAGATACGAATCGAAATCCGCGACACCGGTCCCGGCATCGCGGAGGAAGAGATGCCACGCGTCTTTGAACGGTTCTTCAGGGCAAGGCCTCAGGATAGCGAGGGGAGCGGCTTGGGGCTAGCGATCGCGAAAGCCGCAGCCGAAAGGCAAGGAGCGCGGCTGGCCCTCGCCATGCGAGAGGACGGCCTCGGCCTTGTCGCAAGCCTCATTGTGAGAAATGCCTTACTGCAAGGTTAGCTTTTGTTTCCCTACAAGGTCTCGTCGAAAGTCTAATTGGCGGTTTTGCACCGCACGGGCATCAGTATCGCTCGGCTAAGCGGGCTCTTGCTAGACTAGGATGCTGCCCCTTCTGCGAACGCCCCTTCCCGTCGATCAATGTCCCGCTAGAGATTTCGACCGATGTGGCCGGCGGCTCCAGGTTCCACATCTCGGCCACACTGCGGGTTGGCTCGCTGAGCGTTGGGTCGGCCGGTGAACAGACCCGCGCCTATGTTCGCGATTTGATCGCCGATTTCAAGACGGCGGCCCCGGATTACAATCTACCCGAGAGCGGCCAAGAGTTTGGCTAAGGGCATCTACTTCAGAGACGATCCTGAGGGGCCCTCGAGAACCTGTCGGTACAGGGCAGCACATCCCGGTTGCGTCTCATCACGCATTGCATCCTCAAATATTCGAAAAATTCGCTGCCCGAAATATCGGAACATGAGGCGGTTGCGACCGCTTTTATCTCCATACCGACGATCCACCTGTCGGCCGAGTTCAGCATGACTCCGCTCCAACCGGCAACCAGAGGTCGTCCTGCACGACCTGGCGCACGACATCATCAGCCGCAGTTCGTGGTACCCAGCACACACACCAGCCTGCCGCGCATACTGTTATATATCCGTCGCATCGAAGAGACCTAAAAAGGGCACAGGTCACCCAATCTGTCGATTAGCCAGACGGTTCTGAATTTTGCCATTCTATCGCCGTCTGCCACAACAAAGCTTCAAATCGCGCTTCTCATCGAAAGCGTCCGCTACCGCAGGAATGAAACGACCTTGCGCATTCTACTTGTCGAAGACGACAGCATTCTCGGCTCATCCCTGAAGAAGGCACTGGAAAAGCATGCCTATGGCGTCGACTGGATGCGTGACGGCCAATCCGGCCTGGAGGCAATGGAGCATTCGGATTTTGCAGCCCTTGTCCTCGACATAAACCTGCCACTTCTTAGCGGCATCGAGGTTCTGAAGGGTATAAGACGCAAGGGCAACACCGTCCCCATCCTGCTTTTGACGGCGCTCGACAACGTCCGGCGCAAAGTCGAGGGTCTCGACGAGGGAGCAGACGACTATCTGGTAAAACCCTTCGATCTCGACGAATTACTGGCCCGCCTGCGTGCGCTTATCCGACGACGCGACGGCCGGACGGAAAGCCTGCTCCGGTGCGGTGATGTCGAAGTGGATCCGTCGGCAATGGTGGCGCGCAAAGGCAATATGCAAGTGCACACGACGGCAAAGGAATTCCATCTGCTCAAGCTCCTAATGGAGCGCAGCGGTCGCTACGTGACGAAGAACGATATCGAATACGCGCTTTACGATGCCTATAGCAGCGTCGAAAGCAACGCCATCGAGGTAACGATCTACAATCTGCGCAAGAAGCTAGGCACCGAATTCATCAAATCGATCCGCGGCATAGGCTATATGATTGAACGATGAGCCGATCAACCCTTACGCGCAACCTCTTCCTTCGTGTGGCCCCCGTCGTCGTGGTGACCATCCTGGTCATCGGCGCCTTCGCCTTTAACAGTGCCACGCGCGAGATCAACAACATCTACGACGCGCAACTCATCAATGACGCCAACATCTTATGGGGACTGTTGCATAACCGGCTGCGGCACCCGCTGGAGCACGCGCCGCAACAGGTCGACGACATCGACTTTAGCATGGACAATCAGCTCGCCTTCAACGAAGACGCAGACGATTATGCCGATGCGCATATGTTCCGAGCCTGGGTGAACGGTAAGATCATGTTCTACTCCAGCACGGCCTTTCTCTCCGACGTGCAGTACCAAAAGGCGGGCTTCACCGACCTTTCCTACCGCGGCGAGAGCTGGAGGGTCTATTCGCTACCGATCCCGGCTTCGGGAATTGTCATGGAAGTCGGCGAAAAGATCTCCCTGCGTCAGACGCTGGTCTCCAACATCCTTCTAAATCTGTTCTTTCCACTGCTCGTGCTGGTGCCCGTGATCGGATTTCTGATCTGGCTCGGAATCCGCAATGGCCTGCGGACCATCCACGGGCTCGTGCACCAGATCCGCACCCGTTCGCCGGACGATCTTTCAGCCGTTGCTGTGGAGGATCTCCCGAGGGACCTTCTGCCTCTCGGCCGATCGATCAACCAGCTCCTCGCTAAGCTCAGTCGATCTCTGACCCTTGAACGGCGCTTTTCCGATCTGGCGGCCCACCAGCTTCGCACGCCGCAGGCGAGCGTCAAGCTGCTGCTGCAGATGCTCGCAAGCACCGATGACCAGCAGGAACAGAAGGCAATCATTTCGGATCTGGTGACCAGCAATAACAGGGCCACGCATCTCATCGAGCAATTGCTGCGCCTTGCTAGGGTCAGTCACTATCCGCTCAATCCGATGCCGGTTCCGCTCTATCACATGATCGCATCGACGCTGGCGGACTTTGGCAACATCATCAATAGCCGCAATCTCGATGTCTCGCTGGAGGGGCCGGAATCGGCGTCGATCAGGACGGATGAATCGCTGTTGCAGATGATGATCAGCAACCTCTTGGATAATGCGATCAAATATTCACCGGTCGGCGGCATGATCGAGGTCGTCCTCTCCTTGGAAGGCGAGGTCTGGCTGATATCGATCAGCGATAGCGGACCGGGCATACCGCCCAAAGAGCGGGAGGCCGTGTTCAACCGCTTCTATCGCCTCGAAACGCTGAATGCCGAAGGTGCGGGCCTAGGCCTTGCAATCGTTGCCGACACGGCGGAGCGGCTTGCCGCTTCCGTGAAGCTTTCCACACCCTCCTGGGGCAGCGGCCTGCGGGTCGAGCTGCGACTGTCCATGAACGGCGACATCACCGGCCCTTCGGTCCCGATCGAGCTTGGTCGGAACCGACGATAGTCTCGTCATTTTAGACAAGATCCTGGGCGACCGCAGCGGCGGCTGCTGCATTTTCATTTTCGCGTCATTTTCACCTCAGGCCTGCTTCATCGTCAGTTGGTAAAAGGTAAGTACCGGGCAGACCCAGAAAACTGCGTTGATACCATGCGTCGCCTCGTCTCCGTGATCAATCTGGAGAGTTGCTTTTGATTTACCGGAATGCAACAATAGGGGAATCTAACCCTTTTCGAAGATTTCGATCGGGATCTATTCAAAATATCCCCTTTCCACCACAAAATGAGCTTCGCATTCTCCATGTTTTGTTTGCATCAAACATTGCCGGATCACAGATATACTGCGTCGATCTTGCCAATGCGCAGGCCGAACTTGGCAACGAAGTTCACCTCGTCTCAGTCCGTCACGCGGCGATGTCCGCTCGGCTCTCGAAGGAAGTTGTCTTTCACGGTTTTGCGACATCTGAGCCCCGCCTGCAAGGCGCTTAGCGGGGTTCGCGACGGCGTGACCAAAGTGGCAACACTTCATGTCGGCTTCAAGCCGAAGCAGCACGGGCATCTGGATGGTGTTATTTGCGTGAATAAGGCCGAATTGTCGCGCATCGGCGCCTATGCCGGCTACGTCAGTCACGTTCCAAATTGGCTGCCCGAAGTGAAGGACGTCAAGAGCATTGATTTGCGCGCCAGGCTCGGTTTGCCGCCCGAGATAAAACTTGTCGGAGCGGTTGGCCGTCTGCACCCAAGCAAGGGAAACGATGTTCTCATTTCGGCCTTCCTACGCGTTGTGGCCGACGACGCCGCCTTGGTGATCGCCGGCGACGGACCCCAGCGGGCCGCTCTGGAGAGACTGTCGAAGGCGAGCAGGCGCATCCATCTCGGCTTTTGTGAGGACGTCGCAGGTTTTCTGCAGAACCTCGACCTCTTCGTGTCACCCTCGCGCGAAGAAAGTGCGGGTCTGGCTATTCTGGAAGCGATGAGCGAAGGGCTTCCGATCATTACCACCGCGACGGACGGCCCCTCAGAATATCTAAAAAATTATCCGGTGCGCTTCGTTCAAGCGGGGTCCGTCGAAGACTTGAGCGCGGCCCTGACGGAAGCGCTTCGAAGTGAGAAGGGCCCTTCACTGGCGCGTATTGACTACGACATGGATCCTTTTGCAAGAGCGACAGGGGTTGGCAACGTGTTGTGGTTCTATTCGCAAGTCGCAGCTTCTAAGAAACAGGCGCAGTAGGTGACAAGCGGAGCCACCGACAAGAGACGGCGGAACGAAGGCTGCCCATGCCGCTGAAGGAAAGGTGCTCCGATCCTTCATAGGAGGAGCGTATTCCACGGAGCCGCCAAGCGTTATGATCCACTGACTATCCGAGGATTTCGCCTCTTGGCTCAAGGCCGAATAAGGAGCGCTCCCCCAACAGACCGCCCGGTGGACTACGACGACGAGATGGACAAAGCACCCATCCGTTCAGGCCTTTGTGGACTATGGGACCGGCAAGGATGGGGGGCAATCCAAGCGAGGGCACCTCGTTCGAATATGCGATCGGCAAGGGAGCGGAATCCAATTCGAAACTTGTCTCTCCGACAAAAGGCCGAACCGGTTAAGCTAACACTAGAGGGTCACCGAGCTCCCGAGCGACGCTGGAATTCTCTGAATGCGTAGCAATCTCTCTTCAGACTTGTGGGCGCCATCGAGGCGGCCGTAACGACACCACGACACCACGGAAGGACATGACAAGTATTTTCCTTCCAAGTACGAGGGTCTGGGCGCACGGAGCCGGCGCCAGTTTTGTGGAGCGACAGCAGAGCACCCGGTTGGCACCGCAGCTCTTATATGAGCTCGCCGCCGGCCCGAAATCACTCAGCCGCCTTTGTGAGTCCCGTCGACCGTCCTTGTGAAGGGCACGAAGTTGACGATGGAGCCGTGGTAGCGGTCGGCTGCCCGGCACGCGTTGGATCTTGGGAGGGGACGGGTTTTCGGGCTTATCGATGCCTGCCAGTTGCGGTCATCTCCCGCACGTCTGCGAGAAGATATCGCCGACGGCTTCATTGTCGCCGTCACCGGCTCGAAATATCTGGCTGGTCCGCCCTCCTGCGGTGCCCTGTTACTGCCCGAACCGCTCGCCAATGCCCACGCGAATAAGCTTTGCCCCGCTGAACTTAAGGATTATTCCTGCAAGCCCGACTGGCCGGACGGGCTTGCTGGGCGCGTTTCGCGTTCGAGCCTATCCCGAGCTTTAATCTCGGCCTTGGGCTCAGGTGGATCGCCGCCCTCGAGCAGGCTGCACACTGGCCCAGCCGGCCGCGCGCGAAGCAAAGCAGTATTTCGTCCAACTCGTCCGCGACCGCGCAGCACGCGGCAATGGCCAGAGAATTAATCCTGATGACGAGGGAGCGCATATCGCCTCGAGCGCAATGGTCTCCTTGTCGCTGATCGATCCTGGATACAAACAGGTATGATCGCCGACATGATCGGCGCCGGTCTCAACACGAATTGCGGCGGGCGCAATCACATCGGCATCGATATAGAAAACCAGATCGTGCGCTGGATCGGCCAGACCGTCGGCTATCCGCAATACGCTTCCGGAGTATTCGTCACCGGTTCGTCGATCGCCAATTTCATGGCCGCCCCAGCCACCGGGCGGGGCTGCGCGGCATAGGGGTCGATCTCATTGCCTATGCTTCCAGCGAAGCGCATGGTTGCATCGCTCAACCCATGGAACTTGCAGGCATCGGGTCGGCAAATCTTCGATCGATCCCGGTTGAACGAGCGAGGCAGATGGATTTGCTGGCGCTTGAGCGCGCCATAGAAGAAGACCGGGCCGCAGGCCTTCATCCCTTTCTCGTCGTCGCAACTGCTGGAACCGTCAATTCCGGGCCATCGATAGCCTCGAAGCCATTGCCAATATCGCCAGTCAGTGTGGCCTCTGGTTTCCCGTCGACGGTGCGATCGGCGCTCTGGCTGTTTTCGGACGAGCTTCGCGCAAAGTTCCGCGGCATAGAGCGATCGTCCTCGCTCGCGCTCGACTTTCACAAATGGGGCCATGTTCCCTACGATGCAGGCTTTCTGCTGGTGCGCGAACGCGAGCTTCATAGGCAGGCTTTCGCTCAGGACGTCGCCTATCTTCAAAGGACCAACCGAGGCCTCACCAAAGGAGAGACTTGGCCTTGCGATCTCGGCCCCGACCTATCGCGTGGATCCCGGGCTCTCAAAACCGGGATGACGCTGCGCGTGCTTGGCACAGACGCGATCGGAAGGTCGATTGCCCATACCTGTATCCTTGCCCGGTACCTGGGCGAGCGCCTAGCGGGGCTGAACGAGATCGAACTGAAGGCTCCCGTCGACTTGAACATTGTCTGCTTCGGCATAAGGGGAATGGGAGCCGACGACCTCAAGCGGCTGGTCCTCGACCTGCATGAACAGGGGCTGGCGGCGCCTTCATGGACAATGATCGACGGAGAACTCACCATTCGCTGTGCCATCGTCAACCACCGCACCACCAGGAAGGACATCGACGTCTTCGCGGGTTTATTATCGCAACGAATTCTAAGGCTGGGCGCCACCTGAGCGGTAACGTGCAGATGGGCTCCGTTCCATCAATTTTCATCTTCGCATCATTTTCCTCTCAGGTCTGCCTCATCGGCCGTCGGTAAACACGACCGCAAGGCAGATCGAAGGGCTATTTGATGCAGCTATTTTCTGATTTCGACGGCACGATTTCCATACAGGACGTGACGGACGTGGTGCTGTCCTGTTTTGCTGAACCTGAATGGGAAGATATCGAGCAGCAATGGAAAGATGGCCTGATCGGATCGGCAGAGTGCATGCACCGCCAGATTGCCCTCGTCCGGGCAAGTCGTCGCGAACTTGATGCGATCCTCGACACCGTGGCCATCGACGTCGGCTTTCTCGCATTCCGCGACTACTGCCGCATCAACGGCTTGGCCCTGACGATCGTCAGCGACGGCGTCGACTATTTCATCCGCCATGTGCTGATGCGCAACGGCATCACCGATCTGCCCGTCGTCGCCAACTTGCTTCACTGCAACCTCGTCGACGGCCGTGAGAGCTACAGCCTGGCACCCGCGCCGAACTCGGCCGGCTGTTCGTCAAGCTCGGGCGTGTGCAAGTGCCGGGTCGTCTCCGGCACCGAGCCGCAGGTCTATATCGGCGACGGACGGAGCGATTTCTGTGTCGCCGGCAGAGCCGACCTCGTCTTCGCCAAGGACAACCTCGCCGATTACTGCAGCGACAAGAACATCCCTTTCATCGCCTTCGATAATTTCGCCGACCTGCTTTCCAGAATGAAAGCTGTCATTCCGAGCATCGCGCGTCAGCGCCGTGCGGCGCTGCAATCCAAAATCGCCTAACCAGAACACCGAAAGGCCTCCTTAATGAACATTGTGAACGCTCAATCCTTCAACGAAAAGACGCCGCTCTCCGACCTGTCGGAAGCCGAGCTGCGTTCGCTAGAGGAGACCTATTGCTCTCACGGCGATACGGTCCATTATTCGGCGGAACCGAAATTCTTCGAGGAATGCGAAGGTTCCTACGTCTATGATGCCAAGGGAACACCGTTTCTCGATCTGCAGATGTGGTATTCCGCTGTCAATTTCGGCTATCGCAACGAAAGGCTGAATGCCGCCGTTCATCGCCAGCTCGATCGGCTGCCGCAGGTCGCCTCGCAATATCTGCATCGCGAGAAGGTCGAACTGGCCGCCATGATCGCGCAGGACGCGGAACGCAAATTCGGCCGCAAGGGACGCGTTCATTTCAATGTCGGAGGGTCGCAAGCAATCGAGGATTCGCTGAAGCTGGTGCGTAACTATACCGGCGGCAAAAGCCTGATGTTTGCCTTCGAAGGCGGCTATCACGGCCGGACGTTGGGCGCCTCGGCGATCACCTCCAGCTATCGCTATCGCCGCCGCTTCGGGCATTTCGGCGAAAGAGCGCAATTCATCGAGTTTCCCTATCATTTCCGTGGGCCGAAGGGCATGTCGAAGGAGGAGTATGGCGAACATTGCCTGCGCAAGTTCGCCCGCCTCTTCGAGAGCGAATACAACGGCGTCTGGGATCCCAAAGTCGGCAGCGCGGAATATGCCGCCTTCTATGTCGAGCCGATCCAGGGCACGGGCGGCTATGTCATTCCGCCGATGAATTTCTTCACCGAGCTCAAAAGGATTTTGGATCAGCACGGCATCCTGCTTGTCGTCGACGAGATTCAGATGGGTGTCTACCGGACCGGTAAACTCTGGTCGATCGAACATTTCGGCGTTTCGCCAGACGTTCTCGTCTTTGGCAAGGCGATCACCAATGGCCTCAACCCGCTGTCGGGCGTCTGGGCAAGGGAAGAGATGATCAATCCGACGATCTTCCCGCCCGGCTCCACCCATTCCACGTTCGCCAGCAACCCGATGGGAACCGCCGTCGCGCTAGAAACCATGAAGATGCTGGAGGAAGAGGATTTCGGCGCCGCGATCATGGCGAAGGGGGCTTATTTCCTCGATGGTCTGAAACAGCTCCAGAAGCGCCATGCGATCGTCGGTGATGTCGACGGGCTCGGGTTGGCGCTGCGGTGCGAGATCTGCGAGGAAGATGGTTTCACGCCTGACAAGGCGACGATGGACTGGCTTTGCGACGAGGGCATGAAGGGCGATCTCAAGATCGGCAACGAGACCTACGGTCTCGTTCTCGACGTCGGCGGCTACCATAAAAACGTCATCACGCTGGCCCCGAACCTGCTGATTACCCGCGAGGAGATCGACCTGGCGCTGACGCTGCTCGACCAGCTCTTCACCCGCGCAGTCCGGAGGTAGGACAGTGCAGCTTCTCCTCCTTCATCTCGACGATGCTTTGGAGTTGCAGCCGGACTTCGTGCGCGCCTGCACGCTTGCAGGCGCGTGCCACCATGCCGACAAGTTGAGCGGCAAGGCGATCAGACTATGGGGCAGACACAAGATGCTTGCCGAACTCGGACGGGACATAGCAAGGTCGCTGCCGCCGCGCAGCAAAGGACCGCAGCTTGCCTTCATGGGCTCGGGCGATTTCCATCATGTGACCGCCCTGCTGCTCGATGCCGCCCTCGAACGGCACCCCGCCTCGACCACGCTCGTTCATTTCGACAATCACCCCGACTGGGTGAACTTCCGAGGCGGCATGCATTGCGGCTCATGGGTCAACAGCGCCCTTTCAAACCGTTACATCGAAAAGGTTGTTACGGTCGGAGTCTGCAGCCACGACCTGCGCAATCCGGAGCGCAAGGGCGCCAATCTGGACTGGCTGCGGCAAGGCAAGCTCGAACTTTATCCTTACGAGCATCCGCCAAGCCGGGTGAAGGCCGATTATGGCAACGGCGCGAGCTATCACCAGGACGGGGGCGCCTTGCACTGGAATTCCATCTCTGAGATCGGCGAGGACAATTTCATCGACCGCATCCTCAGCCGCATCGGCACCGAGGCGGTCTATTTCACGATCGATAAGGACGTGCTCACCGCCGATGACGCCGTGACCAACTGGGATCAGGGGCGCATGCGGCTGCCGTACCTGATGGCGCTGATCAGCGAGATCGGCAGCCGCCATCGCATCATCGGTGCCGATGTCATTGGCGACTATTCGGTGCCGAGTTATGCCGGCGGCTTCACGACCCGCCTTCTCAAACAGGCCGAAATCTTCATGGATCAACCGCGTCTGCGGCAGGCGGCGGACGCCGTGCGAAACATCAACAGCGCCGCGAATTACGCGCTGCTCGAAGTCCTGGCGGAATCGATGGGATGACCGGCAGCCTCACATTGCCGATGCTCGGCCTGATCTTGTTCTGCGTGCTGGCGGACACGGCGCGCGAGGTCTGCTTCAAGCAAGCCGCAAGCAACAACCCCGTGCTGGCGACGCTCACTAAACCGCTGACCTGGCTCGGCATCGCCTTCTGGGCCATCGAACTGCTCGCCTGGACGGCTGTGCTTGCCAGCGTGCCGCTGACCATCGCCTTCCCGCTGATGGCACTGAGCTATGTGGCGACCGTCGTCGCCGGCGCCGTTATCTTCAGGGAAAATATCAACCTTCGTCACGCGACGGGCGTGTTCTTCGTTACCGCCGGCGTGGCCTGTGTCGGAGCAACCGGACTATGAAAATCTTTGCTCACACCAGGTGGGATGCCGCTCCCGTGCTTGCCGCTGTGGCGCATCTCGCTTTCGACGTCTACCTGATCGCGGGTTTCCAGAGCCGGCCGCTGTGGGCCTCATGGGTCCTGGGATGCCTCTATGCCGTGTCGATATCCTGGAACATCAACAGCATCTCGCACAATTTCATCCACACCCCCTATTTCAAGCCGCGCTGGATGAACTACGCCTTCAGTCTGACGGAGTCGGTGGCGATCGGCTTTTCCCAGACCTATTACCACTGGGTGCATATGCGCCATCATTCCGGCAACAGCGACCGGCCGGACGACAAGGGCGAGACGATCGACCTTCTGTCGATCTATCGCCATGGCCGCAACGGCGAACCGGAAAACGTCTGGTCCTATACGCTGAAGAGCTTCTTTCGCGACAGTCTCGGCGACATTCATAAGGCCATCGCCAAGAATCGTCCTTTCGATGCCGCATGGGGCCGTTTCGAGCTTGTGGCCTTTCTCGGCCTGGCGGCGATCGCGCTGATCTACGACTGGAAGGCCGTACTGTTCTTTGCACCCTTCTATTATGCCGGCAACTGCCTGTCGTCGCTGAACGGCTATTACGAGCATCTCCACGGCGATCCGGACGAACCGATTGCCTGGGGCGTGAGCAGCCACAAGCCGTTCTACAATTGGCTTTGGTTCGGCAATGGCTATCATGCCGAACATCATTACCGCCCGCGCACCCACTGGACGAAGCTTGTGGCGTTGCACGAACAGATCAAAGAGGAACAGGAAAAAGCCGGCACGCATGTGATCAGCACCTGCCATGCGCTAGGCTTCATGGCTCCGGAAAACCGCGAGGCGGAGCTTCGGCATGAGGTCTGAGGGATTGAGTTTCTTCCTGGAAGGCACGAACGGCAAAGGTGTGCTGCTGATCCATGGCCTGACCGGGGCGCCGGCCGAGATGAAGCTAGTCGCCCGCCAGCTCAATCGACGCGGCTACAGCGTGCATGCGCCGCTGCTGGCCGGCCACGGCGAGGATATCAGGACATTGCGCCGGACGCATTGGGAAGACTGGCTGAAAAGCGTGCTTCAGGCCTGCGAATTCCTGGCCGAGCGCACGCAGGAGACATTTGCAGCCGGCATCTGCGTTGGCGGCAAGCTGTCACTGCTTGCGGCCGAACAGCGACCGGATCTAATAAAGGCGGTCGCCATCTATTCGCCCTGCTTCCACTATGACGGCTGGGACGTTCCCAGACACTATACATTGCTATCGCCGCATATTGGATGGTTGTCGCGCATCCCGTTCCTGGACCGTCTCAATTTCAGGGAGAATGATTCGCTCGGCATCAAGGACGAGCGGATGCGGCGCATGGTCGAAGGTATGGCAGGCGAAGGTATGCTCGAGAAATTCCCCGGCCGCGGCATCGTAGAAATGCACCGGCTGGGCAAGGCGCTTCGCGGAACCCTACCGCAGATCCAGACACCGACCCTGATCCTGCATGCGGAAGAAGACGATCTGAGCAATCCCAGACATGCGCTCTATATTTCCGAGCATATTGGCGGTCCGCACGAACTGCGATGGATCAAAGACAGCTATCACATGATCCATCTCGATCGCCAGCATCGGCAGGTCGCGGCTTTCACGGCGGATTTTTTCGAGGCAAGCCATGCTGCAATTCGCGCATAAACGTCCCCTCTCCGGCAGGCCCGAGCCCACCACGCAGATCTATGAGACGATTCGTGCCATCGGCCGCGAGGCGTGGAACGCCTGTTTCCGTGGTCATGTCGAGGATTACGATTGCCTGCTGGCGATAGAAGGCGCCGGTATCGGCGACTTCGAGTGGCGCTACCTGACCGTCGTGGAAGACGGCAACATCTGCGCCGCCATGCCGGCGTTCCTGTGCCCCTACCCGTTGGATACCACGCTGGAAGAAGGCATGCCGCGCCGGCTGATACGTCGGGTGCGCCAGCATGTACCGGGTTTTCTCGTTCTGCGGCTGGCCTGCCTTGGCTCGCCGTGCACCGAAACGGGCGCGATTGGCTTGCATCCCGACGTGCCGAACGAGCGCCGCGAGGCGCTGTTTTGCGAATTGCTCACTGCCTTCGAGGCGCTTGCGGCCGAAGAAGGCTGCGCACTGATGGGGATCAAGGATATTCCGGCACCGGTTGCCGCCGAATTCGGCGCGCTGTTTTCAAAACGCCATTATGCTGCCGTCGGCGCCCTGCCGTCCGCCTGGCTCGATATCGATTTCGAGGCCATCGACAATTACATGGGCCGACTGTCGGCAGGCACACGAAAGGACATGCGGCGCAAGCTGAAATCCTTTGACGCCGTTAGGGTCGAAATCAGGACCGATATCGGCGATCTGCTTTCACGGGTGATGGCGCTCTATCATGATACGCGCAATCGCAGCGAGTGGCAGTTCGAGGAACTGACCCCGGCTTATTTTGAAGGCATCCTTAGCCATATGGCCGGCCGCTCGTTCTGCGCCCTTTATTTCGTCGGCGACGAGCTGCTCGCCGCCAACCTGATCGTTCATGACGAACGGCTCGCCATCGACAAGTTCTTTTGCATGGATGGCGAGCGAGGAAGACCTTACAACCTCTATTTCCTCAGCTGGTTCACCAATCTGCGCTATTGCCTCGATCATGGCCTTTGCCGCTACCAGAGCGGCCAGGCCTATTATGAAAACAAAGTGCGGCTCGGCAGCCAGCTTACGGCAAACACCATGTTCTTCCGCCACCGCAATCGGTTGCTGCAGGCGCTCTTGCGGCTAGTCTCCCCGCTCTTTTCGCAGGATAAGGCCAAGTGATGAAGTCGATGCGTCTGACATGGCTTGCCGTGCCTATCCTCAACACACTGTTCCAAATCTTTACCAAGTTTGGCGCGACGCAGCTCGGCAATGCCGAGGGGACGACGACCTGGATTAAGGATGCACTGACCTCGCACTGGATCCTGGCAGCCGTCGTCGTCGAGATCGCCTGCTTCTTCATCTGGATGACGGTGCTTGCCGAACTCGACCTCAGCAAGGCCTTTCCGCTTTCCGGCGTCAGCTACGTGCTAATCATTGCCACCGGCTGGCTCGCCTTCGGCGAACCAGTCATAGGCCTTCAAATCGTCGGCAGTGGTCTCATCCTCGCCGGTGTCTGGCTGATCGCCGGCGCAACGGACAAAACGGGCTTCGCCAGTGATCGCGATGCCGGACCGATCCTGCCGCACGCCCATGCCAGCAAGGATCGCTGATGCAAGCACTTCAGAATTTCATTCCCCGGCGTGGTAAGGCCGCAGCGTCGGCGTTCAGCAATTGGGTCCTGGAGCGTGCGCTCTCGCGCATCGTCACCCGCGGTTGCCTCAGCGTCACAGCATCCGATGGGCAGCTGTTTTCCTTTGGCGACGGGTCGGGAGAGCGGGTGAACGTCGCCTTTGGCGACCTTGCAGCGCAATGGTCGTTTCTCATCGACGCCGATCTACGGCTCGGCGAACTCTATATGGATCGGCGCTTTCTCATCGAGCAGGGCTCGCTCCATGACTTCCTGGCGATGATGCTGCGTGAGGCGCAGAATGCCAAGCATCCGCTGATCGCCCGGTTGATCGATCGTGCCCGCACATGGCTGCGAATCTTCCGCCACCGCAATCTACCGGCCTGCTCCAAAGCCAATGTCGCCCACCATTACGATCTGGATGGCCGCCTCTACGAACTCTTCCTCGACGCGGACCGGCAATATTCCTGCGCCTATTTCGAGAGCCCGGACCAGGCGCTTGATGCGGCGCAACTTGCCAAGAAGCGGCATCTCGCCGCAAAACTACTGCTTGAGCCTGGCAAGAGCGTGCTCGATATCGGTTGCGGTTGGGGCGGGCTCGCTATGCATCTCGCCAGGCATGTGCCGTACGGGCATGTGCTCGGCATCACCCTCTCGGAGGAGCAGCATGGCTACGCCCAGAAGCGGCTCGCCGAACACCAGCGAATGGAGGCGGGCATCCAGTTTGGTCTGCAGGACTACCGCAGCCTGAGCGGACGGTTCGACCGGATCGTGTCGGTCGGCATGTTCGAGCATGTCGGCCTTGCATCCTATCGCGCCTTCTTCGAGAAATGTGCGGGCCTGCTGGAAGATGACGGTATCATGGTCTTGCACACGATCGGCTGTTCTGCGACACCTGGCTTCACCACCCCTTGGCTCGATAAATATATCTTTCCAGGCGGCTACATTCCCGCCTTGTCGGAGATCCTCCCGGAAATTGAAAAAGCCGGTCTTGCGGTTACCGATATCGAGGTTCTGCGCCTGCACTATGCCTGGACGTTGGCTCATTGGCGAAAGCGCTTTCTGGCGCGCTGGCAAGAGGCTGCCGCCCTTTACGACGAACGCTTCTGCCGCATGTGGGAATTCTACCTTGCAAGCGCCGAAGCGGCGTTCCGCCACGAGGATCTGGTGGTTTTCCAGATACAGCTAAGCAAGCGCAACGACGTCGTTCCCGTAACGCGCGACTATATCGCCGGGCATGAGACAGCAGCAGCACAAGGCTTAAAAGCTGATCTGGAAGGAGCGGTTTAGCGTGATACCGATGACGTTCTGGTCGGCCGCACCAAGTCTTGAGGTAATCGGGCTGTCGGCGGCATCGCCCACCAGGCGGCTATATTTGTCGTAGATCTGGACGCTCCAGGCCGGTGACAGCGTATAGGTGGCGGCCACCGTGAAACCGATGGATTTGAGACCGCCATTCGCGTCAAACGCCTCGACACGACCACTATTTGCGGCTTCCTCGGCGGAAACCGAGAAATTGTTGCGCATATAGGTGCCGTTTGCCAGGGACAGGCGCGGACCGGCTGACAGCAGCCACCGATCACCGAGCGGCTGGAACCAATCGAGATAGAGATCGGCAAGCAAACCGTCGCCGCCCCAAAGTGCCTGACGCGTCTCGGCCCGCACCCGCAGGCGATCCTCTATCGGCCAGTATTGCGCAACGACGCCAGCATCCAAGTTCCACTGGACCGAATGCAAACCCTGCAGTTCGGAATCGTCGAATGCCGACCGTCCACCTCTCAAGCCCAAGACGGGGCCGATTTCGACACCACCGATGTCGAACAGCCTGTAGTCGATATTATCGTCCGGCGCGCTGTATTCGGGCGCTTCGCCGAGGCGTCGAAAATCGAAAGACGGCGTGCCGCTGAAGGAAAGGTGCTTCGATCCTTCATAGGAGGGACCGTATTCCACGGAGCCGCCAAGCGTTATGATCCACTGACTATCGGAGGATTTTGCCTCTTGGCTCAAGGCCGAATGAGGGTCCAGGAATATCAGCGGGAACGATAGCATCGCCGCCCGGAATAAAGCCGTGTCCGATGAGACCATATATACCCTGCTCCCTGCCTCCGATGTCAGCCAACGATCGCACGTTCACAGGCGGCGCCGCAGCAGTCTTTTAAAGCAATTTTCTCGACTAAGCCAACTGCCTTAGCGGCATGCGGGTTGATCTGGCGCACCGCATTTCTTCCTTTCGGCGGCAGGCGGTCTCTTCGCCTGCTGCTCGACGGCCGCCGGCTTGGGTTGAGGCTGCGGCTTCGGTTCGGCGTGACCTTTGGGCTGAGCCTGGGGTTTGGGCTGAGACTGCAGCTTCGGTTCGGCCCGCAGCTTGGGTTCGGCCGGTGCTTTCGGAGCAGGCGCCTGTGGCGGCGCTGCAATATGCGGCTCCCTGGGTAAGGATGGCGGAGGGGCAACATGCCGCTGATTGCGGATCTGCGGTTCGCTGTTATTGCGAAGGCCGGGCTTTGCTGGCGTGTTGTCAATAATTGCAGTCGTCGCAGGCTTTGTCTGCAGGCTGTGAACCTCAGGTTCCAAAGTTGAGCCGCCTCCCTTCGGCTTCGCATTTGCAGCTGCCGTTGGTGCCGTGGCCTTGGTAATCCGCCTCTGATCTTTGACGGCAGGCGCATTGGCCCCGGGCAATCGCGGCTGGCCCTTCGCACCGGGAAGCGCATGCGCGTCGGGGGTTGCACCCTAAAGCGGCGGTTGCGTGCCCCTCGTCAGCTTCTGCGGCTGCGCTTTTTCGGGCTGCGTTTTTGCTGCTGCGGCAGATTGCGGCCTGTTTGTCAGCCCGCCCGCTCGCAGCGGCCCGGCCGCACTACCGGCCTGGGTTTGCAGCTGTTGTGCGTGTATCTTTGTCTGCGCCTCCGGCTGGCCGGAAGGGACCGGTGCCGGCGCTAAACCAGCTGCGGGTGTCGCCTTCTCTACTGCGGGCCGGACCTGCGTTTGCAAAATCGTCGTCAAGTGGCAAGAGAGCTGCGACCAACGCAGATAGTACGCAAATATGGAAGGAAGTGGAGCGCCGGCTGCCCGGTTCCGATCGCGGGCGACATCGAAAGTGCGAGCCTGTTCAAGGAGAATTTCGACACTCGGAGATAATGTGGCAGCGCGACTGAGGTGAAATATAGCTCGGTCGAAATCTCGCCACGACCGCGCGATACGGCCGGCAAGCAGTCGGCCGGGCGCGTTATCAGGCGTGTCCGCCAAACTCATTTCAATATAGATGCTTGCCTTTGCAGCATCGCCCTTGCCGAACAGAATCGCCGCGAAAAGGTGGTTAAGGGTCGGGTCGCTCCGATTTTGCCGCAAGCTTGTCTCACGCAAGGACATCGCCTGGTCCAAACGGCCGGCGTTGAAATCAGCCACGATTCGCCGCACCTGATTTTCGACCGCCGCAACACGCATGCCCAGCTCCCCTTTATCCGCCGCCGCCGCAGGACAAGGCGGCGCTCGCGGCAAAAATCCTGAACCAGGTCTGGGAAGCGGCATAGCCGGAACGAGCGATCGGGCCGAACTCCGTTTACATACTGGTTCAGTCAGTGGCCAGCCGAGCTTCCCGTCGCGTCGATGGCAGGCTCGGTCTGCCTCGGTTGCCTATGGTTTCAGCGTCGCCGTTATCGCCACTTCGCGGAAGTTGCTGGTGTTTGCGCCTCGTTAACCATATGGATTAACGCTGTTCTTTTCTATAGCCGAAGCCAACGGTTCACTAGCTTCCGTCACCTATGATGACCTGAAGTGCGAATGCTAACCATCGATAAGTGATGTTTATCGAATGTAAGCCATCCAATCCTGTTTCCCTTGCCATCTGAAGCCCCGACCGCTATATTTCAGGCACGATTTCGATGAGGAAACGCAATGTCCGAACCGCAACTCTCCGTCCGCAGCACCAAGGCCAGGGATCTCGCCCATGCGCTGGCGAAGCGCACCGGCCAGCCGATCAACAAGCTTGTCGAAATCGCGCTCGAGCGCTACGACCGGGAACTGCGGCAAAACCCGACGCAGACGCCTGGTGACGCGCTCTGGGAACTGATGGTCGAAGGCCGACGATCCGTGCCGCCCGGCACAACCTCTGCGCATGATGACCTCTACGACGAAAACGGCTTACCGAAATGATCGCCGTCGATACGTCGGTCATTGTCGCCACCGCACTCGGCGAGCCTGAAGCTGAACAGTTTCATGCGCTGGTTACCGGTGAGGAGATCGTGATCGGGTGGCCCACCTTACTTGAAGCGCGCATGGTGCTGGCCGGCAAGAACTTTCCCAATGCCGCGACAATCATTTCACAGCTGGTTGCCTTGCCAAATGTCACCGCCGTGGCTTTTGGTGAGCGGCACTACTACGCCGCTGAGAAGGCTTTTGAACTTTTCGGTAAGGGCCGTCATCCGGCCGGCCTCAACATGGGCGACTGTTTTTCCTATGCGGTGGCCGCAATCGCCAAGGCGCCGCTCCTATTCAAGGGTCAGGATTTTGGGAAGACGGACCTGAAACTTCACCCGTCGTCGTCGCAGTGAAGGACACAGAGTGATCGAAGACCGAGTGAGATTTGCGCTGGAGAAATTGTTGAACGTCGCCCACGAAGACACCGGCCAGGGCCGGCGGGTGGCGAATTTCCTGCTGGCCTGGTGGAACGCCGAAGTGCATGGCGGCTTCGATCTCACCGATCTCGCCAATGTCGATCGCGATATTGCCGAGGACATGGCGACGATCTTCACATTTCTCGCCCGCGAGGAGGATGTCATCTATCCCTACGACTACCGCAGCGAAATCGAAGCGATCATCGCGCGCTGGCGACCACAGGCGGAGAGCGTCGGATGACCCTGGCGTCGGAACCACCTGCGAGCGATGTCGAACGTCGGGCCGAAGCGCTCGACACCATCGCCGCCATCCTGCCGATCGACCGGCGCGACAAGCTCGCCGAACTACTCACCGACGCCGACGTCGAGACGCTGCGGCATCTGGTCAACGAGGGGATGGGCGACAATACTGTTCGGGCGCTGTCGTCCGACTTGGCCTACCTCGAAGCCTGGTCGCTTGCCGCGACCGGCGCTCCCCTGCCCTGGCCAGCGCCCGAAGCACTGCTTTTAAAATTCGTCGCCCATCATCTGTGGGATCCGGCGAAACGGGAGAGCGATCCCGATCATGGCATGCCGGCCCCCGTTGACCGGGTCTTGCGGGAGGGTGGCTTCCTGCGGGCTGCCGGACCGCATGCGCCGGACACGGTGCGCCGGCGGCTCGCCAGCTGGTCGACCTTGACGAAGTGGCGAGGCCTCGACGGCGCCTTTCCCTCCCCTGCCCTGAAATCCGCCATTCGGCTTGCGGTGCGCGCCGTGCCGCGGCCTCGACGGCGCAAGAGTGCAAAGGCGGTCACCGGTGACGTCCTTGCCCAATTGTTGGCCGCCTGCGGCGGCGACAGCCTGCGCGATATCAGGGACCGGGCGATCCTGATGGTTGCCTTTGCCTCCGGCGGCCGCCGGCGCAGCGAGATCGCCAGTTTGCGCAAGGAGCAGCTGACGGTCGAGGCGCCAGTAAAGGGTGGCGAGGATCTCCCCCTCCCCTCGCTCTCCATTCATCTCGGCCGTACCAAGAACTCCGGGGCCAGCCAGGATGAAGTCGTCTATCTCGTCGGTCGGCCGGTCGACGCGCTGAACGCCTGGTTGGCCGCCGCCAGGATCGACAGCGGCAGTGTGTTTCGGGCGATCGACCGTTGGGGCAATGTATCCCGCCGGGTACTCGACCCGAAGGCGGTCAACGATATCGTCAAGCGGCGGGCGAGATTGGCTGGATTGGATGCTGGAGATTTTTCGGCGCACGGGCTGCGGTCAGGATACCTGACTGAAGCAGCGAACCGCGGTATCCCTCTTCCCGAAGCGATGGAACAATCACGCCATCGCTCGATTCCACAAGCGTCGAGCTATTACAACAGCGCGACTCGGCGCAGCGGCAGGGCGGCGCGGCTTCTGTGATGGCCGGCCCGAAGCCGACGTTTCATGACAGGCAGACGGGGTTTGCCGAGGACAGAGGAGGCGCTAACAAGATCAATGTTCAGTGACTTCTTTTCGATGTTGAACGGCTCCGGCTCAAAGTCGATCTATCGTCCGGCGCGTTTTGCTATACCCGACCTACTGAGGATCGGGTACAGCGCGTTGAGAGCTCCTTAGACTTGCCGCAAGCCGCCGTCGACGCACAGTTCGGCACCGGCGATATAGCTCGCGTCATCGCTCAACAAGAACAAGGCGGCTGCAGCGACTTCTGAAGGCCGCGCCATTCGCCCCATCGGGATCGGAGCGACAAGTGCTGCACGCATGTCTTCCGGAACCGCAGCCATCATTTCCGTATCCGTTGGCCCGGGCGCAACAACGTTGACGCGGATACCTTTGGGCGCGAGTTCTGCCGTCCAGGTTCGGGCATAGGAACGGACGGCCGCTTTGGTGGCGGCGTAGGTTCCGTAGGAAGAATAGCCCGCGCTATCGGCGATGGATCCAACGAGGACGACCGATCCACCTCCTATCATCGCGGGGAGAGCCGCCTGCAGACCGAAAACCATCCCGCGGACGTTGACGCCGAAGTGGCGGTCGAAGTGGTCTGGCGTTATGTCCGCGATTTGCGCAGGCTCGGAGAGACCCGCATTCAATACGAGTGCGTCAATACGGCCGCATGCTTTTCGCACTTTTCCGACAGCCTCCACCATATCTTCGGGGACACTGGCATCGGCGGCAATGCCGACCGCGTCATTGCCGATACCCTTGGCCGCCTTCCCGGCATCTTCACTTCTACGACTGGTGATGAAGACCTTCGCCCCTTCGGCAGAAAGCCGCTCTGCAATTGCCAAGCCGATACCCTTGGCGCCCCCGACGATCAGGGCAACCTTGTCACTCATTCGAGCCATCGTGAATCCTTTCAATTGATGGTCTCATCATGATATACGTCCTATATCTGGTATCAATTACGCACCTGAAGTAGCCTAGATATGGACGAGTATACTGACCTGGAAGCCCTTTCTCAGTGCGCCTTTGACGACATGGCACGGGTTCGCCCGGTGCTGGACAAGATCGCTGACAAATGGACGATCCTGATACTGACAGTGATCTGTCCCAAACCGTCGCGCTTCAACGAGATCAAGCGGCGCCTCGATGGGATCACGCACAAGGCTCTGGCCGACGCTTTGAAGAGGCTTGAGCGGAACGGCCTTGTGACGAGAACCGTACTCCCGACGCAGCCGATTGGCGTGGAATACGCGATTACCCCACTCGGCCATTCACTGCGCGAGCCGTTTGAAGCACTGTGTTCATGGGCAGCGGCCAACGCTGACAAGGTCGAGGCAGCCACGCTGCACTATGACAACACGGCATCTCCTCGCTGACGATGTCGCTTAGCAACGATCGACGGGCCGATTACAGACGTGATCGGTGGGAGCGCGATTAGCGGCGGAAGCTGTCGCTTGCGTGAACGGCGTCTTCAGCGCCGGTTCACGCCAACGCGCGTTAAATGTGCCCACAACATCAGGAGAGTCCAGATGCGAAAACTGCTTATCACAGTGGCCCTTCTTGCGGCCGGAGCAACTTCAGGAGTGGCGAACGCGGCGCCTGTGGGCGGCGTTGCCGTTTCGAACACTTCGAATGTCCTAACGGTCGATTATGCTTGCGGGCGCGGATATCATCTGAGCCCCCGTGGCTTCTGCCGCCCCAATCGATGGGGACCACCGCCACGCTATTACGGATGGGATCGCGGCTATGGTTGGGGGCGCCCGTATCGCGGCGAATGGCGCGAATACAGGCGCTACGATCGTTGGGACCGCGACTGGCGGTGATAGCCGCGTGCAGATCCTCGATCTGCTGCGGGGCTTATCCGGTGTTAAGGGCAGCTCCGCAGCGCGTCAATGTCGGCCATGAGCAATTCGACCAGTTCCGGCCGGCTCGCCGATCTGCAGAACCTGGTGGATCCCGTTGCGATCACAAGGCGGGGACTATAGCTTAAGGCGCTAGCACGACCTGGGACAAGGTGCGGCATGAAAGTTGATATGTCCCGCCCGACGATGCGGACTGGAGATCCTCACTTCGATAGTGACATCGCCGAGCGGGATGACCGCGACGTGATCTTGCGTCGGGTCGAAGCTGCCTCGACAGCCGAAGAGTTGCCTCAGTGCCTTGTAGCTCCTCGTGCTGTTCTTTGGCCTGCAGGAGGCGGGCTTGTGGTCGAAACGCCCTGTGCGCTGCCGGCCTTTGGTTTTGCCCTCGACTTCGGCGCTGCAGCCGTGGCTGTCGCCTTCTTGGCCCGAGGCTTCTTGGCGGCTTGGTCATCCGCCTCCGCCTTCGCGGCAATCTCCTGGAATGCCTCCAGCCAGTGCTTCATATCCTCGCCATGTGGCCGGCCTTCCCGTTCCCATATCTCGTAGGCCCTCTGCCTGATGCGATCCTCGTTCGACGCCATCTCTGCCTCCATCCAAACCGTGACCTGCAAAGTCAAATGGCGCAGGAACCCGGTATGGCAATAGCCGTTCTTCGCGGTTTCCGTGCGCTTATTCCGCTGTCACCCAGGCGTCGCGTGCACCATCTCTCGACCAGTCCGGTTCTCGCAGATTTTAGATCCGCTTAACCATGTTTCACTGACCAGGTTCAAACGAAACGCTTGTTGGCGCCTTACGATCATCCCGTTCTTCTGGCGGTAACGCCATTTGCCCTTACGAGCGCCATCAGCATCGGACCAAGCGCAAATTCACCGCGTTCGGCCCGTCTTGTCAGGTCACGCAGATAGCCGCCAGCCGAGTTGATGTGCCCTCCCCTCTCCAGGATGCAGGCAATGACCGTTGCGGCATTTTCCGGCCCCATGATGTCGCAGGCCTCCTGATAGGCAGACGGGCTGACGCCAAGCATCGAGCGGACGATAACGGCGGCCGCCATCAGATCCCGCCAGCTGCTGATCGAGCCGCCCGCCGCATAGTCGGATATTTGCGGGCAGGCCTGTAGCACCAAGCCCAGCGGAAAGGATTTCAGGTCTCCGATGGGCTGCCCCCTTGCCCGTCTTGCTGCTGTCCCGCTGCGGCTGTCCTGCTGGGCGTCCGTCTTGGCAGGCCGTTCGTTGTCGCCCTCGCCTTTCGCGCCCAGCTTCGTTTCGAAGCCAGGTTCAAGTTCAGAAATAGAGTCGGGGTTTGAATTCTGTATGTGCCGCTCATCCTGATCGGGATTGCCGCTTATTTTTCTGGAATCGAGCAGGTTTTCCAACTGGTTGACCACATCCTCGCGCAGCTGCTCCATGTCTTCGAGGGCTCCCTCGAGTTCAGAGGCGCCGGGATTACGCGAGAGTGCGCCGATAAGGTCCCGCTGATATGTGATCACAGCGTCCCAATCGCCGGTAAGGTCCTCTTCGAGCGCGGTTTCCACGAGCTTTGAAACGTCGCGACGGCAAAGGGTGAGGCGCTCTCTCAGGCGCTGCAGATGCAGCCGATCGGCGACGACCTGGGCGGCCAACGCCTCGATTTCGTCCGAGCGCGCAAGCAGCGGAGCGAGCGAAAAGCCGAAAGCATCCTCTATGGACCCGGACCTGTCCTTGCGCGCGTAGCGCTTGCCATTCGGGCTATCCTTGCGGATCAATAGCCCAGCGCCGACAAGGACCGCCAGATGGCGACGGATCGTTTGCTCGGCCATGCCATGGGCGCGCAGGGACAATTGAGCATTGGACGGGAAAACCACGAGGCCGTTTTCCTCCGAAAGCTCATTCTTCGGATAGAAGCTCAAAAGTGCGTTCATGACGGCGAGCGCCCTGTCGGATATGCCAAGCAACAAGCGCGCTTCGCACAGCGCCCGATACAGTTTCCATTTGTCGACCGATTTGTCCGGTTCGATCTGGCGCGAGACGACCTGGCTTGAAAACATGCCAAGCGTCATCGCCCGCCGCCCAAAGGGCGTCGTCACACTTCCACCATTCATTTTCTTTCACCCTCTGTCAGGCAAAAGAAACCCGCTCGCCAAACTGACGCCTAAAGACTCTTGACTGCGATTCGTGGAAATGCGATTCTTGATTTGCTAGAACGAGAAGGGCTTCCACGACGGTGACGTTTGGGGGCCTTTTTCTTTTGCTTTCCTAAGCTCCTCTTTGCTCTTGATATTCCGCATAGAGGCGCTTGAGCCTCTCCTGCACGAATTCATCGAAACCAGGCGCTGCCTTACTGTCGAAGACGAAGGTTGCAGTCGCCGGCGTACGTTTGAACTTCACCGGCAGATCGCCGACTCGCGTGGACGTTGGGGCAGCCTTCGCACCCCCAGGTTTTTTCGTCGCAAGCGCAAAGGCATGATGGAACCGGTCATTGCTCGACATGCCGCGCATGTTGTCCGCGGACAACATTGTTAGGAGCGCGTCTATGTCGGCCGTCTCGAGATGCTCGCCGAACTCAAACCAGCGCCGTCGGCCGATCTCCGGCGCCGATCCGATCGCACTGATCAACGCGATGGGAACCTGACGCGTGACGACGCGCATTTTTGACAAGGCAGCCCGGTCGACGTTCAGCGCAGCCATCACCACGTCGCTGCCGAAACCTTTTTCATCGAGCCGATAGGCAAAGAGCGCCCGCTCGATGTAGGAAAGATCCGTGCGGGCATTGTTTTCCTGACCTTGGCTGACGACCAGCTGTTCGTCGCTCAGCACCCGCACGATCGCCTTGACCTTGATGCCCAGTGCTTTGGCCGCGGCGAGGCGGCGATGGCCGAAGGCAACCTGGAAACGGCCTTTGGCATCAGGATGCGGACGCACCAGAATGGGAACTTGCTGGCCGTGTTCGCGGATCTGATCAGTCAACTGCGCAAGCTCGGCCGCGTCGACCTCAAGCCTGTCGGCGACGAAGGAGGCATCGATCAGCGCCGTGTCGAGTTCAACGACCGTCTGGCCTTCGGCAAGTTGGCGCTCCAGGTCATTGGCGCGCTCAACCTTTTCGGTGATATTACCAAGCGTCCTGGTAATCCCGCCGACCGGGCCGCCACTGCGAGCCTGGGGAATGAAGCCGGCGATCGGCCGGCTATCACGCGGCGCTACCGATGGCGGTTCGGGACGAACCTCGTTTGGGTTTGCGACTTCGATAAGGTTCTTGCGCGCCATTCAGCTATCTCCTGCCCCAGGTCGAGCGGATGTGGGCCTCTATCTCGCCGTTGACGAGATTCATCGATTCCAGCGCCCGGTCGTAAGTCCCACGGGTGAACTGGGAGCGGTCGACTTCGTAGAGCGTCTGCTTGGTGACGCCGGCATCCGAGATTGCCGTCGACTTCAGCATCGAATTCTGAAGCATACGATTGCCGAAGATCGCCCGCATGAAGCCGGTCATCTGGCTCTGCGGTCCGTCATTGGGTTCAAAGCGTGTCACGAGATAGCGCATCCAGTCGTAGCTGGTGCGCCCGCCTGCCCGCTCGACGACCGACATCAGTTCGCTCGTCATCGTCAGGAACTGCGACATCGACATGACGTCGAGCATCTGCGGGTGCACGGTGATCAACACGGAGGTCGCAGCACAAAGGGCCGACATCGTGAGAAAGCCCAGCTGCGGCGGGCAGTCTATGACAACGATATCATAAAGGCTTTCGATATCGGTCAGCGCTTCACCGATGCGGGCGAAGAACAGGGACTCGGCAGTGCCCCCCGCCATCGCCTTCGGCGTCTCGTGCTCGAATTCCATCAGTTCGAGATTGCCGGGGACGATATGGAGGTTCGGCGTGTAGGTCGAGCGTACCACCTCCGAGATCGGCACCGGGTTCTCGTAGCGGATGGCGCCGTAAATCGTTTCTCCCTCACCGACGTCGAGTTCCGGCTGATGGCCGAAGAGCGCCGAGAGGGAGGCCTGCGGGTCAAGATCGATGGCAAGGACGCGGTAACCGCGCAGCGCCAGAAACTGTGCCAGATGCGCTGCAGTCGTCGTCTTGCCGGACCCGCCCTTGAAGTTCATGACCGAGACGACCTGCAGTTTTTCGGCGCCGCGCCGGATCGGCACGTATTTCGGCGTGCCGTTGCGCTCGTCGAGCGCCTGACGGATGCGGTTCATGTCGTCGGCATCATACTGGCGCCGGCCGTTGGCCAGCGGATCCGGTCCGTGACCGTCCTTGGCGATCTGACGGAGATAACCTTCGCCGATGCCGATATAGGAAGCGGCTTCCGCCGGAGAAAATAGCCGCATCGTCTTTCGAGACAGGGGCGGGAAGATTTTCGCCTGGTGCTGCTGGAGCTGATAGGCGAGCTCCTGAGCATCCGTTGCCAGAAGCGACGGAAGGTGCTCTTGATCGTCTTTCAGAACTGGATTCGCTAGCATCTTGGTTTCCGATTCAATTGCGCAATTTTGGGGGAAAGGGCATCAACTGCGCAGTTATATTATCGCGCGATTCGTTACCGATTTACAAACGCTTAACCATAAGGCTATCCACAGGCCTGTTTGACCTCCTTTTCTCCAGCACGACCCTCCTTGATGCCCCGCTGTCGAAGCGAAAAAGGCCTGCTGGTCAACTGCATGATCCGCGTACCAAGAGCTTCGATAGGCGCAACGATCCTGTACCTTCTGCGTACTTGTGCGCCGGAATCGATGATATGCGAAAGTCCACCGAGTCTCATCCCCACGCATGTGAGGGGGCCCGCGTTGCGTTGCCAATCGTGAGAGCAAAAATGTTGTCCGCGGACTACATCAGGTGTGATGCAACGAATGCAGCGGCGAGATCAGAGCGGCATCGGTCAGGCCAAATGCCCGATTGACCCATCACTCGCGCGCTGTCCGCGTCTCGGGTCTTAGAGTTGCTCAGCCGCGAAATCCCTCTGTCCGAACCAGCAAGACTCGAAGAACGTGACTCGTGCGGGAAACGACCGAGGGCTTCGGCGATTGTCCGTTGAGCAGACCAGAGGCCAAAACGGTCGCCATTCCCATAAAGGACCGATCCACGATCGCATCAGCTTCCGATACCGCCCTCGACGCTCACCACCGATCAGGTCTGTTCGCAGAAGTAACGCAGGGCAGGAACTGAAGGGCCCGGGGTGAGGTCGCCATCGGCCAAGGTAGCGCGACAGCTTGCGGATCACATGAAACGGTCACGACTTGACTGTGGGGGAGGGGAGGGGGATCGAAGCGGCAGTGGAGGGGCGCAGAAGGTTGGCTTCAGGAAACCACCCCACGGCACCTCTGGCTGGCGCCGCCAAGCCAGGAACAGCATTTCGTGCGCGTGGATCCGCTCTGATGACTGCGAGCTCTGGCTCCGCACCACAGCCCAATTCGCGTGCCGCTTGCCCGTCGATCGAGCGATCTCGAATGGCCCGGCAGTCTTGCTTGAGGGCTGCAATCGATAGACGACGACCTTCGATTTGCTCAAATCCGGTCACGTGGCCGGGCGCCCAGATGGCGGGTTCTCTGCGCGACATCAACATGCCCAACGGAAGTGAGCGCAAATTTCGCTTCCGCCTGCCGAAATAACGCAATTTAGTCACATGGTTAATGAACCTGAAATTCAAGCACCCGGCTGCTCACGAGCAACAGCGCGTGTCGCTTGCAGGTCAGGGCCTGGCGAAAAGCATCCCCGGTCGAAACTTCGCTGCCGAGCACCAAGGGCTGTCCAGCGCACGCCGCCAGTGTTGCAGAGATCGTCAGCAATGGCTGCACTGAGGATCTCGTTCCCGGCAGCCGCGATCGTCGCCGACGTGCCGACGAGCATCGTTTCGAATGGCTTCACCGACAACATGTCCAGCCCACGACGGATAGGGGCACATGTGCGCCGGGGCCAGCATGATCAGGGGCCCCTCACATTAGAGGGTCTGACAAGCTGCAGACATCGTGATTTGGATACCCGCAGCTCAATTGGCGTGGAGAACCATCATGTTTACGACGGCTATCGCACCGGCAGATGCGGCATCACATCAATATCTTCTCGACAGTATGTTCCGCCTCAGGGCGCGCGTGTTTGGCGCGCGGCTGAAATGGCAGGTCACGGTCGAAGAGGGGAGGGAGCGCGATTGCTTCGACGCCCTTACAGCCTCCTACATCATCATCGTCGATGAGGGCGGTGAGGCAATCGCCTCGGCACGTCTGCTTCCAGCGCTTGGCCCGACCATGCTTGTCGATGTCTTTCCGGAACTTCTGGGTGACAGGCCATTCGTGCCGCATGCACGAATGGTGGAAAGTTCCAGGTTCTGCGTCGACACAGAGACGAATCCGGCCGCGACCGGAGCCTTCGGTTTGAACGAGGCGACGGTCTTTTTGTTTGCCGGCATTCTCGAATGGTGCCTGGCCAACGACGTGACGGAAATTGCCACCGTGACGGACCTGCGGTTCGAGCGCATTCTCAAACGCGCCGCCTGGCCGCTTTCGCGCTACGGCAAACCGCGTTTGATTGGCAACGTCATGAGCGTTGCCGGAAGCCTGCCGGTCTCGCAGCAGCTTTTCCAGGCGCTGCGGCCGCCTACCTATCGCTCGACCCTGTCGAGCTCCTTTCGCTGTGCGGCTTGAGGACCTGGCCATGCAAGCACGCTCATTGCCGCGGCTCGTGCGAAAGCTCGAGGACGCTCTTGGTCCCTCGCTCCTGACTGCGCTCGAAGACGCCTCGGTAAGCGAGATCATGCTCAACCCTGATGGGTGCCTCTTCATCGAACGGCTCGGCGCCGGCATCGCCCGCGCGGGCGAGATGGAGCAAGGGAGCGCCGAAATCATCATCGGCGCCGTCGCTCATGTCCTGAACACGGAGGTCGATACGGCACGACCCATCGTATCAGGGGAGCTGCCGATCGGCGGCCATCGTTTCGAGGGCCTGCTCCCGCCGATCGTGGCGGGTCCAGCCTTCTCTATCCGCAGGCATGCGAGCCAGCTCATCGCGCTCGATGACTACGTGACCTCGCGTATCATGACCGCAAGACAGGCCAGCATCATGCGCGAGGCCGTCGATGCCCGGCTGAACGTCGTCGTCTCGGGCGGCACCGGATCGGGCAAGACGACGCTGTCGAACGCGCTCATCGCCGAGATTGCAAGCCGTTGCCCCAACGATCGTCTCATCGTTCTTGAAGACACGAGCGAGCTTCATTGTGCTGCTGCAAACGTCCTGTCCCTGCGAACGAGTGACGAGGTTGGCATGGCGCAGCTCCTCAAGAGCACGATGCGCCTGCGCCCCGACCGCATCATCGTCGGCGAGGTACGCGACGGCGCAGCACTGACCCTTCTGAAAGCATGGAACACCGGTCACCCTGGCGGTCTGACGACCCTTCATGCCAATTCGGCGCGGTCTGCGCTCGTCCGTCTCGAACAGCTGACCGCCGAGGCCAGTCGCCAGCCCATGCAGGCGGTCATCGGCGAGGCCGTCGATCTCGTCGTGTCGATCGAACGGACCCCGCTGGGCAGACGCATCACGGATATCCTTAGGGTGAAAGGATTTTCCGGCGGCGCCTATCATCTCGAACCCGACATGGAGGGACGTCATGCGGCATAGACATCGTGCTCTGATCGGAGTTGTTTTCCTGGCGCTCACAGGCCTTCGACATCCGGCTCTTGCAAGTTCGGGAGGTAGCTTGCCCTGGGAAGCGCCGCTCGAACAGATCCAGGAATCGATCACAGGTCCGGTCGCAGGCTTCATCGCCCTTGCGGCTGTGGCGGTCGCCGGGGGCATGCTGATCTTCGGCGGCGAACTCAATGATTTTGCGCGGCGCCTGATGTACGTGGTTCTCGTAGCCGGCGTTCTCCTCGGAGCCACCCAGATCGTCGCCCTCTTCAATGCGACAGGCGCCACGGTCGGCATATCTGCGCTCGCGGTCCAGGTGAAAGACGAGCGGGGAGGCGAGGCCCGATGAGCCCGCACCTCCCGGCGCTGCAGAAAAACCGGATCCACCGCGCCCTCTCTCGGCCGAACCTTCTGATGGGCGCCGATCGTGAGCTTGTGCTCGTCACCGGCCTCGCAGCCATCATTCTCATCTTCGTCGTGCTGACCGTCTACTCCGTCCTGATCGGCATTGCGATCTGGCTGGCGATCATCGGGCTGCTGCGTCGCATGGCCAAGGCTGATCCGATGATGCGCAGGATCTATCTTCGCCATATTCGGTACCGCTCGCACTACCGGGCAACGTCGACGCCCTGGCGAAGGGTTTGAGGTGGGTCATGGTGGCGCTTCGCCTTTTCCGCCATGCCGGACCGTCCTTTGCCGATCTCGTCCCCTATGCCGGCCTCGTCGGCGAGGGGGTCCTTCTCCTGAAGGACGGCTCCCTGATGGCGGGGTGGTATTTCTCCGGGCCGGATTGCGAAAGCTCGACCGACGGCGAGCGTAACGACGTCGCCCGGCAGATCAACCAGGTGCTTTCGCGTCTTGGCTCCGGATGGATGATCCAGGTGGAGTCCGTCCGCGTGGCAACGGCCGATTATGCCAGCCCCGATCGCTCGCATTTCCCAGACCGCGTGACGCGCGCAATCGACGAGGAGCGCCGGCGGCATTTCGAGAGCGAAGGCGGCCACTTCGAATGTCATCACGCCATCATTCTCACCCATCGACCACCCGAGCCCCGCCGGTCCGCTTTCGTCAAATACCTCTATTCTGACCCCGGCAGCCGCAAGCAAGGTCATGCCGAGATCGCACTTTCAGCCTTCGAGGCGGCAACACGCGAGATCGAGCAATATCTCGCGACCACGTTGTCGATCCGCAGGATGCGCACGCGCAGCTTAAAGGCCGGACGCGATAGCGGCCGCTATGACGAGCTCCTGCAATTCATCCGCTTCTGCATCACCGGCGACAATCACCCCGTCCGGCTGCCCGACGTGCCCATGTATCTCGATTGCCTCTTGACCGCACAACTGGAGCACGGGTTGGCGCCAAAGATCGACAACCGGTTCGTCGCAGTCGTTGCAATCGACGGATTGCCGGCCGAAAGCTGGCCCGGGATCCTCAACAGTCTCGACCTGATGCCGCTTGCCTATCGCTGGTCGTCGCGCTTCATCTTCCTCGACGCCACGGAAGCGCGGATCAGGCTCGAGCGAACGAGAAAGAAGTGGCAGCAGAAGGTACGACCATTTGTCGACCAGCTCTTTCAGACACAGAGCAGATCGATCGACCAGGACGCGCTGTCGATGGTAAGCGAAACCGAAGATGCGATCGCTGAAGCCGCATCCGAGCTCGTCGCCTATGGTTACTATACCCCCGTCGTCGTCCTTTTCGACGATCATGCAGAAGGCCTGCAAGCGAAGGCCGAAGCGGTTCGCCGGCTGATACAGGCCGAGGGGTTTGGCTCTCGTATCGAAACGCTCAATGCCACAGAGGCCTATCTCGGCAGCCTGCCCGGCAACTGGTACTGCAATGTCCGCGAACCCCTTATCACCACCCGCAACCTCTCCGATCTCCTGCCGTTGAACGCGGTGTGGACAGGCAGCGCGACCGCCCCATGCCCGTTCTACGAGGAGGCCGCACCGCCCTTGATGCAGGTCGCCTCCGGCTCGACCCCGTTTCGCCTCAACCTGCACGTTGACGACGTCGGCCATACCTTGATCTTCGGGCCGACGGGCTCGGGAAAATCGACGCTCCTGGCTCTGATCGCCGCCCAGTTCCTACGCTACCGCGGTGCACAGCTCTTCGTCTTCGACAAGGGCTCGTCCATGTTGCCGCTCACTCTTGCTGCCTGCGGCGACCACTATGAGATCGGCGGGCAAGGGGAGGGCGCCGCCCTCAGCTTCTGCCCACTCGCGTCCCTGTCGGACGAGGCCGATCGCGCCTGGGCGTGCGAATGGATCGAAACGCTGATCGGCCTTCAGGGCATTTCCATTACGCCCGATCATCGCAATGCAATAGCGCGGCAGATCGCACTGATGGCCAATTCACCAGGGCGTTCGCTATCGGATTTCGTAAGCGGAGTACAGGTGCGCGACCTGAAGGCGGCGCTGCGTCATTTCACGGTGGACGGTCCGATGGGGCAGCTACTCGATGCCGAAAGCGACGGGTTGGTGCTCGGGCATTTCCAGACATTCGAGATCGAACAGCTGATGACGATGGGCGAGCGGACACTGCTTCCGGTTCTGACCTATCTCTTCCGGCGTATCGAAAAACGGCTGACGGGCGCACCGAGCCTCATCATTCTCGATGAAGCCTGGCTGATGCTCGGCCATCCGACCTTTCGCGAGAAGATCCGCGAGTGGCTCAAAGTACTGCGCAAGGCCAATTGCGCCGTCGTCCTCGCCACCCAGTCTATTTCGGATGCCGATCGATCGGGCATCATCGACGTCCTGAAGGAAAGCTGCCCGACGAAGATCTGCCTGCCGAACGGTTCGGCGCGCGAACCCGGCACACGCGAGTTCTATGAGCGGATAGGGTTCAACGAACGCCAGCTCGAAATTGTCGCCACCGCCAGACCAAAACGGGACTATTACGTCGTCTCGCCTGACGGCCGGCGCCTCTTCGACATGGCGCTCGGACCGCTTACGCTTTCCTTCGTCGGTGCCTCCGGCAAGGACGACCTCAAACGCATCCGCAAGCTGCGCAGCGAGCATGGCGATGAATGGCCCTCGGTCTGGCTGAGGGAGAGGGGAGTGTCGGATGTCATCTTCTAACAGCCGCATCTTGGCCCTCTCACTGACTGTCCTCATGACGGTAGCAGCCAGAGCGCCTATCGTTATGGCGGGGGCGGCAACCGGTGCTGCCACCGAGTTCACGCAACTTGCCAACAATGGCGAGCTCGTCAAGCTGCTCGAAAGTTCGGGCGTCCAGGTCGACAATCAGCTGACCCAGATCACCCAGCTTGCCGAGCAGATCCAAAACCAGCTGAAGATCTACGAGAACATGCTGCAGAATACGAAGCAGCTTCCAGCCCATATCTGGGGAGAGGTCGAAGGCGACCTCAATCAGCTGCGCTCGATCGTCTCCGACGGCCAGAGCATCGCCTTCTCGATGGCCAATGCCGACGACCTTTTGCGGCAGCGTTTTGCAAGCTACGCGAGCCTGCGGACAAACCTGCCGGAAGCAGAGAACTTTTCAACGATCTATCAGACCTGGTCGGATACCAATCGAGACACGATCGCGGCAACTCTGAGTGCGGCGAGCCTCACCGCAAGACAATTCGACAGCGAGGAGTCGACGATGGCAGCCCTTCGCTCGCTATCGGAGGGCGCCGACGGGCAGCTGAAGGCACTTCAGGTCGGCCACCAGATCGCCGCCCAGCAAGTCGCCCAGATGCAGAAGCTGCGTGGTCTCGTCTCGCAACAGATGACGATGATGGGCGCGTGGCTGCAAAACGAGCAGACGGACAGGGACCTTGCGCAGGCCCGCCGCGAGCGCTTTTTCGAGTCCACCGTCCCGCCGACGACGGGCGGCCGGACCATGGAGCCGCAATGGTGAGGTTCGTAAAAAGTCACACCGCGCCGATTGCCGGGCGCGCCGTTGCCTCCACAGTCTTCTTTCTTGCCCTGACGATCGTTCCCGCCCATGCCCAGGAAGGTTCCCTCATCACATCCTTGCAGGACGAGATCAGCAGTGCGGCCAGGGGTTGGGAACAAACCGTTTCGAATGCGGCACGATCGCTCTTCTGGATCCTCGCCTCGATCGAGATCGGTCTGGCGGCGATCTGGCTCGCATTGCAGGCGCCATCGCTGCAGGAATGGTTCGCAGCGCTGGTGCGCCGTATCCTGTTCGTCGGCTTCTTCGCACTCGTCCTCGACCAAGGCCCGAGCTTTGCAAAGGCCGTTGTCGACAGTCTCTTCCAGATCGGGGCGTCCGGCGGCAACGCCTCACCGGCAGACATCTTCAACGCAGGCCTGGTGGTGGCCGGCAAGATGGCTGAAAAAATCCGTTTCGGCCTTTTTGAGGACAACGCGCTCGCCATCTCGGCCGCCTTCGCAACGATCGTGGTGGTCATCGCCTTTTCGCTGGTGGCAGCGATCTTCGTGGCGATCATGGCGGAGATGTATATCGGCCTTCTCGCCGGCATGATCATGCTCGGGCTCGGCGGTTCGTCCTTCACCAAGGACTTCGCCATCAAATATCTTGTCTACGCGTTCAGCGTCGGAATGAAATTGATGGCGCTCGTCATGATCGCCCGCATAGGCTCGCAGGTTTTGATCGGTCTGGCCAACCGTCCGGAGATCGGCGAGCAGTTCCAGACGCTGCTTGCGATCGCCGGAATTGCTGTCGTGGTCTTCGTTATCGCGATCTATGTACCAAACATCATCCAGGGCGTCATCCAGGGTGTGTCGGTCGGCAACGGCATGGAGGTCATGCGCCACGGCGGCCAGGCCGCATCCTTTGCAGCGGGCGCAGGCTTCCTCGTCGCTGGCAGCGCATCGGCCGGCATGGCGGCGGCCCGGTCGAGCCGGGCAGGCGGCGCTTCGATGGCGGGCGCCATCTTAAGCGGCATGGCCGAAGGTGTCGGTGCAGCAGGCAAGGCGACCGCGTTGGCCATGAAGGACAAGGCCATCGAAGCGCCCGGCTCCCATGCGAGCTCGCTGCTCGGCCTTGCCAATGCCAAGCTCGACCAGGGACGCATGACCGCGGCCAGGCCGTCCTCGACGGCGGCCAGACAAGGGCAGCGCCGATGAGGAGCGACGACAAGGTCATGATGCCGGATGCCCCGGAGAACCCCTACCTGGCGGCGCGGCTGGAATGGAACGAGCGCTACGGGTCCTACGTGAGGGCAGCGACGGTCTGGCGCATCGTTGCCATTCTCTCCCTGTCGATCGCCCTCGTCGGCGTCGGCTACGCATTATACCTTAGCACTCAGGTTAAACTCGTGCCCTATATCGTCGAGGTCGACAGGCTTGGCACGCCCGTTTCGGCCGGCTTTCCCGAGCATATCGAATATGCCGATGCCCGCGTCGTGCGCGCGACCCTCGGAGGCTTCGTTACCAGCTTTCGATCGGTTACCCCAGATGCGGTCGTGCAGAAGCAATATATCGACCGGACCTATGCGTTGCTCAGAACCTCCGATCCGTCGACCCAGAAGATCAACGCCTGGTTTCGAGGCAATTCCCCCTTTGAAAAGGCAAAGACCGCAACGGTAGCCGTCGAAGTCAACAATATCGTCGCATTGTCAAACCAGTCATACCAGGTCGACTGGACCGAATTCGAACGGGATCGGCGCGGCAAGGAAACCGGCACGCGACGGTTCAGGGCAATCGCCACGGTGACGATGACGGCACCACAGGACGAGGCGACGATCCGCCTAAACCCGATCGGGCTTTATATCAAAGACCTCGACTGGACCGCACAGCTGTGAAAGGAGGACAATTCATGGATCGCCGGACATATCGATTGCTTACCTTCTCCTTTGTGATCCTTGCTGCGACGGCCACCGCCATGGCGCCGGCCAAAGCACAGTCGATGAGCGCAAACGAGACGAAGGGGACGAGCCTGTCGTCCAGATGGCGCGACGGTGCCGGCCTCGTCACCAGGGGCCCCGATGGCAAGATTGTCTTCCTCTTCGGCGAGACCCAGCCGTCCATTGTGTGTTCACCCCTTCAGGTCTGCGACATCGAACTCGAACCGGGCGAAGTCGTACGCGACGTTCTCGTCGGCGATACTGTCAGATGGAAGGTGGAGCCGGCAACTTCGGGAGCGGTCGGGGGTCAGGCGATCCACCTGATCGTCAAGCCCGCAGAGCCCGGCTTGGTGACATCGATGGTCATTACAACATCGCGGCGCACCTATCATATCCAGCTAAAATCTCACCCCAGTCAGTACATGGCACGCGTCGGCTTCTCCTATCCGGACAACGTTTCCGACAGGCTCGCCGAAATCAATGCGCGCCTGGAGGCCAAAGGAGCGCCCGGAACGGGCGTGCCGGCAGAAGCTCTGAACTTCTCCTATACCGTCAGCGGCAACGCATCATGGAAGCCGACGCGCGTCTATTCCGACGGGTTAAAGACCTATATCCAGTTCCCCCGCACGCTGGCCGGACAGGACGCACCCGTTCTCTTCGTCGTTTCCGGCGGGCAGAACCGCATCGTCAACTATCGCCTCGCAAACAATATGATGGTGGTCGACTACAATGTCGAACGCGCGGTCCTTGTCTCCGGTGTCGGCTGGCGCAAGCAGCAGGTGACGATCCGGCGGAGCAGCTGACATGCGCCGACCCCTCCTTGCATTGGCCTGCTGCATGGCTCTCGACGGCTGTCAGGCCCCGATCGAGGACGGGAGGCCTGCGATCGAGCCAGTCCAGGTTTCGCCGGATGTCGCGGCGGTGATCGCAGGCGACATGGCGGTCCGGCTTTCCGAGCGTCTGTCTCCTGCATCGAGCCTGATCAGGCTCTCAGATGAGGCATCGGAATTCTCGCCGGCGCTGCGCGCGTCCCTGAAAGCGTCGGGGTACACCGTCGTGAGCGATTCAGCACCCAAGGCGAAGGCGATCGTCCTCTCCTACGGTCTTACGCAATCTTCCGATGGCCTTCTCGCCAGTCTCTCGACAGATGGGATCCGGCTTGCCCGGATCTACGCCGTCTCGGGTGCACGGGTAACGCCGATCGGCCCCTTGTCCGTTGCGACATTCTAGAGGAGCACGCCATGGCCCAATCACTCCAGCTCGGCCTCCCAACGGAGGGACAGGGCCAGGCGATGCGTCGCCTCAGCCGGTTGCCGGTGCTCGTGGCGCTCGGCCTGATCCTCATCTTCTTTGCGGTGATCGTTTTCGGCCTTGCAGGACGGGGATTCTACGGCAGGCAAGCGCAGCAGGAAGAGCGAACCGGCAGCCCGGCCTCGAACTATGCGGACCAGCTCAAACGGGGGATTCAGGACGGCATCATCGGCGAGCCAGAGCCGGCCGACGGCTTCAGACCGCAGGCTCCCGAGATGCCCAAACAGCTGGCGCCCGATCCAGCGCCCGTCGTCCAGAAGGCGGCTCGCGAAGCGGTCGAGCCTGAATCCGATGACAATTTTGAAGCTCGCCTGGCGCGCGAAGGGCGCGAACGCTATCTGCGGGAGATCGAGCGCCGCCGCATGGCACGCTTGCAGGCGGCGGAAGCGGCGCTGGATTCGCCGCTTCAGGTCGATATCACGCAGGCGCGCGTCCAGGCGCAGCCCGGCGATGAGGCAGAGGGACGATCCGACAGCAGCAAGGCGGCAGCGGCGCCTCTCGATCTCTATCAAGCGGCGCTTGAGGCGGGATCTGCCGGCCAGAATGCAGATCCGAACAAGCAGCTCTCGAAGGAGGACTTCTTCAACGAGGACATAAAGGAACTCGGCTACCTGCCAAACAGGGTCGTGCCGCAGCTTTCGCCCTACGAGCTCAAACGGGGATCTGTCATTCCCGCAACGCTGATCTCCGGCATCAATTCGGACCTGCCGGGGCGGATCAGCGCCCAGGTCAGCCAGAACGTCTATGACAGTGCGACCGGCAACCGCCTGCTGATCCCGCAAGGGGCAAAACTCTTCGGTCGTTACGATTCGAAGATCGCTTTCGGCCAGGCGCGCGTGCTGGTCGTGTGGACCGACCTCATCTTCCCGAACGGCCAGACGCTGCAGATCGGCGGCATGGCCGGAACGGACGCCGAAGGTTACGGGGGCTTCAGAGATCGCGTCAACAACCACACGCTTCGGACGTTTGGGTCAGCAGCACTCATCGCACTGATTGGAACGGGCATCGATGCCTCTATCCCCGAAAGCTCGACACGAGCGACACAGGACACCGCCTCTAACGCGGCAAGGCGCAATTTCGCAGAAAGCTTCGGACGCGTTGCCGAGCGGACGATCGAGAAGAACCTGAACGTTCAGCCGACATTGCAGATCCGGCCCGGTTACAGGTTCAACCTCCTCGTCGACCAGGACATCGTCTTTCCGGGCGCCTATCCCCGATTCTCGGATCGATAGCCATGTGATTTGATCGAATTCTCCAACAGAGACATCTATTGTCAGCGCGTCGCTTGCTCCAGTTGTGTGTAGCGAAAGGACGACGCCAAGCGGGACGTCGCGGTAGGACACCGCGAAGGGAGTGTGTAGCACGCAGCTCCAATCCGACCCTTATCTAGCCCGGGGGGCCCGCGCGTTAAAAATGCCCTGACATCCGCAGTCCGGCTTAAACCAGACGCGCTTGCTCTGATACGAAGCGCCGCGGTCCATATTTTCAGATCAGCCCGCGGCGGGTCGCCAGATAGATCGCATTCGACGTCGTATTGGCTTCGAGCTTGCGCCGTGCGTGGTCCAAGTAGTAGCGAACGGTCACCTTCTTGATCCCGAGAATGTCGGCAATCAGCGACATCGATTTACCGCGTGCGGCCCAGCCCAGGCATTCCTTTTCCCGCACGGACAGGCTCACATCCGGTCTGCGCATGATCAACGGGTCGGCGCCTTTTAACCTTGTATGGACCATCGCTGTGGCGGTCGCCGCGCGAATGTCATCGATGGCGCCGTCGAACCGGAAATCCGGGAGCTTCGACGCCAGTGTCAAAATTGCTGTCCGACCAAATTCGGTCGGTATCGGCATGGAGAGCCCGGAGACGATGCCGAATTGACGGGCATGCGCATAGAATTTTCGTTCTTCCGGGGAGGAGGACCACCACAGCGGCGCAGACCAGTGAAACGGCTTCAGCAACCGTTTTGCGAAGGTGATGACGGGATCGACCGTCTGATACTGGTTTGCGAAGTAGATATCCTGCCATTCCTGCGGATAGCTGGAGAAGGCTTCGGTATCACCGGCACGTACGTTCACATAAGCAAAATTGTCAAAGCCGCATTGCTCGGCGAATGACAAGAGCGCGTGGTGGGTCGACCGTTCGTCGGTCGAAAGGCTTAGAACATCAATCAGATCATCCAGTCGTTTCTTCAATGCACATTACTCCCGTTGGTCGGCCGGCGACCAAAGACAATCGCCCAACCGGGCTCCTCGCTACTCCCACATGCCTGCAACCGGGATTAAACACCTATGGCACGATAATTGGAATCCGTACTTATTCAGGGTTGATCTTCCCGATGAAGACATAGCCGCCCAGGCGCACGGTCTGGATGAGTTCGGCGGCATTTCCGCCCTGTGCCAGCTTGCGGCGCAGCCGGCAGATGTGGACGTCCACACTGCGCTCGAGCGGCCTGCCGAGACCGATATGCGTGGCGTCCAAAAGCGACCGCCGTGACAGGACGACGCCTGGCTGTCGGCAGAGGGCAATCAGGATCTCGAACTCTGCCGCAAGGAGTGCGACATGCGAGCCATCGGGCGCCAACAACTCTCGACGGCGCGGATCGACGCGCCATCCCTCAAAATTGACGGTGAGCCGCCGCTCGTCCTCATTCAAGTCGGATCTGCGCAGGAGTGCGCGAACGTGGACCATCAGCCGGCGCATGTCCGTGTGAAAAGGAAGGCAATAATCGGCTCCCGCCTCAAGACCGTCGAGCTGCTCCTCAGCTCCACTCAGAAGGACGATCGGTATCGAGCTTGTCGTGCGGATGCGCCGGCACAGGTCGAGGCCGATTCCGGCCGTTGTGGACGCCACGATGATAAGGATCCCAAAGCGGTCGCCTGAGCGCACTTGATCGGTAGCTTGGGCGAGCGCGACGACCGCGCTTGCGAGACCGTGTCTGCCGAGCTCCTCCGCAAGCGGTGCGGCGAAGGCGAAATCGTCGGTCGCAATGAGTATGACGGACTTCCGTCGCGGCGTTTCCATCCGGTCAGCACAGCACAGAATGCGGCACCTTCAAGTCGCAGATGTGAGGGGATCAATCCGCGCGGCGAAAGGGTTAGTTCGACTGCCATCGAGGAAATAATATTTAATATCATAGCCTTTGCAGCCGATGGCCCTTCATGGCATCGTTGCACTCAAGAGTTGTCGGATTCGAAAAGGAACTCGATTTCTTGCGGTCCGCCAGTGAAACCCAATATCGTCATAAGCTCGCTCGATGCCGACTTTTCGCTGACGCTGCGCCATATTCTCGAGGTTGAGGGATTTTCGACCGACCTTGCCATGAGCCCGGCTGAAACGGTCGACGCGATCAGGCAGAAACAAAATGTCGGGCTCGTCCTCGATGGCAGGAACGAGTTCGCAATCAACCTGTGCAGGTCACTCAAATCGGATGCAGGGACAGGCCAAGTTCGTATTGTCGCGCTCGTCCCGAAAGAAGCGGAGCATCGTTACGAGGCGTTTCTCAACGCCGGCGTTGATGAGATCTTTATCCGGCCGATCGAGCCCGAGCGATATCTGCGCGCGCTCAAACGGCTGCTTGGCGGCAACGGCCACCGATCGTGCACGCATCGGGAACAAGAGGCCATCACTTACGGCGGGCTGACCGTCGATACGCGCGCCCATCGTATCACCTATGACGGTCGCGACATTCATCTTGGGCCGATCGAATTCGCACTCTTGCGGACGATGACCAGCGAGCCCACCCGTGTCTTCCGGCGCGACGAGCTGGCATTCAGGGCCTGGCCGCAAGGCGTGTTCGTGGACCCGAAAACCGTCAACGTCCATATCGGCAGGCTGCGAAAGGCGCTCTTAGCCGTCATGACGAGGGACATCATCCGTACCGTTCGCGGGATTGGCTACGGCATCGAATTCGACGGCGATTGAAGAAAGGAAAGTCTTTGAGCCAGGTCCGTCCGATCGCGATCATCAATGGGAGCGTCATCACGGGTGACGGCGTAACTGTGCTCGACAAGGCGAGCGTACTTCTTGCAAATGGCCGCATCGAGGCGGTCGCGGAGGTCGATCCGGCTTCGCTCTCGCCGGACTATCTTGTGCTGGACGCGTCGGGCTGCACCATCCTGCCGGGAGTGATCAACGCTCATGCGCATGGCTGCGTCATCGGTCCTTCAATGCCAAGCGGATCGCCGCCCTTCGATCAAAGAGAGGTCGAATACCAGCGTAACCGCCACCTTCTGTCCGGCACGACGACGCTCTTGAACGTCTGCGGCCTTGCCCTCGATAACGAGATCGATCCCGGCCCGAACGGAGGCCATGCGCTCGACGTCCACATCAGCACCGCTCACACGCCAGCCAGCCTCGCCGCCGCTCGGGCAGTCGATGGCGAGGGGCTTTCGGACAGACACATGAGAGCAAGGATCGATGACCTTCTTAGCCGCGGCGCCAAGGCGCTCGGGGAGGCGGGCGGTGGCCAGACGCTTGGCGGCGGCGCCCAGGACTATCGGTTTCTTCCTGCCGTGATCGAAAAAGCCTCCGGCCTCCTCGTGCATCCGAATCTTGCGAGGCTCCTCAAAGAGGCAACGCTCGGGCGCAATCTAGACGGCGCGGACAATCCGGGCGGCGAAGCGCTGGCGCGGTTGATCGAGGAGAACGGGCTCGGGCGGCATTTCACCGTCGAAAGCCTGTCCAGTCTGATCCGCGGGACTGTGATGCCGCCAGTAGCGCTCGCCCGAAGGGGTCTCGCCGAAATCGCAGCCGAGGCGGCCCGCACTGCGATGCCGGCTATTTTTCACACCGCAGCACCAACCGCCAGGCAGCTGATCGATCTTGCGAGAGCCCATCCGACGGCGAGGATCGTCGCCGGCCATAGCAACCATCCCTCATTCACGGCCGAGGAAGCGATGGCGACCGCCGTGGCGCTGCGCGGTCTCGGCGCCAGCATCGACGTCTCGACACTCGACTGCATCTCGACACGCTGGCGCAATGAGCCACGCAATTTCGATGTCCTTGTCGAAGCCGGTCTGGTCGATACGATTTCGACCGATTTTGCCGGCGGCGACTGGGACGGTATTCTCGAAGCGGTTCATCGGCTGGTGAGAAAGAGGCTGTGCCTGCCGGCGGAAGCAATTGCCAAGGCGACGGGAAACGTGGCGCGGATCTTTCCTGAGCTTGCCGGCGATCGCGGCTTGATCACCAGAGGCAAGCGGGCCGACATCGTCATCTGCCACTCGCACAATCTCGCGCGGGTCCGCCACGTCCTGTGCGCTGGCAGGATCGTCGTCTCCGACGGAAAGCTCCTGTCCGGCCCCCTCTCATCTCAGGCGGCGTCAGACGGCGCTTAAGACGATCGGGGCACGTGCTCCAGGGACCTCGCAATTGCGGCGGGGTTTCCGTCCGGCAGTGCCGCGACGGCATCGATAAGCTCCTGCTGGTGCTCTTCCTGAAGCCGATGTCGGGTGACGGTCATAAACTTCCGCACGATCGCCGACCAGTCCATCGGTCTCGTCGGGTCTCCGATCGGCGTGTGGACTGACGAGACGAGCTGCAACGTCCGAGTTCTTACGATCACCCGCGCCAGGGTTTGCGCCGGGAAGGATCGGTCGATCTGCTGATCCACGCTCAGCCGGACCTTGCGTGCCAACCGCTGCAGGTCTTTGCGTCCAATCGTACCGGCATCGATCGGCGACAAAGCCCGGCCGCCGTCGATCGCGAAAATAGCCAGGCAATAGGGAAGGCTATATTGCACGTCGACCAGGTTTTGCGGTTCGAGACTGTTCGCAAGTTTCTGGACCCAGGCAAAGCTCTGAACCTCGATCTCGACGATGTCCTCGGCGTCGATCGTATCCGCCGCGGCGATTTCGCCATAGGCGTCGAGGGCTGCATGAATATAGCGGCAACAGCCATAGGGCTTGAAATAGGTGTCGGCGATTTCCCATCGTTTTCCGAGGTCCGCAACGATGCGGCCGCCGTCGTAATAGTCGGAGTGGTCGAGAATATCCAACGGACCCGTAAACCCGGCACCTCCCAGATGGGCGGCCGTCAGCCCGAGAACGCTGCTCCAGGCAATTCCTTCCTTCACATCGTTGCCGGTCATGTTCGAATAGCCCGAGCTGCCATTGGCAAGCTGGTTTGGCGCAAGCACGCCGGCGATGGCGAGCGCATGGGCAAGGCAGTCGGGTTCGAGCCGCAGCAGACGGCCGACGGTTGCCGCGGCCGCAAAGCTTGCCCACCTTCCCGACTGTCGCGTCCCGATCCGTTCACCGATCTGGCCCGCGGCAATCCGCACCCCGACATCATAGCCACAGATGACGGCGCTCAGCATGTCCGCCCCGGTTGCACCGGCCCGACCTGTCAACATCAGTGCTGCCGGAATGACGGCGGCACCCGGATGGCCGCGCGCCGCACGATGTCCATCATCGATGTCGAGGGCCGTCGCAGCTGTTGAATTGCAGAACAGTGCGCCGGCCAACGAGCTGTTGCCTGTCAACCAGATGGTGTCGGTGCCGCTCCCAAAAACGGACGAGGCGATGGCGCGCGCGGCAACCGCACCCGGCATGTCGGCGCCGGCGACGGCGGCCCCCACGAGGTCCAGGATGCAACGTCGGGCGACATCGTTCAGTTCGGCCGGATAGGCGGCCGGGGCCTGGCATACATGGTCGGCAAGAACGCGGCTCAGACAGTGCATGCGTCGTTCCGATCAAGACCCACGGCCCGGCAATATTTCTCGTAGCTTGCCTGCGCAACAAAAAGATCGAGCACGGGCAGGCCGACGCACGTAATACACGTCGGCCCCTCCGCGTCCACGGACCAGTCGCCCATTTGACAAAGCGAACGAATGCCGATCAGCGGCCCGACGGCTTCCAACGACAGGCCCTGGCGGGAGAAATGCAAGGCAATGCTCTGCGAGTTGCGGCGCGAGACGGTCTGCAGGTCGTCGCAGATGACGAGCCCGGAGCGCAGCGCTCGCCGCAGGTAGTCGGCCGGTGCCTCGTCACCGCCGAGATGCAGGGTCGTCGCGTCCTCTGCAAGTTCCTCGTCGCCAAAGACGGGGCCACGGGCATTGGTCGCGGTGACAACGAGCGCGCAGTCGCGCATCGCGTTGTTATCCTCGACGCAGCGGAGGGGGATCGTCGTCTCACCCGAAAGCGCGATCGCCAGGGCACGGGCGTTTTCGATCCTGCGGCTGCGGATGAAGATCTGCTCGACCCGAGTTTGACACGAATAGGTGAGCGAGCGGATCACGCTGCGGGCAACCGGCCCCGATCCCAGCAGGAAGACGGAGACGGTGGCCCGACGGCGCAGGCATCGCTCGGCCACGATCGATGCGTAGGTTCCGGTCCGCTCGGCCGATAGCGCCGTTTCGTCGAGGATGGCGATCGGCCGAAGCGTATATTTGTCGAAGAGGATGAAGGTCGATGTCGATCGCGGCAGCCCAAGGCGCCGATTGAAGGCGTTTGCCCCGATGACCTTCACGCCGCCATATGTCGAGTTGATGCCATAAAGCGACGACAGTTTCCAGCCAAGCCGCTCGTCGGCAAAATCCCCCTTGAAGGGAGCGAAGTCCGGCCGCGACCAGAACTCCTCTTCCGAAAGCGAAAAAACGGCCTTTCCGCCGCGCGCTGTTCCGGATCGAATCTCATCCCAGGCGTTCGTCGTGGCAAGGTGAATCTCGCCGATCGTAAGCGCGCGATCGCCTTGCTCCAGGTCCTTGGCATCCAAAAGCAAGATATCGTCCGATGCCTTCATCGTCGTCTCCTCCCTTGTCAGCGATCTAAGGCCTGCACGAGTTCAGCTTACGGCTTTTGCGGGCAGCTGCGGGTGAACATTCGGCCAATCTTTGTGCTTCACGACGCAGCGAAAACAACGGTTCGGGAACCTTTCGGCGACGTTTCGGGTGATCGCGGCCGCAGCCGTGATACGCCGTGGCCCGCGCCTTCGACTGGAGGTGGCTTGGCCCCTGCTGCGCGTTGCGGGAACAAAGAGGCGTGGTTGATGTTTGCGGCCAAGGAGGTGCCCATGCCGAAATTCTTCTTTCAGGTCATCGATCGCACGAGCCCCGAACCAACTGAAGTCGCGAACGAATTCCCGAGCCTCGACGACGCCAAACGCGAGGCGAGGTTGGCGCTGGCGCAGATGGCTTGCGACGGACTGCCGGAGGCTCCGCTCAACATGATCTCTGTCGAACTCTTCGATGAAGATCGTCTCCCGATCGCCGAATTCCGGCTGCTCCTCGAGGAAATCTCGAAAAAGCCACCTCCTTTACCACCCGCCGGGCAATGACACCCTCGAATGCCGCCGGCAGTGCGACTCCCGGAGCGCGCGGACCGCCTGCTGCGGTCTCTCTAGGCTGCCGGGCGAGCCGGCAGCTGTCGCCTGCACCGGGTGGCCCATAAGACCGGAAGGCTGGGGATGAAATCCTTGCGCTGGGAAGCACACACGGGAACTTCGTGGTTTTCAGCGACGTTAAGCGACGAAGATATGGAGGAAGACATGATCCAATCGAAATCCCCTGCCGTGGAGGCTTACGAACTCGACAAGGCAAGGAAGCAGGAGCAAGACAGAGGCGGCGAACTCGACCAGGCGCTCGAGGATACCTTTCCTGCCTCCGACCCGGTGTCGCACTCGATCACCTCCGTGGCTGGCGCGCCGGCCGCCACCACGCCAACGGATCCCCAAGGCCTGCTCGGCGGGGTCAGGGTCTGGGTCAAGGATAATCCGATCGCAGCCGTCGCCATCACGGCCGCCGTCGCCTGGATGATCGGCTCCAGTCGATAAAAGCAGCCTCGCCCTTCGCCCCGTCAGATGGTCCTGGAAGAATGGCCGCGGTCTCATATGGCGCTTTATCAAGACCTTGAGGCGCATTGCCTCTCCCGGAATGGGGAGCGGTAGCAGCTGCGCCGCCGGCTGGTCGTTGGTTGTCGCATGGATCTGACAAGACCAGGCGCTCGGCCAGCTGATTGGTCCCGGTGCGTGCATCATCTGTCGCGGTGAGTGGAACAAGTAAAGCGCCAGCAGGTTCAGTTCGGCAATCTTCAAAGACTGTTCATGCGACTGGACGCGCGGAGACAGACCGAGTGATGACAACAGCAATCTCTTCGACCGCTTTCTCCCGATCTCCGCGGATCTATTACGTCAACCCGCTTCTGCTGTCCGGCAGAGACCGCTGGGTTGAGATGTTCGACCACTCAGCCTCTCTTGGCTTTGATACCGTGCTGTCAGCCCCACCGTTTCAAAGAACAGCCGAAAGCCTCTTCTCGCCGCTGGAATACGGCAGCTTGGATCCGGCCCTCAGCCTTTCCGGGAATGCCGAGGAGGCGCTTGCAATGCTGGTCCGCGAGGCCGAAGACCGCGGGATCAAATTGATGCTGGACCTCGCGATCAGCGCAGGGGCCGAACGGAACGATCAGAGGCTTGCGTCTCTCGACCCACGGCGATCACCGCTCATCCCATTTCGCGACCCGTCCGCCTCGGCCTCGCCCGGCCTTACCGACGCCTGGCAGAAGAGGCTTTCTGGTTTCGCCGCCGCCGGAATCGCTGGCTACCGCCTTGTCGGCCTCGATGTCCTGGACATCGCCGAATGGCGGCAACTGATTGCCGCCGCCAGAGCCGCAAACCCGTCGACGGTTTTTCTTGCCTATACCCCCGGCACGGACTTTGCCCTCCGAAAAAGCCTGGGCGATTGCGGGCTCGACGCCACATTCACTTCGCTTGCCTGGTGGGACCTGCGGGAGAGCTGGATCCTTGACGAGTATCGGCTGCAGCGCTTGCTCGGACCGCAGATAGCCTTTCCGGAGCCCCCCTTCGGCAAGCGGCTCGCGCATGGCACGGAGAGCCGAGAGATCCGCGAGCGACGGTCGCGCCGCGCCCTGCGCCTGGCGGTGGAGATCGGTGACGGTCTTCTCGTGCCGATTGGTTTCGAATTCGGAGCGGTGCTGTCGCTAGACCCGACGCATGGACATGGCGAAGGCCTGCGCAGGATGAGAGCCGAGGCCACGTTCGATATGACCGGCGAGTTGCGCGATCTCATGGCAGCCCGCAGCAATGGGGCAAAGCAGCTCCTCACTCGCGAAATCGCGAGCCAGGTTACCGTCATCTCACAAGCCGACGCGGCCGACGTCAGGAGCGCCCGCTCGGTACAGCTGATTGCCGTCAATCGAGACCTGCGTCATCCCGCCATCCTTCCCGAGACTATTCTCAATCGGGCCGTCGCACCTTTCGTTCCCGTGGACATAGCGCCATCCGGACTGCACCTGAAGCCCGGCGAGGCCCGCTTGATCCTCACCGAGGCGCGCGCCGCCATCACGGCCGAACAGGGTGACCTGCCGCTTGTCCAGGCGACGTCCTCGCCGCGCATCGCGATCGAAAAGGTCGCGCCGGCGGTCGATGACGGTCGCTTCCCGATCAAGCGCATCGTCGGCGAGACGGTCGTCGTCGAGGCCGACATCTTTGCCGACGGGCATGATCTTCTGTCGGCAGCGCTTCTCTTCCGCGCGCGCGGACAAGACGGGTGGGGCGAGGCGCGCATGGGCCTTTTCGAAAACGATCGGTGGAAGGGCAGTTTCGTTCTCGATCGTGTCGGCCGCTTCGAGTTCTGCGTGGAAGCCTGGAAGAACCCATTTGCGATCTTCCGCTACGAGCTCGTCAAGAAACACGAAGCCCGCCTCGACCTCAGACTGGAAATGATCGAAGGAGAAGAGTTGATCCGCAGCGCGGCGGCCGAACCGGCGGCGACGATGACGCCCGAGGAGCGGACCGAGCTTGAGGCGCTTCTCGGCGAACTGGAGCGCGGGGAGGGCGCCGCGAAGCTTGACATCCTGCTGGCACCGCGCACCGCCGAGCTGATGAGGCGTGCCGACAGGCGGCCCTTTGCCTGCCGCACAGGTGTCTACGGTGTTGAATCGGAGCGGCGCGAGGCCGGATTTGCGAGCTGGTACCAGATCTTTCCGCGATCGCAGAGCGGCGATCCCAATCGTCACGGCACCTTCGAGGACGTAATCCCCCGTCTGCCGGCCATTCGCGATATGGGTTTCGACGTTCTCTATTTTCCACCGATCCACCCGATCGGCCGCACCAACCGCAAGGGCCGCAACAATTCTCTCGTTGCCGCACCCAATGATCCGGGCAGTCCCTATGCCATTGGCTCGGAAGAAGGTGGCCATGAGGCCATTCATCCCGAGCTCGGGGAATTCGATGATTTCGAACACCTGGTCGATGAGGCGAGAAAGGTCGGGCTTGAGATCGCCCTCGATCTGGCGATCCAGGCTTCGCCCGACCATCCGTGGCTGAGCGAACATCCCGGCTGGTTCGACTGGCGTCCCGACGGCACCATCCGTTACGCCGAGAATCCCCCGAAGAAATACGAGGATATCGTCAACGTTGATTTCTACGCTCGCGATGCCATCCCCTCGCTGTGGGTGGAATTGCGCGATATCGTCGAGATGTGGGTCGACGAAGGCGTCAGGCTGTTTCGCGTCGACAATCCGCACACAAAGCCTTTTCCGTTCTGGGAATGGCTGATCGGCGACATTCGCGCGCGCCACCCGGATGTGATTTTTCTGTCGGAGGCCTTCACACGCCCGAAGGTCATGTACCGGCTGGCCAAGATCGGCTTCTCGCAGTCATACACGTATTTCACCTGGCGCAACGAACGGTGGGAGCTCGAGCAATATATGCGCGAGCTGACCGCAAGCGAGGTGCGCGAGTATTTCCGGCCGCATTTCTTCGTCAATACCCACGACATCAACCCAGACTTCCTGCAGAACGCGCCGCGGCCGGCTTACGTCATTCGCGCCGCGCTCGCCGCCACGCTGTCGGGCCTTTGGGGCGTCTACAACGGGTTCGAGCTTTGCGAGGGACGTCCAGACGCCAAGCGCAAGGAATATGCCGACAGCGAAAAATACGAGATCCGCGCCTGGGACTACGACCGGCCCGGCAACATCAAGGCGGAAATCGCCATGCTCAACCGCATCCGCAGGGACAATCCGGCACTCCATTCGCATCTCGGCCTGTCGCTTTTGCCCTCTTCCAACAGCAACGTCATGTTTTTCGAGAAGGCAGATGCCGGACGTCACAACGTGCTGCTGATCGCCGTCAATCTCAATCCCCACGGGATCGAGGAGAGCAGCGTCGAGTTTCCGCTCTGGAAGTTCGGACTCCGCGACGAGAGCGCGATTGCCCTCGAAGACCTCGTCACCGGCCAGAATTTCAAGCGCACCGGAAAGTGGCAAACGATCAGGCTGGACCCGGCCCATTTGCCCTTCGCCATATGGCGGGTCAGGGCAGGAGAGGCCTGAAATGGATACAGCCTTCATAGAACACGACAAGACGACCACCGATGATGGGCTCTGGTACAAGGATGCGATCATCTACCAGCTGCACATCAAGTCCTTCTACGATGCAAACGGGGATGGCATCGGCGATTTCGAAGGCCTCTATCAGAAGCTCGACCATATCGCCGCTCTTGGCGTCAACGCCATCTGGCTTCTTCCCTTCTTTCCCTCGCCGCGACGCGACGACGGTTACGACATTGCCGATTATCGCAATGTCAGCCCCGACTACGGTACGCTCGACGACTTCCGCCGGTTCGTCGAAGCCGCCCATGATCGTCACATCAGGGTGATCATCGAACTCGTCATCAATCACACCTCCGACCAGCATCCCTGGTTCCAGCGTGCCCGCCAAGCGCCAGTCGGCAGCCCAGAGCGCGATTTCTATGTGTGGTCGGACAATGACCACAAATTCCCGGAGACCCGTATCATCTTCCTCGACACCGAAAAGTCCAACTGGACCTTCGACCCAGTCGCCGGCGCCTATTACTGGCATCGCTTCTATTCCCATCAGCCGGACCTCAACTTCGACAATCCGAAGGTGTTGGAGGAGCTCATCGATGTCATGCGCTTCTGGCTCGAAACCGGCATTGACGGTTTCCGCCTCGATGCGATTCCCTATCTGGTCGAGCGTGAGGGCACGAATAACGAGAACCTGCCCGAGACTCATGCAGTCCTCAAACAGATCCGTGCGGCCCTCGACGCCACCCATTCCGGCGTCATGCTATTGGCCGAAGCCAATCAATGGCCGGAGGATACGCGGGAATATTTTGGTGACGGGGATGAGTGCCACATGGCGTTCCATTTCCCCTTGATGCCGCGCATGTACATGGCGATCGCCAAGGAAGACCGCTTCCCGATCACCGATATCATGCGACAGACGCCGGATATCCCGGAAACCTGTCAATGGGCGATCTTCCTGAGGAACCATGACGAGCTGACGCTCGAAATGGTGACGGATGCCGAGCGGGATTATCTCTGGGAGACCTATGCGTCCGACAAGCGGGCCCGGATCAATCTCGGAATCCGTCGGCGGCTGGCGCCGCTCATGGAGCGCGACCGGCGGCGGATAGAGTTGATGAATGCGCTGCTCTTGTCGATGCCCGGTACACCCGTCGTCTATTATGGAGACGAGATCGGCATGGGCGACAATATCTATCTCGGCGACCGGGATGGCGTGCGCACGCCGATGCAATGGTCGCCCGACCGCAACGGCGGCTTCTCCCGCGCAGATCCGGCACGCCTCGTCCTGCCGCCTGTCGCCGATCCCCTTTACGGCTTCGAGGCCCTCAACGTCGAGGCACAGGTCGCCGACGCTCATTCGCTGTTGAACTGGACGCGGCGCATGCTGGCGCTGCGGCGCCGTCACAGCGCCTTCGGGCGTGGGTCCTTGCGGTTCCTGACGCCGAGCAACCGCCGGATCCTCGCCTATCTGCGCGAATATCAGGACGAGGTCATCCTGTGCGTTGCTAATCTCTCGCGCCTTCCCCAGGCCGTCGAACTCGATCTGTCGGCTTTCGAAGGCCGCATCCCGATCGAACTCACCGGCATGTCGCCCTTTCCGCCGATCGGCCAGCTGACCTATCTCTTGACGCTTCCGCCCTACGGCTTCTTCTGGTTTCAGCTCAACAGCGAGGCGGACGGCCCCGCCTGGCGCACGGCCCCGCCCGAGCAGCTGGCCGACTTCGTCACCGTTGTCATCCGGCGCAGCCTGACGGAACTTGTCGAACAGCCCCAGCACGCAGCAATGCTCAGCCGCGACATCCTGCCGGCCTACCTGTCCAAGCGGCGCTGGTTCGGTGCCAAGGACCAGCCGCTTCAAGAGGCTCGGCTCGTATCTGCCACGCCTGTTCCCTTCGCCGATGGCGTCGTGCTCGGCGAGCTTGAGGCCGTGCTGCCCGATCACGTGGAGAGCTATCAGTTGCCGCTTGCGGCCGAATGGGATGATACCGCGCCCAACGTACTCGGCCAGCAGCTATCGCTCGCGCGCATCCGGCAGGGTCGGCGTGTCGGCTTCCTGACGGATGGATTTGCCGTCGAGACGATGGCGCGCGCCATCCTGCGGGGCCTGCGCGACCGGTCCGTTGTCAGCGGGCGGACGGGACAGATCGCGTTCATCGGCACCGACCAGCTCGACCGCCTGGCATTGTCTGACGACATGCCGATCCACTGGCTATCGGCGGAGCAATCCAACAGTTCGCTCATTGTCGGCGACGTGGCAATGATCAAGCTGATCCGACATGTCTTCGTCGGCATTCATCCGGAGGTGGAGATGACCCGCTATCTGACGGAGCACGGCTACGAACATACCGCCCCGTTACTGGGGGAGGTCGTCCGCACCGACAGCGACGGGCGGCGATCCACGCTGATCATCGCCCAGGGCGCGATCCGCAACCAGGGCGACGCTTGGAACTGGATGCTTGCCAATCTCAGACGTGTGGCCGACGAGATCGTCATGACGGAAGCCGCCGTCGAGACGGCCGACGAGCAGCTGCGACCGCTTGTCAGTTTCGTCGCAATGATCGGCGAGCGGCTCGGCGAGCTGCATGTGCTCCTGTCGCGGCCGACGGATGACGAAGCCTTTTCGCCGCGCCGGGCCGGCGGGTCCGACCTTGAAGCCATCCGGACATCCGTCACCGGTGAAATTGCCTACGCCTTCTCCAAGCTTACCGACCTCGGTGCAGAGATCGATGATGGGGTGGGTGGTTTAGTCGGATCACTCCTTAAGCGCCAGGGCGCCATCATTGAGCGTGCCGCAGCGCTGGCGGACGGAGCCAACGGAACGCTGCTCACCCGCGCTCATGGCGATTTCCATCTTGGCCAGGTTCTGGTGACGGAAGCGGACGCCGTCATCATCGATTTCGAGGGGGAACCGGCCCGCAATCTTGCCGAACGGAGGGCAAAGACAAGCCCGCTGCGGGACGTCGCCGGGCTTTTGCGCTCGCTCGACTACCTGTCGGCGACCGCGACACTCGAAAACGATGCGATCTCCGACCATCATGACGCGCGTCGGCGCGAGGTCATTTCGCGCTTTGGCGCCAGCGCCGAACAGGCCTTCATGCAGGCCTATGCACAGGCGCTTTCGGCCTCGCCGGATCTGCCCAATTCGGAAGCTGAGGTCAGACGCATCCTCGACGTCTTCCTCTTGGAAAAGGCGGCTTACGAAATCGCTTATGAGGCGCGCAATCGCCCGAAGTGGCTACCAATACCGCTGAATGGCTTTGCCGACATCCTGACCCGCCTCTCGGGGACCCGCTCATGACGACGGACCTCGCCGACATCTTCTTCGGTGTGGCGTCGGATGCCATCCAGGCCCTTGCCGAGGGACGCCATGGTGATCCATTTTCCATCCTCGGCCCGCATCAATGCGGCGATGGTCGCTACGCTGTCCGCGTCTTTTTGCCGGGGGCGGCGGGCGTCGACTTGATCGCCAGCGAAAGTGACCGTCTTCTCGCCTCTGCGGATCTCGTCCATCCGGCCGGCCTGTTCGGCACCGTGCTGCCGGAACTGGTCTCCTATCGCTTGCGGGTGCACTGGCCCGACGCGATCCAGGTCACCGATGATCCCTACAGATTCGCTCCATTGCTCGGCGACCTCGACCTCCACCTCGTTGCCGAAGGCACCCATTACAATCTGACGCGTGCCCTCGGGGCCAATCCGATGACGATCGACGACGTTGCTGGTGTGCGCTTTGCTGTCTGGGCGCCCAATGCACGGCGCGTTTCCGTGGTCGGCGACTTCAACAGCTGGGACGGCCGGCGCCATCCCATGCGCCTTCGGCCACAGGCGGGTGTCTGGGAAATATTCATTCCGCAAGTGACCGTCGGCGAGCGTTACAAATTCGAGATCCTCGATCCGTACGGCAATCTGCTGGCCCAGAAGGCCGATCCGGTTGCAAGAGCGGCGGAGCCGGCGCCGTCGACGGCATCGGTGGTCGCCTCCACCGATCCCTTCGCCTGGACCGATGCAGCCTGGTTGAGCGCCCGCCGCAGCGCCGACAAACAGACAGAGGCGATCAGCATCTACGAGGTGCACGCCGGTTCGTGGCTGCGCGACATGAGCGATGGCGCGCGCGCGCTCGACTGGGTCGAGCTCTCGCAGCGCCTCATACCCTATGTTCGTGACATGGGCTTCACACACATCGAGTTGCTACCGATCATGGAGCATCCCTTCGGCGGCTCCTGGGGCTACCAGCCGCTCGGCCTGTTTGCGCCAACCGGCCGCTATGGGACGCCCGAGGATTTTGCCTATTTCGTCGATCGCTGCCATGGCGCAGGGATCGGTGTCATCCTCGACTGGGTGCCGGCGCATTTCCCGACGGATGTCTGGGGTCTGGCGCGTTTCGACGGGACAGCACTCTATGAACACGAAGACCCTCGTGAGGGTTTTCATCAGGATTGGAACACATTGATCTACAATCTCGGTCGCAACGAGGTCAAAGGCTTCCTGATCGCCAGCGCCCTTGAGTGGCTCGAGCACTATCATGTCGACGGGTTACGCGTCGATGCGGTCGCATCGATGCTTTACCGCGACTATAGCCGGGCGGCGGGCGAATGGATCCCGAACCGCTACGGCGGCCGCGAAAACCTCGAAGCCATCGAGTTCTTCAAGCATCTCAACAGCATCGTTCATGAACGGTTTCCGCATGCGCTGATGATCGCCGAGGAATCGACTGCCTTTCCCAACATTACCAGGTCACCGCAGGACGGTGGGCTGGGATTCGACATGAAATGGAATATGGGGTGGATGCACGACACGCTTCATTACATGTCCGACGACCCGGTCTATCGCAAATACCACCATGGTTCGATGACCTTCGGCATGATCTATGCTTACAGCGAGCACTTCATCCTGCCGTTCTCGCATGACGAGGTCGTGCATGGAAAGGGATCAATATTTGCCAAGATGCCGGGAGACGCCTGGCAGAAGATGGCCAATCTACGCGCCCTTTTTGGCTTCATGTGGGGCCATCCGGGCAGGAAGCTCCTCTTCATGGGCTGTGAGATCGGTCAAAAGGCGGAATGGAGCCACGACGGCTCGGTCGAATGGGATCTCCTTGATGATCCGCTTCATTTTGGCCTGCAGCGACTGATGCGCGACCTCAACCGCATCTACCGCCATTTCGCCTGCCTGCACTATGGCGACAGCGAACCGTCCGGGTTTGAATGGGCTGTCGCCGACGACGCGGAAAATTCCGTGCTCGCCATGCTGCGCTATGATCGCGAACGCCGGTCCGTCGCTCTCGTCATTTCGAACTTCACGCCGGTTCCGCGTCACAGTTACCGGGTGGGCGTTCCCTTGCCGGGCCACTGGCGGCAGATCCTCAACACCGATGCATCGATCTATGGGGGCACTGGCGCGGGCGGTGGAGATCGCGGCAGCGAGAGTATCACTGCCCATGGCCGCGCCCAATCGCTTCTACTCGACCTTCCGCCTATGTCGACGATGGTTTTCGTCCGTGAGGACAGTTTGTCCGCGTGAGCCCTCGCCGAGCGATCGAGCCCAGACGGCGCGACCGGTGCCGGCAGGGCTCGCTCTGTCTCTCCGCGCTTGAGATCCGAAGATCCCCTTGGCCGCCAATGGCGCACAGCGGCGGCTTAAAGCACAGACGCTGGCGTGGCCGGCGAACGCGCTCTGGAACCAGAAGCCCGGGCGACAGTTCATTCGATACTGTTGCCAGGGTTGGAGCCTGCGGATCGCCGCTCGCGCTACAGGCAACTCGGGAGACACGGATGGCGCCGAACCAGGGACAAATATCGAACCGCATGCTGACCGCGCTCGATCTACATGATTTTGCGCTGCTTGCACCATATCTCGAGCGGGTCGATCTTCCCGCTCAGTTCCAGATCGCCAAACCGCGCGAAAGGCTCGAGCACGTCTATTTTCCCGAAAGCGGGATCGGAGCGGTCATGACGGTCTCTTCCACCGGCCAGATTGCGGAGGCCGGAATGTTCGGCTGGGAAGGCTTCGTGCCGACCGCCACCATCATCGGCGACAATGTCGTTCCCTATATTGTCGAAATGAACATCGCCGGGTGGGGGTATCGGGTGCCGATCGAGGCAATGCGGCAGGCGACGATGGAGAGCTCTTCCTTCCAGGTCCCGCTCATCAAATACATGCATGTCTTTGCCACGCAGGTCGCCTTCACCGCGCTTGCCAATATTCGCTATCTGCTCGAACAGCGGCTCGCCCGGTGGATTCTGATGTGCCACGATCGCCTTCGCAGCGACGAGATGTGCATCACGCATGAATATATCGCCCTGATGCTCGGCGCCAGGCGCCCGGGTGTGACGACGGCACTTCATATCCTGGAAGGGCATCGTCTGATCCGCTCCCTGCGCGGCTCCGTCGTCATCCGTGACCGCGAGGGGCTTGAGGCATTTGCGGCCGGATCCTATGGAGTTCCCGAACAGGAATTCGAGCGGCTTATCGGGAGCCGCGCGATCAGTCACAAACCGGCATGAGCGGCGCCGAGATCCAAGAGACAATCAGACGGTGAAGCATGCGGTATTTTTTCCACATACGTGACGGCGAGGATTTGATCCTGGACCAGGAGGGAAGCGACTGCGCGAGCCTTGCGGCTGCCATCGAGGAGGCCAAGGCCGACGCCCGCGAACTCATGGCCGAGCGGTTGCGGTCGGGCCGCGAACTCGACGGCCAGTCCTTCGAGATCGTCGATGATGCTGGACTATTGGCAGCCGTCGTGCGGTTCAAGGACGCCTTGCCATTATGATCGTGACGGCTCGTGGCACAGGCGCCGCGGGCAGGAGGGCGGATCGGATTTCACATCACCCTTGGCAGACGTGCGACCTGCGGCAGCTCCGTCATTGCTCAATTCGCGACTATCCGGCTTTACGAAAGACACTTCAGCGCAATTTGGGAGTAGGCATACAGCGGCTGGCGCCAAGGCGCTGCCGGACGGACCGACTTCAGCGCGTCAATGCCAACTGCGCCCTAAAAAGGGTGCCATTCATGCGCTCGATCGTAAAGGTCCCGCTCAGCTCGGTGACGAAGGCTTTGATCAGCCGGCTGCCCATACCCGCCTTTGTCGCGGTCGGATCATATCCGATGCCGTCATCGGCAAATTCGAACAGCACGACATCGTTCGGCTGTCGCAAAAGCCGGACGCGGATCTGCCCCTGAGATCGATCGGCGAAGGCGTATTTTATGCTGTTTGTCAGCAGTTCGTTGAGCAGAAGCGCAAAAGGCGTCGCCTTCTCCGCATCGATCTCGATATCGTCGAGTTCGAACGCCAGGTCGATAGGGCGATCGTTGAGCCCAACCAGCGTACGCGCGAGGCTCGGAACGAGCTGGCGGGCATTGACGCTGCTGAACTGATCGAAGCCGTACATCTGCTCGTGAACGGCGGACATGGCCTGAATCCGGTCATTCAACTTCTGGACTGTTTCCGGCCTGAGGCCCTGCAGGCGCACGAGTGCCATGACGGTCTGCAGGTTGTTCTTCACGCGGTGGTGAATTTCACGCATCAGAATCTGATTGGTGCGCAGGGCTTCTGCCAGTTCGGCCATGTGATGGGCGTCGGCCCGTGCCAGGCTCAGGATATTCCATCCGACGGCCATGCTTGCAGCAAGGGCAACCGCGGTGATGAGTGCCACGATTGCAACATCCGTCCAGAAGGGTTTCAGAATTAGCGAAGTCTCGGCGGAGGCGATCGCCACGAACGGCGTCCGCTCGACAATGCGATAGGCCACCAGACGCCGCACCTGGTCGACAGGCGAGACTGAAGTATAGGTTCCGGTGGTGGCCTTGCGCATATAGTCGGTAAACAGCACGTAGTTGCCGAGATCGACCATTTCCTTCGGTTCGGGATGGCGCGCGATGAGTTTGCCATCCCGCCGAAAGATGCTGACGGTCGAACCCGGTCCAAGCGGCGACGCATCCCAGATCGAACGCAACATCCCGACATCGAAGGCTAGAACGGCGACGCCTAAGAACTTGCGGTCGCGCTCGATGCGGGCGGCCGACAGGAAGACGCGCCTTCCAGTATTGGCCATCTCGGTCATCGCCGACGTGTAGGCTTCCGCTCCATTGGCCAGCCGCTGGAAGTAGGTCCGATCGACGATGTCGGCTGGCGTGCTCTCACGGTCTGTCGAATAGATAAGCGAGCCGTCGGAGGCCAGGACATAGGCTGTCGCTGTGCTTGGCAGCTCCGCCGTCGCAATGTTCAGCCGCCTCAGGCGTTCACCGTTATCCGGGCCAATTGCCGCCCCGAAGGCATCGTCCATTCGAAAAAGGGTCTGACGCGCGAGAGAATTGATCCAGACAGCGTTGGCCGCGACGATTTTGGCGGTTGCAACAACCTGTTGCTCACCACTTTTTACCGCCGCCGAATAGCTCGAATGCAGCCAGACTGCCAGGACGAGACACAACGCGGTAAACAGGCAGACAACTGCGGCGATGGCGGCCCTGCCGACAATTGTGAAGCCGCTGGTCAGGCCCATCCAACCCTCATGATCTGACGAAGCGGTACTGTCGGATGGCAAGCCATTGGATGTCAAGAATTAGTACGTTTGGAATCAATGGGCGGCGTCTTATTCGCGATCCAGCCGTCACGTGACCATTGGCCTCCGGCGCCGTTTTCACGCCTCTCGTTTCTGCGGAGACCGACTGGAGGGTGGAGCGGCTGCGGAACAATCAACGGCATAGGCCATTGCCTTGTCCAACAAGGAGGGATCCGATGATCAACGATCTCTGGTACAAGAATGCCGTCGTCTACTGCCTGTCGGTCGAAACCTTCATGGATGCCAATGGTGACGGGATCGGCGACTTCCAGGGTCTTGCACGCCGTCTCGACTATCTTGCAGGTCTCGGCATCACGGCGATCTGGCTCATGCCGTTCCAGACGTCGCCCGGCAAGGACGACGGCTACGATGTCTCGGACTATTATAACGTCGATCCGCGCTACGGGACGCTCGGCGACTTCGTCGAGTTCACGCATGGCGCAAAACAGCGCGGCATCAGGGTCATGATCGACCTCGTCGTCAACCACACCTCCGATGAACATCCCTGGTTTCAGGAGGCGCGCAAGGACGAGAATTCGCCTTATCGCGACTGGTATGTCTGGTCGAAGGAAAAGCCCGAAAATGCCAGCCAGGGAATGGTCTTTCCCGGTGTCCAGAAGACCACCTGGTCCCGCGACAAGGTCTCCAGGAAATATTATTTCCACCGCTTTTACGATTTTCAGCCCGATCTCAACACCGCCAATCCGCATGTGCAGGCAGAGATCCTGAAAATCATGGGCTTCTGGATCCAGCTCGGCGTCTCCGGCTTCCGGATGGACGCCGTTCCCTTCGTGATCGCAAGGAAGGGTGCCGACGTAGACAAACCGGTAGAACAATACGACATGCTGCGGACCTTTCGTGAATTCCTGCAATGGCGCCAGGGCGACGCGATCATCCTGGCCGAAGCCAACGTCCTGCCGAAAACGGATATGAACTATTTCGGCGAGGACGGTGACAGAATGCACATGATGTTCAATTTCCAGGTCAACCAGACGCTCTTCTACGCCCTTGCAAGCGGCGATTGCGCACCGCTTGCCAAGGCGCTTGAGGCGACCCGGGCGCGACCGCCGACCGCCCAGTGGGGCCACTTCCTGAGGAACCACGACGAACTCGATCTCGGCCGATTGAGCGAGGCGCAACGCAACATGGTTTTCGCCGCCTTCGGCCCCGATAAGGATATGCAGCTTTATGACCGCGGCATCCGGCGCCGCTTTTCGCCTATGCTCGGTGGCAACCGTGACCGCATGCGCATGGCCTATTCGCTGATGTTCTCCCTCCCAGGCACGCCCGTGCTGCGCTACGGCGACGAGATCGGCATGGGAGAGGATCTTTCATTGCCGGAACGAAATTGTGCGCGTACACCGATGCAGTGGTCGACCGAGCCGCAAGCCGGTTTCACCAAGAGCGACGCACCCGTGCTGCCGGTCATTTCCGACGGCGCTTACGGATTTCAGCATATCAATGTCGCCGATCAGCGCAGAAATCCGGATTCGATGCTGAATTGGATGGAACGGCTCATCAGGATGCGCAAGGAGGCGCCTGAGATCGGCTGGGGAGACTTCCGCGTTCTCGATGTTGAGGAAGACGGTGTCCTCGCCATCCGGTATGACTGGCGCAACAACGCCGTTCTGATCGTTCACAATCTCAACGAAAGTCCAATCGAGGTGCGGATCGATCCGGGCTCGGGGGAAGGGAGCCAATTGCTTGTCGACATTGCGGGCGGCTCCGACAGCCGAGCAGACGAGGCCGGTCTCCACCGCCTTTATCTCGAAGGCTATGCGTATAAGTGGTTCCGCGTCGGCGGTCTGGACTACCTGCTTCGTCGCACGGAGATTTGAGACGGTGATCTGATGCCGTAACAGGCAGTGGGCCAATCGGGATAGGGGAAGAATTGCCTGTGTCAGGGCGCAAGACGGCTCCACTTCCTCGAAGGGCCTGGAGCGCTAGGCACTCGAGATCGAAGGAATGGGCCGGCCTCGAATTCCGGCGCCATGCCTCAGCTGTGCAATTCAGCAGTCTTGCCGCTGGCAGCGTCGAACGCAACGACGCTGAAGGTCACGATATCGGCCTCCCTGGCGGCACGCAGCAGCGCATGCCGAAATTCTTCGACCTCGATCTTTCCGCTGATCGCGTCTACGCAGGCTTTCACCGCGGTGACGTATTCCTCGCCGTCGTCTATCGGCCAGTCCTTGATCAGGACGTAGGCCGCATCTCCGAGCGTGCGCACGATCCTTTGCGTCGACCGGTTTCGCAGAACGAACCCGATCGGAGCAATCGCAGAGGCCGCGTTCCAGTCCATGGTCTTCGATCCCAATCAAGGAAATGCAATTAAGAGGCGTATCATAGGCACGATATCTTAAAGATTGGAACTGGGTTTTCGTCCGGGTGATTTTTCCCAGACGGCTGCGCTCGCGGCGGCTCAGACGTTGCCGTTGCCGCTCGCTCGCCTCGATTCATAGCATCGAGGCATGAATGCGAGTTGATTGTTATTAGACCTATGAAGTCGGCGTCGGCACCATTTTTCCGGGAACAATATCAACCGGGAGAAACCAACGTGCGACCATTCCAGCCACCTTCCATTCTGTATGCAGCCTTTGCCCTGTGTCTGCCGCAGCTCGCGCATGGGGAAACGCTTGTCGTCAACAGCTATGGCGGACCCTACGAGACAATCATTCGGCAGGCCATCATCGAGCCTTTCGAACGCAAGACTGGAATCGACGTCATCTACGACGCGGTCGGCTCCGCCGCGCAGGACTATGCCAAGATAAAGGCGACGAAGGGGCGGCCGGGCTTCGACGTCGTCGTCATGACAGCCTCGCAATCGCTTCAAGGCTGCCGCGACGGCCTGCTCGACAGGCTGGACGTTGCTTCGATCCCGAACCTCGCTTCCCTGACGACGAGCCTTCAGGAGGTTGCGGGCTCCTGCGGCGCGGTCCACGAGGTCCAGTACATGTCGCTGCTCTACAGGACCGACAAGCTTGCCTTAGCGCCGAGCTCTTGGAATGATCTGCTCCGGCCGGATCTTGCCGGCAAGGTGGTCCTGCCGACCTTCCAGAACGTCATGGCCGTCTATCTGCTGGAAATGATGTCGGTCACCGAAGGTGGCGGGCTGATCGACAATATCGACCCCGGTTTTGCCGCCATGGCGCGCCTGGCCAAGCAATCGATCGGCTTCGAACAATCCTCCGCCATCCTCGAAAGCTACATCAAGGACGGTACGGTCTGGGCGATGCCCTTCTGGAACGGTCGCGCTCAGCTCCTGGTCGACGAGGGTCTGCCCGTCGACTACGTGCGGCCGAGGGAGGGAACCATCCCGCTGATTGCGACGCTCAACATCCCCGTTAGCGCCGAGCACAAGGCGGCGGCGAGATCCTTCATCAATTTCTTCCTGGAAAAGGCCAGCCAGGAAGCCTGGGTAACAGGTTACAAGGTCGGAAGCGCTCGCGCCGACCTCGAGATCCCCGAAGCCCTTCGCCGCCGACAGGTCACGTCGCAAGAGGATCTCAGTTCGCTCAAGTTGCCCGATCTGACCGAGCTTGGCGACAAGCTCCCGGAATGGGGGGAACGATGGGACCGGGACGTCGTCTCGCAGGCGCGTTGAGGAGTGTCCATGACAACGCTTACCGCTACTGCCCCGGCCGTTTCCGGGCGACTTGCCGTGCGAACGTCGGCACCGATGTTGCTGGCGCCGTCCTTCCTGCTGCTGCTGATCTTCTTCGCCCTCCCAATGGGCATGATGATTGGCATGAGTTTTCTCGACAGCCGAACGCTCACGCCGACATTTGGAAATTACGAACGCTTCTTCCTCGATGGCTTGTCGCTTGCCGGTTTTCTCCGCACCGCGGTCATGTCGTCCGTGGTCGCCGTTGCCGTCACGCTTCTTGGCTATCCCGTGGCCTATTTCCTCGCCCGGTCACAGTCACGCTGGCGCACCGTTGTCTTCGCGCTTGCCTTGGCGCCCGAGCTTGCCGGCGTGGTGCTGCGCACCTATGGCTGGCTGATCATCCTGGAAGATCGTGGCTTCATCAATGATGCGCTCATTCATCTCGGCATCATCTCGACGCCTCTTCCCCTCTCAAAGAACCTGTTTGCAGTCGTCGTCGGACTGACGCATGTCGTGCTGCCCTTCGGCATATTGTCATTGATGACGAGCATCCAGGGGATTGACGTCAACCTTGAACGCGCCGCCCAGATGCTTGGAGCCTCCAGAGCGGCCGTCATCCGCCACATCGTCGTTCCGCTCTCCGTGCCGGGCATCGTCAGTTCACTGTTGATCAGCTTCACCATGGCGGCGAGCGCCTACGCAACGCCGGCCCTTCTCGGCGGCGCACGCTTCAAGGTGCTGGCGACGATGATCTCCGAACAGGTGCTGTTTTACGTCGACTGGCCCTTCTCGAGCGTCATGGCGATCGCCCTGCTTGCCATGATGCTCGTAGTCTCAATCATCGGAATTCGGTGGGAGTCACGTCTCAAGGTGAAAAAGTCGTCCTGGGCGGGAGAGGTACGATGACGAAAATGATTGCAATCGGCTTCTGGTCGGCGCTCGCTCTCGTCCTGGCTTTCATCGCGCTGCCGCTCCTCGTCGTCATCGCGGCCTCCGTCAGCCCGACCTCGGCCGTGACGTTCCGGCCATGGGAATGGACAGCTATCTGGTACGGCGGGCTTTTCGAGGAACGGTGGGTCGAACCCTTCCTTTTGAGCGTCAAGCTCGCCGTGATCGTGGCGGCGATCAGCGGCGTTGTCGGGACGCTTGCTGCCTTTGCCCTTGTCCATGAACGTATTCCAGGCTCGAGCGTCATCATGGCGGCGCTCTTGTCGCCGCTTTCGGTCCCGCAGATCGTCAAGGGCGTGGCGATCGTGCTTTTCCTGTCGATCATCGGCCTGCAGACCATGCTTGGGATGCCGGCTCTGATCGCCGCGCATGTCGTGCTGGCTCTGCCTTTCGTCATGCGAATGGCTGCCGGCGCCCTTGCGAATTTCGACGAGAACCTCGACCGCGCCGCCCAGATTCTCGGCGCCAGCAAACGTCAGCGGACGCTCTATGTCGTGCTGCCGCTCATCAAGCCGGGCGTGCTGTCCGGCGTGACTTTCGCCTTTATCATTTCGTTCAACAACATTCCGCTGTCGGTCTTTCTGGTCCGCCCGGGCGACACGACCCTGCCGATCGCCGTCATCAATCACCTCGAATACAGCCTCGACCCGGTCATGGCGGCGGTCAATGTCGCCTCGATGATCTTCATCCTGGTCGTGATCCTGGCTTTCGAAAAACTCGGCGGTTTTTCCGCGCAGCTCCATGGAGGAAGCAAATGAGCGAATTCGATATCGAACTCCTGTCGGTCGCAAAGTCCTTCGGTCCTCATCTCGCCGTCAGGGACATCAATCTGCAGATCCCTGCAGGCGAGTTCGTCAGCATCCTTGGTCCGTCCGGCTGCGGCAAGACGACGACCCTGAACATGATCGCAGGTTTCAACACGCCGAGCCGGGGCGACGTCCGCATCCGCGGCCGCAGCCAGCTGAACGTGCCGCCCGAGAAGCGCAACCTCGGGCTGGTGTTTCAGAACTACGCGCTCTTCCCTCACATGACGATTGCCGAAAACGTTGGTTTCGGCCTTCGCGTGCGAGGCGCGCGGCGCGCGGAGATCAATGCGAGCGTGGAGAAGGCACTGCGAAGCGTGCATCTGGAGGGTTTCGATCAGCGCTATCCGAAGGAACTCTCTGGCGGCCAGCAGCAGCGTGTCGCGCTTGCCCGGGCCATCGCCCCGCGGCCCTCGCTCCTGCTCCTCGACGAGCCGCTCTCCAATCTCGATCTTAAATTGCGCGAGTCCATGCGCGCCGAGCTCAAGGAAATCCACGAGACACTCGGCATGACGTTCGTGTACGTCACACACGACCAGGAAGAAGCCATGGCCATGTCCGATCGAATCGTCGTCATGGATCGTGGCGTCATCGTTCAGCAAGGCACACCCGGGGACATCTATCGCCAGCCGGCATCACGATTCGTGGCCGATTTCATCGGGCGGTCGAACATCCTGCCGATTTCGGGATGCTCACGCTCGGGGTCGGGTGTCAAACTGTCGATCGAGGGCGGTCCCACCATCCTGACGTCCGGCGGCTCGAACGCGCCAGACACGATCAGCTTCTGCTCCATGCGACCACAGAGCGTCAAGCTTGCCGGGGTGGACGAGGTTCCGCCCGGGATGAACCGGCTTGAAGGGACCTTGCGCCGCGTGACCGACTTCGGAGCCTATGCGGAGCTCGAGGCGATCATCGGTGGCGGGCACCGGTTGATCCTGCACCACCCATCCCTCGCAACCGGACATGCGCTCACGCCTGGCAGACCCGTGACGCTCGCTGTCGATCCGTCGGACGTCCGGCCGCTTTCGGCCTGAACGGGATCGATCGACCACCGCTATCAATGCGCGATGATCGCTATTGGAGTTCGGAACTCCGGCGGACGTAGCATCGCATCGGCCCGACAAGGGGACCACAAAAGGAGATTGAAAATGCTGAAGGAAAGACTGAAGGCGGTACAGGCCGAGAGCAATGTCTGCGCCGACATCGAGGGGTTTGATTTCAACAACTATGATGCGCGCGATATCGAGGAACTGCGTCACTACTGGCTGCAATATGGCGTTCTCCGCTTCAAGCAAACCCGGATCTCCGATGCGGACCAGGTGGCCTTTTCGCGCCATTTCGGCGAGTTCGTCATCCATCCGAAACAGCTGCAGGAGGGAGGCCATCCCACCCATCCGGAAATTCTCGTCATCAGCAACGCAACGCAAGACGGCAAGCCTACCGGTGCCATGGGCAACAGCGAAGCGACCTGGCATACCGATACATGGTTTTACGAAAAGCCACCGGCTGGCGCCATTCTACGTGCCGTCAAGGTGCCGCCCACAGGCGGCGATACCTATTTCCTATCAACCTATATGGCATATGAAACCTTGCCGGCGGCGCTGAAAAACCTGGTCGACGGTCGCCAGATCTTCTTCCAGAACGTCTACGACAAGACAGGCAAGCTGCGGCTCGGCAAGACGGAGCCTGCGAGCAAGGATTTCCGCGAGTGGGGCGGCATCGTCCATCCGCTGGTACGCACCCATGGCGAAACCGGCCGCAAGGCGCTCTATCTCGGCGGCACCTCCGATGGCGCATGGGTCGTCGGCATGCCGCTCGACGAGAGCAATGCGCTGCTTGCCGAACTCTGGGATCACACGACGAGGGACCAGGAGATCTTCGTCCAACGCTGGGATGAAGGCGACATCATGATGTGGGACAACCGGTGCACGATGCATCGGCGCGACTCCTTCGACCCGGCATCGATCCGCATCATGCACCGGACGACAACCTCCGGCGAACGCCCGATCTGATCTCGTTTCAGGAAAGACCGTGACATGACACCCTTCTACCGGGCTTATGAACGCCAGCTCAGCCTACCCCCGGATCTCATTGACATGCTCCCAGCGGTCGAAACCGCAACGATCGGGCATGTCGAGCATCTGGGCTTTGTCGGCGACAATGTCCGTCCCGTCTTTCCCTGCCGGGCCTTCGGTCCGGCCTTGACCGTCGCGGCGCCAGGCCGCGACGGTGTCATCATCTACAGGGCGATCGACATGCTGAAGCCGGGCGACATGCTGGTCATCTCCCGTGTCGACCGCGACGATGTGGCATGTGTAGGGGGCGGTGTTGCCGCAGCCGCCAAGGCGAAGGGGGCAAGCGGCATCGTCATCGACGGGCCATGCACCGATGTCGAGGAGATTGTCGCGGTCGGCCTTCCGGTCTGGTGCCGAGGCGTGTCGTCGCGGACGACAAACCGGATCTTTTCGATCGGCGGATCGATCAATGTTCCGATCGCCTGCGGCGGGGCAGCAATTCTGCCGGGTTATGCCGTTCTGGCCGATAGCGAAGGCGTCTTTGCCGCCGAGACCGAGCGCATGCGCGCCCTTGCGGAAATGGCGATCGCACGCCAGCAGCGCTCGGCTGCGCTGCGGGCGCATCTCACGGCCGGTAAATCCATATTCCTGTTCGAGCAAGAGGACCTTGCATGAAAATCTCGCTTATTCAGATGAATGCCCGCCCGGATCGGGCCTATAATCTTGCCGAAGCCAGCCGGCTGATGTTGAAGGCGGTCCGAAACGAAAGGCCGGACCTCATCGTGCTGCCGGAACATTTCGACTGGACGGGTGGTACGGCAGCCGAAAAGCAGGCGGCCGCCGATCTCATTCCCGGCGGCCGAGCCTATAACATGGTGCAACGCTTTGCCGCCGAGCATGGTGTCGCCATCCATGCCGGCAGCATCCTTGAAAGCGTTCCCGGCCACGACCGGATCTTCAATACAAGTGTCGTCTTCAACGCCAATGGGACCCAAATTGGTGCCTATCGGAAGATCCATCTCTTCGACATCATTGCTCCGGATGGAAAACGCTACGCAGAGTCAGAGACGGTCGCACCCGGCAATCAGCTGCTGATCTATGAGATCGGCGGCTTCCGGATAGCCTGCTGTATCTGCTACGACCTGCGCTTCTCGCGTCTTTTCGATCGCCTGGCCAGCGAAAAGGCGGATGTCTTCGTCCTGCCGGCAGCCTTCACGGCGCAGACCGGAAAATATCATTGGGAAGTCTTGTGTCGGGCACGCGCAATCGAATTCCAGGCTTTCATGGTCGCATGCGGGCAATGCGGTTCCTACAAGACACCTGACGGGGAGGAACGGCACATGTTCGGAAACTCCATGATCTGCGACCCATGGGGACAAATCCTGGCACGGGCGGACGACAGGCCGGGAGTTCTCAGCGCGAGAGTCGAACGTGACAGGCTGAGGCAGGTTAGAGGTTGGATTCCAATGGAAGCACATAGGGTCGATGTTACCGCGATGCCGCTTGCAACCGCCAGTGCTACGATGGCCAACCGTCGGGTGCCGGACGTGACCTTTTGACGGCCTCTAGCCGGTTCGAAACTGAACATTCGGTCGCTCATCGCCGGCTTCGGACGGGCGCGCTTTCGCCCTTTCGTGACCAGCAGCGTGATGTGTCCGATATCGCTGTCGACGACAGCAGGTGCGAATTCTTGGTATCGACATAGATGCGGCTGAAGCCGGCGTGGGTCCGCAATCCTTCGGGCGATCGCCTAGTTGCTCCCAATCCTCGAAAGATCGATCCGGATACCGGCGTCCTGCGCCTTCGCCTTCGCTTGAGACGGCATGGGCGGCTCGGTTGGTTGATCGGACGTCGCTGCGGTTTCGCTAGGAACAACGTTGTTCGGCTGTGCGTCAAGCGTGCCCCCGGGATCCTCTGCCCGGAACACATTCAAGCCTTCGAACCTGGCAGTCCTCCAGGCATGAATGGCGTCTTCGAAGATCTGCGCAAAAGCCTCCTCGCTTTTCGGATTGCCGTACCATTTGCTGACGATCCGCAGGACCTTGGCAAACATTGCGGTGCCCATGCGGAGGTTGCCACACGGCTCCACCAGATCCGGTTTCAGCTCGGTGGCGTCTTTTGCACCCACTCCAGCCGGGAACTGGGTGATCCCGACGCGCACGATCGCCTTCCCGGCATATTCGCGCACGATCCCCAAAGCCTCATCCGGCGATTTCGGCGTTGGGACCAGGATAAGACGCCCTCCCGACTGAACGGCGAGGGCGAGGGGGTCGCTGGAACCCGCCGCCTCTACGAATTGCTCGACGACCGCGGGCTTCAGCGAAGGATCGGCACATTGGTCTAACAATGCAGGATCGAGCATCAAGGCTCCGTTTGTCACGTGTTGAAGGAAAGAACGATGGGCTTGGCGAACAGCCGCGCCCAGGCGATGGCACTCGCACGTTGGATGGGGACAATCGACGTCCCCGATGTCCACCAGCCGTTTCCGATCGCGATGATGAGGTCCGGGTCGTGAAGCATCGACTGCAGGATCGGCCAGACGATCAGTTGCTCGTAACAGATAAGCGGCGCTGCTCGCGCTCCGGCAACGCCAACGACAGGATTGGCAAATAAATGGGCTCTGGCGCCGCCACGTCCGCCGAGCAGGCGCTGCCACGGTTGCCACATCGACCCCGGCACCGGCATCCTCTCGCGATAGATGACCGAGCTCTCGCTCTCGGAGATCGCAACCATGACATTGTCGTAGCCATCCTCGCCGGCAACCGCGGCGCCAGCGACGACTGTCACTCCTGTCCCGATCAGTTGACGTTGCCAGAAGCGTTGCACCGTGATCGTCCAAAACCCGAATGAGCTCTCTGGAAGGACAACGACGTCGCCCGGCATTCCCGCAATCGCCTGAACCGTTGCGGCCAGGTCACGGTGCCTCGCCAGATCGCTTGTCCGCCCCAGGGACGCACCCAGATGAAGATCGACAGCGTGCCAGGCCGGTGGTAGCGTCGATCCTGTTCCAGATGCGGCGGACCAGAGCCAGGCGCCTGCCACGGCAACGGCTGCAGCCGGCCGGCGCGATGTCGTCAGACCCGCCAGGCCGACTGTCATCGCCACAAGACCAAGCCAACGCCATCCTGGAAACAGGACACCGGCAGCGGTCAGCGGATGTGCCCATCCGAGAATGCCGAACGGCGGCACTGCCATGAGCCCTGCTGCGGCGAGATAGCGGAGTGGCAACCGGCCCTGCCTCGACCAGAAAACGGTGTGCACAAGGACGAAGACACTGGACGCCGAAAGCCATAACAGCAGGCCAGGCAGGATATCCGACGCATAGAATTGGGCGACACCCTGCGGGAGGCCGCGCGAAGCCGACAGGAAATATGCGGCGGAAACGGCAGCTGCAGTCCTGCGGCTATTGGCCAGGGACCAGAGCGCCGGGAACGCTGCGGACAAGGGAAGAAAAAGCACATTGCCGTTCCATCCAGCCCAACCGACTGCCGCTGCTGCAAAGATCAGGATACCGATCTTAATCCGGTCAGGGCGCATAAGTCAGCACCTCCTCGGCCAGACCAAGGATTCCCGATGCGGGCACAGGTCCGAAATATCGGGAGTCGAACGAGCCTGGGAATGAGGAATGAAGGAAGACTTCGCCCCTGCCGACCTTGCTGCCGGAAATTGCCACCATGATAGGTCGGCCTTGCCCGTCCTCGGGCGACAGGGCCGAATGCGGCAGGACAACACCATCGATTGTGACCGAGCGATCGATGTGGATATTTTGGCCTGCGGTCGCGACAATGGTCTTGATCAAGGGCGCATAGCCGCCGCGGCACAATCCGGAACGAAGATAACCGCGCTGCCGGGCTATCTGCATGGTCGCGCTGAGGGGCGGGCAGATGAAGACGATATCGCCGACGGCGGCCGGCCGTCTCAGCGGTTGAATGTGCCAAATCCCCAACGGTTCGCTTGGCGTCAGGTTGACGCGATACCCCGCAAGTCCGCCGGCAAGGATCGCCGATGCAAGCACCGCCGCGATCGCGACAGCCGTGGGGCCGGCGCGAAAAGCCTGGCGGCGTGAAGGTCCTCGAGCGCCGATGATCGTCATTTCAGGAAAGTCCCTGGCTCTTCGCCTGACGGAGCGACTCTGCCTGCTTCATTGCGGCGGCGCTGCGTTCGTGGACCGCAAGTTGCTGTGCGGTCCGCATCGCATTCCACGCTGCTTTGACCTCGGCCGTCTGAGCCGGGCTCATTCCCGCCGTCACCGACTGGAAGGTCTCGCCATTCGCGTCCTTCGCCGCGATACCGAGGAAGGTGCGTTCGCCGAACCGCTCGGCGACGGCTTTGGCGAAAGCCTCGAGTTCGGCCTTCACCTGTCGGTCTGAACAGGCATATGCCAGACCAGCGCGAAGATCATTCCTGTCGATCGCGTCGCGCGCCCGCTCAAGCACCGTCTTGGCATTCGGCGACAGCGCAGGGATGTCAATGGAAGCCTTCAATCTGGCTGCGCGCTCCAGCCGCTGATATTTGCGCTCTGCCTCGGCGCGCATTTCAAGGAAGCGTTCGAGATTGCGGGCGAGGGCGGGCACGTTGCGCAGGGCGGCCTCCCGGTTCTGCTTGTCGGTCTTGCTGGCAAGAATGCCCGTTCTTCCCCGCATCGCGCCGAAGGTTTCAGGCTCGTCTGCCAGTTTGGACAGTGTGGTTGCTGCGCTCGCCTTGTCCTTGAGCATGGCGTCGACATCGACGGCGTTGAACGCGGCCTCTGGGTGGGCGTAGACAAGCTGGAACCGGATCGAAACATCCTGCCATTGCCGCTTCAGACCCGGATCGGACGAGAGCTTGTCTTTTACCGATTGGTCGACGGAACTGGGGAAGGTCGTGATGCCGGATACCATCGGCTTTGCCTCCTCGAGTGGATCGGCAAGACTGGTTTGGCGCGGACTGACCGAGAGGCCGATCCTTGCTGCAATTTCCGCCAGGCGGCTCGCCAAATCCTTGAGCAACTGCTTCTGGCGAACCGTCCATTCGAACCGATCGCGAATCAGGGTTCGGGCGACGTTGACGAGATGGAGACCGCGAGCCTCGGCGAAGCGAAGCGCCTGGCGATAGAAGGGGCCATCGGCATAGTCGAGGGTCGTTTCCTTTGCGTTCCTGCGCGAAAGAACCGCCACCAGTCCGCCGGCCTTGGCGAAGGACCGGCGGCCGTAATAGACGTTGAGATCCTGGCGGTGACGGGTCATGGCGACATAGGTCAAGTGCCGGTCGAGCGAGAGCGAGGCCAGTACCTTGACCTGATCGACGGTGGCCCCCTGGCTCTTGTGGATCGTCGCAGCATAACCATGATCGATGTCGGCGTAGAAGCGCTGCTCGACCACGACGTGACGGCGCCGTTCGCCGTCACCGATCTCCGCAACGATGCGGCCGGGTGTGGCCTCAACGACCCTCGCCAGCATGCCGTTCTTGATGCCGAGCGAGCTCTCGTTCCTGAGGAAGACGATCTGGTCGCCGATCGCGAAATTGCGGTCGCCCTCAGCCGTCTTGAACACGGATCCTTTGCCGATAACCCCGCGCTCGATCAGTCTGCTGCGGGCCATTCGGTTCAGCATGCGAACGTCGCGGCGCAGATGAGCGAGGATCAGCGACGTCGTTGCGGGATTGTAGTCGCGGTCCCAGTCGGCGATCAGATTGTCAACGGCATCCGCCTTCAGGTCGGAACCAATCACCTTGCCGTTGGCACGGTAGGCGTTGAGGGCCTTGCCGGTCCTGCCGCGCGCAAGATCAAGCGAAGCGTCACGCATCCATTGCTGGCGTTGGCGATAGATGGTTTCGAGTTCAGCATAGCCGATGCGGTCGGCGATCGCTCGAAAGGCAGCCCCGGCTTCGATCGGCTGAAGCTGTTCGGGATCGCCAATGAGAACGAGTTTGGCACCGGCCCTGGTTACTGTTTCGACAAACAGCGCCATCTGCCGCGACGACACCATGCCGGCTTCGTCGAGCACGAGGACCGTCTCGCTGTCGAGCCGGTTGCGCCCTTGGTTCCAGCGCAGTTCCCAGGACGCCAGGGTGCGCGAGGCAATGCCTGCTTCCTTCTCCAGGCCTTCGGCTGCCTTGCCGGCGAGTGCCGCGCCGACAACCCGATAGCCGGCCGCTTCCCAGGCCTCGCATGCCGCTTTCATCATTGTCGTTTTGCCGGCGCCGGCGCGGCCGATCACGGCGGCGATACGCTCGGGCCCTGCGATATGTTCGATCGCCGCTTTCTGCTCGTCCGACAAGCCCAGATGACGCGCAAGCGTTGCCTGCAACACTGCTGCGCGCACACCATGCGACGATCGCTGCGAAAGCCAGACGGCACGATTGGCCATCTTCGCTTCGAGCATGATCATGTCGCGGGTCGTATATTTGGCGGGAAGGCTCTGCCCGGTGGCTAGCTCGACCCGCTCCCGCTCGAGACGCAAGATCTCGGGGCACAGGAGAATCCGAACCATGAGATTCTGGAAGAGAGAAGGATCGTCGACGTAGCGGTAAAGGACCTTGGCGACGTCGCGTTCGTCGAAGACGCTTTTCTCGCGCGTGATCAGGTCGAGGACGAGCTCGGGACTTCGTTCTATCCGCCTTGCGTTCTCGGCTCTTCGCGCCTGCTGCTCTTCGAGCCGCTTAAGTGAACTAGCCTCCCGTGCATCCGCCGACTTCCGCTCGATGGCTTTGGTACCGACGCCGAGGTGGATGGTCGGTTCCAGCTCGATCCCTCGCTTTTCAAACGATCGTCCATCGACGCGAAGGTCGACACCGGCAAGGGTCAGATGGTGGTTCTGGCAGGCGAACCACCCATCGCGGAACGCCTTGAAATCGTCGAGGCCACCGGCCCAGAGTTCGTAGACGACCTTGCCGGCATCGTTGCGGATCGGATTGCCGTCCGCGCCAACAACCGCGACCTTCTTGGCGCCGAAACCGACCTCGGTCAGGGGGCGCACGGTGGTCATAAGGTGGACATGAGGATTGCCGGGGGCATCGTGATAGACCCAATCGGCAATCATGCCTTTCGAGGTGATGTGCCGTTCGATAAAATCCCTCATGAGTTCGATGTTTTGCTGGGCGCTCAGCTCCAGGGGCAGCGCGATGGTTACGTCTTTGGCGAGCTGCGCGTCCGACCGCTTTTCGAAAGCCTCCACCTTGTTCCAAAAGGCCTCGGATGCACCCGAGACCGAGCGGTCGGCGATTAACGACCGCAGCCAATGAGGCGCGTCGGGCGGGATGACAAACTCTTCGTGAAGCAGTCCCCGCTTGGCGCGATAGTCGACCGAGCGCGCTTCCCGCTCGAAGCTCATCTTGGCGCAGTGCCGGTAGGCTGCCGACAGAACCGCGCTGCGGCCGCAGCCGCGGGCGACGACGCCGACGGAGAAGTGAGGGACGGCCACGGCGGAGTTCCTTCACGGTTGCTAACGAAATCAACGGGTTCATCGGGAGCGGCAGGCCCGCGGGGCCCAAACGGCAAAGCGTCGCATCAGCGACGTATAATTGCGCCCTTCGGATCCGCTCCTTCGGAACGGCCGGGATGATGTTCAAATGTGTTGGCTGCGCCAACTCGCATTTATGTTAGTAGATCGAAAGCGCGATCTCATGGGACTCTCACGCCGTTAGAAACATCAACCGGCATGAAAAGGGCTATCCCGACATGAAGAAACCGTCCTTCAGGATTCGCGCTGAAATCGCCGAGCTGCAAGAGCAGCTCAAAGCCGCAGAGACCCGCGAGGCCGAACGCATCGGTCGCATCGCGCTGAAGGCCGGATTTGGCGAGATCGACATTGACGAGGCGCACCTTCAGACAGCTTTTGAGGATCTGGCCAAACGGTTTCACGCAGGCAAGGGAGGATCGAACGGGAAGGAGAGGGCAGGTGCAGGCGCCTCGAGCGCGACCGACGCCACGACGTTCGCGTCTGGCGCGGCTGCGAGCGGCACTGCGGAGGCTTGAGCGGATGGCGCGCACCTCCACCTTGGATGCCCGCAAGAAGGATACGCGGGAGAAGATCGAACTCGGCGGGCTGATCGTCAAGGCGGGTCTCAGATACGAGAAGCGTACGCTCCTCCTCGGCGCGCTGGTCGAACTCAAGCAAAGGCTCGGTGATGATGCGGGGGAACGCCTGCGGCTGACGCTGATCGGTGCGAAGGCGTTCGGCGATGACGCTTAAGAAAATTGCAGCGTTTCTCGTCCCGCTGATGTTCATGCTCGTTGCGACCATGTCCACCAGCGGCGGCGAGCAGTGGCTCTCGGGTCTGGCAAGATCGGAAGCCGGTAAGCTCGTGCTCGCTCGTGCAGCCATTACATTGCCGTATGCGATAGCCGCAGCTCTTGGCATCGTCTTTCTCTTGGCCACTGCAGGGTCCACGAACATCAAAGCCGTGGGATGGGGGGTTGCGGCGGGCGGAGCCGCAACGACAGCGATCGCTGCAGGCCGGAAGATCGTGCGGCTCCAGACCCTCGCGAGCGGACTGCCCCCGCAACAATCGATCCTGACCTATGCGGATCTCGCCACGGCGGTTGGGGCCGTTGCGGTCACGATGACCGCGATTTTGGCTTTGCGCGTGGCAATCGTCGGCAACGCTGCGTTCAGGCGACCGGAACCGAAGCGCATCAGCGGCAGCCGAGCCCTGCATGGGCAAGCGGACTGGATGAAGTTGCAGGCGGCTGCGAACCTTTTTCCGGATTCGGGCGGCATCGTCATCGGCGAACGATACCGTGTCGACCGCGACAGCACAGCGACGCTTTCCTTTCGCGCAGACAAGCCCGAGACATGGGGCGCTGGCGGCAAGTCGCCGCTTCTGTGTTTCGACGGCTCGTTCGGTTCATCGCACGGCATCGTGTTCGCCGGCTCCGGCGGCTTCAAGACGACCTCGGTGACGATCCCGACGGCTCTCAAATGGGGCGGCTCGCTGATCGTTCTCGATCCTTCCAATGAAGTTGCACCGATGGTCCTCGGTCATCGGTGCAAGGACGGCCGGGATGTCTTCGTGCTCGACCCGAAACGCCCCGGTATCGGCATCAATGTGCTCGACTGGATCGGCCGCTTCGGCGGCACCAAGGAAGAGGATATAGCCTCCGTCGCGTCCTGGATCATCAGCGACAGCGGACGGGCGCAGGGTGCGCGCGACGACTTCTTCCGTACCTCCGGACTGCAACTGCTGACCGCCATCATCGCCGACATCTGCCTGTCGGGTCGTACGGAAAAGGAGATGCAAACGCTTCGCCAGGTGCGTTCCAATCTCGCCGAGCCGGAGCCGAAACTGCGCCAGAGATTACAGGACATTTACGACGGGTCGAAATCCGCCTTCGTGAAAGAAAACGTCGCGGCCTTCGTGAACATGACACCGGAGACGTTCAGCGGGGTCTACGCGAACGCAGTCAAGGAGACGCACTGGCTGTCCTATCCGAACTATGCGGCGCTGGTTTCGGGCTCGACCTTCGCGACCGACGCCATTGCCGGAGGCGATACCGACGTCTTTATCAACATCGATCTTAAGACGCTCGAGACGCATGCCGGCCTTGCCCGTGTCATCATCGGCTCGTTGCTCAACGCGATCTATAATCGTGACGGCGCGGTCAAGGGTCGAACGCTCTTCCTTCTCGACGAGGTTGCGCGGCTCGGCTACATGCGCATGCTGGAAACTGCGAGGGATGCAGGGCGTAAATATGGGATTACGCTCACCTTGATCTTTCAGTCGATCGGTCAGATGCGTGAAACCTATGGCGGTCGGGATGCAGCGAGCAAGTGGTTCGAGAGTGCGAGCTGGATCTCGTTTGCGGCAATCAACGACCCGGAGACGGCCGATTACATCTCACGCCGCTGCGGCATGACGACGGTCGAGATCGACCAGGTCAGTCACAGTTTTCAGGCAAGGGGATCATCCCGCACACGATCGAAACAACTGGCGGCGCGACCGCTGATCCAACCCCATGAAGTGCTTCACATGCGGGCCGACGAGCAGATCGTCTTTACGGCCGGCAACGCGCCGCTCAGATGCGGGAGGGCCATTTGGTTTCGCAGACGCGACATGCGGTCATGCGTGAACGCGAACCGCTTCGATAACGGCGCGCATTGACCCCTGCCGTTCCGTTAGCTCCCGAAACCGATGTCGATAAATCCGGCGGCTTTGGTCCATCATAACGAAACAGCCCGAAGGGTGCGATTGAAAGACCAGCAGGCGCAAATCCGGTGCCTGCAAAGCCGCACCGGCGAATGGGCTGCGCCCTCAGAAAGGCGGCTCGGTGTCGACGGTGCCCGACAGTTCGGCAACGGCCAGATTGAGCTCGGCCTGTGCCAGATAAAGCTCTGCAATGATCTGGCATCGTTCGGCCGGATCGACCGCATTCGAAAGTTCGGCCCGCAATTCCTCGATCTGCTCTTCGATCGAAATCGTCATCGTCAATCTCCGTGAGTGGGTGAAAGATGACGCAGGGCGGTGCAGCGAATGGGCGGGGTCAAGGATCGCGAAGCGACCGCATGGCGGGGCGTGGGGGCACCGATTTTGTGTGGGCGGACGCCGTCCGGCCGCGCAAAATTGGCGGGACCGCGCATCCTTGAGGCCACCCATCCGGTGCGCCAGACTTGGAGGATCTGAGCAGACATCCCCCGCTTTCCGTATGGCACCCATAAGACGCAATCGGCTCCGATGCTCACGTCTGCCGGCCATTGTGCCGATCAGCGGACCGGATGACCTCCGTCATCGATTTGCGACGAGCAATGAATTCACGAAGAAGAGGAAGAAAGAAAGCCTTGCTGAAGCGGCCGACGGCAGGTTCAGGTTCAAGATTGAACGACCGTCCGATTTAGATCACTGTTGAACTCATCAAGGATGATCCAAAGCCGAAGATCCGTGTCGAGACCGGCTCAACGTTTCTCGATCGTCGGGACTTCTGCAACGAAGCGCCCAGCCTTCGGCTGCTCACATTGCTGCCGTTATCGTGGCCAGGGATTGATCACTTTCAGTCCGGCGGCCTCGAACGGGCTTGTATCACGCGTTGCGATTGCGAGGCCATTCGCTGCTGCTATGGCGGCAATGTAGCCATCAACCGTTCCAATCGCTTTCCCAGATACTCGAGCGCGAGCCATCAGTTCCGCGTAAAACTGTGAACTGGCCAGATCGAAGGCCAAGATTCGCTCGGAAAAGTGAGGCAGCACTTCGCCCTCAAGGCGGTCGCGGAGGATAGTCTTCCGTTTCCCTGAGGGCATAGCAGCGATCCCGAAGCGAAGTTCAGCAATCGTTATTGCGGAAAGGAACAGCGTCTCGATGGCTTGGGCGTCCAACCAAGCGACCACTGACTCATCAGGGGCCGATTTCCACGGCTCGGATATAACATTGGTGTCCAGCAAGATCATTCGAAAGTCATCGGTTCAGGGGGCGTCTTGTCGCGACCGTTCTGCAGGGTTCCAACATCGTCGTCGGAAAGCTCAGCGTCTCGACCAATGGCCGCTAGTAAAGAGCCGAGCTTGACGCGTTCAGGGGGACGAACCGCGGCCTCGATAATGTCACGGATCTCGGCCTCAGTGCTTCGGCCATGACGAGCCGCTCGCAACCGCAGAGCCCGATGCGTTTCGTCAGAAAGATTTCGAATGGTAACCGCAGGCATCGACATCATGTCCATAAAAATGATGGCTTTGATATCAAAGTACGCATAATGATATCAGCTTTCAAGAGGCTCGATGATAGGGACTAAAACCAAGTCTATTCGGGTCTTTCGCTTGAACGGAACTGGAGCGACGGTCCTAGTCCCCAACCTTTTCGTCGCAGAAGCGCTGGTGAGGCTACATCGGCTCGGTTGATGGCCCCCCGACTTGAGACTGGAAGCTGAAAGGCTGCTTCTAGGCACGGTTGACCAAAGAGAAGACCTCCACGCAGCCGTGGAAACAGAACTCAACCAGCGCCCCCTCGCCACTCATGAGGGAGTATCGTGATCGGGATGCTGATTGTTGCTCTCCTTGATTGCTGCGGCCCGATCGGCGCCGTTTTCGGTCGCACCAGGGACGCGACCGCTTGCCGTCATCGATGGCCAGACACGTCGGCCCCGCATCCGCAAGAAGACTGGAAGCGGCTTCGATACCGGCTCCGAAGCCTATGTTTCGGAAGGGCCCCGCCTCTTCGGCGGGGCCGGCTCGTGTCAGTCCTGGCTGACGCGGCGCGACCAGATCAGCTGGTATCCGTCTTCACCCTCGACCTCTGAGAGTGTCGCGTAGATCGGTGCGGAGAAGCTCGGATCGTCGAGCTTGACCGAGAGGTAGTCGCGACCCTGCTCTGAGGTCTTCTGCCAAGCCACACCGAGCTCGACGGCGCCGGCGTAGATGCGGTAGTGCGGGCCCTTGTCGGAGGGATTGTCGATCCGGGCGATGCGAGCCTTGACGTTGAGGGCGAGGGTCCGGATCGAGCCGGAGAAGCCAGTTTCGTTGGAGGTGAAAGTGCCGATGGTTGCCATTGTCCTGTTCCTTTCGCTGTTTCGGGGCCGCGCCCATCGCGGCCTCGATGGCTGTCGAAAAGACCGGGGACGATCGGACCGCACCCATAGGGCCGGAATGCAATGGAGGACGGCAAGTCGCAATTTTGTTAGTCGGTGCGGAATGGCGGCGACGCCGCCAGGGGTAAGAAAATTGCGGCTGCCGTTGCGTGCTCGATCGAGGCGAAGCCGATTTCCGGTCAGACATGCCTCATCGAGCCCGCTGATGGGCCGCCCCGGCAACGCGAGTCAAAGGAACGGCATCGGCAATCCGGCGCCTCTTTTCGCCGGAGCTCGCTGATGATCGGTTCTTCTCAACCCATCGACGACAAGGCAGAACAGAGCCTGGAACGGTCCCGACCCACCAGTTGCCAAGGCTGACGCAGCAGATATCGTTGCCGAACGATTCGTTGCGGAGGAAATATGCGCCAGAAAAAGCCGTTCATCGTCGAGATCAAGAGGCCCAGGAAGCCGAAGACGGGCCTTTGCAAACCGGCTATCTGGGGTGATCTGGATCTCCGTCAGGATCAGGATGTTGCGGCCACGGCACCGACGAACGGACCGGCTTCGGTTTCGGAAGGCGCGCCCGACTGACGCGGGTCGAACACGGTGTCTTGCCGGCGAACTGGGACCTGCGATCGCAAGCGATCTTTCATTCACGCTGCCGCCCCGCGCCAACCGGCGCATATCCCCTTTTTCGCTTCCGGCGGGCGAGCTCCAGGAAATGCGAAATCGCCTGTTGGTCACTGGAAAAGACCTCGCTTTTTTCCCCGCCAGCCCTGCCGATGCGCCCCCAGCTGCGCATGACGGCGATCTCTCCGAACAGCGTCGGCTGGAGCGAGAGGTCATAATAACGGGCCATGTTTCGGCTCGCATCGATACGCTGACAATAAAGGTGGTAGGAGTGAATTGGCATGCGTACAGCATCGCCGGCCTCTTGGGACGCGTCCAACGACAAGTTTGAATCGATCTGGTCGCACCGATTCATGACGATGATGGATCGCCGGAAAGGACTGTCTGGCACGAACCGCCCGATCTGCGTGCGCCGCCGTCATACTCGTCATCGCGCACGGGATGCTCCGTCGGTTGAGCCGCGGCGCGACGTCCGGCGGCGCGACCTGCAACACAGGCTTGGTGTCCCAAAGGGCCGTCGGTCTTCCATCCGGCACGTGCCGGGCATTACAACCCCAATATCCAACAACGGGAAGTTACAAGGGGTAGGGGAAAGCCTCGCCGACTTCGAAGGACGTCAACTGAAAGCAGGGTTAGAGGGAAAACTCCGGAATTATTCACATCATGGGTAAATACGTTTCCGCGCCAACAACACCAAAGCGCACGATGCTGCGAAGCGGTTGGCTTGATAGCGCATCGGTTGATGCATGGGCAAAAAAGGCGGTCGCGGACAACCCCCACCGTCGTGGAGGTTGAAAGTAAGTGAAATTTACATTACTTTTATAGTTCGTATATAGCCCGGGAGAATTTCATGCCTTCAGTAGCTCTCTCAATGAAAGGTCAAGTCACGCTCAAACGCGACTTGCTTGCGCATCTCGGTGTAAAACCCGGGGAGCGGATCGAATTCGAGAAACTGCCGGGCGGCGAGTTACGAATCCGGGCTGTCCGTGCGACGGGCACGATTGGTAATTTTATCGGACGGCACGCCGGCAAGGCGAAAAAGACCCTGACGATCGAGGAAATGAATGAAATTGCAGCCGAGGGCTGGAGCGACGACGCGTGAAAATCGCGGTTGATACGAATGTTCTGGTGCGAGCGGTTTTGCAAGATGATCCTGAGCAGGGGCAGGCAGCCGCAAAACTTCTCGAGGAAGCCACATTGATTGCCGTTTCATTGCCAACTCTCTGTGAGTTGGTTTGGATCCTGCGGCACGGTGCAAAACTTTCCACAGATGATGTTGCACAGACAATCCGTGATCTTCTGGCGACGGCTAACGTCTCAATGGACAGGCCGGCCGTGGAAGCGGGTTTGGCTGTTCTTGAAGCTGGAGGTGATTTCGCAGACGGTGTCATCGCACATGAGGGAGCCTGGCTTGGGGGCGAGATTTTCGTGTCTTTCGACCGAAATGCGGTCGAGTTGCTGAATCTTCAAGGTCGGCAAACGCTTCTTGTGACCTAGCTGGTTGCCGAAGAGCGAACTTCGGAAACGTCAGGATTATGCGCCGTGCCAAGAGCAGACCCAACTGTCGCATTACTAAATTGCCCTGGAGGAGCTAACCCAAGTGCGTCACGCCTGTTTTGCAGGGCTGGCGATCTTTTCGTGACCGACGATCTCAGCCGTCTCGCTCAAGATGATGCAGCGCGCGAAAGGCATGGCCTCTGGTTTGCCGGGTAGGGGTTATCTTCCTCACGCCGCGCATTGCGGATTCGGCATAGATGTTGGCTTCGGGGAATGCGGCCTGCAGGCGTGCCTTCCGGTCGGCCTGCTGGGCTTGTCATCGCCAAGGACATAATCGATGATCTTCATGCGGGTCTCTTCCTTCTAGTCGTCGAACCCATTTCCGAGATAGATTCGGCCCGTTGCATTCAGTGTTGCTGTCGGCGGCACTTGGAACAAGCGATATTTGCCGCCGACGGGCTGTCGCATTATGTTATGGAGGAATGGAAGGAGATCGTCGATGCTGTTGCAGAAATACCGCGAGAATAAACAAGCCTTGAAGCAGATCGGCCGGGAAGCCATTGCCGAGAGCCGTCGTATGGGCCTAACGATCTCTGCCAAGGACCGCCAGAACGAGGCGAAGGATAAGGCCCAGCGCGAGCGCAAGGAACGTGCTCCGGCTACCGTGAGGTAGCAATTGCTTCATGCCGGAATTGTCGTGCATCCTCCTCGCAGGGCCGAACGGCTCCGGCAAAACCTCCGCCTTCGGGAAGCTGAAGCTTGAGGGTGTCTGGATCAACGCGGACGAGATCGCCAAAGCGATGCCAGCGGCCGATGACAGATCGACCGACATCCAAGCTGGTCGAGCTGCCCTCCTGAAAATTGCCGAGATGATCGCCACCCGGCAGTCTTTCATTTTCGAGACGACGCTGAGTAGTAACCAATCGCTGAGAATGATGCGCGATGCCAAGGCGGCCGGGTTCACGGTCGGCCTCTACTACGTCGCTCTGGATTCCGTTGAGACAAACGTCGAGCGTGTCAGACAGCGTGTCCTCAAGGGCGGTCACGACATCCCGGAGGAAAATATCCGTAGGCGGCACGATGGATCCTTCGAGAAGCTGACCGAAGCGCTCAGAATCGCCGACGAAGTTCTGTTGATCGACAACTCAGGGATAGAGCCGCACGAGGTCTTCGCCATCGGCGGCGGCGCCGTCCAGTCCTTCGACATCGATGACAGCCAAGCGCTGCACAAGCTCTTCGAGGCCAAGGTCTGCGAGGCGTACGGACTGGTTCGGTACGACAACGGATTCCGGAAGGTGCCGAAGCTGGCAGCTCGTCGAGGCGATGACGTGGATGCTAATTTTTGGAGGAGCTAACCCAAGTGCGTCACGCCTGTTTTGCAGGGTAGGGGATCACACCTGATCCTGCAAATGCGCCATGAACACCTCGGCCGGTGTCTTGTAGCCAAGGCATTTACGGGGTTGGTCGTTGAGATGTCGTGCGAGTTGGATGAGGTCGCGTTGTGACACGGCGGCCAGATCTGTAGCTCCTGGCATGAAGCGGCGCATACGTTTGTTGGCGTTTTCGACAGTTCCCTTTTGCCACGGTGCACTCGGGTCGCAGAACCAGCTACGCGCGCCGATCCCTTCTTCCAAAGCCCTGAATCCGGCAAACTCGGTACCGCGATCAAAGGTGAAGCTTTGACGCGCAAAGGCTGGCAGAGGAGAAAAAGCTCTGATGATCTCGTCCATGATCGGGCGAGAATGCCGGCTTGGATTCTTGATGAGAACGGTATAGCGGCTCTTGCGCTCCACCAGAGATGTCACATTGGCATGGCCGAGTGGACGTTCGAAGATAAGGAGGTCGCCTTCCCAATGCCCGAATTGCGATCGATCTCCAATAAAATCAGGACGTTGAGATATACGATGCGAGGCCGGAAACACACCGTCGCGCGGCTTCCTGGAGCGCAGTGGACGACGTTTGCGGCGCGCTTCCGGGAGATACTGATAGAGGCCAAGCCCGTAATCTTCCTTGCTGTAAATGAACCGGTAGATTGTCTCTTTACAGACGCGCACGAGGCTGCGCCCCTCCAACAACAGGCGACCAGCGATCTGCTCAGGAGACCAGCGTGCCTCCAACTAGGTGATGATCTCCTGGCGCAAATTCGGGTGCCGCCGCAGCTTTCTCAGCCGGCGTCGTCGGTCCTTGGAGATATCGTGCGCGACCGTGCTGTAGTAGCCGTCGTAGTCCGGCAGTTCGCGATCATGAAACGTGTTGCGCTTGATCTCGCGGTAAATGGTGGAGCGGTGACGGCCAAGTTGGCGGGCCATTTCGTGGACGGGAACATTTGCCGCCATCAGCTGCTGTAGGCGTCGTCGGTCGGCGAGAGCAAGCTGCGTATAGCATCGGGACATGCCAAAATCTCCAAAGTGAAGCCATTGAAATCATTGGCATGTCGCACTTGGAAATAGAATGTACCCCCCTTACACACGCTGTCAAAGCTGGTTAGAGGTGCGGCTTCGCCGGCCAGTTAGAAATGCGACACTCAGCATCTCCGCTGGCGCTTTCGGCAGCCCCCGATCCGCCCGGCTGGTCCGGGTTGCAAGGAAGGAGCGGGGGCGGGTGAGGGCCACCCTTCGGCTTTAGCTTTGAGACGATGAGTGCCAGCGGTTCATTCCGCTGCCTCCATGCGCGCGAGCGCCTTCTGCCTTCTGGCAATGACCTCCGGATCATTCATGAAGTCCGTCCGGCGGCCGGGCTTGCGGCCGCGCTTCTGATAGCCGTTGCTCTGGCTGCCATCGCGAATGCCGAACATATGATCCGTCTGGCCGGTGCGGCGAGGGCCGCCCTTGCTGCGCTGCTGTTCACGCCCGGCCTGCATCTCGGCGACGATCGAAAGCATGTCGTCTAGGCGCTTGTTATCGACGATATCCGCGCGATGCACGGAGCGTAACGTGTCAAAGGTTCTGTAGGGCAGGGCAAAGCTCTCGTGCATGATCTCGAGGCGGCCGTCCGGATAGTCGCAAACGACCACCTTCTTACCCGCCAGCGCCTTGGCCTGCTCCGTCGGATCGAGAATGAACAGCACCTTGTCATAGCGCAGCGTCAATGACTGCGACAGCGTGCGGACTTCCTTGCGGCACATGGCGCTATCGAGGTTCTCATGCGCGGCAAGCGGCCGATGCATGTCCTTCGGATTGCGCGGCGGCTTGCCAAAGCGACGATTGAAGTCGGCCATGAACTCCGGCGCATAGGCATTGGCCGCCGCGATCGTGTCGATGCCGCGCAGCCGCAGTTCCTTGACCAATCGATCCTGCAGCGTCTGGTTGGCGCGCTCGACGCGCCCTTTGGCCTGCGGGGTGTTGGCGCAGATGATGTCGATGTTGAGCTCGTAAAGCGCCCGTCCGAACTGCGTCAGGCCGCTCGTCCGGTCCTTCTCCGAGGCATGGGTCGAACGAAAGACACCGTGCTTGTCGCTGTAAAATGCCAGAGGCTTGCCCCATTGCTGCAGATACGCCTTCGTCGCATGCAGGTAATCGAAGGTGTTCTCCGATCCGGCGAAGCGCAGATGCAACAGCTTGCCGGTGGCGTCGTCGATATAGACGAGCAGGGCGCATTTGGGACCGCGGTTCTCGAACCACCAGTGATGCGAGCCGTCGATCTGGACCAGTTCACCGAAGCAGTCACGCCGGCCGCGCGGCTGGAAGACCCGCTGCTTGCGCTCGCGTCGCGAGACCCAGATGCCGGCCTCGGTCATCCATTGGCGCAGCGTCTCCTTGGCGACCGAGATGTGATGCAGTTCGATCAGCTTCTCGCGAGCCAGCGTCGGACCGAAATCCAGATAGCGTTCACGGATCAGATCCAGCGCCGCATTGCGAAAATCCTCGCTGTGGCGGCGATTGCTTGGCCGAGATCGCTTCTTTGAAACCAGACCGGCCGCACCGGCCCGGTCATAAGCCTGCAGCAGCCTGTGCACCTGACTTCGGCTGAGGCCGAGCAACTCCGCTGCCTGGACAACGCTTAGGCGTCGATCATTGATCTTCTGGATGACTTCGAGGCGATGCAATTCTTTCTGCGACATGGTGATCAAACAGGACATCACGACTCCAAACGCTCATGGTCTCCACCAGGCGGAAGGTCGTCATCCTTGCTCCCAACGTTGACATTGACCAGCGCGTCGAGAGGCGAGACTGTCGCATCTTTAACTGGCCCAACTGTCGCATTACTAAATAGCCCTGCTGGTTCCAGATTGAATGCAACGCGGGTTGGAATCTATATGACCTGGTCCTCCATAGCCAATAGATGCTGGTTGAAGATCTCCGTCGGTG